>JAZKCU010000024.1:0-186779 GCA_040387935.1 Verrucomicrobiota bacterium | reverse complement strand
CTGCGGGCTACGTCGGAGCCATCCGCGCAGCGCAACTCGGCAAAAAAGTGGCCTGCGTTGAAAACGACCGCGCCGGGGGCACCTGCCTGAACTGGGGTTGCATTCCTACCAAAGCCCTGCTGAAGAACGCTGAGCTGTACCACACCCTCACGCATCGCGCGGACGAGTTCGGCCTGAAGATCAGCGGCCTGGAGTATGACTGGTCCAAGGTCATCGGCCGCAGCCGTGGCGTCAGCGACAAGCTGAACAAGGGCATCGAGTTCCTCTTCAAGAAGAACAAAGTCGACTACCTCAAGGGCACCGGCAGCATCCCTGCCGCTGGCAAGGTCGAAGTGACCGCCGCCGACGGCAAAAAGGAAACCCATGAGGCCGCGAACATCCTCATCACCACCGGTGCGAAAACCCGCCCGATGCCTGGCTTCCCCTTCAATGGCACCACCGTCATTGGCAGCAAAGAGGCCATGACCCTGGCGAAGCAGCCGAAGAGCATCATCGTCATCGGCGCCGGTGCCATCGGCATCGAGTTCGCCTACTTCTTCAATGCCTACGGCACGAAGGTGACCGTGGTCGAGATGATGCCGGACATCCTCCCGGTCGAGGACACCGAAGTCAGCAAGACCGTCGAGAAAAGCCTGACCAAGGCCGGCATCCGCATCCTCACCAACACCAAGGTGACCGGCACCTCCGAGGACGGCAAAGGCGTGAAGATCACCGTCGAAGGCGCCGCCAATGAAACCCTCGAGGCCGAGGTGGCCCTCGTCGCCATCGGCGTGTCCCCCGTACTCCCCGGCGGCATCGAGCTGAAGCTCTCCGACCGCGGCTGGCTGCAGACCGACGACAACTACCAGACCAGCGTCAAGGGCATCTACGGTGCTGGCGATATCATCGGGCCACCCTGGCTCGCCCACGTGGCCAGCTATGAGGCTGTGCAGTGCGTGGAAGGCCTCTTCGCCAAGCACAAGCCGAAGAAAGTCACCGTCTTCCCAGGGTGCACCTACTGCCATCCGCAGGTGGCCAGCATCGGTCTCACCGAGCGCGCCGCCAAGGAAAAGGGCCTCAAGTTCAAGATCGGCAAGTTCCCCTACCAGGCCAGCGGCAAGGCCCTCGCGGCCGGCGAACCCGAAGGCTTCGTGAAGATCATCTACGGCGAGCCGCATGGTGAGATCATCGGCGCCCACATGGTCGGCAGCGAGTGTACGGAAATGGTGGCCGAGATCGGCCTCGCCATGAACCTCGAAGCCACCTGGGACGAGATCGAAGCCACCATCCACGCCCATCCGACCCTGTCGGAAATGGTCAAGGAAGCCACTGAAGTGGCGAAGGGACATCCGATCCACGTGTAAAGTTTGAGAGACCACTCTCATGATCCGCCGAGCGGCCCTTTGGATCTTTCCAATCGGCCGCTCGGTTATTTTTTGGGCGAGTTCTTCGAATCGCCTCGCTCACGGAAGGCGTGTTAACTCATGAGTGTGAGCTTCGAGCCGAACGATCTCCACACACCCATGCTTAGAATAGGTCCCAGCTACAGGAATCGCGGAACGCTTGCGTTGTTGAAGCTCATGGCATCAGGCTGGCGCTATCTTTTGTCGGCTTCATACCGTCGGGAGATGCATCTAGAGTGGCGCAAACGCGGCGGTAGATCTGCGATGCTTTATGGCATCACCTCTCGTCTTCTTGGATTCATCTTCTCTCTCGTTTTACTTTGGCTTTTGGTGTGGCTTGTTTGGATCAAGGAATAATCACCCAGAGCGTGTTCGCGGATTGTGCGTCGGGATGAACACGTAGGTGCTTGACCTGATCTTCGGATATGAAGTAGCTATGTGTGGATGATCGCCGCCTACAATCGCGCCCAGATTCTCAAAGCCATCGGCCTGGTGATTTTCAGCATTGTTTGTTATGGGATCGCCTGGATGTTTTTTGCCTACGGTCTGACATTCATCTTCAAGATGCTGAGCCTTTCGGCGAGCTGGCAGTCCTGGCTCGCACCCGCAGCGATGCTGGCGATCACGTGGTCAGGCTACCGGCAATGGCAGAAGGGCGATGGCTTCAAGAGCTACGTCGAGTCGTCCCTTTTCCACGATTTGGGCGACGACAGTGGCGGCGCTGTTTGGACGGACATCTATGCCCACCGTGTCACCGGCCCCGCCTACATGATCAGCCAGATCTGTTTGGGCGGACCTTTGTTTCTCCTCAAGGCCTGGAAACATCTCCAGCAGCGTCTGACCGCAGAGTCCGGGCTGGAAGCGCGTCTTCAGCAGGTGCTCACGACTCTGCGAGCAGCCAACAAATGGCAGTCCATCGACGAGCATCCAGCCGACCGCCGCGAAATCTTAATACTCGCCCAGATGAAGCAGATCGACTTCAGCGCGCACAAAGGAACCCCTCGCATCAAGGCTTCGCCACCCGCTCATGGAGTTTGATTTCAGTCTTCGCCGGGTGCTGCTACTTGCCGCATTGCTGGGTGTCTTCGCGGCGTTGGGAGGTTTTTCCGCACCTCAGCCCAGAGAGGATTTTCAAACGTCACGAGTTCACAAGGCATGGTTCATGTGCATCGTCCTGTTTGTCGGCGGTGCCGTGTCCGCGACAGTTATCGAGCACAGCATCGGCCACATGGATCCGACGAATCTGCGGCCGGCCTACATTTTCATGGGAGTCGTGCTGATGATGGCGTCAGTGCTCTGGCTCAAGGCCCTGAAGGAGGGTGTTGAAGCCCTGCCGTAGCCCGTGGCTGCGGCATCATGTTACCACGGCATGGAAAATGGAGCCCCTTGGGGCGACCTCACCTCTCCCCGACAATCAGGTAGTTGTTAAATGGAGTGCCTCCCCACATGGGCTCGAGGCGCACGTTCAGGCCGGCGGCATTGAGCACGCGGCGGAACTGGTCGGCCTCGGGATAGCGGGTGGGCGCGGCTTTCATCCAGAAGGTGACTTTGGCGAGGTAGTCTCCCAGCACGGTCACGCGGAAGCGCCAGGATTCATCCCGCAAGCCGGAACGGATGATGAGCTTGCCACCGGCAGCCACACGGCTGGCGGCGATGGTGAGCAGCGCGTCTTGCTCGGCCTCGGTGAAGAACTGGAGGATGTCCAGGATGACCACATGACCGCTGAACTCGGGCAGACCCGTGCGCGCATCCCCGGAGGCAAAGGACAGATCACTATGCCCGGCCTTCGTGGCCATCTGGCGGGCGGAATGGATCTTGCGCGGGTCGTAGTCAAAGCCCGTCAGAGGGCTGCTCAGGCCGCAGGCACGCAGGTAATGCGCCAGCAGGCCGATGCCGCAGCCGATGTCCAGCAGGGGCAGCGGGGAGTCCTGCACCTCACGAACGACTGCGGAGTAGACAGGATCGCTGCCCAGCTTGGCCTTCGTGTAAAAATGATCCCAGCGTGCATCACACAGGCATGCGATGTCCTCCAGGGCCTGGGAGCTGGCGACGACGGGAGTGGGAGTCATGACTTGAGCGGATTGCGGCCGCGTAGCAAAAGATACGGCACACGCCAGAAGAAGCCAATCAGCAAGCGCGCGTGCATCCAGGTGAGCAGGGTGTTGTCCCGGAAGTAGCGGAACTGAGACACGCCGCCTTCCTCAGCCGTGAGATAGCGCACCTTCGTAGGCACGGCCTTCATGGGCACGCCCTGCCAGGCCAGGCGCACGGCGATCTCGGTATCGTAGTCAAACCGGCGCGCCCAGAGGGTGCCGCGGAAGGCCTTGATCAGGGCCGGGATGGGATACAGCCGCATGCCAAAAAGCGAGTCCGGGATGCCCCAGTTCAGCGTCTCGATGTTCGTCCAGCCGTTGGAGAGCTTGCGGCCCTGCACGCGGAGCTGAGGGGCCTCGGGGCCGAAGACCGGGCAGCCCATGAGCGCGGCCTCGGGATGCTCATTTGCGAGCTCCAGAAAGTGCGGGATGTCCTCCGCCGGGTGCTGGCCATCGGCATCAATGGTGAGCACATGGGTGTAACCGGCCTCATCGGCCAGCTTGATGCCATGCAGCACCGCAGCGCCCTTGCCGCCGTTCTTCTCGATCACGATGACCTGCAGTCCGGGGTGGCTTTGCTTCAGCGGGTCCAGCAGCGTGGTGCTGCCGTCCGTGCTGCCATCGATCACCACCCAGACGTCCGGCCATTGCGCCAGGACGTCTGTCACCGTCTGGGGCAGGATGCGGCCGGTATTGTAGCTGGGGATGAGGACGAGGACTTTCAAAAGCAAGCTGGAAAAGGGGCGCGCATGGTGGGGAGAAATCGCCCTTTGTCCATCCCGGGGTGCGGGCGGCGCTATTTGGTGGAGATCCGGACCGCCTTGGGCTGGGGACTGCCGCGGTCGATCCGGATGCCGTGGCGCTCAAGCAGGGTGCCTGCCACGAGGTGCAGATTTGTGGCAGCCTGGTTGTAATCCGCATGTGCCGCCAGATGCCGTGTCCGGGCCTCCGCCAGGGCTGCGCGAGCCCGCAGCACGTCAAAGGTGCGGGCCAGACCCTGCTCCAACCGCTTGCGCTCCGTCTCCAAAAGCTGCCCCGCCAGCCGCTCGCTCTCGCGGGTGGACTCCATCTTGGCCCGGGCCGTGCGCACCTGCGCCAGCACGGTGTCCAGCTCCGTGGAGATGGTCAGCTCACTGCGGGCGATGTTGAGGATGGCCTGCTGCTGCCTGTACTCCGCCGCGTTACGATTTGCCTTCGCCGTGCGGTTCCCCAGCGGGATGCTGAACTGGAAACCCACCTGGGTGTCATAGCCCTGGCGCTCGAAAGCCCGCTCAAATGCATTGCCATAACTGCCGCTCAAACCATTGGCCGTCAAAGTGGCCTGCAGATCCAGGCGCGGCAGCAGTTGATTGCGCATGTACTTCACCACGATGGCCTGTTTCTCCGCCTCCTCCAAGGCACTGCGATGATCCGGCCGCCGCTGCAAGGCACTCTGCAAGTGCTTCGCCCGATCTAGCAGCGGCGAGATGATGGGCAGAGAGTCCTTGGGCAAAAACACCACGCCCGCGCCTTCATCCACCGTGCCCAGGATCTGCGTCTTCAGGGCTGTCTGCTTCTCCACCACCACCCCAAGCGCGGTGATCACCTCCTCACGCGCCACGGCCACCGCGACCTCTGCTTCCTGCACGTCCGCGGGAGACAACAGCCCGAGTTCGAGCCGCTTCTGGTTCTCCGCCACCAGAGTGCGGGCAAAGGCGGCGACCTCCCGCTTCACCTCCACATTTTCCACGGCGAAGATGAGCTGGAAATACTGCACGATCACCTGCCCCAGCGAACGCTGGAACTGCAGCTCCCACTTCGCGTCCGCGATGGCCGCGTTTTTCCGGCTCACCCGCAATTCCGCGAGGTTCACGGAAGGACCAAAATCGCGTAACAAAGGTTGTTTCAATCCGATGCCGACGGCCGCCGCATACTCAGGATAAAAAATCGCCGGGGGCCGCTGGCGGTTGAGATCGTTTCGAAACACGCCCGTGCTGGCGTAGATCTGGTACTCGGTGCCTGTCGGCAGCTTGCCCTGGATGCCTGTTTGAGTGAGCAGGCTCTGCTGCATGAACAGCCGCGGCTCCGTGAGCGGAATGATGATCCCTCCCGTCTGCACATAGTCGAGCGAGTTCTGCGGGAGGTTCGACTCACGCCAGTTCGAGGTGAGGAAGTAGGAGGGCTCGAACTTGCCGAGCGCCACGTCTGTCTGCTCATCGGCCACGGCCCAGTTCAGCCACTCGATGCGCACATCGAGGCTCTTCTCCATGACCCCGCGCACGGCCTCATCCAGGGTGATGTGCACCGGCTGCAGTCCAAGGGTGTCCTCAAACGACTGCCCCCGTGCGCCAACGGCCAGAAGGCCGAGCGAGAGAAGGGTGAGACGTCGAAGAAACAGCATGCCGTGCCGCGCATGCTCTCAGCATCCTGTCTAACATTCAAGGAAAAGGGGTCTCACGTAGAGGAACTCGTGAGAGTTCCGTCTGGGTGAGTGAGCTCAACATGCCCAGCATTTCGGAAGACTGATGTCTTCCGCTACATAAGGCTTCACTGCTTCGTGATGTTTGCCCTGCCACCGCGCAGCACGTACTTCTGGATCTTGCCCGTCGCGGTCTTGGGCAGTTCATTCACCAGGGTGAAACCGTGAGGCACTTTGAAATGCGCGAGATGCTCGCGGCAGAAGGTGCGCAGATCCGCCTCAGCGGGAGAGGCACCTGCCCGTGGCACGATGAAGGCCTGCGGCGTCTCGCCCCACTTCTCATGCGGCATGCCGACCACGGCGACTTCCTGAACTTCGGGATGGCGCAGCAGTGTTCCTTCGACCTCCACGGAGGAGATGTTCTCGCCGCCGCTGATGATGATGTCCTTCCAGCGGTCCCGGATCTCGATGTAGCCATCCCGATGCACCACCGCCGCATCGCCGCTGTGAAACCAGCCGTTGCGGATGGCCTTCGCGGTGGCCTCGGGATCATTGTAGTAACCCTTCATCACCGCATTTCCGCAGATCACGATCTCACCCATCGTCGCGCCATCCTTGGCCACTTCGGCGCCTTGGTCATCGATCACGCGCACCTCCGCATTCGCCAGATACTCCACGCCCTGACGTGCCTTGATGCTGGCCCGCGTGCGCGCATCCAGCAATGCATGCTCAGGCCGCACCTCACTGATCGTGACAATGGGCGAAACTTCGGTTAGGCCGTAAACGTGCGTGATCTCCCAGCCGAGCTCGCCTTCCACCTTCTCAATCGTCGCCGCTGCCGGCGGCGCCCCTGCGGTGAAGATACGCACGCCTCGCGGTGCCTGCTTCCGGCACTCTTTCGGCGCATTGGCGATGCTGATCAGCACCGTCGGTGCGGCACACATGAGCGTGATGTCATGGCGCGTGATGGTTTCAAAGATCAGCTTCGGGTCTGCCTTTGGCAGACAGACATGCAGTCCGCCCACCGCCGTCATCGTCCAGACGAAGGTCCAGCCGTTCGCATGAAACATCGGCAGCACCCAAAGATAGCGGTCGGCGCTGGTGATGCGCGTGTGCATGAGATGGCCCATGAGGTTCATCGCCGTGTTGCGATGCGTGACCATCACGCCTTTCGGATTCGCCGTGGTGCCGCTCGTGTAGTTCAGCGCGATCATCGCCGTCTCGCAGATCTCCGCATGCACGAAGTCTGGCTCGCTGGCCGCCAATGTGCGCTCGTAGTCCAGCCAGCCTTCGCGTCTGCCAGTGAAGGCCACGAAGTATTCCACCCCTGGCACGCGGTCACGGATCTTGTCCACGGTATCGAGGTAGTCCTCATGCACGCACACCATCCGCGCCCCGCTGTGATTGAGGATATAGGCGAAATCATCCGCTGTTAGGCGGAAATTGATCGGCACCACCACCGCGCCGATCTGCGGCACGGCATAAAACGACTCCAGATGCGCGTGCGTGTTCGGCGCGATGCTCGCGATCCTGTCTCCCGCCTTCAGCCCGAGCTTCTGCAGCGCCGCTGACCACCGGTCGCAACGCTCAAAGAACTCGCGATACGTGAAGCGCCGGCCCCCATCCACCACCGCTTCCCGGTCAGCATAAAGGCGGCGTGCACGACGTGCGAAATCGAGAGGCGAGAGCGGGGTTTCCATGGAGAGTCGGGGATTCATCCTAACAAGTTTGTCTTCCAGATGGGAAGAGCAAAGACAGACTAAATGCGGCATCGTGGCCACCTACCTCATAGGATGGGCGTGGCGTAGCCCGCCCGTCCCCCACGAGGCGACCAACACGACCCGTCTGCGAATTTCACATTCAAGTCATTCGCAATCCCTTCGAGCGCTCAACCTGCTCAGGGACGACCGGCCTCGCCCACTTGGCGAGGCGAGACACGGTCGTCCTACGACTGTGCGGACCACTCTACAGTCCAAAGGCCATCAAGTTCTTGTCCGTGCGTACATAGATCACGCCATCGAGGATCGCGGGTGAGGCAAAGACGGGGGCTTTGAGCTCATTGCGGGCGAGCACGTTCAGCGTGTCGCTCTTCGCATCCAGCACGACCACGGTGCCGCGCTGGGACACAAGATAGATCCGTTCATCCGCCGTGACGGCAGACGCATAGTAGTCACCCGAGGCATCCACACGCTCCGCTTGATAAATGGGGCTGCCGTTTTGGGCATCGTAAGCGCTGGCGAGCCCGCCGCTCTTCATCGTGAAGACACGTCCATTCGCCACGACGGGCGATGACACATAGGGCAGGTGCTTGCCCTGCTGCCAGACGACATGGGTGCCCGTGATGTCGCCGCTGCCGCCCGGCTTGATGGCAAAGAGCTGGTTCACTGCATCGGCAAACATGCCGCGCAGCACTTCATACTCTTCCTTCGTGACCTTGCCGTCCTTGTTCGCATCGATTTGGGAATAACGATCTTTGATTTTGCCCTTGGGAAACTCCTCCAGCGTAAGCAGGCCGTCTTTGTCGGCATCATTCGCGGCGAGGAAGACATCATGCGGCTCCATGAGCACGCGGTCATCCTCATCACCACCGACGTTCCAGCTCACCAGCAGGAGCACTCCATTGGCCGCTATCGGGCTGGCATTGGAGACACGCGCCATGCCGCGTACGCTCCAGCGCTGCTTGCCATCCTTCAGATCATAGCTGCGTGTCCACAGCGATCCGCAGACGATGAGCTCCTCGAGGTCGTCATGCTTCCAGATGAAAGGTGAGGAAAAGCCGCGCCGGAACTCGTTGCGATCCACCTTCCACACCTCTGCGCCCGTCTTCACGTCCAGCGCGATCATGCAACTGCCGATGTCCTGGTCCGCGACGATAATGACCTTTCCATCCGCGATGACCGGCGAGGCACTGGTGCCGAACTCCACCACCGGCGCAGGCAATGGCTTCTTCCACAGCTCCTTGCCCTTCCAGTCATACGCCAGCACGCCATAAGAGCCGAAGTAGGAGATGAGGTGCTCGCCATCCGTGCAGCAGGTCGGTGCGGCTGGACTGCCGATGCGGTGTGCGTTCTCGATCTTTTCCGCTGGAGCCGCCGCGCGCCAGAGCTCGCTGCCATCCTTGCGGCTGAGGCAAGAGGTGACTAGCTTTCCACCATCCAGGCCTGTAAGCGCGATCTTGTCTCCCCAGATGCAAGGTGATGAATGCCCAAGCGGCACCTCCACCTTCCACTTCAGATTCTTCTCTGCCGAGAACTCCACCGGCGGCTTGCCCGTGCCAAGTCCCAGTCCGCCATCACCGCGAAACTGCGGCCAGTTGGATTCGGCGAGACAGGTGGTGCCGAGGAGGGATAAGAGGAGCGAGATCTTCATCGTGCACAGAACGTCTCGGAATGTTTGTTCCATGCATCACAGCGGGCCGGTTATCTCACGCCATCAAGGTTTGATTGATTGGGTGACTGAATGCTTGCCGATCGGATGAACGCGGCCAAAGCTGGAGAGCTTCAGCCTCATCACTCCAGGGTAGCTCAACGTTAGAGCGCTCGGCTTCTGACCGAGAGGGAGCTGGTTCAACTCCAGCCCCTGGATCCTGTCTGTTCATCATGCCTTCAGATTCATTCACATCACCGATCAAAGCAGGGCCCGGTTATGCGGCGGGTCAGCTGCTCAAGGCGTTGGGCGCTGTCGACACCCATCAGGATGCCGCCATTCGTGAGCGCGCTGTGGCCAAGGCTGAGAAATGGCAGGCCGTGCTCCAAGGCATGTGCTCAGGTGCCTTTGCGGTAGGCTCGCGGCACCCTGTGGAAGGCGTGCCTGTGTGGGCGACTCCAGAGGTGGTCACCGGAGGATTTGTGACCGGGAACCTGCTGGCCGGAGGTCCGATGCGTGAGCACGAGCTGGCGATCCTTCAAGGACTTGGCCTGGCTGCCGAGAGCGGGCGGGCAGCCATCCATTCATTCTTTCTCAGCTCTCAAGGCATGACTGTCCTTGCCGAATGGTTGGGCAATGGACGTTATGAGATCACCGTCCCTGAAGAAGGCGCGCTGCTAGTGGTCACCTGGCTGATGCAGCAGGAGAAGCCTGAAGCCGCCGCCGCTGTGCTGAAGGAGATCTCACCCTTCTTTGACCGGTTGAGATTCTACCCCGTGCCTTCAAAGGCGTCTCGAAGTTCAAGCACGGAGGTGTCTGTGCAGACCACGGGTGAGGCGGTCGCCGCGCTGAATGCTATGGCAGAGCAGCACCGTTATGCCGTGCAGCGTGAGATGATCACGGTCTGGACGCCGATGATGGACCGGCTTGTGGACCTCCTTCTTGAAACGGTGGAAGGTGAGCCACCAGACCTGGCCAGAGATCCTGACGGGCAACCCCTGCCGGTGGATGCGAGCGCTCGTTTCCCGGTGATTGGCGGCTGGCCATGTGCACGCTATCCGGCGGGATGGGAAGCCCGGGTGTCGGCACTACTCGCAGACTATGCACGCGTTCGCCAAGAGCACCGCAGATGCGCCAAGCCTGACCGAAAGGATGACAATTTTTGCCAGTTGCGCGAGCTGCTGGCAGCAGCGCTCCCTGAGGTGAGCCAAATCTCCCGGCGGGATCTTGGCCGCATTCGTTTGATCCTGGCGCGCTACTTGGCAAAGCATGGCCAGCCCGGCTCCGTGCAACGCTTGCAGTTACGTGAGCAGCAGGCGCGGGCCGTGGCAGGTCCATTGCATGCGGATCTCGCCAAGGTGGTTGCCCGCAGACTGGCACCGCTACCACAGGATGTCGGCTTGACGGATACCACATCACACCTCGCGCCCATTACCCCGGATGAATTTTGTGCCACCGTCCAGAACACGCCACTGCCCGAGTCCATCGCCTGGAAGGTGATCCGTGCGCAGCGCGACAGCATTGAAAACCTCGTTTCCAAGGGCGTGCTCACTTCTGGTGAATCACTGGCCCTGGTGCTGCCGAAGATGACGGCTGAGATTCATGCCTCAGGCATCACGGATGACGCGCTCCGCCGAGTCCAGGCAGATGTGTATCGTGCCTTCCGCAAGCGCCGCTCATTGCTGCTGCTCAACCTGGAAAGCCAGGTGCGCATTGAAGAACTACCGTGGGTGAAAGCTGTCGATCCTTGGCGTGCGAAAACCCAGGACACCCTTGGCGTGGCCGCGACTGCTCTGAAGGATCTCGCTACTATCGCCTTGTCTTCCTTCCCTCACGCAATCCTGCCAAACCGGCTCGTGCGAGAGCTTTCCACTCTTTCCAAGCAGGCGGAACTGCATCTGCCGTTGGTGGAGGAGATCGCGTCGGATATCTTCATGGGTGAATTCGGCCCCAAGTTCCTCCGCGCAGCGAAAGCGGCCGGGACGGAGCTTCAACGAACACTCTACCAGGTGTACTACAGCGCCGACTTCGCCGAGGTGGGCCGGATGGAGATCCCCAAACCCAGGGAGACATCCACATTTTGGAATTGGTTAGGTGCCCGCCCCCAGCCTGCGCTTGATTCGTTCAGCGAGTTATGCCGGAAACGTGCGGAGACCGGTCCTGAGCAGACCTACAATGTGGCAGCCAACGGCATGGTGATCGAGCAGCAGCAGATTCTCACCACCCAGAATTTGTCCGTGCTCATGAAGGCATTGAATCTGCCCGTGCAACGCACCCCGGCAGCACAGCGCTGCTGGCAGTGGATCCTCCGGCGCCTGGCACAGCGGAGCGACAATTATCATGCGCGGCTCATCATGGTGAAGAACGCGGCCTATGCGTGGCGACAGATGATCTACTTCTTGTCAGGCCTGGCCATCGCGACCCAGCAGGAATTTTTGGGCTGGATGCGCCTGATGCTGATGAAAGAGCCCGCGCATCTGCAAGAAGCCCTGTGGCCCATGATCGCGGGACTGCAGCGCGCGGTGAATGGTCAATCACCGGAAGCGCCGCCGGATGCCCGCATGTTCCTGGGCTGGACCACCGGCAAGCATTGGTTGATCGAGCGATTGGCTACCTCATTTCCTCGCGACGCGCCCTGAAGCGAGCAGCGCGGCCTTGATTGTGGACAAACGATTTCAGAACCTGTGTGATGCATTTCATGAAATCACTTCTTCTGCTTGTCCCGCTCGTTCTCGCTTCATGCTCGACCATGCCATCGCCGATTGTCCCGGGTGCGAAGCCGAAGGACCATGGTCTCATCGGTGCCGGTGAAGGCCCAGCGTGGAAGAATGGCTCGCTCTACTTCACGGATGGCGAGCATATCAACCGCATGGACCCGGAGGGCCGCACGACGGTGTTCCGGCACAACGCCTCCAACGGTCTGCTGTTTGATCGCGAAGGCCGTCTTGTGGCCTGTGAATCGGGGCTGCGTCGTGTGACCCGCACAGAGAAGAATGGAATCATTACCGTGCTGGCGGATCGTTTTCGCGGAAAGCGCTTCAACTCGCCTAACGATCTTTGCATGGATTCACAGGGTCGCATCTACTTCACCGACCCGCGCTATGGTCCGAGGGAAGGCATGGAAATCTGGTCAGTGCCGAGCATGAAGGCCGGTGTGCCCAGACATGTCATCGAGGGCGTGTATCGCATCGAGAAGCCTGGCGAAGTGCAGCGACTGAACACCTATGGTGCCGAGCGCCCGAACGGCATTCTCATCTCGCCCGACGACCGTTATCTCTACATTGCCGACAACAATAACAACACCCACGGCGGTTCGCGCAAGCTGCTGCGCTATGAACTCGATGAAGAGGGCGATGTGATCTACGACACTCGCAAAGTCCTCTTCGACTGGAAGGAGAGTCGCGGCCCCGATGGTATGAAGACGGACAAGGCAGGCCGCATTTACGTCGCCGCTGGGACGAACACCGCGAACGACTACGAAACCACGCGCTTCAAGGCCGGCTGCTACATCCTCTCACCCTCCGGCAAGCTCATCGACTTCATCCCCACCTCGCCGGATGAATGCTGCAACTGCGCCTTCGGCGGCCCGGATGGCAAGACCCTCTTCATCACCTCCGGCAAGCATCTGTGGAGCGTGCCTGTGAAGTGAAGTTATAGCATCCTGCAGATTATAAAAACTCCGCGCGGATGCGGTCCACATCCAGCGGAGTGATGCCCTCACTGAAGCTGAAGACCTGATCCGCAGGTTCACCCGCAGAGGCCAGGGAACCGCGTGCACGAATGTGCAGTGAGAACAGCGTGTGAAGGTCAGGCTTCGCCAGCGTGGTGAGCGAGCGCAGCATGAGCGTCATGGATGAAAGGTTGTTGAGCGCATTGTTGCTCCACGCTGGCCGGCGCGTGAGAGCCAGATCTGCCCAGATGACTTCCCTGGCCTCGAGATCAAACACTGCGGGGATGCAGATCTGCGTGTTGGAGGAGACATCCAGTTTGTCCAGGACCGTGCGTGGCTCGTAGATTTCTCCGGACTCCGCTTTTTGCCGGGCCATCCACCCTGCAAAGCACTCCGGCAGATCGCAGTAGGGCTGTGATGTGAAGCTGGAGATCATCATCACAATGTAGCGGACCTTTTTGGCGCGGAGCTTGTCCAGCTCCACGTCAATGAACTCGGAGGCTCCTTGCGGTGCATCCGTGATGTCGCCGCTGTGACATCCGCCAAAGTTCTTCAGATTGTAATACGCCAGGTGATCCACATGGCGCTGCTCGTGGTCGTAGAGGGCAGCAGTGAGATCAATGTCTGTGCGGCTGCCGCCATTGCGCCACCAGATGAAGAAGCGCAGCACTTGGACCTCTGGCAGTGGCAGGCGGCTGCCACGGGTGATGGTGCGCAGGGCTTTGGAGGCGGATCTCTGCGAGAGATGAACCATGAACTTCTTCATGTCATCGTCCAGCCGGCAGCGGCCGAGGGGCGGCAAAGTGGCGAAGCGCCTAACCAATGTATCTTCACAGATCGTCGCCACCTCCGAAGACACCCCGTGGGCCAGGGCGGGCAGTTTACAGACGGCGGCGTGGAGCTTGCCGACCTCTCCTTTGGGAAAGAAAATGCGCAGATCCGGCATATGGTCGCGCTGACGAAAGTGCGCCAGCATCTGCAGCAGCACCGGAGTGGACACACGCTCTGCGCGCAGACGGAAAGCCTCCAGGACCTTCGCTATGTCAGAGGTGGAACGCAGAAGATGATCCAGCCGCCGGGCGAAGTCACCCGGCCGTGATTCCAGCAAGGTCAGAGCCGATCCCGCATCCTGAGTGGAGAAGCTCTGCTCGATCTGGCTGTTAAAGGTGACCACCTTCTCATCGTTTCGCAGTGCCTTGAAGGCGGCGAAGGTCTTGGGAAAACTTTCAGCGTAGTCACCGGGATGCAGGCGCTCGCCGAGCCGGATCCAGCGCTTCTTCCAGCGCAGCATGTCCTCCACCGGATTGCCCGTGCGCTCAAGCCAGGACAGGAGCATGCGTCGTTGAGCGCGGTTGAACTTGATAAACTTCACCGACTCTGCGAGCGACACATCACCATCCGACATGGCAACGGCGAGGCGCAGCACATCCGTCGCTGTTTTGACATAGGATGACAGTGCCTCAGCGGCCACCGGCGCATACCTCAGGAGCGCGGCTCCGAGCACGGCCAGATTTTCCTTGGAGGGAATCTTCGCGGGCAGCAGCTTGGCGATGCGATCCCGATACTGCGACACGAACCAGACCAAGTCCTCCTTGTCCTGCGGAGAGAGTGAGGTCTTGGCTCCCGCGAGCTGGGTAAAGATGGTTTCAAAGCCCTCGCGATCACCGAGCCCGATCACCTTGAGTTCTGTCTCCTCATCCAGTCCTGGCCGGTCTTTCCTGGCAAAGACAGGGAGCTTCAGGGTGATGTAGTGAATGAGAGCATTGAGATAGAGCTGGCTCTCGGGCATCTCCTTCACCTGCTCGGGAAAGTTGGGATACATCGGGCTGAACACACGATGCGCACCGACGAGCATCTCCAGATCCTTCACGAGGCTGCGATAGAATACAGCGAGTACTTCCTGGTCGAGAGTGCGGACAGAGTCCATGAGCGCCGGGTTCATCACGAACCCGAGCGCCTCAAGGTTCTTCTGCATGGCTGCCAGCATGCTGTCCGGTTGATCGCCGTTGCCTTCTTTGAGCATCACTTGGCGCCGACGACGGAGATAGATGGCATTCATGGTCGTAAAAAGGCCGCGTTTGCCAGCCAAGGACCGGCAAACGCGGCAGAGTGTGGAGAGCGAGGACTCTAAATCGAGTGTTAGAAGGAAGAACCCTCATAGCCACGCTTTAGAATGATCCAGAAAACGACCGTGAGGCAAGATGAAAATGCCAGAGAACTAACTCATCCCATGGAGCATCAGCGATCAGCATTGCTTGCGACATGAGTTCAAGGTTGTCGTTTCGGAGACGTATGTAGGAGGCGATGAAATTCCTTCTCCCTCTGCTCCTGCTCGGTGCGCTCGCGCTGCCTCTTCATGCCGAGCTGCGTGTGCTCACCGACTTTGAAGGCGGTAATGCGGAGGTGGTGAAGCTGGACGAGGCGACGAAGACCCTGCGCATCATGCCGGCGATCCGCGAGGGACGCGGGTGGCCGTGCTGGTGGTTTTTCAAGCTGGATGGGTTGACGGTGGGTAATGAGGTCACGCTGGAGGTGCAGGCGCAGACGAAGCCGTTTCGTGAGACGAACGTGCTCGCCGCGGCGTGGTGCCAGCCGAAGCAGGCATGGATCAGCAGCGATGGAAAAACCTGGACGCCGAGTGATGCGGGCACGCGCACAGAAGACAAGGCGATGAGCTACAAGATCAAGGCCACCTCGGCGCAGATGAGCTTTGCCTGGGGACCGCCGTTTGTGCCATCGGATGCGGAGGCACTGCTCGCGGAGATTGCGGCAAAGCTGCCGGAGGCGAAGCGATTCGAGCTCGCTAAAACACGTGGCGGACGCCCGGTGAATGGCATCCGCATCGGTGATGCGAATGCCCCGCATCAGGTGTGGATCGGTGCTCGCCAGCATGCCTGGGAAGCGGGTGGCAGCCAGGTGGGGCGCGGATTCATCCGCTGGTATGCAAGTGATGAAGCAAAAGAAGTTAGGTCGAAGACCTGCCTGCACTTCATCCCGATCATGGATGTGGACAATGTGGCGGTGGGTGCGGGTGGCAAGGAGTCGGTCCCGCGCGATCACAATCGCGACTGGGCCGCCGTGCCAATCTATCCCGAGGTGGCGGCGGCACAGGGGATGATCCGAGAGATTCAGGCGAAGCGTGGGCTGGATGTGTTCATTGATCTGCACAATCCGGGCGCGACGGACCCCGTGTATTTCTACGGCCCCTTCGGCTTTGAGCGCATGACGGGCATGCAGCAGCGGAACTACCAGCGCTGGATGGATCTCGCTGCCACAAGCATCACCGAGCCTGTGAAGGTGGTGCCGAAGTATCGCTTCGCCACCTACGTGACCACGGATGAGGAGCGCGGTCGCATGAGCAGCGGCTGGGTGAGGCAAAATGGCGGCCCTTTCACCATCTCCGTGACGCTGGAGACCGGCTGGAACTACCCGGTCATGTCCGTGGAAGGCTACGGTAAGATTGGCGCGGGCCTCGGCCGCACTCTCGGGGCTTACATCGACGAGAATCCTCGGCGAGAATAAAACCTTATTGAATGCTTGGATTGACATGGAGCTCCGTCTTTCTTTCAATCAACCAGATGCCTCCCCCCGCCTCGACAACGCCTGCTGTGACTGTGGAAAACCTGACGAAGGTTTTCAAGGCGGGCATTGGCAAGGCACCCTTCACGGCGGTGCGTGACCTCTCGCTCACGGTGAATGATGGCGAGGTCTATGGCCTCATCGGCCCGAACGGCTGTGGCAAGTCCACGACGATGAAGGCCATTCTCGGTCTGGTCACGCCGACAAGCGGACGCACGACCGTGTTTGGAAAGTCGAGCACGGAGGTGGAAAGCCGCCGCGATGTGGGCTTCCTGCCGGAGAACCCGTATTTCTACAAGCACCTCAATGGTCTCGAAACACTGCTCTTCTACGGTCGCCTTTGCAGCATGAGCGGTGCAGCGCTCAAGGATCGCGCGAAGGAGATGCTGGCCATCACGGGACTCGAAGATGCGGCGGATCGTCGCGTATCCGGTTATTCAAAGGGCATGCTGCAGCGTCTCGGTCTTGCGCAGGCTCTGTTGCATCGGCCACGGTTGGTGGTGCTCGATGAGCCCACCGCTGGCGTGGACCCCGCAGGCTCACGCAAGATTCGTGATTTGATCCTGGGTTTTAAAGAACAGGGGATCACGGTACTGGTCACGAGTCACTTGCTGGAGCAGATGCAGGAGGTGTGTGACCGCGTGGGCATCATGGCGCACGGCCGGATGGTGCGTGAGGGGAATCTGGAGGAGCTCATCGCTGTCGAGAATGAAACCGAGCTCGTGCTCGCAGATGCATCACCTGAGCTGCTGGCGGAGATCCGGGCGCTGGTGGAGAGCAAGGGGCAGGGGGCCAAGGTGGTACGGTCCGGACATCCGCGCACGACACTGGAGAAGCTTTTCCTCGAAGTGGCGGAGAAGTGAGAGCGGGTGTTGTAGCGGCAGACGTCAGTCTGCCGAAATGCAGGGCATAGTGAGCTGGCGACCTTCGGAACTCTCACGAGTTCCGCTACATCGCCTCAGAAGCCCTTCTGAGATCTTTCTACCAAATGGACGGGGCTTTTGAAAACACCGCCTCATCAACGAGCGTTTCTCTTTCACATGGATCCCGTCTTTGAATCGAACCTCCTCCAGACACGCCGCCAGTTCTTCGGGCACAGTGGCTTGCGTCTGGGCGGGCTGGGTTTGACCTATGCGATGGGGCCCGATGCCTTCGCGGCACCCAGCCCGCAGGTGCATCAGCCGATGCCGGGGCTGCCACACTTCGCGGCGAAGGCGAAGGCAGTCATCTATCTGCACATGAACGGCGGGCCGTCGCAGCTCGACACCTGGGACTACAAGCCACAGTTGCAGGAGTGGTATGACAAGGATCTGCCGCCGAGTGTGCAGGGTGGCCAGCGCCTCACCGGCATGACCAGCAAGCAGGCGCGCTTCCCCATCGCGCCGAGTCTTTTCAAGTTCGCGCAGTATGGAAAGTGCGGACGTTGGGTCAGCGAGCTGCTGCCACATACGGCGAAGCATGTGGATGACATCGCGCTGATCAAGACGGCGCACACGAACGCGATCAACCATGATCCTGCGTGTACCTTTGTGATGACGGGCCGTGAGGTGCCGGGCTATGCGAGCATCGGCTCATGGCTCAGCTACGGTCTCGGCAGCGAGAGCAACGACCTGCCCTCCTTTGTGGTGCTCACGCCGAAGTGGAGCGCGAAGGCACCAGCGCAGGCATTGTTTACCCGCATGTGGAGCAGCGGCTTTCTGCCCGGCAAGTTCAGCGGTGTGGCCCTGCGCGCGGTGGGAGATCCGGTGCTCTATCTGCAGAATCCAGAGGGTGTGTCGGGCACGAATCGGCGGGCGATGCTGGACACGCTGGCGCAGATGAACGCGCACAGCTTTGCGAAGCTGGGTGATCCGGAGATCCAGACCCGCATCTCGCAGTATGAGATGGCGTTCCGCATGCAGACGAGTGTGCCGGAGCTGGTGGACCTGAAGACAGAAAGTCAGGCCACGCTCGACATGTACGGCCCGGAAGTGCTGCAGCCAGGCTCCTTCGCGGCCAGTGCCATCCTCGCGCGACGTCTAGTGGAGCGCGGAACGCGTGTGGTGCAGGTGCTGCATCGCGGCTGGGACCAGCACGGCAATCTGCCGAGCGACATCCGCCTGCAATGTGGCGATACCGACCAGCCCATCGGCGCGCTTTTGACGGATCTCAAGCAGCGCGGGCTGCTGGACAGCACGCTCGTCATCTGGGGCGGTGAGTTTGGCCGCACCGTTTATTCTCAAGGTGGCCTAACCAAAGAGAATTATGGTCGGGATCATCATCCGCGGAACTTCTGCATGTGGATGGCCGGCGGCGGTGTGAAGGGTGGCATCAGCTACGGCGAGAGCGATGACTTCAGTTATAACATCGCCACGGATCCCGCGCATTTGAATGACATCAACGCCACGATCATGCACCAGTGCGGCATTGATCATGAGCGCCTGAACTTCAAGTTCCAGGGTCTCGATGCGCGTCTCACTGGCGTGGAGAAGCAGCATGTGATCAAGCAGGTGATTTGACCAAAGCGGGGAAGGTTTGTAACCTGTCTGGTGGACAGCTCGAGGCGGCCTAACTAAAAAGTGATCGTTCAGACTTCGCAGAGACAGGTTAAAAACCTGTCCCACTTTGGGTGGCGTGAAATCGCAGAAGCGACGGAGCCTACCTCGTGGCTTTCGCGTAGGTCTTCAGCAGTTCCTGCACGCTTCGTTCCCAGCTCAGTTCGTGGGTGAGACGTTCACGACCGAGTTGGCCCATCTGTTCACGGCGCGCGGGATCATCCAGCAGTTCCAAAATGGCATCGCCGAGCCTTTCGGCGCTGTTTTCCATGACATAGAGCGCGGCATCACCGGCGGAGAAACGACCCTCGCGTGTGCCGAAGAGCACCTGCGCCTTGCTGAAGGCCATGTACTCCAGCGTCTTGTTCATGGTGCAGTGGTCGTTGTAGTCGTTGATCGGATCACAGGCCACGCCGAGGTCCGTGGTCTGCAGGCCGGTGAAGAGATACTCGTTCGAGACACGACCCGGCATATCGATGCAATTCGTTAGGCCGAGCGAGTCGCGCAGCTTCACCAGCTCCGCGTGTTCTGGCCCGCTGCCCATGAGCAGGAAGTGCACATCGTCACGGCCCCGGGTCTTCACGATGTGCTGCGCGGCCTCGATGAGGTAGTTCACGCCGTCCGCGTTGCCCATCACGCCGATGTAGCCGACGAGATATCGCCGGCCTCTCTTCAGTGAGTCATCCACCGGCGCGTCCGTGTTCATGCTGCTGCTCGGCGCAGTGCGGACGATGAAGACCTCATCATCCTTCTTGTGTCCGCGCTGCTTCACTGAGGTCAGCACGCTTTGGTTCGTGGCCATCACCGCATCTGCCAGGGCGAGCGTGCACCGTTCCGCCAGCCGCACAGCCCAGTAGAGCGGACCACGTCTGCCGAACTTGGCCTCAAACATCTCCGGCCAGAGATCATGCACATCAAAGATGACCTTCACACCGCCGAACAACTTATAAGGCAGCGCCACTAGGAAGAGCAGGTCCGGTGGATTGCAGAGATGAATGACATCAAATCCGCCGCGCCGCCAGGCCTTCCAGGTGCAGCGCATCTCACCCCACAGGGCGCTGGCATACTCAAAGATGAATCCACGAATGCCCCGTGCCTCATCGCTGATCCAGTGGCGGTAGATCTGGATGCCCTCCAGCACTTCCTCAGCCTGCACATAGCCGCGCATTTGCGGGCAGATCACGGTGACCACATGCCCCGCGTCCCGCAGCGCGCAAGCCTCCTGCCAGACACGGCGGTCCAGCGGCACAGGCAGGTTTTCGACAATGATCAGGACTTTCATGCCGCGCACGACTTCGAGTCTTTAATCCTCAATCTTCGCCACCACATTCCTTGGCTTCAGCACCTTATACAGCACCAGGCTGACCAGAACGATGGCTCCGGCGATGAGCGGTGCGGTGCGCTGGGCTTCGTCCCCACTGGTGATGGCTGTCTGCAGGCGCACGATGATGAGGGAGGCGCATACAAACGCTCCAAGTACCGGGACGATCATCGGCGGCTCGAAACCACCGGTTGGCTCGCCTCGGCGGCGCTTCAGCGCGATCAAAGAGATGTTCACCGTGGTGAAGACCGTGAGCAGCAGCAGCACGGTGGATTCCGCCAGCGCCTTCACACCCCCGCTGAGGATGAGGACAGACACGATGACGAAGAGCACGCCCACGGCGATGTGCGGGCTTTTGCGGACCGGATGCACCTTCTGAAGGATGGAGGGCAGCAGGCCCTGATGGCTCATGCCGTAGAGCAAACGCGAACCCATAAGGTAGTTCAGCAGGGCGGTGTTGCCGATGGCGAAGATGGTGATGAAGGCATACACCGGCTTGATGCCCGTGAACCAGGGCGCGGCGCGGCGGGCCACCTCCATCAGCGGGGCGTCACTCTTCGCCAGTTCCTGCCACGGCACCACTGAGACGGCGGTGATGGCGACCGCCATATAGATGCAGGTGGCGAGCACCATGGCGCCGATCAGGCCGAAGGGCACATTTTTCGCGGGATCCTTCACCTCCTCGCTGACATTCAAAATGTCCTCAAAGCCGATGAACGAATAAAAGGTTAGGACAGCTCCTTGCATCACCAGCGCCAGTGTGATGCCCGAGCCCGCACCGCCTGCCACCGTGTCACCGGGAGACTCAAGATAGTTCACACCACCCCAGTATTTCACACCGACCACGATGATGAAGATCAAGCCGCTGGCCTCAATGATCGTGCAGAGAATGTTCAGCCACATGCTCTCGCGGATGCCGCGGTAGATCACGCAACCGACGAGGAAGACCACTCCGATGGAAGCCAGTTTGATCTCCATGTCACCCAGGCTCCAGCCCAGAAACTCCTTCACCTGCCCGATGATGGCCTGCGAGCCCGTGGCCATGCTGGTGAGTCCGCTCATCATCACGGCGATGCCAATGACATAACTAAGCAGCGGTTTGCCAAGACCTCGATGCGTCACATAGGCCGCGCCACCCGCCTTGGCGTAGCGTCCGCCCACACAGGCATAAGACAGGCCGGTGAGCATGGCCCCGATCATCGCCATGAGGAAGGCCAGCCACACGGCATTGCCGAGGCCTCCAGCGGCTTTGCCGATCAGGGCATAGATGCCCGCACCGAGCATGGAGCCGAGGCCGTAAAACATGATCTGCCAGCCTCCAATGGACTGGGCGAGGGCGGGGCTTTGGGTCTCCTGGGGTGAACTCATCCGTGCCTAGCTAGCGGAAAGCGCGCCGAGTGGGAAGGGGAATCCTCAGGGGTGTTACCACCGGTCCATTTCTCATATCACACATGCCGTGACGCGAAACGCGTACGTTGTTCACGCTTTAGCGTGTTCAATGGCGTTCGAAGACACGCTAAAGCGTGAACAACGTACTAGGCATGAGCCGCCTCGCGTGCCGTCTTGAACTGGCAACTGCCGCTGCGGGCGAATTCATCGCACTTCGCCTCGATGCGCATGGCCTTCATGCTCGGCTGGAAACCCAGACGGCGGGTGATGCAGTCGTGAAGCAGCGCGGCGTTATCGTCCTCAAACTCCACCACGCGGTCGCAGTCCAGGCAGATAAGGTGATTATGCTGCGGCTTGTCGAGAAAGTTTGGGTCGTAGAAGGTCTGGTCGCGGCCCAGATCCACCTCGCGCAGGAGTCCGCACTCCACCAGAAGCTGGAGGGTGCGGTAGATCGTGGCGCGGGAGATGGTGCGGTCGAGCTTGCGGGTCTTCTCCAGCAGTTCCTCGGCATTGAAGTGGTCGTCCGTGGCAAATGCGGCCTCCACAATGACCTCACGCTGCTTGGTGCGGCGAAGGCCGGCGCTGGTGAGATGGGCTTCGAGCCGCTCTTTGATTCGGGGATCCATGTTGAGACCAGCCGTAGACCTTATTGAGACTGATAGCAAGACGAGATGTGATTTTGCCGCCTGAAGCCGAGTTTTTTGCACCTTGGGAGCCCCTGGCCAAACACCAATGACCAAGCCTTCAGGGGCTTGGTCATTGGTGTTATTCGGAGGCTGGGAGCGTTTTCGAAGGGCTGGAGGCTGTCAGGCTCACATCGGCGGATTGCCGCTGCGATTCTCGTCCTCACGAGCCAGCTCTTCGGTGGTCTTCTCGGAGGCAGGCTTGGGGGTGTCGGCGGGCTTTTCGTCCTCATCCGGCATCACCGAGCCCTGGTCTTCACCTTCCTCCTGCGCAGGCTCATCGCTCATCGGCACGGTGTTCGAGGCCTTCTCCACGGAGGGCGGAGGGGCGGACGGACGTGGCTTCTGGTACTCGTCGTCGATGTCCTTGTCCTGGTCGTCCTCGGAGAACCATGGGTTGTAGTTCTCGTTGTCCCACTCGTCTTTTTCCGGTGGCTTCTCGAGCTCCTTCTCGTCCTTCTCGAGCTCGGCATAGTACTCAGGGAAGGCTTCGCGGTCCTTCTTCTCCATGAAGTAGGCCAGCACCACGCAGATGCCATAGAGCACATACAGCGGGCCAGACATGAGCATGAGCGTCAGCACGTCCGGAGTCGGCGTGATCACCGCCGCGAACAGCGTGATGGCGATCAGGGCATGCCGCCATGTCTTCTTCATGATCTTGAAGGTGAGAATGTCCAGCTTCACCAGCGCCATGACCACCACCGGCAATTCGAAAGCGATGCCGAAGACCAAAATGAACCGCGTGGTGAAGGTGACATAGGCACCGATTTCCCACATCTGCTTCGCACCCATGGTTCCGGCAAATTCAGCGAAGAAAATGAGCGCTCGTGGCAGCACCATCCAGTAGGCAAAGAGACAGCCGCCCACAAACAGGCCGGTGCCGATGGCGATGGCGGGGAAGAGCAGCTTCTTCTCCTTGTTATGCAAACCCGGCAGCACGAACTGCAGCAGGAAGATGAAGAGGAGCGGGAAGGCGATGATCACACCCGCGATCAAGGCCACATTCACCGCCATCATGAAGGGACCGGCGATGTCCGTGTTGATCAGCAGGCCCATGGCCGAGTCAATGTCTGGTGCGAAGCCGGCGAGCACCAGCGGATACAGGATGATCCGGAACAGCTCCTTGTAGAAGATGAAGGTGCCGATGGTGGAGACCAGCAGCGTGATGATCATCCGCATCAGCATCGTCCGCAGATCATCCAGGTGATCGAGGAAGGGCTTTTCCTCGTCGTTAGGATTGAGGTTCAGGGCGATTTTTTCGCGGGCTTTGAAAGCTTTGTTGAGGAGGCCTTGCCACATAACGGGGTGAAGGGATGAGGGTGCGGTAATGTAAGGGGGTTTAGATCGATCCCTTCGCCGCCATCCGCGCGTAAAGTGCCAGCGTCAGGGCGGTGGTGATCTCATTGGCAGCGATCATCCTCCGCAATTCTCCTGGGCTCACAAGTCGCGCGGGGCTGATGTGTTCGCTTCCATCCGGTGAGGGATGGCTGACGACACACACGGGCTCCGCCTTGAATAGATAAACGTGCTCGTCGGTAAATCCTTGCGAAGGAAGAAACCAACCGAGCGGTTCCAGCGTGCCGCCGGGGGCCAGGCCGTAGCCCGTTTCCTCCGCCAGTTCACGCAAAGCTGTCTCTGTGACGAGGTCGCAGGTCACCTGCGGCACCGGGCAATCAATCTGGCCCGCCGGGAACTCCAGGCACTCTTCCGCCACGGGGATGCGCTCCTGGTGGATCATGACGAGTTCGCCCTCAGCCGTGATGGGCGCGATGGCCACGGCGGCCTTTCGCTTCACCACCATCCAGGGCACAGGCTTCTCCTGGCGGTTCGGGGTGGTCACCTCGACACGGTCCACACTGATGTGCGGGTTGTCGAAAAGACGCTCGTCCTTGACCGTGTTCCAGCCTGGACGAGCCTGCTCATGGAACAGCGGAAACTGTAGCGGAAGACGTGAGTCTTCCGAGGTCTCGGGAGCTTCGTCGGAAGACTCACGTCTTCCGCTACGAGGGGCATCCATCACGAAAGCGCCTCCTTCCAGCGGGCGATCTGCGCGGCCACATTCTGCGGCGAGGGAGCGCCGATGCCCTTGCGCGCGGCGAGGGCGGTTTCCAGGTTCAGGCAGGCAAAAAGATCCGCCTCAAAAGCCGGTGAGAACTCCTGATACTTTGCCAGCGGGATATCGGCGAAAGCCACCTTCTCCGAGATGCTGTGCGCGACGAGCTTGCCGATCACTTCATGCGCGGAGCGGAAGGGCACACCGTGGTTCACCAGATAGTCCGCGAGGTCCGTGGCGAGCAGCATGGGGTCGCTGGTGGCCGCACGGGTGCGGGTCTCATTCACCTCCATGCCAGCGATCATCTCCGCAAACACTGCCAGGGCGGCCTTGATCGTGTCCAGGCTGTCAAAGAGCGGCTCCTTGTCCTCCTGCATGTCGCGGTTGTAGGTCATCGGCAGGCCCTTCAGCAGCGTCAGCATGGCCATAAGATTGCCGACGAGACGTCCGGACTTGCCGCGCGTCAGTTCGGCCACATCCGGGTTCTTCTTCTGCGGCATCAGGGACGAGCCGGTGGTGTGCGCATCACTGAGCGTGACGAAGCCAAACTCGGCGCTGCACCAGAGGATGACGTCCTCGCTCAAGCGGGAGAGATGCACACCGCAAAGCGCGATGGTGAAAAGCACCTCCGTGGCGAAATCGCGGTCGCTCACAGCATCCATGCTGTTCTGAGTCACGGCGGAGAAGCCAAGTTCTTTGGCCACATATTCACGATCCAGGATGATCGTCGAACCAGCGAGAGCGCCCGAGCCGAGCGGCATCACATCAATGCGCTTCCGGGCATCCTGCAGACGGGCGATGTCGCGTGCCAGCATCTCGACATAGGCGAGCAGATGGTGCGCAAACAGCACGGGCTGGCCGCGCTGAAGATGCGTGTAGCCCGGCACCACCGCACCGCCGCTGCGCTCGGAGGCTTCCACCAAAGCGCGTTGCAGACCCTGGATCAGCACCATGACAGCATCCACCGCATCCCTTGTATAAAGGCGCACATCCGTGGCCACTTGATCGTTCCGGCTGCGAGCGGTGTGCAGTTTGGCACCCGCAGGGCCGATGCGCTTCGTCAGCTCGGCCTCGATGTTCATGTGCACGTCCTCGAGGGATTCCTTCCACTCAAAGTTCCCAGTTTCGATCTCGTGCTGGATGGTGAGCAGACCTTTTTCGATCTGCGCCTGCTCGTCCGCCGTGATGATCCCAGCCTTCACGAGGCCCTTGGAATGGGCGATCGAGCCGCGGATGTCATGCGCGAAAAGCCTCCAGTCAAAGGACACGGATTCGCCATAACTCTGCACGAGCTGGCTGGTGGGCTGGGAGAAACGGCCTTTCCACATGGGATTTAGAAGGAGAAAACGGGCGTGGAGAGTAGGCCGCGTTTGCCCTCAGGCAAGCGCATCCCGCAGGGTGGACAATCCTGTCCGAATGGTGCAAAAAGGGGCGGAATTTTTTCAAAGGCACTTTCCAGCCATGCTTCTCGCCCATCCCGCCGCCCTCTGGTGCCTGCTCGGCCTGCCGGTGGTGCTGGCCATTCACTTTCTCCAAAGGCGCAGCCGCAAGGAGGTGGTGACCACGCTTTTCCTGCTCCAGCAGATGCGGCGCGAGTCGGAAACGGGCAATCGTTTTGAGCGCCTGCGCCCCTCCATCCCGCTCTGGCTGCAGCTCCTGATGGTGCTGGTGCTCACTTGGCTGCTCGCCGGACCTCGCTGGCTGAAAAACGATGCCCTGCAGCGCATCGCCCTGGTCATGGACAGTTCCGCCTCCATGTCCGCCTTCCGCACCGAGACCGAAAAGGCCGTGCGCGATACGCTGGAGACCCTCCTCTCGCCCCTGGCTCGTGTGGAGTTGACCCTGCTCTCCTCGGACCCCGAGGAACCCGCCCTCTATCACGGTGCCTCCTCTTCGGACCTGAAAGCCGCTCTTCCGAAATGGCAGCCCCTGCTCGGCGTGCATGACTTCACCCCTGCCCTGCGCACCGCTCGTGGTTTGGTGGGCGCTGAGGGCAGTGTGATTTTGATCAGTGATCACGTCCTGCCTGAACAACTGCCCTATGAGGCCGCGCTCGTCTCCACGGGCCATGAGACACCTAATGTTGGTTGGGCCGGCATCACCGTGGAGGAAAAGGACGGACAGCTCTTCTGGCGTGCGCTGCTGCGAAACTACGGCGCCTCTCCGCAAGATCGCGAGTGGCTTGCGATCAGTGGTGGCAAGACTTCCGCCCCCACGAAAGTCACGCTCGCTGCGCAGGAAACCCGCACCCTCAGCGGTCCCTTTCCCAAAGAGGACGAGCTCACCCTTCAGCTCACCGCAGATGCCTTAACGCTGGATGACACGCTTCCTGCGCTCCGGCCCAAACCCAAGATCCTCGGCCTGCAGGTGCCTGCCTTACCCGTGCAGGATGGCAGTGTGGAACTGCGAGATCTCTTCTCCAAGTTCGCTGACACACGTTTGGTTATGTCTAGCGCCGAGGCCGATGTGCGCGGCCTCGTCTGGCCTCCCAGCACGGCTCTCGGTCAAGACCAGCACGCGATGGTCTTTGCCTCAACTGCGAAGGGCGACAAGGTCGCGTGGCTTCGTGATAGCATCGTCGCCGAATCTCATCCGCTCATCGATGGGCTCAACTGGCAGTCGCTGCTCGTTCGTGAAGGCATGATCGTCCCGCGTGATCAGCGTGACCGCGTGCTGCTCTGGCAGGGTGAGCGGCCGCTCATCAGCCTGCGCCGCACACCGCTCGGCGCGCAGCAGCTCTTCTGTCATTTTGATCTGCTCAGCAGCAACGCTCGCAAGCTCCCCGCGCTCGCCGTCTTGCTGCATCGCTTCCTGCAAAGCATCCGCGAGGAGAAGATCGCGCCCGAGGCGGCGAACTTCGATCTCCGCCAGCGTCTCGTCCTCGCGCATCTCTCGGATGCCAAGGCCGCGCCGCTCATCCTGGCCGCACGCACGCCTGCCAGCCAGATCAGCGTGCCAGTCGCCCAAGCCCATCTGCTGCGTGCTCCAGCGCAGCCCGCCTTCTTCGAGGTCAAACAGGCCGATACCCTCCTCCTCACCGGCGCCGCGCATTTCGCCGATGCCCGTGAGGCTGATCTCAGCGGCGCCAAACCCTTCCAGGACCTCTCCAAGCTCAAAGTCACCCAGGTCGAAACCACCATGGAATCCGACCCGCACTCCTCTCTCTGGCTCCTGCTCCTGCTCGCGGCTCTTCTTGGTAGCTGGTGGTGGACAAGAAGCAGTACTCCGACACAAGCAGTGCAATCAGCGTAACCAAAAGTTTAACCGCTAATATGACGCTAATTAAACGCTAATAGCCAAACCAAAATGGAATGGCTTTTATTAGCGTCCTATCAGCGTCTCATTAGCGGTTGAAAATGGCTTCTTCATTTCCGTTCATAATATCGGAACTCGAGCGCCTCGGTTTTCTCGAGCACTTCCTTGAGCTCAAAGAGATGCTCGAACGGCGGCAGGAAGGTATCGCCCTCATAGGCCTGCTCAATCCACGTCAGGTAAAGTCCGTCGCACTTTGGCAGCAGCTCCGCATAAACCTGCGCACCGCCGATGACGAACACGGTCTCCGCGTCCGGACACACGTGAGCGAGTTCGGACACATCCCGGATCACCGTGATGCCTTCGCGTGAATCCATCGTGCGGCTCAGCACCACATTCTGTCTTCCTGGCAGCGGCCGACCGATCGACTCAAACGTCGTGCGCCCCATCAGGATCGGATGCCCGATCGTCGTGCGTTTGAAGAATTTTAGATCTTCCGGAAAATGCCACGGCAGCGTGCCATCACGTCCGATGACACGGTTCGAGGACATGGCGACGATGGCGATGAGGCGAGGCATGAAGAAGAAAGGTGCTGGGACGAAAACGCCTGGCAGAAAAGAACAGGCTTATTCGACAGGATTCACAAGATGGACAGGATTAACAGAAAGAGATTCAATCATGTTAATCTTGTGCATCCTGTTAATCCTGTAAAACAGACCACGAATCAGGGTGAGCACCTCATTTTCATGAGGGGTCCAACTTCTTCAAACTCGAAAACGGACCCGTCTTCCCGCCTGCCATCGTCGCGGTCATCTGACGGCGGAGCATCGGCACTCTTTGAATGATCGGAAAAACCAGATCCCGCATCCACCCGAGCGGCAAAAGATCCGACTGGAAAAACGGCGTGGTCCAGCGAGTAGCAAACTGGTAGAAGCGCAGATGCGCACGGCGCTCGCGCGAGTAGGTGGCCAGCGCTTCATTCAAAGGCACCCGTGACAAGGCCGAGGCCAGCGTGGCCGCATCCATGAGCGCCAGATTCACACCTTGGCCGAGCTGCGGACTCAGTGCATGCGCGGCATCGCCCAGGATCGCCACGCGGTCCCCATGCCAGCACGGCAGGCGCACATCATGATACACCGCCGTGGCGACCTGCGCGTGGGATTCGATCTGCGTGAGAAAACCCTCCGCCTGAGGTGCCAGTGAGAGGATCTGCTGCTTCCACGCGTCCAGCGGCAACTGCCTCCACGCCTCCATCTGATCCAGGCGGATGCTCCAGAACATGCTCAGCAGATCTTCACGCGTGCCCGTGGGCAGGAAGCCCGTCAGTTCCCGTGTGCAGCCCACGGATTGCCACAGCACCTGCGGATCAAACTCCGCCGTCCGGTTGCCGATGAACCACAGGGCGCCCCAAGGATAACGACTTACACGGCTGCGCACGCCGGATTGATCTCGCAGTGTGGAATGCGCTCCATCACAGATCAGCACCAGATCAAAAGGCCCGTGTGAGATGCCATGATGATCATGCAAGCTTGGCCGTCCGGTTGCATCACGCGTCATGCGCGTGACCGCTGAATCCCACAAAATGCGCGCGCCCGACTGTGCCGCAGCATCCAGCAAAAGATCCAGCAAGGTGGCTCGATGCGTCCCCGCTCCAAAGAGATCCGCACCCAGTTCCGCATACGGCAAATCCAGCAGCACACGGCCCGAGCGCGTCCGGCACCAGAGCTTGGTGATGTGCGCTGTGTGCGGCAGCAGCGCCTCCTCAAGACCGAGTTGCTTCAGCACGCTGAGGCCCGTGGGCTGCAGCAGGAAACCTGCACCCACGGGCAGCTTCACCGGTGCCCGCTCTAGCAAGCTCACCTCATGACCGCTGCGCGCCAGAAAGATCGCCGCCGCAGGACCGGCCGTGCCGGAGCCGACAATGCCGATGCGCAATGGAGAGGATGGATGATTTGAAACGGGAGTAATGAGGAAGCTTGGCAAGCGAAGCCCCTTCTGAAAACATCTTCCTGTCATGGACTCAGCGATTCCTTCCCCCCGCTCTCGCTCCCATGCCTCCCGGAACATCCCACCGTTCCTCGCGGGCATCTTTCTCGGCCTCACTCTGCTTCAGGCAGAGGCGCAGACCGCTTCCAGCAAACCCGCCTGGCCTTCGCGCGGCGATGCCATCGGTTCGCTACTCACAGCCTCGCCTCTGGAACGCGCCGCCTTTGAAGATGACGCCGCTCTGCATGCACCCATCAAAAAACCTGGGCCTAGTGACTGGCTGGCACAGCATGATGAGAAGGGCCAGACCTATGATCAGTATCGCCTCATCCTCCCACGCGTGAAACCGCGCACAGATCTGCGCGCCCTCGCCATCCTGCCCATCGGTGAGTTCGGACCCAAGGCACCCTCGTTGGAGAATCTTCGCCGCTACTGCGAGCAGTTCTTTGCCATGCCCACCAGCATCCTGCCTGCCGTGCCGGTGGACAAAGTGCCCGCGAAGACCCGCATCAACAGCAACACGAACAAGCGCCAGCTTCTGACCACGGACATCCTGTCCTGGTTGCCTAACCAAAAGCCTGCCGTCGCCTATGCCGTCATCGCCGTGACCATGGAGGACCTGTATCCAGACGAGAGCTGGAATTTTGTCTTTGGCCAGGCCATGCTCCAGGGCGGCGCGGGTGTGTTCAGCTTCGCGCGCTATGATCCCACCTTCCATGGCAACACCTCCGCGGCGGATCTGCGCGCGCTCATCTTCAAGCGCAGCTGCAAGGTGCTCACGCATGAGATGGGCCACATGTTTGGCATCAAGCACTGCGTGTTCTTTGAGTGCCTCATGAACGGCTCCAACCACCTGGACGAGGCCGACGCCCAGCCCATGCGCCTCTGCCCGGTCTGCCTGCGCAAGCTGCACCTGCATGTGCGCTTCGACCTCATGAAGCGCGAGGAAAGCCTGCTGCGCTTTTATGAGGCGCAGAGCTTCACCAACGAAGCCGACTGGTCACGCAAATTCCTCGGCAAGCTGCGCCCTCATTCCTCGCCTTTGAAGTAGTCCACGTCCTGCATCTCAAAGACCTTCTTCTGCGGCTTCGCCAGCCACTTGTTCGAATCGGGGTAGTGAATGAGGTCCGCCACCGGATGATCGGCGATGACGAGGAACGTGAGATCGTCCACACCACTGTTGATGAGCTGATGCGCCTCGCCCGGAGGACATACGAGGTAGTCACCCGCCTTCACGGCTTCATTCCCCTTGGACGTGCGCATCTCGCCGAAGCCACTGAGGATGTAATAGGCCTCCCACTGCGCCGCATGCTCATGAAACGGAAAATTGGTCTGCCCCGCTGGCACGCGATGAATCTCCACATCAAACGGATGCCCCCCACCCCAGGTGCCGATGTCCTTCTGACCTCCCGTCACCTGGCTCAAGGCACGCCGAAGCACCCCGTATTTGCCTTGAGGAGAGTTTTGCGCGGTCCAGGGGAGGTCGTCAGCTTGAGTGCGGGTCATGGTGGTGAATGTGTGACCATGAAGCGGCCCGCTCATCTGCGCAGGTGAAAAATGCAGTCTGGCAGAGGTCCACCCTCTCCAGGCACAATCCCGCCCACTTCGCTCAATTCAGCACAAAACCCCGCCAGAGGTCCGTACTCCCCCCATGACGATGTCCCCCGTCCATCACGATCAGCTCCAGCTCCGCACCCGCCGCCAGTTCCTTGGCAATGCGGGTCAGTTCAGCCTGGGCGCCATCGCCATGCACGCGTTGCAGCAGGACGCCTCGGCCCTGCCGAAGGCGGACAATCCCCTCGCCCCTCGTCAGGCCCCCGCCGCAGCCAAGGCGAAGCGGGTCATCTACCTGCACATGTCCGGCGCGCCGCCGCACCTGGACCTCTTTGATTACAAACCGGAGCTCGTGAAGCGTAGCGGCCAGGACTGCCCCGACTCCGTGCTCAAGGGCCGCACCTTCGCCTTCACCAGCGGCGTGCCGAAGCTGATGGGCACGCCACGCACTTTCAAGCAGTACGGCAAAGGCGGCCTGTGGATGAGCGATGCCTGCCCGAACTTCCATACCATCGCCGATGAGATGTGCATGGTGCGGTCCATGCACACGGATCAGTTCAACCACGCCCCTGCCGAGCTGCTGCTCTTCACCGGTCATGCGCGGCAGGGGCGTCCCTCGCTCGGCTCCTGGGTCACTTATGGCCTCGGCACGGAGAACCAGGATCTCCCCGGCTTCGTCAGCCTCATCTCCAGCGGCACCCAGCCCAGCGGCGGCCAGGGTCTGTGGGGCAGCGGCTTCATTCCCAGCGTCTATCAGGGCGTGCAGTGCCGCAGCAAGGGTGATCCTGTGCTCTTTGCCAGCAATCCCGCCGGCATGAGCCGCGATCTCCGCCGCAAGACTCTCGATGCGCTACGTGAGCTCAATGAGCTGCAAGCCGCTGAGCTCGGCCATGCGGAAACCGTCACGCGCATCGCTCAATACGAGCTCGCGTATCGCATGCAGACCAGCGTGCCGGAGGTGATGGACATCTCAAAAGAGAACGCCGCCACGCTCGAAGCCTATGGTGCCAAGCCCGGCGAGGCCAGCTTTGCCAACAACTGTCTGCTGGCCCGTCGACTGGTCGAGCAAGGCGTGCGCTTCGTGCAGCTCTTCGACTGGGGCTGGGACTTCCACGGCACCAGCGCCGACTCTGGCATTACCGATGGCTTAACCAAAAAGATGGCCGCCACGGACAAGCCCGTCTCCGCTCTCATCAAGGACCTGAAGCAGCGTGGTCTGCTGGAGGACACCCTCGTCATCTGGGGCGGCGAATTCGGCCGCACCCCCTTCCGCGAAGGCCGCACGGCTGCCAGCAAGGTGCTCGGCCGCGATCATTACCCCGACTGCTTCACCCTTTTCATGGCCGGCGGTGGTGCTAAGGCCGGTTTTGACTACGGCAGCAGTGACGACCTCGGCTTCCACGTCGCCGAAAACAAAGTCCACGTTCACGACTTCCAGGCCACCGTCATGCACCTCCTCGGCTTCGACCACGAGCGCTTCACCTACCGCTTCCAAGGCCGCAACTACCGCCTCACCGATGTGCATGGGCATGTGGTGAAGCCGTTGCTGGCTTGATGGACAACACCTGGATCATCTATGTCGTTATTGGAGGGTGGCTTCTGTTGGAAGTCGTTCTTCCCGTCTGGCTTGCGTCTCGCGCTCACAAGCGCGAACCCTTGGTGTTGACGGCTTGTCAGCGAACCTTCTGGCGCCGCATGCTCGTCTTCGCGGTGATTGTCGTGGCGGCTTTGGCCGCGTTGGAGCTGATCAACCGGGGCATGGCAGGGACATAAGACTGAAACGTTTTCTGATTCACTGGGAGCGGCCAGCCTTCTCCACCACCTCATCTCACCACCGCCGTGAATACCCATCCCTCACCCGGCTGTTCGCGTTGATATAAGTGGTTAGACCTTTTCCCGCCTCGGCGAGCCGCTTCATCGCCTTCAAATGTGCCGCACCGATCTCCGCTGCCCGGTACTCGTAAGTCCCGCCCTCCTTGAACCGGACGCGAATCCAGCCATCTCCACACCTATAGGCCGAGATGCCTGAGTTCCCATCCGTGTCCTTGTAGGGCTTCATGCTTCCCCGATACTACGCCCAAGAGCGCAAAACGCGCGCAAGTGAGCCATTCACCTGCGCGAGGGACTTGGGCAGCGATCTGCGGTAACTCACTGCTTCTTCGCTTCCGCCAGAATCTTTTTCGCCTCCTCGGGACTGATCTCCTTCACGAAGAGATTCCGCCAGCGGATCTCGCCGCCGTGGGTTTGCAGCATGATGGGGCCTTTGGCGGGGAGCGGGGTTTCTCGCTTGGTGTCCCAGTAGTTTTCCATCACGGCGCCATCGACGACGAGCTTGTCATTCAGCCAGACCCAGGTGCGGTCGCCGATCTGGCGGATGCGGAAGGCGTTCCACTCACCGAACTCCTTGTCGGCGAGCACCAGGGGATCACGGCCGGGTTTGCCGGGTGTGTTGTTGAAGAGACCGCCGGAGCCGAGATGCGGTTTGCGGTCCGGCTTCTTGGGGTCGAAGACCTGCGTCTTGTCCCAGATCTGAACCTGCGGTGTGCCGCGCAGGTAGATGCCGCTGTCAGCCTTCGGCACGGTCTTGTACTCGATGAGGAACTCGATGTCGCCATATTCGGCATCCGTGGTGGCGTAGGGGCCGTGGCCGTCATTGACGAGCTCGCCATTTTCCACTTTCCAGTTGGAGGCGAATTCATCGCGCATCGTCTTCAGCGCGGCTTCTTTCTTTTCACCGGAGAGCTTCACGGTACTGTGCGGATTCAGGCCATACCAGCCGGTGAGGTCCTTGCCATTGAAGATGGCTTTGAAACCTTCGGGCGGCTGCGGATCAGCGGCGTGGATGAAGGAGGCGACAAAGAGGGTGGCGAAGGTCAGGCTGAGTTTCATGGGGATGCAGAGGATGACACTGATTCGGGAGCAGAGGCCAGGTTCTTTCCCGGTGTCTCCAGCAGACCGATCACGGCCCAGGCCGTGCCCCAGTAGGTGGCGGTGTTGTTGACCTTGTTCTTGTCCCGTGCCCGAGTGCTCGGCACGGCCCATGAACCATTGGGTTTCTGGGTGTTCTGCAAAAACTGCACGGCCTTTCGTCGGGCCGCGTGATCGGCAGGCAGGCCATCGCGGGCGAGGACATAAAGCGCCATACCGGTGCCAAAAGCATCACTCGGCTCCTGGGACAGCCAGCCCCAGCCTCCATCCTCATGCTGGAGCTTCAGCAAAGTCTCGCGCAAGGCTGCATCACCCCGCTTCAAAAGCAGCTTCACGGCATGCCACTCGGTGCTCTGACCTGGCACCGCTTTGGCCAGATACTCGTCTGCTTTCTTGAGCACCTCCGCAGGCGTTTCCTGACCTGCATAACCTTGCAGCGCGAGCAGCGACCACATCGTTGTGACCTCGTTGATTTCGCGAAGTGGCCGTTTGCCGAGCGGCAGTTGCCCCTGCGCTTTCCATGAGCCGTCCGCCTGCTGATTCTTCAGGATCTGTGCACGGAAGTCTGTGGTCCATGTCGGTGCTGGCAAGGCAGCATCACGTCCGAGCAACAGCCACGCCATGGTGTCGACATTGAAGGAGGAGACCTTGTCCACGCCATCCTTCTCACCAGTCTGGTTCCAGTGCTTCCAATCGGCGGCCCACGGTGTCCACTGGGCGGTTTCCTTGCCTTCATCAAGGCCGGCTTTCATGGCGCTGTTCAGGCTCCACAGCATGGAGGGGATCTGGTGGCAGCTCGCGCACTGACGGTCCTCGATCCAGGCAAGGCCCTTCTCCTTGATGAAGGGCAGGCTGCGCTTGGCCATCTCCACAGCCTCCTCACCGCTGGCGATCGTCGCAGCGGCCAGCAGGCAGAGAAGCAGACGCATCTTCATGACGTGGGGTTGGTTAGGAGTATCAACGTCCACCCATCTTGTGCTCTATCCGAAGCGTGGACCTGCAATTCCTGCATGACATCCTGTCGCGCGCATGGCATCCGCAGTCACCCAGTCTCTTCATGCGCCGTCTCGACCAGCTTCTCTCCTCCCTCGGCTATTGCTCGCGCAAGGAAGCCGTCGGCTTGGTGAAAGCCGGCCGCGTGAAGCTGAATGGCGCGCCTTTGGCCAAGCATGACCAGCGCGTGGATCCCCACACGATCACGCTGGATGGCAAAAAGCTGGAAGCACCGGACGGCCTGCTGGTGATGCTGCACAAGCCTGTGGGCTATGTCTGCACGCATAGCGATGGCGAAGGCCCGACCATCTATGAGCTGCTGCCCGCGCAGTGGCTGGATCGCAACCCGGCGGTGACGAGCATTGGCCGGCTCGACAAGGACACCAGCGGTCTGCTGCTGATCACGGACATCGGCACGCTGGTGCAGCGCTACACCTCGCCGAGGGCGGATGTGGAAAAGACCTACCTCGCCGAGCTTGATCGTGATCTTGAGCCGCACCTCATCGAAGCATTTGCCAAAGGTGATCTCATGCTACGTGGCGAGGAGAGACCCTGCTTGCCTGCGAAGCTTGAAATCGTCTCAACCAAGACCGCGCGCCTCACCATCACGGAGGGGCGCTATCATCAGGTGCGCCGCATGTTTGCCAGCCAGAGCTTGCATGTGGAGAAGTTGCATCGCGAGACCTTTGGCCCGCATACGCTGGGCGATCTGGAAGAAGGTGAATGGCAGATGCTGGAGGTTCCAGCCCATGTGAAGCCATGAAGCTGGACCGTGTCATCGCCAAACATCGTTCGTTAGGCCGCAGCGAGGCTCATCGGCTCATCGCCGCGGGTCGTGTGTTCGTGGACGGACAGGTCAGCTTGGGCAACCAGCATGAGATCGACCGCTTCATGAGCGTGATGCTGGATGAAGAAGTCGTGCAACAGGCGGAGCGCGCGCTCTATCTCATGATGCACAAACCCGGCGGCGTGGTCAGCGCCACGGTGGATGCGGAGCATCGCACCGTGATCGATCTCATCGAAGACCCGGACAAGCACACGTTGCACATCGCCGGTCGTCTGGACCGCTGGTCCACAGGCTTGTTACTCCTAACCAATGATGGCAAATGGTCAAAGCGCTTCATGGATGCCGGTTCCAAGGTGCCGAAGACCTATCTCGTGCAGACGGATGTGCCCATTCTGGCTGAGGCCGTGGCTGCGTTTGCCCAGGGTTTTCATTTCGCGGCGGAAGACATCGTCACGCTTCCTGCGGAGCTTGTCTTGCTTTCGGAAACAAGCGCCCGCGTGACCCTTCACGAAGGCCGTCATCATCAGATCAAACGCATGTTTGGCCGTGTGGGCTGTCTCGTGACAGCACTGCATCGTGAGAGCATTGGCGGCCTGGTGTTGCCCGCCGATCTAGAACCCGGCCAATGGCGTGAGATGACCCACGCCGATCGCGACTCTGTGCTCACGATGGCTTGAGTATGTTGTTCACGCTTCAGCGTGTGTTCGGGAGTTCATTGAACACGCTCAAGCGTGAACAATGCACTCCTGCTAGCCGGGCTCTCCGCTCTTGATCTGCACACCTCCGGAGAGCACGGGCGCGGTCGTCGGCTTCTGATTGCCGACGGGGATTTGCGGCAGCAGGAAATAGCCAGCGGCATGCAGATTGTTGTTCCCCATTCTCACGATCTGTCCGGTGAAAGGCACCTTGTTACGCGCAAAGCCGGAAGGTTCCAGAAGGCTGAAGGTTCCCGCCATTGCTCCAGTGGTGGCGCTGAGGGTCACGGTGACCTTGCCTGGATTCGCCGAGGCGACCGGCGGCACGATCTTGTTGTCATCCGTATAGGTGAAGAGCATGTCCGGATCGGTGTTGGAAAGCGCCAGACCGCCATCGGTGAATTCCAGCTGCGTGGTGCCCGCGTCGGGGAGGCCGAGGATGATAAATCCTTTGTTAGACGGAGCCAGATAAGCTCCCTCGACCGCGAGGTTCAAAGGCCCGAACCCGCCTGGATACAGGGTGCTGGTGATGATGGACGGACGGAGCCAAGTCACCTGACCCTCGATCACATTCCCTGCAAAGAGCCCCTGGGCATCTTCCTCGAGCTCCGGTGTGCCTTGAACGGAACCCAGGCCCTTGTTCAGAGATGCGCAGAGCCAGAGATCCCCGCCTTTGCTGACAAAACCGGCGCTGGTGATGCTCTCGCCATCCGCTGTTTTGCCAGTGATGGCATAGGTGCCGCCTGAGCTGACGCTGAAGGTGGCAAAGCCGCTGCCCTGGGGGATGTTGCTCATCAGGAAATCTCCGGGATCCGTCAGATCCAGCGCCATGCTGTAGTAGCCCGCCAAGTGCTCCGCAGGCTCTGTGACCACATTCCAGGCCGAGCGCCAGCCGGTCACGGCCGCATCGCCGACCGTGCCGCTGACATCACCGTCTTCACTGTCGATGTTCAGGTTCACCGCAGCTCCCGCCAGGACGGGGATGGTGATGATGGATGGAGCGCTGGCGACGACACGTCCGCTGATGGACGTGATGGCGAGCGCGCCCTGCGCCACCTTCGTGTTAGGCAGGGCTCCGGTGATCTTCAGCGAGTAGCTGCCAGTCGTGGTGATGGTGAGCGAAAACTGGCCGCCGAGGTTGCGGTTCGTGCTGCTATGACGTGCGATGATGCCGCCAAATGTGCCGACCCAATTTTTAGGCAAGGCCTTCACCGTGAGCTTGGCCGTGACCACCGTGCTGCTGCCGGCGCCGTTCGTGGCACGGATCTGCACATTGAAGATGCCAGAGACATCCGGGATACCCGTGATGGCTCCACTAGGCGCGGCTTTCAGCCCCTTTGGCAGGCCGGTGATGGTGAAAGTCTTCGGGTGATACTGCGCGGTCACCGTTTGGTTGAAAGTGGTGCCCACCGTGATGACGGGGAACTGCACGGCATTCACGATTGGCTTCACCGCTTTTTCAGAGAAGGGCAGCGGCAAGGTCCTGGACAAGATGACACCCGCACCATCCGTGACTTGCACCATGACCATCGCTCCTCCAGCGGCGGTGGGTATGCCAGAGAGCACCCCAGCCGTGGTGAGGGTGACCCCAGTTGGCAGCGGCCCGGCGAGCACCTGCCAGGTGTAGGTGCCGTCTCCTCCCGAAGCAGCCAGGGAGGCGGAGTAGGCCATGCCTTTCACCGCTGTCGGCAGGGCTGCGGTGAGGATGCTCAGGTCACTCGGCGCCACCTGCAGCGCGAGAGTCTTGGAGACGGTGAAACCATTGGCATCGGCGACCTCGATCTCGACGTTGATATTCCCCGCCGCATTGGGGATGCCGGAGAGCAGGCCCTCAGGGCTGAGCGTTAGGCCCAGAGGCGGAAGCGTCTCGGCTGGGAAGGACCATGTATACGGCTCACCACCCCCGGAAGCTGTCAGTGTGGTCGAGTAGGCCTTTCCATGCGTGCCCGCAGGCAGGCTGGTGGTGTCAATGTTGAGGTCACTGATCTCCAGGGTGAAGGTACGAGTGTCGGTTTTGGCATCACCATCGGTGAGCTGCACATTGACTGTGCTGGTGCCAATGCTGGAACTGGTCCCGGATATCACTCCGCCTTCGCTGAGGAACATGTTTTCCGGCAGATCTCCCTCTAGGATCGTCCATGTATAGGGCTGCCTGCCGCCCACGGCCCGCAGGAGGGTGCTGTAGGGCAGATTGGTCCGTGCCGGTGGCAGGATGGGCTCTGTCCGGATCGTCGGATCCGATGCCATCTCAACCGTGACCGTGGCGGTGCTCGAGAAGACGCCCAGGACATTGGCGGCATTGCTCACCTTCACCCAGTAGCTGGTGGTGACCAGCAGCGAGGGGGTGGTGAAGAAGCGGGAGTTCGTGCCCACCGGGGTGGTCGTGTTACCACTGGTCCCCTGATACCACTGATAGAACAGCGGTGCCTCTCCTGTGGCTGTGACCGAGAGAGTCGTGGTCTCGGTGGTAAATATGGTGATGGGCACCGGCTGACTGGTGATAACCGCCGGCTGACGCACCGTGACGATGGCCGTGTCCGAGCTGGCCCCACCGGGGTTGGCCGCGTTGGACACCTTGACCCAGTATCGGGTCGTGCTAGTCAGCACGGGGGTGGTGAAAGAGGAAGAGTTCGTGCCCACCGGGGTGGTGGTGACCCCGGTGTTTCCCTGGTACCACTGGTAGGTCAACTGCCCTTGGCCTGCTGCCAACACGGTGAGCATCGTTGACTGGCCGCTGTTGATCGTCACCGAGGCCGGGCTGTTGATGACCGCCGCCATTGCGGGAGCACTGACATTGATCGTGATGTTTTTCTGATACTCGTTCCCGCCAAAGTTTAGATCCTGGTAGGCCCGGAGTGAGACCGTCTTGCTTCCGACTTCCGTCGTGGTGCCAAAGAGAGTAGCAGGATTGCCCTCCACATTGGGCAGACTCAGCCCGGCCGGCAGGGTGCCCACGATCTGCCAGGAGTTGGGCGGCGACGTCGTGCCCGTGATCTGGAAGCTGGCGGACATGGGCTGGCCCGCGACGACGTTTAATGATCCGCTAACCTGGGTGATGTTCGTGGCACCGGCCACGCTGTCATAGGCAGTCAATCCCGCCACAGTGGCAATGGTGAACTTGGTGGTCGTGTCCAGGAGAGCGGCGGATGAGACCAGATTGAACTCCGCCGGTATTAGGAGCTGGGCGGCTGGGGTGCGCTGAAACAGCATGAGGAGGGAGCTGGCACGCTTGCACAGGTGTTTCAGGCGCGGAAGGAGACGAGGGACATTCATGCGGGGGGACTGGGTCAAAAAAGGGTTGGGGAAGGGAGATCGATCAAAAGGTCTGCTGAGGTTCAGTTGCAGCCGCAGCCACCGCCACCCACGCCACCGCCGCCGAAGCTGCCCTCGCGTGAAAAATAAGCGTGCTGGCTCATGGCCAGCAGCAGCGGATCACGACCTGCATCCATGAGCGGATTCGCCAGATTACCCCGCTCATACGGCTTCACGCGCATGAGATGGTTTGAGCAACTGCTGAGCAGCAGCAGCACGGCGGGAAGGACGAGAAAACGGAGCATTTTCATCACGGTGTCAGCACGAACCGCCAGTTTACCTCATCCGGAGAAAACAGAACAGACCTGTTTTGTGGCAAAGATGCGTTTCCCTCAGGCCACCTCACCCGGCCTGCACCTGGAACCGCCGGAACTCCCGTGTCACGTGCACCCCGTTGGCGTCCTGCACACAGGCCTCGATGCCTTTGGCATTGTCCGCCAAGCGCAGCCCGTCCCGCAGGCCCAGCACGAAGACGGTGGTGGAGTAAATGCCCGCCAGCAGGCAGGAGGGTGCCAGCACCGTCACCGCGCGCAGCCCATGCCGCACCGGCCAGCCCGTGCGCCGGTCCAGGATATGCCCGTAGCGCAGGCCCTTGTGCTCGAACCGCCGCGCATAGTCCCCGGAGGCGCACACGGCATAACCAGAAACGGCGAGGCCACCCACGCATTTCTCCGTCTGAATGCCGTCCTGGATGCCCACATGCCAGAAGGGATGCACGCCATTCCCGCCGATGGCAAAAATGTCCCGCCCCAGATCCACCAACACATCCAGGATGCCCTGTTTCTTAGCGATGCCGATGACCTGGTCCACAGCGTACTCCTTCCCAAAGCCGCCGAAGTCCAGTCCCATGCCTTCACGCGGCAGGAAGACCTTTCCGCGCTTCCTCTGCACGTCCTTCCAGTTGGAAAGGGCCATGGCGCGGGTGATTTCCTCATCTCCCGGGAGGCGCTCATGCACCACCTTCCAGTCCCACACCTTGATGAGCGGCAGCATGGCCGCATCCATCACACCCTCCGTGAGCCGGTGCATGGCATCTGCCAGGTCCAGCATGGTCTCCATGTCAGCATCCACCTGCACCCATTCTTTGCCTGCTGCTTGATTGATGCGTGACACCAGGGAGTCCGGTTTGAAGCGGGAAAACTTGGCCTCAAAAGCACTCAGCCAGCCCAGTGCATCCGCCACGAACTGCAGCGCCTTCTTGGAGTCCTCACAGCGAAACTGGATGAAGCAGTCTGTGCCCAGTGCCCGGAAGGCCACCCGGCGGACGCCACGTGCATCCGGCTCCACAGGCTGGGGATTGGCAGGGCCGGACATCGCTTAGCCTCAGAAGGTGAAGTTCAGGCCCAGGGTCCACATGTTCGCTGTCGGATACGACGCCGCAGGCGCCTGATCACCACCCATGCCGCTCATGTCATAGTGCTCGTAGGTGAGGGAGAGGTTCAGGTTTTCCGTGAGACGCAGACGGCTTTTCACGCCTACGCTCATGGTGGCCATGGAGGACAAGCGATAGTCCGCCGAGTAGTTCGGTCCGCTGCCATCCGGGTAGGCCGCTGGCGTGCCAAGGTTCACCTCGTTCAAAGAGTTGTGGAAGAAGTCCGCCGCAGTCTGCTGGTAGTAGCGGAAGAAGGGGGTGATCTCCACGACCTTCTTGAACAAGCCCTGCCGCCACTCCACCTGCAGCATCTGCGAGGAGATGCCGTAGTCATCCTCGCCAAAGCGCAGCACCGCATCCAGCGCCGAGTTCGTCTCGCGGAAATAATGCGTGCCCTGGAACTGCAAGAGGCCGCGCAGACGGCTGGAGGGGCGGTTCTCGCGGTAGACATTGTTCACCACGAATGGCTGGCCCAGTGGTGGAGTGAACAGTTCGTCGCGCTGGATGACCTTGTACTGGTCGTTCAGATAGCCTTCCGCATAACCAAGAGTGAGGTTGGCCGAGAGAATGGTGTTTTTGTCCAGCAGCTGGGAGAAGCCGAGGAAGGCGTCATAGCTCTTCTTGTTCTGATCATCCGTGCCGCGCACCACGATGGTGTCATTCAGGAAGTTCAGGCCGAAGTTCAGCGTGGTGTTCTTCTGGTTCAGCTCCCATTTGTCACTCAGTGAGATGCCCTGGGAGAGGTAGTCACTCTCCTGACTGTTGGACACCTCCAGCTCCACACGATGATCGAAGATCTGCTGGGAAAGCGCCGCCAGCACGCCCGTGCGCACGTCATCGATCTCCACCAGGAATGGCTGCGAGCCGCCCGGCAGCGCTCCAATCGGTGTGCTGCCGCTGATGGCATCCCTCAGGATCTGGAAGCGGAAGCTTGTGTCCTCGGACAGGAACATCTCACCCCGGTAATAGTAGGACTCGACATACATCCGTCCGTTCGACTCATCATAAGTCTGGTAGCTGGTGTCGAACCGGAACTGCTCCGCCGCCTGCGCAGCCGCGGCAGGCAGCAGCAGCGGCGTCAACGCCATGGCGGAACTTACCCTGGACGCCGCCAGGTCGTTGCGGCGCGCCGGGGGCTTGGGGACTGGATCAGGCATGAGACGTTTCAAACGAGGAAATTGAGAATGTGGCAGCACGCACGCTCGATCAATCCAGAAACGCGCTCGGCGGATGAAAAGCCGGAGGTGTGCAGATGCAGAAGGGCCTTGTTCATGAAGGTGCGTGATGACATCCGGCCAGGGTTCATGGCATGGATGGATGAGATGCTTATTGTTAGGCTGTTGAGGGGTCATGCAGGCGCCCGCGGACACGGGCGCCTGCATTGGGGGCATCACTCTGTGAAGGTTCCTTCAAGCAGCCGCACGCCACCAGAAAGCACCTGCACGTCGGCGGCCTTTTGGCCGCTGGCCGGAATCTGCGGCAGCAGGAAGTAGCCTGCTGCCCGGAGCTGGCCGTCCGCGCTGCGCACGACCAGTCCGGTGAAGGGCACCTTGGCCCGGGTCAGCGGCGGAGAGACCTCCAGCAGCGTGAAGGTGCCTGCCAGCGCTCCGGTGCCTGGGTTCAGGCTCACCGTCACCCCGGCTGGATTCGCCGAAGCTGGCGGCATGAGGATCTTCTCATCGTCCGTGTAGGTGAAGCTCAGGTCCGGGTCGGTGTGGGACAGTGCCAGCCCGCCATCAGCGAAGCCCAACTGGACGAGCCCGGCCGCAGGCAGCCCAAGGATGATAAATCCTTTGTTAACCGGGGCAAGGTAGGCACCTCCGGCGCTCAGGCGAAGCGGGCCGAAGCCGCCGGGATAGAGCGTGGTGGAAGTGGCTGGCCGCAGCCAGGTTAGCTCTCCCTGGACCACGTTGCCCGTGAAGAGGTCCTGGGCGTCCCGGGTCAGTTGGAGCCCACCCTGGACCGAGCCAAAGTTCTTGTTCAGCGGCGTGTAGATCCAGAAATCACCTTCAGCGCCGAGAAAGCTGGCGCTGGTGATGGTCTCACCATCCGCCGTCTTGCCAGTGGTCATGACGGTGCCGCCAAGACCGACGGTCAGCGCGGCAAAGCCACTGCCTTGGGGAATCGTGACCACGCCGCTGTCCGCAGGATCCGCCAGATTCAGCGCCACGGTGTAGTAGCCCTGCATGGCCTCGGCGGGGTTCGCCACCGCATTCCACGCAGCGTGCCAGCCATTGACAGCGGCTGTGCCGAGTGTCCCGGTCATGCGGCCTGTCAAGGCATCCAGGGTCAGCGTCAGGGTCTGCCCGCCCAACGGTACCACGATCTGCGGTGCGGTGGCAGACATCCTGCCGATGGCGCTGAAAGGCGTGGAGGCGTGGACGGCTTTGTTTCCGGCCAGCGCACCCACCAGCTTCACTGTGTAACCACCGATCGAGGTCGTGGTCAGGGAGATGTAGCCGCCCAGGTTCGCGTTCGACGTACCACGTGCCACGAGTCCCCCGAAGCTGCCGATGAAGTTTTTGTCCAGCGCCTTCACAATGAGCGGCGTGGTCATCAGCGTGCTGGCTCCGGCGGTGTTCACGGCCCGAATCTGCACGTTGAACACCCCGGATACCTCCGGCCGGCCGCTGATCACTCCAGTCGCTGGCACGACCTTGAGACCTTTTGGCAGTCCAGTGATGGTGAAGGTCTTGGGATAGTTTTGCGCAGTGATGGTGTGGCTGAACTGGGCGCCGATGGTGGTGATGGGAAAGTGCACCGGGTCAATCACAGGCTTGAGGTAGATGGCCGAAACCACGAGCGACAACGTCTGGCTGACACTGAAGCCCGTGGAATCGGCCAGGTTCACGGTGAATGTGGAGGTGCCGGCGGTGGTCGGCGTGCCAGAGAGGAGACCACCGCTGCTCAGCGTGATGCCCGCCGGAGGTGAGCCGGAAGAGATCGTCCAGGCATGAGGTGTGTTGACACCTGAGCCGCTGAGCGTGGTGGAGTAGGCCACGGCGTTCACGGCCGTGGGCAGCGTGGTGGTGAGGACGGTGAGGTCACTCATTCTCAGCAGGTAAAGGCGGCTGGCCGTCAGGCCCTCGTCATCCGTCAGCACGATGGTGAACTGGCTGAGTTCCGTGCCCGTGGGGGTGCCTGAGATGATCCCCGTGCTGCTGAGGGTCAGCCCTGCAGGCAGCGCTCCACCCTCGAGAGCCCAGCTATACGGCAGGGTGCCGCCGATACCCACCAGACGAGTGCTGTAGGCCAAGCCTGTCCTGCCTGTGGGCAGCGGAGACTCGGTGAAAAGGGTGGGAAGAGAGGGCTGGTTCACCGTCACTGTGGCGGTGTTGGAAAAGGTGCCGCCGGTGTTGGCCACGTTGGTGACCTTCACCCAGTAACTCGTCGTGAGCGGGAGAGGCGGGGTGGTAAACGTGGGTGAATTAGTGCCCACCGGCGTGGTGGTAACTCCGCTCTCTCCCTCATACCATTGATAGGTGATGGGGGCATATCCTGAGGCCTCTACCGTCAGCGTGGCTGTGTCACCCGCATCGACAGAAACAGGCGCTGGCTGTGCGATGAGAGCGGCTGGCTGGCGTACCGTGACGGTGACGGCCTCTGAAACCGCGCCTGCGGGATTTTCAGCGTTTGTCACCTTCACCCAATACAGCGTCGTCGCCGTCAGCACCGGCGTGGTGAGACTGGCCGAGTCCGTTCCCACCGGCGTGCTGGTATCACCCCCGATTCCCTGATACCACTGATAGTTGAACGGTGCCTGTCCCATGGCCACGACGGTGAGCGTGGTGCTTTGGCCGTTGTTGATCATAACGGAGACCGGTTGCTTTGCGATGGCGGCAGGCGGGGGTGCGCTCACCCGGATGGTGAAGTCCTTCTGCGCCGCGTGACCATTGTAATTTGAGCCCTCCCAGGCCTGCACCTTGACCACCTTGTCCCCGATATCCACGGTGGTGCCGGAAAGGGTGGCCGTGGCCCCCGCCTGTTTTGGAAAGGTGAGCCCTTCCGGCAGGGTGCCGATAATGCGCCACGAGGCTGGAACGCTGGGACTGCCGGTGACCCGGAACACGCCCGTGAAGGGGGTGCCAGCCGTTACAGGCATGATGGTGGACCCGCTCGAGGGGGACAGTTGAGAGAGGGCAGTGGCTCCTGCGACGCTGTCAAAGGCACCGAGGCCCGCGACCGTGGCGATGAGGATCTTCGCGGAATCCGCCAAGGCGACTGAGGAGGCTAGATTGAACTCCGCTGGCAGCAAAAGCTGCGCGACCGGGGTGCGCTGAAACAGCATGAGCAAGGAACTGGCGCGCTTGAGCAGACGCCTCAGCGTCGAGAATAAAGTAGGGGCGTTCATGGGAAATTTGAGATTGGGAAATTTGATAAGGGTGGAAGAGACAGATCAGTTGCAGCCGCAGCCACCACCGCCCAGACCGCCGCCGCCAAAGGAGGCCTCGCGGGAGAAGTAGGCGTGCTGGGTCATGGTCAGCAGGAGAGGGTCACGGCCAGGGTCCATGAGCGGACCGGCCAGGTGACCGCGTTCGTAGGGCTTCACGCGCACAAGTGTGTCAGAGCAACTGCTGATCAGCAGCATGGCTGAAAGGCCGAAAAGGACGGATGGCTTCATCACGGTGTTAGGATGAAGGAAGCTCATTCGCCCAGCAGGGCCTGGATTTCGGCGGCATACTCAGCCTCGGTCTTCCCGCCTTTGAAGCCTTTGTGAATGTGGCGGATCGTGCCGTTGCGGTCCACCAGGTAGCTGGTCGGCATGGTCGCCGGATTGAAGAAGGCCGCCGCCTTGTGCTCCGAGTCATGGGCCAGCGTGAAGGACGGCTGGTTTTTTTGCACAAAAGTTTGGTAGTCCTTCATCTCGTCATCCACACCGATGCCGATGACGACGAGACCCTTGGGGCCATACTTTTGCTGCAGCCGCGAAAGCGTGGCGAAGGAGGCCTTGCAAGGCGCGCACCAGGAGGCCCAGAAGTCCACCAGGACCACCTTGCCTGTGATTTTAGGCAGGGAGGCTCCCGGCAGCAGTCCGCTGAGAGCGGGGACGATTGAGCCGACGGTGGGCTCTGCGGCTGGAACCGCAGCAAGGCTGGCGCAGAAGATGAAGAGTGATGCGATGCAGTGTTTCATGGAAAGAGATCAGTTTTTGGGTGACTTGGCAGTGGTGAAAAGGCGTCCCCGCGCGCGGGCAGGGTGAGCGACCTGTGGCGTGCACAGTCGCGGCGGGGAGGGTAAGTTAGACGATTGGCCAGCCCACGGTCAGCCCGTGAAGCTTGCGGGTTCCTGCCCTGCGGCGGATCGGCGTCCGCACGTCAGAGGGAAGGGCTGTCTTATGGTTAGGCGGAGTTGCCTCCGCTCATCCTCATACCAGCATCTGCACGGTGCTCAGCGCTGGCCTGAGAGCAGGCTCATGCGCTGTCACCGGCACTGGCGTGGTCTTGCCCTGGCGCGACGTGGCGCGGGCGCGGTCTGTCAAAAGCTGCTCCAACTGGAAGGTGGCTGACTGATTGACGGACAGTGGCTGTTTGGACAAAGATGCCAGAGTTTCCTTTTCTCGTTCCGCGTTGGTGTCGAAGCGGGTGGATGTGATTTGATGATCGCCCTGCCCGGATGACCTGCAGAGGCTCACCAGCACGCGGGCCGATGCGGATTGATGATCCTCGACGCACGGCGTGTATTCATCGGGGCGATGGTGTAAGGTGAGACTCACACTGCCATCCACTTGCCCGATCAGCACTTCGTGACTCCCCTCAAGCGAGGCCACCAGCACCAACACGGCTGGCAACGCCGAAGTGCCGGAGACGGTGTAAGCCGCCAGAAGCAGGAGGGCGATGAGGCGCTGAAGCAGGGAAGATTGCAGAGATGCTGTCACGTGAGATCACGTGTAGTGCCTGCCATGTCATAAGTGTTCGAAATTGACGGATTATTTTTCTATTTCATAAAAATTTGATAATAGGTCGCATTCTCTCCGGCAAAGCACTCCAGCCGCTGGGCTTCTAGTTGCAACATTGGTTATTCCATCAATCGCGGTCATGCCTTGATGCGCGGCGGGACTGCAAAGCCTTGGTCCATGCTCAAGCTCATTTTATGATTCTTCAAACCAGCTCCAAGGATAGCTGGTCACCCCGGGGGCCGTTTGATAGAACCTGACCGCCATGAAAACACCAGCCTTCCTCCTTGCCTTTTCACTCGCGCTTCCGCTCTCCGCCGCGTTGCTCGATTCTCCTCAAAATGGCGGTTTGAGCCTGAAGAGCATCAGCTCCATCAGCTTTGGCAAAGACGGCCTCCTGCTCGTCGCTGATCCAGCCTCGCAGAGCGTCATCGCCATCGAAACCAACGACGCTGGCCCCAAGGCCGCCCCTGGCAAGGTGGCCGATATCGCCGCCACTATCGCCGCCGGTCTGGGCACCACGGCGGAGAACATCACCATCAAGGACATGGCGGTGAATCCGGCCAGCGGAAAGGTCTACCTCGCGGTGCAGCGTCGTCCAGACAACGCCTCGCTCATCCTCACGGTGGATTCCGCGGGCAAAGTGGCGCCCTTTGATGCGGGCAAGCTCTCCTACTCCAGCGTGACCCTGCCCGGCGGCACGGCCAGCAAGGTGACGAACATCACGGATGTGGCCTTTGATGGCGAGCGAGTGTTTGCCACCGGTTCCTGCAATGAGGAGTTCGCCAGCCGCATCTTCACCATCCCGGTCCCCATCAAGCACGGCAGCACCGCCAATGTGATCAGCGCGGAAACGTATCACGTCGCTCATAAGAAGTGGGAGACGAAGGCTCCGATCCAGAGCTTCATTCCTTACCATAAGGGTGATGAAGACTACGTCGTCGGTGCCTTTGCCTGCACCCCGGTGGCCAAGTTCCGGGTCGATGACATCGAAAACGGCGCGAAGGTGAAAGGCGTGAGCATGGTGGAGCTCGGCAGCGGCAACCGTCCGCTGGACCTTTTCGAATACACGGACAAGAGCGGCAAGGACTGGGTGGTGGTGCACACGCAGCGCTTCAAGGACAACGCCTTTGGCCCGAGCAAATTCTGGGGCGCCCGCGTGAGCCTGGACCACATCAATGCCAGCGACTCGGAAAAGACCAATGAGAAGGCCACCTGGCGCGATGTGAAGGCCAAGACCGGTCCTGAAGGCATCGAGATCGTGGAGGCGCTCTTTGGCGCTGTGCAGGTGGACAAGCTGGGCGATCAAACAGCGGTCGTGCTGCGTGACACGGATGGCAAGCTGTCGCTGGAAGCCATCGAGCTGCCGTAATGTTTCTCTGGAGATGGCTGCATCAGACCCGTGAGCCGTTTTTCGGAGCACGGGTTTGGGTGATTGCCCTCATCATCATTCTGCTGGCGAGCATGGGCTACTTGCCAGGCACTTCAGTGGATAAAATTGCTGCTGACGGCACCTGGATTAAGGTCACTGCCCCGATGGCGGATGAGCCAGATTTTCAAGTGGCTCCCCTTGGCAAACCCGAAGCCCCGCTGCTCGGAACGGTCTCACGTGATGGAAACACCATCACGTTTCATCCCGCCATGCCGTTGCTGGCGAGCCAAACTTATGAACTGCGCTGGAGGTCTCCCGATGGCAAGCACCAAAGCCTGATCCGCCAATTCACACCCCGGTCAGGTATAACAACAACAGCGCCAACGGTGCAAATGTCCCCGCAGGCCACGCTTCCCGCGAATGCCCTCAAGTTCTACCTGCACTTCTCCGAGCCCATGGAGCAGGGCATTTTCCTCGAGCGATTGCGCTTGCTCGATGGCGATGGCAAAGAGGTGATCGGCCCCTTTCGTGAGACCGAGCTCTGGTCCCCCGATGGCAAGCGCCTCACCGTGTGGTTCCACCCTGGCCGCCAGAAGACCGGTGTGAACCTCAATGAAGACGAAGGCCCTGTGTTGCGTGCAAACGTCACACATACCCTCGTCATCGCCGGCAGTTGGCGCAGCGCTCGCGGTGTGTCTTTAGGCAAAGACATCCGTTTTGAACTCGAAGTGGGACAAGCCGATCATGCCCAGCCTAGCATGAAGCGTTGGCAGATCACCGCGCCGAAGGCGGGCACACGTGAGCCATGGATGGTGCACTTCGATGAACCGCTGGACACCGCGGTGATCACCAGCGCGCTCCATCTCCGCCATGCTCATGGAGAAGTCTCCCTGGGAACTCCCGTGATCAGTCCAGACGGACAAACGTGGTCCGTGACCCCGCTCTCCTCATGGGCTGCTGGCCACTACGAGCTCAAGGCCAGCCCAGATTTGGAGGACTTGGCAGGCAACAGCCTGCTCAAGCCCTTTGAGGTCAACCTGCAGGATCCGTCTCCGCCCTCCGCAGGCGTGTTCAGCCAATCTTTTGAGATTCACTGACCACGGCTCATGGGACTTAGACCGGTTCTCAAAAATCCTGTCACTTTGCTCGTGCGGCGGAGCGGCCTCACTGGCTGCGTCAGGCGCTTGTCTGTTATTTCCTAATAGCAGGCTGCGCACCTTCCTTGCCATTGAGGCTGCTGCGCCCGCCGAATCAAAATGACATTCTTTTCGAGAATCAGTCTAAGCATGGCCCGCAGGGTTTCTTCAAGGCACGCCCACTCCCACCGCTGCGCCGTGACCATGATGCGCAACTGGAGGTGCTAGATGGTTTGCCACAACCGGCGGATTTTGGTTGGATGCCAGTTCTCCGCGTATCCACCCCGCTCCCACCCGGCGTCCTTGTACCATGCCATCCCCGCCAAAGGTGACGTTGTTGTTGACGGGAGCCACCACCATGTTGCCGGTGGTCATGTCGTTGAGAGCATAGAGACCATCTTGCCTGGCCGCGCAGGCCGGCCCTCTCGGTGCAGCCCCGGCGGCGATGACGAGGTGTGCATCCGCACCACCCGCCTGAATGATCTGCGTGATCAGGGGGTTCGCCAGATTCTCACGATTCACCTTTTCCAGTTCCTTGATGGCGGCGCAGTCACCATGGTCCGCGCAGATGTCCATGGCAAAGGTCTTCCCCAGTGCCTGAAAGTAATGATTGGCCACCTGGGGCTGCGCACCGTTCCGGAGACCCTGCTCCCAGGCCCGTTCAGGAGCATTGTGATTCAATTGCTCCTTCATGAGGTCACGTAACTGCTGTGCTGATGCCGCCTGCGGTCCCATGCCATCCTTCATGAAGATCTGCACCCTGGCATCCCAGCCCTTGGTTTGATCCGCCACATCATAGGGTTTGGCCTGGGCTCCACCCTTGCAGCCCATCTTCACATCCGTACCGTCATTCATCTTGTATCCCATGTGCACTAGCTGGCCGTCAGCGACAACTGGTGCGACATTGAACAGCATGTCTGCCGGCGTGTCCTTGTGGTCCAACGTCAGCATTTCTTGCGCAGGCTTGCTCCACAGGATGGTTCCCGGCATGATCAGCATGTTCGGATGACGGCCGCTCATCTGCACCACTTCCGCAGTCACCTTTTTCATCTCCTCCTCCGTCAGGGCACCCCCTGACACCGCCTCTCCCGCCGTCACATCATCCATGGAGGTAAACAGCCATTCGGGGGCGGTGAAAACCTGGGTCAGCGCGGGGTTGGCATTGGCGTTGTTGTAGGTCTCCGCCTGAGTCACCATCTTTTCCAGCAGGTTGAGTCTCGCTTGCAGATTGTCCAACCTGGGATTTCCTGTCCCCCCTGCGACTTGAAGTGCTGCCATCTCCCGCCGTACGGCCTCGTCCAGCTCATGCCGCTCTGGCGCCGATCCCCGGGGTGCTGGCTGGCCTTTAAGATCATTGTTCGCCAAGTGCCAGGACTGCACCCGCATGTCAGCAGTCTCGTTTGCGTGGAGGCGCAATCCTGAAGACTGGGCTTCCGTCACCCCGGAGGCAGCCGTGTGGGGCGTCCAATTTTGGGCAGCTTGTTCCCGACCGGCATACTGAGTCTGATAAGCCAAGTTTCGGGGACCCAGCTCAAAATTCCTGGCTGATTCCACCGCCTCCTTGACGCGTCGGGCGGTCAAAGGCCGCTGGTCATTCGCTCTGTCGTCCAATCCGCTGGCCGCCAGTGCATGCGTTACCGCCGCCGCGCTGAAGTTCAGCCCCAGGCACGCCTGAAAATCCTGATGTGCCCGTTGATTTTCTGCGGAGTTCCCTCCCGGGAACAATCCACCGACCCTCCCCCCCAGACCGCGGGCTGACAGCGTCTCGTCTGGCAACACGCGGATCTGCGTGTGCTCAGAGCGATCTGCCTCCGTGACGAAATCCAAATAGGTGTCGAGAGATGCTGGCATGAAAGCCATTAGCCTTTCTCCAAGAGTCTGTGATCAACAATTCACGAAACACGTCAGGGCATCGTCAGCGGTACCTGCGAGTATCCAGCCCTAGTCACTGCGCCCGCGTCATGTTCTGCTCACGAGCCGCAGGCCCGGCCGGTTGCGCGGCTTCCCAGGCGGCCAGCTTGCCACGCCACTCCGCCTGCTTCTCATCACTGGCCACGGGTGACTCCGCACGCTTGGCTTGTTCCCAGAAGGTAAGGTAGCTTTCGAAGATCAGGCGCTCTTTTTCAATCGCACGACCCGTGGACGGCGCGAACCACTCGGCGGCGGCAGTTTCATACTCTTTCTGCGCGGATTCGAAATCACTCCGCCCCACCATCAGATCGCCTAACCGACGATGAAACTCCAGCACCCGCCAGTGCTCCGCCTTCGTGCGGCTGACTTCTGCGATGGCATCACGCACGGCCTGCTCGGACTCCTCCCGACGATGGCTCATGCGCAGCACCTCGCTGAGCGCCGTCCAGGCATCGGAGAGACGTGTCTCATGCCCCGCCGTCTTCGCCATGAGCAGAGCGCGCCGCGCCGCCTCCTCACCGCCGGGACAGCCGGGACATTTGCAGGCCAGGAATGCATGATCGAGCAGCGCGCCGAGCACTCGGGGATGGTTCGCACCCAGCTCCGCCTCATAGAGCTGCAAGCGCTCCGCAGAGGCTTCCAGCGCTTCATCGTAGTGCTTCTGCATGTGGCTGACCGTGGCCACGCTGCCCATGATGAAGGCCCGCATGCTGGCAGATTCTTCATCCTTCGGCAGCAGATCCAGCGCGCGCTGGAGAGTGGAGGATGACTCCGCCAGCTTGTCCGCCGCGCGGAAACAGTCCGCCTGCTCCTTCAGCCATGAAGCCGTCTCGTTCGGTTTGTCCTGACCCTTCTCACGCATCACCTCCTCAAAGAGCTTCAGGGCTTCTTCATGCTGTCCATCCGCCGATAGCGCCCGCGCCAGCTCCTTGCGTGTTAACAGGCCATGACGACGGCTGTCCTCATCGGGATCCGGCAGCGCCGCATAACCTCCCGCCGTCGCGCGCAGATGCGTGATCGCGACTTTGCGCGCATTCATCGCCAGGCTGCGCCAGCCCAGTTCAAAGCGGGCCTGCAGGGTGTTTCGCGACTCCTCCCCCTCCGTCTGGCACAGCAGCTCCCAGCGGCGCTGATACCACGGCAGCGCACGCGGGCGCTCCTCCAGCACATTGTAAAGCTGGGCCAGTTGATCCGCGAGCTGCGCCTCGATCACCGGTTGACCGGCGAAGCGCGGCATGCCCGCCGCGCATTCGTCCGCGAGCCTGCGCAGCATCTGCGTGTTCATGCCTGCCTCGGCGTGCTTGCGGGCATTAGAGAGCAGCTCCGTGAGCTGGTCGCTCACCTGCTTAGCCAGATCCGTCTGGTTCTGCGCAGTCTCGCGCTGCTTCATCGCCTCCAGGCGCTGCTCGCCCTCACGCCTCAGCGCCATGGAGGTCGCAGCAATGCCTCCGCCCAGCGAGATCACCACCGCCGCCGTCGCGGTGATGTTGCTGCGGTGGCGTACATACCACTTCTTCAAACGATAACCCACGCCCGGGGGGCCGGCCGATACCGGCTCGTCACGCAGATGCCGGCGCACATCGTCGGCAAGACTCACCACCGTGGGATAGCGCTGCTCGCGATCCTTTTGCAAAGCCCGCATGGTGATCCAGTCCAGATCTCCACGCAGTTGCCCAACTAAAATTTTGGTATCCACCGGCTGTTTGGCGGTGATATGGGTCACACGTCGGCTCGGCAGCTCCGTCTCCGTGTGCCGCACGCGGTGCAGCAGATCCTGGAGCGAGGTGTCCTTCTCATGAGCCTCTTCGACCGGCGTGCTGCCGGTGAGCAGCTCATAGAGCAGCACACCGAGCGCATATACATCCGCCCGCGTGTCCACATCCTCACCGGTGAGGCCCGCCTGCTCGGGGCTCATGTAGCGCGGCGTGCCCAGCACCATCCCGCGCAGCGTCATGTCCGACCCCGTGGCTAGATCGCCCTCCAGGGCCTTGGAGATGCCGAAATCAATCACCTTCACCAGCGGCTTGTCATCGAACTGCGTGACCATCACATTGGAGGGCTTGATGTCCCGATGCAGGATGCCCTTCTGATGCGCATGCTGCACTGCCAGGCAGGCTTGCAGGAAAATCTCCAGTCGCTCCGAGATCGGCGTCTGATGCTCCTTGCACCAGGTGGTCACCGGTGACCCGTGAACCAATTCCATGACAAAATACGTCCGCCCGTCCGGCAGCTCGCCCGCATCCAGCACCGCCGCGATGTTCGGGTGCTCCATCCGCGCCAGCACCTGATGCTCACGGTTGAACCGCGCCGACACCGGCTGCGTCACCAGCCCGCTGCGGATCAGCTTCAGCGCCACCTCTCTTTTTACCGGCTGCGTCTGCTCCGCCCACCACACATGCCCCGTGCCCCCTTCTCCGAGCACCGACTTTAGCACATACCGTCCCGCAATCACCATCCCCGGTTCATCCGCCACTGCAGGCACCTCTGCCTTCACGTCCTCTGGAAAATCCTCGTCCCCCGACAACGCCAGATCAAACAACCCCACCGGAGGCGGGCTGCTGGCCGAGGACTGAGAGGTCGAAGACATCCTTCAATTTCGCTTCAGAGAGGGGATTGTTTCAAGGGGGATGTTCGGCCGAGGCTCAGGCTGTCTAGCGTTGGCGCTTTTTGATCTGTTTTTTCACCTCTTCCGGCAGGCCGTCGCCCGCCAGTTCATGTTCGATCTGCTCGATGCTCGGGAGGCTGGTTTGCAATTCGGGCGGCAAGGATTCCACCAGTTGGTATTCGGCCACGCCCAGGGGCTGTGCCTTGTCACGCAGCGCGTATTCGGCCACCACCTTGTTTTTGCTTTTGCACAACAGCAGGCCGATGGTCGGGCCATCCGCCGGATGCTTGACCTGCGCATCCACCGCCGTCATGTAAAAGCCTAGCTTCCCCAGGTGCTCCGGCTGGAACTTTCCTGCCTTGAGTTCGATCACCACATAGCAACGCAGCTTCAGGTGGTAGAACAGCAGGTCGATGAAAAATTCATCCCCGCCCACATCCAGCATCACCTGCCGACCCACAAAGGCAAAGCCCGCGCCCAGTTCCAGCAGGAAGTCCGTGACGTGCTGGACCAGTGCGTCTTCGATCTCCCGCTCCTGCGCTTTCTCGGTCAGGCCGAGAAAGTCGAAGCGATACGGGTCCTTTAGGGATTCACGTGCTAGATCAGACTGTGGCTTGGGCAGGCTGAGTTCGAAGTTGGTCACGGCTCTCCCGCTGCGCTCCAGCAAACCGGTTTCAATCTGCATCACCAGAATGTTGCGGGACCAGTTGTTTTCTATCGCCTTTGCGGCATACCAGCGGCGGGTTTCCGGGCTGTCCAGCTTGTCCAGCAACGCCAGTTGGTGATACCACGGCAATTGTGCAAGCACCTCCTGCACAAATTCCCCGTCCGGCCAGCCCTCGGCAAAGGCCCGCATGTATTTGAGATTGCGAGGGGAAAAACCTTTCATTTCCGGGAAGGCGGCGCGCAGATCGTGCGCCAGCCGCTCGATGACCTTCGCGCCCCAGCCCTGAGCTGCCTGCCGGGCCAGGATGTCTCGCCCAAGCTGCCAGTACAAGATCACCAGCTCACGATTGACCGCCAGCGCGGCGCGTTGGCGGGCGGTGTGGATGCGATCCTTGAGATCAGCCAGCCAGTCGGCGTAGCCTGCGGGCGTTGCCGTGAGGCTAACAGGAGTGTCGTTCATACCTTTCTTCCTTTCGCGGGCTCCACTGTCTTTGGCACCGCCGGGGCGGAGGTCATGTGGGGTTCCTCCCCCACCAACGCCAGATCAAACAACCCCACCGGAGGCGGGCTGCTGGCCGAGGACTGAGGGGTCGAAGACATCCTTCAATGTCGCTTCAGCGAGGGGAATGTTTCAAGGGGGATGTTACTCATGAATCAAGAAACGTTTCAGTGACCCACAAAAAGGCCTGCGAGTGAGGAAACTCGCAGGCCGTGATCAAAAGAATCAATTATGAAACAACGTGTTTCATAATCACTCCACCGGCACCCACCGAGCCCCGTCCACGACGACATAGCCATCCGCACCGACATTGCTGATGGTGATGGCGGTGTCGTTGGCGCAGTTGAAGGTGCCGAGGTCTATCCAGGAGACGCCTTCTTCTTCCTTGGGGGTCTTGAGGTTGACGGTGAGCTTCTTCACGCCGTCGGCGTGCTGGATTTCGACCTGGGCGTTGCTGGCGCGGTTGTTGTTAGGCGGGGCGGCGAGCTGGAGGCGGAACTTGCCGGGCTTCTCGAGCTTGGGCTCGAAACGCAGGCTGCTCTGGCCATCCTTGGCGTTGCCGTCGTGGCTGTAGCCATCGAGGATGAAGGACTTGGCGGCGCCGCTCTCCTGCCAGTGGCCGGCGACCTTGGCCTGGGTGTCGTCCATGACGATGCCTTTGAGCTTCTTGGGATCGAGACCGCGGGAGGTCTTGGGACCGGTGTATTGCAGGATCTGGCCGTCCTTGAGGAGTTGCTCCTTGAGCTTCTCGTACGGGACGCTCTGCACCGGGAGGTTGCCATCGATGGCGATGACAGCAGCGCTGGCGGCGGACTGGCCGAGGATCATGAACACGGGCTCCATGCGGATGGAACCATAGGCGATGTGGGTGGCGGACATGGACACGGGCACGAGGAGGTTGCTGCCCTGGCCTTTCTTGGGAACAAGCGAGCCGTAAGCGATCTCGTAAGGGCCATTCGTGCTCACGCCGATGTCACCCTCGTTCTGCACGTAGCCTTCAGCGGTGATGTAGCGCTGCGTATTGTGGCTGTCGATGGTATAGCTGCCCATGCCGACGGAATCCGGTGTGGGCTTCTTTTTGCGCAGCTCGTTTTCGGTCATGACGAAGGCGCCGATCATGCGGCGGGCCTCGCGGATGTAGAGCTGGTGGGACCAGTTGCCGTTGTCCTTGAACTCATCCTTGGGCAGGCCCCAGGTCTTCAGTTCGTCCTGCACATTCTTTGGCACGCGGGGGTCGTTGGCGACGAACCAGAGCAGGCCCTGCTGATAGGTGCGGTGCTCGGCGATGATCTCCTTGCGGCGCTCGTAGCTGGCTTCGGGGTAGTCGTAGTTATAACCAATATTGTCGAAACTGAAGGGTCCGTGGTTGTTGGTGTCGGTTTTGTGGTTCGGGATAGGATCGAACTTCTCAAAGAACTCGCCCCAACCGGTGTTCAGCACGCGCAGAAGGAGCTCGTACTGGCTGGCATCATACCCTTCGGGTTTCGGGAAGGGGATGCGGTTTTCGGGGACGGTGGTGTAGCAGGAGCGGAAGCAGTAGGCCTGCACCTTCTTATCACCTTCACCGAGCTTGCCGGGATCTTCAGGGTTGATGCGTGGCAGCACGCCGCTCTTGGGATCGCCAGGGACCTTGTAGGGGCTGATCGGCTCCTTCACGGCACCGAAGTGGTGGCGGTGATGCAGCACACCGACCTGGGTGCCGTTGTGCTCCTCGCCATACACGCTGTTAGCCTCGCGGCCGACATGATAGTCAGCACCGGCAGCGGCCATGAGGTCACCCTCATAGGTGGCATCGATGAACATCTTGCCCTCATAGGTCTTGCCGCTGAGCGTGGTGATGGCGGTGATTTTCTCACCGTCCTTTTTCACCCCTTTGGCGCGATCAAGCCACTCATCACGCACGACCTCGATGCCGAACTCTTTGACGTAGTCTTCAAAGACCTGCTCGGCCGCGTGCGGCTCAAAGATCCACATGGTGCGGTTCTCGCCATCCATCGCCGGAGTGCCCTGGCCTTTGTTGCCATACTCGGACTTCTTCTGCTGCACCCAGGAGGCGTCCTTGTCGTAGTGCAGGTAGATGCGGTGGTAGAAATCACGCGCCAAACCACCGATGACGGCCTTGTTGCCCGTGTCCGTGAAGCCGAGTCCACCGCTGCTCAGGCCGCCCAGATGCTTGTCCGGACTGACGATGATGACGCTTTTGCCCATCTTCTTCACCTGGACGGCAGAGGTGACGGCGGCGCAGGTGCCACCGTAGATGACGACATCGTGCTCAGCAGCCTGCGCGGCGATGCTGATAAAAAGGATGAGAGATAAGAAGGTTGGCTTTTTCACAGGGCCGCAGCAAACGCGTGTGAATCAGGGTTTCAATCGCTGTGCTGAAGAAGAGCATTTTAATTTTTCGAAAATTGGGTGCCGGTTATGTAGCGGTTGGCGCGTCACATTCACAGATGATGGATCTTGTGGGGACAAGGTGCATACAAGACCCCTGACATGTCACCCGAACGGGGGACAACAAGGGTGTACAAAATTTTCGAGCACCCATGGCAGCCTTTTCGTCCACCTATGAAGGACGCCAACCCAACCTCCATCACGGGCCGACTTTTGTCGGCTCATCCCGCCGCCCGGCATTGCTGGGCATTCCTCCTAGCCGCTTTGCTGTGGCTGGGTGTCAGTCTGAGCGCCTCCGCACAGACCGCCCCGGTCAAAGTGAACTTCGAATCCCGGAAGGTCACTGTGGCGGGGCAGGCCAACTCCACCACCTGGCAGAGCGTGACATTCACGCGCAACTTCAATGGCCTGACCCCGATTGTGATCATGGGTCCGGCCTATAGCGCGGATGGCGAGCCGCACGTGGTCCGGGTGCGCAGCGTGACGGCCACCGGCTTCCAGTGGCAGATTGACGAATGGGACTACTTGGCCGGCGTCCACACGGGCACCATCACGGTGGACTTCTTCGCCATCACGGAAGGCACGCATGTGTTTGGCAGCCAGCGCTGGGTCGTGGGCAAGAATACCAACGTGAACCGGACGAACACGGCGATCACGCTGGCGGGCTTCGATGCAGCTCCGCACGTGCTGACCCAGGTGTACACGACGAACAACATCATCGCCACGAACAACCCACGCGCGCTGAAGAGCCGCATCTCCGGGGTCACGAACACGGGCTTTAACGTGAACCTGGAAACCCAGCAGAGCTACACGACCGCCCTCTCTGCGGAGAGCGTGGGTTACGTGGCCATCTCCGAGGGTATTGGTTACCTCGATGGCAAGGTGCTCTGGGCCTACAGCCCCGGCACGGTGGGTCACACGATCAAGACTTTCTACATGGGTCCCTTCACCAATCCCGTGGTGATCGCCCAGACCCAGACCACGAATGACGGCGAGCCTGGTGAGCTGCGTCTGAGCACGGTGCCCAGCCTGGTGAATGGCTCCACCCGCGTGCAACTGCGCTTTCAGGAAGAGACCTCCTCCAATGCCAACCTGACCCATACGGCGGAGACGGTCTCGGGCATCTTCATCGGTGACATGCCGGGTGAAACCCAGGCAAAGCTGATCTATGCGAACGTCACCATCACCCAGGCCGGAGCGGGAAACTGGACGAAGGTCAATCTGGGCACCGCCTACACGGCTGCTGCGGTGGTGTTTGGCCCCTTGAGCCGCGCTGATGGCACGGCGGCCCACATCCGCGTGCGCAATGTGCTGAATGTGGATGCTGCCAACTCCAACCGGGCGAGCTTTGAGTATCAGGTGGACGAGTGGGACTTCCAGGATGGCATCCACGGTGCGGAAACGGTGAGCTACATGGTCATGGAGCAGGGCGTGTATGCCATCGGCGGCCAGATCGTCCAGGCGGGCGCTGTCACGGGGGTAACGAATACGGGCACCACGCAGTATGTGAGCGACAGCTACTGGGCGGCGGACATCTACTTCGAGCGCGAACCCGCCATCTTCGCCCAATGCGTGACCGCTGCGGAGGCTTCAGCAGTGACCGCCCGCGTGGACACCGTTGACACACTTTTGGATTATCCCATGAACTTCCGCCTGCGTCTGACGGAAGCTGAAAATGCCGACCAAACCCATGCGGGTGAGACGGTGCACTACATCGTGATGCCTGGCGGTGGCGGCCAGTTCATGAGCGCCAACACGAACTTCCGCTTCCACGCTGGAGTGTCAAACACGCTGAGCACTTCCAACAGCGTCCTCACCTTCCCCAACCGGCACGCGCAGCCTTCGTTCTTCGCCGCTGCCCAGGGCGATCTCGGCGCCACGCTGGCCAATGACGGCTACCATGAAACCCTTCCTTCTTCGGATCTAGATCCCGTCTCCACCCGTCAGAGCGGCCTGAACGCCGTCGGCGCCACCTGGGCTCTGGAAGAAGACGCCTCTCCTGGGGCGGCCAATAACACACACGCTGCGGAGGTCGGCGCCTGGCTGGTCTTCCAGGGCATCGCCGATACCGATGGTGATGGTGTGAGTGACGCGATCGAAACCCAGATGGGCACCAGCATCACCAGTGCCACCAGCGCCAGCAACGCCTCCGGCGGCACGGCTCCGGATTGGGAAACCCTGCTGAGCCTGCAGTCTCTCACTGCCTCGGTGACCTCCGCTGTCGGTTATGAGCGTGTGGACAAAACGATCACCACACCCGTCACCTCAAATGCCTCCTTTCTGCTCAGCCGCACCAATGGCACGATGGCGCTCACCTTGAGGGCCCTGCCGAGCAATGGCAGCACGGACCCGACCAAGGCCAATGCCTCAGCTGGTGATTATGCGATCTCAGGTGTCTCCGGCGGAAACATCACCTTCCCGGCAGGAGCCAGCACCCACGCGGTGAACATCACTCCTGTGCAGGATTCGAACTTGGAGGTGCCGGAGTTCCTGAAGGTCACCTTCGGCCCTGTTCCCTCGGGTGCGAACCCGCAGATCGTCAGTGTGGAAGGCATCGTGAAGATCTGTGATGCAAGTGCTGCCCTCACCCAGAACCGCAGATTGTATGTGGCCTATCTGGCCCGTGGCTTGGGCGTGGTTTCGAACGGTTCCGGCATCGCCGTGGCCCAGCTGGAAGGGGACAATGACAATGCCAAGGTCAGCGTGAACGTCAGCGGCCTGAGCTCCGCGCAGAACACGACCTACCTGCGCATGAACAATGACCAGGACATCCGCAACAACCTCGGCCCCTCCCCGCCATTGCCGCCGAACCCGCTGATGGACATCCAGTGGAACATCCGCGCCGCCGCCACGGCCACCACGGATCAGCTGATGCTGAACTCTCTGCAAGCGGGCCAGATCTACTGCGACATCAACACCGTCAACTACACCTCAGGTGAAATTCTCGGTTACTTCAACTACACCACCGGCAGCACCACCTTTGATCCAAATCGTGCCGACCTCGTCGAACCAACGCTTCCTGGATCGCTGACGGCCACTGAAGCTGAACGCGACATCCACCGCTTCCTCGACCAATGCACCTTCGGGGCCACGACGGAACTCTACAATGCAGTGAAGGCCAAGATCGATGCCATCGACCCCATCAGCGACGGCGTCACTCCGGCGAACATGAAGGCCGGTTACACCAGCTGGCTGAACGATCAGATGAACCCCGGGACCACGCCAAACCCGAGCTTCCTGACGCTCGTCATGGCGGCGGATAACGAAGAGTTTGTCATGCGCAACACGAAGCCGCTCTATTCCGGCAACGACCAGCAGTTCGCGGGCAATGGCTTCACCGCCACCTATGACACCTACGGCAACGTCACCAACCCCTACACCACCACCAGCAGCAACATCTCCAGCTTCAACTCGCCGAATGGCGCGGGGAACGGTGGTGCCAACCGGCGCCGTGAGTGGTGGACCATGGCTCTGCAGGCCAAGGCTCAAGTCCGCCAGCGCATGGCCGCTGCCCTGAGTGAGATCGTGATCATTTCGGAAAACGACAGCACGGTGGCCTCCAGGCACTACGGAGCTGCCAATTACTGGGACATGCTGGCCAATGGTGCCTTTGGCAAGTATCGCGACCTGCTCGAAGGCGTGAGCTACAGCCCGATGATGGGCATCTACCTATCCCATCTCCGCAACCGCGCCCAATACACCAGCGGCGGCGTGGACATCTTCCCGGATGAAAACTACGCCCGTGAGATCATGCAGCTCTTCACCATCGGTCTCGTGCTGCGTCATCCGGACGGCGGTCTCGTGCTGGGTGCCAACGGCCTGCCCATCCCCACCTATGACCAGGGTGACATCACCGAACTGGCACGCGTCCTCACCGGTCTCTGCCATGGTGCCCGCCACGCCACCGTGCCTGTGACCCGCCTGAGCACCCAGGGTTATAACAATGTGCCGACCACGGCGCAGGTCGGTCCGCAGATCGAGTTCCAGGGCGTGCACTTCACGGACTTTTCCTCCGGTGCCGGTGAAGGTTACTTCCAGGCTCCCTGGCTCTATCCCATGAAGGCCCTGGGCCGATACAACGGCGCTATGCTGCATGACTTTGGTGCCAAACGCATCCTCCACCTTTACAACGATCCGGACCAGTCAGGTCCCCTCGAAGGCGGCACGGTCATTCCTGCTCAGGACATCTCTTCCCTCATCGACCTGAAGACGCACGCCCTCGTCGACACGGACATCCGTCTGGCGCACAACGCCCTCGCCGGTGATCCTACCGCAGGCGCTTACAATGGCCACCAGAACACGCCGGTCTTCATCACCCGTCAGCTCATCCAGCGCCTCGTTACCTCAAACCCAAGTGCTGGTTATGTCTTCCGCGTCAGCAATGCCTATCGTGGCTCGAACGGCAACCTGGGTGAGACACTGAAGGCCATCCTGCTCGACTACGAAGCCCGCTCGCTCAATGTGTCGGACACGATTGTCAGCGCTGGCAAGCTGAAGGAGCCGCTCATCCAGTTCGCTTCCTTCCTCCGCGCGCTCAAGCCTTCCACCGGAGCGTCACTGGCCACGCTGAGCACCATGACGGTGCCCTTCAGCGGCTCTGACAGCCCGATGCTAAGTCCGTATCCTGCGGCCGAAGTGGCCAAGTTCAGCGGCACGCCTACCCGCATTCGCTTCAATGACCAGACGGGGTTCATCGGCCAGTCGCCGCAGAAAGCGCCAAGCGTCTTCAACTGGTTCCTGCCAGATTATGTGCAGCCGGGTCTCATGGCCACGAACGGCCTGTTTGGTCCTGAACTGCAGATCAACACGGAATCGATGCTCGTGAACCGCGTCAACCGTCACTACGCGATCGCCTGGATGGGCCTCACCGGCGGCTTCCCTGGTTTCGGCCTTGATGACTTCTCCACCAACTCGGCGAGCATGGCTCCGCAGCTCCTGACAGCCGGTCCGAACATCGCCGGCCTCGGCACAGGTGTCACGACGCTGATCTTTGACGCCACGAACTGGAATCAGCCGCAGACGGTGACCATCCATGGTCTGGAGAACCTCCTGGATGATGGCTCCCGCAGCACCTCCATCTCCCACACGGTCACGACGACGGATCCGAGCTATGTGAACACTTATAGCGCTCCGGTGAACTTCACGGTGAATGACAATGACACCGCCGCCGCCAAGCTCGTGGCCATCACCCAGACCAGTGGCAGCACCGCAGTCACCGAAGGCGGCGCCACGGACACCTACAAGATCGTGCTCACCTCCGCACCGGCTGCGGGCACGAGCGTCACGGTCACTCCGAGCGCGGTTCTTCCCTGGCTCACGGATGCGCTCGCGGCTTCCAGTGATGTGACCTTCTCACCCACCTCGGTGGTCTTCAACGACACGAACTGGGGCACGGCACAGACCGTCACCGTCACCGCCAACAACGACACGGTGGTGAACAGCTTCCTGGTCGCCGCCGCACCCCTGAACGTCCGCACCGTGGTTCTCCGCCACGCCATCACCAGCACGGATGCCGGCTACAACGGCAGCCAGGTGACGGAGTTCAACTGCGCCATCACGGACAATGACACGCCGACGCGCCGCTTCGTGCCGAGCAAAGGCACGACCACGACGAACAGTACCGCTGGCATCGCACTCGTGACAGAAGGCCTGAACACGGCAGCCAACCCGGACACCTACACGGTGGCCTTTGCCTCCGGCACGGCTCCGACGCAGAACGTGACGCTGAACTTCGCCTTCGATAACTCGCGGCTGGCGCTCTCCTGCACGGACGGCACCTTCACCACCACAGGCGGCACAGCCTCGCTGACCTTCACTCCGGCGAACTACACCACCGCCCGCACGATCAACATCACTCCGGTGGATGACTCGGCCCGCCAGGGCATCGTCTTCCGTCAGATCACGCACACCACAACAAGCACGGATGCGACCTACAGCGGCCTGCCCTGCGCTCCGATGTATGTGCGCATCAATGACAACGATGGCGACACCACGAATGGCGTGACCATCGTCCAGACCTGGGGCAGCACCACGGCGGTGGAAGGCGGCATGACCGACTTCTACCTCGTGGCGCTCACCAAGGCGCCAACCGCCAATGTGGCCCTGAACTGGACCGGCAATGATGGCGATGTGGCCCTGAGCGTTGGCAACCTGACCTTCACCACCACCAACTGGTATCAGCCGCAAACGGTGACCGTGACCGGCAGAAATGACTTCCGCGTGGAAACCACGAAGGCGAGCCCGATCAAATACACCGCCTCCGGTGGTGGTTACACCATCGCCTCCGGGGGCACCACGGACATTTTCACCATCGTCAGCCCGATCATCGGTGACGACGACCTGAACTCCGCGGCGAGCATCACGATGACGCAATCCAGCGGCACCACCGCTGTCACAGAAGGGGGCGCGACCGACACTCTGGACTACCGGCTCAACGGCGCGCCTAACAATGACGTCGTCATCACCCTCACGGCGAACTCCCAGCTCGCGCTCTCACCCGCGCTGCTGACCTTCACACCGCAAAACTGGGGCACCACCCAGACAGTGACGGTTTCCGCGAACAATGACACGGCCGCCGAGCCAGCCACCACGTCCGTGATTATCTCCACCGTCGGCAGCACGGATGTGCGGTATAACAACAGCACGATCCCAGATGTCAGCGTGGCAGTCACGGACAATGACACCGGCCCGCGCATCGTGCTGGCCCATACCTCCGGCACCACCGAGGCCACGGAAGGCGGCGCGACGGACATCCTGAACGTGAGCCTCTCCGGTCCGGTGGCGCCCACGCAGAACGTCACCGTGAACCTGCCAAACACCGCGCAGACGAGCTTCTCCAGCAACACGCTGACCTTCACCAGCGCCAACTGGACAACCGTCCAACCCATCACGGTCACGGCCATCAATGATGCCACCTCGGAACCCATCTTCACAGACACCATTAACGTAACCTCCACGAGCACGGACACGGCCTTCACCGCCCTGGCCGCAAGCGTCACAGCCACCCTCTTCGACAATGACGAGGTGAACAACAACGGCGCCATCAGCTTCGTGGTCACCAACGGTGCCACTCGTGTCGTCGAAGGCGGAACCACAGACACCTATGAGGTGGTTCTCCGCCGTGCGCCGACAGCCGATGTCACTCTGACGCCGACCCAGGTGGCGAACGGTCACCTGAACCTCAGCCCGGCCACGCTCACCTACACCGCCACGAACTGGAACATCCCGCAGACGGTCACGGTTAACGCCATCGATGATGCCACGCTGGAAAACGCGCAAAACGTCGTGGTCACTTACACGGCCAGCGCCACGGGCGGTTACATCGCCCTGGACACAGCCGCACTCACGGTGAACGTCGGTGACAACGAGGCCACCGGTGCCGCAGTGATCACCAGCATCACGTCCGGCAGTGTCACCGAAGGCGGCGCCACGCAGGCCTACAACGTCAACCTCACCGTGGCACCAACCGCAGGCTCCAACGTGGTGGTCACACCCACGCTGTATCTCCTGAACAGCACCAGCACGCAGGCCACCTTCAGTCCGACGACGGTGACCTTCAACAGCACGAACTTCGCCACGCCGCAGACCATTACCGTCACGGCCGCGAATGACACGGTGCCTGAGGCGGTCCTCTCTGCCACAGTGCAGAATGCCACCACCGTCACCGGCACTGCCGACGTCCGCTACAACGGACTGGTCGCGAATGACATCGCCCTGACCATCAATGACAACGACACCACCACCGGCCGAATCAACATTGCTCACACAAGCGGTTCCACCGTGCTGCTGGAAGACGCTGGCTTTGAGACGGTGCAGGTCTCCCTCGTGGGTCCCACGCCTTCCGCCGATGTCACGGTGAACCTCAGCCGCCAGGGCCTCTCCGGCACGGACTTCCGCTACTACGTCAATGGCAGTGCGGTGGACACGGCGATCCTGACCTTCACCCCGGCGAACTACACGGTGCCTCAGACCGTGACGCTCATCGTGGTGCCGGACACGGGTTCGGAAACACCGGAAGTGGACAACATGCTCGCCTCCACGCCTGGCACCAGCCCGTCAGGCTACACCAGCCTCAGCGCAAGCCTGCCGGTCCGCATCTTCGACAGTGATGACCTTGGCCGCACGCTCATCCATGTGAGCCACACCGGCACGAACACCCGCGTCGCCGAGGGCGGTGCCACGGACACCATCCTGGTGGCCCTGCGCCGCGCTCCAACCGCGAACGTCACACTGACGGGCAGCTATAACACGGCCCAGCTCGCGCTGACACCGGCCAACCTGACCTTCACCACGGCCAACTGGAACATTCCACAAACCGTCACCGTCAGCGCGGTCGATGACGCGGATCTGGAAAACGTCCACACGTCCGGCATCAACTACATCGCCAGCGAAAGTGGTGGTTATCTGACCTCTGACAACGTCGCCCTGACGAATGGTGTGATCATCAGTGACAATGAAACGGTCGGGGCCGCCATGATCACCGTCAATGAAAGCGGTGGTTACACCTTCCTCGCCGAGAACAACCAGACCAGCGATACCTACACTCTGGTGCTGGGCTTCCAGCCCTCGGCGGATGTCACGCTGGCTCCGTTCGCCTCAAACGCGATCGGTGGCACAAACCTGGTCAGCTTCTCGCCTGCCTCGGTGACCTTCAACTCCACCAACTGGGCCACACCCCAGACCGTGACGGTCAACCTCGGCACCAGCACCACGAACAACGGCCGCCGCGCGGTCTTCATCGGCCACAACACGACCACCACGGATGCCAACTACAAGACCTTCCCTGCCCCGGGTGTGAACGTGATCATCTCCGATGCGAACGAAACCACGGCTGAGGTCTACCTCGTGCCCACCGGTGCCGGCACCAGCATCTATGAAGGCACACCCGGCAACACTGACACGGTCTATGTCTTCCTGCGCAAGCCGCCCACGGCGGATGTGGTGGTCACACCGAGCTTCGCCATCGCCAATCAGATGACGTTCAGCCCGGCGACGCTGACCTTCACCAGCCTGAACTGGAACCGCCCACAAATCCTCACCCTCACCTCGGTGAACGATGCCACGGCCGAACCTGTGCAAACAGCCAACCTGATCTGCACACCGAGCGCCACCGGCACCTATGCGGTGACCAATGTGGGCACGATGGCCGTGACCGTGAATGATAATGACTCCGCGGGGCAGCTCGTGATCACACCGACGAGCACCAGCGTGGTCGAAGGTGGCAGCACGACCTACACGGTGCAGCTCTCCGCCGCGCCGACTTCCCAGGTCACCGTGACGGTGGTCACCCAGAAGCATGTGGTGCCGCACTCCGCGCACACCATTCAGTATGGGTACTTCTCCAACGGGGCCACCGGCAGCAACCTGCAGAAGGACAACATGCTCTTTGACTGGACGGAGCTGACCACGCTCTACACCACCGCCTATCATGCGGACCGTGGAGTGGCACCGGAAACCACCACCACGGCTCCCAATGGACATCTGGCAGGCACCAAGGCGGTGATCGACAAGCTCGACCTCCTCTGGGGTGGCGGACGATACAAGGCCAAGTGGCCTGACGGCTCCTCCAGCACGGACAATCCGCGTCTCGCCATCATCGAGGGCATCCAAAACTGCTATTCGCTGACACGCCTGTCCACGGACACCACGAATTTCCCCATCGAAATTCGCGAGCGCTGCCGGTTCGCCGCGCACCTCATGTCCATCTCGCCCACAGCCACGGCCAGCCACTGATCTCCGGTCCTCGTCATTCGAAAACATTCAAACACCTACCTCTATGAATATCTTCCTTCGCAAGACCACGGATCGCAGCAAACCGAACCGTCGTGACTTCTTCGTGCAGAGCACCTGCGCGAGCCTGGGCATCACCAGCATGGTGAACACGCTCTCCCAGCTCCAGCTGGCCGGCACGGCCGCTGCCTCGGGAGGGCCCTCGGATGTCAAGGCGCTCCTCTGCATCTTCCTCGCGGGCGGCAATGACTCCAACAACCTGCTCATCCCCAATGGCAGCAGCGCCGCGCGCACCCACTACCAGGACTTCCGCGGCCTGCCCAACTACTCAGGCGGCGGTGGCGGCATCGCCGTGCCGCTGGCTGAGCTGGGCACCACGGCCATCACGCCGGACAATCCCGGTGCCTACGAACACGCTGCTGGTTATACCAACAACAACTTCGCGCTGCACCCCGCCTGTGCGGCGCTGAAGGGTCTGTTCGACTCGCAGGACCTCGCCTTCGTCACGAATGTGGGCACCCTGACCCAGCCCGGCGTTTCGCGTTTGAACTTCGGCCTCGCCTCGCCCTCGAAGCCGCCGCAGCTCTTCTCCCACTCCGACCAGGTGCTGCAGTGGCAGTCGTCCATCGCCGACCAGCCCTTCACCAGCGGCTGGGGCGGACGCATCGCCGACCTGCTGGATCCGGCAAACAACGTCAACAGCGCCGGTCTGGCCATGGGAGTCTCCATCTCCGGGGTGAACAGCTATCAGGTCGGCATCAATGAGCAGCCCTTCGTCATGAGCACGGCAGGGGCGCTCGACTTCGACGGCTATGGTCCAAACAATGTGGGTTACGGTGACGCGCTGGTGAATGCCTCGCTCAAGCCCTTCATTCCCGCGCCAAACGGATATGACCCGCTGAGCACCACCAACTACAAGACCACCCAGCAGGGCTGGCGTCTGCGCGCGCTGGAACGGCTGATGGCCATGAACCATGCCAACCTGTTTGACACCTCCTTCCAGGCCACCACCAAGAATGCGCGTGTCACCGAGGGTGTGGTGGCGGACACACTGGCCTACACCAGCCAGACCACGGGCAACACCATTAACCTCGACGGCTGGTTCAACACCGCCTTCACAGGCAGCCCGATCGGCGTGGGCAATGACTTCACCAACCAGATCAAGATGGCCGCGCGCCTTATCATCGGCAACGCCGCCCTGCTGGCGGACACGGGCAAGGGGAACAACCGCCAGACCTTCTTCATCCAGCAGGGCGGCTATGACACGCACGCCTCGCAGCTGGCCGTCAATGCCAACAACACCATCAACACGGCGGTGGGGCAGTATGCGCTGCTGGCCGTGCTGGCACGCTCCATCAAGGGCTTCTACGACTCCATCATCAACCATCCGCGTGGCGGTGCCGCGCTGTGGGACAAGGTGGTGGGCTTCACCTGCTCTGACTTCAACCGCACCTTCACGCCTAACAAGACGGACAGCACCGGTGGTTCCGACCACGGCTGGGGTGGCCACGCCTTCGTGGTCGGCGGCGCGGTGAAGGGCAAGAAGCTCTACGGTACCTTCCCCGACCTCACCGTCGAGGGCGGGATCGACTGCCAGGGTGCACGCGGCCGCTGGATCCCCAGCACCTCCGTGGACCAGTATGCGGCCAAGATCGCGCAATGGATCGGCGTCCCCGCCGGCCAGATCGATGCCATCTTCCCGAACCTCAGCCGCTTCGGTACGGGCGCCAACCTTGATTTCATCGACTACACCATTTGAGTTCGTGTCACCCGAGAGGGCGTTGTGTTAATGGTCGTGGGTGATGTCTGGTCAAGGCCGGACATCACCCGCGTGCCAGCACGGCGCCAGACCCCCTAGCCCCTCTCACTGTGAAGCCTCGCATCCTCACCCTCGCTGTTGTTCTCGCCTTCGTGGCCGCCTTTGTCATCACTTGGGTGCTGACGGCGCCGACGGATGATCTGGACTTCCGGCCGCTGCCGCAGAAGCAAGCCAAAAGCCCTTCCGCCACCAGCCCCCCCTCTGGCGGCAGCGCCCCGGTCCTCTCAGCCCCAAAACCGGATCCGCGCACCATCGATCCTGAGATCCAAAAGCTGGCTGACCGCCTCGTCGAGCAGACTCAGACACCGCTGAACGATCTGGAAACCGTGGGTGAATTCGTCGACCTCTACCGCAAGAGCTTCAGCCATCTTTCCGTCGGCTCGAATGAGGATTTCACCGCCATTATCACCGGCCAGAATCCAAAAAAAGGCGTCCTCTTTCCACCTGACAGCCCCATGATCATCAAAGGCCAGCTCGTCGACCGCTGGGGCACTCCGTACTGGCTGCACCCAAGCTCCGGCTCCAGCCTGGAAGTCCGCTCCGCCGGTCCGGACAAAAACCTCTTCAGCTCGGATGACGTCGTCATCAATCCAAGTCCAGGCGGTCTGGGCGTCACCCCGGTGGAGGCGCAGTGAAGCGTGAAAGGAACGGCCGTCAGGCCTGTTAACAGGGCATGATCCGACCCGCCCTTCTTTCGCTCGTTTTTGGTTTGGCCGCGCATGCTCAGGAGTTGCTGCCGAAGCCCGTCGTTCTTCAATCCGAGGGCATGTGGTCTGACTTTCCAGCGCTCACCACGGCGGCGGACGGCACGCCGTGGGTGGCTTATGTGCAGTGGGGCGGCAAGAACGACTCGCTGCATGTGGCGAAGCTCGCCGGTGGTGCCTTGCAGAGGGTGCAGTCGCTCGGTGAAGGCATCATCCACCAGCCAGCCATCGCCACCGACGGCAAGGGTGACGTGCATGTCATCTGGTCCCAGGTGAATGACATGAACCTCATGGAGCTGCACACGGCGGTGGTGCGTGAAGGAGTGCTGGGAGAGATCTTCGTGCTCGCCAGTTCGCCGAACGGTGGCAATGCGTTTGCCAAGGCCGCGACAGATGCCTCCGGCAAGATCTGGCTCGTCTGGCAGGGCATGCGTGGAAAGCTGGCAGATCTCTTCTGCCGGGTCTTCGATCCCGCCAAGGGTGAGTGGTCTGCTGAAATCCAGGTCACCAACGATGCTTCAGGCGATTGGGAGCCGTGCGTGGCCTTTGCCGGTGATGCCGCCTGGGTGCTGTTTGATTCATCACGCGGCAATGAATTCAACATCTACGCAACGCCCATCAGCGCGGACCTGAAAGTCGGCGAGACCAAGCAGCTCATCGCCACGGATCGCTATGAAGGGCGTGTGAGCGCTGTCGGTGCGAAGGATGGCAAGGGCATCTGGCTCGCCTGTGAACGCGGCAACCAACAGTGGGGTCTCGACATGCGCGCGCATGGTCATCCGCAGGGGTTGAACGGCCGCAAGGACACGGTCATTGCCTACCTCGATCTCGCCAGCGGCAAGGTGGAGGAGCTTCCGAATCCGGATGCGCTCTTCGCCGAGCTTCCTGGCCCGGAGCCGATGACACCGGCAGGACCGCGTGGCAACAATCCGAAGGCCAAAGCCAAGGCCGCGAAGGCGAAGAATCAGGCCCAACAAGCAAAGGCCAAGGCCGACAAGGACAAGGAAGTGGGGCGCGCCGCTCCTAATGAAGTGGCCGCGGTCAATTCACCACACCTCATGTTAGACTCGGCAGGCCGTCCATGGCTGACGGTGCGCTACTTCAAGAGCTACGCCTGGCGCATCGCTCTGACCCGCTATGATGCCACCACGAAGCAGTGGACGAAGCCGTATGCGATCCCAGAAAGCGTCTACTCCCAGGACCGGCAGACCGCACATGTGCTTGGCAAGGATGGCAGCCTGTGGATCGCTTGGCCGAGCGATGGGCGCACCTCAAAGCTGCAATTGAACACAGGCGTTCATCTCGCCAAAATTGCCACGGATATCGATGTGCCGCTGGCCGCTGCGCCCGAGCGCAAACCGCGTGTCCCCTTCCCTGCTTACATCAATGCGGTGACTCCAGAGCGCGCCCAGAATGATCGCCACACCTGGACGCATGACGGCGTGACCTACAAGCTCTACTGGGGAGACTATCACCGCCACACGGACGTCTCCAACTGCATCACCGCGAACGATGGCTGCGTGCTGGAGCAGTTCCGCTATGCCTGGGACATGGGCAAGCTGGACACGATGGGCACCAGCGATCACACGGACATCGCCAAAATCTACACGCCCTATGAATGGTGGCTGAACCAAAAGTTGGTCGATGTGTTTTACGCGCCCGGCTTTTTCATGAGCATGTATGCTTATGAGCGTGAGCAGAAGTGGCCCTTCGGCCACCGTAACATCATCTTCGCGCAGCGTGGCGGTCCCATTGTCTACATCCAGCGGAAGAACTACCTAGCCTCACCGTGGCAGCAGCTTTTCCCGGTGAAAACAGAAGGCACTCCGGAGATGCACCCGACGGAGCTTTGGGATGTGCTCACGCGCTATGGCAAGCCAGTGACGGCCATCTCTCACACCGGCGCCACCAGCATGGGCACGGACTGGGATCAGATCCCACCGATCGATCATCGCGTGGAGAACGTGCTCGAGATTTTCCAAGGGGCGCGCGTCAGCTATGAAGGCCTGAATGCTCCCCAGCCGACCGTCGGCCTGCGCCAAGGTGAGGACTACAACCACTCGTCCACCGTCATCGGCAAGCCGGTGGTGGGCGAGCCGATCCGCAGCTTCACGGAGAAGAACAATGGCGTGTATCAGCACGCGCTTGAGCTCGGTCACAAGCTCGGCGTCTGGGCGGACAGCGACCATATCAGCACCCACACGAGCTACGGTGGCGTCTACGTAAAAGACTTCACCCGCGAGGGCATCATCGAAGGTCTCAACGCCCGCCGCACCATCGCGGCCACGGACAAGATTTTCGTCGAGTTTAGCTGCAACGACAAACTCCTCGGCACCGAGATCGCCGTGACCGGCAAACCTGTGCTGAAATTCAGCGTCGACGGAACCGCCAGCATCAAGCGCGTGACGCTGGTGCGTAACGAACAGAACTACCACCAGTGGGAACCGAACGCCCTGAAGGTGGCCGAGACCTTCACTGATGAAACCCCGCTCCAGGGCGAGAACCGCTACTACCTCCGCGTGGAGCAGGCAGACGGCAACATGGCGTGGTCCTCCCCCGTCTGGGCGCAGGTGAAGTAGCGCCGGGGGTCAGGGAGACGGAGGAGGTAAGGTTAAGCACTGCAAACCTTTCGTGGACTTGGGGCCGCACGTTCGTAATATAGTCTGTTATCCCTCAGACATGGATCTCCAGCAGTTTCTTTACCTTGCCGCCGCAGTGGTGTTCGCGTTCGCGTGCCGAACGTTTAACAACCGTTATCTACGCAAGGTGGGATGGGCGGCGCTGCTGGCAGCCTCCTACATGCTGGGCTTTTTCCTGACGGGCAGCCACGCCGCTGGAGCCTGCGGCATCGCGCTGTGGTTCATGCTGCCGTGGGTGGAGATCGTGGTGCATGTGCGCCATCTGCGCTTTCCGGTGAAGAGTGAGATCAAGGGGCGCTTCCCACCGTCTTCGGACCTGTTTCCAGAGCTTTCGGAAGTCACTGAAGAGATCGAGAACCACGGCTTTGAGCGCGTGGAGGACACCGGCTGGAAGTGGAGTGACACGGATCACTTCATGCGGCTGTTTTATCATCCCCTGCGCAAGGCGCAGGCGGCCATCGGCATGGCGCAGCAGGAGGGTTTCATCTTCTCCTATGTGAGCGTGACCTCGCGAACCCAGGACGGCGCGACCTACACGACCACGAACTATCCCTTTCCGCCGACGATGCAGCCGCCGCCGAGGCAGCACCTGAACCGCTTCCATCACGCGGAATCGATGGACGAGCTGCTGAACTCTCACGCGGACTATCTCACCGGCCTGAACCTGAAAGATGAAGACTTCGTGGGTGTGGAGGCGGAACAACTGCCCGCCTACATCGAGCGCGACATGAGCGCGCAGATCGACCACAACATCAACGTCGGACTGATCGAACTCACCGGTGAAGGTGAGTTCCGCTACTCCTGGCGCGGCTGCTTCTTCCTCTGGTTCCAGATGGTGAAGGACATGGTGCGGATTTGAGGCGAAGTAGGGCGAGCCCAAAGGGTTCTTCTCGCGTCGTCACCAGAGCCCCTTGTATTTCAGAGGCCGTTTGTGATTCATTCGGCGAACCGCAAAGCGGTTCGCCCAACGAAATTTTGATCACTCACCAGTTCGCCAGATCGTCATGGAGCGCATCCATGGCGCGGGAGTGGAGGGAACGCTCCGGGAGATCGGGACAGCCGAAGGGAACGATCTCCACCTTGTTGTAACGCAGGGCGGTGATGCCGTTGATACCTTCCGCATCCAGCAGGGACCTCCAGGCTTCCTCGGCAAAGCGCGCCGCGAGGATGCAGTCTCCCGGCGTGGCGTGACCACCGCGCTGAAGGTGACCGAGCACGGACGGACGGACCTCAAGGTCTGGGAACGGAGCGCCCGAACGCTGGAAGTAGGCCTGGAAGGCATCCCGCAGGACGTAGGCGCCATTCCGCTTCTGCTCGGGCTCAAACTTCACGCCTTCTGCGATGAGGACGATGGCATGACCGCGGCCGCGGGTCATCGCGCCCTCGATCTTCTCGGCCAGGCCGCGCATGCGGGACTCGGTCAGGGCACCGCTCTCCGGCGTGATCACCATTTCCGCGCCGGAGGCCAGGGCGGCCATGCGGGCGAGATCGCCGCTCTCACGGCCCATGGTTTCCAGCACCATCACGCGACGATGGCTGCGCGCGGTGTCGATGAAATGATCGACGGCCCACACTAATGTGTGCACGGCTGTGTCCACGCCGAGAGACATCTCGGTGAACTGGAGATCATTGTCGATCGTGGCCGGCACGCCGATGATGCGAAGATTGCTTTCCTCAGCCAGCAGGCGGGCACCGGTGAGGGAGCCATCGCCACCGCTGATGATCAGGGAGCCGACGCCGAGCTTTTTGAGAAGGTCGATGACCTCGCGGCGGACCTCCGGCTTGTGGAAGTCCAGGCAGCGGGCGGAGCCGAGGATGGTCCCGCCTTTGCCCATGATGCCGGACACGCTGGCGTGGTCCATCTGGATGATGTTTTGCTGGGCATCAATAAGTCCGCGGTTGCCGATATTGCGCTCGATCTCCTGCTTCAGGCGAACGAGGCCGTCGGTATCAGCATTGACCTGGCGGGCGGCGCGGACGAGACCGCGATAGCCATCACGGATGCCAAGAACAGGGACCTGATGCCGGTTCAGCCCCAGGCGCACCACGGCGCGCAGGAAGGCATTCATACCTGGGGCATCGCCGCCACTGCAAAGGACGGCCACGGGACTTTCGGGGGAGAAGGACATGGTTGGGGGAACCGGAGGCGGGGAAAATTCACGGGATACCCATCCAGCGGGGGACCAGTCATAGCGGGGCGCGCCCGGGTGGCAAGCCAACGCTTGCGACATCCATGCGTGACAGCAGTCCACTCCCTGCGCAAATTTAAGAACATGTCACCGAAATCTGTCCGCGCCCTGTTCATCCGCCTCTGGCGGGTGGGCCTGCTCGTGGCGGCGGTGCTGGTGATCCGGGACGCGGTGCAGACCCGCGAGCGGCTGGAGGCGGCGGCCGCGCTGACCCCGGACAGGCTGCGCGATTTTTTCCCGGACATCGATCACCTCGGCGAGGCGAACCCTAGCAACGGCTGGCGCACGGCCTTCGACCGGCGGGATCGGTCGCTGGGCTATGTCACCACCACGGCCCCGGAGTCTGACAAAATCATTGGGTACTCAGGACCCAGCCACTGCCTGCTGGTTTTCGACATGAAGGGTCTGATCACCGGTGTGCGCCTGCTAAAAAGCTACGACACCACCGAGCATGTGGCCGAGGTGGTAGCGGATCGAGAGTTTTTCCAGCAGTTCAAGGCTATGAAGCCTGGCGCCGACGTTCCGGAAAAACTACACGCCGTCACAGGTGCCACGCTGACCAGCGCCGCGATCACCCAGGGTGTACTGGCGAAGCTCGGCCGGGCATCGGGAACCTCGCTGCGCTTTCCTGAAGAGATCACCCTGGAGGAAGTGACCCGTCTGGAGCCGGCCGCGAAGCGGCTCGAAAATTCCAAGCGGCATCCAGGAGGCTGGGAGGTGCTGGATGAGGCTGGGAAAACGATCGCCATCGCCGTGCGCACCTCACCGGTGGCAGACAGCATCGCGGGATACAAAGGTCCCACAGACACGCTGATGCTCCTGGATGCCACGGGCACCGTGCTGAAGCGCATCGCCATCCGCAAGAGTTACGAGACGAAGCGCTACCTCGCCTATGTGACGGGCGATGACTACTTCTTGAATCTCTTCAACCAAAGCACGCTGGAAAAGCTGGCGGACGTCGACTTCAAGGAAGCCAAGGTGGAAGGTGTCTCCGGTGCCACTGAGACAAGCTGGTCCGTGGCGGAAAGCCTGAAGCGACGCGCGCAAAACCTGGTGGAAGCCAGGCCCGCAGGCTGGCTGCGGCAGATCCGCTGGCGCTGGCAGGACACCGGTCATATGGTGGTCATCATCTCCGCGCTGCTCATGGCCTTCACCCATCTGCGCGGCATCAGCTGGATGCGGCATTTGCATCATCTTTTGTTAGTCATTTACGGTGGGTTCATGGCAGGCGAACTCCTCTCTCAAGGCCTTCTGGCGGGCTGGGCCGCGCATGGCACACCCTGGAAGAGCGCGCCGGGCTTCTTGATCCTGGCGGCGCTCGCGCTGCTGGGGCCCGTCTTCACAAGCAAGCATCTTTACTGCCATCACATCTGCCCGCATGGAGCCTTGCAGCAGCTTCTGGCACGTCGTTTAAAAGTACGCTGGCATGTGTCCCCACGCCTGGAGCGTGTGCTCACAAACCTGCCCTTTGTACTGCTCGCGTTTGTGCTGGTGAGCGTGGTTCTCGGGTGGGCGGTGGATCTCAATTCGCTCGAGCCATTTGATGCTTATGTCATTCGGATTGATCACGATCGTCCGCCTAACATCTCCCCCTGGTTGTATCTCATTGAAGACTACATTCCATCCGTTGTCTGGGTTGTTGGTTGGGCCGCCTTGACCATCGCGGTGCTTGGCCTCGTGGCCTCGCTGTTTCAGCCCCTGGCCTACTGCAAGTATGGCTGTCCCACCGGCGCGCTTTTCAAGCTGCTGCGTTTCACGGGTGATGGCGACCGGTTAGGCGTGAGAGATTGGGTGGCCGCAGGGCTGCTCATGCTGGCGTTTTTGCTGTGATCAAGCATCATTTATCTGCGCATACGGGCACACTAGATTGCGATGCAATCTCAGCTCATGACGGCCTAACATGAATCTTTTGTCATGAATGAACACTCGCCCTTCGCGGGCGCTCTATGCCGCTCAGCATCTCCCTCTCTCATGCGGCACTCCCTGCTCAAACGTCTCACCGGCCTCCTGCTTCTGCTGGCTCATGCCATCACAGGCACCTCCGCGTTGCCAGCGATCACCACTCTGGCCGCAGACCTCGAAGGCAGCCACGCGGTCATGGTTTCCCAGGGCGAGCAGGGCACGCAGATCGTGCTGCATCATCGGCCGCATGAGTACACACCCGAGGTCGACGATCATTCGAATGCGATAGCCCGCGTGCTGGTGCGACTTTGCAACACTTCGCATGAAGGCGACCACCGTCTTTCCACAGAGGCGCTGAGCTCAGGTCTGACCGAAGAAACCGTCAAGCAGGTTCGCGCGAAGAAGCAGACAGAGTGTGATTCGTTCATCACCTGCAAACCATGGATGCATCAAGCATCCCTGCTGGCGGCAGACATCGGCTCCAGGGGCATCCAAAGAAGTGATTACGCAGCGCTGTGGAGCATCCAGGTGATGCTGCGCAGTGTGCGTCTGATGGTGTGAAGAAGGGCGGAGTCATGCTCCGCCATCCAAGTCCGGGCGGCTCATGCTGCGTGACGATACCGTCATGTGGAGCCTGCCCGCTTGCGGCTTCGAGGCCTTGACCCAACCATGCCTCCTGGCCGGCCTTCTCCCTGCGCCTGCCGTTTTCCGCGGCTCCTGATGGCGCGCTTCATTCCATCTCAAATTGCTTTCGATGTCTTATGTCAGACCTATCTAATAATGCTTCCATCCCGGCGGACCATCGCGGGGTGCGGAGTGTCTCCATCCACGTACTGGAGACCCGCTGCCGGATCCAGTTCCGGTGCAACGACGCTGCTGCGTCCGTCCGATTTGTGGGTGCCGCCTCCTCATGGCTCGGCGCGCTCGACAAGAAATGTTCACGCCTCCGTCCAGACTCCCTGCTCACCCGCATCAACAACACCGCTGGCGGAGGCTGGGTGGAGATCGATGCGGAAATGGACCAGATCCTGACGGCTGCCGATGCTGCCTTCCAACTCACCGAAGGCTTGGTCAATCCGGCCGCGCTCCCGCTGACCCGGCTCTGGGATGAGGCGAGAGTGCACAACAGGACTCCCGCGGATGACGAGATCCGGGGGGCTCTTGAACTTTCGCAGTGGAGCGCCGTGCGTCGTGAGAAGGGAAGGATTTCCCTGCCTCGTGCCGGCATGGGACTGGACCTCCACATGCTGGTGAGGAAATACGCGGTCGACATCCTGATCCAGCTCGCCCGCAGACATGACATCCAGCACGTGCTTGTGCAGATCAGTGGAGACCTTTCCGCCATTGGCGGAGAGGGAGAGAGCGTATTTTGGAAAGTGGGGCTCGAACATGGAGTGAAAACGCCTGCAAATGCCGGGCTGAAACTTTCCAACAGCGCCGTGAGCTGCTCCCAGGTGGAGGGCCGCGTGATCGATGGGCGTGACGGGCGGCCAATCCAACACGACCTGCGCGCCGTGACCGTGCTGGCGGCCAACAGTCTGGCTGCCGGCGTGCATGCCGCAGCCATGGTGGTGCTGGGCCAGAGAGACGGGCTGCACTTCGCCGAAACCACGGGCATGGTGGACGCCTGTCTGCTGGACGACATCGGAATCACTCTCACCACGCGTGCCTTTGCCCGGCATCTGGCGGGTGGCGCACCCCTGCGTTTCCCCCTCTCACCTGCCCATGCCGACCCCGTGCTGCCAGCTCGTAGAACAGAGCTGACTGGGGCCCAAAGATGGCTGCCACGTGACCTCATCCGTCTGTGGCCGTGGCTGCTGCCCGTGGTGCTGCTGCTCATCACCTTTGGTCCCGCCGGTCTCCAGCACTACAGCGCTGAACCAGGTGCGGCTGCCGCGGCGCTGGGCATGGTGTGGATGACCTTTTTCATCACCCGGCGGCTCTGGGGACACTACCGGGCACATGTGGCCGCCACCATGCTCATGTTCACTCTCGGGCTTTTTGCCATCGGCCTCCTGCCCCTGCCGGACATGATGCTGTGCTTTCTGAATCTGGCCGCCATCGCAGCCCTGGTTCATCAGCGCGCCTGGGTTTTCTTCGCGTTCCTCGGGCTAGGTCTTGTGACCAAGGGCCCCGTGGCTGCCTTTGTGCCTGCCAGCGCAGCGCTGAGCTGGTGGTTCGCAGGGGGCCGCCGGGAGGGCCGGGCCTGGTTGCCCGGGATTGCCGTCACGCTCGTCGCCAGTCTGGCCGCATTCCTCTGGAAGGCTTCTCCAGCAGCGGGGCTGACACAGTCGGTCCTGCCCGAAAGCTTCGAAGGATCTTGGTGGCGCTTTTTGCCCACGGTGTTTCTGGCCCTCATGCCCTGGAGCTTCTGCACCCCCCGTGTGGTCCGCCAGGGCTGGCGCCGCCTGCGCACAGGCACGCTGCAGGCCAGGCATTGGCTGCTGATTGGCTGGTTGTTTCCGGCTTTGGCACTAACCCCCGGAGGCCTCACCGCCAGTACCCTCCTCCTGGTGCCCGCCTTGATCATCGCCTTCTGTCCGCCTCTGGCGGACGCGCGGCGCCTGTGGCGGATCGGCACGGCGGCCCTCACGCTCTGGATGGCCTCCGGTTGGGCGCTGAGCATCTCTCAAGGAGGTCCCCAGACTCCTTCCATGGCGCAAAGCACTGTTCCGGCACGAACTGTGCGTGAGGTGATGCCGCCACCGAAGTCCTCGGCTCTCACCGCTCTTAACCGCAGCCAACCCATCTCCCAAGCAGCCGCTTACGCCCTCCAGCGATGAAATCCGCACCCTTTCTCTTTCTACTTCTCGCCCTGCTCTGCAGGCAGGAGGTCAAGGCTGACACTGCCCAGAAGTGGAGCGGCACCGCAGAAATCACCTTCTCCGGCACTTCCACCCTTCATGACTGGGCTGGCAAGGTCTCCGCGAAGCCTTTCACCACCACCGTCAGCCTCGATGAGGCAGGCAAGCCCACGCGTGTGCAGGCCACGGTGGCGGTGGCAGCCGCTCAAATGGACACCGCCGAGCCCAAGCGTGACGAAAACATGCGCAAGGCCATGAAGGCGGTGGACTACCCGCTCATCAGCGCCGTCATTGATGCGTCCGCGGGCAGCATTGCCAGCGATTCCAAGACGCCGGCCCTTCTGCCGATGACGCTTACTTTGTTAGGCAAGTCCCAGAAGATCACCGGCGTGGTCAGCCGCTATCAAAGACAGGAGGGCAAGGTCACCTTCGACCTGGACTTCCCGGTCTCCATGAAGGCCAGTGACATCAGCGTCCCCTCGGTGCTGCTTTTCATCCGCGTGGGGGATGTTGTGAAGGTCCACGCCACAGTAACATTGCAGAAGTCCTGATTGATCATGTCCGCTTACATTCACCACATCGCCACTGTCACGCCGGCCTACACCTATGCGCAAAGCTACACGCGTGACCGGCTGAAGGACTGGGCCCGTGATCCGAAGACGAAGCGTCTCATCCACGCCATCTACAACCGCAGCGGCATCGAGACGCGGCACAGCGTCAGCGGCGATTTCGTGGCGGATGCGAATGCGACGCTCTTTCGCACGGATGTGGACGGCGTGCTGATCTCTCCTTCGACGGCGGAGCGCAACCAAGTCTACACGCGCCACGCCCGTGAGCTGGCCGTGAAGGCCGCCCAGCGGGCGATCGCTGATGCGGCAGGTTTTGAGAAAGATGACATCACCCACATCATCTTCACCTCCTGCACCGGCTTTGCGAACCCAGGCCCGGACTTCCACGTCATCCGTGAACTGGGCCTGCGCCCGAACGTGGAGCGCTACACGCTGGGCTTCATGGGCTGCTACGCCGCCTTTCCATCCCTGCGCATGGCGGCACAGTTTTGCGTGGCCAACCCAAATGCGGTGGTGCTGGTGATCTGCCTGGAGCTCTGCACCTTGCACATGCAGATCAATGACCAACCTGACAGCATTCTGGCGAACTCGTTGTTCGCCGATGGGGCTGCTGCCGCCATCGTCAGCGCACGTGAGCCGCAAAAAGGCAGGCCTGCTTATCGGCTGGATGGTTTTGAGTCCGCCCTCCTACCTTCCGGCGAATCCGAGATGGCGTGGGAGATCGGCAACGAGGGCTTTAATATCGTGCTCTCCAGTTATGTGCCTGACATCATCGGCAGCAACATCCGCCAGCTCCTGCAGGACATGCTCAAGAAGCATGCCTCGCAGGTGGACCAGGTCCACGAGTGGGCCGTGCACCCCGGCGGGCGCGCCATTTTGGACAAGGTGCAGGCGAGCCTGCAGCTGAAGCCTGACGCGCTCGAGGCCAGCCGCACCATCCTGCGTGATTATGGCAACATGAGCAGCGCCACGATCTTGTTTGTGCTCAAGGAAATGCTGGACTCAGCCGAGACCAGCCAGGCCACTCTTTGTGCCATGGCCTTCGGTCCCGGCCTGACCGTGGAAACCGCGGTGATGGAGAGGATCGGCTGCTCGGCGATGCAGCCCAGCGAGCACAACAGCAGCACCTGCATCCGATGAAGCCGGCCTCCGGGATTCTCTACACACCGGCGCAGCGCTACGTGGCGCTCGCCTATGGACTGATGAGTCATGCGCTGTTCCTGGCCTCGGTGGTGGTGATGTTTTGGAGCCTCTACAACGGCCTGCACATGAGCCTCCTGCACCTGCATGGAGGCACGGCAGTGCTGATGGACGTGATGCTTGTGATGCAGTTTGCGCTCGGCCATACACTCCTGCTTTCGGATCGCGGACGTCGCTTCATGGCACGGCTCGCTCCGCTCGGGCTGGGTCCAGTGCTTTCGACCACGATCTTTGCGGCCCTGGCCTCGGTGCAGCTCCTCGCCACCTTTGTGCTCTGGTCATCCAGTGACACGGTGTGGTGGATGCCATCCGGCATGCTCAAGCTGCTGCTGAGCGGGCTCTATGCGCTCTCCTGGATCCTCCTGGCGAAGTCCATGAGCGATGCCGGTCTCGACACACAGATCGGCAGTCTGGGCTGGCGCGCGGTCTGGCGGGGCGAGCGGCCTAACTACAAGCCTTTCACGCGCACCGGCATGTTCAGGCACAGCCGGCAGCCGATCTATGCCTCCTTCACGCTGATCCTCTGGACCGCTCCGGTCTGGACTCCAGACCACTTCGTCATCGCCACGCTCTGGACGCTTTATTGCGTGCTGGCGCCCGTGCTGAAGGAAAAGCGCTATCGCCGATGGTATGGGGAAGCCTTTGCGCGTTATCAGCGGCGGGTGCCGTATTGGTTCCCCGGCAAGACACGCTCCATCAAATCCATGACCCTCAAACCCACCGATCACGACATCGCCATCGTCGGCGCGGGACCGGTGGGGTTGCTGCTCGCGGGTCTTCTCGGGCAGAAAGGCCTGCGGGTGCTGGTGGTGGACAAGCGCCGCCAGCCGCTCGTGCATTCACAAGCCATCGGCATCACACCGCCGTCCCTCGAGATTCTCTCGCGGCTGGGTTTGGATGAGGGGTTGGTTAGCCGTGGCGTGGCCATCCGGGACTGTTATGTGCACGGCCATGGCGGGACCCTGGGCTGCGCCTCCTTTCGCGAGATTCCGGGCAGGCACCGCTACATCCTTTCGCTGCCCCAGCAGCAGACCCTGGATCTGCTGGAGTCCAGGCTGACCTCGATGCCGAATGTGACTTTGATTCGAGGCACTGAGATCTCGCATTTCGAGCAGGATGCGGAGAGCGTGACGCTCTCGGGTGAAGGTCTTAATGTCACTGCCCGCTGGCTGATCGGCTGTGACGGGCACAAAAGCCGCGTGCGCGAACTGCTGAAGATGCGCAGCAGCGGCGGCCATTATGGCTGCCACTTCCTGATGGGTGATTTTGAAGATCATACTTCGTTAGGCGATCAGGCGCATCTCTGGTTCACACGTGCGGGTGCGGTGGAGGCCTTTCCCCTGCCGGGGGGCCGTCGGCGCTGGATCGTGCAGACCTCCGAAGCTGTCACCAGCGGCGATCACGGCCTCATCAGCGAGCTGGTGCGAGAGAGAGCAGGACTGGATCTGCCCGTGGAAGATCAGCTCAATCAAAGCCCCTTCTCGCCCCGCTGGCTGCAGGCCGAGCAGTACCATGATGGCCGCGTCATCCTCTGTGGTGATGCCGCACATCTCATGAGTCCCATCGGCGGACAAGGGATGAACACCGGCTGGGCCGATGCCGAGTTCCTCGCCGAGGTGCTGGTCTCCATCGAGCTGCATCACCAGGCAGCGCTGCCGCTTTTGGAAGCCTATGACCGCTGCCGTCACCGTGCTTCTGATGTGGCCACCCAGCGCGCCGCCCGCGGCATGTGGCTCGGCAGCCGCACCGGTGTTGTCCAATCATGGCTGCGCGATGTCTTCATGCGTGAGTGTCTCTTCAAAGGCCCCCTGGCAAAGCATATCGGCCCCTATTTCGCGATGCTGACGATCCCCTACAACACGCTCAAGAGCGTGCCGGCGAAGGTGTTTGCGTTGAGGTGATGCCGGGGAGAAAGTAGCTCGTCTTGCACATCATAGATACGCACGAGCACAAAGAGTCTGGGAGTAAATTGTCAGCCTTTGTACTCTTCGCCATCGACACCTTTGCTCTTCAGAAAGGCACACAGCCGTCTCAAATTAAAGGCCGCGGGCTTCATCCTCGAGGATGGCACGAAGAGCCATCGACCATTGGTAAGTCTAACAAATAAGATGTTGTCTTTTAGATACCATCGCATCATGGCGGCCCATGGTATCACACTGACAACCTGGCGGTCCGTTTCTGCGATGCCGTTCTCGTTGATCTCCACGATGTTTGTGGTCGGTGCGGCTCCGACCCCCGGTGGATAGAGCTGGATCTTGTGCTGTGCCCAGTGATGTCTGATGAGATAAATGCTCTGCGCAACGATCATGCAGGCCAGGAAGATCATGCCAGAAGACAGGGTGGCATACAGGCCGATCGCGAAACCAGCATACCAAGGCGACATCTGAAGCCAAAAGTCCGCTGAAACCTGGGCTTCCCTACCAGGGCCACGAACCAAGTGCCAGTAGGCACGGTCTGCTGTCTCGTCCAAAATGACTTCGAGACGGACCGGCAGATCCAGGTTTAACGCGGAGTCATCGGCTGGCGGCGTTTGAGATTCAGAAGACATAAAAAAATGGACTGCCTAACCACACCGGAAGCTCGCTATCATTACTCCAGCAGTCTCCACAAGATATTTCACGCCTTCCCCAGCCACAGCATCCGCGTGCCAAAGATGACCAGGATGGTGCCAAAGACGCGGGTGAGGGTGGTGTTACTGAGGGTCTTCATCCAGTCCGCGCCGAAGTAGGCAAAGAGAGACGCGGACACAGCGGTGACAGCAGCGACTTTCCAGTCCACGAAGCCGTTCTTGGCATTCTGCGTAGTGGCCATGGCGGCCGTGGGGATGATGATGGCCAGACTGGTGGCGACGGCGGTTTTCTGGGGCATGGCCAGCAGCGAGACAAAGGCTGGCACCATGACGACTCCACCACCCACACCACACAATGCGGCGATGATGCCCGCGAGAATGCCGATGCCGAGGCAGGTGAGGAGAGTGGTGGTGCTCATGCTGACTGCTCCTTGGCCGCGAGTGCCCCGGAGATCAAGCCGCGAGGTCATAACCCCGGCGGACCACATGATGGTAGGTCACGATCTCAAAGGACTGCGCGTGCTCTTCATCCGCCGGATGGGAGCGGCGCATCACCGGTTCCCATTCGCGAGGCGAGATGACGGGAAAGGGCAGGCCACTACCGAGGATCTCATGCACATGGGTGATGATGAGCCGGTGCGCATGAGGCATGGCGGCCGCGTAGATCTCCGAACCGCCGAGGCAGAAGATTTCCGACTCTCCAGCATCTGTGGCGAGATGGATGGCCTGGGTGATCGAGGCCACGGTTTGGCCGCGAGGTACTCTCAGGTTCGGATCCCGCGTGAGCACCAGCGGGCGCTGGATTGGCGTGAACCAACCCTTCATCTCGTCAAAAGTACGCCGGCCGAGCAGGAGCCATTTGTCCGTCGTCTGCTCGCGGAAGTGAGTCTTGTCCGCCGGCAGATCCCAGGGCACGCCACTGCCGCGTGAAATGAAGCCATCTGCGGACACTGCGGCGATGAGGGTGAGACGCGCGCTCATGGAGGTTCAGAGTAGGTCGGGTTTCAAAACTGGCAATGCCTGCCTTCAGGGCGGCAGGGCCCCGCTGGCGAAGCGTGCGTTGGTGATCGGGACAGAGCCGTCTTTGGATGTGACCCCAAGAGGCGCGACTTTGTTTAGCCCTTCGGCCCTTGGGCGCGTGAAGCCGGCAGCTAGCTCGTTGCGCGGGAGCCTGGCTGGTCGTATAACTAAGGTTCCCCCTTCCGCCTGTGTCCATGCCCTCTGCCTTCCTGCCCGTCCTCGATGCCCTCCCCGCGCGCAAATCGCCGCTGATGGAGAGGTTTGCGTCATTGCTGGAGGTGAAGACACCCGCGCAGCTCGAGGCGATGGCCCGCGAAGCCCGCACCCTGACCCGGCGCAATTTTGGCCGGACCATGCGCATGTTCGCGCCGCTGTATGTCTCCAACGAGTGCGTGAACAACTGCTCCTACTGCGGTTTCTCCCGGGACAACACCAGCATCATGCGGGTGACCTTGACCATCGACCAAGTGGTGAAAGAAGCCCGGCACCTCGTCGACCAGGGTTTTCGCAACATCCTGCTGGTCGCCGGTGAGCACCCAAAATTTGTCAGCAATGGCTATCTGGAGGAGTGCATCCGCGCCATCCGCGATTTCGTGCCGACCATCGGGATCGAGGTCGGACCCATGGAAGCGCCTGAGTATGAGCGCATGGTGCAGGCGGGTTGCGAGGGACTGGTGGTCTACCAGGAAACCTATGACCGCGAGATCTACAAGGACATGCACACCGCCGGTCCGAAGAAGGATTTTGACTGGCGCATCGCCTGCCCGGAACGCGGTTATGAAGGTGGATTCCGCCGCATCGGCATCGGGGCGCTCTTTGGCCTCAGTGACTGGAGGCTGGAGGCCCTGCGCCTGGCCGCGCACCTGGAGCACCTGAACAAGCACTGCTGGAAGGCCTGGTTCACCGTGGCTTTCCCTCGTCTGAGACCTGCAGCCGGCGGCTTCCAGCCAATGACGGACTTCCCCGATTGGGCGCTGGTGCAGACCATCTGCGCCTTCCGCCTGATCTTCCCCGAGGTGGGCATTGTGCTCAGCACCCGCGAGCCCGCGCCTCTGCGGGATGCGCTGGCACCGCTGGGCATCACCAGCATGAGCGCTGGCAGCCACACGGAACCCGGCGGGTATACCGGCGCAGGCAGTGACGATCTCCATCAGACGGTCAAAGGCCGCCGCGTGGAGCTGGCGGAGCGCGATGAGAAGGCCAAGGCTGAAGGCCAGTTTGGCATTGCCGATGAACGCAGCCCCGCCGAGGTGGCCGCCATGCTCTCCCAGCAGGGTCTGGACGCCGTGTGGAAGGACTGGGACGCCTCCATCCTCTCGGCCGCGTGAGCCTGCGCCTGCATGACTTCTAGCCGCCCGTACGCTTGAGCGTCATGGAGTAGATCACGGAACCCGGGTTCTGCTTGCGGTCACTGTTGGCGCTAATGCGCAGGACCACGTCATCCCGGCTTGTCTGGAAGACATAGACGAAGGGTTTCTTGCGCGTTCCTGCCGACACGATCTGAATCTGTTCACCCGGGATGCCATCGACGGCTCCGCGTGCAAGCACCAGACGGTTTTCCTCTCCTGCATCATCCTCGTCCGGGTTCGCCGTGGCGATGCCGCCATGATCCTTCCACAGACCTTCCTGATACTCGAGAGTGATCGTGTCACCCCGCTTCACCGCACCGACTTGATAGCCATTCGGGTCATTCGCCGGGATCGTGACGCGGGCCACCTTCGCAGGTGACAAAGAGCCGGATCCGGACCTGGAAACCGAAGGATTTCCCAGCGCTGCCAGACGCTCTTTCATCACCTTGATCTCACTGTCCACCCGGACGGCTTCATCCAGCTTGCCCGCCTTCGTGTAGCTGTCCTTCACCTTCGTGAGCTCGGCGATGTAGGTTTCCATCAGCGGTCGCGTGGTTCGGGCCATGGCTGCCTCATAAGAGCCGCGCAGGCGCACCATCTCGGGTGGATCAGGCACCTGGCCTCTGGCTGCGCTCATCCAGGAGACGAGCACTATGACGGCGATGACAATCGACTTCTGTTTCATGGCGGGAGCGGACGGCGGTTCGGGAGACAGTCCGGAGATGCTAGTCCTCTCACTCAAAGGCTGTCGAGACTAAAGGCGGTGGTCTCAGAGGTTATGCCACTTCTTCGCAGCTTATATGATTGGAGGTGAAGTCGAGCTTAGCTTCATCTCAGTCTTATAGAGTGGGCATAAGTGGAACAAGCGTGTTCCTGACCGGAAAATGAGGCGTTCCACAGCCAGAAACGTTGAGGACAATTTTGGGCATAGACTGTGAGTGATCATCAACAAGTCGCAGTTCTGGGACCTGTTCTCAGAGTTGAGGGGAGTTTTACCCAATGTTCTCACATACCATGTTGGAAATTCTAGTGGTTGTATAATCAGCCGTTGTGGCTGTGGGAGGGCCAGATTCCAGGGCCACACGAGCTGCCTCAACCTCTGCTTCCTTCTTACTACGGCCCAACCCTCGTCCGAGCTCGCGGCCATCCCAAAGTACAATGGCCATGAAGGATTTGGCATGATCAGGACCGCTCTCCTGGATGATCCGGTAACTCGGTGACTGCGGGCTGATGGCCTGGAGCATCTCCTGAAGCTGGCCCTTGGGGTTTTGGTCCACCGGTGTGGCTCCAAGACCCTCGATTTCCGAGGCAAACAGACGCTGGGCCAGACGGCGGGCTGCGTCCATGCCGCCATCCTGGAACACGGCACCGGCGATGGCTTCCAGAGCATCTGCCAGAGAGGAGTCACGCTCACGGCCACCATGACTTTCCTCCCCACGACCGATGAGCAGGAAGCCGCCGAGCTGGATGCTGCGGGCGACCTTGGCCAAGGCCTTGGTGGAGACGAGCTGGGCACGGGTCTTGGTCAGCATGCCTTCATCAGCGTCCCGATAGCGTTCAAAGAGGATCTCCGAGAGCAGGAGTTGGAGGACCGCATCACCCAGGAATTCCAGGCGTTGGTTGTCTGGCTGCGTGCGCTGGGTCTCATATCCCAGGCTGGCGTGTGTCAGTGCTTCGGTGAGCAGGGCGCGGTCTCGAAAAGTGTGACCAAGGACGGATTCCAAGTGTTCCATGAAGCGCGATCGTGAGCTGTGGCGCGTGTCCGGGCGAGAGGATGGGGTGATCGACGGGATTCGAACCCGCAACAACCAGAATCACAATCTGGGGCTCTACCATTGAGCTACGACCACCATCTCGCGGGCGCGACAGTAGTACATTCAACCAAGTGCGCCAGCGGTTTTTTCGGTTGTCAACGTGCCGGGTCTCCAGCACTCTCCGCTTTCCATGAGTTCTCCCCCTAATAGAGGCAATTCTTCACGTCCCGGCGGCGGCGGCGGCGGTTATCGTCCCGGCGGCCCGCCACGTCCAGGTGGTCCCCCACGCCCAGGTGGCGGCGGCGGCCCGCCACGTCCAGGGGGAGCAGGTGCAGGCGGCCCCCCGAGACCCGGTGGTGGCGGCGGTCCTCCACGTCCCGGCGGCACAGGTCCCGGCGGTCCTCCCAGACCCGGTGGTGGTGGTGGCCCTGGTGGTCCCCCACGTCCAGGTGGCAGTGGTCCTGGCGGTCCTCCGCGTCCGGGTGGTCCCCCACGTCCAGGCGGCGGTCCGCGCCCAGGTGGCGGCGGCGGCTATCGTGGCCGTGGTCGTGGCCGTGGCGGCCCACCGCAGCGTCGTCCCGGGCCCGTCGTGGATGATGATGCAAAACAGAAGGAAGAAGCCATCGAGCTCGAAGGTGTGATCACCGCCGTGCTCGCGGGCACCATGTTCCGCGTGAAGTTGAAAAACGAACACGAAGTGCTGGCTCACATCTCAGGCAAGATGCGCAAGAAGTTCATCCGTCTCGTCATCGGCGATGGCGTGAAGCTGGAAATGTCACCCTATGACATGGACAAGGCGCGCATCGTTTACCGCCTCTGATTGAATCCGCGCTGATGGCCAAGGACATCGTCTACTTCGATCTGGAAACCCGCCGCACCGCGAATGACGTGGGCGGCTGGGGGAACAAGCACAAGATGGGCATCTCCATCGCGGTGACTTACAGTACCCGCCTTGGAGAATACCTGATCTATGAGGAAGAGGAAGCCAACGACCTCATCAACCAGCTCGTGCGGGCTGATGTGGTCGTGGGCTTCAATCACATCAGCTTCGACTATGATGTGCTGATGGGTCACACCATCTTTGATTTTCGTGATCAGGTGCGCAGCTTTGACCTGCTGGTGGATCTGGAGAAACGTCTTGGGCACCGCATCAAGCTCGAGGATGTGGCCGCGGCCACGCTCGGCACAGGCAAGACGGCGGATGGCCTGCAGGCGCTGCGCTGGTGGCAGCAGGGCAAGCTGCTGGAGATCGCTGAATACTGCGCTTACGACGTGAAGGTCACCAAATGCGTGCACGAATACGGCGCGAAGAACGGCCACGTGAAATACCACGATCGCAACGGCCGCGAACAAACAGTGCCGGTACAGTGGTCGCTGGAATAGTGTGGCAACATCCTCCACCCCATTGGAATGGGGTGGTACGATGGACAGAACGTACAACCCCATTCCAATGGGGTTGTTGTCCCGATCTCAATAGATCTCGAATGAGAGTCCAGTGTCAGCGCCTCCTCAGCCGAACAAAAAGTGCGGCATGATCGCTGCCGGTGAGGCGCCAGATCTTGCGTGTCTCCACAACCTCCCATGCCTTGCCCGCCCAGATGTGGTCAATGCTCAGCAATGGCAGGCCGATGGGCCAGGTCTCGCGGAAACCGCTGCCCGCAGCGCTGAAGGCATGCGTGAAACGTGTGCGCCACACATCGAAATACACGGACTCGAAAGGTGTGTTGAAGTCCCCAACAAAGATTGTGTCATCACGATCCTGCGACTGGGCGAGCACCTCCTTCAATTGCTGCTCGCGGGAATGCATGAGGCTCGGATGCACATCCGCGACCACCACCTGGAACGGCGGGCCGGGTTCATGGACTTCAAAGCGGGCATAGGCACCAAGTCCATCCAGCTTGCCGCGTTCGCGATAGCGTGAGGGCAGCCGCGAAAGCCACAGGACACCTCGTGGCATCCAGGCGGCGGTGTAGCCGGGCAATGCCTGCTCATAGGCGGGAAGAAGCTTCGTGAGCTCGGGACCGGGTTCGACAAAGGCGGCGATCTGCGGATTCAGTTCCTTCACCAGTTCGACGGCCTGCGCATCCAGGCCTTTCGGCCGGCAAAGGTTCCAGTACAGCAAGGTGATCTCATCTTTAGTTAGGCTATTGGAAGGCTCTGGCAGTGGTTTTTTTCCTGGTGACCAGGAGGTGAGAGCCCACCACGAAGTGATCGAGATCATGAACACACCTGCGACGGCCCTCTGCCAGACGCGCTGCCTTGGCAGCAGCAAGAGGACGAAAGCCAGCCCGGCAAGGCAGGGCTTCGGCATGCCATAGAAGAGCACCGCCCACATGACATGCCGGTCTTTCAGCCAGAGCTGGAGGAGGAGGCCGGCCAGCAGGGCCAGCCAGCCAGCGACTTTAAAGACAGGGAGAAGCATGCCGCTGCGCCACATCAGCCGGCAGGCGTCAGCACCACTTTCTGCACATCCAGCGCGGCGGACTTCACCTTGGTCACGGGATCAATCACCAGGCGCTGGGTGCCGGTGGAGGTGATCTCGATCTCGCCGACCGGCACTTCCTGCCACTTCTGGAAACCACCGGTGTCCTGCGTGGTCCACTTCAGGGACTGCGCGCCTTGCTTGAGCTCGACCTCGCTGCCTTGATTGCCGCCACCGCAGCCATAGCTGACAATGACTTTATACTTGCCGGGCTTGGCCACATTGAACTCCCATTCCGCGAAGTCATCCGCCTCAGTCCAGTAACCCAGGCAGTTCTTCTCGGGCTTCGGTTCAAAGCGCATGTTCTCCGACCAGGTCGTGGCGTCCTTGGCCATGAGGGTGATGCTGCCATCGGATGCCTGCTTCACTTCTTCACCTTCCGTGGTCGGGATCAAAGCCAGTTCAATGAGCTTGAAGCTGCCGTCATCCGTCGGCGGCGTCAGCATGGAGAAGGGAAAATCACCCGCCTCTTTGATGTAAACCTCACCGAGATACAATTTGTTCGGCGCCACGGAGGACTGGAGCGTCTTCTTCACCACCAGGTCACCCATGCGGAACTGCAGTCCCAGGGTGGAGCGACGCAGGGTGTAAGTGAGGCGGACCTGATACTTGCCCCAGCGCTTGGCCTTGAAGTTTGGCCACACGTAGGTCTCCCAATGGGCTCCATCCGAGTGCTGATGAGATTCCGGACCAAAGGTGATGATGCCGCGTGTGGGCAGATCAGGACGCTCAAGCGGCTCGGGGCTGGCGAAATCGCTCATGTCCACCAAGTTCGTTGGCGCGGCTGCCGGCGGTGCTTCGGCCTTGGCGGCTGGAGGCGCTGCAGGGACGGCGGCGACCGGCTTGGTCTCGGGTGCGGGTTTAGACGCAGGGGTCTCCGGCTGCTTCTTGCCACAGGAGCACAGGGCGAGAGCCAGGACGAGGGTGGCCGAGGTCAGGAAAGGGCGGATCATGGGTGAAGTGGGGACGATTCGGACGAACAGGCCGCAAGGGCAGCACGTTAGAACGGTTTCGCAGGCATTTCGTTAGCGGAGATTCCTGCGCTTGGCATTCCGAAGTGTGCTGGCTACTCTCCGCTCTATGACTCGCTTTGTCATCACCGCCCTGGTTTGGTTCACTGCTTTCGCTGCCCAGGGGGTGGAATTGCTCTCGGGTCCCACCGTGACACAGAGCGCGGTCGGCGCCACGGTCAGCTGGCGCACGGATGTGGCCTGCGGCACGAGGTTGAGCTATGGCACCTCGCTGACGAAACTGGATCAGAAGCTTGAGGGCCCGGTAGGTGCGGAGCACAGCGTCACGCTGACCGGTCTCAGCAAGGGCTCGGCCTATTTCTATGAGGTCGGCAGTGCCCGCCAGAAGCTCGGCGCGGGAAATTTTACCTTCGGTTCGGAAGGCAGGGCGGTCGCTCAATCAGCCCCCAAGGCGGCGCCTCCCAAGTCCATGCTTGATAGGCTGGTGGATGCCATCACCCCCGAGGCACCGAAGCCCAAGCCTGATGCTACTGCGCCTGCCGCCGCCCGTGCGCCTCCCACCCGGCAGACCTGGGGCCGTATCGACTCCCTGCAGGATCACTTCGACCGCCATGGTGCGGATTTTCAGAGCAAGAACCCTGATGACTATGCCGCGCAGGCCTGGCTCTTCCTGCAGCGGGCAAAGGCCGGCGGGCTGCCCATGAAGTGGGATGACGCGGATGACAGCCTGCGTGTCTATGATCCGAAGACACGGGCCTTTGCGGCCTACAATCGCGATGGTACCACGAAGACCTATTTCCGTCCGAACAGCTCGAGCTACTGGGAACGTCAGCCGGGCAAGCTCATCCAACCAGCGCAGCTCCCCTTCAAGTAAAGCCAAGCCGATGAAAGTCTCCACCCACACCTGTCCCGTCTGCGGATTTGACCAGCTCAGGGAAGCCCCGCGCGCCAAGTCCGGCGGCGCCTCCTTTGAGATCTGCCCGTCCTGCGGCTTCCAGTTCGGCGTCAGTGATGATGACGATGGCCTAACCTACGATGAGTGGCGTGAGGACTGGATCACGCGTGGGATGGAATGGAGCAGCCGGGGCATAAAAACGCCTCGCGGCTGGAAACCGGAGGCGCTCTTAAAGTCGGTGCTGAAAAAGAAGAAGTAGGCTGGGTCTTACTTCATGAGTTCAGCCAGCTTTGGCGTGATGGCATCTGCCCAGATCTGGTAGCCAGCAGCGGAGAGATGCAGGAAGTCCGGCATGATCTCCTTCGTCAGGCTGCCATCAGGCTGGAGGAATTTGTCACCGATGTCGAGGAAGTGGATGTTCTTGCCGTCATCGAGCTTGGCGATGATGGCATTGACCTGCTTCAGCTTGTCACGGCCTGGATTCGGGCTGGCTTTCTCGCCGCGTGGAAAAACCGCGAGCAGGAGGATCTTCGCCTGCGGCTGTTTCGCGCGCACGGTCTCGACGATCTTGGTCACACCGCTGGCGATGCCTTCGGCACTGTCAGATCCGGAGTTGTTCGTGCCGATCATGATCACCACGCCCTTGGGCTTGATGGTCTCAAGCTCGCCGTTTTCGATGCGCCAGAGCACATGCTGGGTGCGGTCACCACCGATGCCGAAGTTGGCTGGGGTGTACTGGCCAAAGGCTTTGTCCCAGATGTCTTTCTTGGCACCCCAACCGGCGGTGATGGAGTCTCCCAGGAAGACAAGCTGGGCTTTGCCTTCTTTCGCGATGCCGACGAATTTCTCGTGGGAGGCCATGAAGCCTGTGTTGGGCTTGCCATCAGGGCCGAGCTTGGGCGCGGCGACATCCGGTGCCTGGGCTGGGAGTTTCACCGCAGGAGCGGCAGGTTTGGCGGGAGCCGGTGTCTGGGCCTGGAGGGCGACAGAAAGGAGGAGGAGTGAGGTGGTGGCGAGGGCAAGGATTTTCATGCGGCGCGCATCGTGATGAAACGCCTCTGGGGACACAATGCCAAAATCACTGGTCTCTTCACTTCACCATCGGCGCGGCATTCAGCAGGTCCTCCGGCGCTCCGCGATGCTCAGAGAGGAAGCGTTCGGGCGAGAGCCGGTTCAGCGCCGCATCCGCATAGCCCACGCCGGGATTGATGTAGGGGCCCTCGCGAACCTCGAAGTGCAGGTGCGCCAGATACTGCCCGTCTCCGGTGCCCACGGTGCCAATCTTCTGTCCGCGCCTGACCACGGCATCAGGCGCGATGAGAATCTGATCCAGGTGGGCATACACAGTTTGGATGACGTGCGTATAGCCCCCCGCATGCACCCGATGAGCCAGGATGACCATTTTACCCCAGCCGGGTCCAGGCACGCCCGCATACACCACCCGCCCGAAACCTGCGGCGAAAACGGGATCCCCGAGATCGGAGTTGAGCCCGCCGATGCCATTGACATCATCGCCGAGGTGCTTGTTCAGCCTGAACGACTGGGCATTGTAGGTCAGCGCGCCATGCTCCGACCCCATCGGCGAATCGAACCGCGTGGCCAGTGGCAGCCGGGCGACTTCCAGCGGCGTCAGGCGCAGAAACGCCGGATCAAAGGGCGCGGGCCCAGCCTGCCGTGCCAGCCAAGCGGTCACGCCGATCACCAGCACCGTCACAATGGCGGCGAGGAGTGCAGACAGGCGTGATCTCATCCCCTCATTGATGGCACAAAGCATGCGAGAAAGCCCGGCCAGATTGACAAAAGCACCTTCAAGGGCGAGACGCCGGGGGATGTCACGCCGTCGCTACCCTCGTCGTAGCCTCTCGAGTCCCCGGGGTGAACGGGAGACTGCAGAGGATGCCGCTGCTGGGCTGACGTCTCGTGCAGAGGCTGGACACACGCCTTCTGCTTCTGAAGGCCGGAGATTGTCCCGCTATGTTCCTGTGGTCGCGGGCGTGTTTTTGATCTCATGCCTTGGCTTTGCGCAGCTCCCCCTTCCGCCTCTGGTGGATCATGTGGTGCAGGAGGGCGGCCTCGTGGTGCAAGTGCAGAACATGGAGGCGGCTGAGTGGGAGCATCTGGAACCGATGCTGCGGGACCAGCTGACACTTTCGGGAGCGAGCAGCGTGAGCGAACCGCTGGCGGATGACTTGGCCTTTTTCACGCGTCAGCATTTGATCCGTGAGGGCTGGCCGCAGGCGGAGGTTCGCTGGGAGCTCAAGGGTGGCGTGGTGGTACTGCAGGTGCAGAGCGGCGTGTTGGTGAAGCTGGGCGAGATTCACTGGAAGGTCGACAAGGAGGTGCTGCCACCTGAGGAAATGCGCCGCTTTCTGCTGCGGTCCAGCTTGGAAAAGGAAGACGCGGACAAAGTAAACCCCTTGTGGGTGGACAGCGAGCTGACGACCGGCGCAGGACTGGTGCAGCGTCGCCTGCGCGCGGAGGGTTATCTGGAGTCCACGGTGACCCTCCTGCCTGAGCCTCTGACGGACATCAGCCCCGAGGGTCTGCGTGAGCTGACAGTGGAGATCAAGGTGGGGCCGCAGTTCCAGTTCGGCACGGTCGGCTTCAACGGCGCACCCCCCGAGCTGGAGAAGAAAGCCTTGGAGATCCTCGCCACGGTGAAGGGCGGCCCTTTTAATGAAGCGAAGGTGCAGCAGATCGAGATGCGGCTCAGCAGTCTGGCGCAGGAGGCGGGATGGCTGGATGCGCAATCAACCTCAAGCTATGACCTCGGCACGCAAGGCGGCACGGTGGATGTGGACTTCTTCCTGAGCCCCGGCGCGCGCTATCGGGTGGGCCAGGTGCAGCCGCATGAAGGTTTCAGCAAGGGCTCAAAGCGCGTGCTGAAAGCAGGCTTCCGTGAGCTGGAAGGCGGCTACTATTCCGCAGAGAACCTGGATGTGGCCTTTAGACGTGCGTTGGACACCAGCATGTTTGCGCGGCTGGACGTGGACCCGAAGAAGATGGGGAAGGCGGCGGATGCCAACACCATCGCCGCCTCAGCCACAGCGCCTGTCGCGGATCTGGTGATCACGGGTGAGGAGACGAAGCCGAAGACGCTGGGCTTTGAAGTGGGCTTTGACACCTTCCTCGGCCCGCAGGTGGGTGTGACCTGGAGGAACACGAATCTATGGGACACGGGCAATACGCTGGCCGCTGATCTGAACTGGAGCAATGCGGGTCCGCTGGGCTCGATCAGCCTGAAGGACCCCGCCTTCTTGAACTCGCCCTTTTCGGGGTCCGTGCGGCTGGCCGTGGAGACTTTCGATCTCTTCGAATACACCCGCTATGGCAGCAGCCTGAACCTGGAGCTGGCACGACGGGTGAACCGGCATTTTAGTTATAACTTGTTCGGCGGCGCCTCGATCAACACGGTGAGCACGGACAAGCTGACGGAGGACGAGATCGGTCCGGATCTCTACACGCTGACCTCTGTGGGAATCAGTGCGCTGCTGGACTACCGTGACAGCGCGGTGCTGCCGAAGAAGGGCTGGTTTCTCAGCGCGCGCCTCGAAAGCACCTCAGACGCGATGGGTTCCGGGGTGAGTTATCTGCGCACGGATCTGCGTGGCGCGTGGTATCGGCCCATCACCAAGAAGCTGCGCTTTGCGGTGGGTGGTGCGCTGCTGAACATCCAGGGTGCGCCCGCAGAGGACATCCCGATCGATTCGCGTGTGTTCAATGGTGGACCGAACAGCGTCCGCGCCTTTGCGGAGCGTGAGCTGGGACCGAAGACCAAGGGTGGAACGCCGCTGGGTGGCACTTCGGCGCTCATCACGAATGCTGAGCTGAGCTACAAGATCTACAACAACCTGGAGTTCGCGGTCTTCACGGATGTCGGCAGTCTGGGCCGGGGAAATAACAGCAGCCCTTTTGACTACTCCTCGGACTTCCGCACGACCATTGGTGCCGGACTGCGCTATCATCTGCCCTTTGGTCCCATCCGCGTCGACTACGGCCACAATGCATCTCGTCGCGAAGGTGAGGGAAGCGGCATGCTGCATGTCACGGTCGGCTTTGCATTTTAGTCTTTGGACAAGCCGCGCACGCTGGGGCAGACTCGTTGTCCTCAAAACCAACCTCTTTCTCTGATCATGCCCATCTCCGCTCAAATCGTCGAAGACATGAAAACGGCCATGAAGGCCAAGGACACCGTCGCCCTGAATGTGGTGCGCGGCCTGAAGTCCGCCATCAAGTATGCCGCCATCGAGAAACTCGGCGCGGATGGCGAGCTGGATGACACCGATGCCATCGCCGTGGTGCGCAAGGAGATCAAAAAGCGCCAGGACAGCGTGACCAGCTATGAAGCCGCTGCCCGCCAGGATCTGGCAGACACCGAGAAGGCGGAGATCGCCGTGCTGGAGAAGTATCTGCCAGCGGCCATGAGCCAGTCAGATCTGGTGAAGCTCGTCGAGACCGTCATCACCGAGCTCGGTGCCACCTCGAAGAAGGACATGGGCAATGTGATGAAGGTGCTGCAGGAGCGCGCCGAAGGCCGTGCCGACAACCGCGCTCTGTCCGGTGAGGTGGCGAAGCGGCTCCAGTAACCGCCCATGACCTCCGCCATCATCGTCGCCGCCGGAAGCAGCCGGCGCATGGGGTTCAACAAGCTCCTCGCGCCGCTGGCTGGTGTGCCGGTGCTGCGGAGGACGCTGGAGCAGTTTCAGGCCTGTGCTGATGTGGACGAGATCCTCATCGTCACGGGGGATGAAGTGGCGGAGCAGATCGAGCTCTGGCGCGCGAAGGGCGGCCTAACCAAATTATCCGCCGTCATTCCCGGCGGCGCCGAAAGGCACTTCTCCGTGTGGGCTGGCATCCAGGCCTGCTCCCCACAAGCACAGATCATCGCCGTGCATGATGGGGCGCGTCCGCTCATCTCGCCGACTCAGATCAGCAGGTGCATCGCAGCCTGCCGCGAGCAACGCGCCGTGGCTTGTGCACGGCCGATGACGGAGACGATCAAGCGTGCGGATGCGAGCGGCAAGATCACCGAGTCCCTCAACCGCACGGGTGTGTGGGTCATGGAGACCCCGCAGGTCTTCACCAAGGACCTGCTCGTGAGTGCCTATGAAGCCGTGATCCGTGACGCCGCTCTGGTCACCGATGAAGTCTCCGCCGTGCAGCATGTGGGCACGGAGGTCTTTGTGGTGGAGAACACCTCTCCAAATCCCAAGATTACCTTCCCTGCTGATCTTACCCAGGCGGAGCGCTTCCTGCCGTGAGTGAAGGAGAACTTTAGCATAGCCTTGGCATGCCTCTTCTCACTTCTTGTTATGCTGCGCCACGCTGGCTGAGGGGTGGTCATGTGCAGACGATCCTGCCGGTGTTTCTGCCTCGGCGGTTTCGCGCTTGGGACAGGCAGGACCGCCTGGAGCTGAAGGATGGAGATTTTCTGGAGCTGCGCTGGATGCAGGCGCAGGGTTCCGAAGCGCGGCCGCTGGCTCTTCTCTCACATGGTCTCGAGGGATCCGTGGAAGCGATCTACATCCGCAGCATGGCACGAACTCTCGCGGCGGCAGGCTGGGATGTGCTGGCGTGGAACTACCGTGGATGCGGAGGCATCGAGAATCGCCTGCGCCGATTTTATCACAGTGGTGAGTCAGCGGACCTGCATTTCGTCATCGAACATGCGGCGTCGTCATATGCGCGCATCGCACTCGTTGGGTTCAGCCTTGGAGCGAACCTGAGTCTGAAGGCTGTGGGTGAAAGAGCACCGCATCCATCCATTCGTGCGGTGATCGGCATCTCGGGCCCGGTGGACCTCGCTTCAAGCGCTGTCGCTATCGATCAGAAACCCGCGAACCGGGTGTATCAGAAACGCTTTCTGCAATCACTGAAGGACAAGGTGGTGGCGAAGTCCGCACGCTATCCTGAACTGCATGAGATGCTGGCGGGTAACGATGGCATTCGAGCAGTGACCACTTTGAAGGAATTTGATGAGCGAATCACGGCGCCACTGCATGGCTTCGCGGATGCGGAAGACTACTGGGCGAAGGCGAGTTCCCTGCCCTATCTGCCAAACATTCGCGTGCCTGCTCTTCTGCTGAGCGCGCGCAATGATCCGCTGCTGACGGCGGCTTCCTTCCCCGAGGAGCTGGCGCGGAGCAGCGAGCATCTGCACCTGGAGGCGCCGATGAATGGCGGCCATGTGGGCTTTCATGACTTCCGCGCCGGATTGCAGCCCTGGTCCGAAAGGCGAGTGCTGGAGTTTCTCAGCAGCGTGATGTAAGGGCGGAGGAGCGGCACCCGTTGAAATCCGCCCTCCAACCCATGAAAAAAGCTCTGCTCTTCTTCTCCCTCCTCGCGGCGACCTGTTTCGCTGCCGAGATCCCTGAATCTGCCAAGGTCGGTGAGTTCTTCGCCGGCTGCCAGGCCTACAGCTTCCGGATGTACAACGTCTTTGAAGCCATCGACAAAACCGCGGAGGCCGGTGGCAAGACCATCGAGTTCTATCCTGGTCAGAAGTATGACGACAAGGCCAAGTGGGACCAGAATGCCACGCCGGAGATGATCGAGAAGGTGAAAGCCAAGCTGGCTGAAAAAGGACTCACCGCCGTGGGTTTCGGCGTGATCAAGCTGGGCAAGGACGCCGCGGCTGACCGCAAGGTGTTCGAGTTCGCCAAAACGATGGGCATTGGCATTGTCGTCAGTGAGCCAGACGTGGCCGGTCTCGATGGCATCGAGGCCTTGGTGAAGGAGTTCGACATCAAGATGGCGATCCACAACCATCCGAAGCGCCCGCTGGACCGCGCTTACCTCTTCTGGGATCCGAACTACGTGCTGGGCCTCGTGAAGGACCGCGATCCTCGTCTGGGTTCATGCGCGGACGTGGGCCACTGGGTGCGCAGCGGACTGGATCCAGTCGACTGCATCAAGATCCTCAAGGGCCGCATCTTTGACAGCCATCTGAAGGACCTCACCGCCTTCGGTGATGTGAAGGCGCACGACCTGCCCTTTGGCACCGGCAAGAGCAACATCGCCGGTATCCTCGCTGAATACCACGCCCAGGGTTTCCACGGCCCCGTGCATTGCGAGTATGAGCACAACTGGGAAACGAGCGTTCCAGAGATCAAGCAGAGCCTGGAGTTCGTGAAGAACTGGAAGCCTGCGAAGTAAGACTGGAAGTTTGAGTCATCAAGGCCTGTGAACTACGGTTCACAGGCCTTTTTTGTAGGGGGGTGTCATGCTTGTCGGAAGATAAGCACAGAGCAGGTCAACAGGTGTGATAAAAGCATCAAAACAAAGGAGGTGGCCGGGGTCAGTGTGGCACTGACATTGCTAATATAGAGCCCGTCATCGTTGCTTTAGATTCAGCATACCGTGCATCCGTAAGGATGGCTGAGTCTGAGGGAACAACCACTTCGCTGAACAAGTCCTCCCCCCAGACATGTTCACCCCCCCCAAACGCCTGACCGGCGTCATCGCCGGTCTTCTCCTCCTTGTTGTCTCCACACTTCCGGGTTCAGGTCAGACCCTGACCTGGGACGTCGGTGGTGCTGCCGGTGCCCAGAATGGCACGACGGGCACCTGGAACACCAACACCAGTAACACCAACTGGTGGGATGGTGTCAGCGCCAACACCTACTGGACGAACTCTGCCACTGCCATCGCCCACGTTGGAGTGATCGGTGGCACCGTCTTGAACCAGCAGGTCATCACCGTCGGTTCGGACATCCAGCTTGCCCAGCTCGTCTTTCGGGCGGTGTCTGCGACCACTCCAGTATCCGGGCATCAATACAGCCTCAATGGCGATGTGGCTGGGCGTGTGCTGGACTTCGGTGCGAATGGACTCGTCCAGATCGAAAGCGGTGCCTCGGGCGGCTCTCAGTTCCTCGGTCTTGGAGTGAACCTGCGTCTGAAGGGCTCCAATCTGCGCTTTCAAAAGTACGATGCCGGAACCGCCTTCCAGTTCATCAACCTGAGCATGACCACGAACCCGGACCTGACGGGTTCCTTGTCCATCGGCGGCAGCGTGTACCTCGGCTTCGCGAACTCTGGCACGCTGGGTTCGGTCGACAAGGTGATCGTGGAAGCGGGCGGCACCGCTGTCAGTGCAGGCACGGGAGCGATCTACACTCAGGCCTTTGAGCTGGCTGGCATGGGCAACAGCCTGGCTTTCAGCAGCACGGCTTATGGCGCCATCCGCATGACCTCCAGCAATCAAGTCTACTCCGGTGGCATCCTGCTCAAGGCGGATGCTGGCATCAACACCTCCAGCAGCGGCAGCAACGCCACCAACAATGCCATCACTGCCCCCATCACGGATGAAGGCCCCACGGGTTTTGCCTTCCATCGTTTCTCCTTCAACGGCGACGGCACGCTGCTGCTCCAGGCGGCCAACACCTACCGTGGAGCCACGGTGTTGGGCAGATCTTCACTGGGTTACAACGGCAGTGTGAACATTCTGGACTTCACCGCTGCGACATCACCCCAGGATGACATCCTTTATAACAATGTGGCGACACCCGGCGCGCTGTCCTTCTTCGGAGCCGTCTCTCCCACCGTGCTCAGGCTTCAAGGCGAGACGGGCGAGACGCACATCCAGCGTCTGGGCAATGTCACGGTGGGCGGCACGCAGTCTTCCCTCGAGCTAGTGGCAGGAGCAGGCGGAGCCATCAATGTCACCACGGGCACCATCACGCAGAGTGATGCCACGGGGGCCATCGTTTTCATGCCAGGCGCGGGTGGCAGCATCACCACCTCGGGCATGGGCGAGGGGCTGGTCGGCCCCTTTGCCGCTTATGTCTCATCCGCCGGGCAACGGAGCTGGGCACGCGTGGTGACCGGCGGTGTGCTGACGGCAGGTTATGTGGGAGACACTGCCTATGACACGGGCACCAGCCTGGCAGCCGCAGCCTACACGGCGGCGACCAATCTGGGCCTCACTGGAAGCTCCACAGGACCCGCGACCACAGCTGTCACCACGACGAACCTCAACACGCTGTCGATGGCGGACTTCACGGCCGACCGCGTGGTGCAGACGACCACGGGGCAGACGCTGCGCCTTGGAGTCACCGGTGGCGTGCAGCTGGTGAATGGAGCGGGCAATTTCACCCTCGGAGCCACAGGTAGCTCCCTCTCCGCCGGAGGTTCGGTGACGAACACGCTGGGCACGCTTTTCCTCTCCAACCACTCCCCTGCCGCCTCTCTGATCATCAACTCAGGCATAACCAATAATGGAACCAGCGGTGTGGTCTCTCTCGTGATCAATGGCGCCCCCGGCTCCCGCACCACGCTGGCTGGCGCCGGCACCTTCACCGGCGGCACCCGCATCTCCAGCGGCACCGTGGTGATGCAGCACGCCACCGCGCTGGGCACCACCGGCGCGATCAACATTGTGGAAAACTCCGGAACACTGGGCCTGGCGGGTGGCATCACCGTCACACGCCCCATCGTCTCCGTGGCGGGCAATGGTGATGGCGGCCTGGGCGCGATCCGCAACATCTCCGGCAGCAACACCATCTCCGGCCTGATCACGCTGGTGACCCATGCCACGCTCACCGCTGATCGCGACAGCACGCTCACCTTCTCCGCCGCCGCACCTGCGACGAGCACGATCACCGGTGCCCTCAATCTCATCCTCGGTGGCGAAGGCACGATCAACGTCAACGGCAGGCTGAACCTCACCGGCACCGCCTCCACCCTAACCAAGATTGGTTCAGGTCTGCTGGTGCTCGCGGGTGACAATGTCCACGCCGGCGCCACCACCGTCAGCGCGGGCACTCTGCGTCTCGCCCATGCCAATGCCCTGGCGCTCACGAGTGCCGTCACAGTCGCCTCCGGGGCCAGTCTGGATGTGAACGGCCAGCCGCTCACGCGCAACATCACCCTGGGCAGTGCTGGCGCAGGCGGTGCCGGGGCGTTGCAAAACAGCAGCGGGTCCACCTCCACTCTCACCGGCACCGTGGCGATGAGCGCGGCCACGCTCATCAACAACACCGGAGCCATCACCATCGACAACACGACGGGCATCACGGGTGCGGTTCTCCTCACCAAGACAGGTGCGGGCACGCTGACGATCATCAACTCGACCACCAGCACGCGCAGTGGTGCCAATCAGATTGACGGAGGCACGCTGCGTCTCCAGTCAGCGAACACGACCACGGCCATCTCCGGCTTGGGAACGGGTGCTTTTGTGGCCAATGGCGGCACGCTGGCACTGGCCTATGACATCACCAATGCCGTAAACACCGGCGCCTTCAATGTGATGAGCTCCTCCGGCCTCATCGCTGATCGAGCCACGGCAGGTGCAGGTGGCATCACCCACTCGCTCGGTGCAGCAGGCATTGGTGGCAGCACACTCACGGTCAGCGCGGGTTCGAACGTGACCTCGGGCACCATCGGCATGACGCTCGGTGGAGTGACCATCGGCGGCACGGGTTTGATTCCAGGAAACCCCACCTTTGATGTGCGCAGCACCAGCACTGCGGCGCTGATTTTTACGCCGGGAGCCCTGCACGACCAAGCCATCGCAGCTCGAACCATCAGCTTTCTCAACGGCGGCACCGCAGCCAGCAGCGTCGTGCTCGGTAGCGCGGCCAGCAGCCTTGTGGATGGCACGGCCGTTCAGATTGGCAGTGTTGGAGGCGGCCCGCTGAACCTCAATTTGAACAACGCCACGGCCCTCGGTTCCCTCTCGCAGGTGAATGTGGCCACGGGCAGCACGCTCACGCTCGGTGTCGCACCCACCTTTGGTTCGCTGGCGGGTGGCGGAACGGTGACAGGCATTTTTAACTTGGTCTTGGGCAACGCTGCGAATGCCACCAACTACACGAGCAGTTTCACGGGTGTGCTGGACATCGGCACCGGCACTGTCACCAAGAGCGGCAAAGGCACGCAGACCCTCGGCGGTAGTGCGAGCAATACCTTCAGCGGTCTCACCACGGTCAATGCAGGCACACTGGTGCTGGCGAAGACCAGCGGCGCGGTGGCCATCCCAGGCAGCCTAACAATAGGTGCTGCGACCAGCGCCAGTCAGGGACCGTCCACCGTCAGGCTGGAAGGCAATGAGCAGATCGCGAGCACTGGAGCGCTGATCTTGCTGGGCGGCTCCACCCTGGACCTGAACGGGAACACCCAGACCATCGGCACCTTTACCAGCATGTTTGGAGCTTCCGTCACCGGCGGTGGCAAGCTGATTCTGCCCAGCACGGCCAGCACAGCCGTGACCGGCATCAACAGCATTGCCACCGGACTTCAGATCGGCACAGATGCCACGGCCACGCGAACCATCAGCCTTTCCTCCTCCTGGGACCGCACCACGATCAGCGGCATCATCAGCCAGGGCAGCGCTGCTGGACTGCTGATCAAGGCGGGCAACGGCCAGCTCATCCTCTCCGGCAACAACACCTACGAAGGGCTCACCACCCTCAGTGCCGGTGTGCTGAACATCCGCCATGCGAATGCACTGGGCTCCACTGCAGCGGGCACCGTGGTCACAACTGGCACCTTGCAGCTCGAGGGTGGCATCACCACCGCAGCGGAACCACTGACGTTGAGCGGCGCTGGTTTCGGAGGAGCCGCCTCGTATGGCATCCAAAACGGCGCGCTGGTGAATGTCAGTGGAAGCAACACCTACGCGGGCCTCGTCACGCTCGGTGCTGCTGCCACCATCTCCACAGACAGTGGTAGCCTGGCTCTTTCACACGCTGGCACCATCACCGGAGCCTTCACGCTTACTCTGACGGGCGCAGCCGAGGGCAGGATTGATAGTGCGATCGGAACGGGTGCAGGTGCTCTGACCAAGACAGGATCAGGCACCTGGACACTCACGGGAGCGAACACCAGCACGGGCGCTCTCACCATGTCCAACGGCACGCTCCGTCTCGGCAATGGCACTAGTGGCAGCTGGACCACCACTCCGGCGCTGACCTTCAGCGGCCTCAGCACTTTTGATTATCGCAGTCTGGACTCAGGCAGCACACAGGGGCTGGGCGCGCTGACCTTTTCTCAAGGCGATGGCATGGTGCAGAGCACCTACGGCGGCAGCGGCACGAGTGCTCTCACCTTTGCTTCACTGGCCGCGCGCACCGTCGGGGCCACCGGTAACTTCATCGTTTCAGGCGGTGAAAACGGTGTCAGCAACCGCATCACCCTCACCGGAGCCACGGCGAACGCTTTCATTAACCAAGGCCTGTTCTTCAATGGCACAGCCTTCGCCTGGAATGACAGCGCTGGGTTTGTGCGGGCCTTGACCTATGGCAGCGACACAGGCGCGGTGACCAGCGGAGGCGCCGCGAGCCTCGCCAGTACCACGCACCAGCAGATCACCGGAGCGCTCAGCGCACAGAATAACGCCACGTTCACGACCCTGAACATCGCGGGCAATCACAACATCACCCTGAATGCCGGGCAGGCACTCACGGTCAACGGCCTCTTGATGACCGGTAACACCGCCGGCGGAGCGATCATCAGCGGCGGCGTCGGCAGTGCCATCAAGGCTGCTGCCAGCACCGAGCTGGTGATCCGCACCGCGGGTGAAAATGACACGCTCACCCTTCAAGTGCCCATCATTGCGAACGCCACCAACGCCGTGACGAAAAGCGGTCCCGGCCTGCTCATCCTCGGTTCAGGCAACACCTACACGGGAGCCACGAACGTCTCCGGCGGCACCCTGCGCTTCACCGCAGGCGGCACGCTGACCACCTCCGGCATCAACGTGCGCACCGGTGGCGCGCTGGATCTCAATGGTCAGACCATCACGAACGGTGTCGCGGTCAATGGCAATGGCCCGAAGGGAGACGGTGCGCTGATCAACGGCTCGGCCACACCGGCGCAGCTCGGCATCATTACGCTGGGCTCCACCACGACCATCGGCGGCTCTGGTGATATCATCTCCACGGGTGCCTTGACAGGAGCCTTCCGCATGATCAAGACCGGCACTGGCACGCTCACGCTGAACGTGGACAGTGCGCGCACTGCGCCTAATCAACTGGATGGCGGGACGGTGCGTGTCCTGACCGCCGCTGGCCTCGGTGCCTCCACGGCACCGCTGGTGCTGAATGGCGGCACGCTCAGTCTCGGCAGCACGGTGACATCGGCGGCCTACAGTCCCTACGTCAGCGCCAGCTCGGCCATCATCGTCGATCCTTCCACCGCCGGGACCGGGGTTTCCCATGTGTTCGGCGGCCTGGTCATGAACACCAGCACGCTGGTGATCGGCTCAGGTGCCAATGTGACCACGGCCGCCACCAATGCGGGCGTGTCCTTCAGCTCCCTCACCCTGCATGGCAACCCCACCTTTGATGTGCGCAGCCCGGCCAATGCCGCTGGCGGCACCACCACCCTTACCCTGGCGGCGATCAATGATCTTGGTGTGGCCCGGACACTGACCTTCACCAACAACGGGGCCAGCCCAACCAACAGCCAGATCATTCTCACCACCAATGCCACCAGCCTGCTGGATGGCACGGCGATCAATCTCGTCAGCGGTGCAAACGCGGGTGTCACCCTGAATCTCGGCACCGCCGCCGCCGCCAGCAACACGATGGGCCTGTTCCCACGCGTCAGCATCAGTGCGGGATCCATTCTCAACATCTTCAATGGTTCGCCCATCCTCGGCGGTCTTTCGGGTGCGGGCACGGTGACCACGGCGGGCACCTTCACCCTCACCATCGGCAGCCTGAACAATGCCACCGCGGTGGACAGTAGCTTCAGCGGTTCCCTCAGTAATGGCACAGGCACGCTGGCCATCATCAAAGGCGGCCTGGGCACCCTCACGCTGAGTGGCGACAACACCTTCACGGGTGCCACCACGGTTTCCGCCGGCATCCTGAAGCTCGCGAGCGCCACCTCCCTCAGCAACACGGCCTCGGTGACCGTCAGCGCCGGAGCCACGCTGGACCTCAATGGCCAGCCGCTCGCGCGCAACCTCACCTTCAGCGGCACGGGTCACGCTGGAATGGGCGCCCTGGTGAACACCAGCACGAGCACGCCAGCCATGATCACCGGCACTGTGGCCCTCGGTGCAGCCGCCAAGGTTGGTGGTGCGGGCAACATCACGGTGAGCAACGCCACCGGCCTAACTGGAAATGTGCTGCTGACCAAGATGGGTGCGGGAAGGCTGACCTTCATCTCCTCCGTGGCCAGCGCGCGAAGTGGAGCCAACCAGATCGATGAAGGCACACTGCGGCTTCAGAACGCCACTGCCCTCAATGTCGTGGGTGCAGGCATCATGGCCCTGAATGGCGGCACGCTCAGTCTTGGCTTTGATGCGGGCGGCACGGTCGGCGGATCAGTGAACCTGCTCTCCAGTTCCACCATCGAGGTGGATCGCGCCAACGCCGGTGATAGCAGCCACACCCTCACCCTCGGCGCACTCGGCATCGGAGGTGGAACACTGACGGTGAAGGCGGGTCCCAATGTCACAAGCGGCACCGCGACTCTCACGCTGGGTGCCGCCACCATCGGCGGCGTCCAGCTTGCTGCGGGGAATCCAGTGTTCGATGTCCAAGGCAGTGCCAATGCAGCCATGACGCTGAACCTCGGCGCTCTCAGTGATCAGGCGATCACCGCGCGGGGCATTACTTTCCAAAACACCGGCACGGGTGTGGCCACCGTCAACCTAACTGCAAATGCGACCAGCATGCTTCCCGGCACGGTCATCAACCTCAGTGCGGCGTCCGGTGCCAGCCTGACCGTGAACTCGCCCACGGCGACTGCGCTCGGTGCCTTCAGTCAGCTGAACATGAGCGGTGCTTCCACCCTCAGTCTCGGCACCAGCCAGAGCTTTGCCTCCCTGAACGGCAGCGGCACTATCACCTCCAGCGCGACCACGGTTTTGACCCTGGGAAATGTGCCCGGCGGCACACCCCCAAACTCGGTTTTCACCGGCACCATCAGTGGCGCGAATGTTTCTCTCACCAAGATCAGCAACAGCTCGCTCACCCTGGGTGGAGCCAGCACCTATGGCGGCGGCACCATTCTCAACGGTGGTTCGCTGATTCTGGCCAACACCACGGGCTCCGCCACCGGCACCGGCTCCGTGACCACACTGCTCGGCACCACCCTCGGTGGCCGCGGCAGCATCGTGGCAGGTGCTGGGAAATCCGTCTTGATCGGCGGTGCGCTGAACGTGGGGAACAGCACCACGGCGGGCGAGATCACCATCACCACCAGCGGTAGTGCCCTGCTGCGCCTGGACATCAACAGCGCGGTCTTGCTGGACCTGTTCTCAGGCGCAGGAGCAGGTGACAACACCCTGCAAGCCAGCGCTGCGGACATGCTCAGTGTGGGTGGCCAGATCAGCATCCTCAGCGGCTCGCGTCTGATCATTGGCAATCCCAACAGCATGACCTCCTGGACGTATGGAGACAAATGGCGGCTCTTTGACTGGAGCAACCTGACCGGGCCCGTGTCCGGCACCTTTGACCGCCTGGAGCTGCCCACCCTCCTGCCTAACCAGGTGTGGGATCTCTCCGACCTCTACATCGGCGGCACGGTCATGGTGATTCCCGAGCCCGGACGCGCGATGCTGCTGGGCATGGGCATGCTGATGCTTATGACCCGGCGGCGGCGGGTAAATCGCTGAATGTGGAGGGTCGGGCAGCGACTTCTATGAACCGCCTTTCGCGCGCATTTCGCGGAAGGCGTGTTCCCAGGAAGGGATGCGCTTCACCTCAATCTCGGCCGGCCAGGACAGCGTGCTGATATCCGTGGCAAGGTAGAGACGCTTCCACTCTGGACAGAAGGATCGGGCGATGCTGCCCAACTCGCCTGCGAGTTTTTGAAACTCCTCCGTCGTGCGCACACGGCCTTGAGCGCTCTTCCGGCCATTGGCGCTCTGCAGGATCCAGCTATGTTTGCCGGAAGCGGCATCGCCTTTGAGCACGAGGCTGATCCAGACGGTGTCGACCATGTCAGGGCGCTCACGCAGTTCAGAAGCGATGGACCACAGCTCGACGGCGCGCTGATGTTCCAGTGACTGGAAGAGCTTGGGTTCGGCATCAAGAGCCTGTACCAAGACGGAAGGACGACGCGTGCTGGAGGCATGCTCAACAGCCAGTGTGCGCAGGTCTTCAGGAAGACAGCGCAGCAGGGTGGCCTCGCGATCAAGAAGGGTCTCGTGCAGGAAGAAGAGCGCTTCCTCATCCTGAATGGCCTCGGTATCGAGACGCCCCCAGGCAGCACGGAGGCAGTCAGTGGAGCGGCGCCACTCGGTCCAGTCACGCAGCACAGGAAGGCGGCGCTGGCTTTCGCGCAGAGTGCGGTTCAGTTCCAGGACGGCAGCGGCGGACTCCGGATACTCGGCACGAATACGGGCCAGCGTGCCTAATGAATGATGCTTCAAGGCCAGGCGGACGGCGGCTTGCAGGAGGTCATGCTGCTTCTTGAGCGCATAGGACTGCGCCCGTTTACCCACCCAGGCCAGGGCGGCCAGCGGATGATGCAGCAGGATGCCGGCGGAGCGCAGCTTCTGCCAGTCGGCATCGGTTTCGATCTCGCTGAGCAGATGCGTTTGAAAGGCATCTGCCTCATCACGGAAGAGCCTCGTGGCTTCCTGGCCTTTTTCAGTAGTCGGTGTCTCGCCGGGGAATGGCAGATCATCCAGATTCACACGCAGGGAGGCGGGTGCCTCAAGGCCGGACTCCGCGAGGAACCATGCGGCGACGCGAGCGCGCTGGCGCAGCGGCTCAGGCGCACGGTCCGGCAGCAAGTGCAGCGCGAGCACGGTGAGACGCAGTGCTTCAGGGTGATGACCGGCGATGCGCTCCGCCGAGGCTGCCGTCATGAGCAGCTCCCATTCAACGGGACGGATGAGCGCGCCGTCAGGGCGCAGGCTGCGCATGAGCCGCCAGGCGGTGTGCAGCCATTTCGCATCTTTCGTTAGGCTGCGAAGAGCCGTGACGAGCCAGCGGACGATCACTTGAGGAAGCACCGGCAGCCAGTCTGCATGAGGCAGGTTCAGGGCACGGCCCGCCTTCCACGTGAGATCCAGCCGCGTGAAGAGCATGCTCAGATCAGTCAGATGCGCGGCATGATCCTGGCGCACGAGGCTTTGAGCCAGCCAGCGCACAAGCTCACCGGCTGGGTCGGCTTTCAAGCTCTTGTCAAAACGTGCCAGAGTCTCTTGCAGGAGTGAACGTATCTTTGGTTCGGCCGCACCGACCTTGCCATCGAGGAGCCAGCCAGCGACGAGCACGGTGGCCGGCATGACCAGGGAGGCCTCACGGGCTTTCAGCGCCTTGGTGGCGAGCTCGGCAAGGTCCTGGCGCTTTTCCGGAAGGGCATCCGGGCAGTGCAGCTGCCGCCAGAGCATGTAATCGGCCCGAGGTCCATGCTTGGCATCCAGCGGCCGAAAGTAGTGGCGTTGTGCCCCATGGCTCGGCTTGCCCGGCTGAGCCTTTCGCCAAGCCTCGAACTCATGCGCGATCTCCCCCAGCGGTGTGCTGGAAACAGCGGGTGCAGGAGCAGGGCGATGACGTGAAGGCGGACGGCGTCCGTGTGGGGGGCGCATGGTGGTTTGGAAGATACGCGTTACCAGCCAGCCGTGCGCTTGGGAAGCGCTAAGTTCAGCAGCATCGTGTTGATGAGTTGGCGAAAGTCTGTCTCGCCATTGTTGGGGCCTTTCAGCTAGATAGCGGCATGGCTGGCACTTTTCGTTTCCGACGCATCATTCTGGGGTTCTTCGTGGTCGTGATTGTCCTGATGGCGGGGATGGTGTTCTGGATCTCCACAAATCTTAAGCGCCGGCAGGCGATGATTGATTCCAGGATGGCAGAGGCAGGCATCTCAGGCGAATTTCTCCCCTTGAGGACACCGGCGTTGAGTGCCGAGGGGAATTTTTTCAATCATCCGGATCTAATTAATCTGCCTCTGGACGGTGCTTCTTCTGGCACGCTTGGGGCAAAGGATCTCGGGCCGGGAGTGCCTTCCCTGGGAGAAGGGGCCGCGCTCGGTCGTGCCCTGGACATGGAAGAGACGGTGAAGACGATGGCGATGCACAAGCTGCTTCCTGCACTGCCTGAAAGTGGCAGAGAGGCGCAGGTGATCCGGGCGCTGTTCGAGGCCGATCCAGCATGGGCGATCCTGACGCATCAGGCGCAGATCAGTCAGCATGCGGAGTTTATCCCAGCGATGTCAGTCCGTCCCCTGCCTTCTATGCTACTCAGCATGCCGCAGAACCATCTGAACGTAGTCACCAAGCTGATAAAGCCACTGATCCTGCACGGCATGGCGTGCACGAGGATGGCGGATTTTCCAGCGGGCATGAACGACCTCCAGGCGCTGTGCTTCATCTCCTCCGCCTGCCGGCGCGAAGGCACCTTCATCTCAGAGATCGTTGCCATCACCCTGGAAGCGCAGTCGATACAACTGGTGTGGGAACTGCTAGCCCAACCAACTTTGCCAGAAAGTGAGTTGCGGCGTTTGCGCACGATGCTTGATACCCGCAGTTATCCCCGCTCGCTCGTCGAGGCATCGTTGGGAGAGTTTGCGATCGGTCTTCAGACTCTCCAGGTACTGGAGAAGACACCGGCGAATTTTAAGTCTGAGATGGAAATTCTGCATTCCGTGCCCGGGCTGCTGGCACTGAACCGCTGCTTCTACATGGAGACATATCTCAACCACTATCTGCTGCCGCTTTCCCAGCGTGGTCCGGTCGCGGCATTGGCGGAGGCCCCCGCGATGGCTGCCCAGATGAAGATGCAGAGTGTGAGGCTGCTATCGTTCGAGAAGATTGTTGCCTTGCTGCTGATGCCGAGCACGGAGATCGTGCTGCACATGGGCATCCATGAGGAGGCGCAGCGCCGTCAGGCATTGACGGCGTGTGCGCTTGAGCTCTTCCAGCGGCAGCACGGCAAGTATCCGGCATCCTTGGCGGAGCTTTCTGAGGCGGCACCTCTGGATCCCGTGACTGACAAAGCCTTTGGCTACAAGCCTACCTCAGACGGTCGCTATCAGGTTTGGGGAATTGGTTTTGATGGCAAGGATGATGGCGGAAGTGTGCCGCTGTCGGCAAAAGGCAAGGCTCCCAAGCTGACCCACGCGGACTACCGTGGTGACTGGACCTGGCGCTACACTTTCACGCCGTGAAGGCCTAACCAAAAGAGCTCATCAGAGCAGCTTCTTCCGTTTGAACCACCAGATGGGGATCAAGGCAGAAACGACGAGCGCGCAGATGACGAGGGGATAGGCCCAGGGCTGCTTCAGCTCGGGCATGTGCTCAAAGTTCATGCCGTAGACGCTGGCGATGAGCGTCGGCGGCATGAAAAGCACGCTGGCGATGGTGAAGATCTTGATGATTTGGTTCTGCTGGATGTTGATGAGACCCAGGGTGGACTCAAGCAGGAAGGTCATCTCCTGGGTCTGCTGGTTCGTGTAGTCATCGAGCGACTTCACGTCACGCATCACGGAGCGGAACTGGGCGGCGAGATCACCACGCATCCAGGTGGCGGCATTGCTGAGGAAGAACTGCAGCATGCGGCTGACACTGAGCAGGCTCTCACGAAGATTCGCCACCAGCGCGCTGCGACGGCCGAGGGTCTTCACCACGTCACCGAGGTCTTTTTCCACGGCGGCACTGGCACGATGGGGATCCAGACGGAAGACCTCACGAGCGAGCTTTTTCAGGTCACTCTCGATCATCTGCAGGGCATCCGCGATGCGGGCCACGATCAACTCGCAGAGCGCGAGGAAGACGGCATCACTGCTCATGGGGCAGGCACACTGGCGCTTCACCTGATCCACCAGCACGCGGAAGGCCATGGGATCCGCATAGCGCACAGTGGTCAGGCAGTCCGGCGCGAGCACAAAGGAGATGGCGGTGTTGTCTGGCTCGGGAGTATCGAGCCCCACGGGAATCCACGCGGTCATGTAGAGCGCGCCTTTTTCCGCGTAGAGTCGGCTGGACTCCTCGATCTCCTGCATCTCTTCACGAGTGGGCAGGGTGTACTCGAGCCAGCTCTCTGCCTCCAGTTCCTCGGCACGCGAAGGATTCAGCAGATCGAGGAAGACAAGGTTGTCCGGAAAAGGACGAACCTTCTCGTCATTCCAGCCGATGAGCTGACCTTGTTGGGTGAGGAGACGAACCATGCGCAGGGGGTGGAGTCGGGACAGTAGTGCCGCCTTTTTTTCATGCCACGGAAAAGGCGGTCGTCACGCGGCTTTCGCTGACATTTCTGCGGGGAGAACCACGGACAGGCCGAGATCACGCAGACGCAGCAAAGTTCCGCTCAGAACTTCCGCGCAAACGGGGTTGGCATCATGCAGCAAGATGATGGCACCGGGATGCAAGTCACGCTCGATGCAGTGAAGGATGGCAGGCACATCACGCCGCACGCCGTCAAAGCCGCGGCAGTTCCAGATCATCATCGTCAGCCCGCGTGCACGCAGGATGGAGGCGAGGAAGAGATTGTGATGTCCCACCGGGGGCCGAAACCATGTGGGCGCCTGGCCGAGGATGCCGCGCAAAGTTTCCTGACAGCCTGCGACTTCACGCCAAAGGTTCCAGGGACGCAGCAGCCAAAAGGTAGCCGCCGGATGAGTCTGTGAATGATTGCCGATGAGGTGCCCGCGCCTCGCGATCTCACGAACGAGCTCCGGATGCCGCTGCGAGCGATCTCCGATGAGGAAGAACACAGCCTTGGCATCATGCTCATCAAGGATATCCAGCAAGCCAGGTGTGGTGTCTGGATGCGGACCGTCATCGATGGTGACACAGACACCTTTCGTGCCTTCAGGCAGCCGGGTGATCAGTGGGCCGAACAGCCGGCACCTCGGTAGAATGGTGCCCACCGAGATGATGATGAAGGTGATGCCAAAGATCCACGCCGCGAGCTGATAAAAGCCAGTGATCAGCGCCAGAACTACCGCAGTCGCCGGAGCCACGCTCACCACGAAGGCACGCCTGCTTTCACGGCGGCAGGTGGGAGGCATGGGCGGGATGTTTGCCTGACTCATGCTTCCAGGAAATAGTCTGCCGACAAGGCGAAGTGGCGTGCGAGTTTGCGGATGTGCGTGGTGGTGAGACGACGAGTGCCATGCAGGATCTTGCTGCCCATGCTGGGCTCCAATTCCAGCAGGCGGCCGAAGTCAGCGGCGGTCATGCCATGAGCTTCCAACAGTCCGGCGAGGCGCTGGGGGATGGACAGACGCTTGGGTTTCTTTTCCACTTGGGCCTCATAGTCGGCAACGAGGTCGGTCACCAGCGCAAACCAGTCCGTTTGGTCCTGATTGAAATCGGCCTCATGTCCCCACATCGGCTCGATGGCTGCGAGTGCGGCGGCATGGTCGCTTTTATCATGGATAGGACGTGGCAGCCACACGGAGCGGCAGAGCATGCCATAGTCACGTGGCATGGTTTTGAAGCCTGCGGTAGGTTGTTGAGCGCGGGTTTTCATAGGATGGATTTCCAGCGGTCTTTCGAATATTCAGCGTGGGACATGAAGGCCAGCGCGTAGACGAGGCCTGTGTTAAAGTGAACGGCGGCAATCAACCGGAAGGCATTCCCGGAGATGTTGAAGACGACCACCAGCCTGCGTGAACTCACTTTGACCAGATCGGCAGCTGGAGAGGTGCGCCGCAGTTCGACCAAACTCTTCCAGGTCCCGTGCTGCACAGCTTCCAGCCACCATTCCAGCCCCGGCTTGGCGGCAGGATGCTGGCGCATCCATTGGCGGACCGTGACAGGTTTGATGATTCGCATTCAAGCCAGGATGCCATGGTCTGGACAAATTGTCCAGCATGTCTTTGTCACTCCAAGGTCACCAGCGGCTCAAACACAAACCACTGGTCCCAGTGGTTCTGCAGATGCCGATGCAGGATCGGCAGCCAGCGTTTGCCGATGTCGTCAGCGCGCAAGCGTGAGGTGCCATCGCTGAAACATTCGCCGACATGGATACGGTAGCGCAGGCAGCCGATGCGCTCGAGGATGATGGGATAACAAGGCGCCTTGGAGATTTCAGCGAGCACCAGGGGGCCGCGCGGGATCTGATAGGTGCGGCCCTCGCAGCTCATGGCCACGGGCGAGACGGCGGAGAGCACCCGGTCTCCCTGCACGGCCACGGCATCACCATCCATGAGCACGCGGCAGAGCTCGAGACCGAGATGGTTGTCCCCGTAGTTGTAATGCACGTGCAGCAGCGGGCTCTGCTGCTCGGTGCGGCGGAGTTCCTGCTCCCGGAGTTTCTGAAGCTGCTCTGTCTGCTCCGGAGCACGGACGGTGTGCAGACGACGGCCAAACTTCTGCGCGAAGAGCGTGGCACCGATATCATAGTTGCCGCTGTGGATGGTGAAGACGATCACGCCGCCGGGATGGGCGCGAAGCTGCTCAAAACGTTCCATGTGGGAAACCTCCCAGGAGACCTCTTTTTTGAAGTACATGCACCACAACCGGTCGAGGTAAGTAAGGGCAAAGTTCACGAACACCAAGCAACCCGCCCACCAGCGCTGCACCGGACCTAGCTCGGGTTTGAGGGCGGTGAGGTTGCTGAGGATGGCCTGGCGCTGTGGACGGGCCAGGATGTAGATGATGGTGGTGACCGGCCACACAAGGATAAGCGCCAGCCGCATGGGCATGACGCGCAGCAGCTTCAGCAGGCAGCGTGTCCAGAAGGCCCCATGCAGCCCTGTGTTCCGCAGGGGCGGACTCGCGGACGGGACATGGGGGATGGGAGCTTCGGAGGTCATTAGCGAATCTGGCAGCGTGCTGGCGCCGCCTCTCAGAAAGCCAGGACCACACATGCGACCATGCTTTGCCCAGACCTTCAGTCGAGTCAAAAACATGAACGCTGCTGCCTCTCCTGGCGGCCTTGCCCCTGGAGGCTAAAAAGAAGGGCGGGCTGTGTGGCAGCCCGCCCCGACGTGAAAAATGATCTCTACCGTTCCGAATCAATCCAGGTCGCTGATGTTCACCGGCACGCCGCCGAGCTCGGCGCTACGGTCAGCGGCGAAGATGACCTCGAAGCTGCGCAGGCTCTCCGGGAAGCTGGTGAGCGGCATGTCCTTGCCTTCGTCCAGCGCATCGAAGAAGGCCTGGAACTGGGTCTGATACGGATGATCCGCCACATCGCCGCTGTCCAGCATGTGCATGGAGAGATTGCTCCAGCTCTTCTTGTCCGTGTGCAGTTTGTGGGAATGGAATTTGTTATCCAGAAGGCTGCCTTGGCTGCCTACGAGGTGGGTGTGGAAGTAATAAGGCTGCAGGCAGTCCACGACCGCAGCGCATTTGCCCACGGCACCGTTCTTGAACTTCACCAGGGTGCAGCTGGTGGTGTCATACTCATAGGGGGCGAAGATCTCACTCTTCGACTTGGTGCTGAAGCTGGTGACGCTTTCGACTTCGTTCCCCATGACCATGAGCAGGGCATCCAGCGCATGACAGCCGGCGGTGAGCAGGGCGCTGCCGCCATCCTTCTTGCCGGTGTTCCAGCGGAACTGGCCATACCAGGGGCCGATGCCGTGGTAGTAGTCGACCTCACCGTAGTGGAGATCGCCAAGCAGACCCTGATCGAGGACCGACTTCGTGACGGTGAACTGGCCAGAGAAGCGGCACTCAAAGCACACGCAACCCTTCACACCATTGCTCTTCGCAGCAGCAGCGATCTCACGCACTTCCTGCAGCGAGTTCGCCATGGGCTTCTCGAGGATGATGTGCTTCTTCGCGTTCGCGGCGGCGATGGCCTGGTTCCGGTGCTGGCTCGGGTAGCTGGTGATGTCCACCACGTGGATGTCAGGGTCGGCCAGCATCGCATCGATGCTTTGATAAGCCTTGATGGTGCCTCCGTGCTTGGCGCTGAGCTCTGCGCTGTCCAGAGGACGGGAGGAATAGATGGCGGTGACTTGAGCCTGCTTGGAGGCGTTGATCGCGTCAATGTGCGCGGTCGCCGCCCAGCCATATCCGATGATGCCGACGTTGTATTTTTTCATGGTGAGGGAGAAGAGAAACGGAGTCCGAAGCTGCTTTTCAAGAATGGAATGTCATACCGGAGTGACGTGGCGGATCACTCCTCCACCGGGTCTACCTTGATACCGAGTTCCTCAAGGGTGGCATCCAGACCCACCAGCAGACGGTAGGGCACGCGCTTGCGCTGATACTTGCGGAAGACGACATCCCGCAGCGCCACCCAGATCTCCACGGTGGGGGTGATGTCCACCCAGGCCTCGTCTTCGGGCTCGGCTTTGCGGAACGTCCAGGCACGGCTGTTCCAGTGGGCGCGGTAGTAGCGCTTCTTCCCATCCTCTGCACGATTTTCGTGCCATTCGTGGACTTGGTTTTTGGTCATTGAGAGTGCGCAGGATGCGCTAGTATCGCCACCATGCAAGCCGACAAGCCCCGACCAACCTCCGCACTGCCCAAGCTGCTGCTGTACCTGCTTGTCGTGATGGTGGGTGGAGCGCTGCTGGCCCCGCTGCTTTTTGACCTGGGTCGCGACGGGGTGGCCTGGATCAAAGGTTCTTCCTTTGGCGAAAGCGGACTGGCGAAGTGGCTGACGGACTCCGTGGAGCGGGCTCACTTCACCCGTTTCTTCAATCGTGCGGTGCTCCTCTGCGCGCTGGTTTTCATCTGGCCGTTTTTGAAGAGCGTGAAGTTAGACCGCACGCTGCTGCCAGCCTGGAAGCCTTATGGATCGGGCCTTGGGCAGGCATTGGTGGGTTTCGGCATGGCGGCGGGGTTGCTCCTGATCATGGGCTCGATCTTCTATCGCCTGGGGGCTTATCAGTTCCGCACGGAGCCGGGCTGGTGGAAGCTGGGCGAGCCCATCACGGCGGCACTCGGAGCGAGCATCGTGGAGGAGTTTTTCTTCCGTGCCTTGCTGATGGGATTGCTGCTCCGCACCATGAGCACGAAGTCGGCGGTGTTCTGGGGAACCTTCGTGTTCGCCATTGTGCACTTCCTAAAGCCCCCGGAAGGATGGAAGATTCCGGACGATCTGGTGGCCTGGGACAGTGGTTTTGTGGTGCTCGGGCAGATCGCCCGCGGGTTTGGGGATATGAACTTCCTGCTCGCGGAATTTGCCACGCTCTTCGCCGTGGGTCTGGTGCTCACGCTGGCGCGCATGCGGACGGGCAGGCTGTGGACGGGCATCGGCCTGCATGCGGGCTGGGTCTTTGGGCTGAAGTGGTTCACCGGACTGATGTCCTATCAAAAAGGCTGGCTGCCCTGGATCGGCCCGAATCTGAAGATCGGCCTCGCACCGCTGGTCACCGTGCTGATCACGGGAGGCTTGGTGCTGTGGCTCCTGAAAGGCGTAGGCTCCTCCGCTGGGACAAGGGGTTTGGAGAAGGAGTGATCTTGCGGGTTAATCCAGCCTAACCAAAAGCATTCGACCAACTAAAACCTCGCCGTGGGTCGTGCCTGGCGCTCAGGACCCCAGCCATAGGGCATGCTGCTCCGGGCGGCCTGACCTTTGATCATGAACCAGAAGAGGAAAGCCAAGACAAGGGCGAGCAGCTTTTCCTTCCAGTTGCGGATGAAGAGGTTTTTAAGGCGCTGCCAGCTCACGAGTCGGATTCCTCCGCTGAGGTTTCACTTTTCACGCTGCCGAAGGTGAGGATCTCGTTCAGGCGATCTCGCAGATCCTCAGGCTCCAAGTCATGCTCCAGCTTGCCGCGATAGGCCAGGGAGAGGGCACCGCTTTCCTCGCTGACGATGAGGGCGATGGCATCGGTCTCCTCCGTCACACCCATGGCGGCGCGGTGACGCAGACCGATGGCGCGGTCACGGACTTCCTTTTGACTCACGGGGAACACACAGCCCGCAGCCTGGATGCGCCCCTGATCAATGATGGCGCCACCGTCGTGCAGCGCGGTCTTCGGGTGAAAGATGGTGGTGATGAGCTCGACGCTCATGGCGGCATCCACCTCGACACCGGTTTCGACGAACTGCTTCAGATCAATGCCACGCTTCAGCGCGAACAGGGCACCGCAGCGCCGTGAGGACAGTTTTTGCATGGCCTCAAGCAGCACATCGAGAGACTCCCGATCAGCCCGGTTAAAGGAGAACATGCGGTGGCTGCCGAGTTCGGCGAGCACGCGGCGCAGCTCCGGTTGGAACAGCACCACGAGCGCCACGGCAAGGAAGACCGAGATGCGCTGGAGGAGCCAGTTGATCACCTCAAGTTCGAGGAGCTGGGAGATCAGCGCCAGACTCAGCAGCAGAATGAGCAGGCCGGTCAGGATGCGCGCGCCGCGCGTGGCCCGGAAGAAGAGATAGCCATGATAGGCCAGCGCGGCGAGGATGATGATTTCCACGCCATCGCGCCAATGCTTTGTCACGTAGTCCCACATACGATACGGCCTGATTCTCCATGGCCAAACGAAGGGGAGGGTGCAAGACTTTCCTCAACTTCCGCGAAAGGAAATGTGCTGAGTGCAAGCTGGGCGCGAGAATGGGAGTGCTGTAAAAGCAGCCGCGAACTTGGCCGAGGCTCGTGGTCACATTTGCCGCGGCCTTGACCAGCCTGGGCACGCTCGATAGAATTAAAACACACTTCTTGTTAGGCAGTTCTTCATCCCGAAAGCATTAAAGGCTATCCTTGCCAGCCCACAATCGCAGCCTAATTTCACCTCCCCAATCACCCACCACATCTCATCTATGGACACCGTCAGACTCGGCATCGTTGGACTCGGCAACATGGGCAAAGCCCACCTCGGAAACATTCGCGCCGGCAAGGTGCCCGGAATGAAAGTCACTGCTCTTTGTGAGAGCCATGGCCCCATCCCGCCACTCCAGGAGGGCGAAACTTCCTTCACGGATGTCTCCAAGATGATCTCCAGTGGCCTCATCGACGCGATCCTGATCTGCACGCCGCACTTCAGCCACACCACCATTGGTATTGAAGCCCTGGGTGCTGGCCTTCATGTGCTGGTTGAGAAACCAATCTCCGTGCACAAGGCTGACTGCGAGCGCCTCATCGCCGCGCATACGGACAAGACGAAGATTTTCGCGGCCATGTTTAACATGCGCACCAATGCCTGCTTCAAGAAGGTGAAGGACCTCATCGACAGCGGCGAGCTCGGCGCAATCCGCCGCGTGCATTGGGAAGTCACCAACTGGTTCCGCACGAACTACTACTACGCGACCGGTGGCTGGCGCGGCACCTGGAAGGGTGAGGGCGGCGGCGTGCTCATGAACCAGTGCCCGCACAACCTGGACCTCTTCCAGTGGATGTTCGGCATGCCACAGAAAGTCCGCGGTTTCTGCCAGTTCGGCCGTTTCCATGAGATCGAGGTCGAGGATGATGTGACTGCCGTGCTTCAGTATGACAACGGCACCACCGCCACTTTTGTGACCAGCACCGGTGAAGCCCCGGGCGTGAACAAACTGGAGATCACTGGTGAGCAGGGCCGCCTGACCGTGACCAATGGGACGACAATCCATTTCCAGCGCAACCGCGTTCCAATGAGCAAATTCTGCATGGAGGCCGATGCCGCCTTCGCGATGCCCGAGTCATGGCACATGGATATCCCGGTCGCCGAAAGCGGTGGTCAGCACATCGAGATCCTGCAGAACTTCACTAACGCCATCCTCAAAGGGGAAAAACTCCTTTCCCCTGCTGAAGAAGGCACCCACAGTGTGGAACTGGCGAATGCCATCCTCCTCTCCACCTGGCAGGACAAGGCCATCGAACTTCCGATGAGCAGCGCTGATTATGAGCGCATCCTCATTGAGAAGGGTGAACAGAGCACCTTCCAGAAAACCAAGGTCGTGGCCAAAGCCACCTCCGATGATTTCGCGAAGAGCTTCCGTTGATTCAGCGGCTCAAGCCCCTTCCCCGCCCCGAAGTGCCGAAAGGTCTTCGGGGCTTTTTTGGCCGCTGGCAGAGCCGCATCTTTTGGACTACTTTCTGCCGCGATTCATGCTCACCCTTGGTTCAGTTTCCCGCCTTCAGGCCAGCCGTTGGTTTCCCTTCCTCGCTGAAGATTTCCGAGGACGCCGCACCGCCATCCGCCAATAAGCAGCTCATCGCGATCTACTGCCGGTCTGAGGCGCTCGCCGAGCCGGGTCGCCCTTTGAACCAGTTCCTCCAAGGTGTAGAGCAGACACCGATGCCCGTGGATGATGATGCCTTGGTCATCAGTGATAATGGGGACATCTACGGAACTCTCACGGATCTGTGGGAGAGACGGTAACCCTGACTGTCTCTGCTGGGGCTTGCCGGGAACGCTCGCGGCGACTGGCTTTCGCGCGGCGAGTGGCGTAGAATCTCCTTACCTCGCATCCACAATGCACATGTTTCCAGAATGGCCGAAGCCGCGCCCTCCCCAGGGGCTGTGAATGGCTGGCCGGAACTCCAAATTAAGAATTCTTGGCGAGTTAGCGATGAGGTGGTCCGTCATCTCGGGAGGTGGTTGGAGGCTTTCCTTCCCTGCTCTTGTGCTTGGGTTTGTTCTTCGTGTGCGTGATGCACAATTCGTAGCTTTCGCCCACGCCCCTCATCATCATGCGCTCGTCAGCTGGGACGGAAGTGATTCTCTGCGTCTCGCACATAAAAGAAGCATAGGATCACGGCGAGATGGTGCTAATCACCCTGGCTGAGACCGGGATGAATTGGTCATGCCTGGGGCATTCGGATGGCTGATCTGAGTTGGGGCAGCAATCGTTATGATGCTACTCTCAACAAATTGGAGCCCGCTCTGCCTGCTGGCCCAGTGACAAATGCTCTGTTTGGGTGTCGGTGTTGGCTTGGCCTGTGTTCTCATTGATACCTTACGGTATGCCTCGTTCCCCATGTTCCGGGCCTTCGTTCAACCGGAGAGCCGAAGACAGCGGTGGTATGCTCTTACCATTAACCTCCTGGCCTGGGGGTGCTGGAAGGGTGCCGTCGCCGTTAGCCCTGGCTTTGACTGCTTGGGAAACTGGGAGGTAACGTTTCAAAAAGTTCCACATGGAACATTTCCACCCCCTTAGAGGCCCATTTCGGCCGTTGTCGGAGGGCCTTTTGGGGGTATCTTGCCTATCCAGCCCCTTTTCAGGCACCCTTAGTTGACGTCGTAATCTGCGGCTGAGGTCACCTTTTTCGACCCCCTTCCCTGTCCATGTCCTCCCTGTTCACCTACCCTAAGCACTACGATGTCATCGTCTGCGGAGCCGGCCATGCCGGGGTCGAGGCCGCGATGGCCGCTGCCAGACTGGGGTGTCAGACAGCCATCCTGACCCAGAACCTGGACACCATTTCCCAGATGTCCTGCAACCCTGCCATTGGGGGACTAGCCAAGGGCACGGTTGTGCGTGAGATCGATGCTCTCGGGGGTGTGATGGGTCTGAACACCGACGCGACCGGAGTGCAGTTCCGGATGCTGAATGCCAGGAAGGGGCCGAGCGTGCAGTCCCCCCGTGCCCAATGCGACAAGAAGGCCTACCAGTTTCGCATGAAGTGGCTGATCGAAAACCAGCCCAACCTGGAGCTTCATCAGGGTAATGCGGCAGAGATCTTGGTCGAGGGCGATGCTGTGGCGGGCATTCGGACCAGTCTTGGCATGATCTACCGGGCCAGGGCAGTGATCATTTCTTCCGGCACTTTCATGCGTGGACTGCTCCATGTGGGTCTCCAGAATCAGGCGGGAGGTCGTATGGGAGACAGCATTTCCACCCTTTCGGATAGCCTCCTCCACCTCGGTTTTGAAGTAAAGCGCTTCAAGACTGGCACCCCTTGCCGTATCAACAGCCGCAGTATCGACTACTCCAAGTGCGAACTCCAGCCTGGAGACAGCCCGCCGCCAGCCTTCAGCTACCTCTCGGGAGTCGTTGATGCCGAGGACTTGGCATGGCGCACGGCGCAAGAAGGACAGGTGAACTCAACAGCAGCCCCCCGCTCCACCCTTCGCCGGGTCCCCTTTACCCTCAATCGCTGGATGCCTGAGTCGTTCCACGTGGAACAAATCCCCTGCTGGATCACGTATACCAACCCCCAGACTCACGATGTCATCCGGGCAAACCTGGACAAATCCCCCATGTATTGCGGCAGGATAGAGGGTGTTGGCCCACGCTACTGCCCTTCAATTGAGGACAAAGTGGTCCGCTTTGCGGAGAAAGACCGGCACCAAGTCTTCCTGGAACCCGAAGGCCATCACACCAACGAGTATTACGTCAACGGTGTCTCCACTTCCCTGCCCTACGAAGTGCAGCTCGATTTCATACGCAGCATCTCCGGTCTGGAAAAGGCGGAGATCATCCGTCCCGGCTATGCGGTCGAGTATGACTACTGCCCACCCACTCAGTTGTATTCGACTCTGGAAACCAAGCGGGTTTCCGGCCTCTATTTTGCCGGGCAGATCAATGGAACCTCTGGCTATGAAGAGGCCGCTGGACAGGGCTTGATGGCCGGAGCCAATGCCGCTCTCAAAGTCCAAGGCCGTCCCCCTTTCATTTTGCCACGCAGTGATGCCTATCTGGGAGTGCTCATTGATGACCTCGTGACGAAAGGTGTGACAGAACCCTACCGCCTCTTCACTTCTCGCGCTGAATACCGACTCCTCCTGCGCCAAGATAATTGCGACCTCCGCCTCACACCCCGTGCCGCTGACCTCGGCCTCGCCTGCCCTACTCGCACCCGGCTCACCCAGGAAAAAGCCACCCTTCTGGCTGAGGCGATGACGTTCATCCAGGCCACTAGCCACGACTCCATGCGCCTCCACGCCTGGATCAAGCGCACTGAAAACGGCCACACTTCCCTGCCCCAGGATCTCCGCGCCAAGTTCCCGGACAGCATCTGGCAGCTCCTCGAGAACGACGTCAAATACGAAGGCTACGTCAACCGCCAAGAAGTGATGCTCGAGAAGACCTCCCGCATGGAGGAAAAAGAGATCCCGGCCAGCTTCGACTACACCAAGATCCACGGCCTGAAAAAAGAAGCCTACCTCCGCCTCTCCCAGATCCGCCCCGCCACCCTTGGTCAAGCCACCCGAATCCAGGGGGTCACTCCGGCAGATATTGCCCTGCTGGCGGTGATGCTGAGGAAGGGGTGAAGCGCTATTTCACCATCTCCAAGGCCTGCTGAACCGCCAAGGTTGTGGAATGCTGGGGACCCAGATGTCTCATCGCGAGCTCGGCGGTGGAGCGGAGGAGTAGGAGGGCCTCGTGTTTGTTGCCGTTGAGAAACTCGATGGTCGCCAGGTCAAAACAGGATTTGAGAGTGTTTGGATGGTGGGGACCTAGCACCTTAACAGACTGCTCCCATACTCGGCGAAGGATGGGCAGTGAGTCATTCAGCCGCCTTTGCTCGCGGAGACAGTTTCCAAGCCAGGATTCAACGCCTAGCGTATCTGGGTGATTGGGACCATCGCGCTTGATGCGAACTTCCAGGATGCTTCGAAGCTCCTTCTCTCCCATCTCCAGGAGGCCTTGATTCACGTAGTCGGCGGCCAGGTTGGTTCGCGTGGCCAGCACGTTGTCCCACGTTTCTCCCATGTTTCTCTGACGCTGAAGTTCGAGTAAAATGGTCCCCTCCCGGATAGCCTCGCTATATCGACCGCTTTCTGAGAGGACCACCGTCAGTGCCTGGCGGGCGCTCATGGCATCAGGGCTGTCGGGTCCGAGGTCCTCAGTGCATTCCTTCAGAGCCTTTCTACAAAGCGCCTCGGCCTCTTCATAGGCCTTGTCCATTCGGAGACAGGCGGCAAGATGAAGGCGCGCCGACTGAAGGGATATGCTCCGCTCTCCATAAGCTCGAAAGCAGATGATGACCTGAGTCCGAGAGACCTCGGTAGCTTCTTTGACATGCCCCGCTTGTCTCAGATACTCAGAGAGCCTGCCACGGCAATCAATGGTCTCAGCGGCATCTGAGCCCAGTAATTTAAAGAAATCGTCAAAGGCTCTGCGGGCATAGCCGACCGCGTCTTCATAGCGGCCTTCCCTGTGGCGCATCCCTGCGGTTCGTAGCAGTCGATCGGCTTCATCCAGCCGGTCCTGCCGCCCGTTGCAACTCACGAGCGGAAGTATCAAAGCAAGCCAGAGGCTCAGGTGGCGGGACATCATCACGACACTTTTGATGATGATGGTTGACTGTAAAGTGCGGCTTGTGTGACATGCGGCTGATCGTGTCTAGTCGAGCCATGCGAGCTTTGCCTTCCCTCTTCCTTCTTGTTCTGACTCTGCTTTCATCCCCGGTGAATGCCGAGACCTTGGAGCACGACGGAGCGCTTTATCATGTTCAGCGCATTCCCCGGGCTCAGCATTCGAAACTGCATCTGCACTGGCTGGATGATGCGGGGAAGCCGCTTTCGAACTTTGGGGGACTTCAAAAGCAGATCCGGCGTGAGGGTGGTGAGATCGCCTTTGCCACGAACGCAGGCATCTATGAGCATGGCCCCAAGCCATGCGGCCTAACAATAAGTGATGCAAAATTAGTGGTGCCGCTGAATCTCAGAGATGACTATGGGAACTTTTACCTGAAGCCGAATGGTGTGTTCTATCTCGATGACCGGACCGGGCCTGGCATCGTGGAATCAAAAGAGTATCAGAGCCTGACCATCCGCCCGCGTCTGGCGAACCAGTCGGGTCCATTGATCCTGCGCAAGGGGGTGGTGCATCCGGCCTTTCGCGAAGATTCGCCTAACAAGAAGCAGCGCAGTGCAGTGGGAGTGGTGAAGGCCACCCAGGAAGTCATCTTTGCCATGAGTGACCGTGAGGACCGGGTGAAAGGTCGCGTGACCTTCTATCAGCTGGTGAAGCTCTTCCGGCATCTGGGCTGTGAGGACGCCTTGTTTCTGGATGGCGATATCTCGCAGATGATCTTCTCCCCTGCCCCGAACACGGAGTTTTCTCCGAACACCTTCGCGGCCATGTTTGTGTTGTTGAAGTAGGCTGCAGAAATTGAATTTATTAACCGCTAATTAGACGCTGATAGGACGCTAATAAAAGAGAGCAGAAGCTTCAGATTATTAGCGTCTTATTAGCGGCTCAAGATCTGTTCCCCGAAAACGACCGGGCATCGACAATCATCAGCATGTCTCTCCGGTTTAGACCTCATCCATGCTTCCGGATCACCTGGATGAACTCAGGCAGATAGGTCTGGGCTTTCTTTTCGCCGACGCCGCGGATTTTGAGACCCTCTTCGAGGCTCTTGGGTTTCAGCCGGGTGAGGAACTCCAGGGTTTGATTGCTGAAGATCACATAGGCAGGCACGCCTTCAGATTGGGCCAGGGCGTTGCGGTGGCGCTTGAGCTTCTCGAAGAGCACGTCGTCGAAGCCGAGCTCGCTGGTGGAGACTTCAGGGATGGGCAGCCTGGCTCCGGGCTTGAGCGGTTGGTTGGCTTTGGAGGCGGTGTCCGGCCAGAGCATGCGGACATTGCTGCCTTTGCGCATGGTCTCGGCGCCTTTGGTGGTGAGGGACACCAGCGGATACTCGCCGGTGCCTGTCACGATGAGGCCCTGCTTCTCCATCTCGACAAAGAGAGGGTGGAGGCCATTGGTTCCCACACTTTTGAGTAGGCCGTAAGTGGTGAGCTGGTCCAGGCCGGCATCCACGATCTCCTTGGACTTGCTGCCGGTGAGCATCTGGATGATGCGGCCCTTGCCATAGCGGGCTTCCCAGGTGCCATCGGCCAGCTTGGTGGACATGCGGGCGATGCCGCTGAGCGCCTGCCGCAGAATCGTCAGTTCATCGGCGGTACCCTCGCGGGCGGTCTGCACACCGTTGCGGCGGCAGATATCGCAGGTGCCGCAGGGCTGGCTCTCGGTCTCGCCGAAGTAAGCGAGGATCTGCTCCTGCCGGCAGCGCTGCTCATCGTAGCAGAGGTCGACCATCGACTTCAGCTTGGAGCGATCCCGCCGCTCTTTTTCACGCATCGCATTCGAGTCGAGCTTCAGATCTCGCGTGAGTACATTCGGCTGCAGCAGCCGTGTACCACGGATTCGTTTGCCGGGGATGTCGAACCTTTCGATGTAGCCCGCACGTCCGAGATGTCCGAGCGAGGAGCTGACCGCCATACCGTTTTTCAAACCCGCGTAGTCCGTAAGATCGTCGATGCTCGCCTCGACCTCATGCTGGGCGTTGGCGTGATTGAGCAATGCTTGGTAGATGCTCTGGATGGTATCGACGCCTGGGTTCGCGCCATCGAGGAAAAACTCCTGCGTCTTGGTATCGGCGAAGTTAAAGAAAAGCTCGCACCAGGAAGGTTCTCCGTCACGACCGGCACGACCAGCCTCCTGGTAGTAGGCTTCGACGCTGCCGGGGACATCATAGTGTACGACGAAGCGCACATCCGAGCGGTCGATGCCCATGCCAAAGGCATTGGTCGCCACGGCGATGTCACGCTCGCGACTGATGAACTGGTTCTGCCGCGATTCGCGCTCCTTGTCATCGAGACCGCCGTGATACTCCACGGCCTTGATATTCATCTCAGCCAGAGCCGCGCCGACCTCATCCACACGCTTGCGCGTGGAGCAGTAGATGATGCCTTTTTTGTGCTCTCGGATGATCTGCTTCAGCCGAGCATACTTGTCATCGGCCTTCTTGGTGTGAAGCACATTCAAACTCAGGTTAGGCCGCTGAAATCCACGGATCGTGGTGTACGGATCACGCAGCGTGAGCACCTTCAGGATGTCCGCGCGCACCTCCGGTGTGGCCGTGGCCGTGAGTGCCACCACCTGTGGACGGCCGAGGTGTTCGAGCGCCTCGCCTAACCGAAAGTAATCCGGACGGAAGTCATGTCCCCATTGCGAGAGGCAGTGCGCCTCATCGACCGCGAAGAGGGCGATCTCCACCTGCCGCATCGTGTTCGTGAACATGCGGCTGCGGAAACGCTCCGGTGCCACATAGACCAGTTTGTACTCGCCGCGCCTCAGCGCATCCACGCGTTGCTGCTGTTCAGAAAGTGAGAGGGTGCTGTTGATCAGCGTGGCGGGAATGCCTCGCCGCTCCAGGGCATCCACCTGGTCCTTCATCAGCGCGATGAGCGGACTGACGACGATGGTCACGCCTTCCATGACCATGGCGGGAAGCTGGTAGCAGAGGGACTTTCCACCACCGGTGGGCATGATGACCAACGTGTCACGACCGCTGAGGATCTGCGCCATCACCTCCTCCTGCCCATCCAGAAACTCGCGAAAGCCGAAGTACTTCCGCAGCGCTTCACGGGCATCGTGAATCGGTGTGGAGCTGGCGTCGGGAATGGTGGTTTCGGAGTCCAAGGGCGCTTACTTCATGGTGAGGAAGAAGGGGGAGTGCAAGCAGGCTTCCAAGTCATGATAGGATCGTTGAGCGACTATCAAGCGTTTATGTCTATGCTACGCTCTTCTTATGAAAGCCGCCTTGTTCACGCTCGCCCTCTGCCCTGCCCTGCTCTGGGGACAGGCCAAGGGACCGGTGCCTGCCAGCGTGGCTAAGCCCACTTGGGCAAGCTCGCTCACCAAGACGCCGGCCGGCTCTTTCCCGCTGCTCGCGTCATGTCGTGTGATTTATGATCTGAGCTGGAACAACCTTGTCTCCGCAGGTTCGGCGAAGGTGACGATGCAGGAGTCGGGACCGTATCAGGTGGCGAAGGCGGAGGCCGGAACCACGGGGCTGGCGCGGGCGCTGTGGAGCTATGATTGTGTGATGACCTCGGTGATGGAGCGCAGCTCCTTGAGGTCGCTCCACATGGAACATTCGGAAACGGACTCACGTGAGACGGTGGCGTATTGGGTGAACTTTGGCGCTTCACAGATCAGCACGCTGACGAAGCTCTCGCCGAAGGGTGGCGCGGTGACGACAAGCACCCACATCTGCCCCTATGGACCGGCAGATGATCTGCAGTCCGCCATCCTCCACGTGCGCAGCCAGCCGCTGAAGCAGGGAGACTCGATCACGCGCGTGGTGCAGCCTTTTGACCGGCCTTATCTCACGACCTTCACGGTCGTGGGCCGAGAGCAAAAGAAGGTGGAGAGTGTGGCCTATCCAACGATCAAACTCGACATCAAGATCCGCAAGCTGGACCGCAAGACACTGGTGCCCGGCAGTTTCAAGAAAGTGAAGACTGCGACCATCTGGGTGAGTGACGATGCCTGGCGGCTGCCGGTGGAGGCTCACGCAGACATCTTTGCCGGCTTCATTTCAGCGACGATGACGAAGCGTGAGGAGTTGAAGGGGCGGCAGGCTCAGGGGTCGCTGCCTGCGGGGTTTGGGAAGCGGTGAATTGGCGTAGATTTTCCCAGACACGCTAAAGCGTGAACAACGTACGCCTGGGGCGTGGCCTAACGAAGAATGATGAAAGAGCCATCGGGGAGTGCGTAGGAAGTCGCGAAGCTCCAGACGGGAAGTTTGTCGCCATCCTGGGCCTCGAGGACCTTGCCGGAGGCATCGCGCAGTTCCCAGTGAAGACGTCCGGGCTTCATCCAGCCGGAATTGGTGATGCTGGTGAGCAGCATCTTGCCTTCGCTCCCCATGGCGATTGCGGGATGCTTGGAGCCTTTGGGTCCGGACTTGAGAGTGCTTGGGACTGGATCAGTGAGAAGGGTGGTTACCAGCTGACCATCGTTCTCCCAGGCAGCTCTGACCTTGCCGGAGGCCTCATGGATGCTGATGCTGCTCATGGGGCACATCGCGATGTGCCAGTCATCAAGCGGCGTGATGCTAGCTTTGCCATCCTTCGTTTCACGGATCAGCGCCATGCCCCGCTCATCGGGTTTCATCGCGGCGCGGTAGATGACGTTCAGGGTGCCCTGGGAATCGAGATGGGCTTTCAGGGAGCAGCATGGACACACTCCTGGTTGGGCCGAATTCAGTTCGCGAGGTTCGGAAAAGGTCGCTCCGTCGTCCGAGGACTCGCGCACGAAAATGTAGCGGGATCCTTCCCGAAGGCCAAAAGCCTTGGCGGCATGCCAGACAAGACAGACACGGCCTTCGGCATTCGCCGCGATGGAAGCACCGCCATCGAGCGCGACGGTATCGCCGAGCCAGTCGCGCTGCTTTTCAAAGGTGGCTGCACTCGCGGACTTACGGGCATGGTAGAGAGGTGAGCGGTGCTGCTTCTCACCAAGCTTGGTGGACACACCATTCCACACGACCTGCACGCTGTTCTCGCGTCCGAGGGCGAGTTGCGCTCCACGAATGGTGCCAGTGCCCACCGCTGACGCGGGAGTGCTATTCACCGCGATGGGATCCGCCCACGCCTTGTCCGTGACGGCTCGGTGGGTGTAGCGGAGATCGCAGGCTTTGGGATCGCCTTTGAGATAGACGAGATGCACGGTGCCCTTCGCATCCACAAGCACCTGCGGTTGGATACCGCCTTCAGGCACGGCCTCCACTTTCACCTGAGCCTGGGAGGCATGGATGAACAGGCAAAGGAAGAGAGCGATGGCGGATAGTTTCACGGACGAGCCTAACGATGCGTGTGGCACGCATCTTGTCAGGTCTTCCCCTCACACCTCGGGAGATGGCCCACGACTCGCGCGGCGGCGATGCGCGAATAGCAGCGCTGCATTCAGCAGCACCGGCACGAAAGGCACCAAGAGAGATTCCAGCGGCGACGGGCTGCCAGCGGTTTCCGAGGTACCTGCGGAGGGCTGGAAATCGACATGCCGCAACTGCCAGGCAAAGCTGAACGACACAAGCGCGAGCACGAGTCCGAAGGCCGCAATCACCGAGCCTAGCGTATGGCGATGTTCGGCGAAAAGTTTGAGTCCGGCACTGACCAGCAGGCAAAGACCTGAGAAGGCAAAGCAGACGGCTGCGGTCTGGGAAAAGGGAGGACTGACCTTTTCAACAACAGCCGCAGCGGCGAGCAATAGAGTGGCACCGATCATCTACCGCGAAGGATAGCTCTTGGTTTCGATGAACATGCCGGCAATGCCCCAGGCAAGGTCCTCGCGTGGCAAGACGCCATCTCCGCCGATATAGAAGCGGCTGGCGATGAGGAAATTGTCCCGCTGAATGCCGCCCTTCTTGCCTCCGGAAATGAGATCCGCCACGGCCATGCCTAGCGAACCTGCGATGCCTTCCTTCTTGCGGATGTGCTCACGGAAGGCTGCCTCGTTAGGATTGGTGAAGGCCAGCACGACAGCGATGGCTACGAGAAGGAGGACGGGCTTTTTCATGAGGGGAAGGAAGGTGGGGCAAGCATCCTGCTTACCTGTTGGATTGAAGAGCAAAGCAACCAGGATGGTTGCTCTACCTTAGCCAGCGATGGAGAACACCTCGCGGGCATCCGCGATGCTGCCGGTGAGGGCGGCGGCGGCGACCATGACGGGGCTCATGAGGATGGTGCGGCCTGTGGGGCTGCCTTGACGGCCTTTGAAGTTGCGGTTCGAGGACGAAGCGCAGAGTTGATCGCCCACGAGCTTGTCAGGGTTCATGGCGAGGCACATGGAGCAGCCTGCATTGCGCCATTCGAAACCGGCGTCGTTGAAGATCTTGTCCAGACCTTCCTGACGGGCGATGACGTCTACGACCTGGCTGCCAGGAACGACGATGGCTTTCACGCCTGGGGCCACCTTCTTGCCTTTCACGAACTTGGCCACCTCGCGGAAATCGCTGATGCGGCCGTTGGTGCAGGAGCCGATGAAGGCCACATCGATCTTCGTGCCCTTGATTGGCTGGCCGGCTGGCAGCTTCATGTAGTCGAGAGCTTCCTGGATGGAGATGCGGCCGGGTTCCGTGGTGGCGCTCTCAGGAGTCGGCACGTTTTCGGTCACGGAGATGGCCTGGTCAGGGCTGGTGCCCCAGGTCACGGTCGGCGGCACGTCTTCGGCACGGATGTTCACCACATCATCATAGACGGCGTCCTTGTCGGAAGCCACGGCGCGCCACTGGTCCACAGCGGTCCCCCAGGCGTCACCTTTCGGGGCGTAGTTGCGGCCTTTGAGATACTCAAAAGTCTTCTCGTCCGGATTCACATAGCCGCAGCGGGCACCGCCTTCGATGCTCATGTTGCAGACGGTCATGCGCTCTTCCATCGTGAAGCCGTCAAAGGTGCTGCCGCCGTATTCATAAGCGTAGCCGATGCCGCCATTGGCGCCGAGCAGGCGGATGATGTGGAGGGCCACGTCCTTCGAATACACACCGGGGCGGAGCTGGCCGTCCACATTGATGCGGCGGACCTTCATGGGGCTCATGGCCATGGTCTGGGTGGCCAGAAGGTCACGCACCTGGGTGGTGCCAATGCCGAAGGCGATGGCGCCAAAGGCACCGTGCGTGGCCGTGTGGGAGTCGCCACAGGCGATGGTGCCGCCCGGCTGGGTGATGCCCTGCTCCGGTCCCACGACGTGGACGATGCCCTGCTTGCCGCTGCTGAGGCTGAAATAGGTGATGCCAAACTCCTTGGCGTTCTTGTTGAGTTCCTGGATCATGGCTTCGGCCAGCGGATCGGAGAAAGGTGACACCTGGCTGTCCGTCGGGACGATGTGGTCCACCGTGGCGAAGGTGCGGTGGGGATAGGCCACCTTCAGATTCAGGTCACGGAGCATGCCGAAAGCCTGCGGGCTGGTCACTTCATGGACGAGGTGCGTGTCGATGAGCAGCTGAGTCTGCCCGTTCGCGAGTTTCCCGACGGAGTGTGATTCCCAGACTTTGGCGAAAAGTGTCTTGCCCATGATTTGTTCGTTCGATTGTGGAGGAGGGGGAAGAGATTAGCAGAGTCCCAGATTTGCGCAAGGCGGAGCAGGGCCTCCCAGAAGGTGAGGACGAGTCTCAAAAAGCAGCGCAGAAAGGCACCCAAGAGCCCCGGGCCGCACGCATTTAGCCGTTCTTTTACGAGTCTTCTTTTCCACTCGACGTCGCGGCGGGGTTCCTGCTTAATTCGTCTCCGATGTCCGCTGACGCGTTTGCCTCTGAATCTGAGCTTCTTTCCGCTTCGAAACCCATTGCTGCGCTGCGGCAGGCCCTGAACGAGGTGCTTTTCGGGCAAGGCGAGCTGATCGACCTCACCCTGTGCGGGGTCATTGCCCGCGGTCACGTGCTGCTGGAGGGTCTCCCTGGGCTGGGCAAAACCGAGCTGGTGAAGGGCTTGGCGAAGGCGCTGAACCTCACCACCCGGCGCGTGCAGTTCACTCCGGACCTCTTGCCAGGAGATATCACGGGCAACCCGGTGCTGCAGGAGGTGGACGGAAAGCGCGAGTTCGTGTTTCAGCCCGGACCCATCTTCACCAACCTGCTGCTGGCGGATGAGATCAACCGCGCCTCGCCCAAAACGCAGTCCGCTTTGCTGGAGGCCATGCAGGAGCGCCGCGTGACCGTGCTGGGTCAGACTCACATACTGCCGGAGCCGTTTTTTGTGCTGGCCACGCAGAACCCGATCGAGCTCGAGGGCACCTATCCCCTGCCTGAGGCGCAGGTGGACCGCTTTCTTTTCAAACTCGAGGTGCTGCGCAACAGCGCGGAGACGCTGGCGCGCATTGTGACACATCGTGAGTTAGGCGTGGAGCCGCAGGTCTCGGCCATCACCACGCGCGAGGAGTTTGCCCATATCCAGGCCGTGGCACGTCGTGTGTATCTGCCGGAGATCGTGGCGGACTACATTGCGCGCGTCGTGGATGCCACGCATCCGGGGCAGTCCAAGGCAGCCGAGGGCGTGCGCTATGGCGCCAGCCCGCGTGCGGCGCTGAGTCTTGCTTCCGCGGCCAAGGCACGCGCTCTGATGCATGGGCGGCCGAATGCGAGCTTTGAAGATGTGCAATCTTTGGCGCTCCCGGTGCTGAACCACCGCATCCTGCTGGACTACACCGCGCGCATGGACGGCCGCACCAGTGCCAGCGTGGTCCGCGCCATCCTGGCGGAGGTGCCGGTGCAGAATCTCGGCATGCCGAAGACGCTGAAGGAGGCCGCATGAAGCCCCGGGCGTCTCAGTTCATTCTTTGGTTAGGCCTGCTGGCCTCCCCGGCTCTGGCGCAGAAGACCCTGACCAATGGCGCGATCAGCACGGATGGCCGGTTGACGCTGGAAATGCGCAGCGTCTTTGATCCCATGCCTCCTTCCGGCTACGCGCCGCTGCGCATCGTGGCCACGAATGCGGGAGATGGGGACACGCGCTGGGATTTTTCCTTTGTGTCACAGACGCGGATGTATCGGCAGGAGGGGGAGCACCGCAGCCAGTTCAGCCTGCCGGTGCCTGCGCACAGCACGCAGTCCGCCACCTTTCTGGCACCGTTGACGGTGAAGTATGGAGATGCCAGCAGCGGTTACTGGAACAACAATCACGAGTTCCTCATCGCGGTCGAGGCCGGAGGCTCCAGCTTCAAGAAAAGTGATTTCCACGAGCGTGCGGATGATTTTCCTGCCATCGCGATCAGCAAGGGACTGGCGGATGCGAACCACTCGAAGCTCAAGGATGAGGTGGAGAAACGTACGGGCCGCTCCGGCAGTTCGAAGTCCTTCTTTGGCAGCACCTTTGCTCCGGCGGATCTGCCAGAGGATTGGCGCGGGCTCAGCGGCTTTGATTTCCTCATGATCACGGGCAGCGAGTGGCAGACGTTGAAGCCTGGTCAGCAGCTCGCGGTCCTGCAGTGGGTACGCTTCTACGGCAGGCTGCATGTCTACAACTCAAACATCGGCGCCACGCCTGCCGGACTTGGTTTGCCAGAAGGTTTCGAGGCTAACAAAAAGGAGCACTCGATGGGCAAGATCGAGCTCATCACCTGGGATGGCAGCAGTCTGAATGCCAGTGAGACGGTGTCGCGCTACTACCGCGGTAGCGGCGTATTGCCTTCGCGTCCATCACCTCCTTCAAGTGCGGAAGCCGCGTATGACCAAGACACCGGGAACCGGACCAAGGAGCTGACGGCGGAGTACGCCAACCGTGCGTCAGGACCTGCCAGCAGCCCCACCTGGGGTCTGCTGAATGCGCTGGGAGAGCGCAGTTTCGCCTCCTGGCAGGTGATCGTGTTTTTGGTTATCTTCGGCATTCTTGTGGGGCCGGTGAATCTCTTTGTGCTCGCGCCTTCCGGGCGCCGGCACCGCTTGTTCATCACCACGCCGGTTCTGTCCGTGGGTGCCAGTGTGCTGATGGTGGTGGTCATTTTGATGCAGGACGGCGTCGGGGGCGCGGGCGCGCGCCTGGTGGTCATTGATGTGGAGCCGGAGGAGGCGCTGGCATATGTGACGCAGGAGCAGGCCAGCCGCACCGGCGTGCTGATGGGCGGCGGTTTTGAGCTGAAGCAGCCTGCGCTCATCGAGCCCCTGGCCTTGCCGGATTCGCCGTGGGTGAAGCTGAAAAATAACAGTGCCACGCAGCCTGCACAGCTCGCGCAGAATGGCAGCTCGCGCAGCGGGAACTACTTCCAGAGCCGTGCTGAGCAGGGACAGATCCTGCGCGCAGCCGTCTCCACGCGGGGGCGACTGGAACTCAAGTCCGGTCTGGCTGCGGATGCTGCTCCCGAAGTGATCTCCGCACTTGGCTTCACGCTCAGCGAGCTCTTTTACATCGATGGCTCGGGCATGGTCTGGCGCTCCAGCGGTGCAGTCGCCACGGGCAGGCAGGTCAAGCTTTTTGCCTCTGACGCCGCGACACTCCGCGGCAGCCTGTATGAGTTCGCCGAACTCTCGGATGGCGCCCAGCGTTCCGGCCTGAGCCGTCTCATGAACGGCAGGCTGCCGCGGAACACCTTCCTCGCCTCCGCCAAAGCCGCGCCGGGCTTCACCCAGGACACGCTTTCCTCCATCCGCTGGCAGGAGGACAAGGTGCTGGTCTTTGGTCCGTTGAAGCAACCGTAGTTAGGTAAACTTTTCGCTTCCGCTTGTTTCTCAATGTCTTCCTCTCCCGCTGAAATCGACACTTCGCAGCCTGCCATTCTGGTGGAGGATCTGAAACGTAATTTTGGATCGCTACAGGCGGTGGATGGCGTTTCGTTCCGCATCGATCACGGCCGCGTGGTCGGCTTTGTGGGTGCGAATGGCGCTGGCAAGACGACCACGATGCGCATCCTCGCCACGCTGGATCATCCGAGCTCTGGCCAGGTGAAAATGGGCGGGCACAATGTGGTGCACTACCCGGCGAAGGTGCGCCGTCTGCTCGGCTGGATGCCGGATTCCTTTGGCACCTATGAGCACATGACCGTGCTCGAGTATCTGGACTTCTATGCGCGTGCGCTGGGTTACAAAGGCGCGGAGCGTGTGCAGCGGATCCAGGAGATCATGGATTTCACGGATCTCACGCCGCTGGCGGATCGTCTGAGCAACAAGATGTCCAAAGGCCAGACGCAGCGTCTCTGTCTCGGTCGTGCTCTCCTGCATGATCCGCAGATCCTGATCATGGATGAACCTGCGGCCGGTCTGGACCCGAAGGCGCGCGTGGAATTGAAGCGTCTCATCCGCATCCTCGCGGACGAGGGGAAGACCATCCTCATCAGCTCTCATATCCTCAGTGAGCTGGGGGAGATGTGTGACAGCCTGCTTTTCATCGACAAAGGCCGCATCGTCCATCATGGCGATGCCGAGTCCATGACGCGTGCGAGTGCCACGCCGGAGACGATCGTGAATGTGCAGATCGCTGGCGAGCCTGCGAAGCTTGTCGAATGGGCCCTCACCGCACCGCTGGTGAAGGTGATGGACGAGACCAAGCGCGGCGCCCGTCTTTGCATCGAATCCACGGATGAGATGGTGCTCGCCGGTGTGCTGAAGCGCATGGTCACGGACGGCCTGCTGGTCACGGATTATCATCGTGAAGAGCGCAAACTTGAGGATGCCTTCATCGACATGCTCGGGCAGATCGACCAAGGCAAGTTCCAGTCGAATGGCGGCCCGGTGACGTCCACGCCACCTCCGCTGCCACCGATGCCGCCGGCGGTGGTGACAGGCCCGGTGATGGATGCGCAGGAGTGAGGTGAGGACCACTCTACAGAGTGTACTTCGTACTTCCCTTTCCCGCGCCGAGTTTGAGAATCAGACCATGAACCGCGCCGACTTCCTTTCCGCCGCCACCAGTGGCACGTCGTTTGACATCGTCATCGTCGGTGGAGGCGCCACGGGACTCGGGGCGGCGGTGGATGCGGCCGCGCGTGGACACAGCGTGCTGCTGGTGGAGCAATCAGACTTTGCCAAAGGCACCTCCAGCCGCAGCACGAAGCTGGTGCATGGCGGTGTGCGTTATTTGAAGCAGGGAAATGTGTCGCTGGTGCTGGAGGCGCTGCGTGAGCGCGGGCTGCTGGTGCGGAATGCACCGCATCTGGCGCACAGCCTGCCCTTCATCATCCCGAACTATCATTGGTGGGAAGGTCCCTTCTACGGCATCGGCATGAAGGTCTATGATGGACTGGCGGGAAAGCTTGGCCTCGAGCCCTCGCGCTGGCTTTCGCGCGATGATGTGATCGAGCTGCTGCCGAACATCGAACCTGAAGGCCTCAACGGCGGCATCATCTATCATGACGGTCAGTTTGATGATTCGCGTCTCGCCATCAACCTCGCGCAAACGGCGGCGGAGAAGGGCGCCGTGCTGCTGAACTACGTGCGCTGCTGCGGCCTGATCAAAGAGGGGCCGCATGTCGCCGGTGTGATGCTGCGTGATGAAGAGGGCGGTCGCGAATTTGAAGTGCGGGCGAAGGTGGTGATCAATGCCACCGGCGTTTTTGCAGATTCGGTTAGGCGCATGGATGATGCACAAACCAAATCCATGCTCAGCCCGAGCCAGGGCATCCACTTTGTGCTGCCGCGTGAGTTCCTGCCCGGTAACTCCGCCATCATGATCCCGAAGACGGATGACGGCCGCGTGCTCTTCGCCGTGCCTTGGCATGGGCGCGTGGTCGTGGGTACCACAGACACTCCGGTGGAGTCATCGTCGCTGGAGCCGCGGGCTTTGCCGGAAGAGATCGAATTCATCTTCACGCAGATGAACCGCTATCTCACGCGTGATCCGGGCCGCAAGGACGTGCTCAGCGTGTTTGCGGGACTGCGTCCGCTCATCAAGGCAGAGGCAGGCAGCACGGCGGCGCTTTCGCGGGATCATTTGATCACCATTTCGGATTCCGGGCTCATCACCATCGCCGGTGGCAAATGGACCACCTATCGCAAGATGGCGGAGGATGTGATCGATCATGCGGAGATGATTGGCGCGCTGGATCATCGTCTTTGTGCCACGCAGAACCTGCCGATTCACGGCCATGAAGGCAGTGCCGGTGATCGCAGTCATCTCAGCACCTATGGCAGTGATGCGGTGGGCATTCGCGCGCTGGCGGAGAACGATGCTTTGCTGGGCGAGTTGCTGCATCCGCAGCTTGAGTTCCTCAAGGCTGAGGTGGTGTGGCAGGCGCGGCATGAGATGGCGCGGACGGTGGAAGATGTGCTGTCACGGCGCACGCGAGCTCTGTTGCTGGATGCGCGTACAAGCATCGCCGCCGCGCCCGTGGTGGCAGAGATCCTGGGACGTGAACTAGGGAAGGATACCGGGTGGGTGCAGAGCCAGGTGACCGCCTACCAAACTTTGGCGAAAGGGTATTTGCTCTGAAGATTGTAGAAAGATTAAGGTAGAAAAATTTTCTGAAATATTTCTACCCTAATTTTTCTACATTATTGGTTTGGCGTCAGCGCTGACGAGCACATTGAGCCAGGAAATCGCTCACCTCACTGGAACACGCGCTTCAGGACGGCTTTCTCTTCGGGGGTCAGTGACTCGCGCCAGACTTGTTCGCCGCCCTGGCCTTGGTTGTTGACGGTGCCGGCGGCGGTGGGGCCGGATGAGTTCTTGTCGACCTCGTGCTTGCCGTCTTGCAGGCCGAGGGTGGTGCCGAGCTGGGCTCGGGAGAAATCGTCATTCTGCACGCCTTCGATCTTGCTGGTGCCAAAGTCGTTTTCGTCCTTGGAGAGGGTGAGCGGGGCGGTGCCGGGACCGCGATCAACGCCGCCATTGCCGGGACCTTCTTTTTGCGGGCCGGTGGCCATGTCGTCCAGCGACTTGAGACCAGCATCATCGTCGCCCTGGCCATCACCGAGGAAGCCTTTGCCTTGTCCGAAACCCTGGCCGGGATTCTCGCAAGTGCCGCTCTTGTTTTTGAGGGCATCGCGGAGCTGGTCGAGCTGCTCCTTGGACATGGACTTGAGGTTCTTCGGGTCGATCTGCGAGAGTTCCTTCAGCAGCGAGGGATCGAGCGCCAGCGTGTTGGACTTCAGGCTTTGCATCGCCTCATCGAACTCCTTCAGCATCTGCTCCTTGGCCTGCTCGGAAAGCTTGTCGCCATAGTTTTGCAGGGCGTTCAGGCTGCGCTCGGCATCGGAGAGATTGCGGCCCATGTTCGCGATCTCGCGCTGGAGCTGCTGCTTCAGAGTATCGCTGGCATTCAGGCTCTCATGGCTGAACCATTTTTCCTGGGGCTGGTTGCGCAGGGCATCGAGCTTCGCGTCCTGCTCGGCTTCAGACTCCGGGGTGATGACCTTCTCGTCCTTCAGCTTCTCCAGCCATTCATCCATCTGCTGCCACGCTTGTGGTTGGGCATCGGGGATGACCGCCTGGGCCTCCGGGGTGATGGGCAGGTAAAACGCGGCCAGCAGGCACACGGCGCAGACGACAAAAGGTCCGCCGACACGCTCCCAACGCCAGCGCAGGCCATCCAGCACGGCTCCCGGCACTTCCGGCCACGAGCCACGCTGCAGGCGGGCGACCGTGAGCGCGTTGTGCAGCCTGAGCTGGGACTCGAGACGAACCATCGCCGCCTCGGTGTTAATGAACTGCTTCCGCGCCCAAAGGAGCGCCGCGCCTGTGAGCAGCACCGCCGCACCCGACCACCACGGCCAGAGCACGATAAAATCCATCGCATGCCCACGTGATCTCAGCCAGACGATGCTAGCAAACCCTGCCGCTCCCGCACCGACCAGCCAGGGGGTAAGTCGCTCGACCAGCCAGGCCGTGTTCACCTTCCACGCGGTGCGTCTCGCCAGCTTGTGCCAGCGTGCAGAGAGGACGGCTTGATCAGTCATGTCAGTGGGGAGTGAGTGTTTGACACCGGACCCGGGTTTATAGCAGAAAATGGGGGGATGGGAAAACGAAAGTGGTGAGAGCAATGCTTCGTCCACTAGACCTACCATCTCCTACCCACCCATGAGATTCGACATCCAATCCGACAGTGCCGCAGTTCAAGCTTTTGTCCGATCGACGATTGAGCAGTTCCATCGTGAATCTGGTAAGGCGTCTGTGATACGGTTCGATGTGCAGGCAGTTCATGGCCAGATCCATGCCTACCCCAGCACACATCATACTCCCGAGACTATTTATGAGGAGGTCGGCAAACCGCTTGAGTTCATCTTCGATTGTGATCCGTGGAGTGATCGTCGCTATGAGGGAGACACTCCGGACTATCAAAGCCTTCTCTTCGACACAGATAGCGGAGATGGCGGATTCAACGACTATTTTTCCGTCATGGTTTACGACGCGACCCTCGCAGCTCTGAGAGAAATTCCAGCTGAGCTTCGGCCACAACATGTCGTGGTGGAAGCTGCGATTGAAAGTGGCGGAACGTTTCATAAACTGATTACATTGGGATCGCTGCCCGATTCCTGATTCGCCAGCCTCTGCAAGATCATTGACTTCACCGACTTTATCTTTCTGGACAGCGATGGCGCTGACGAGGTGCCCGTGGCGAATTGCTGCCGCATGCTGGACAGGAGGGGCAATGGACCGAAAAGAAGCCGTGAAGATGCTTCACAGGATGCGGGCCGGTCTGCTATGATTTCATTCAGCGATAGCCGGTGGCTTTTTATCCAAACCCTCTGTTAGGCAGAGTCCAGACGACGGCGTTCTGGACGTTGTTTGTGCTGGTTGTGGGCTTTGCGCTGATGGAGCTGTGTAGTGCCAAGTATGGTCCAGTGAGAGGCACCTTTCTTGATCTCTATCTCACGCTAAGCAGAGTCCAGAATGAGGTGTTGAAGATCCTCCATGTGATTGTCATCTTTGCGTTCGCGACTGCTTGGCTCGGTTCTTCTCATCTGCATCGTCGACACATTTGGCTGTGGCTGGTGCTGTTGCTGGAGATTTTCTTGATGGTCATGCCTAAATAGGCGCAATTGATGTTAGGCCTGGGAGGTGGCTTGGCTCTCGGGCACTTGCACGATCATCGCTGGCTGCGTGACATCGAGGTCACGGCCGGTGACGACGGCGGCGTTGAGGTAGAGGGTGCCTTCTTCCTCATGGCGGCCGTGGCTGTGGTGGATGTGGCCGAAGGCGTGGATCTTGGGACGGATGCGGGAGAGCTCGGTGCGCAGATGGGGGCAGCCGACGTGCTCCTCGCGGCCATAGGGGAGATCGAGAATGCCGCGCGGGGGTGTGTGGGTGATGAGGAGGTCGGTGTCGGACGGGATGCGGCGCCACTTTTCGATGAGCTGGGGCTCGGTGGCGTGGTAGGCGAAGAAGGGGAGATCGGGACACCACGGCGAACCAAAAATGCGGAGGCCGCAGTACTCGAAGGTGGAGTCCTCCAGGAAGTGCGCGTGGGAGAAACGGAACTCGCGGCGCTGGAGCATGAAGTCGTGGTTGCCGCCGATGCAGAGGATTTGTTTTGCGGGAGTTTCGGCGAACCATTCGTCGACGTCTTCGAGGTTGGCGCGGTCATCGCGTTCGAAGTGACCGAAGTCGCCGCAGTGGATCAGGAGGTCACAGGGCGGGATCGTGACCTGGCGGTGCTTGCGGTGGGTGTCTGCGAGGATGCAGAGGGTGATCATGAGGAGGTTGCCAAAGAATAACGAAAAGTGTTGATCAAACACGGATCATGAAAGTCGCGACAGCGTCTTGGAGTGCGCCGGTCCTCCGGCGCTTTGGAAGGCCTTGTGGAGTGTTTCGCGCAGACTATCGACGAAGGTTGTTTGTGGTTGTTCGTCCTGAGATGTTTGTGAATCAGCGGCTTCGTCGGAGAGCGCCAGAGGACAGGCGCAGTCCAGGACGCTTCGCGACTTCGACGATGAGGGTGATCTCGTGACTCTGGAGACTTCGGTTCCGCACAGGGGACTGTGCGGACCACTCTGTTAGCGGACGATGAGCTTGAAGGCGGCCTGACCCTGGCGCTCGTCGTCGTCGGAGATGAGGAGCTGGCCGAGGTGGTGGCCGCTGCGCCAGGGGGCGCCGGTGATGGGCTTGATCTGAAGCAGGTAGGCTCCGGTGCCGGCGTTGCGGAAGGAGGTGACGTTATTGCTGAAGGGGGCACCCTGGCCGGGCACTTCAAAGTGCTCCATGAGGGTGAAATGGTCCTTGGTCAGTTCCACCACGGGCACGCCGGCGCAGGTGACGATGACGAGCATGTTTGCCGGGTGGGTGTTGCCAGCGGCGGCGGAGCCTTGGGAGGTCTGCACGCTGATGGTCAGTGCGGTCGCAACCGGGGCGACGGGCTTGGCGGCAGGTGCGGGCTTGGCCTGAGGAGGCGCAGGCGCAGGTACCGGCGTTGGAACTGGGGCGGGAGCGGGTGCTGCGGCGACCGGAGCGGGGGATGGAGGAGCTTTGGCCACGGGGGTGGGGGTCGGCGCTGGCTTGGGCGCGGCAGCGGCTGCTTTCGGTGCGGGTTTGGCAGCCGGTTTAGGGGCAGGCTTGGGCGCTGGTTTGGCAGCGGGAGCCTTGGCGGGTGCTTTCTCCGCCGGCTTGGAGGCGGGCTTTTTCGCCGGAGCAGGCTTGGCCTTGCTGGCGGGTTTGGCGGGGGCGGGCTTCTTTTTCGCCACGGGTGCTGGCTTTTTGACGGCGGCTTTTTTGGAAGTCGGTTTGCTGGCCATGGCGTGTATTATTTGCGCAGAATTACCGCAGGCTAACCAAGTTTAGGGGAGACTGTCGAGGTTTGTCTTTGGCACTTTAGGAGAATCCTTCGGATGCGGACGGGCTGATTTTCTGAGGCTCCCAGTCGATTTTTGCCCTGTTGGCGAGCGGGGAGAAGATGGAGAAGATTGCGGAGCGTTGGTGTCTCGCCCTTTCAGAGCTCGGGGAGATGACGATAATGGTCGCGTGATACCAGGGCTGCGTCGGCTGCGCCGACTTGCCCTTCGCTATGCTGTCATGCCCCTTTGGGGCTGGGGAGGTTCAAAAGTCATCCGTGGACGGGATGGCCGTTGCTTTCACCACAGAGGGCACAGAGGTTCTGAGACGGGAACTCTGTGTCCCTCCGTGTCCTCTGTGGTTTTTGAATCGGCGCTCGCCTGAGGAGGACTTGGTCCTACTCCTTGACCAGGAAGTCTTTGAACTTGGATTCGAAGCGCTTGGAGATGACGCACTGGACGTCGGCGACGCCGCGCTCGTAGTCTTCCTTGAGGACTTTTCCCTGCTCATGCAGGAAGGCGACGAGGTCCATGCGGTTCAGCGGAATGCTGAGGTCCATGCGCACGACGCGGTCGATGAGCATGTCGTGGATGCGGTGGAAGAGGTCCTCCATGCCCTGGCCGGTGTGGAGGGAGATGGGGACGGCTTCCGGGAACTGGCGCTTCAGCTCCATGAGGCGGGTGTCATCGACCAGGTCGATCTTGTTCAGGGCCAGGAGGACGCGTTTGTCACCGGCGCCGAGCTCGTTCAGAACCTGGGTGGTGGTTTGATAAAACTCACTGGCCTGGGTGGAGCTGGCATCCAGCACGTGAATGAGGAAGTCCGCGAGCACGGACTCCTCCAGCGTGGCGCGGAAGCTCTGCACGAGATCGTGCGGCAGATTGCGGATGAAGCCGACGGTGTCCGTGAGGAGCATGGACTGGCCGTCCGGCAGCTCGAGCCGGCGGGTGGTGGTGTCCAGGGTGGCAAAGAGCTTGTTCTCAGCCAGCACGTTGGCGGTCGTGAGCCGGTTGAGGAGGGAGGATTTTCCGGCATTGGTATAACCCACGATGGCGGCGTGAGGCAGCGGCACGCGGCTGCGCTCCTTGCGCATGGTATCGCGCTGGCGCTTCACGTCCTCGAGCTCGGCCTTCACGCGGTCCAGGCGCTTGTCAGCGAGACGGCGGTCGACTTCCAGCTGGGTTTCACCCTCACCGCGGGCGGCTCCAGCGCCGCCCATGCCACCGCCGGCTCCCCCGCCCTGACGGTCAAGGTGAGCCCACATACGGGTCAGACGCGGGATGGAGTATTCCAGACGGGCCAGCTCCACCTGCAGGCGGGCCTCGCGGGTCTGGGCGCGCATGTTGAAGATGTCCAGGATGACCTCATGACGGTCGATCACGGCCAGTTTGGAGTCGCCCTCCCAGTTGCGCTGCTGGGCTGGAGACAGCTCATTGTCGATAACAATGCAGTCGGCCTCGAGCTCCTTGGCCTTCTCCATGAGCTCGGCGGCCTTGCCTTTGCCGAGGAGCACTCGGGGAGAGATCTCGCGGACGAAAACGAGCTCTGCGGCGACGACCTCGATGCCAAGGGTCTCGACGAGGTCCTTCAGCTCGATGAGCAGTTCACGCGACTCGTCTTCTTTACGGCGGTCGAAGTAGGCACCAATGAGGAAGGCTTTGTCAACTTGCTGGGGCTTTTCCCGGATATCAAACATCGCCCATGATTACGCATGGGCGATGTTCTTTGCCAACCTTATCGGCGAATGAGGACAATCTCAGTTCGTGCCAAAGGCGCGGCGCCAGGGCTCCTGGAAGGAATTGCCGTAGTCTTCGGTGCCGCTTTTGATCATGCGGCCATCGGCTCCGAAGAGGACAAACTGCTCCTCCACATGGGCAAAGGCGCCGTAACCTGGCACGTGGCGCTTCCAGCCCTGGTTCGCAAAGCGCCAGACTTCGCCCTGGGGGGTGGTCTTCTTGGAGGAGGGCTCGCCCCACTTGGCTTCGACCTGGGCCTTTGTCATGCCGGGGGTCAGGGTGGTGTCTTCTTCCCCGCTGGCGGGGGCGGCCGCTGCGGAGCTGGAGGAAGCGGAAGACGAGGCGGCGGAAGACGAGGCGGCGGGGGTGCTGGAATCCGAGCTGGCGCACTGACTGAGCAGTACGGAGACGGTGGCGAAGGAGAGAAGGCGGAGTGGTTTCATGAGGCGATAAATCTCAACAAGTGAGGCGGTCATGCTGACAAAGTGCTTCCCCGGCTGCAAGCCTAGTCTGTAAACACCCGGACAGAACTGCTCTGAAAGAAACGCTCCCGATGCGGTGGTCAGGCTGAGTTCCGATGAATTTTCCGGACGTAAAACTGTCTAAACCGACCTCCCTCCAAGCCCCCCAACAACCCATGAAACTGAAACTCTTCCAGATCGCAGCATCCCTGCTGCTGACGGTTTCCCTACGCGCCGAGCAATGTCTCGTGATCGGCGACAGCCTTTCGAAGGAATACGAAGTCGAATTTCCTGCACTCTACCCTCAAAATCCAGCCTCCTGGGACACCCGGAACTGGGCGGAGATCCTGCACACCCGACGCAAGACCTGGTTTGATCTCGGCAAGTGGAACGGCTTTTACGATCCGCGTTTGATCGGGCATGAGCACAACTGGGCTTTTCCAGGAACCACCTCCGCGCAGATCCGCCAGCAACTGAGTTCCTTTTACAATATCTGGTGGACCCGTGACCTGCAGGCGCAGATCCGTGGTTCCGCAGAGCGCGTGGTGATCTTCGTCGGCGGCAATGACGTGGATAACTACTATGGTGCTTTGTACAATGGCGGCGTCGCCACGAAGTACATCAATCCCACGCGGGACAACATCATGTGGATCGTGGATTATGTGCGCAAGGTGAAGGGCACGATTCCGATCGTGCTCGTGTCAGTACCGCATGTGGGTTGCACGCCTGACATCCTGCGCACTTATCCGAATGATCCCGTGAAGACCAAGCGCGTGACGCTGGCGCTGGATTCGCTGAATGCCCAGCTTTCGCTCTTCGCGAAGCAGAGGAACATTGGATTTGTGCAAGGCGTGTATGATCTGACGAAGGTCATGATCACACAGCCGTTGGCGATCGGTGGACGTGCCTTCATCAAGGGTGCGGACATGGATGCGCGCCCTGAATATGAGTTCTCCGGTGACGGCTTCCACCCGGCCATGGCGCCGCAGGCAAAGATCGCGCAGCTCATTGTGGATGCCTTCCGTGTGAAGTATCCGCTGTCACCCATCACGCCGCTGACGGATGCGGAGATTTTGACGGGAGTGCTGGGACTGGCGCCTTGATCAGTGGTGAGAGTTTTTCGATCTCGATTGGACTCCTACGCGCCACCCCATTGGAATGGGGTGGTACGGTGGAGCCGGACGTAGAACCCCATTCCGATGGGGTTCCATGTCACGAATACATTTGATAGAGTTACACCATCTCGGGCACTTCAAAGCCGGCGCGGTATTCGCGCTTGAGCATGGCGAGGGCCTCGGGTGTGGCGCTATCGCCGATGAATGTCTCCTTCTCGGCGTCGATCTCGAGCATCTTGCCGACTTTGATATCGCCTGACTTCAGCGTGATGTCGTTCGCGGTTAGGTGGGCGGGTTCATCGGAGAGCATTTCCTGCCAGGGTTCGAAGTCTTTGAGCGCGGCCTTGGCTTGATCGAGATCGCCGGCCTGGCCCAGACGGTAGGAGATGTTGCCGAGATGGCACCAGGCGCTGGAGTAGTGGATCTTTTCGATCTCACCCTTGAGGTCTTCCTTCTTCCGGCTGCGGAGAGCGGAGATGAAATTCGCCGCATGGGTGCCGCCGCCATCGCCTTTGAATTTTTGGATGACCTTGCCCGCGGCATCATGGGCGGAACCACCGCCACGACCGCCTTCATAGTAGCCGTTCTCGCATTCAATGACCATGAAGGCGCTGGTGCGGCGGCGCAGGTAAACGTCAGAGGCTTTCATGCCGGTTTTACGCGGCAGATTGTGCACGTCCATGACCACGGGGATGTCACCGGTGTCGAAGTAGATGAAGTGGGTGTTCGGGGTCTCGCCCGCGTCATTCCAGCCGAAGCGGCCACCACCAGCGAGCACGCGTTTCGGCAGCGCGATCTTGTCACGGAAAACCACGCTGCGGAGGTCATCGAGGATGTGTGGACCCCAGTTGCCGAGCTCGCCGTTGCCGGTGTTCCAGACCCAGTGCCAGGCGTACTGCAAGCGTTCCCGCATGATCGGGATGTCCTGGGCAGGGCCTAACCAAAGATTGTAATCAATGTGCGCCGGAGGAGTCAGCGGTGTCTCGCGTTTACCGATGCTGGCGCGCTGACCATAGTGGTTGCAGCGGACGTATTTGATTTTGCCCAGCACGCCGGAATCGAGATAAGCCTTCAGCTCATCATGGAAGGGATCGCTGCGCTGCTGGGTGCCGCCCTGGACGATGCGGTTGTATTTGCGCGCGGCCTCCACCAGCTTGCGGCCTTCCCAGATGTTGTGGGAGATGGGCTTCTCCACATACACGTCCTTGCCTGCCTGGCAGGCCCAGATGGAGGCCAGCACATGCCAGTGATTGCCGGTTGAGACCACCACGGCATCAATGGTCGGGTCTTCCATGACCTTGCGCATGTCCTGCGTGGTCTTGGCATTGGGATACTTCAGCTTGGCCTTATCCAGAGCCACCGTGTCGGCATCGCACAGGTAGGCGATCTCCACGCCCGGCACTTTGGCCATGCGTCCGGCATTACCACTTCCCTGTCCGCCGAGGCCGATGGAGGCGATGCGGATCTTGTCATTCGCGCCGAGAACTCTTGAGGCGGAGAGGGCGGTGGTGGCCAGAGCAGTCTGGCGCAAGAAGGAGCGGCGGGTGGGCGTGTGCATCGGTGGAGGTTGGTTGGGGCGTGAGGCTGAGTGGGTATCGAAGCAGACCGGGGTGTGGCTTGGCAAGCACCTTCGTAGGCGTGTTGTCGAGGTGGTTATCCGCGGGTCATCATTCTTTGTGATTTCCAGCAGATTCGAGGAGGCCAGCAGATTTCTGATTTGCCTTCACCTGCTGGAGATAAACTTGGCTTTCACAATACTGGATGACGCGAGGGTTCTGGAGAGAGATAGTTCCCACAGATTCAGGTTCACCAAGATCCAATCTGCTGGCCTCCCTGAATCTGTGGGATAAACCGCAATAAATTGAGAGGTCCAAAAAACAGGTTACAAACCTGTTCCACTTTAGGGTGTGATGCGCGCACCGGCCTTCTTCAATTCGTCGACGAGGGCTTTGGACTCGTCATTGAGGGGGCAGTCGGTGAGGAAGATCTGGCAGTAGGGAGCCCACTCGCGGGCGCCGTCGTTGTCCTTTTTCCAGGCACGATGCAGCGGTGTGAGATCGGCGACGGGGTTTTTGTCGAGGAAGAGGAACTGCAGGTCGGTCAGGGCCTCCAGCGGGGTGAGGTCGGAGACTTGGTTGCCTTTCAGCGAGAGCATGGAGAGCCACTTGAGCTGGCCAATGCCGTCGAGCTTGGAGATCTTGTTGCCATCCAGGTAGAGGGTCCAGACCTTGGGCAGCTTGAAGAGGGCGCTGACATCCGTGATCTGGTTGCCGGCGAGATAGAGGGAGTTCAGCGCCACGATGCCGCCGAGAGGCGAGACATCGGCGACCTTATTGTTGGTGAGCTCGACGTATTGCAGGGCCTTGCAGGAGGCCAGCGGGGAGATGTCAGCGATCTGGTTGTTCCCCACGTCGAGGAACTGCAGGCGCTCCAGGCCTTGGATGGCGGCTAGGCTGGTGATCTTGTTGTCCGGCAGCGTTAGGGAAGCCAGGGCGGTGCATTTCTCCAGGCCGCTGAGATCCGTGATGCCGAGGCCCTTGCCCTCAATGATGGAGACGGTGGCCACGTCCTCGGCAGTGATCACTTCCTGGTTGTCTCGCTTGGCGAAGACCTGCTTACGCACAGCGGTCTCCAGGGCTTTGTCTTTAAAGACAGCCACGGGTGCGGGTTTCGGTGCAGGTGGAGGAGTCGCAGGCTTGGCTTCGGGTTTCGCCTCCGCAGGTTTCGGGGCCGGGGCTGGAGCAGGTTTCGTCTCAGCCGCCTTGGGCGCGGGTGTCGGCGCAGGCTTGGCTGGTTCCGTTTTGGCAGCCTCAGGCTTGGTTGGAGCCGGAGTGGCAGGAGGCGTGGCGGGCTTGGGAGCCGTTGGAGGGGGAGTGGCCGCCGCAGGTTTGGGGGCGGGTGTTGGCGCTGGAGCGGGTGTCGTTGTAGGAGCAGCGGCCGGTTTGGCGGGGGTCTCGACTTTAGCAGGTACAGTTGGTGCTGGCTTGGGAGCTTCGGTCTTTGCAGGCGCTGGTGCGGGCGGCGTAGGGGCAGCGGCAGATTTCGGAGCCTCCGCAGGCTTCGCGGGTGCTGGGTTGTCCTGGGCCGTGAGTGCCGTGGCAGACAGGAGGAGGAGCAGAGTCGAGAGGGACTTCATGTCTGGGGGTGGTTGGGATCAGATAGCAGTTACGGCCCTAAGAGGGGACATGTTTACGGTAATTGCAGCGGAGCCGACTCGATTTGCCCACTCAAAACATAAGCTTAAGACATCTTAAATTATTAAAATTTGATCTGATATACTTTATAATTTTGAAATTTATAATCAATCTGGTTAAATTGGAAGCAACATGATCCTGCCTCCCTTCCCCGAGCTACCAGCGGACTCTCCCTTGCGCGATATGCAGCAGAGGCTTCTTTCTCTGCGCCAAGCCCTGGAACAGGCCTGTCAGGATCTGGATGACCAGATCGCCGCCCTGGGCTCGGAACCCGCGATCTCTCCACCCGCAGCCGTCAGAGGTCCCACCAAGCCCCAGCCGACTCAGGCGCACTTGGATGCGGCGGCGGAGTTCACCCGCCGCTTGTTTGAGGCGGATCCAGCTCCGGTAGCACTAGCGCCCGAACGGGTCACTTTTGAAGAAAAGCTCGTCGTGGAAGCCTTGGCTGCACCCGCCGCGCAGATCATTGAGGCGACCTCGACCGGCGGGCTGGATCCGGAGCTTGAGCGCGCCACGCTGGAAGAGCTGAACAACGCCCTCTCCGCCGCCTTTGAGCAGATCTCGAAGAATCGTATCTGGTGACAGACGCGCCGCAAAAGACACAGGATCAACACGGCAGGCACTGCCGTATTCACCCATATGCAAATTGGCATCACAGGGGCCACAGGCTTGGTCGGGCGAGCAGTGGGCGTTTTGGCCCAGGGTTCGGGGCATGAGGTCATCGGCTACTCGCGGCAGGCCATCGGACCGCAGCCACATCTGAGCAAGACGCTGATCTCCACGAAGGAGTGCCCCCTGCCAGAAACAAGGCTCGATGCACTGATCCATATGGCGGGAGAGACTCTCTTTGGTCTGTGGACGAAGGCCAAGCTGGAACGCATCTGGAAAAGTCGTGTGGACCTGACCCGGCAGATCGTCTCGGAACTGCGCTCCTGGCGGCCGGAGAATCGTCCGCGCGTGCTGCTTTGCGCCTCGGCCGTCGGCTACTACGGAGACCGCGGGGACACCGTGCTGGAGGAAAACACCTCCTCGGGCAATGGCCATCTGGCGGAGCTCTGCCGAGAATGGGAAAGCGCGGCCAGACAAGCCTCAGCCATGGGTACCCGGGTGGTGCTGCTGCGCACGGGCGTGGTGCTCAGCAATCAAGGCGGCGCTTACCCACTGATGCGCCGGGTATTTGCCTGCGGTCTGGGAGGACGCATGGGTTCCGGGAAACAGTGGATGCCCTGGATTCATGAGCAGGATGAGGCCACACTCATCCTCTGGGCTTTGGAAAACGAGAGCGTCGTGGGACCTGTGAACCTCTGTGCGCCGCATCCGGTGACGAACGCGGAATTCACCCGCCGGCTGGCCGCGCATTTGAAGCGGCCCGCCTTCATGCACGTGCCCGCTTTTGCCATGCGTCTGCTGCCGCGCCGCATGGCGGACGAGATGCTGCTGGTCAGCCAGCGCGCCTTTCCTCGCGTTGCCACGGATTTGGGCTATCGTTTCGCCTATCCGCAGCTCGATGATGCCCTTACCGAGCTTGGAGGTTCATGATGGTCTGCCGCTTGCTGGGGTCTAACAAGACACCGTCAAACGGTCCGCCATTATAAACTGTCGCAAACGCTTCCTCTCCCGCTCCCGTCCATGTCCGCCGCCCAGACCACCATCGCTGTCATCTACGATTACGACCAGACGCTCAGCCCCACCTACATGCAGGATGAGACGCTGTTTCCGCACTTCGGCATCAATGCGGGCCAGTTCTGGAAAAAGAGCCGCGAGCTGGTGGACCAGGAAGGTTACGATGGCGAGCTCGCCTATCTGAAGTGCATGCTCGACTACCTCGAGATGGACCGGCCCACGAATGACGAGCTGGTGAAGCTGGGTGCCAAACTGCGCTACTACAAAGGCGTGCCCGAGGTCTTCGATGAACTGAGCGCCACGCTCAGCCAGCAGCATCGTTCGTTAGGCATTAAGATTGAGCATTACATTGTCTCCTCCGGGCTGAAGGCGCTCCTGGACGGCAGCTCGCTCGCGCCTTCGGTGAAGCGGATCTTTGGGTGCGAGTTCGGCACGGACAAGGACGGGCGCATCAGCTTCCCGAAGCGTGTCATCAGCCACACCACCAAGACACAGTATCTCTTCCGCATCAACAAAGGCATGCTGGAGCCGCATGAGGATGTGAATGACCACATGGACCCGGAGTTGCGGCCCATCCCGTTTCAGAACATGATCTACATCGGTGATGGTCCCACGGATGTGCCCTGCTTCACGCTGATGAAGCGCTACGGCGGCCATGCCATCGCCGTGTACAATGCGGAAGAGGCCAGCCGCGCCAGCTTCCGCAAATGCTACCAACTCAATGCCCTGGCGGACCGAGTGAAGCACATCGCCCCGGCGGACTACCGGTCCGGCAGCCATCTGCGTCTCTTGCTCGAAGAGATGATCTTGGACATCGCGGACAGCATCGTGCGGAAGAAGAAGCTCGAGATTGAAGAAGGCACCGTATCAGCACCGCATTTTTGAGGCTTGGTGAACGTAAAACGTCAGCAGCATTCAGGTTATGGATAACAATGCCAAAGTTAGGGAGGAAGCTCTAGGCTGGAGCAAACTTAAAGTTGCCATCATGACGTTTCTAATTTTAGCGGCTTACGTTCTCTCCTATCGAGTTTGTGTCATCCTTGGTTACTTCAACTACATCAGTTCTGAGCGGGGCATTGGCAGGGTGCTCGAAGTTCTGTTTATTCCCTTGGGCTACCTGGAGCAGAACAACGAGACTATTCAAAAATTCTTCAGTTGGTTGACCGAGATCATCGCCAGCCCATTCTTCTGAGATGACCAACGGCTTTCCGGAGCGATCAAGCATCACTCAAAATCGCGCCTTTGCCTCCGCCTCGGTCCGTCTGGACGGCATCGTGGATGTGCTCATCCTGCTTGGGTTGTCAGGCTCATGGTTAGGCCTCCTGGGGCATTGGCACTGGTTTCTGGACATCTTTTCACACTTCCGCTGGCAGTACCTGCTGGTCTGTGTCCTTGCCGTGGTCTGGAGCCTTGGGCGGAAGCGCCGGCTCGTGGCCTGGATCAGTGGACTGACGCTGCTACTGAATGCGGTGATGATTGGCAGCCTGCTGGTTAGCCTTCAAAAACCATCGGGCACAGCGCTGCCGGATTTTAATCTGCGTCTGGTCAGCCTGAATATCCTAACCGAAAACCGCAGGCATCAGGAGGTGCTGGACTACCTCCGCCAGGTTGATGCGGACATCATTTTCCTCATGGAGATCGACGAGGTCTGGGCCAAGGCGATGGAGCCGTTGAAGCAAACGCACCCGCATCATCTGGAGCACGTCCGGGAGGATAACTTCGGCCTCGCACTGTATAGCCGGTTGCCGCTCAAAACCGCGGAAGTGCTGCATCGCTTTGAGCATGGCCTGAACCTCAACCCATACACACCGCCAACGATCGAAGCGCGTGTGCTTATCGGCGCTCGCGAGGTGGTGCTCTATGGCATCCACACCCTGCCACCGGGCGGGGGGCTGCAGTGGCGGAGCCGAAATTGGCTGCTGGAGGACATCGGCCGCCAAGCTGCGGCGCTGCCGGAGCCCGTGCTTGTCTTTGGAGACCTGAATGCCACGCCTTGGTGTGAGGGCATGAGGTCCCTGCTGCGGGGTGGTCGCCTAGGATTCTGCATGCCGAATCCCTCCTGGGCGCCCACTTGGCGGGTCACGTCTGCTTTTGCCATCCCGATCGACCACGCCCTCTGCACGCCGCCGCTGGTGATCCTGAATCGTCAGATCGGCCCCGACCTCGGTTCCGATCATCGTGCGCAAGTGCTGGAGATTCGGTGGATGGACGGAGCAGCGTCTTATGACGCGGGGACAGCACATTAACTCTCCCTCGGGTGGGAATCTGGTTGCGGGTTTCGGCCAGCCCTATTTGTACAGATCCTATGTCCAGCAGTCTCGGCACTCTTTTCCGCATCAGCACCTGGGGCGAATCCCATGGACCCGGCGTCGGGGTTGTCATCGATGGCTGTCCGCCGCGCATTCCGCTGACGGTGGAAGACATCCAGCATGAGCTGAACCGCCGCCGCCCAGGCCAGAGCAAGATCGTCACCCCGCGCAAGGAGGACGACACCGCGGAAATCCTTTCCGGCGTGCTCGATGGGCAGACCCTGGGCACGCCGATCGGCCTGTTTGTCCGCAATACCGACCAGCGCCCCTCGGCCTACACCGAGATGCAGCAGGCTTACCGCCCCAGCCACGCCGACTACACCTACGATGCCAAGTATGGCGTCCGCGCCGTCTCCGGTGGTGGCCGCTCCAGTGCCCGTGAAACTATCGGCCGCGTCGCTGCCGGTGCCATCGCCCGGAAGGTGCTGCAGCACACCCTCCCGGCCTACGAATGCCTGGCTTACGTGAAGACCATCAAGGACATCGAGGCCAAGGTGCCCGCTGACCTCAGTTCCGAGCACATCGAATCCAACATCGTCCGCACCTGCGATGCTGAAGCCGCCGAGCTCATGATCGAGCTCATTGAGAAGGTCCGCAGCGAAGGCAACAGCGTCGGCGGAGTCGTCGAGTGCGTCGTTCGCGGCGTGCCACCAGGCCTTGGCGAACCTGTCTTTGACAAGCTTGAGGCCGATCTCGCCAAAGCCATGCTCAGCCTGCCGGCTACCAAGGGTTTTGAGATCGGCAGCGGCTTCTCCGGCACCCTGATGACCGGCCTGGAGCATAACGACGAATTCTACATGGACGGCGGTGATGTGCGCACCCGCACGAACCGCAGCGGCGGCATCCAGGGTGGCATCAGCAATGGCGAGGAGATCGTCTTCCGCGTCGCCTTCAAGCCCACCGCCACCGTCCTGCGCGAGCAGAACACCGTGACGAATGACAAGCAGGAAACCACCTTGGCGGCGCGGGGCCGTCATGATGCCTGCGTGCTGCCGCGCGCCGTGCCGATGGTCGAGGCGATGGTGCATCTGGTGCTGGCGGATCATTTCCTGCGTCAGCGGGCGCAGTGCGGGTGAGAATGTCTACCAATGACTACCAGCGCGATGGCAGAAACCTGCATCAGTGGGTCGGCCATCCATGCTCCCTCACCCTGGCTTGCAATTCAATTAAACTGCATCGGGGTGAGAACAGAAAGATGGGCGACTATCTTTGGATCGATCCTCCCTGGCAGTTTGGCATCGAGCAAACCTTGATCACGGATTCTGCGAGCTATCCATTTCCTGGCCAACCGCAGTCTCAGGCTCTCGAGCAGAGCTGGTGGGAGCATTTCCACCCGGTTTTGGGTTCAAGCGTGGAGTCCATACGCACCCTAGAGGATGGTGAACTAGACATTATCTTTTCCACCGGTCACCGGCTGCATGTGCCTGGTATCCAGACGGCGGGAGATCACCCGGATTGGTATGATCATTGGTACGTTAGGTTCAACGAGGGGATCGTGCCCTTGCCAACCTGGATCCCAAGTAACAACATCCAGGAATGAGGACAGAGCTGCCGGAACAAATGCTCTTGTCTTACCCCTTTGGGGCTTCCACCATAGTGGAAGACCGGCTGGGCTGAACCGCATCTTGCCAACTCGCCGAAGTCCCTTTAACGAACTGGCCCCTCCATGTCCGACCTCCTGAACCACCCTCTCTGGCAGGCCGACTCGCTGGGCAGTCCGCTGCCTGATGACGAGTTCGGTGTCAGTGTCAGCCTGCCTTTGTGGAAGCATGTCATCGGCTATGAGGAGGGGGATCAGGAGATCGTCTCCAAATTTCGCTCGGGCTATCCGCGCTTCTGCTGTCCACCGGCGGTGAGCCAGCTCTTTGCGGCAGCGGAAAAGGATCTCGCCCAGGAAGGGGAGCGCTGTCTGGTGTTTCCGAAGATGCTGCATGCGCAGAGGTGCTTGGAGTTCATTGCGCGTGATGGATTCACGGGCCGTGCGGAAACTTGGCGCGATGGCCTCGGCGTGGCGATCTTCCCCGCTGATGCTTATGTGAAGGCGCGTCGCTTCTGGCGCTTCTGTGGTGAGATCGTCAGCACGCGTCAGGCCTGTGAGACGCTTGGCACGCGCAAGACTGAGACGACCGACGCTGAAGGTCTGGCGGCCAACCAAACGATTCGTCAACGACTCGCGGAGCTCTCCGGCCAGCAGGCGGAGGATGTGTTCCTCTTCCCTTCCGGCATGGCGGCGAACTTTGCGGTGCACCGCATGCTCACCACGCTGTTTCCGGGGCGCAAAACGGTGCAGCTTGATTTTCCGTATGTGGATGTGCTGAAGCTGCAGGAAATGTTTGGCAGCGGCGCACACTTCCTGCCGATGATTGATGAGCAGGAATACGACAAGCTGGAGACGCTGCTGAAGTCGGAACCTCTCGCGGGCCTTTTCTGCGAGGCACCGAGCAATCCCCTGCTCCGCTGTGTGGACCTGGAGCGCCTGCTCGCCCTCCGCGCGCAGTCGCAGCCTGGCGTGCCAATCATCGTGGATGACACCATCTCCACCGTGGCTCATGCGAATGCGCTGAAAGTGGCGGATCTCACCACGACGAGCCTAACTAAAAGCTTCTCAGGGCAAGGTGATGTGCTCGCGGGTGGTGTGATTTTGAATCGCGCCTCTCCGCATCATGCGGCGTTCTCCGCCTTCCTCACCGAGCATGCGGATCACAGCCTCTGGCGTGGCGATGCCGTGGCGCTGGAGCAGAACAGCCGTGACTTCGTACTGCGCGCTGAAGGCATGAGCCGCAATGCGGTGGCGCTGGCGGAGTTTCTGCGTTCGCATCCGAAGGTGGAAAAAGTCTGGCACGCGAAGTGGGATGGTGGTGCGGGTTATGAGTTCATCCGTCGTGAAGGCGGCGGCCATGGCTGCTTGTTTTCCTTCCTGCTGAAGGATGCCGAGAACACGAGCGAGCGTTTTTATGATGCGCTGCGCGTGTGCAAAGGGCCGAGCCTTGGAACGAACTTTACCTTGGTGTGTCCTTATACATTGCTCGCGCACTATGACGAACTGGCCTGGGCAGCAAGCTGCGGTGTGCCGAAGCATTTGATCCGTGTGTCAGCGGGCCTCGAGGATAGCAACGAGCTGATTGCTCGGTTCGAGGAAGCGCTGGCGACGAAGTAGTCTTCTTGATCCGCCGCGGGTGAGGCTGATTTGTAAATCTCTCGCAAGGGGACAATCTTTTTGCTTGCGCCTATAATCCTACTTGTTCACTATGATATAAGCGTTGCGACCATCCTTTGTGATGAAGGAAAGTGATCCCCGAACAGGAAACTCGTCACAACTCACGGACTCAGGCCCATCCCACGAAGGAAGGTCCGCCCACCGATCCTGTCTGATCCTTTTTCTGAATCACCCCCCAAACTCTGTTCCTCCCATGAACACCCTGCAAAAGGCCATCGCCCGCGAGTTGCTGCTTGAGCAAATGCTTCAGGATTCTCATCCAGCACCTGTCACGTCATGGATGAAGCTGGACGAGTTTAAAAAGAGCCTGCGGAAGCTAGCGCCTGACTATGAAGTGCTGATTCTGACTCCGAGCCAGCCGCTCCAGTCCCTGTCGGGCCGACCGGTGCAGTTATGTGTCACTCCCTGGAAGCAGCAGGTCAGGGCGCCTTTTCAGATCCGCATTTCCGGCACCTTCTCCTTCGCAGGCAGGCTGCCGGGCCAGATTGATTTTCGCCCGGCTTCCATCAGCATCTCCAGCACCCGTTCCGCGCCTTCGCACGATGAGTTCCGGAGCGAGACGGAGAGCGCGAATGATGTCATCGCGCATGTGCATCACATCCTCAGCATTCTCCGGCATGACGAGCAGTCCAAGGTCGTGCTGAGCGCGTGACCTAACTAACAACACTTTCGGATTCGCCACCCACCCCGGCCACCGACCAGCACCCGCATGCTGGAGGCACCCACGAAGCCCGGCGCGCATCCTCCCCGCCCACCAGCGACCGCTGGAGGCACCTGATCGACCGACCCTTCACTCACGGAGGGCAGTCCATGTCCACACCCTTGCATTAGCAACCATGAAATCAGTCCACCCAAAGCGGTCCTTGCTGGCCGCATTCATCCTCCCAGCGATCGCGCTGACGGCGGCAACCTCACGCGCCGCGACCTACGAGTCCGGCGTGCTCACCAACAACCAGCCGAACGCCACCACGTGGCGGACGGTGAACTTCGTCAGCCCTTTCAGCACCGCCCCGGTGGTCGTGCTGGGGACCAAGACCTACAACGATGCGGAGGCAGTGACCACGCGGGTGCGCAATGTCACCACCACGAGCTTCCAGTATCAACTGCACGAGTGGGACTACCTTGACGGAGTGCATGGCAGCGAGAGTGTGCATTATCTGGCCCTCGAGCCAGGAACGCACACTCTCGGTGGCGTGACCTGGCGTGCTGGCCGAACCACAAGTGTGACTAACACGGAGCAGACGGCAGCCTTCGGCATCACCTTTGGTGCCGCGCCCGTGGTGCTGGCCCAGGTGGAATCCGTGGTGAATGCGAAAGCGCTGATCACCCGTGTGCGCAATGTGACAACCACCGGCTTTGGCTTGAAGCTGCAAGCGCAGGAGGCGGACACCTCCACGTTGTCCGGCGAGTCTGTAGGCTGGATCGCCATCGCGACCGGCACGGGCACGCTGGATGGTGCAGCCTTCAAAGTGGCGAAGACGGGAGCAAGCGTGACCCATGCCTGGAGCACGCTGAGCTTCGGCGCCACCTACCGGCAGCCGCTGTTCTTCGCGCAGGCGCTGACGCAGAACGGTGGAGATCCCTTCACCTGAGCGGCGCGTTGCAGGCTTGCAGCAGCACGCTGACCGCCCTCGGTGTGAATGACAGTGTGACCACCGTCACGCACTCTGACTTCACACGCACGCTGACACCGAATGGCACGGATCCGAACACCGCTGGCTCCGATCACGGCTGGGGTGGGCATCAGATCGTGCTCGGTGGCGCGGTGAATGGCGGCCAAGTGTATGGATCCTTCCCAAGTCTCAAGCTCGGTCAGGATCAGGATGCGGGCACGAGCAACCGCGGCCGGTGGATTCCCACCACGGCGGTGGATCAATATGCGGCCGTGCCAGCCAAATGGTTAGGCGTGAGCAATGCGCTGCTGCCGGACATCTTCCCGAACCTGGGACGCTTCAACGATCCCTTCGGAGGCTCTGCCAACCTCGGATTCCTATGAGCCACTCCCGCCAGCAGTTCGCCTTCTCATGGCGAAAAGGCATCCTCGCGGTCCTCGTGCTGACGGCTGCGGTGGTGACCTGGAGCTGGCAGCTCGCGTCCGGTCCATCCTTCGGGGTGGACCGGACCTTCGCCGGTCTGTTTTCTGTCTTGCCCGCCAAACCTGAGCCGGTGCGCCCGAAGTCATTTGTAGGTGATGCGACCGTCCTGCAGGCGGATGCCCAAGGAAGAGTGCAGCTTCAGGAACTCGTGGAGATCAGCCGCCAGCTGAATGCACCGGACAGCACCATCGAGCATGATTTTGAGGTTCTCGAACTGCTGCTGGATGCCTTTCGTCAGACAAACGGCGGCGCGCCTCCCATCAGCGGCGAGAACGTGGAAGTCGTGGCGCAGCTTCGCGGGCAGAATGCGGCCAAGGTGGCTTACATGGCCCCGGACCATCCGGCCATCGATGACGGCGGCCGTCTGCTGGACCGCTGGGGCACGCCTTTCTTTTTCCATCCGCTGCGCCGTGATCTCTGGCAGATTCGCTCGGCAGGAAAAGACCACGAGCTTTTCACCTCGGACGATGCCGTCCATGGAGATGACTGATGTTAGGGAACTCCGTCCGCATCCATCAGCCGATATCCAATCCCCGTCTCGTTGACAATCGCAGGCCCATTTCCGCCGATCTTCCTTCGGAGGTGGTTGATCACGACACGGAGGTTTTCGTGCTGGTTGGCGTTGTCCGTCCCCCAGACTTCTCGAATGATCTGCTTCTGAGTGACGATGCGGCCAGCATTCTGCACCAGCACTTTCAGCAAGGTGAATTCCGTGGGTGTGAGCTTCAGTTCCACACCCGCAAGAGTGGCCTCGTGGTGGGCTATATCAAGTCTCAGAGTGCCGACCTCATAGACGGGCTTTTGCTGCTTGAAGCGACGGCGCTGGATGGCGCTTAGACGGGCGATGAGCTCGGCAGTGCTGAAGGGTTTGGTCACATAGTCATCGGCACCGGCGTCAAAGGCGGCTACCTTCACCGCCTCCTGATCATGCACACTCAGGATGAGGACGGGCACGTCACTCCATTCACGCAGGCGTTTCAACACAGCGACGCCGTCCATATCAGGCAGGCCGAGATCAAGCAGGATGACATCGGGTTTGCGGAACACGGCCTCTTGCAGGCCGATCTGGCCGGCCTCGGCTTCGTGCACGGTGTAGGCTTTTGATTCCAGCGCCATGCGCAGCAGGCGGCGGATCTGCACCTCATCATCAATGATTAGAGCGGTCATGAGCGGTGATGTCGAGTCGGATCACAAACTCCGCGCCCCCTTCCGGGTGGTTCCTCGCGGTGATGTCTCCGTCCAACGCGTGAATGAAGCCCCTCGTGATGGCGAGACCCAGGCCTGTGCCACCAGCGGGTGATCCCTCGACACGATAGAATTTTTCAAACACACGGTTCTCTTCACCAGCGGGGAGTCCGGGACCGTGGTCGCGAATGATGATGCGAAGCTGTGGGGCTCGCAGGGAGATCGTCATGTCGATGGCTGACCCCTTGGGGGTGTAAACAGCGGCATTGTGAAGAATGTTCGCCAATGCTTGGGCAAGGAGGATATGATCCATTCTCACGAGAGGAAGTTCTTCCGGGATCTTCGTCACGGTCATCGGATGTTCGCTCAAGCTCTCGCCTGCGGCCCGCGTGGCGCTGGCGATGACGTCTTGAAGATCACACCAGTCGAGGTTGGGCTTCAACACTTCGGATTCGAGCCGTGTCATTTGGAGCAGACTGTCCACCACCCGCTGCAAGCGCTGGGAGGCAGTTTCGATTTCGGCGAGGTAGGGATTTTTTAACTCGCTCATGCCCTCTAACGAAGCACGAATGATGGCGAGGGGTGTTTTCAGCTCGTGCGAAACGCTGTCCAGCAAAGTGCGATGGAGCTTCTCCGACTGCGCGAGCACTTCGGCATGACTGACGGCGAGGATGAAGTGGTCCTTCTCCAGCACGAGGGCGAGCTGCAACGCGAAGGCTTCGATGGTCTGCCTCACCCTGAAATCGAGTCGTGCATCGCGTGGCATCTGGACCCCGAGCACGCCCATCATGGAGGTTGCCGTTTGCAGAGGAAACCAGGTGGCGGCGGACTCGGGTAGCGTATCGGTGAACCGGCCCGCGCATTGCCTGTTCTCGTAGCTCCAGGCCACCACGCCCCATTCTTTGGCGGACGGCTGATACGTGCTGGCGTGGTGGACGTCCTTGGGCAGCGAGCGATCAAGCTCACGGACGATCAGCGCCGTGCTGGCACCCAGCAGTTCGTCAATGGTGCGGAGTGCCTCAGCGAGTCCCTTGCCCGTGTCTGCTGCGAGCGCGGCGCTTTGGGTGACACGCAGCAACGCGTCAGTCTGGCGAAGGCGGCGACGCTCGGCGATCTCACGCATCCGCAGGCGGCTGGTGAGGCTGCCCATGCTGAGAGCCACAATGAAGAACATGCTCAGCATGACCAGATCCTCCGGCTTGCTGACGTGGAAAGTGAAGAGCGGTGGAATGAAAAAATAGTTCCAGCATAGGGCGCTCAGGGTCGCCATCGTCAGCACGGGGCCACGGCTGAAGCGCAGCGCTGCAAGCACCACAGCGAGCAGAAAGACGAGAGCGACAAACATGTAGCCTGTGTAGCCGACCGCTCCCCAGCAAAGGCTGGCGATGGCAAACACGGAAACCAGAACCCAGCTATACTCGCCAATCACGGAATCCGGCACAGGCTCGCCCAGACTGACCGCGCTGCTCTTCTCTGCCGCAGCGAGAGGACGCACGACACACACGTCTATATCACCGCTGCCGAGGATGAGGCTGTCAGCGAGTGACTTCCGCCAAAGTGAGGGTTTGTCCGGCTTGCCGACCACGATCTGGGTCACATTGCGCTCACGGGCGACTTGCAGCAGTGCCTCGGAGATGCTCTCGCCAGTCACGGAGACCACTTCACCGCCGAGTTTACGTGCCAGGGCGAGCGAGCGTGTGAGACGGGTCTGCTCAGTAGATTTGAGCACGCGTGAGCCTTCCACCCAGACGACTAGCCAGGGGCAGTTCAGCCGCGTGGCAGCGCGCCGTGTCCAGCGGATGAGGCTCTCGCTATAGGGACTTGGACCGACACCCACCATGAGGCGCGCATTTGTTCGCCACGGGGTGCGGGCACGTTTGAGGCGCCTGATGTCCTCCAGATCACGATCCACCCGTTCGGCCGTGAACCTGAGCGCGAGTTCACGCAATGCGGTCAGATTTCCTTCCTTGAAAAAGCTGCTCACAGCATGCTCCGCCCGCTCGCCGAGATAGACTTTGCCGTCCGCCATGCGCTCCAGCAACTTTTCGACACTGAGGTCAATGAGCTGGATCTCATGGGCGACATCGAGGATCGAGTCAGGCACTGTCTCACTGATGGTGACGCCACTGATCTGCCGCACGATGTCCACCTGACTGTCAATATGCTGAACGTTGAGCGTTGTGTAGACATCGATCCCGGAGTCGATCAACTCCAGCACATCTTGGTAGCGTTTCGCATGTCTTGAGCCAGGAGCATTCGTGTGTGCGAGTTCATCGACGAGCACGATCTGCGGCCTTTGAGCAAGCACGGCATCAATGTCGAATTCATCCAGCGTCATGCCACGATGTTCGAGTGTTCTGCGAGGAAGAACGCGCATGCCTTCAAGCAACGATGCTGTTTCGTGGCGGCCATGCGTTTCGATGATGCCAGCAAGCACTTCCACGCCCTCCTTGATTCGCTGGTGCGCTGCTTGCAGCATCGCGTAGGTCTTCCCGACTCCGGGACACATGCCGAGGAAGATAAAAAGTTTGCCCGATCTCGACTTCACATCCTCCACTCGCATCTGCGCCAGCAGGGCATCGGGATCTGGGCGGTTGTCTTCTTTCATGGCCAGCGATGGATTACTTGAGGGCGTCCAGAGCCAGATTCAATGGCAATACGTTCACGCCAGCCTCCCCAAGGAGGCCGAGGTCGGGCTGACTCGTATGGGCATCCATCAGCTCTCTGATCTTCTCGCCGCTCAGGTTGCGAGCCTTGGCGACGCGGGCGGTTTGCAGTTTGGCGTTCTCCACGCTGATGTGTGGATCAAGGCCGCTGCCAGAAGCTGTGACGGCATCGGCAGGCACCTCGGCATTGGCGGGGAGGCCGTTCTTGCTGCGGTAGGCGGTGATGCGTTCCTTGATCGCATCATTCAGTTTCTGCGAGGTGGGCCCAAGATTGCTACCGCTGGAACTCATACCATCGTAACCAGCACCGGCGGCACTTGGCCGAGGATGAAAATAGCGGTCGGCGGTGAAGTTCTGGCCGAGCAAGGCCGAACCAATGATCTTGCCGTCCTTGGCCATGATCAGGCTGCCAGAGGCTTGTCTCGCAAACCCAGCCTTCGCGATGCCGGTGACGAGCAGTGGATATGCGCCGCAGGTGACGCCTGCCAGCACAAGCGTGGCCATGACGGCGGGACGGAGTTCAGAGAGAAGAGCTTTCATAGGGTTAGGCGAGGTGAAGGGTGGTGACGATGACATCAATGGCCTTGATGCCGATGAAGGGGACGGCGATGCCGCCAAGGCCGTAGATCAGCAGGTTCCGCTGAAGCACGGCAGCGGCACCGATGGCACGATAGGGCACGCCTTTCAGCGCGAGAGGGATGAGCGCGATGATGATGAGGGCATTGAAGACCACTGCACTCAGGATGGCGCTCTGCGGGCTGGCCAGTCCCATGATATTGAGCGGGCTGATCGCGGGGAAAGTGACCATGAGCATCGCTGGAATGATCGCGAAGTATTTGGCGATGTCATTGGCGATGCTGAAGGTGGTCAGCGAGCCACGCGTCATGAGGAGCTGTTTGCCGATCTCCACGATCTCAATGAGCTTCGTGGGATTGCTGTCGAGATCCACCATGTTACCAGCCTCGCGGGCGGCCTGCGTGCCGGTATTCATGGCGACACCGACATCGGCCTGAGCAAGCGCAGGAGCGTCATTGGTGCCGTCACCGGTCATGGCGACGAGGTGGCCCTCAGCCTGCTCGGCACGGATGCGGCGCAGTTTGTCCTCAGGGGTCGCCTGCGCCATGAAGTCATCCACTCCCGCCTCGGCGGCGATGGCGGCGGCGGTCATGGGATTATCACCGGTGATCATGACTGTGCGGATGCCCATTTTGCGGAGCTGGGCAAAGCGCTCCTTGATGCCACCTTTGACCACGTCCTTGAGTTCCACCACACCGATCACGTTGGCTCCTTCGCACACGACAAGGGGTGTGCGACCCGCGCGTGACGCAGCCTCGACAGTCTTGGAAACTTCAACGGGATAAACACCGCCCAAGGCTTCAACGTGCGCCTTGATGGAATCTGCCGCGCCTTTGCGAATGCTGCGGCCATCGAGATCCACGCCGCTCATGCGTGTCTGCGCGGTGAAGGGCACAAAGCTGGCGTGCGGATGCGCAAGCTCGCGGGCACGGAGATTGAACTTCTCTTTGGCGAGCACTACAATGCTGCGGCCTTCAGGTGTTTCATCGGCGAGAGAGGCAAGCTGGGCGGCATCAGCAAGCTGCTCCTCCGTGATGCCAGGCGCAGGACGGAAATCAGACGCCATGCGGTTGCCGATGGTGATGGTGCCAGTCTTGTCGAGCAGGAGCACGTCGATGTCGCCAGCAGCCTCCACAGCGCGGCCACTGGTGGCCATCACGTTGCGGCGGATGAGACGATCAATGCCGCTGATGCCGATGGCGCTCAAAAGTCCGCCGATCGTTGTGGGTATGAGGCATACAAGCAGCGCGATGAGCACGGGAATAGAGAAGCCGGTGGCCGAGTAGATGCCGAATGGCTTCAGCGTGATCGTCACGAGCAGGAAGATGAGCGTCATGGCGGACAGCAGGATCGTGAGCGCGATCTCATTCGGTGTCTTCTGTCGTTTCGCGCCCTCCACCATGGCGATCATGCGGTCGATGAAGGTGTTGCCCTTCTCCGACGTGATGCGGATGACGATCCGGTCACTGATGACTCGGGTACCACCGGTGACGGCGCTGCGGTCACCGCCGCTTTCACGGATGACGGGCGCGGATTCGCCGGTGATCGCGGCTTCATCCACGCTGGCGATGCCTTCGATGACCTCGCCATCGGCGGGAATCACATCGCCGGTTTCACAAACGACGAGATCACCTTTCTCCAATGCAGGGGCAGGGACGCTTGTCTCGACTCCATTCTTGAGTCGGCGGGCTGTGGTGTCTTTACGTGCGGCACGCAGGCTGGCTGCCTGGGCCTTGCCACGGCCTTCTGCCACAGCTTCGGCGAAGTTGGCGAAGAGCACGGTGAACCAGAGCCAGATGCTGAGCTGGGTGATGAAGCCGTGATCGGCCTGGGCGGTGAAAATGCTCACCGTCGTGAGCACAGCGCCGACGAGGGTGACGAACATGACGGGGTTTTTCACCATCAGGCGCGGGTCGAGCTTCTTGAATGACTCGCCGATGGCCGGAACGAGAATCGAAGCATCAAACAGAGACGTGGGTTTGTGGGACATGGACGTGGTAGTGAAGATTTAGAACAGCTTGCCCTGGGCCGTGAGGAAGTGCTCAACGATGGGACCGAGGGCGAGGGCAGGAAGGAAGTTGAGCGCACCGATGAGCAGCACAGTGCCGATGAGCAGGAACGTGAAGGTGGCGCCATGGGCCGGGAATGTTCCCGCGCTTGGAGGTGAGGTTTGTTTGGTCCCCAGTGATCCTGCCAGCGCCATGATGGGCACGATCATGAGGAATCGGCCGATCAGCATGGCGAAGCCTAACGTGGTGTTATACCAAGGGGTGTTGGCGGTGAGGCCTGCGAAGCCGCTGCCATTGTTGGCCGTGGCTGAGCTGTAGGCATACAGCATCTCGCTGAAGCCGTGCGGACCGCTGTTGTTGAGGCCTGCGACACCCCAGTCACTCACACATGCCCAGGCGGTGAATCCGAGGATGCTGAGCGTCAGGATCAACAGCGTGAGCATGGCCAGCTTCACTTCCTTGGCCTGGATCTTCTTGCCCAGGTATTCCGGCGTGCGTCCGACCATGAGACCGGCGATGAAGACAGCGAGAATAACGAAGACGAGCATGCCGTAAAGACCCGCGCCCACACCGCCGATGACGACTTCGCCCAGCTCCATCATGAATAGCGGCACCAGTCCGCCGATGGCGGTGAACGAGTCGTGCATCGAGTTCACGGCACCACAAGAGGCGGCGGTGGTGACAGTGGCAAAGAGAGACGAATTGAAGATGCCAAAGCGCACCTCCTTGCCCTCCATGTTGCCATCGGCGACCATCATGCCGAGCTGCTGATGAATGGGATTTCCCACAGCTTCATAGTGGGAGCAAACGAGCACACCTCCGACAAAGAGCACCATCATCGCTGCCCACACAGCCCAGCCGTGCGCCTGGTTCTTCACCATGCGTCCGAGATAATACGTTAGGCCGCTGCCGATGGCGAAGATCGAGAGCATCTGGATGAAGTTCGACAAAGGCGTCGGATTCTCAAAGGGATGCGCGGCGTTTGCATTCACGAAGCCGCCGCCGTTGGTGCCGAGCATCTTGATGGCGACCTGCGAAGCCATGGGCCCTTGGGCGATGACTTGCTCCGCACCTTCCAGAGTCGTCGCCTTGGTACAAGCATCGAAGTTCTGGATCACCCCCTGTGACACAAGGAAGATGGCGAACACGGCGCACAGTGGCAGGAGCAGGTAATAAGTCGTGCGCACGAGATCGACCCAAAAGTTGCCCAGCGTCTGCACCGAACTACGGGCGATGCCACGCACGAGGGCCGCAGCAATCCCCATGCCCGTGGCGGCGGAGACGAAGTTGTGAAATGTCAGCCCCACCATCTGCGAGAAGTAGGACATCGTGGCCTCTCCACCATAGCTCTGCCAATTGGTGTTCGTGGTGAAGCTGACGGCCGTATTGAAGGCGAGATGAGGACTTAAAGCAGGCAGTCCCTGCGGGTTCCACGGCAGCACGTTTTGGAGTCGCAGGATCGCATAGGTGAACACCACGCCGATCAAGCTGAAGGCCAGCATGGCGAACGTATATTGCTTCCAGCTCTGCTCGCACTGCGGATCAACGCCGAGCAGTTTGTAGGTGAGTTTCTCGAACGGCCTGACGACCGGATCGAGCCAGGTGCGGCCCTTGGCATCGAGCACCTCCATGAGATAAAGGCCCATCGGCTTCGTGATGAGCGCGAGCAGGGCCAGGAAGAGGGCGAACTGAAGCCAGTCAGTGGAGTGCATGGTCGTGGATTAGAATTTTTCAGGACGCAGCATCGCCACCGTCAGGTAGGCGAGCAGGGCGAGGGCGATGAGCCCGACGAGGATGGTTTCCATGGCGCAGGGCGGGTTAGAGGGTTTCGCAGCCGTTGGCGTAAAGCCCGCTGAGGACGAAGAAAGCCACGAGAAGGCCGAGGTGGATGATGTCAGTCATGGGAAGGGTTTTGTTCCGCTCCCAGCATCCTCTCCATGGCTTCACCGACCAGTTAACAACCGGCGCGGAGGAGTTAAAACGATGTGAAGGAGGCGATTTCTGGACTCGCCAGTGAGGCTCGCTATCGCTTTTGGCGAGCTGCTTTGAGCTTCGCCAGGCCTCTGCCATGCTGCCAGGCAGCAGTGTGATGAACTGAGTTTATGATCGATATGTCGTGGGTCACAAAAAACAAAAAACCTCCGAAGATCGTCAGACCTTCGGAGGTTGAGTTTTGTGAATCAAAAGATGGCTAGGCGTCTTACAGACCCAGATCCGTCACAGCGCCCTGGCTGGCGTCGGAGGTGAGCTTGGCGTATTTGGCGAGGACACCGCGGGTGTATCTTGGCTTCGGCTGCTTCCACTTGGCGAGGCGTTCCTTGAGCTCCTTGGCGGGGATGCCGAGGGTGATCTGGCGGCTCACGGCATCGATGGTGATCGGGTCGCCATTCTTAATGACGGCGATCGGGCCACCGACGAAGGCTTCTGGTGTGACGTGGCCGACGACGAAGCCGTGGCTGCCACCGCTGAAGCGACCATCGGTGATGAAGGCGACTTCCTTGCCGAGGCCTTTGCCCATGATGGCGGAGGTGGGGGAGAGCATCTCACGCATGCCGGGGCCGCCTTTCGGGCCTTCCATGCGGACGACGACGACGTGGCCCTTCTTGACCTTGTCATTGAGGATGGCCTGCAGAGCTGCTTCCTCGGACTCGAACACGATGGCCTTGCCGTCGAACTTGAGGCCTTCCTTGCCGGTGATCTTGCCGACAGCACCATCGGGGCAGAGGTTGCCTTTGAAGATGACGAGATGGCTGTCCTTCTTGATCGGGTCGCTCAGCGGACGGACGATGGTCTGGGACTTGGGCCAGACGATCTTGGAGTTCTTCATGTTCTCACGCATGGTCTTGCCGGTGACCGTGAGGCAGTCGCCGTGCATGAGGCCTTCGTTCACCAGGATGCGGATGAGCGGTACGGTGCCGCCGATCTTCACGAGGTCGTTCATGAAGTACTTGCCGCTAGGCTTCACGTCCGCGAGCACCGGTGTTTTTTTGCCGATGCGGACGAAGTCCTCAATGCCAAGCTTCACGCCTGCGCTGTGCGCCATGGCGATGAGGTGCAACACGGCATTTGTGGAGCCGCCGAGCGTGATGATGAGGGTGATGGCGTTCTCGAAAGCCTCCTTGGTCATGATGTCACGTGGCGTGATGCCGCGCTTGATCATGTTCATGACGGCCGCGCCGGCATCGAAGCAGTCAATCAGCTTCTCATTGGAGACGGCCGACTGGGCGCCGCTGTTAGGCAGGCTCATGCCGAGGGCTTCGATGGCGCTGGCCATGGTGTTGGCGGTGTACATGCCGCCGCAGCTACCTTCGCCAGGGATGGCGTGCTCCTCGATGTCGATGAGCTCCTTGTCACTGATGAGGCAGTTGGCGTGCTTGCCCACGGCTTCGAAAACGGTGACGATGTCCGCGTCCTTTTTCTCCGCTCCGACGCAGCCGGGGAGGATGGTGCCGCCATAGACAAAGACGCTGGGGCGGTTCATGCGGGCCATGGCCATGAGGCAGCCGGGCATGTTTTTGTCACAACCGCCGATGGCGACAAAGCCGTCCAGGCCTTCGCAGCCGACGACGGTTTCGATCGAGTCGGCGATGACCTCGCGCGAGACGAGGGAGTACTTCATGCCCTCGGTGCCCATCGAAATGCCGTCCGAGATGGTGATGGTGTTGAAGATGATGCTCTTGCCGCCGGCTGCGTCCACGCCTTTGGCGGACTCCTTGGCGAGGCGGTCGATGTGCATGTTGCACGGCGTCACCATGCTCCAGGTGCTGGCGATGCCGATCTGCGACTTCTTGAAGTCATCGCGCTTGAAGCCCACCGCATGAAGCATGGCACGACTGGCGGCGCGCTCCGCGCCGTCCACGACGATGGCGCTGTGTTTGCGGTGAAGGGATTCGGGTTTCTTGGATGCTGCTTTCTTGGCCATGATGGGTGGACGTTTAACCTGCCTTCGCTTCCTCAGGACGCAAGAAGGGAGTGAGGAGGCTGCCGTAGCGGCAGACGTGAGTCTGCCGAGCGGTTGGGACGCAGTGTGTCGGCGGGGACTTCGAAACTCTGACGAGTTCCGCTACATCGGACCGTCGGAGCCAAGATGCTTCTACTCGAAGACAATCTGGGGTGAGCATGAGGGCATCTTCGATGTGGCGAAGAGAGGGTTTGGCAGGCAAGGTCCCCTTCCCTTCCAACCCATGACCACCCCAGAGCTTCTCGCGCTTGTCGCTGCCGGCTGCACGGCGGGGGCGATCAATGCGGTGGCAGGCGGCGGGACGCTGCTGACCTTTCCGGTGCTGCTGATGTGCGGGACACCGCCCGTATTGGCAAATGCGACGAGCACGGTCGGGCTGGTGATTGGCACTGCGGGTAGCATTGTGGGTTTTCGTGGTCAGCTGAAGGCCATCCGTGGCTTGTTCTGGCAGTTCGTGCCGGTGTGCCTGGTCGGCGCCGCTATCGGGAGCTGGCTGCTGACCAAGACGAATGACGACCAGTTTTCGAAGCTGGTCCCCTTCCTCGTGCTCTTTGCGACGGTGCTGTTTTGTCTGCAGAACGTGCTACGGAAGTATTCGCGCAACCATGCGGCGGAGAGTGTTTCGAAAGCGGCCTGGTTCTCGCTGGCGCTACAGCTGCCGGTGGCCATCTACGGAGCGTTCTTTGGCGCGGGCATGGGCATCCTCATGCTGGCCTCCTTCGGTTTCATGGGCATGACGAACATCCATGAGATGAATGCGATGAAGAACCTGCTCGGCTCGCTGATCAATGTGATCGCGGCGACGTGGTTCATCGCGGCGGGCATGGTGAGCTGGCCGCAGGCCCTGGCGCTGACGAGCGGCGCCCTGGTGGGTTACTACCTGGGTGCGCATTTTTCACAGCGCATCGCGCCGCAGCGGGTGCGGCATTTGATCACCTTCATCGGACTGACGATTTCGGCGATCATGTTCTGGCGGCAGTTCGGGCCAATGAATGCTGGCGGGTGAGATCGATTTCCCTCATGTTCCGCCGCATGTCCTGGCTCGTTCTCCTGCTGATCGCCGCTGTCGTCGTATGGTTCATCTATGAGTCGGCATGGGATGCCTCCTTGTTCAGCACGGAGCCCGGCCGAGCCTGCGCCAACCTCAGCGCCACACAGTCTGTCGAGTGGCTGCGTCAGCACCCTGAGACGCAGGTGCTGGATGTGCGCTCGGCGCGGGAGTTTTCAGGCGGAGCGGTGCCGGGGGCTGTGAACATTTCCATGGGCAGCGATGACTTCGACCAGCAAGTCAGCGCCCTCGACCGCCACAAGCCTGTCCTGGTATACTGTGCTGGAGGTTATCGCAGCCGCAAGGCGGTGGAGAAATTTAAAGCGCTGGGTTTTGAAAACATCCAGCACATGCACCGGGGTTACCTGGGATGGCGGCTGGTGGCGAACTAAAGGCCTAGTATATATGCCCCGGATAGCATGTACGCTTCATGCACGGATTTTGTTTGTTCCCCGGTGTGGGTGAGCAAGACTAAGATGTCGCGTCTCGTTAGGACAAAACATCATTCCACCCCATTCCATGATCCGTTCCTCGCTTCTTCTCGCCGGTGGCTCGCTGCTCGCCGCAGCCAGTCTTTCTGCCCAAACTGCCGCCCCTGCTGAATGGGGAACCTTCCGCGGCCCGAACCATGACGGCACGGCTCCGGAGATCAAGGTGGCCAACTGGAAGAATGCCAAGCTCAAGACGCTTTGGAAGACGGAGACGCCCGCAGGCTTCAGCTCCTTTGCGGTCGCCGGTGCCAAGGCTTATACCATCATAACCGGTGAGACCGATGGCAACGTGGGTGAGGTGCTGGTCTGCCTGGATGTGAAGAACGGCAAGGAAGTCTGGAAGAAGCCACTGACCGTGATCGGCAAGTATGACGGCGGTGGTGATGCCGGTGCCAATGACAACAAAGGCGGTGACGGACCTCGTTCCTCCCCCGTCGTGGATGGCGGCAAGGTCTATGCCATTGATGCGAACCTCGGTGTGTTCTGCTTTGACGCTGCCACGGGCAAGCCCGTGTGGAATCGCGATGTGATGAAGGATAACTCCGGCGTGCAGATCAAGTGGCAGAACGCCGCCTCTCCGGTCATCGATGGCAATGTGCTCATGATGTGCGGTGGCGGTTCCGGTCAGGCACTGCTCGGTCTGGACAAAAACAGCGGCGAGATCATCTGGAAGGGTGAGGACGACAAGATGACCCACGCCACGCCGGTGATCGCGGACATCCATGGTATTCATCAGTGCATCTTCTTCACCCAGACCGGCCTCGTGGCCGTGACGCCTGCGGATGGCAAGATCCTCTGGCGTGCCCCCTTCCCCTTCAAGGTTTCCACGGCGGCCAGCCCGGTTGTGTATGAGGATGTCGTCTATTGCTCCGCTGGTTACGGCGTGGGTGCCGGTGCCTTCAAAATCAGCAAGAGCGGCAGCGGCATGAGCGCCGAGCAGATCTGGCGTCGTGAAAACGAGTGCTTCAATCACTGGAGCACGCCTGTCGTCAAAGATGGTTATCTCTACGGCATGTTCAGCTTCAAGGAATACGGCAATGGCCCCCTGGCCTGCGTCGACATCAAGACCGGTGAGGACAAGTGGAAGGAAGGCGGCTTCGGCCCTGGCCAGGTCATCCTTTCCGGTGACAAGATCATCGCCCTCAGCGACAAAGGCGAGATCGTCGTCGTCGAGGCCAAGCCCGACAAGTACACCGAACTGAAGCGCGATGACGTGCTCGGCGGCAAGGTGTGGAGCTACCCGGTGCTCGCGTATAACCATCTTTTCGCCCGCAGCACCACGGAAGGTGTCTGCCTTGAGTTTCAGTGAGTGATCGGGGCAGCCTGATCACGTGAGATCATTCCTTGGGGCCTGCGGACAACACGTCCGCAGGCCTTTTTGTTAGGCGTTGAGTGTATGCGCACTCGCCAGAGTGCGGCAGAGGGGTGGGTTACAGAGTCGGCGCGGCGTTTCCCGAACCCTCATTCTGGCGAATGAGCCTACAGACCGGTGTAGGCGCACTTGCCAAAGTGCGGAGGGTTGGGAGCTGGTGTATTTCCGCGACTGTCCAAGCCCATCATTCTGGCGAATGAGCCTATAGGGCCTCGCGAGATCTGCGGAGACGCCAGTACGTGGGCCAGAAGTCGGGCTGCCAGAGTTTCAATTCGGGATAACCAGGAATGATGGCACCGGTGTGGGGCCACTTACATGCTTCCTTCGCCAGACCTGCACGCACTGGGTTTTGTGAGATGTAGTGCACGAGAGTTTCATAGGCCAAGCGGTCGCTTTCGTGGGGACGCAAGACGTGATCGTGTGCCTGTGGCTGCCAGAAGTGACCGGTCTCGGCCAGCAGGTCATTGCTGTGGCGCCGTAGGAATCGAATGAAGCCTTTCTGATCACCGTTCTGGCTCCATCCGTGCAGGAGAAGGTGCACATGGTCGGGCATCAAACAGTGCACCGGGCATGCGACTTCGTAGCGCCCGCAGGCGTGCAGCAAGAGCCAGCGAAAGCGTGTGGTAAAGCGTGCGTCTAACCAACCTGTTTTCCGATCCCGAATGGTGAGTGTCCAATGGACGATGGCCCTTCCCCGGTAAGCGCTGTCCGTGAGACGTGGCAGGTGACCTGGGAGGACATGATCATCGGGATCGCTCATAAGTTGTTATATCGTCGAATGGAAGCGACGGCGTTGGCAAGTCCTTCCTTTCCCAAGCCTCCTCGTTCTGGCGAACGAGCCTACGGGTTAGTGTAGGCGCACTTGCCAAAGTGCGGAAGAGGAGGGGTTTACAGAGTTGGTGTGGCGTTTCCCCGAACCCCTCATTCTGGCGAATGAGCCTACTACCTCACCGGCCCCTGTTCGATGGGGGAGATTTCCATGGGCTTGTTGGAGTCGGGGATGCGCTGAGGGTAGGGAATATTGAGGCGCTGTTCGAGGGTTTTGAGGTTCTCGATCAGGCTGGGGGTACGCTGCTTCTTTTCATAGGAGGCGCGGAGAAGGTCATAGGCCTTTCGCCAGAGAAGTGGGTCCGCGGTCTGGGCGTATTGATAGGCGGCGAAGCGGGCGTAACGATCGTTCCTGCTGAGGCGATACACTTCCAGGTAGGCCTCGGCGGCAAGTTTGGGCTCGTGGGAACGGCGCTCGTAGATCTCGGCAAGTGAGTTCCAAAGGCGGATCTCGTCCGGCAGATAGCGCAGGCCTTCCTTTAGGATGTTGATGCCGCGCTGCACGTGCTCCTCGTAAAGCTTGCCCCGCACCATGGGCTCGATCTTCTCGTCGTAGAGGTAGGACGAAGCGGCATTGTAGGCCATGTGCCAGGAGGCCTCATCCCAGTAGTTTTGAAAGCGCGGCTGCAAGCTCGTCGTGAGCTGCATCAGGCTGTCCACCTTGGCCCAGTTCACATTCTCCCATTCGCGGTAGGCGCGCAGATAGGTGATGGTGGCCACGAGCGAGCGCAGGCCGCCGAGCGAGGCGGCAAAGCCCATCTGGCTGAGATTCTCACGCAGGCCCAAGCTCAGCGGGGCGCTTAGCAGACCCGTCGTGCGGTAGTACTGAGTGACGAACTGCTCCACGGGCAGGCGGACTGCACCGAGGAGCAGGAGCACGATGAGAGCCTGGAGCTTCCGTTTCATGTCGTCAGAGCAGGGCAGATCAAATCAAAGTTCCTTCTCCACAAAGAGCAGGTGAGAGACCACGGAGTAACCGATGAGATAGGTGGCGGTGATGCCGGCCATCATGCCAAAGGCCGCCAGTGTCACGAGCTCGCCATTGATGACATTGTCGATGATGTCAAAGATGGCCATGTCTGGGGTGATGATGGCCAGCAGAGCGGAAAGGACCTTTTTCACCACGCCTGATTGATTGGTGAAGAAGTATTCGCGGATCAGCCCCTGGCCGTGGCCGGCGATGGTGACGAAAAAGGAGATCACGATGGTGAAGAGAGTGCTGCTCGCGAAGCAGGAGATCATGAGGGTCATCGCGGTGATCACCGCGGCCTTGAAGAAAATGGCCACCACACCAAGATGCAGATTCCAGGTGAGGCCCTGCTTGCCGACAAAGGCTTTGAGTTGGGCGATGGCTTCCGGAGTCGCCGTGCCTTCCTGCTGCAGTGCGGCGATGGACTGGGCCAGCACGAGGCTCTGCCGTAACCACAGCACGCCACTGAAGGCGATGTCCATGAGCAGTAGTCCCGAGCCGATGAGAATAAGCACGCCGAAGAGTTTGCCGAGCAGGTATTCAAAGCGCGGCACGGGCTTGGAGAGGATGGTGTAGAGCGTGCGGTCCTCGAGATCACGTGGCAGCAGGAGGGCAGTCGCGCACACGGCGATGACGATGCTGAAGAGCTGCAGCGCGCCGAAGGACACGTCTTTCAGCAGCTTCAGCTGCTGCTCAGGGTTCATCACAGGAAAGGCAAAACCTGCCGCGACGACGATGACGCAGAAGATCAGCAGAAAGGCCATGATCTTCATCCGCAGAAGCTGGGTCACCGTGGCGGTGGCCAGGGTCCAGATGCGGGAGATGGAAAAAGACGGGGTCATGCGGGGGTAAGATGACAAACAGCGATAAGCGAAAGTTCAAGCGGACTGACGAGAGGTTGTCAATCTTGGGGAGAACCGCCGCGCCTTATATAAGACAGGATGATTGGAGGCAGCATGATTCTTCCAAAGGCTTTATCGCTGATAGGCTCTAGTTCTGCGGACTCAAGGGAGGATCGGGATACAACCCCATTGGAATGGGGGTTGTACATTGGGAGCGGTCGTACCACCCCATTCCGATGGGGTGGAGTGAGGGAGTCCTGATGAGCTGGAAGTGACGGAAGCAGTCAATTCCGCATCACGGTCTCATCCAGGTTCAAAACCAAGTTGGCCATGAGGGTCCAGGAGGCGGTTTCGATGGGCGGGGCGAGGTTCCTGGGCTCGGACTCACCGGTATGGATGGCTTTTTCGGCGGCGGAAGGGTCGTTCTTGTAGAGTTCGCGCTGACGGATCAAGGCGGCGGTGAGCATAGTGGACTCTTGGGTGTCGGGATCGCGGCTGAGGACGGTGCGGAAGAGCCAGTTTAAGCGTGTGCTGTCTTCCTTGCCTCCTTCCTGGAGGGCGCGTTCGGCGAGGGCGCGGGCGGCTTCGAAGTGCTGCACGTCGTTCATGAGCTGGAGGGCCTGCATGGGAGTGTTGCTGCGCTCGCGGCGGGTGCAGCTTTGCTCGCGGTTCGGCGCGTCGAAGTTGCTCATGAAGGGCGGCGGGGCGGTGCGCTTCAGGAAGCTGTAGAGACTGCGGCGATAAAGCGACGGGCCGTGATCCTGGAGGTAGTAGCGGGTGTTGCTGTCGCCATAGCCCACGGGCTCCCAGATGTTCGGCGGCTGATAGGTGCGTACGCCGCGACCGCCGACTTCGAGATTGATGAGTCCGCTGACGAAGAGCGCGTTGTCGCGGATCTGCTCAGCATCCAGGCGGATGCGCGGACCACGGGCGAGCAGGCGGTTTTCGGGGTCGAGACTGAGGAGGTTGGACTCCACAGCAGGGGCCTGACGGAAGGCCTGGGTCATGAGCAGGTCCTTCATGAGATTCTTCACATCCCAGCCGCTCTTTTGGAAGCTGACGGCGAGGTAGTCGAGCAGTTCGGCATGGCTCGGGGGTTCGCTTTGGGAGCCGAAGTCGTGGCTGGTCTTCACGAGGCCGATACCAAAGATCTGCTGCCAGAAGCGGTTCACGGTCACGCGTGAGGTCAGAGGATGCTCGGATGACACGAGCCACTTCGCGAGATCCAGACGCGAGGCCCTTTCGGCGCTTTGTGAAAGCTTGGGCAGGAAGGCGGGCGTCGAGGGGACAACTTTATCACCTAACTTATTATACTGACCCCGCATGGCGACGAAGGTATCTCGCGGAGTCTCCATGTCACGGAAGACGAAGGTGCCGGAGATGGCATCGTCAGCGGTGGAGCGTGCCACCTTCGCGGCTTCCCAAGTCTTGCGCTGGGTGGCGATTCCCTCAGTGGCCGGATGCGCCACGCGGGCGAGGTAGAAGCGGAGCAGGGCCTCGCGCTCCTGGTCGATGATGGGCTGGGCCTCACGCTTGGCTGCTGCCGCCGTCTTGGTCTCTTCTTCGGGAGTCAGAGGTGTCGCGGGCTTGGGCGCCTTGGCCCGCACATCGGCCACGCGGAGCTTGGCGTGCTTGGCTGGATCGGTGGTCAGAGTCTTGATCAGTTCCGCCGGCACTTCGGACGAGGCTTTTTTGCCGCTGCTCACGGCTTTCCACCACAGGCTGAAGGAGGCGAGAGTGTCATCGGACTGGCGAAGGCTGCCTGTGAGCGTGCACAAGTCCCAAGCCACGATGCCGCCGTACTGCTGAATAGAGAAAGAACTGATGCGCGAACCAACTTTAAGTTCAAGAACGGTGGGATCAAAGCTGAGCAAGGTCCATGTGCCGGGCTTCGGCAGAGGTCCGGCATGGGTCACCTGGGTGATGGTGCCGGGAGGGATGTCAGCCAGCGCATTCTCCTCGCCCCAGAAGATGCGGCGTCCGCCGCTGACGATGCTCAGCACGCGCGGCGGGCTCTGTGGATCGGTGCGTGCCCAGAGGCTGATGCGCGCCGACTCTGGCACAGTGAGCGGTGTGAGAGCCAGAGTGATCACGTCTTCCATCAACTGGCCGCCCGTGTGGGTAAGCACGCGGCTGCCGGACTTCGTGCCGTAGCCTGGCGCGGAGACCCAGGCGCTGGGGTTGCGGGAGGTGTTGCGCACGTCGGTGCCGATGGGGAAGGCGTCGTCAAAAATGACCTGAGTCGTGGGCTGCGGCCCCGGGGCTGGCTTGAGCGTGGCGGGATCGGTGTAGGCCACGGCTTGGGCGGAGACATGCAGGGCTTTCAAGGCCTCAGCTTCAGCCTGAATGGCGGCTTCCAGCTCCTTTTGCTGGTTGTCCTTCGGCAGTCTCTGGAAGGGCTCCGTGGTGGCGATGTTCTTGTCCATGGCCGGATCGGCGCCGCTGTAGAAGAAGGCGTAGAGCGAGTAGAACTCGGCGGTGGTCAGAGGATCGTATTTGTGATCATGACACTGCGCACAACCTCCGGTTAGGCCCATCCAGGCCGTGGTCAGAGTGGATGCGCGGTCGATGGCATAAAGATGACGATACTCTTCATCGATGGCGCCGCCTTCGCTGGTGGTGACGTTGCAGCGGGAGAAGCCAGTGGCGGTGATTTGATCAGGCGTGGCATTCGGCAGCTGATCGCCGGCGAGCTGCCAGACGGTGAACTGATCAAAGGGCAGGTTTGCATTGAAGGCGCGCACCACCCAGTCACGATAGGCCCACATGCTGCGTTCGTTGTCCAGATGCAGACCGTGGGTGTCGGCATAACGCGCGACATCCAGCCAGTGCTTCGCCATTTCCTCGCCATAGCGTGGGGACTGCATGTAGCGGTCGACCATGGCTTCATAGGCCTTCGGTGAGGTGTCTTTGAGGAAGGCATCGACCTCCGCGAGGGTCGGCGGCAGGCCGGTCAGGGTGAAGGCGACACGGCGGATGAGGGTTTCCTTGCTGGCTTCGTCGGCGAAGCTCAGGCGGTCCTGGCTTTGACGAGCGGCCAGGAAGGCATCAATGGCGGTTTTCGACGGAGCATGTGCCTGTGGAACTTGGGGCAGGGCAGGGGACTCGAAGGCCCAGTGCTTCTGGTAGGTGGCACCTTGCTCGATCCAGCGCTTGAGCGTGTCTTTTTGGGCCTGCGTGAGCTTTTTGTGAGAGTCTTTTGGCGGCATGAGGTCGTCCTCATCCGTGGTGATGATGCGCTGCCAGACCTCGCTTTTAGTTAGGTCGCCGGGCTTGATGGGGAAGAGGCCGTCGGTTTCCTTGAAGGCACCTTCAGCGGTGTCGAGCCGGAGGTCGGCCTCGCGCTTCTTCGAGTCGAAGCCATGGCAGGCGAAGCAGTTCTCCGAGAGGATGGGCCGGATGTCGCGATTGAAGGTCGGCTTGTCCTGGGCTGAGGCCGGCACCGTTGCCAGGGCAGCAGCGGACAGGAGGAAGAGAAGCGTTGGGCGGTGCGGAGACATCAGGGGCAGGGCAGGGGGAGAGATAACGCTTTTTGGAGCCCCACTCCTTCCGCTGCTGTTCAGTCTAACAATACTTGTGGAAACCGAGCGCAAAGCCGCCAGACAATTGCGAGCTTGCTTTTATGGAGATGTGTGGGAATATCGCGACCGGTTTTTCCGGCTTCTACCCTTTTGGGGCCGATGTTTGCCTTGTAGCCCGCCATGGTTTGGCGGTGTCCCCGTCCCGCTGCGTGCAGGACGCTTTTACGGCTGACGGGTTGCCCATTCACTGGAGCCTTTCTGCCGGTTTTTAGACAAGGACTATACATGGAAAAGACATTCGCCGATCTCGGCCTCGCCCCTGAACTGCTCGCGGCCATCCAGGCCCAGGGCTTTGAACAACCCTCGCCCATCCAGGCTGAGGCCATCCCCGTGGCCCTCACCGGCCGTGACGTGGTGGGCCAGAGCCAGACCGGCTCCGGCAAAACGCTCGCCTTTGGCCTTCCCGCCATCCAGCTCGCCGACCCTACGGACCGCCGCACCCAGGTGCTGATCCTGTGCCCCACTCGTGAGCTGGCCATGCAGGTCTGCGCTGAGATCCACAAGGTGGTCACTTTCAAGGAAGGTCTGCGCGCCACGCCGGTGTACGGCGGCGCCTCCTACGACCGCCAGATCCGCGCCCTCCAGGCCGGCTCCCAGATCGTCGTCGGCACCCCCGGCCGTGTGCAGGACTTCGTGGACCGCGGCACTCTCCGCCTCGACGGCCTCAAAGTGCTCGTCTTCGATGAAGCCGACGAAATGCTCGACATGGGCTTCGCCGAAGACATCGACAAGCTCATGCTGGCCATCCCGAAGGAGCGCCAGACCATCTTCTTCTCCGCCACCTTTGACCCGCGCATCCGCCGCCTGATCGACCGGTATACGAACAATGCGGCCACCATCACCATCCAGCAGAAGGCGATGACGGTGCCGACCATCGAGCAGCGCTACTATGAAGTGCAGGGCCGCAGCAAGACTGAGGTGCTCTGCCGCGTGCTGGATCTGGAAGATCCGCGCCTAACCATCGTTTTCGCCAACACGAAGAAGGCGGTGGATGACGTGGTGGATTCCCTCATGGCCCGTGGTTATGCCGCTGACCGTCTGCATGGTGATTTGAACCAGATGATGCGTGAGCGCGTGATGCGGAACTTCCGCAGCGGCAACGTGGAAGTGCTCGTCGCCACGGACGTGGCCGCACGTGGCCTCGATGTGAACGACATCGACCTCATCGTGAACTATGAGCTCCCGTATGACACGGAAGACTACGTGCACCGTATCGGCCGCACAGGCCGTGCCGGACGCAAAGGCACCGCTGTCAGCCTCGTCGCAGGCCGCGAAATCTACCTCATGCAGCGCATCCAGCGCTTCACGAATGCGAAGGTGGACCGCACGAAGGTCCCCTCCCAGGAAGAGGTGGAGACGAAGCTCGTGGACCAGAGCTTTGAGAAGCTCAAGGCCACGCTGGAAGCCGGCACCTACACGAAGCATGAGCACACCACCCAGCGTCTGCTGGACGCGGGCTTTGACCTGACAGACGTCATGAGCGCCCTGCTGGATCTCTGGATGAAGGAAGGCTCCCGTGAAGGTGAGCAGATCATGGAAGACAGAGCGCAGGTGCGGAAAGAGCGCCCCCAGCGCGAATTCGTCCCACGTGAGCAAGGTGGCCCCGAAGGCGCCCCGCAAGGTGGTGGTGAAGGCGGCGACCAGCGCACGACACGCCCGGCCGGCCCACGCCCGCCTGCTGAAGGCATGAAGCGCCTCTTCATCAACATCGGCGGCATGGACAATGCCCGCCCAGGCGACATCGCCGGCATCATTTATAATACCTGCCAGATCCCGGCGGGCAGCATTGGCGGCATCGATGTGCTGCCGAAGTGCAGCTTCGTCGAGATCCCTGAGGCGCTGGCTCCGGCCGTGCTGACGAGCATCGAAGGCGCGACCTTCCGTGGTCGTGATGTGCGCATGGACGTGGCTGATCGCGAAGGCAGCGGTGGCGCGGCCAACTGGGCACCACGTCCTCCGCGTCGTGACGACGGCCCGCCACGTGATGAAGGACCCCGTCGTGAAGATGTGGGTGGTGGCTACGGCGGCGGTGCTGGTGGCGGCGGCGGATACGGCGGCAAACCTCGCTTCGGCGGTGGTGGCGGCGGATACGGCGGCAAGCCCGGCTACGGTGGTGGTGGTGGCGGCGGAGGTGGCTTCAAGAAGCCCTACGGCCCACCCCGCGAAGGCGGTGGCGGCGGTTTCGGTGGCGGCAAACGCTTCGGGAATAACCCCGGTGCTGGCGGCTTCAAGCCTCGTCGCTGGGACAGCGGCACTGGCGCTGGTGATTGATTGATATCCAACCTCTCGTCGTCTTATGACTCCTGGAGCCCTGTTCGCTGACATCAGTGGATGGGGCTTCATCTTTCTGTGCCTGTTCTCAGGGCGCTGGGGTTGGCTGCTGGCACTGCTCTCCGGTCTCATCGTCTGGCGGCTCAGGCATTCCCGTCATTGGGCGGCTGCCTGGGCCACGCTGATCTTTCTGCCTCTGGGCATGTTCTCGGCGATCCTCAGCACGATCTATCTCATGGTCATGGTGGGGTCATGGCGATAACCGCTTCAAGGCATTGACAGAGAGGGCCACTTTCGGGTGTTCTCAGGGGATGCGTTTTGCTCCGGCCGTCCTTTCTGTCCTTTGCGTCCTCTCTGTCCTTCCCGCGCCCGCCCAGCCCGCCCCTCACCTGGACGCCAAAGGCAAGCCCTCCCCTTGGGGTGAGTGGGTGGAGCCGGATTTTCCCTTCTTCAGCAGCGTGCTGGACTGCCGTGAACTGGGCGAAGGCTTCCCGAAGGACAATCTCACGCCCCGTGGCCTGATCCTGAACCTCGGCCACAATCTCTGGGCCTGCTTTGACACAGAGCTTCTCCGCATCGCCTGCATCTGGGAGGGCGAGCCCGGCAAACCGCCGATCACGATGACCGCGCTTTCGACCGGGTCCTACTACGTCGCCGGACAGAAGACGAAGGACGGCCAGGATGATCTGCCGAAACCGGTGGGGAAGGTGTGGCTGGCGAACGGCCTGTATCCAGGCTGGCAGGTGGGTGAGAAGCCAAGCTTCACGGATCCGCGCGAGCCTGCACCGAGCAAGGAGGAGGTGGGCAGGGGACCGCTTGATTCGAAGATGGGGCGGTTTCTGGGTGTTGATCGAGTTGGAGACGAAACCGTGCTGCGAATGCAGGTCGCGGGAGCTTTGATCCAGCAATCCTTGAAAGCCTGGACGGCGGAAAACAAAATAACCTTGAGTTGTGAGCTTCGGCTGGACGCCCACTCCTCAGCCCTCATCTTTTCGCCGGGCCGAGACAAGGACAACACTGCGGAGCAGGCGGTTTATCCTATCAAGCCCAGCACCGAGCATCATGAAATAGAACTGCGGTGGGACCGGCCCGTGACGGATCACGGCGGGCCACTTAAGCTGCGAGATACCTCATCTCTACCCGAATCCATCAAGACCCAGTCCACTCTTTCTAGCTCTGCTGATGCCTATGTCGTGGACACCATCCCGCTGCCTGTGCCGAATCCCTGGAAGCGGAATGTGAGGCTCGCGGACATCGCCTTTCTCAATGATCAGGGTGATGCAGTTGGCGTGACTTTTGATGGCGATGTGTGGCTGATCTCCGGCCTGAAAGGCGATCTGGAGAAGGTGACATGGAAGCGCTTTGCGAGCGGCTTGCACGAACCCATGAGCATCGTTGCACGTCCAGCGAGTCAGGAATCAGGAATCAAAGATCAGGAATTACTTGTCTTCGACCGCAGCGGCATCTGGAAGCTCGTGGACACGAACAACGACCAGGAGTGCGACCGCTATGAGATGTTCTGCAATCTCTTCGCGCAGACGGCGGAGACGCGGGAGTTTCCGAACTCGATGAAGCTGGGGCCGAAGGGTGAACTCTACATCTCCAAAGGCGGCCAGGAGGGTGCCACACGTGGCAAGCACAATGGCACGGTCATCAAGATCGCGGCGGATGGAAAATCATTCGACGTTATTGGTTATGGCCTTCGGCAGCCTTTTATCGGCGTGCATCCGCAGACGGGCATGGTCACGGCGAGCGATCAACAGGGGCATTATGTGCCTTCGACTCCGCTGCAGCTCATTCAGAAACATCATTTCTATGGTCACATTCCGACGATTGCTGAGAAGGAAAAGTATCCGGAAGCGATCACGGAACCGCTGACCTGGATCCCGCATCCGGTGAACCCTAGCGGTGCCACGCAGACCTGGCTGGTGGGCGCGAAGATGGGATCGCTGAATGATGAGTTGATTCATCTTGGTTATCATCGGCCAGAGTTGTTTCGCGTGCTGATGAAGGTGCCGGAGCTGCAGGCTGAAGGCGCGCATCGCCCGACAACCACCGTGGTGAGCTTCACACGTGATCTGGAGATCCCCCCGCTGAACGCGCATGTGAATCCTGCCGATGGCCAGCTCTACGTGGTCGGCTTCCAGGTCTGGGGCACGGTGGCGACCAAGCTCAGCGGGCTGACGCGGGTGCGCTGGACGGGCAAGGAGCGTGTGCTGCTCAAGGATCTCACACCAACGGACAAAGGCATCCTCATGCGCTTCAATGCAAAGCTGGATCCAAAGCTGGCCACCGACCCCGCGAGCTACAGCGCCGAGCGCTGGAACTATCAGCGCACGGCGGAGTATGGCAGTCCTCACTTGAAGCTGGATGGCAGCGCTGGTCAGGAGTTCATGACGGCGAGCAGCGCCTATCTTAGTGAAGATGGCATGAGCGTGCTCGTGGGCTTTCCCGCAATGAAGGTGGTGAATCAAATGCGGTTAGGCTGGGGCCTCAAGAGCGTGGATGGATCGAAGGCGGAGAACACAGCGTATTTCACACCTTGGGAGCTGACGACGTTTGATTCGGTGAAAGCGGGCTTCGGCAAGATCGAGGTCGATCTCACGCCTCGCATAGTGGCGACCGCGGCTGCGGTGAAGCCGACTGCAGAAGAAGGTGCGCGATTGTATCAAATGTTCGGCTGCATGGCCTGTCACAGCATTGACGGCAGCCTCGTCGGCAAGGTGGGGCCGAGCTGGAAGGGCCTCTACGGCAGCGAGCGCGAAATCGCCAAAGGCACGACGGGGAAGTTTAAGGCGGATGCGGTTTATCTGCGCGAGTCCATCATCAATCCAAGCGCGAAGGTGGTGAAGGGCTTTGAGAAATTCGACACCGGGATGCCGATCTACAATGGCATCTTGAATGACTCCCAGATCGACAGCCTCATCCTGTATATCGAGACGCTGAAGTAGTCAGCGGAGAAGTTTGGCCCGGGTTGAGCGCACAAGTACGTTGTTCACGCTTCAGCGTGTGCAATGAACTTCCAATCCCACGCTGAAGCGTGAACAACATACTTGTGGCGGTGGAATCGCTCGTCCTCTCGACGACGCAGCTCCAACGTCCTTCAGATTATCTTCCGAAGATAGGCTTCCGCTTGGGCTCCGGAGTCTGGATGTTGGAGGGCTGGGAGGGGACGAGCTTTTGCTGCTGGGCTTTTTCCTTTTCGGCGCTGTCGCGGTAGAAGATGATGCCGTTGCGCTTGATGTTGGAGATGAGGCCGGAGAACTCGTCCTTGAGGCTGGCATCGTGGATGAGCGAACCGAGCAGGCCTTTGCCCGTGGTGATGTTGCGGGCGGCGAGGGCAAAGCTATCGGCGGCCTTCTTGATGGAAACGAGAGCTTCATCCGCATTGGCCATAACCTTGTCGGCCTTGGCGATGGCGGGGTCCAGCTTGTCAAACATGGGGCCGATCTTCTTGGTGGCCTCGTCGAGGTTTTTGGAGCTGGATTTGAAGCTGGCCGCGGCATCCTTCAGATCAGCAAGTGTGGCCTTGAGCTGGGCGGTGTTTTCATCACCGAAGACCTTTTCGTCCACACGCTCCATGGTGTGATGCAGATGCTCAATGCTCTTCTTGAAGTCGTTGATGGTAGGATCGCCCAGGGCGCCTTTGTTGATCTTTTCCAGCGAGCCCTTCATCTCGGCAAGAGCCTCGCGCACGTCATCGAGCACGACGTCTACTTTCTTCGCGACCTTCTCGGCCTGGCCTTGCAGGTCAGAGAGCCCGCCAGATTGGTTACCCGTGATGATCTCGGGGAAGTCATGCGGGATGAACTTGTCCGTCGCCTTGCCGGTCGGTTTGATTTCGACCAGCGCATCACCCATGAGGCCGGCGGAGCCGATGGAGATGGTGGCGTCCGCGGGAACCATGACTTCCTTGTAGAGCTCGATGTCGATGATGACGCCGGTGAAGGTGGCATTGAGGCGGGGCTTGTCTTTCACCTTGCCGACACGGGAGCCGCCGAGGAAAACCGGCGAACCATCTTTGATACCAGAGGCATTCGGAAAAGCGACGTGCAGGGTGTAGGTGTCCTTGAAGACCTCCCGCACGCGCCCGAACTGGAGGACGAGGCCGCCGAGCAGCAGCAGGCCGACGAACACGAAGAGTCCGACGAGCATCTCGGTTTTTCTATTGCTGTCCATGATGAGAAGAGGTGGTGAAGATGAGGGAAGGGAGATGAGCTTAGCAGGTCACGTCAGAGCGGCCGTTGATGAAGTCCTGCACAAGCTTGTCGGGGGAGTTGCGTAGTTCTTCGGGGGTGCCGAGGAAGTGGATCTTGCCGCGGTAGAGCATGGCCACGCGGGTGGCGATTTTGAAGACGCTGCGCATGTCATGCGTGACGATGATGGAGGTCACGCCGTAGCGCTTCTGCATGCGCTGGATCATCTGGTCGATGATGTCCGAGCCGATGGGATCAAGGCCGGAGTTTGGCTCATCGTAGAGGATGCACTCGCTGCGGTCGATGATGGCGCGGGCGATTCCGGTGCGCTTCTTCATGCCCCCGGAGAGATTGGTCGGGTACTTGTGCGCGTGCTCGTCCAGGTCCACGGCCTCGAGGGCGGCCATGACGCGGCGTTTGATCTCGGCCTTGTCCTTGAGGCCGTGCTCCAGGAGCGGGAAGGCCACATTTTCCTCGACCGTGAGATTGTCAAAAAGAGCCGCACCCTGGAAGAGCATGCTGACCTTCTGGCGCACGGCTGCCATCTGGCGCTCCTTGAGCACGTTCACGTGCATGCCGGCGACGTAGACATCGCCCTCATCGGGATGGATGAGGCCGATGACGTGCTTCATCGTCACGGTCTTGCCTTCGCCGCTGGGGCCGATGAGGCAGAGGGTCTCGCCATGCTTGATCTGGAGGTCGATGCCATCGAGCACCTGCTGGCTGCCGAAGCGCTTCTTCACGCCGCGCAGCTCAATGAAGATCTCGTCCGGACCGTGGATGGTCCGGGGGATCATGGTGGTGAGGGTGGGGTTCATGAACGAGACGAATCAATCAGCAGGCCTGAATCCATCAGACGGAGCCGATGGGGAAGGCGTAGTTCAGCGCGATCGAGAGAAAGAAGTTCACGATGAGCAGAGCCAGGGATGAGATGACCACCGCCCGCGTGGTGCCAGCACCCACACCCACGGCGCCGTTTTCAGCCGCGAGGCCCTGATGGCAGGAGATGAGGGTGATCAGCATGCCGAAGACGAAGCCTTTGATCATGCCGATGGAAAGGTCCTCCATGTTGGTGTGGTCCACCATGTGGGTCATGTACCAGGTGGAGGGCATGTCATAGCCCACACTGGTCACCAGGTAGGAGGCAAAGAGGCCGAAGGACACGCTCTCCGCCACCAGGAAGGGCATGGAGATCATCATCGCCAGGAAGCGGGGCAGGACGAGGTAGTCCACCGGGTGCACCCCCATGACACGGAGAGCATCCACCTGCTCCGTGACCTTCATGGTGCCAATGTCCGCCGCCATGGCGGCACCCACACGACCAGCGACCATGAGACCTGCCAGCACAGGTCCCAGCTCACGGCAGAGCGCCACGGACACCACCGCGCCTACCGTCGTTTCCATGCCGAACTCCTTGAACTTCGCGTAGCTCTGGAAGGTAAAGACGGCCCCGGTGAAGGCTCCGGTCACGATGACCACACCCTGAGATCCATAGCCGATGGCCACGATCTGCTGGGCCACCAGCCTCAGGCGCCAGACCCCGGAGCGCAGGGCGATGAGCAATTCCTTCGCCAGATCCGCCACCTGACCCAGATAGGTCAGAAAGTGCAGGGCGATTTGACCTACGAAGGCCAGAATGTTCAGGGGGAAACTCATCGACGTGGGATCATGGCACCTGATGAGTCAAAGGCAATCGACCTCATGCTGCAGATGCGCGGGGGGCATACGTCTCTCTGAGGAGAGACGACGGCATGGTGACAAAGAAGTTTCGGAAGGCAGTGCATCCACATCAAGTTTCCTCGCCCAAATCCCATTTGACTTTCGGCCTCTCTATAAGAACATATCAACGCATCCTGATACGTTGATTTGATCGTTTTTACCCCAAACCTGAAAACCCCACCACGCCCATGAGCGACTTCAAAGTCAAAGACATCGCCCTCGCCGACTTCGGCCGTAAAGAACTCGACATCGCCGAGAGCGAAATGCCAGGCCTCATGGCCACGCGCGAGAAGTACGGCCCGAAAAAGCCCCTCGCTGGCGTCCGCATCACCGGCTCCCTGCACATGACCATCCAGACCGGCGTGCTCATCGAGACGCTGAAGGAACTGGGCGCTGACGTGCGCTGGGCCTCCTGCAATATTTTCTCCACCCAGGATCACGCTGCTGCTGGCATCGCCGCCACGGGCACGCCTGTGTTCGCCTGGAAGGGTGAGACCCTGGAAGAATACTGGTGGTGCACCTGGAAGGCCATCATCTTCCCAGGAGACAAGGGACCGGAACTCATCGTCGACGACGGTGGTGATGTGACCCTCCTCATCCACAAGGGCTATGAAATGGAAAACGGCGACAAGTGGGTCGACTCCCCTTCCGACAACCACGAAGTGAAGGTCATCAAGGACCTCCTCAAGCAGATCGCCAAGGACACCCCCGGCATCTTCCACACGATCGTGAAAGATCTGAAGGGCGTCTCCGAAGAGACCACCACCGGCGTGCATCGCCTGTATGAAATGGCGAAGGCTGGCAAGCTGCTCTTCCCTGCCATCAACGTGAACGACAGCGTCACGAAGTCCAAGTTCGACAACCTCTACGGCTGCCGCGAATCCCTGCTCGACGGCATCAAGCGTGCCACCGACGTCATGATCGCCGGCAAGGTCGGCGTGGTCTGCGGCTATGGCGATGTGGGCAAAGGCTGTGCTGCTGCCCTCCGCGGCATGGGCGCCCAGGTCATCGTCACCGAAATCGACCCTGTGTGTGCCCTCCAGGCCGCCATGGAAGGTCACCGCGTGATGCCGATCGAAGACACCCTTGGCTACGGCGACATCTACGTCACCACCACCGGCAACAAGGACATCATCACTCTCGAGCATATGGAGAAGATGAAGGACCAGGCCATCGTTTGTAACATCGGTCACTTCGACAACGAGATCCAGGTGGACAAGCTCAACGCCCGTCAGGACGTGAAGCGCCTCAACATCAAGCCCCAGGTGGACAAGTACACCTTCCCGGCTGGCAACA
>JAZKCU010000023.1:0-6611 GCA_040387935.1 Verrucomicrobiota bacterium | reverse complement strand
CTCCCCCCGTCTATTTGGTCACCCACATTGCTTAACGGCATTGCCTTTAGGCGATTTGGAGACGCTGGCGGTGGAGAAATGGCAGGGCCTACGGAACACACGGAAGGGACGGGAGCTGGGGGGTGGTGCGGAGAGGGCGATGGCAGAAAAATTGGGTCCGAAAGATTTCTGAGATGTCTCTGACTGAGTCGGCATAGAGAGGGCCGGGACGCTTCGCGACTTCAGCGCTTGCCTTACTGCTCCAACTTTCGCTATAACCGGGCTCTCACATGCCACTCCTCATCGATCGTAAAACGCAGCCGCAGTATGATGTCATTGTCGTGGGGTCGGGAGCCGGAGGGGGGATGGCGGCGCTGATTTTGGCGCTGCACGGGGTGAAGGTGCTGATGGTGGAGGCGGGGCGGAACTATGAGCCGGCGACGGAGACGGCGATGTTTAACACGCCGGAGATGGCGCCGCTGCGCGGGGAGAAGAATCCGGACAAGCCCTTTGGATTTTATGATGCAAACATCGGTGGCTGGCAGGTGCCGGGGGAACCTTATACCAACAAGGATGGCACCGAGGGAGCGTTCTGGTGGTGGCGGGCGCGCATGCTCGGAGGTCGCACGAATCACTGGGGACGCATCTCGCTGCGCTTCGGTGAGTTTGATTTCAAACCGAAGTCGCGGGATGGGCTCGGGGTGGACTGGCCGATGAACTATGAGGACATGGCGCCGTGGTATGACCGGGTGGAGCAACTGATCGGTGTGTATGGCGAGAACGATGGCATTGCGAATGCTCCGAACTCATCACCCGGCGTGCTTTTGCCACCGCCGAAGCCGAGGCTGGGTGAGCTGATGGCGAAGAAGTCCGGTAAGAAGATAGGCGTGCCGATCGTGGCGGCGCATCGTGCAGTGCTCAGCCAGCCGCTGGACTGGAAAAATCTGCCGAAGCAGCTCTTTCCGAACAACCCGAAGGCGCAGGAAATCATCGGCAAGGACATGATGATGCGCGCGGCCTGCTTCTGGGCCACGGATTGCCTGCGCGGGTGCAGCATCCGGGCGAATTTTCAAAGCACGACGGTGCTGATCCCTGCGGCGCTGGCGACGGGGAACCTGGACATCATCACGGATGCGATGGTGCGCGAGATCGTGATGAAGGATGGCAAGGCAGTGGGTGTGCACTACATCGACAAAAAGACGCGACGCGATGCGGTGGTGAAGGCGCGGGTGGTCATCGTGGCGGCGAGCACCTGTGAGACGGCGCGCATTTTGCTGAATTCCCAATCCAAGGACAAAGCGGGTCTGGCAAACAGCAGCGGGCAGGTGGGCAAGAACCTCATGGACAGCGTGGGCACGCGGCTCGGCGCTCACATTCCCGCGCTGGAGGAGGCGCCCGTGCTGAATGAGGACGGCGCCGGCGGACTGCATGTCTACTCGCCATGGTGGCTGGTGAATGATCATGCAAAACTGGGCTTCGCGCGCGGCTACCACATCGAGATGGGTGGCGGGCGGAAGATGCCCTCTGCCAACGGCTTCGCCTATCTGAACCAGACCAGTCCGGGTGTTTATGGCAGCAAGTTGAAAGAGGAGGCGCGCCGCTACTATGGATCCAATTTCAGTTTCAGCGGCCGTGGCGAGATGGTGCCGAACAAGGATTGCTACCTCGAGCTGGATCCGAAGGTGGTGGACCAGTGGGGCATTCCGGTGCTGCGCTTTCACTGGAAGTGGAGCGATCATGAGATCAAGCAGGCGGAGCACATGCAGCAGACCTTTGCGGAGCTGCTGGAGGGCATGGGCGGCAAAGCCAAGCCACAGAGCGGGCGCGATGCCATCCAGAGGCCGGGCGAGATCATCCACGAGGTGGGCTGCGCGCGCATGGGATCCAGCGCGAAGGACTCCGTGACGAACCAATATTGCCAGACGTGGGACGTGAAGAATCTCTTCCTCATGGATGGCGCCGTGATGCCGAGCAATCCGGACAAGAACCCGACGCTGACGATTTTGGCGCTGGCGTGGAGATCCTGTGAGTGGCTGATGGGGGAGATGAAGGCTGGGAATGTATGAGGAAGTCTCTCAAGATTCTGGCGATCCTGCTGCTGATCCTGGCATCAGGTTTTGCTGCTCTCTACGGCTACATCTGGTATCGATTTCATCACTACTGGGAGGCTGAACCCAAGGTGGAACCCGTATGGGCTATTTCACATCAAATTCGCCAGCGGATCCATGATCGGTTGGAACTCCCCAAGTCTCTTAATGAGCTAATTGCCACCCTGGAGCCTGCACAGTTGGAGAAAATCAAGGATTACCCCATGATCTGGCGACCCGACTCTGACCCCATGTTTGTGATCAGGATCAATGCAAAGCATGGCTTTCAAATTGATCGCGGAGGCTCTCCAGCGTGGATATGGGAAAGAGCACAAGTGAAGGAGCACTTTCCTGCCTATTAAACTGTCGGCCCTGCTGCCAAGCGCCGCCTTCTCATCCCCACAAGCCCTGCCAACAGAACCAGCAAAAGACTCCCAGGTTCAGGCACCACACTCATCAGAGTGAAGTCGAAGTCGTCGAAGAAGTTTTTGAAGCCGTCGACGTCGGTGGCGGTCCACTGGATCTCGGTGACGTTGTCGGTGTTGAAGCCGAGGAGTTCATTCGTGAGGACGGTGGTGTCGGCACCGAGCGTGCCCGTGAGGTCGCTGTAGGCACGCGCGGCGAGGCTGACGCTGTTCGAATGGGTATCGAGCACCAGACTGATCTGGGACCAGCCGGTGGCGCCGAGATTGAGAGCGGTGACCTGCCAAGTGGAAGCGCCGCCCACGCGGTATTGAAGGAAGTTATCGCCGGTGTAGCCGACATCGACCAGGATCTGGCCCATGGAGTCACGAAAGCTCAAGGCGACGGTGTTGATGCCGATGGCAAGATCATCGTCCGCATCTGTCGGACAGGTCCAGAAGCTGGCTTCAATGCGCATGTCGCTGGCCGTGACGGGATTGATGCCGTCAAAGTCCCGCGAATCCAGGCTGTAGGAGTAACGGAGATTCTCGTCATAAGCCAGGAGGTTCAGCACCTGGGAACCAGTGCGGGCGCTGCCGTAATTGTAGCCGGCGATGTAGTCGCGCTGAAACGGCCCGCCGAGGTAGTAAGGCGCGCCGAGATCCTCATTGAGCCGGCCGCCTGACAGAGCTCGCCACGAACCGGTGTTGTCCGCGATGTCGATGCCACTTCCACCAGATCCGCCGCCGCCGCTGCCATACTGGCCGGCATTATAGCGAGACACGTCCAGTCCGTGGGTGGCATCACCCAGGGAGTTTGGATACGCGCCGGGTGCCACGATGCCTGTAAAACCATTGGCGGGGTTGTTTCCCAGGTAGAACTGAGCATCCCCGGCAAAGTTGAGGGAAAGAATGTTTCCGGAACTGGGAACTCGATAGCCATCGCTCTCCTCAAAGCCGCCCAGATAGGCCCACACTGCGCCGCTCCCTGAGAAACTCAGGAAAATCAGCAGTTTGAGGAAATGGCCCAGCCGATGGTCACACATTCCTGCCTATTTTATTATTTATATGATAATAATCAAATTATATTGAAATTATCAAAAAAGGAAACTTGCCTAGACTTCGGAAAAGTCCTGCGATTTTGGCTCATTTACCGCGATTCATCGCCTCCCAGATCAGGGCAGGATTCACAGAAACGGAGGCAGGGCAGAATGATCCTGCTATTGGAGGCTCACACCATTCATTCAGTGACCGAAGCCTGGCCTCTCCTGGCTGTGCCCAACGTCAGGGAAACATAGGCTAGAAAGCCGATGCCACGACGGGGCAGCCTCGTTCCCCCTTTTTTGAGCCTCAATAGTCTGCGGCCATGGTCACGCACGGCTCACGCCTTCTGGTAAAGCCGTGTGGCATCCGCCGCAGCGAGCTCGATAAGATAGCTGGCGAACTTCTGCGTGAGGCGCTCGAAATACTGCGCACCTCGCTCGGCGGTGGAGTGCTGGGGGTCACCGGAACCGGTGTCATTTGTGGCCTGGGTCCACGGGCGCTGGGACCAAGCCCACTTCTCACGCATGGCTTTGAGGACAGGCAGGTTGTCCTTGCCCTCGCCCCAGTCGCTTTTGGGCAAAACGAGGTCGGGGTGAAGATGCAGCAGCAGGCTGGTCTCACGCTCGTCCGCGTGATCTCCGAGGATGGTGAAGATGTCCTTCCCGGCATCCATGTGAAACCAGTTCACGACACTGAGATGGATTTTGGGATGTCGTGCCTGCAGCTCGCGCAGCATCTGGCGGAAGTCATTGCCGCCGTGACCATTGAAGATCACGAGCTTCGGCACGCCCACGCCTTCCAGGCATGAGAGGGTGTCTTCAAGGACGGCCATCTGGGTGCTCGGGTTCATGTTGATACAGAAAGGGATGTCGAGCTGACCGGTCTGCACGCCGAAGGGGATGTTGGGCAGGATGGCCACCTTGGCGCCAGCTTCCCAGGCGATGCGGCCGGCCTCGGCGGTCATGGCTTCATTTTGCAGGCTGTCCGTTGCATAAGGGAGATGCCAGTTATGCGCTTCGGTGGCCCCCCAGGGCAGCACGGCGATTTCATAGCGCGTGGCCTTCACATGCTTCCAGTTTGTCTCGGCGATCATCCAGGGGCGGGGTGCGTTCATAGGATAGAAGGGTAGAAGGGTAGAAGGGTAGAAGGGTAGAAGGGTAGAAGGGTAGAAGGGGTTTCGGAATACAGCACTCGCGGGGCGCTCTTGCCAAGCATCTTCATTGACGCGGGCTCGTTCACACGATGAAAATGCCTTCATCATGCGCTTCGCGGCTCTTCTCTGTCTTTTCCCTCTGCTCACCCATGCGGCGGGCAGCTACTTCACGGTGGAGTATCCGCCTTCCGACCAACCCGGCGAGCTCATCTACGGTGTGACCTACACCGCCTGGCTGCCGGAGGATGTGAAGCAGGTGCGCGGGGTCATCGTGCATCAGCATGGCTGTGGGGAAGGCGCCTGCAAAGGCGGTGCCACCGCGGCCTATGACCTGCACTGGCAGGCGCTGGCGAAGAAGCACCAGTGTGCGCTGCTGGGTCCCTCCTACCACCAGCCGGAGGGTAAAGACTGCCGCATGTGGTGTGATCCACGCAACGGATCCGAGAAGACCTTCCTCCGCAGCCTGGATGATCTGGCCGCCAAGTCTGGCCATCCGGAACTGGCGAAGGCACCCTGGTGTCTGTGGGGTCATAGCGGCGGCGGCTTCTGGGCCAGCATCCTGCAAACACGGCATCCGGAGCGCATCGTGGCCATCTGGTTCCGCTCCGGCACGGCCTATGCCACCTGGGAGAAAGGCGAGATCCCGAAGCCTGATCTGCCCGAGGCGATGTATGGCATCCCCATGATGTGCAACCCAGGGGCCAAGGAGAATGGCGACAAGCGCTTCAACGGCGCTTGGACTGGGAGCCTGGCCATGTTTCAGGCCTATCGGGGCAAGGGCGCACCCATCGGCTTCGCCCCGGACCCGCTGACCAGCCATCAGTGCGGTGACTCCCGTTACCTCGCCATCCCGTTTTTCGATTCCTGCCTGGGCCTCCGCCTTCCAGAAAGCGGCACGCAATTGCGCCCCATCGACACCGCCAAAGGCTGGCTCGCGCCTTTACTAGGCGACACTGCAAAACCTGCGGCCTTCTACTCCGGCAAGCTGGAGGAATCTGTCTGGTTGCCGGGCGAAAAAGTCGCCCAGTGCTGGAACCAATACGTCAGAACTGGCTCCACACTGGATGATTCTCCTCCGCCCGCCCCGACAAAGATTGTAACACTCCGTCACGAATCCGGCTATTCAATCACATGGGATGCCGAGGCCGACTTCGAAAGCGGGATTCAACAGTTCATCATTCTACGCGATGGCCGCGAGGTGGGCCGTGTCCCTGCGAAACCTATGGGCAAGTTTGGCCGTCCGCTCTTCCAGTCCATGTCGTATCACGACACTCCGGAAGCACCTCTGCCTGAGATGAAATTCACCGATCCCAACGCGCCAGAAAAGGCCATTTACACCGTTACCGCCGTGAACAGTGCCGGCCTAACATCCTCATCTATCCCGTAAACACCCCATCCTATCCACGAGCCACCCGGCCGATTTAGCCACCTGTCCAACGATTGTCTAAGCGCTTGATTTCCTGGCACTCCCCCCGAGTATGCGCGCCCCCTAGACCCTGCCCTTCCCCTGCCCACTGATGAAATTTGCCATCTTCGGAGACATTCACGCCAATCTGGAGGCCCTCCAGACCGTGCTGTGGGATGCTCATGAGCAGGGTTGCGGAAACTACGTCTGCCTCGGGGACATCGTCGGTTACGCCGCCAATCCTGCCGAGTGCCTGGAAACGGTGCGCCAGATGGGCTGCCCTGTCGTCCGTGGCAATCATGATGAAGGGGCAGCCAGCGAATCCCAGCTGGAGGAGCTGAACCCCCTGGCTCAGGCCGCTCTGCTCTGGACCCGTGCCCAACTCAGCGAGGAGCAGCGTCAGTGGCTGCGCGATCTGAAGCTTGTCCGCCAGGTGCGTGACTTCACCATCGTCCATGCCACGCTGGATTCCCCCGGCAGCTGGGGCTACGTGACCAACCGCTTTGATGCGATGGCCAGCTTCAGCTACCAGTTCACCCAGG
>JAZKCU010000022.1:95816-210736 GCA_040387935.1 Verrucomicrobiota bacterium | reverse complement strand
TACGTGACCAACCGCTTTGATGCGATGGCCAGCTTCAGCTACCAGTTCACCCAGGTCTGCTTTTACGGTCACACGCATGTCCCGCGCATCTTCGAAAAGGACGACTCCGTCCGCGCAGCCCGTGGCACCGAGGTCCAGCTCCAGCGCGGTGTGAAGTATTTCGTCAATGTCGGCAGCGTGGGCCAGCCGCGTGATGGTGACTGGCGTGCTGCCTATGCCATCTATGATGTGCAGGCGCAGACCATCTCCATCCGTCGCCTCGAGTATGACATCCAGACAGCGCAGGACAAGATCCGCGCCGCTGGTCTTCCTTCCCTCCTCGCGGATCGCCTCGCCCTCGGCAAGTGACCCATGACTGACACCGCGTTGCCCAACCTCGCGGATTTTCGATCAGTCCTGATCGTCAAACCCAGCTCGCTGGGAGACATCGTGCACACGCTGCCTGCGGTGCATGCGATCAAGCAGGCCCACCCGCACCTGCGCATACGCTGGGTGGCGAACACCGAGTGGACTCCTCTTCTTCAAGGCGCGCCATGGCTGGACGAGGTCATCCCCTTCCCACGCAAAAGCTTCCGTGGCCTCACCGCCATCTTCAAAGCCGCACGCTGGGCACGCGCTACGCTCCCCGGTCAAACCCAGCCCGAGCTTGTGCTCGACTTCCAAGGCCTGCTTCGCAGCGCCGTGCTCGCCCGTGCCAGCGGCGCACGACCTATCCTCGGTCTCTCCGATTCCCGTGAAGGTGCCCGGCTGATGCATGACCATGTGATCTCCGTGGATGCCAGCGCTCATGCCGTCGACCGCTACCTCGCCCTGCCGCGCGCCCTTGGCCTAACGGTTGATGCCGCTCATCTGAGCTTCCCCCTCGCTCCAGGTGTCCTTCCAGCAGGCTGGCCGCAGCGTGATGATCTCATCGTCATTCATCCCTGGTCACGCGGCGCTGGCAAATCCCTCTCACCCGAAGCTTTGCAGACTCTCTGTGATGCATTGGCGCCGCGTCCCGTGGTGCTCGTGGGCATGAGTGATGACAAGTCCCGCCCTACCGGCGCGCACATCATGGACTTCAGTCACCGCACCAGCCTCGCGGAGCTCATCGCCTGTCTGCGCCACGCGCACTGGGTCATCAGTGTCGACAGCGGCCCCATGCATATGGCCGCTGCCGTGAATGACCATACGTTAGGCCTCCACACCTGGAGCAACCCCCGCCAAGTCGGTCCCTACAACCCAATGGCCTGGGTCTGGAAGGCCGGACGTATCGCTCATCGCCAGGACTTCACTGACCAAGAAGTCATCACGGAGTCCGAGATCACCGCCGAAGCGGCGAAGCAGATCGGCGGATGGTTGCTGGGCAGGCTGTGATCAGCACGCCATTCAGGTGACGCCACTTCCCAGGTCTCCATGGAAGTCTAACTAGATTTACCGGACCTTAACAAATCTCCGGCCCAAGCATCATCATTCCTTCACATGGCCACATCAGGTTAGGCGCTGAAAAAGGGAAAATAACTTCCCAAAACATTCAGCACCTCCCAAGCCATGAAACCTACCACTGGACCTCACCATCTCATCCTGCTGCTCACCGCAGTAGCCGGGATCACCTTCGGTCAGACCACCGCCAGCCCGCCGCCACCTCCCGGGCAGCAGCCCCCTGCAGGTGCTCAAAAGCCCCCGGTGGCAGGCCAGCAACCTCCCGCCGGTCAACAACCTCCCATAGGTGCTCCCAGGCCTCCCGTCGGGGGCCCGCAACCTCCTGCTGGAGGTCAACAACCACCGGCCGGTCCGCAGAAGCCACCGACCGCAGGCCAGCAACCCAAGGGCGGAGGTGGCCCCGCTCCCATGCGCGATTCCCAGCGCCGCCGGCCTCCGCATCAGATGATGGCCCGCCGGAATGGGGCGCCACGCGCGGCGGATCCGCTTCCTGGCCTGAGCGATGCCGATCTCGTGGCTTTTGCCGATGGTCGTCTGGAGTTCAACAATCGTGAAGATGCCGCGGGCGGTCTCGGTCCCATCTTCAACCGCAACTCCTGCGCGGCCTGCCATGTGCAGGGTGGCATCGGCGGGGCCGGCACCATCAATGTCACGCGCTTTGGCCGAACAACGAATGATATTTTTGACCCGCTCGCCTCGCTCGGCGGTTCGCTGCTGCAGAACATGTCCATCCATCCTGCGGCGCGCGAAGTCGTTCCACGTGAGGCGAATGTGGTCGTTCGCCGTCAGACCACTGCGCTGTTTGGTCTCGGCCTCATCGAGGCCATTCCGGATGAAACCATCCTCGCGGGTGAGATGGACGGCAAACCGGACGGCGTGCTTGGCAGAGCTGCCATCATCACGGACGTGACCACGGGTGACGAGCGCGTGGGACGCTTCGGCTGGAAGGCCCAGCAGGCCACGCTGCTCGCCTTCTCAGCCGATGCGTATGTGAATGAGATGGGCATCACCAGCCGCTTCTTCCCCACGGAGAATGCGCCTAATGGCAAGGCGGACGTGCTGGCCGCCCATGACCGCGTCAATGATCCGGAGGACACCATCGATCCTGTGACCGGCAAGGCAGACATCGACCATAGTGCTGACTTCATGCGCCTGCTCGCACCTCTGCCGACGCGGGCTTTGACCGCAAATGCCACTGCTGGCCAAGCTGTCTTCACCTCCACCGGCTGCGCTGTGTGCCATACACCCAGCATGACCACGGGTGTGCATGAGATCGCCGCGCTCAGCGAGAAGGAAGTGGCGCTCTATTCCGACCTGCTGCTGCATGACATGGGCCGTCTTGGGGATGGCATCGTCCAGGCAGACGCAGGTGCTCGTGAAATGAAAACCGCTCCTCTCTGGGGCGTACGTGTCAGCGCACCGTATCTGCATGATGGTCGCGCCTCCACGATCGATGCAGCCATCCGCGCGCATGACGGTGAGGCCGTCCCCTCACGCACTCGCTACACCCAGCTCACCGCGGCCCAGCGGCAGCAGTTGATCGAGTTCATCAATTCCTTGTGAGTGCACAAGGTGTGTTAAGACACAAGTTGGTACCATAGGCTGGCGCAGCCCTCGAAAGAGGGCTGCGCTTTTTTCTGCCAATCCTTTGCGGCTGTCATCTCCACCCAAAGTCTTGCGCCCTACCTGTCCGCTCTGTAAACCCAAGCCATGCTGCAAACCGTCGCGCTTGTCCTCTTCCTGCTCGCCCTGCTCATCACAGGCGTGCTCGGCACCGAAACACGCCTCCTGTTTTTCTGGCCCGGTGCCATCCTGCTCGGGATCTCAGGTCTGTTCGCGGCTCTACGCTGGCGCCTCCGCATTCTTTTTCCGCCGAGCGATGTGTGTCTCGCCGCCACATTGGCTTTTTCTGCTTACATGATCGGGCGCGCCGCGCTGTCTCCGGTGAGCGCCTATGCACGTGAAGATGCCATCATCCTGCTCGGCTGCCTGGTCACCTACATTCTCACCGTCACTGCGGCTAGTCATCCGCGCTGGCGTGTCGCCTGGCTCGTCGTACTGCTGCTGCTTGTCATTGGAAACCTCGCCGTGGGTTCCATCCATCTCTCAGGCAACTGGGGTTTCCATGTCGTGCCGCACTTCCTGCGGCCTGCGGAGCCCGGGCGCATCGGCGGCTTCTTTGCGAATGCCAACCACCTCGCCGCCTTTTTGTCAGTGGCACTCTTTCTCTCCGCAGGCTGGCTCTGCTTTGGCCGCGGCGGCTCGGTGCTCAAGCTCTGGCTGGCCTTCTGCTGTGTGGCGATGGCCGTGGGCATGTCTCTCACGGTCAGCCGTGGAGCCTTGTTCGGCCTCGTGGCGGGATGCTTCGTCTTTGCCTTCCTCTCGCTATGGCTCATTTGGCAGACGCAGCGCCATATGTTCTGGAGCCTTCTCGGCGGGGGCATCGTGATAAGCCTTCTCGGCGGTGCCGTCTTGTGGAAGGTGAATGAAGAATACCTCCGCGGTCGTGCCGAGCGCCTGACCATGACCAGCGACATCCGCCTGGGCATCTGGGAATCCGCCATTCGTCAGAATGCTGAACACCCGTTCATCGGTGCTGGCGCGCGCATGTTCTATGATGGTGGCACACGCCTGCGATCGGACAAGCTTCCTCAATGGGCTCCCGAACCGCTCTTCGCACACAACGAGCACTTCCAACTGCTCGCTGACTACGGTTGGGTCGGCATCGGGATGCTGCTGCTGCTGATCCTCGCTCATGCCATGAATGGCTGGCGCTACCTGCGCTGGTTTGTGCGCGAGCGCTTCCTCAACAGCGGCCGCGTGCTCAGCATGAATCTCGCGCTCTGCCTCGGCGCACTGGCGGCTCTGGCGGCGACACTGGTGCATGCGCTGTTTGAATTTCACTACCATGTGCCCGCCACCGCGCTCACCGGTGCCTTGCTTCTCGGCGTGCTGGCCAATCCAGGCTTTGAGCAGATGCAGCGCCCGCTTCTCCGTCTGCCCGGAGTGCGCGTGCTGACCAAAATCACTCTCGGCTTCGCCTCGCTCGCCCTTCTCGCAGGAGCCTGGTGCTATGGTCGTGGTGATATGGCACTCGCCCAGGCCCAACTCGCCGAAGCCCGCAAAGATGCTCCTGCCCGTAAAGCCCATCTCGACGAGGCTGCGCGCCTCGACCCTACGAATGGCGAGATCTTCTATCAGCGCGGTCTGGCCGTGCTCGACACCCTCACTGATAAAGATCGTGCCCCTGACAGCCCCGTGCTGAAGCAGATCATCGAAGACCTCGAGCATGCCATCTCACTCAATCCGCATAACCATTTGTATCACCTCGCCCTGGCTGATGCCTACGATGCCATCGGCCGTTATAAGGATGCGCTCGCATCCATCCAAAGAGCCATTCAGCTCGCCCCGCATCACGAGGAGCCGCGCGTGGCCCTCGGCATCCACTGGCATCGTCTCGGTGACTGGGAGAGGGCCGAGGCCGCCTACCTCTGGGGCCGTGAATCCTGGGCGATGAACCAGGGAGACACGGCCAACTGGCTCAGCAGCTACCGCCTCATGCTGGAGCACGCCGCCCTGATGCGCACGCAGCCTCCAGCCCGTTGATGTCGATTTCGTGCCTGAACTTTCGTCCGTATTTCAGGCACGAAATTGACATAATGTCGATTTCGTGCCAAAAGTATTGCCAGCTTTTCAGGCACCAAATCGACATTTCATCTCATGGACGGCTACATTGGTCGCAGCGCAGAGCGCGAGGAATTCAGGCGTCTCCTTCAAAAGAGAACCGCCTCCCTGGTCACATGCCAGGGCCGCCGACGTATCGGCAAGAGCCGCTTCATCACCGAATGCGCCCAGGAGGCGGACCACTTTCTCAGCTTCATGGGCCTGCCTCCGCGTGAGGACATCAACCGCCAGGCTCAGTTGGATGCCTTTGCCGGCCAGCTCGCAAAGCAGACCAAGGCTCCCAAGGTGCCGCTGGATGGCTGGCCCACCGCCTTCCAGCTCCTCGCCAGCCAGATCCCGGCCAGCGGCACCGTCGTGGTGCTGCTCGATGAAATCTCCTGGATGGCCATCGGCGATGCCGACTTCGCCGGGCATCTCAAGACCGCCTGGGACACCCTCTTCTCCAAACGCCAGCGCCTGGTCGTCGTGCTCTGCGGCTCCGTGTCATCGTGGATCGAGCAAAACATCCTCAACAACACCGGCTTCGTCGGCCGCTGCTCCTGGCAGTTCCGTCTGGGTCCCCTCACCCTGCCGGATTGTGTGCAGTTCTGGGGCAGGCGCGGATCACGCATCAGCCCCGTCGAAAAACTTCGCCTCCTCGCCGTCACCGGCGGCGTCCCACGTTATCTGGAGGAGATCAATCCAGCGCGCACTGCCGAACAAAATATTGCGGACCTCTGCTTCCATCCTTCCGGAATGCTCTTCAACGAGTTCGACAGCATCTTCCACGACATCTTCACCCGCCGCGCGGAGACCTATCGCGAGATCGTCCGCACCCTCGTGGATGGTCCCCACAGTGTGGACCAGATCAGTGAGGAACTCGAGCGTGCCCGTGGCGGCAGCCTCAGCGATTCATTGAGCGAGCTCGAGCAAGCAGGCTTCATCACCCGTGACATTCCTTTTGATCCCGAGACCGGCCAAAGCCGCACGCGTGATGCCCGCTACCGGCTTTCTGACAACTACCTGCGCTTCTACCTGAAGTACGTCGACCCCGTGAAAGCACGCATCGCCAAAGGCCTGCTCAAAAACACCGCGCTCGAGAAGCTGGCTGGCTGGGACACCATCCTCGGCCTTCAGCTTGAGAACCTCGTTCACGCCAACCTGGACATCCTGCTCTCCCACATCGAGCTGGACAAAAAACTCGTGCTCAACGCCGGTCCTTATCATCAGAAGCAGACCCTTCGTCGTGAAGGCTGCCAGATTGATCTGCTCATCCGCACCCGTCGCTGCCTCTACATCTTCGAGATCAAGATGCGCTCCCAAATCGCAGCCTCCGTCGTCGACGAGGTGAATGAGAAAATCAGGCGCCTCAAACTCCCCAAGGGCCACTCCGTCCGCACGGGCCTCATCTACACCGGCGAGCTCGCTTCAAGCATTGATGAGCGTGATGACTTCGACTTTCTCGTCCCCATGGAAAGCCTGATGAAGAAGGCCTGATCATCCTCTGATGTCGATTTCGTGCCTGAAAAATCCACCGAACTTTCGGCACCAAATCGACATTTCGTCGATTTCGTGCCTGGAATAACACCCAAACTTCAGGCACCAAATCGACATCTCACCCAAAGTGGAACAGGTTTTCAACCTGTTTCCTGTTCGCGGAGTTGCAGGTGTTGGCGCGCAGAAAGGTTGCAAACCCGTCCCACTTTTGCTTCCCTACTCCACCGGCACCGGCTTCGACTGAAGATGCTGCAAAGAGTCTTGAAGTCCCTTGCCCACCAGCCCGGCGAAGCTGACCTTGCCCCCCTTGACCTCCGCAGGAATATCAAAGGTCACCTCAATCACACCCGTGCCGCTGACCTTCACCTCCTTGCGCTCGATGCGCGCACCATCGCCGCTCTTGATCGTGACCTGGATCGGCTTCTCGCCCAGTTCCGCAGGCAAATTGTGCGTCACCTTCACTATCGCCTTCTGACCACGCGTCACAGACTCCGGCGTCTCCAGCGTGATCAGCGCAGCAGCCTTCTTCGGACCTGCGCCCGCAGCTTTTTTCATCACCGCCTTGTTGGCCTTGCGATCCTTGCGGCTCACCTGCTGCTTCTCCAGACCTGAGATATAGCTCTCACGGAACGCCACATCATCACGCTTGCGGAACACCTCCAGCAGCGGATCCCCCGTGCGCACCATCCACTCCTCGAACGCCTTCTCCAGCACCGCCACCTGCGCGGCATTCTCAGGCTTGGCGATTAAATTGGTGAGCGCATCTGGATCGTAGCGCACCTCATAGGCCTCCTCCGGCACACGATGATCAAAGAGATCAATGCGACCCGCGATCTGTTCATTGCTCTTCGCCAGCACACGCATCTGGCGGCAGGTCGAAGTCCCGTTCGTGGCACCGCTCATGATGCGTTCGCCATTCGACCAAGGGCTGAAGATATACAGCCAGTCCTTCGTCTGCACCGCGCGCATCGGTGTGTTCTGGCCGCCTGAGTTTTCGTTATGCTCTTTAAAGACCATCGTGCGCTCAGGCTGTTTCTCGCCACGCAGCACGCTTGCAAAGGATGCGCCATCAAACCCGCCCGGTTGCTTGATCTGCAGCATGTCCAGGATCGTCGGCAGCAGATCCACCGTGGAAATCATGTGCTCGTCATCCACGGCGCCCGCCTTGGTCACCCCCGGCCAGCGAACCATGAGCGGCGTGCGTGAGCTGTGATGATAAAGCTGCGTCTTTGCAAACGGCAGCGGCATGCCATGGTCCGAAAGGAAGACGATGATCGTGTTCTCATCCTGGCCGGAGGCCTTCAGCGCCGTGAGGATCTCACCCACTCCATCATCCGCGCGTCTCACGCTCGAGTAGTAGTGCGAGAGTTCCTTCCTCACCGCCGGATCATCCGGCAGGAAACCCGGCACCGGCACCTCTTCCGGCGTGAAAACTCTCGATGGCACATCGTCATCCGGAATGGTCTTGCCGCCCTTCCCCTCCGCATAGAAAGGCTTGTGCGGATCCGCGATGTTCAGCAGCAGGCAGAAGGGCTTGCCGGCCTTCTTTGCGGCCTCAATGCCCGTCGTCGCTGCCTTGCCCCAGGAGGGCGGGTTCTTCGCATTGTCCTTCCGCTCATCACCCAGCACGATGTCCCACGGAAACGGCGAGTAAGGCGTGGAGTGGCTCACCTTGTGACGAATGCCCGTGAACCACCCCGCGTCCTTCACGATCTCGCCCAGCACCGGATACTTCTTCTCCTCCTTCGTGATCGCGACAAAACCCTCGATCCCGTTGTTGTGCGGATACTTGCCCGACCACATCACATTGCGCGAGGGCATGCAGTTCCCCACCACCACATGCGCGTGGTTAAACCGCAGGCTCTGCCCCGCCAGTTTGTCCATGTTCGGCGTCGTGTCCTTCAGCTTGCAACCATAGACACCCACGGAATCACAGCTCATGTCATCTGTGGTGATGATAAGCAGGTTCGGCTGCGCCCGAGCAGGGAGCACCGAGCAGACAAGCAAGAGGAATGCGCAGCAAAGAAAACGAATCATGGCCGCCCAGTAACGAAGCCAACCGCCCATGATTTCAAAAGATGCGCGGGCGCCTCACTTCACCTTCCTTCTCTTCCCCTTGCCCTTTGGAATCTCAATGCCCAGCGCCGGGCCATTGTCAGGCGGCATGGATTGATGCCACGTCAGCAACTTCTCGCTCATCCGGCTCACAATATCCGGATGCTGCGCCGCCACATTCGTGGTCTCAGCACGATCCTTGGCCAGATCATAGAGCTGAGGCTGGCTTCCATCATAGTCACAGAGCAACTTCCAGTCCCCCTCACGCATCGCCAGATCCGGCAGCCTCTCCGGCAGTGCAGGACCCGCCGTCTTCCGATCCGGCGGACGACGCCAAAAAATCGGAGACGCTCGTGACGACTCACCTCTGCCCAGCAGGACCGAAGACATGTCCTCCCCATCCAGCCTTACTCCCTCCGGCACAGCCACACCTGCAATCCCAAGCATGGAAGGCATCAGATCAAAAGCCGCGAAGACAGACTTTTCGTTAGCCGTATTCACCTTGCCTTTCTCGATCAAACCCGGCCCCCATGCGATGAGCGGTGATCTGGTGCCGCCCTCATAAAGAGTGGTTTTCGAACCACGAAACGGCCCTGCGCTTCCCGCACCCGGTTCAGGTCCATTGTCGGAACAAATGAGCACCAGTGTGTTGTCTCTCAGCTCCGGATTTGCCCGCAAATGCTCGAAGAGCTTGCCAAACTGCCGGTCCATCTCCTGAAGCACAGAGAGATAGAGTTCACGCTTGTTGTTACCCCATTTCGCCACCGGCGGCCACCACGGCCCATGCACATCATCCGGCCAGAGATTGACGAAAAACGGCTTCTTTTGGCTCGCGGCCTTGTCGATGAACGGAATCGCCGCATCGATGAACCCCGTGGTGATCTCCGAGCGCTGCATCCACGTCACCGGTTTGCCCAGACGCTCCGCATCACCCCAGATCTTGCCAGGCGCAGTATCTCCCGGCTTCAAAGTGAGCGGCAAAAGCTTCGGCCCCATGCCTTCAAAATTCGTGAGCGACTCATCAAAGCCATAGGCCGTGATCAGTGGCGCATCATCCACGTCCCGCTGACCTCCGAGATGCCATTTGCCGAAGTGTCCGGTGGCATAGCCTTTCTGCTGAAGAAGACGCGCCAGGGTGGTGGCCTGCGGATCCAGCCACTGCTCCACGCCACGACGCTCGTTATCCGCACGATTGTTCAGATACGAGGTGATCCGCCACCTTTGCGGATACTGCCCCGTCGTCAGTGCACAGCGCGAAGGTGAGCAGATAGGCGAGTTCACATAGAACTGCGTGAAGCGAATCCCCTCCGCGGCGATGCGATCAATGTTCGGCGTCTTCGCGTCCTTGTTCCCGAAGCAGGAAAAGTCTCCCCACCCCATGTCATCGATGAAGATCATGACAAAGTTCGGCTGCGCCGCCAAAGACGAGCCCAACGCCGCGCATGAGAGGACCAGGGTAAATAGAAAACACTTCATGATGGGTGCATAACGTGCGCAAAGCCGCGGCCTTCCACACCCTTCGCACACCGCGCTATCCAGGATGCACTGCCATGATCGCCAAAACCCGTCTGTCGCGAATCATCCATTCTTTGTCGTGGTGCGGATTGGAAATGACGTATCATCCCACCCTCACCAACCCATGAAATCCGCCGCCGTCGTCAACTATGCCCCTGAAAAGGGCTCCGTCGAAGTCCGTGAAATCGAAAAGCCCACCATCGGCCCTGATGATGTGCTGCTCGAAGTCGCCAACGTCGGCGTCTGCGGTTCCGACCTCCACCAATGGACCGCGGATCATTCCTGGCCGGTGAACTATCCCGTCGTGCTCGGCCATGAGTTCGGCGGCCACATCGTCGAAGTCGGCAAGGAAGTGGAGCACTGGAAAGAAGGCGACCGCGTTGTCTCCGAAACCGCCGCCATCATCTCCCGCGACAACCCGATGACCCGTCGCGGCCTCTACAATCTCGACCCCACGCGCAAAGGCTTCGGCTACGGCGTGAACGGAGCCATGACGAAGTATGTGCGCGTGCCATCCCGCATCCTCCATCATGTGCCCGATCAGCTCCCCTTTGAGCAGGCCTGCCTCACCGAACCTTGCTGCGTGGCCTATAATGCCGTGGTGAAAAACGCCCGCATCGAACCCGGTGACCGCGTCATCGTGCTCGGCCCGGGCACCATCGGTATCCTCTGTGCCGCCATGGCCCGTCTCTGTGGCGCTGAAGTCGCTCTCGTCGGCCTGCCTCAAGACGCTCATCGTCTCGAGATCGCGAAGCAGTATGGCTGTGAGGTCATCATCGGCGATGCCAAGCCCTGGGCTCAACAACGCGACGGCCTCGGCTGCGATGGCGTCATTGATGCCGCTGGTGCCAGCATCACGCTGAAGATCGCCTTGGATATCGTCCGCCCCGCTGGCTGGATCAGCAAAGTGGGTTGGGGTCCCCAGCCACTCGGCTTCAACATCGATCCGCTCGTGCAGAAAAACATCACCCTGCAGGGCAGTTTCAGTCACAACTGGCCCATCTGGGAGCGCGTCATCGCCCTGCTCAGCAGTGGTCAGTTCGATGTGAAGCCCATCATCGGCGGTGTGTGGCCCGTGACTGAATGGCACGAAGCCTTCGAAAAAATGCACAAAGGCGAGGTCGTGAAAAGCGTCCTGCGCCCCGTGTGACGGCGTGTGCGTATTCGAGGCATGCTCAAGCATGCCTTCAAGACTGCAAGAAATGGCAAAAGCTCCTGAGGAAGGCTCACCTCATCGGCTACGAGCAGCTTACTTCCCCACCGCCCGCTGGTTGAGCACGCTTTTCACCAGACGCAGCATGTCCGCGGGCTCATACGGTTTGGGAAGCACCGCGGCGAAGCCATAACTTGCGGGCTTGGCCATGACCGGGTCATCACTATAACCGCTGGAGACGATGGCGAGCACCTCGGGATCAAACTGGCGGAGCTTCTCCATGGTGCGCACGCCGCCCATGCCATTTGGAATGCTCAGATCAAGAATGACCAGGTCAAACGCGCGGCCATTTTGCCGAGCTTCTTGGTAGGCCTTGACGGTCTCGCTGCCCTCCGCGGTCTCCGTGACCTCGTAGCTCTGACTGGTAAGATTGCGGACAATCAGCGCGCGCACGAGCGGATCGTCCTCCAGCACGAGAATGCGTGTGACGGCTGCCTGCGGCGCCGTCTCGAAAGCGCGGCTGAGCCCCAGGGCGTCCACCTCCTCACCATCGGCATCGACGGGCAGATAGAGGCTCACGCTTGTGCCCTTCCCGACCTCGCTGCGCACGGAGATGGAGCCGCCATGCGCCTTCGCGATGGATTCGCAAACCGTCAGGCCCAGGCCCGTGGCGTTCTCAGCCTTGCGCGTGCTGAAGTAGGGCTCAAAAATGTGTGCCAAGTTCTCCGGAGGAATGCCTTCACCCCGATCCGTGACCTCCATGACAATGCCTGTCGATGACGCCGGCACATCACTGGTGATCTCATGGGGATAGCTCGCACCTGGATCATGCGGATGGCAGCGCACCGTGATCACGCCGCCATTCGGCTGGGCCTGCTCGGCATTGCGCACCAGATTGCCTAACAAACGACGCACCTGTGCCGGGTCCAGTGCCAGCGTGGGCAGTGAAGGGGCGATCTCAAGACGGTATTCGATGCGCGCCGCCCGGCTGTGATGCAGGAAAAACTGCTCGATGAGCTCGCCTGCCCTCGTGGGCCGTTTGATCGGCGCGCCGCCGCGGGCAAAGGTGAGCAGCTGCTGCACCAGACCCTGCGCCTGCAACGTGGCCTGCTTCGCCGTATGGATCTCTGGAAGCTGGATCACCGTACGCAGGCGCATTTCCGCCAGCGAAAGATTACCGAGAAGCACCGTCAGCAGGTTGTTAAACTCGTGCGCAAAACCACGTGCCAGAAGACCGAGCGATTCCAGACGATCCAGGCGGTTCCGCCGTTCAGCCTCCTCACGCTTGGAAGTGATGTCCTGCAGCAGCAGGAGCAAACCTTCCGCAAACGGATAACCGCGCAGTTCGATCCAGATCTGCTTCTCTTCGAGATAGATTTCCCGGGTCACCGATTCACGATGCAGCATGGCATGACTCAGCGAGCCATAGTGCTCATCACGAGTCGCGGACGGCAGGAGGTCCCACAGATGCGAGCCTAACAATTTCTCTGCCTGACGTCCCAAAAGCTGCTGCGCGCTCGCATTTGCATATGTGATGCGCCAGCGGCCGTCCAGGGCGATAAGCGGATCGGAAATGCTTTCCACCACATCAACGAGCGGCGCCTGAGCCGATGTCGTGGAGGAGGTCGATGGAGCGGTTGTCGTGGGAGTCGCCGCAGCATCCACCGGCAGCGGCATGGCGCGGAAAAGAATGACGACACCCGTGAGCTGCCCGCTCTGGTCACGCAGCGGTGTTGAGCGATCCTGCACAGGCACCCGCTGCCCTTCACGTGAGGTCAACCATACCGTCCGCTCCTGCGGAGGCTGGGAGGGTGTGGCCAGCTCCACCATCGCAGGCTCACCACCTGGATGATAAATGCGGAAGACCTCGTGAAGCGAGCGGCCCACGCATTCCGTCTGCGCCCAGCCCGTGATGGCAGCGGCCGCCGGATTGCTGAAAACGATCACACCCGCGAGATCTGCGACGATGACGCCATCCGCCAAGCTTTCAAATGTCTCCAGATAGCTCTGCTCACGATGACGACGGTCTTTATCTTCCTGCACACGAGTGGCAGCCACTTCGACGGTGAGTCTGAGCTCGTCATGGCTGAAGGGCTTCAGCAAATATCCCTGCGGATGCGTTTCCCGCGCGCGATTCACTGTCTCCAGGTCCGCACAGGCCGTGACATAGACAATGGCCAGAGGCCCGCGCTGCTGCAAACGGCGCGCCGTTTCGATGCCGTCCACCGGTCCATCCAAATGCACATCCATGAGCACGAGGTCCGGGCGCAGATCATCATACAGACGAGTGGCGTCGTCACAGGTGGAGCAAGTGCCCACGACCCGATAGCCGAGGTCGTTCAGGAACGCGGCCATGTCGCAGCCCACGAGGCCTTCGTTCTCGACAATGAGGATACGGAGTCGGTCAAAACCGGTCATTTTGGAATTAGCAATACCAAGCTAACTCTAAATATCAGAACTTGCTATAGGAAATCGCAAACGAATTTCAGTTCCTCCTGATTCAGGGCGATTGAGCTGCAATCGCCCCCTCATCTGTTCAGCGAAGACTGCCAGAATCTTTAGACCCAGACCGGCCGCAGCGCCGGGACGAAGGTCCTCGGAGAGACCAATTCCATCATCTGTAACGATCAGCTCACCGTGCCCGTCGCCATATTGAAGGCTGATATGGACCTGGCCAAGCCGCTCGTTCGGGAAGGCATGTTCAAAGCAGTTGGAGAGTGTCTCGTTCAGCGTCAGCGCCAGCGGCATCAGCCACTCCTGCTGGATCTCAGTCGGATCCAGATTGAACCGCACCGTAATCCGGTCCTCGGAGACTGCGTAGCATTCGCGCAGACGGGAGACCAACCCTTCGGCAAAATCTTTGAAGCTGTCCTCCGTGCCCTGCGCCACCTCATAGAGGTGTTGGTGCAGATCCGCGATGGACCGCACGCGGTTTTGACTGGAACGCAGCGCATTGCGCGCATTCAGTTCCGAGATCGTGTTGGATTCCAGATTCAGCAGGCTGGAGATGATCTGCAGATGATTTTTGATCCGGTGATGTGTCTCGGAAAGCAGCAGCCTTTCGCGTGCCAGATTCACCACAGGTGCGGGCTCGGTGCTCACAGGAAGCGGCATTGGCTCTGGCTGCGCCAGATGGACTCCAGCCTCACTATGATAAGCCACACCCGCGTCCGCGACAGACTCGCCCACCATCTCTCCGGGATAAGAGGCATGCTCCTCCTTAGCCGGTATTTCTTCCACGATCTCATCATAGACCGTGGTCATGCCGAACTCATGCACCGCGAAGTCAAACCCGCCGCCGAGAGGCTCCACTTTGACCTGTACGGGATGACGTGCCCCCGTGTGTGAAAAGCACACCAGCGAATGAATCACCTTCGGATCCTGCGCGTATTCAGCCAGGTCCGCGTAAAAACCCGTCGCATCACTCGGACGGAAATGCTGATGCAGCGGACGCCCCAGCGCCTCTTCCTCGGCGAGGCCCAGGAGCTCCAAACCACGCTCGGTGCAGGCCTTGAGGCGACCGTTCACATTCGTTTTGAAGATGAGGGTCTCCGTGGGCACCTGCCGGGTCACGGTCCGGGTCACCGTGCTGATGGCACGACCCGTTGGCGAGAACGACGGAGTCGCAACGGGGGCCGGCGAGAACTCGGGTGCCTGAGCAAAGGCTGGAGCTTGTGGGAAAACAGGCATCGTGCCCGGCGCAATCACCGCAGCAGGTGCAGGGGCGGGTGTGTAAATATACACCGGCACCTCCACTGGGACTTCCACAGGCACCTCAACAATTTGCGGGGAAGGCTCCAGTTCGAAAAAGTGGATGGTACAGTGTGGCTCACCCTCGGAATCCATCACCTGCGCCAGATGCAGGTGCACCGGGATCGGATCGTAGTCCTCACGGACCACATGCACGTCGATCATTGTGCTGCGCTGGCTGCGCAGTTGGAGATCCCGCACTGCCTCGGCACGCGCGGCGGCGCCTGCAGCGTCTAACCAACGATCCAACGGATGGCGGCGCAGCTCCGTCTTCGGATGACCGAAAAGCTCCTCCGCATTGTGATTCACCTCAAAGACGCTTCCCGCCTTGTCCATCAGCACGATGGGCAGTGGCGACTCCTGCAGCAGCGCACGGAACTTGGCTTCCGTCGCACGCAGTTGTTCCTCATGACGGACCTTCTCCGTCGAATCCTGGATGCTCACCAGCAGCCCGCCGTTTGCCAGGCTCGCCGGTTGGAACTCCAGGTCCTTCAGCAGACCGTCTGCGGTCGCGAGCGTGAAGGTGCGGGTGAGCTGCCGGCGCCACACATCCTCACGCCACAGCGTGGTCACATGCTCGCGATGGATCTCACTGGGACAAGCCGCGGACAGCCACTGCTCCACGGATTCATCCTTCTGCATGGAGCGGCCGAGCAGGCGGGTGAGCGGTTGATTTTGGAAAAGCGGATCACCCAGTTCATTCAGCACCAGCACGCCGAAAGGCAGCGAGTCCAGATACTGCTTCAGACGAGTTTCACGTTGTGCAAAAGTTCGTTCGGCCTCATGCAGCGTGCGCAGTTCCTGCTTGGCGCGCGCCAGATCATCCTGCAGGCGTCGCAGCTCGATCCCGCTTCCCAGGCCGTCTGCGGCTGGAGGCTGGGCGATCGCTGCCACCGCGGTCGCGATGGCCGGGAGATTTGCCGGTGCCATGGGTGCCCTCAGCGTGGGCTCATGGGGCAGAGCCACCGCGGTAAAGAGCTCCTCGCCCTGGGTCTGCGCTTCTGCTGAGCGTGCCAGCAGCCAGCGCGTCGGCCGTTGCGTGGCCACATTTGTCTCCGCCGCAGGCGCAGCCGCCCAGGCCACGTGCCCCACACCGGATGGGGTGGGCGCGGAAGGCATGCTGAGGAGGGCAGAACTGGGGCCGCCAGGCTGTAGCAGGTTGCCCAGGGCTGTGAGCACCTGCTGCTTCATCATCCCGCTCGGTCCACCGTCTCCAAAAGCTTCCCAAAATTCCGTCTCGCCTTCTTTCAATCCACGGGCCAGGCAGACGTTCGTGGCAGCCACATTCGCCACTTGCACCACGCCTTGACTATTAAGAGAGACGATCGGCACCGCCAGATCCACAATGGCGGATGAAAGAGGGACGGCGGCGGTATTCGCAGCACTCTTGGAGGTGCTTTCGTCCTGATTCGCAGGTTCGGCGGGAGTTTCCCCGTGGCCAAAGCGCTCACAGGTGATCATCAGACCTCCCACGCTGGCATCCAACTGGCGGCGCCAAGGCCTGACCTCCCAGCGGTAAATGATCCGCCGGCCATCGGGACCTGAAAGCGCATCATGCTCACTGCGGATGATGTGCCCCTGGAGTGCCCGGTCATAAACCTGCCTCCAGCCCGGGTGCAGGCTGGGAAAGACATCATACTGGCTGCGCCCCAGAAGACCGTGGACGGATCCCAGGCCAAATTCCTCCACCCAGGCCCGGTTGGCCAGGAGGTAGCGCATCTGTTGGTCAAACATGGCCATTGCCACCGGTGCATTCTCCACCAGCACGTGAAGCACCCGCTCCATGTCGTCGACCCCGGCGGCGCCGTGGGCCAGTTCACCATCAGGCACCACATCCGGCAGCGGCCCTGAGCCTGCTGAGCGCGGATGGATCACATTTCGGAGGACAGAAGATGACATGAGAGGCCCGGGAGGCAGAAACTTGGTTTTTTTAAAATATAAGCATACCTTAGCTTCTCAACAAGGAGAAAGCAGGCCAGATTTGATTCTCACATCCGCAAAATACTCGGGGATTGGGAATTTTCGTCATTCGCGGTGATAAGGCTCCTTCCTGATGATACTATAGGCGCGGTAGATCTGCTCCATGACGATCACGAGAGCGATCTCATGCTGAAGAGTAAACGTGGACAGGGTCCAGCATTCATCGGCAGCTTTTCTCATACGCTCAGAATGCCCGTCGGCACCGCCGATGATCAGGCTTACGCGCTTCGTTCCACGCACATCATGCTCCTGGATCCAGCCAGCTAACTCCAGGCTCCGGCGTGCTTTGCCCCTCTCATCCAACACAATGCGCAGGCTGTCCTCGCTCGCCTGGAGGAGCTGCGTTTCCACTTGATCTCGCGGGCCTTCCTTGATGACAACATGTTCCACGCGGGCAGCCCTCTTCAGCCGTCCCAGATAATCCTCCATGCCTGCCTTTGCCCATGGCAGCGCTGGCTTCCCGACTGTGATGATTCGCCATTGCATATGACCCCTCTTTTGGACGGAAATCTGGGTGCACGCCAGTTATGAAAAACCTTATTTTAATAAATAATTAAGCCACTCTAGCCTTTTACGGAACTCATTATTGTTGCAAAAACAAAAAAGTTCACTAAACTGGGAATGCGAAATTAAAAAAATCGGACTCCCATGAACTTCTCCCAAGTGCTTCTACGCCTGCCGTTGCTCGGTATCACCGCGATGGCCGTTGTGTCCTGTTCCATGCCCCCCCGCGAAGCGTGGAACCAGATTCAGAGCCGTGGTTTGATCACCTATTACATGAACAAGGGTGCGGGCGCTCCGCTCACCAGTGCTTCGTCGAATCAAATGGTGGCCTCTCGCTCCACCAGTTCGCCTCGCGTGAACAGTGCTCCGGTGCAATCGCGCATCGATACTCCACCTCCTTCACAGATGACGGGAGATCTCCCCGTCGCACGCGCGGTATCGGATCTGCCAGGTTATGTCCGCTCTCCTTATACCACACCAGGCCGTCTTGTCGATGTGCGTGGGATGAGCGCTGGTTCGAAAGTGGTTTGCCCTTACACCCAAAAACCCTTCATCGTGCCCAATGGTGTGAACACTGCGCCTCAGGTTGCTGCTTCACCGACTCCACGTGTGCGCAGCACTCCGCGTGTGGCTGACAATTCCCCTCCCGCTCCGAGCGTGGAGCCAAAACCCGCTCCGAGCGTGAGGCCTAATACAAACGTCGCTGCGGTGACTCAGCCCGAGCCGCCAAAAATCGAGCCAGCTCCTGCTCCTGCCCCCACACCAGCTCCCGCCGCTGATCTACCGTATGGCGTTGCCATTCCTGGCCGTGCCGGGTTCGTGAACAGCCCCTACGCTGCGAAGCATCAGCTCGTGGATGTCACCGGCCTGCCCACCGGCATGGAAGTCAAATGCCCTTACACAGGCAAGCTCTTCCGCGTTCCGCCACAGTAGTCGCTGTATCAACCCACCTGCTTTTTGAAAAAGCCCTGCCTCACCGCAGGGCTTTTTTGTTGCCTTGCTCAGCCTCCATTCACCCTCACTCCACCACTTCCCTTTTCCGCTTTTCGTCATTCCTGACGTATCCACCCCAAAATTTGTCTGCCACTCCCCGACCACATTTTCGTAGCATCGGCATATCAATCATGAACAAGCATCACCCGCTGCTCTCGCTGTTCCTCGCCAGCCTCGCTCTTGCACTGCAACCCTCAGCCAAAGGCAAGGAACTCAACGGCACCTACCTGCCCACGACGAACGAATGTCCGTCTCCCGAGGAAGCACGCGCCAAGATGACCGTGCCTGAAGGTTACGCCGTCCGCTGCTTCGCGCATGAACCGATGGTGCAAAATCCCGTGGCCATGACCTGGGACCATCGCGGCCGGCTCTGGGTCGTGGAAGCCTACGAATACCCCAATGGCTCACCGCATCCCGCACCCTTCGGCAACGAAGCCAAGGACGACCAATACCACCCCGTCCCGCCTCAGTGCCTCCCAACCAAGAACGAAGAACCAGGAACCAAGAACCTTCCCCGAGATCGCGTCATCATCCTCGAAGACACGAACAACGATGGCGAGGCCGACAAGCGAACCGTCTTCGTCGAGGGCCTGAATCTCGCCTCAGCCATCCTCTGCGGTGATGATGGCATCTACATCGGCCAGCAGCCGCACCTCATTCACTTCCGCGATGAGAACGGCGATGACAAACCCGACGCCTGGCGTGTGGTCCTCACGGGCTTTGGACGACAAGACACGCACGAGCTCGTCAACAGCTTCACCTGGGGCCCGGATGGCTGGCTCTACATGACCCACGGCGTCTTCACCAACAGCAAGGTTCGCCGCCCCGGCCAGCCCGAGAACGAAGGCTTCAAGTTCGACGCCGGCATTGGCCGCGCGCGACCCGTGAAAGTGGCTGAGCCTCCAGGCCAGTCCGCCCCTGCTCAGCTAACCAAAAGTGACGCAACACCTCCCGCCTGGGAGTTCGAAGTCTTCGCTGATGGCACCAGCAATCCCTGGGGCTGCGACTACGATGCTGCGGGCAACTTCTTCATCAGCGCCTGTGTCATTGATCACTTCTTCCACATGGCGCCCGGCGGCATCTACGTGCGTCAGGGCGGAGCCCCGGAGAATCCATACTGCTATGAGCAGTTGCCCAGCATCGTGAAGCACAAGCACTTCCGCGCCGCCTACGCCGGCGTGCAGATCTACCAGGGAGGGCGCTATCCCAAAGACACCTGGGGTCATGCCTTCATCGGCAACATCCACGACAACGCCGTCCATGAAGAAGTCATCACACCCGTCGGCGCAGGATTCAAATGCGAGCCTCGGCGCGACTTCCTTCGCGCCAATGACGGCTGGTTCCGCCCGGTGAGCACACAAACCGGCCCCGACGGCAACCTCTGGGTCATGGACTGGTGCGACAAGTATCCCTGCTATCAAAATGCCAAGGCCAACCCCGAAGGCGTCGACCGCGATCGCGGCCGCATCTGGCGCGTGGTATACACGGGCAGGGTGGCGGAAAAGGCCTCAGCGGTAGTGACAGAGTTCGACGGTCTGCCCGAGATAACTTTGCCCCCAAGCAACGTGGATCAGCCCATCTTCAAAACCCGGGGTTTGGAAGGATCTCGCCTCGACACATATCTTGATATCAAGAAACTCTCCACCGAAGCACTCGTTGAGCTCTTCGAGGATTCCAACAATTGGTTGCGCCGCATGGCCCGCCGCATCCTCGTCGAGCGCAAGGACGCTGAGAAATCCGCACGCCTCGAATCCCTGGTGAAGTCCGACGAAGTACCCTTTGCCCGCATGGAGGCCCTCTGGGCCATCGGCCAGCTCGATCACGATGGCAAAGTCGCATCCACGCTCGACTACGCCGCCTCGCACAAATCAGCCCCCTTCCGCCTCTGGGCCGCACGCTGGGTGGGCGAGCACGCCGCGGATACTCTCTTCAAGGAAGGCATGAGCATCGGCGTTCCTGGCTTCCTCGAACGACTCGCAGGCGACAAAGATCCCGCCGTGCGTCTCGCCACCGCCATTGCTCTCCGGCAGTTCAGCGCACGCCGTCTCACGGTCGATGGTCGTGGCAAGGATCAGATGCGCCTCGCCTGGCCGGAAATGTTCACCGCGCTCATGAAGGCGGGAAGCACGGAAAAAGACCACATGCTCAGCTTCTCCACCTGGCAGGCCATCGAGCCCATGCTCGTCGCCAATCCGACCTTTTGGTTAGACTGGCTCGCCGAAACCGCCCCTGAAACCCAGCCCTTCTCGCAGTCCATCGTTCATAAGGCCATGCACCGGCTGTCAGACACTCAAAACGCCAAGCATGTGGATCGTGCCTTCGCCTTCTGTGAAGGTCTGACCGCCCAAGATGCCCTGCTCGCCACTGCGCTAGAAGGTTTGATCAAAGGCCAGGAAGGCAGCATCACCAAGCCCGTGCGCAATGTCTCCGCCGCCCTCACGGGTTGGCGCAAGCACCACGACCCAGCCATCAGCGCTCATGCGCGCACGCTCGCCGTTCTGTGGGGAGATGAAGCCGCCGTTCAGGAACTCCTCATCGGACTCAAGGACACTCAGAAGAGTGAAAAGGACCGCATCGCCATCCTGCAATCGCTTCGCCAAGTGCGCACGGACTCCGTCAAGAATGCTGTCAGTTCTTTGCTCAATGACAATGAGCCCGGCACCCTCACCGTCACTGCCATCCGCATGGCCGCTGACATCGGTGGAGATGACTTCATCCCTGCCCTGCTCCGCCTCGCCGCTTCCAAAGACTTCCAGATCCGCTACGCCGCCATCGAAGCCCTCGCAGGCCGCGACACCTGGACAGATGCCATGCTCGATGCCATCGCCGAAGGCCAGATCAGCGCCAGCGGCTTCCCTGCTCCCGTGCGTCGTCAACTCGCCACCAGCAAGGACAAGGCGACTCGCGACCATGCTTTCAAGGTGCTCGGCGCCTGGCAAGACTCTTCTGAAGACATCAAGACACTCATCGCCCAGAAGAAACAGGCCTGCCTCACCGGCGAGCCCGACCTCGCGAATGGAAAACTCTTCTTCACCGCCACCTGCATGGTCTGCCACGAGTTCCATGGCGGCGGTCAGAAAGTCGGCCCCGACCTCATCGGCAGCGGTCGCAGCAATCTCGATGCACTCCTCGCCAACGTCATCGACCCTAACCAAATCATTGGCAACGGGTATGAGAACTTCACCCTCGCCACCAAGGATGGCCGCACGCTCAGCGGTCGTGTCGTGGAGGACACTCCCGGCCATGTGAAACTCCTCGGGCCAGGCGGCGCCTCGCAGATCGTCTCACGCGCGGAGATCTCCACGCTCACGAACAGCAAGCAAAGCCTCATGCCCATGGGCTTCGGCAATCTCCCCGACACCGCCTTCCGCGACATGATCTGGTACATCCTCGCCCCGCCTGATGAAGGCCCGCTGACCAAGGAGAAGAAGGAACTGCTCATCCGCGGCGTCGAACTCGCCGAGCCTGCCACGGCCAAACCTCAAAAAACCAACTGGCGCGCCATCGACTGGGAGAGCGTCAGCCACTGGAATCCCGACTGGAAAGTCAATGCTCCCGACTTCGAGCGCACGCCCGTGAAGCTCGCCGAGTATCACGGCCAGACAAACGTCCTGCTCATGCATCCCTTCACGGACAAGAAGACGCCCGCAAGCCTCGAGCACAAACTGAAGGTCACGAAGACCAAGCTCAAATTCCGCGTCGCCTCTGATGATCGCGGCGACTGGCTCCTCAAAGTCATGATCAACGACAAGGAGATCAAAGAGCAGACCATCGACTCCCAAAAGCCCCGCTGGAAAGACATCGAGATCGACCTCACTCCCTACTCCGGCCAGGAAATCACCCTGAAACTCGAAGCCCACCCCAACGGCTGGGCCTGGGAGTTCGCCTATTGGCAGGGAATCACCTTCGAGTGATCGGATGTAGGCGTGCTCGCCAGAGCACGGAATCAGGTCGAGCGCTCAACAACGCTTCCGCAGTCTGGCGACTGCGCCTACGGCAGCACCCCCTTCAGCGCCTCCGCCCAAATCCCATAACCCTTTTGGTTAGGGTGCAGCGAATCCGGCATCACCTCCTTGGAGATGCTCCCGTCCGCCTCCAGCCACTTGTCCGTGATGTCCAGATAGGTCACCCCCGGCTTGTCCTTCTGCGCCGCCGACAGCACCGTGTTGATCTTCGCCAGCTCCGCGCGCTTCGGATTGTCAGCCATCTTCCCACGCGGGAAAATCGCCATCACGATCACCTTCGCGCCCGGGCACTTCTTCTGGCACTGCTCCACGATCGCACCGATGCCCGCCGCGATCTCCTCCGGCGTGTTCGACCGGCAGTTCTCCGTCTGCGCCGTGTTGTTCGTGCCGATGTGGATCACAATCGCCTTCGGCTTCAAACCATCCAGTTCACCCAGCTCGATCCGCTTCAGCACATTCTGCGTGCGATCCCAGCCAAAGCCCAGGTTCAGCACGCGACGCTTTCCAAACAAGCTCTCCCAAGTCTCCGTGCCACGATTGCCAATGCGTCCGCCATCCGGCCTCCCGCCCCAGAAATGCGTGATCGAATCCCCGATGAGCACAATCTCCGGATCGATCTCATTCTTGATGCGCATGATCTCATCATGCCGCTCCTCCCAGCCATAGCCGTCCTTCTCCAGCTTCAGCATCGGCGTCACCGCCGTGTTGATCTCCGTCGAAAGCGCCAGCTTCTTCCGCTCCTCCGCCTGCATGAAAGCCAGACCCGCCAGCGCCACCAGGACGGCCAGCATTGCTAAACGTGTTTTCATAACGACAGAGATTCGGTGGGGAAAAAAGGCCATGACTTCAAGAGGGGTTGACCGAGCGATTCTTGCTCAAAATCGCCGCGCTGACCAGATTCAAGCATCACCTGCAACGGTGGCAAGCAATCCGTCATCAGTGGATGCTGAATGAGCCGCTGCAGCATCTGCTTTTCCAGCGACGTGAGATCACCGGAGCCAGCCCTCGCACGAAGGCTCATGTGCAGAGGCTGAATAGACCTCCGCGAACGCTCCCGAAGATCCCGCAGAATATCAAAGCCCGCCGGATCCGTGTCCCCGAAGTGATGCACCGGCATGTCCGCAGGCAGTCGGCTCAACAGCGCCAGCACCGCACGATTCGGATAGCTGCTTTGAATGAGCAAGGTGTCACGATTGACCTTCGCGATCTCCAAAAACGTCGTCTCATTCTCCACGATCAGCACACGTCCCGCCGGGCACTCGATCATCTTCGCAGCGCGAATGTCGGTTTCCGAAAGAGCAAACGGCCCGCGCAACGAAGACAGATCCAGCTCCTCCAGCCTCAAAGAACCATGCAGCAGCACCTGCCGAGGCTTCTCAAGCAACCCCAGCTCCTCCAGCGTCTTTCCGCAGATCTGCGCCAGTGCCTTCTCCAGTCTTGCTCGCAGCACTTCCAGTCTCTTCGAATCATGGCAGATCACACAGCTCGCAAAACGGATCAGCGATTCACCCTTCCACTCAAGCACGCGCGTCAGGACCGTGAGCAGCTCGCGATTCCCCGCCAGATCATCGCGCTTGAAAGGCTCCACACTTCCCCCCGTGAGAGCCATGCTCGAATGATTCTCAAGCCACTCAGCAGGCAGCACAGTCCCCTGGAACTCACCAAAGAGCGCCGACAGTGCCGCACGCTCCTCCGAAGGCGATGACTCACCGAGACATCGAAACAGCCACTCCTCGCCACCCTCACGCTTCAGCCGAACCAAAAGGATGATTCGTTCATCGCGAGGCTGTGTTTCGAGAATCAGTCTTCCTTGTGATCCACCAGCAGCCCTTCGCAGAAGCTCCTCCGCCACGATCCGAGCCTCAGCACTGTCCGCATGCGCCTCCTTGAGCAGCTTGCGATAATCCAACGTGTAATCCGTCGCCCCCATCCCCGTGCGTCCCATCTGAGACTCACGATAGCATCTGGCCAGGGCCTTCAGAAAGGCTGGATGCTCATGAGCCATGTTTGTTCATCCATTCCCTGCCCTCCGGCGAATCCCGGAACAGCACCGCAGGAATGTTGCGGATGCGGGTTTTGCCACCTTCACGCTTCTCGGTCTTGGTCACCACGATCAGCTCATCACACAGACTGAAAGCGAAAGGAATGTTGCCGCTGGACATGCTGAACACACCCTGGAGGTCCAGCTCCTGCATGGCCGCCAGACAGTCTTGAATACGCTCGCCACTCAGCTTGCTGAAGGCCTCGTCAATCGGCACCAGCGCCAGGCTCGGCTCTTTCCAGCGTGTCTCATGGCGATTGTAGGCATGCAGGTAACTGGCAAGGATGGCCACGAAGTAAGGGCTCTGGTTCTCACCACCGCTCATCTTGCCGCTCTGCTTGTCCACGCTCACCGGCTTTGCATCCGGCTGCCGCACATCCGTCACCAGCAGGTCGTAATCAAAATACTGGCGGTAATCGAGCAGCTTCGCCGCCTCCGGACTGTTGCCCTGCTTCACCAGCGTCTGCAGGAAGTGATTCAACGCATCGCGCAACTCGCCTTCGAGACTTGAGAAAAACAAATCATCCGGATCACGCGTGGAGTTCAGATCAATGAGATGACGGTAGAAGCGGAACTCCGGATTCGGCTCCTTCTTGATGTGATAGGTGTCATTCCCGATCTGCCGCTTGAGCTGCTTGTTGAGCAGGAAGATGATGTTGTCGATGTCCTTCAGCGCCTTCTGCATGCGGCTGAGCACCTGCGTGCGGAAGAGCCCTTCCCAGCGCTTTCTCTCAGCTTCGGCCTTCTTCTCAAACTCAGGAATGCCTTGGCCGTCGATGCGCTTCAGCAGCTTGTCATAGTCCTTCGTGCTGCGTCCGTCCTCAGGCAGATCATCAAAGCGCGGTGAGAAGGTCTTCTTAAACTCCACCATCGCGGCCTTCAGCTCCCCTTCCGACTTCAAAGCCAGCTCAGAGGCTTTACGATCCTCTTTCTCAAACTCACGCGCAGCCACATCCGCCGCGAGGAACTTCTCCAGCATGTCCTGCTTCCAGCTTTGATAGCGCTCCAGATGCGCTGAGATATCGATCTCACGCTTGATGCGCAAAAAGTCGTCTTCACGCTTGGAGGCATCCTCACGACGCTGCGTCAGCATCTTCTCCGTCTGCTCGATCTCACGCTGAGCACCCTTGCGGGCGATCTCGAGACGCTCGTTCTCATAGGACTTGGCCTGAGCTTCCAGATCATGCGCCTGCTGCTCCAGCTCATGGAGAGACCCTGTGTCGATCTCCTGCAGCCGCTGCATCAGCTCTTCATGATCCGTCTCCATCTTCGGCAGAGCCTCCACACGCACCAGATCCTGCGCCAGCGAACCGTGGTCCGGCATCTTGGCATCCTTGTCAGTCAGGATGGCATTGATCTCAGTCTCGAGCGGCTCCAGCCGGCGAAGACTGGCCATGATGTCCTTCAGCTTCTCCTGTTTCAGCTCCTGCTGGCGCTGAAGACCGCGCTTGCCCACAAACGGCACGCCGTCATAGCGCCGTGCACGCTGCGTCACACCATCGCGCAGCATCAGACCGTCAGGCAAAATGGCCGCGTCCAGCTTTTCGAGGTCGGCGATCTTCTGCACGCACTTCACCTCGCCGAACCAATGATTCACACAAGCCCTCGCCACCGGATTATCCGTCTCGATCTTCTCCGCCAGCGATCCCTTCGCAGCCTTCGCCTTCATCTCCAGCATCCGCGCCGGATGAATCAGTGACTCCAGCGCCGCCTTCGGCCCCTGGGCAGCCGCATTCAGCTCATGAAAGTGGCGCAGCGCCTCCGCATGCTGTTCCTCGTTGACGATGATGGCAAACTTCTCCGTAAACGCGACCTCGATGGCCTCACGCCACGTCTCGTCCGCCACCTCGCAAAGCTCACGCAGAGCCCGTGCCGCCAGCCTCCCTTGAAACGGCAGCAAGCGATCATTCAGCGTGTGCAGCAAAGGTTGGTCAATCGGCGGCAACCCTGCCTTCAGCGTGCTGATCTGAGCTTCCAGATCCGCACGGTCGTGTCGCAGTCGGCGCAGCTCTTCGGCATCCCCGGCAAAGGCGAGGCGCAGGTTCTTGCACACCTGATCCGCGGCATCTCTCAAGAGACTCAGCGCATTCGCCGTGGCGGCTTCATCACAGCTTTCCAGCATCTCGATCGCGTTGTCGAAGCGATGCGTGTCCACCGGCTTCGGCAGCGGCGCATGCTTTACGTCCTTCAGCCATTGCCGCGCATCCTTCACACGCTTGCGCAGACGGTCACTGAGCTTCATGCCGAGATCACGCAGACGCAGCAGCTCCAGTTCCATCTTGCGTCCCTGCTCCGTGAGCTGGTGATACAGCCGCCCTTCGGAAGACTCGTTCATCAGCCCCAGCAGCTTCTCACGCTCACTGCGGCAACGCGTGATGCTCTCCTCAAGCTCGATCAAACGCTGCTCATCTCCCGCGAAGCTTTCACGGAGCTTCGCGAGCCGCTGCTCCATGCTCGCAGCCTGCTGACGGGTATGCTCATGATTCAGCTCAACGGCCAGGAATCTGGACACTTCACGGTCACGTTGCGCCGATACCCGCGTCTCAGAAAGCTGGCGGATGTTTTGCAGTCGTGTGAGCTGGCCGCGAAGATCACGCAGCTCCTTCTCATAGGACTCAAAGTCACGATAACTCGCCACCACATCATCCACTGGCACTGCCTCGCTCGGCAGCACGAAGCGGCGGCAGAAATCATCAAAACTCTTCAGGTTCGTGAAGGACATCGCGCTCGGCAGCAGCCGGTCCAGCACCTCGCGATGGAAGTTGAGGTGAACGCTGTTGCTCATGTCGCGCAGATACTCGCGCGATGACGGAAAGATGCGGCCCTGGCGTGCTTCCACCAGCTGCCGGAAGCCCAGGATGTCCAGCGTGCGACGCTTCCCATCCTCGACCGAGGTCTGGATGAAGTCATCCTTCTCCAGTGATCCCTGGCAGAAGAAAGGACTGATGTGCCCATCATTCTCACCGGTGTTGCGAAACTCCACTCGCAGCCCCCAGGTCTCCACGCGCTTGCCATCCGGCCAGGTGAACTCCGCTGCCACATAGGTGGTTACGCCTTTGTCATGGAAATAGGTCGGATGACCGTTCTCCTCGCGCTTCGTGTCCAGCAGGCAGTAACCCTTCAGCGTGCGGTCAGACTGCGTGCCGGTGGCGCTTCGGTTGAAATGATGACGCGCCTTCTCCGGCCCCACCAGCACCAGCATGAGCATGTCCATCAGGATGGACTTGCCGGAACCCGTGACACCCGCGAGCACCAGATTTCCCTGCACGGTCAGCGTGTCCTGATAGCCATACCAGTTGATGGCATGGAGCCGTGACAGACGGATGGCGCGGCTTCCTTTGCTCATGCCTCCACCTCCTCTTCAGCGGTCACGGCAGCCACGGCCTCGCCACGTTTCAGCGCATTCGCCGACTCCGTCCACTCCGCCAGCTCGCGGAAGGGCACCACACGCCGAATCGCCGGCAGCACCTCGATCCCGCTCTCTTCAAACGGCTCCGCCGCTTGAAAGCGGATGAGATTGAAGCGCGCCGCCTGACGCAAAATTTCACGCAACCGACCCCGCGCAATCTGGCCCACCGCATCCGGCAGAAGCTGATCCTTCAGCAAGGCATTCAGCTCGGCAACCGTGAGGAAGGCCTGCGTCTCGCCCTCGTCACGCCAGCGCACATCCCCGGCATACCACAGCGCCAGCCAAACCAAGGTTGCATCCTGACGGAGATGCAAAACCATGGATCCCACGCGAGGGATGGCCTGCACCATGCGCTCCTCATGCAGCATCGCCACATCCAGCCCGGCCAGAGCCGCCGTCTCACGCAGCCACTCGAAATTCTGGCGACACCAATTGTAGAGTCCGCTCTGGCCGCTTTCCAAACCCAGCAGCGAGCCATGCGCCAGCAGTTCCTGCAGAGCCTCCGCGAGGCGCACACGATCCTGGTCCGGCAGGCGCAGCAGCGTCTCCGGGGCAGTGGGTTCGTTAAGGTTGGGATCGGCTTCGGTCATTTCTTGATGAGGTCAAAATGCTCCACGCGTGCGCCCGGTAGCGTGTCAAGGGTGATGGCCTCTGCTCCCTCACGACTGCGCACCGTCTCCAGCTTGTAGGCGGCCTCGTTCGACTCCGCATGCAGCAGCAGGGCGATGAGTTCCGTCAAATCAGCCTCGGAGCTCACCGGCAGGTCTGCGCTGGAGATGCGCGCGCCTTTTTCACCCGGCAGACGCTTCACAAATTCATTCGCGCGCCTAACCGAGAGTGAGTCACGCAGCGCCCGCTCCATGCCACGCAGGCCCTCTTCGCGCTCGGCATCCGTCACTTCATCATCCAGCGTGGCCTGCTCGCCGATGATGCGCCTAACAGGAGGTGCGTAGAGTGTATCTAGACCCGCGGGCAGCCTGGTCTCTGGCAAACGCAAGGCAGGCAGCTCCGAAAGCTCCCACGCCGTGGACAGGCGCTTTCCGCAAAGCTGCTGATTCACCGTCACAAAGAAGTCGCGGATCTCCGTGCGCCGTTCACCCGTCACATCCTGCAGGTAGCGGAAACGCGAGAGCGAGCGCCTCGTGAAGTCCGCCGTGCGTCGGTCGATCTCGTCCGCCATCGGCTGTACCAGCTCCAGCAGATGGGCCAGTTCATCCAGCCGCTGCCGCACCTTGGCGCGGGCAGACTCAGCGCTCAGCGTGGGCTCACGACGCAGCAGTTCCGTCTGCATCTCAGCCATCGCGGTCGAGTCATCCTGCAAACGATCGCCGATGCGCCGCACGGCATCTGGCAAACGCGCAGGCAGGCGGGAGCGGATCAGCTCCGCATACGCGCCATGGGCGATCTGCTCCGCATAGTCCTCAAACACCAGCGCCAAGTTTCCTTTTAGAGTGTCTTCCTCAAGCTGACGTCGTGTGAGTCGCTGCACAGACTTCTGCATGGTCCTCAGCTCACCTAAACCCTGCCGAGTGTTCGCCAAGCAAACGTCCACGGTTTGCAAAGGCCGCTCGATCAGCTCCGGCTCATTCGCCAGCATGGCGCACACCGCCGTGATCTTGTCGGTAAACACCGCCGCCTCCGGATGGGCGATCTGCCGCAGCGCGGCAATCAGCGTGGAACCATGCGCATCAAAGTAAAGCCGGCGCCGCCAGTCCTTGCGCGGCGGTTCCTCCAGCCACCGGCAGCGGGACAGATGATCCAGCACCCGCCGGGACGTTTCACGTGGCGGCAGCGAGGCCGCGGCCAGATCACCATCCGCCAGCCCCTCATCCACCTCCGGCTGAAATTCAGGATGCTTTACCAGCACATCTGCGATGATCTCGATGGCGTCCTCGCGCTCCAGCCCGTCCGGCTGCTCCGCGCATTCACGGTCCAGCGCATCCAGCACGTCCACATAGGTCGGCGCATTCTTGCCCGCCAGCACGCGGAAGAACGCAGGATCGCGCACTTCCCGGTAGAGGCTGGCAGAGAGGAGGTCGGACATCGGCTGCCATACACCAGATGGGGGCGGGGTTCGTCAAGCCGGGGTCCGTTTTAAAAGCTGGAAAATCTCCGCTCCGACGGCACCTTCCCAGGCTTGAACCCATTCTTCTCCAAAGTCCTTCGACTCATCCTCGGCAGCGGTCTGCTGGCGGGGGCGATCTATTTGGGCACGGATGCCTTTGGGAAGACCTGGCGCGAGTTTGTGATCCGTGAGCTGGCGCAGCGCGGTCTGCACCTGGATTTCAGCAAGCTGCGGATCAATCCCGTCGGCGGCATCGTGGCGCATGACGTGCGCGTTTTCGCCAATGGCGAGCGCAAGCATGTGCTGGCGGATGTGGACCACCTCATCCTCGACTTCAATCTCGGCAAGCTGATCGAAAAACAGTTCGTGGTGGAGGCGCTGGAGCTCAGCCACACGCACGTCTCATTCCCGGTGAACCCTGAAGCCGCCGAGCCGACTCGCATCGAGCTGAATGACATCAGCGCACGCGTCTTCATCCATGACGGCCGGCTCGACCTCCAGCAGGTGGAGGGTACCATCGCCGGCATTGTTTTAAACCTCAGCGGCGAGCTTCTGCTGCCCGACAAAAACGCTCCAGTGCCGCCCCCCCCAGCCCTGCCACCTCCCACGGCCATGCAGCGTGTGCAGGGCCTGCGCGAGCATCAGCAGCGGGTGCAGCGTGGGCTCGACTGGCTCAGCCGGTTCACCTTTGCCAAAGCGCCCCGTCTGAACCTGGAGGTCAATGGCTCGCTGGATAAGCTCAATGAGCTGGATGTGCGGCTTTTCTTCGAGGCCGAAGGCCTGGAGTACGGCAGCTATGCCGCTGAGGAAGTGCGTGCTGAGGCGGAATACAATGCGGGCTTCGTGGACCTCACGCGCTTTCATCTGAAGGACCGCCTCGGCGAGGTGAATGTCAGCGCCTCCTGGCTCATGGGTGCGGAGGACCTGCGCTTTCAGCTCACCTCCAGCGCGGATCTTCCCGGTCTCGCCCAGGCCTTTCTGGATAACGACAACCTGCGCGAGATCGTCTTCTACGAATCCCCTCACCTCGCGCTGGAAGGTGTGTGGCATGTGGATGGACCGCTGTCTGAGCACAAGCGCCCCGTGCAGGTCACCGGGCATCTGGACTGCGGCCGCTTCGGCACCCGTGGCGAGGTCTTTGATGGCTTGAAGGCGAACATCGGCGTAGCTCCGGAAGGTGTCTATGTCCGCGATCTCGTGCTTCGTCACAAGACCGGCACCGTCAGCGCGCAGACGCTGATTCATGAGACCCAGGGCACGCGCTACCAGCTCACGGTGCGCATGGACCCGAACGCGTTTCTGCCCTTCGTGCAGGGCAAGCAGGGGCGTGAGATCATCCAGCGCTTTCAGTTCACGCCGGACTCCACCATCGACCTTGAGGTCCTAGGGATGGGCACGGATCCCGATCCGAAGACCTGGGTCAACAAAGGTCACGGTGATTTCCGACGCTTCAAATACCGCGGCTTGTATCTCGATGAATTCAACTCGGATGTGGAGCTTCAGCATCCGCTCCTGCACTTTCGGAACATCAAAGTGCGCCGTCCTGAAGGCGTGGCCGAAGCCGCGCATGTGGAGGTGAATGACGTGGAGAAGTGGGTGAAGCTGGATGGCATCAAGTCCGGTGTCGATCCCGTAGGTGTCGTCGGAGTCTTCGGCCCGAAGACAGCGGAGATCGTGGCCAGATACAAGCTCCCCAATACCACCCAGGCCTCTGTGCAGGGGACCATCTGGTATCGTGCTCCGGAAAAGAATGACTTCGTGGTGAAGTTCCACCATCCCTCCGGCACCGGGCGCTATGTCCTGTTCAATGAGGACTATCTCATCCGCGCTCCGGTCGGCGAACTGACCTTCAAAGGCCTGGACCTGCGCTTTGACGTCAGCGGCCAGGCCCTCGGCGGCCCCATGAGTGCCAAGGGTCGTGTCGACCTCCGACCCGAATCCGATGATTTCACGGCTCTCGTCACCGCGGCCAAATTCCCTTTCGAGGTCTTCAAAAAGGAGATGCCTTTCGAAAAAGTGCGCGCGGATGTGAGCGGTGGCCGCAGCGGCACAAAGTTTGACATTCAATCCTCTTTGTTAGGCGGTAGCTTCTCCCTTCAGGGCACCACCGCCTCGGAACGTGATGCGAAGGCATACACCGGTGAAATGATGCTGAAAAACATCAGCCTGCCCCTCTTCGCCGGCATCTACTGGAAAGGCAATGACAGCCAGGGTGATGCCACCGGCTTTTTCAAGTTCACCGGCCGAATGAATGACTGGCAGGCGCTGAAGGGCACGGGCGCCCTCACCATCCTGAATGGAGACCTCTACTCCATCCCCATCGTCGGCATGCTCGCGCCCATGCTGCGCACCATCTTGCCGAAACAAATTGCGGGTTACAACATCGCCAAGGAAGCCGACTGCACCTTCAGCGTCGGTGATGGCTTCCTGGTGACGAAGGACTTCACCGCCCTGACCAGCGCCTTCAAGATCCTGCTGGATGGCAGCATCGACTTCCTCAATGACCGCCTGGATATGAATGCCCAGGTGCGCGTGCGCGGCCTCCCCGGCATTGTCTTCCTGCCCTTCAGCGAGCTGCTGGAATACAAAGGCTCCGGCGCGCTTTCGAACCCCAAATGGGAAGCCAAGCTCCTGCGCGGCGGCGAGCGCACCGTGAAGGCCCAGCCCCTGGATGAGAACAACAAGCCCTTGGAGCAGCCATCATCTGGCGACGGCCTGAAACCACTGCTACCGCAGTTGAAGAAGCTCTTCAAAAATCCGGACAAGCCCGACAAGCCCAATGACGGCCGGCTGTTTCGCAGCCCGGACAAGGACTAAGACCGCCGATCACTCCCTCCAAAAATGCTTCCGACCTGGATCACGGAAAGCATTCTCGAGACTGTCGAAGAGCGAATTCAACCTCGCCTCCTCCTTGAGCACATACTCCACGGTATGAGCATGAGTCGACACTGGATAGGTCTTCACCACCTTCGGCTCCGTCAGGGTGGGTGAGATCCGCCCCGCCGCCTCAGTCACCGCCTGGCGGGCTTTGTCGATCGCCTGCTGGCCCACCGCCACCACGCCATTTCCCTCGAGCCGCACCGGCTCCAGGAAGTAAAAGCGCACCGCCGTGTTTGAGCTGAGGGTGAGGTTCACCTCCACCACACGCGCTGCGCCGTCGGCCACATACTCATGTTTGGAAAGGGCGATCATCTGCCCGCACTTCACCATGTAGCGGCCGCCCTTGAGAGATCCAGTCCATATCCCGTCCTGGAGGAACTCCTCCGCCACCGGCTTCGTCTGCGTCGGCCCGCCTTGGGCATGGAGAAGGCTGCTGCTGAGCCCAAGGCCCAGAACCACGAGGGGAAGAAAGTTTTTCATAATCCTCTTCAACCTGCCAAACATCACCTTGGTTGTAAATCTCCGCTTATCCGGTTGTGGTCTGAATGATAGAGATGCGTCTTCCGTTGCCAGTATGGCCGGGATGTGTCAGGAAACGGGTCTCATGGACCAGCCTGACCCACCCCAGCACACGCGATTTGAACTAGCGCGTTACTGGCTCGTGTACATGGCCTTTCTGGGGATGGAAGCAGTGCTCAAAATGCTGCCGCTCATCCTCATCTGGCATGTGGGGCGCGCCATGGGTGCGGTGTCTTGGTATGCTATCGGCACCTACCGCCGCCTGGTGCAGCGGAACATCCAGATCGCCTTTGGCCGGGAGAAAGATGCGGCCTGGCTAAAGAAGACATCCCGTGCGCACTTCCTGTCCGTTTTTGCCAATGGACTCAGCGGCCTGAAGCTGGCCACGATGACGCGGGAACAGATCGAAGCCCGTGTCCGGCTGGATGGCATGGAGCACATGCAGGCCGCGCTTGCACTTGGCCAGCCCATCCTCGGCCTTGTGACTCATCAAAGCTGCTGGGAGGTGCTGAACAAGCTGCCGAACTTCTGCTCCTTTGGCCGCCACCCGGGCGTGATCTACCAGCCGCTGCATAATCCCTACATGGATGCGCATGTCCTGCGTGCACGGCAGAAGCACGGCTACGCCATCTTCAACAGACATGAGGGCTTCCACGCTCCCATGAAGCACCTCCGTGAAGGCGGCAGCCTCGGCATCCTGGTGGATCAACACGCGGGAGACCTGGGCGTATGGGCACCCTTCTTTGACCGCCTCGCCTCCACCACACCCATTGCTGGCATGGTCGCTCTCCGCACGAAGGCCATCATGGTCACCCTGGCCGTGTATGACGATGGTCCTGCACGCTGGCGAGCCAGCTACGGCCCAGCCATCCGCCCCGGCGCTGGCTCCACCTTCCAAACCCTCACCGCCGAGGTGAATCAAGCCGTGGAGGCGCTCATCCGTCAGCAGCCGGAGAGCTGGTTCTGGGTGCACAACCGCTGGAAGACGCCCAAGCCGCATCTGATGCTGAACAGCTACCGCCGCGGCATCGCTTACCCTCCGGGTTACGATGTATCGAAGCTTCAGCCTTTCGAGCTGCTTGTCAGGTCACCCAATTGGTTAGGTGATGCCTGCATGGCCTTTCCCGCCGTTCGGGCCATGAAGGGCGGCCGGCCGGATCTCAAGCTCACCGTGTTCGGTCCCGAAAAGCTGCGTGATCTCTGGGAAGCCCAGCCCGAAGTGGACCGCTACATTGGCAAGGACAACAAGGAAGGTCTCCTCGCCGTCGCCCGCCGCATCAAGAAGACAGGCATCTACTTTGACACCGGCCTGCTGCTCACCAACAGCACGCGCAGCACATTGGAGCTGAAGCTTGCAGGCATCCAGCGCCTCGTCGGCTTTACCGGTTCCTTCCGCAGCAAGTTTCTGCGCCACAAGATCCGCGAGCCAAAGGTCAAAGGGCCGCCGATGCATCACACGGACAAATATTTGTATATTGCCAAGATCATCGGCTCAGACATCTCGGGCGCGCTTGTTCCTACCCGCCCAGAACCGGACAGCGTTCATGGATTCAAGATCGGCATCTGTGCCGGTGCTGAGTATGGACAAGCCAAACGCTGGCCCTTGGATCGCTTTGCCGAGGTGATGAAGCAGGTCTCCAGCAAGCATGCTGGCATCGAGTGGGCCTTCTACGGCGCACCCGGTGAAGCCGCCATGGGCGAGCAGCTTTCCGTACTCGTGGGTGAGGGCGTGAAGCACACTAACCTCGTCGGCAAGACCAAGCTGGCCGGGCTCATCACCCAGCTCCGCACCTGTCATCTGCTTGTCACCAATGACACTGGCACCATGCACCTCGCCGCTGCTCTCGGGGTGCCCACTGTGAGCATTTTTGGTTCGACCGAACCCGTCCTCACCGGCCCTCTTGGCGATCAGCATACCGTCATTCGTCATCAAGTCCCCTGCAGCCCCTGCTTCAAGCGCGAGTGCCCCTTCGGCCACTACGAGTGCATGACCAGGATCACACCGGAGAAAGTCGCGGGCGCGGTGCTGGCACGCGTGAAATAACGCGAAGGCGCGTGGATCGCGGCGGCAGCCCCTTCACCGGCTCCCCCACCCACCCCGTCTCGCCCCACGCGCTTCAGCCTCCATCTGACGAAGCTGCTGCTCATACACCTTGGTCGCACGTCCATCAGGCAGGGTGGTCCCGCCGGTGTGAATGCGCGCCAAGCCTGCACGCACGAGCTTCGCCGAGAGGTCCTCATCATCCGGGAAGATCACAAAGGCATAGTAGCGACCACTGCTATAAACCTTCTGCCACTTCGTGCAGATGACAAAGGGCTGCGTGCTCATCAGCTCACGAGTGAAAGCCTCACCATTCTGTCCAACGGCGACTGTTTCAGCCTCGCTCAGGCCACCAAAATATCTCCCCTGCTCGGCCAAGCGATCACCATTGAGATGATGCCGCTTCTTCTCCGGACAGTCCGCGAAATAGAGCCGAAACTCATGCACCTGGCCGCCATGCGCTAGATGAAAACTATCGCCATCATTGTCGCGATGCGGCTGCAGGCGCGCATCGAGAATGACCTCGAACACCTTCGCCGCCACATGCTCGGGCGAGCTCGGCTTGTGGACGAACTGCTCCCAGCCCTGCCAACCCAGAAAGAGCGCCACGAGCCATAGCCACGGCCAGCCCTTCCCTTTTCGCCCGCGCTTGGATCGTCCCTTAATAAAACTCATGCGCCTCTCATGCCTCGAAACCGTCGTGATGGCAACTTCATCGCATCACTCAGCACTCACACGCTTCGCCTTGGATTTTCCGCCATGCAGGAGGTCGTATTGAGGATCGGCATAGCTCTTGAAAAAGCTGTCCAGCTTTGCCGACATCTCCTTCACCACAGGCTCCATCCCCGCCTGGCCGAAAAGGTTGAACCGCTCCTGTGCATCTGCCTGCATGTCATAGAGCTCATGCGGTCCCGCAGGATGCCGGTGCACATACTTGAAGCGATCACCACGCACCGCGCGGCAAGTCTCCATCTCATAGAAGACCGTGTTGTCCCACGCGTCGAAATCACCACCGCGCAGGATCACGGAGAAATCACGTCCCGGCAGCTTGGGCTTCGTGGGCAGCTTGGCCGAAAGGTTCAGATACCCCAGCAGGCTCGGCAGGAAATCATAGTTGCTCACCAACAAGTCCGAGGTCTCTCCTGCCGGAACGATCCCCGACTGTGAGAAGATCATCGGGATCTGCATCATCAGCTCATGCGCGCCGATGGGCCGCGTGTGATCTCCCATGCCCCACAGACCGTTCTGACCGCCCATCCAGCCTTGGTCCGAGGAGTAGACGACCAGTGTGTCCTTCTCCAAGCCCAGCCGCTTCAGTGCTGCCATGACCTCTCCGACTCCATCATCCACACCACTGACCTCGCTGGCCATGCGCCGGATGGCACGCGGATCATTGTGAAACTGTTTGTTATGGTGCTGCCAGGGATGCATGGCATCCCGCGGAAAGCTCGGCAGCTCCTTGTCCGCATAGTAGGCCGCATGACGGTTCTTGGACTCATTGAGCATCAGATTGCCCAGCGAGTAAGGCCCATTGTAAGCCAGATACAGAAAGAAGGGCTTCTCCTTGTTGGCCTCGATGAACTCGATCCCGCGCCGCGTCCAGTAGTCGGTCGTGTATTCAGCCACCTTCGTCACCTGGCCGTCTTCGATGATGTCCTGATCATAAAACTCCTTCGTGCTGCCATCCGGCTTCGTCACCCAGAACGAGAATCCTTCGTTAGGCTTAAGGTTGTCCCCGAGATGCCATTTGCCGCTCAGGCCGCAGGTGTAGCCGGAATCGCGCAGGATCTCGCCGATGGAGGTGAACTCGCCCAGCGTGTTGTAAGCCTGCGGCCCCATCATGAACTTCGGGTCCAGAAACGAATGCACGCCGTGCTGCGAAGGAATCAGCCCGGTGAGAAACGTCGCGCGTGTGGGCGAGCACACCGCATTGCTGCTCATCGCCCTTGTGAACCTCACACCGCCACTCGCCAGCGCATCGATGTTCGGCGTGCGGATGTCCTTGTTCCCATAGCAGCCCAGGGTCCACGCGCCTTGGTTGTCCGTGAGGATGAAGACCACATTCGGCGGGCGTGCAGCCAGGTTGGAAACCACGGCAGCAAGACCGCAAAGAACAAAAAGGACCAGGCGCATGATCTCTAAACGTGAGACCCGACGCGCACTATCCGCGTCTTCTCTGCCTGGAGGCCTCAAAGAGCATCACGGCCCCTGCCGCAGCCACATTGAGTGACTCCACCCCATTCGCCATCGGGATGCGCAGGCGCGTGTCGCAGGCCTGCATGAGCTCCGCGCTCACCCCACGGCCCTCATTGCCCAGCAAGAGCAGCGTGGGCTGACGCCAATCGTAGCGATCGTAATCGATCTCCCCTTCCCCGGCCGCCGCCGTGAGATGCAGCGCGTGATTTTGACGAAGCTCCATAAGCTTCTCCTGACTCACCTCCGTGATCACCGGCAGACGAAAAGCCGAGCCCATGGAGCTGCGCAGCACCTTGGGCGAATACACATCCGCACTGCCACCCAGCACCAGCACGCCATGCGCGCCTGCCGCCTCCGCCGTGCGCAGCAGCGTGCCCATGTTTCCAGGGTCCTGCACACGATCAATGCTCACCAGCAGCAGTCCTGTCTGATCCTGAAACAGCGCGCCCGCATCCGGTGCCGGACGCTTCGCGATGAGAATGACCCCCTGGCTCTGCACCGTGTCCGCCAGCGCATCCAGCACACTACGAGAAGCCGTGAACACCGGCACCCTTCGGGCCGTCATCTCAGCCACCAGTGACTCAAGCCGTGCATCACTGGCCTCATCGTCCACAAAAGCCGTCTCGACGATGACCCCCGACCTCAGCGCCTCCTCGGCCAGCCGCAGGCCGTCAATGAAAATCAAGCCCTCCTCACGTCCGTCACGCACCCGGCGCGCGTGTTTGACACGCTCGTTGCTGGTACTGGAGATCATGGCTGGCATCCGGCCTGCTGGGTAGCGCAGCCGCAGAAGGACCGCAAGGCACGAGCGTGGCACCGCGCCACCTCTTGGTGCTTGCCAAGCCGCCCCTTCCCCCCGAAAACGTCCACGCGCCCCATCATGTCTGACATCCCCCCGACTGCCGATTTCCCCACCGCCGAAGAGCTCGCTTCGGCGCTGCCGCAGTATGAGATCGAGGAGCGCATCAGCGTGGGGGAGGAAAGCGCCGTTTACCGCGCCCGCCAGCCTGCGCTAGACCGCTCCGTGATGATCCGCGTCATGGCGGAGCCTGCGCTGAATGCCGCGCCCCGGCTCATGGAGCGCCTGCGCGCCCGTGCTCGGGTCGTGCACCCGCGCATCGTGGCCGTTTATGACTTTGGCCGCTCCATCTCCGGCCATCTCTATCTCGTCACCGAGCACGTGAGCGGCCGCGTGCTCTCAGACCTCATTCAGGAGCGTCAGGTGCCGCCGAAACTGGCCTACAGCTATGCCCTGCAGGTCTGCGATATCCTCTCCATGCTGCATGAGCAGGGAATGAAACACGGCGCGCTGAACTCACGCACTGTGCTCGTCGATCAGGAAGGCCAGCTCAAAATCACCGGCGTGGGCATGAGCATCGCCCCCAGCGGCGAGATCTCCTGGCTGCATGAGAGCGAGGCCTCCATCACCGGCGACATCACCGATCTCGGCGCACTTTTGCACGAAATGTTCGGCCGAGAGCCTTTGCCTGAGGATGGCCGCGTCTCACGCAATCTCCCCCCGGCCTTCGGTGCCGTCATCCGCCGCTGCGTGCAGCTCGAGACCACACGCCGCCTCACCAGCGCCGCTGAGGTTAAGGAAGCCCTCATGCAGGCACTGAAGACACAGCAGCAGGGGGCTGCCCCAAAGGCCGCCAGCACACCTGCTGCGGATCCCCCTTCAGCACACGCCGCCAGGCCAGCCCCCGCCCAGGCCCCTGCTGCAAGACCCGCGCCCGTTTCGGCGCCTGCCGCGCCCCCGCCTGTCTCACATGCGCCAGCCGCCCCGGCAGCCTATGCACCACCGCGTTACGCGCCCGGACGTCCGCCGCCTCCGGTCGTGCGGCCGCAGCCCTCGTTTATGAAGAAGCTGGACGACTTCCTGTGGGCCTGCCTCCGCGCCAGCTTGCACCTGTCTGTCTTCCTGGTGGCCGCTGTGGTCATGCTCATCTTCTATGTGATGAAGGACAAGATCGTCCTCAAAGACCCGAACGATCCTGATTCCGCACGTGAGGAAGCCCCGATGCCAGGCCAGATGCTCGGCAAGCTGCCTGAAGCTCCACAGCTTCCGCAGACACCCGTCGCGGTGCCATCATCCCCCATTACCCTGCCACCACCGGCAACCGCCGCGGATCCTCTCGCGAGCCTTAAGGCCGAGTATCGCAACGCCGTGCAAAGCGAAGCCACCGCCGCTCTCGACAAAGTGCGTCTGAACGAGCTGCCCTTCTTCCAAAAGGAACTGCAACGTCTCCAAAACGGCGAATCCGTCCCCGACACCGACGAACCGAATCTGCCCGTCGCCCTGAAGCGCCTGCGTGACGACTACCGCAGCAAGAAGGCAGCGCTTGGGAAATAAGTGTCTCTTGGTCTGAAAGTTTGTTTGGCCATCACGTAATATTTTTTGGCAGACGAATGGGGGCAGGCGAATATTATTTATTCATTCGTCTGCCCCCATTCGTCTGCCAAATTCAGTATCCCAAAATCAACAACACTGACTACTTCCCCAGCAAGTAGCCGAGCAGATCATTGAAGGAGGTTTCATCCACCGTCTGCCCAAACACCGGCGGCATGAGGGACACGGGCATCACATCACTCTTCTCCACATCCTTCTTGGTCACACGATGCTCCTTGCCCGCGGCATCCACCAGGATGTTCACCTGCCCGGCCTCGGCTTTCAGGAAGCCGCTGAAGACCGCCCCGTCCTTCAGCGTGAAGGTATGCACATGGAAATGCGCATCGACATTGCGGTTCGGGTCCAGGATGTCCTCGCTCAAGCGTGCCACGCCACGCGTGCCGATACCATCCAATTGCGGCCCGATGAGCCCGCCCTCTCCCCCGATGCGATGACACACTGCGCAGTTCGTTTGGAAAACCTGCCGACCTTTGGCGATATCAGGCTTGGCCGTGGCAAAAGCCTCCACGCGTGAGGCAATCAGCGCATCGATCTGCTTCCGCTGCTCGGGTGAAATCGGCAGAGGCGGTGGCGCTGGCCTCGGCGGCAGATAGCCCATGAGCTTTTCACGCAAAGCCGCGGGAGCACTGTGCTGAAGGATGACCGCGAGCTTCCTCAAGCCCTCCCGAAGCGTGTCCTCCGTCTGGAAGTCCTCCACACTCACCACCGCAGGCTCGATGCGCGTGATGCCCAGCCAGGCATAGGCCTTGCCATCATCCCCATCCACGATCTCCAGCCGCACCTTCTTCCCCGCATGCTTCGTCAGATCCATCTCCATGCGCTCGCACACATCACTCTTCGGCGGAAACACACTCGCGAGCACCGTGTCCGATGCCGCATCCACCACCCGCACCCGGTTCTTGTCATGAGCCTTCCCACCAGGAGGGCCGCGATGTCCGTTCACCCAAAGTGATAATTGGCTCGGCGTCACAAACTCCTTCGAACGCAGGATGCCCGTGCGGCTCTCCTCGTCACCGCCACCCGTGCTCATGCTCTGCAGCACCTGTGCTTCTGTGCCATCGGAGCACTTGCGCGACTTCAATCCCCAAACGGGCGCCTTGGCAGAAGCCACCGCCACCCACGACGGCTGCGGCTTCTTGGTTAGATCTACCAGCATTGTTTCTGCCAACTCCTGCGCCCACGAGTGAAGCTCCAGGGGAACAGGTGCGCCTCGCTCACTGAGTCCGTCGGAAATGGCTTGAATGGACTCGGTGGGATTCGTCTTTTGAGACTTCACCAGCTGGATCAACGGCACGGTCAACGAGACGTCACCATAACGCGCTATGTGAGAAATCGCACGACCGACCTGGTCATCGCGGTTCATCCTGGGAAGGCGGTCAAACAGATACTTCGCGGCCTCGGGAGTCCGCGTGCTGGTGATCACCTCAAACATCGTGCGTTTTAGCGCCTGCGGGATCAGCCCGTCTGAAAGCTCACGCATGCCTCCGGCCTCCAGGCAGTTGCGAAGCGCGACCAGGAGAGAATGCTTTAAAGATACATCCGAGGCAGGGCAACGATGAAGATGGTCAATCAGCGGCGAGAAAAACTCTGGTGATGGATGCGCCGTTACGGCATCTGCCAGGGCGCGGATGGTAAGCGTTTGATCCGTCGGGCACTCAAAAGCTGTGAAGACCATGGCATCCCTTGTTTCCGGTCTCCATGGGCCAAGCGCAGCAGCGATGCGGAGGGCAAGAAGGCGCAAATGGATCACTCTCTGACTCAACACCTTTACCACATCAGACTCGATATGTGAGTTAGGCTGATCTGGAGATGGTCTCAGGCTCAACCACGCATGAGGTTCTGCGTAACGTTCATCAGGCGGAGGCTCCCCGACACCGCACATGGAAAAGTTTTTTTCGGCCCTCAGTTTTGGATCCTGCGCAAACGCCTCAATCGCCAGTCTTCGCTGTGCAGGTGAGCCTTTTTCCATCACCTTGACGATGCCCTTGGGTTCACGCGTCACAAGACTCCACATCTCCAGGCTGGAGGTGGAGCCCTCCTTCACCACCCGCCAGATTCTCCCACGCTCCTTGTCCCTGCCCGGATGTTCCAGCGGCACTTCATAGTGCCCGATGATGCGGTTATAAAAATCAGCGATGTAGAGCGCATTGTCCGGACCCAGTTGAAGATCCACCGGGCGAAACCAAGGATCATCACTGGTGATGAAGTCAGGCCGCTCATTCGCCTTCGGCGTGCTGCCCGTGAAGGTCACGAGGTCGCGATTCACCGTGGAGGTGACCGGGTTGCCGACGAGCATGTGATCATCCCACTCAGGACCCCACACACCCCCATCCAGATACACAATGCCGCAGATGCCCGTGCTGCCATGCGTGTGCTCACACATCACCGGAGCGAAGCCGAGACCGTCATGAGGCTTGCCAAAGCTCGGATAATGAGCGCCACGGATCAATTGGTAGATCGGCGAGCTATGACAGTCCGCGCTGTAAAGGTTCCCATAGCGATCCCAGCACAGGCCAAACGGATTCACTTGGCCATGAGTCCACCTCTCGACCGTGGATCCGTCTGGCTTGAAGCGAAAAACATTGCCGCTGTGAAGCTCAAGAGTGCTGCCATCCTTCGCCTTAAACTTGCTCGTGTTGTTAAACCCATGCGTCGCATACACCCAGCCATCCAGACCAAGCCGGAAGCTGCTGCACATGCCATGAGTGTCTTTTTCATAGCCCAGCGGTCCGAACAAAATTTGCCGAACATCCGCTTTGTCATCGCCATCCGTGTCGGCGAAATACCAGATGTTCGGGATGCTCCAGGCGATGCAGCCTGCCTTGTGCTCCCGCTTATGCCAGGGCACCACGCCGGTGGGAATGTTCAGCCCATCCGCGAAGTCGATCACCTTGTCCGCCTTGCCATCACCATCGGTGTCTTCGAGGATCTTGATCGCGTCGCGGCTGTCTTTGACACGCGTGCCTTGCGGGTCCGACCAGCGGCTCTCATCCGCGCTGTAAGGATACTCCACCGTCGAGCTGACCCAGAGCCTGCCACGCGCATCAAAGGCCATGTTGATCGGCTTGTTGATCATCGGCTCGCTGGCAAAGAGCTGCACCTCAAACCCCGGCGGCACATGCAGTGCCGCTTTCTCCTGCTCAGGCGTCAGCGGCTCCGTCTCGCGGACCAGACGGTCCTTGCTCTCCGCCGCTAGGAGGGAGAGGCCAGACAGCACAAACGGAAGCAGCAGGAGGGAAAGGCGCATGAGAGAGCTCGAGGCTGGTCAAAATCGATCAGAAGGTCAAGAACGCGGAAACCAACGAATCCACACCGCGCTTCCTTCTCTTCCATCTTGACCCGCCTTGACCGCTTTTCTTGGCCTTCCCTACGCCTCTCTCACCAGCGTCTGCTCCAGCGAGGCCCGATATCCCTCAAACTCCTCCTCGGTCATCCGGCGCGGCACGGTCATCACCGGCTCAAAGATTACTTTCACGGTGGAAAAGGGCAGCGGCAGCATGAACTGGTCCCAGGTCTTGAACCTCAGCGCCCGCGAATAGAGCACGCGCACTGGCACGATGGTCCCGCCGGTGAGCTGCGCCAGCTTGATGATGCCTGGCTGGATCTGATACAGCGGTCCGCGCGGTCCGTCCGGCGTGATGCCCACATCGCGACCCTCCTTCACCTTTTCAGACAGCATGATGAGGGCGCTCAATCCCTTCTGCGGCTTCGAGCTCGACCCACGCGCCGCTTCAAAGCCAAACTGCGCGCAGGCATCGGCAATGATCTGGCCGTCACCGCTGGGGCTGCTCAAAATCGCGCCGGGGATGTGGGCAAACCACTGCTCATGCACATACGGGATCACGAACATGCGGTTGTGCCAAAAAGCCCAGATCCAGCCGGGGCGCTGTTTATCGAAGGCGCCCGTGCGGTCCTCGACCTCAAAGCGCAGCGTGGCCCCGATGCCGCGCATGAGCCACGACACGATCTTTCCCAGGTTTTTGATGCGAATTTTCGCCATGTGATCCCATGTCTTAGCGGGGCGCAGGGCAGACGCAACACGTCAGACCATCCCCCCTTGCCACGAGGGTCGTTTGGGTTCACACATCGGCCCTGCCATGCCCCCACCGAAAAAATCCGCCGCCGCCGTCAGCAGCAGCACCTCCAGCAACCAGTTCTTTGCCGTCGTAGGCACGGACGAGGCGCGCGTGAAGGAGGCGGCCATGAGGATCGTCCAGCGCATCACCCCGCCGGAAGCAGGCGATTTTGGCAATGAAATCGTCGAAGGCCAGGCGGACAATGCTGAGCATGCCGGCCAGATCTGCGGAAACGTCATCATGGCCCTGCAAACCCTGCCCTTTTTCGGCGGTGGCAAGGTGGTGTGGCTGAAGGGCGCGAATTTCCTCGGCGACAACCAGACCGGCAAGGCCCAGGCCTCCGTGCAGGGTTTTGAAAACATCCTGGATGTGCTGGAGTCGAACCTGCCGCCGGACATCAAGTTTGTGCTCAGCACGAGCTCCATCGACAAACGCCGCACTTCCTTCAAGCGCCTCTCCAAGATCGCCAGCATGGAAGTCCATGACAAGCCGGACACCAGCAAGGCCGGCTGGGAAGAGGCCGTGATGCATCATGCGCTGAACAAGGCACGCGAGCTCGGCCTCACTTTCGAAAGCGGCGCGCTTGAGCTGCTGGTGCAGATGGCAGGCGATGACACACGCCAGATGGAGAACGAGATCGAGAAGATCGACCTCTATCTCGGCGAACGCCGCCGCTGCGGCCTGAACACGGTGCGCGGCATGGTCTCCATGAGTCGTGCCGGTGTCGTGTGGGAGATCGGCAATGCCATCGGCGCGCGTGATCTGCAGCGCGCTTTGGAGCTGCTCGGCGTGCTCATGTATCAGGGGCAGAACGCGATCGGCATCCTGCTGGCGGCCATCGTGCCGAAAGTGCGGAACCTCCTCATTATCAAAGAGCTCACCTCAAGGAACAAGGTGAACACAATGAGTTACAATGGCTTCAGCTCCAGCCTGGAAGCGCTGCCCTCCAGCGCCACCTCACACCTGCCGCGCAAAAAAGACGGCAGTGGCTTCAATGTCTATCCACTCTTCATGGCCGTGGCCGAGGCGCGCAAATTCACGCTCGATGAACTGCACGACGGCCTCTCCGCCTGCCTCGCGGCCAATGCAAAACTCGTGACGACCCAGCTCGACACCAAGGTCGTGATGGAGCGCCTGCTCGTGGGCCTGCTGGCACCGCGCACACGCAAGGCGTGATGCTTTTGTCCACAACTCCAGCCATGAGTGATGCTACCACCTACCCCGTGACGGTGCGGCGCCTCACTCTGCCGGATGCCGTCACCATCACGGAAGATGTCACCGCTCGTGAAGAGCCTCTGGAGATCCGCGTGGAGGGTCGCAGCGTCGCCGTGGTCATGCGCACGCCCGGGCACGATGAAGAACTCGTCGCTGGATTCCTCATCAGCGAAGGCGTGGTGAAAAGCCCGCGTGATCTCCTGGAAGTCAGCCAGTGTCCGAGCACGAACAATAAGTATGGCAACGTGGTGGATGTCCTCCTCGCCGGCAGCGCCGTGGTGAACTGGGACAGCCTCACGCGACACGTCTTCAGCGCCTCGAGCTGCGGCATCTGCGGGAAGACCAGCCTCGAAAGTGTGTTCCAAAAGTTCGAGGTTCTCAGTTCAGAGGTCACCGCTGAGTCATTCGTCACACCTTCATTGCTGGCATCGCTTCCGCCGAAGCTGCGTGCGGCCCAGCCTACCTTTGCGCAAACCGGCGGGCTGCATGCCTGCGCCATCTTTGACGAGCACGGAGAGCTGCTGGTGCTGCGAGAGGATGTGGGCCGTCATAACGCGCTCGATAAAGTCCTCGGCTGGGCCTTGCGCGAAAACCTCCTGCCTTTCTCCAAACACGTGCTGCTGCTCAGCGGCCGCGTGTCCTTTGAGATGATGCAAAAGGCGCTGGCGGCTGGTGTCCCGGTGGTCGCCGCCATCTCCGCGCCGAGCAGTCTGGCGGTGCAGTTTGCCCATGACAGCGGCCAGACGCTGGTCGGCTTTCTTCGTGGCGAGACCATGAACGTCTACACGCATCCACAGCGGATTGTCGGGGCCTGACGCGACTGGTATTTTTGTTCTCCTGAGACGGAAGGAATGATGGCGCCAGCGCGTTTGTTCCGCCCTTCCTCACCTCTATGCGCAAGCATCTCCTCATTCCCGTCCTCACGGCCCTCGCCTTTTCAGCAAAGGCTGAAGTCAAACTCCCCGCCATCATTGGCGATAACATGGTGCTCCAGCAGAAGCTGGCCAACCCGATCTGGGGCTGGGACACTCCCGGCACTGACGTCACCGTGACCTTCGCCGGCCAGACCAAGACCGCCAAGGCGGGCGCTGATGGCAAGTGGACTGTGAAGCTCGATCCTGTGCCTGCGAATGCCAAGCCTGCCACCCTGAACATCAAGGGCACCAGCACCCGCGACCTCAAGAACATCCTCGTCGGCGAGGTGTGGGTCTGCTCCGGCCAGAGCAACATGCAGTGGAGCGTGCAGTCCTCCTGGGATGCCGATCTCGAGATCGCCTCCGCGAAGTATCCAAACATCCGTCTCATCTCCGTCCCGCAGGTCGGCACGCAGGAGCCGCAGCAGGATTTCAAAGGCGTCTGGGCCGAGTGCTCGCCGCAGAATGTCGGCAGCTTCAGCGCGGTCGGCTTCTTCTACGGTCGTCTCCTGCATCAGATGCTGGACGTGCCTGTGGGCCTCATCAACAACGCCTGGGGTGGCAGTGCCGCTGAAGCCTGGGTGCGCCGTGATGTGCTGGAAAAAGATGCCCGCTTCAAAGGCCTGATGGATGGCTGGGTGCAGCGTGAGAAGGATCTCTCCTCCGAGAAGGCCAAGACCGATTACGAAGCCGCTCTCGCCAAGTGGAAAACAGACGGTGAGGAAGCCAAAAAAGCAGGCAAGCCCTACACCGTCCGCGCTCCAGGCAGCCCGCAGAGCGCACTCACCGGCAACAGCCGCCCCGGCAACATCTACAACGGTGTGCTTCTCCCAACGATTGGTTATGGCATCAAGGGTGCCATCTGGTATCAGGGCGAGAGCAATGCCGGCCGCGCTTATGAATACGGCTACCTCTTCCCGCTCATGATCACTCATTGGCGCAGCGAATGGAAGCAGGGTGATTTCCCCTTCTATTGGGTGCAGCTCGCCGACTTCATGGCTGAGAAGCCAACCCCGGGCGACAGCTCCTGGGCTGAGCTCCGCGAGAGCCAGACCAAGACGCAGGAAGCCATCAAAAACGGGGGACAGGCTGTCATCATCGACCTGGGTGAGTCCAACGACATCCATCCGAAGAACAAGCGTGATGTGGCCGAGCGCCTCGCCCGCCTGGCCCTCGTGAAGGACTACGGTTTGAAGCTCCCTTACCGCAGTCCCGAGTTCAAAAGCGCCGAGTTCGCTGGCAACAAAGCCACCGTCACTCTCGACACCTTCGGCTCCACCCTGCGCACCGTGGATGTGGGCGATGTCAAAGGCTTCGCCATCTGTGGTGAAGACAAGAAGTGGGTCTGGGCCACCGCCAAGATCACCGGCAAAGACAAGCTCGAAGTCAGCGCCGAAGGCGTGGCCAAGCCTGTCGCCGTCCGCTATGCCTGGTCCGACAATCCTGTCTGCAATCTCTACAGCATCGATGGTCTGCCCGTCACTCCCTTCCGCAGTGACAGCTTCGACATGACCACCAAGCCAAAGCAGTAATCGCCAGCTATCTCTTCTCTTTAGCCCGCAGGCCAGTCTCACGACCCCTGCGGGCTTTTTGTTCGAGACGAGGAGTGATCATCGAAGTCGCGATGAACCATCCCACAAAAGACACGCCTCACAAAACGCGTTTCCCTCTCTCCCACGATGAAGACCGCTCTCCGACCGCTCCTGCTCCTTCCCATCCTCGCCAGCGCTGAGATCATCGAGACAGATCTTCTCATTGTCGGTGGCAATGAATCCGCCTGCGCCGCCGCCATCCAGGCCGCGAGACTTGGCGTGAAGAGGATCGTGATGGTGAATGACATCGACTGGCTGGGCGGCCAGTTCAGCGCGGAAGGCGTGGGCTGCATGGATGAGTGGACCACGGTGAATGGCAAGCGCGTGAACTTCCCGCGCAGCGGCTTGTTTCTCGAAATGATCCAGCGCATCCGCACTTATAATTCTGCCAAGTATGGCAAGGCATGCCCGGGCAATTCCTTCTGCGGCACGGAGACTATCGAACCCAAGGCAGCAGCAGACATCTTCGAAGCCTGGCTCAAGCCGCATGTGGATGCAGGCACACTGCGCATCCTGCGAGGATGCGAACCTGACAAGGTCGGCGTGGAGGCCGGCGAGGTGAGGAGCGTCACCTTCCATGAGGTAAAGCAGCCTAACAAAACCCATGTCATCAAGGCAAAGCTCACGCTTGATGCCTCCGACTGGGGAGATGTGATCCGCCTCAGCGGCGCCAGGTATGGCGCAGGCCCCGACCTCAAGTTCCGCTTCGGTGAAAGCAGCGCTCCTGAAGCCTATGATGAGGCAGGAGCCCAGGAGATGAACCCCATCTCATACTGCGTGGTGCTGCGTGAGTCCCAGGGCAAGGATGTCACCGTGCCACGTCCCGCATCTTATGATGCGCGCTCCTTTGCAGCACTGGATCGAATCCCACCCTGGGTGGATAGCGACATGAGCGCGGGCATCTACTCACCCAGCGGCAACAGCCCCTACACGCATCGCCGTCTGGTGGACCGCTGGCACAATGGTTTCGCTCCCGGCACGGAAGCCACCTTCATCAACTATCCCGTGCAGGACTATCCGCTCTGCCAGCTTCCTCAACGCGTGGTGGAGGCACTGGAGAAAACTGAGCCAGGCGCTTCGAAGAAGAACATCGTCAATCTGACGCCCACGCAGCGCCGGATCATCTTTGAGGATGCGAAGCAGCATGCGCTCGGTGTGCTCCATCATCTGCAAACGGCGGTTCATGATCGCGTGGGAGACTTTCCACAGTCCTTCCGATACATGCAGCTCACGGACGAGTTTGGCACCGCTGACAAACTGCCGCTCAAACCCTATGTGCGTGAAGGCCTGCGCCTCGAGGCGATGCACATGCTGAGCGAGCAGGACATCCGCGCCACGTCCCGTGAACCCAAATGGGCCAAGGTGCTGCCCACAGATGCGGCCTTCGCTTTTCAGTTCAACATCGACTTCCATCCCACCCGCCGCAGATTTCTTACCTCGGACCCCAACCAGCCATGGCAGTATATCCACACGAAGGATCGCGGCTGGCACACCGACACCGACCGCGCTGCGTTTCCGCTCCGAGGTTTCGTGCCCGTCGAGATGAATGGTTTGTTAGGCTGCGGCAAGAACATCGGTGTCAGCAGTGTGGTGCAGTCCGCGCTGCGTCTGCATGGGCAGATGATGCATGTGGGGCAGGCGGCAGGGACGCTGGCGTGGATGAGTCTACGTGATGAGGTGAAGCCACGCCAGATCGTGGGTGATCCTGCCCATGTGCGTGAGCTGCAGCTCACGCTCGTCCGGGGTCATGGTGGGCCGGGCCTGCTCATATGGCCGTGGCAGGATGTGCTGCCGGATGACCTGCACTTTGAGGCGGTAAACATGCTGTCCACACGCGGCATCTGGCAGCCGCAGGCGGAGGATGTGTTGTTTCATCCGGAGCAGACGGTGACACGTCGGGAGCTGGCGCGGCTGATGGCGCGCACATGCCGGAGTCTTCAGGAGGCGAAGGACTGGCCGAAGCATAACAAGGCATTGTACACGGATGTTTCAGCGGAAGACGCCGACCGGGCTTACATCGAGGCGATGGTGTCCTGGGGTGAATTTGCGCCGTTGTCGGAGAAGTTCAGCCCGGATCAAACGGCGAACTGGGGCACCTTGCACGCCTGGCTTGAGCGGCTGCATCTGCCGACATCAAAAGGCCTGATTGATTCCAAGGATCGCTCGGCCTTGCCCCTCTCACGAGCCGAGGCAGCCATCCATCTCTGGCGGGTGCTTCAGGTTGGAAAGGAAGCTTTTGTTCCGGGCCGGGATGACAATGCAAACAACATGCCCGACCACCTGGAACCGCTGAAAGGCTAGATGTCTGGGGCCGGTGATGCTGGATGCTTTGGATCCTTCACCACCGGTCCTGAGGTCCAGGTTATCCTTCCACGATGACCTTGAAGCCGCCGTAGGCCATGCGTTTGCACTCAAAGATGCCTTTGGTTTCCTCACACATGCCAGCGATGCGGGGATCGGCCATGATGGCTTTGTTCGCCTTGTCGCGGTCCTTGCGTGACTTGAAGACGGCCCAGGAAAAGACCACTACCTCATCAGGCTTGGTCTTCACGAGCTTGGGGAAGGAGGTCATGTCCTTCACCTCCATGTCATCTCCCACGCATTCGAAGTAAGCGAGAGCTCCGTGGTCCATCCAGATCTTGGAGGCTTTCTTGGCGACCTTCTTATAGCGGTCGATGTTGTCCTTCGGCACAGGAATGACGAACCCGTCAACGTAGTTTGGCATGATGGTGATCTCCTTATTAGGTTGGTTTGTTAGTTAGACTTGCAGGCAGCTGATCAGGCAACAAGAGCCTTCCAGCGGGCGCGCTCCACCCACAGCAAGAAGAGCGACAGTGCCACAATGCCGAGCAGTGCGGGCTGGAGGATGCCGTCCTTTTGCACAAATTGATGGTAGGCCAGAATGTTAACGATCACCGGCCCCAGGAAAAGCAGGCCGATGTTCCGTGTCTTGGGAATGAGCACCATGAGCCCGCCGAGAAGCTCCACGATCTTCACCATGGTCATGTAACCGGTGGGGCCGACGGCAGCCATGAAGTAGTAGGGCGGTGTGTCCTTCGGAATCTCCGGCATGGGGGCGAGATTGAACAGGACCACGGAGGCGGACATGATAAAGAGGCCTCCGAGAAGAATTCCGGCGATGATGGCTGCGATTTTCATGGGTGGGATGTGTTGAGGTTTGGGGAGAAAAAACAAAATCATTACTGGCCGAGGTGGGCCTGCAGGCGGTCAAAGTTCTCGCCATTGGCGGCGGTGATAAAGCGTCCGATCTTCATCACTTCTTCCTCGGTCTTGAATTTCATGCGCCAAGTCAGCCGCGCTCCTGCGTCTTCCGGTGTCAGGGTCATGGTCATCTGAAACCAGTGCACCGGCTCCAGGTGCTCAAAGACAATACGCTCAGGCTTTTCGATCTCGATGAAGCGTGACACATTGGCGTAGGCGGCTCCCTCCGGTGCATGCATCGTGAAGAGCCAAACTCCTCCTGGTTGGAATTCAAACAATTCAAAGGTATTGGTAAACCCGTGAGGTCCCCACCACTGTTGCAGTCGCTGGGGATCGCTGAAGGCCTCAAAGAGCTGCTCACAAGTCGCGTCAAACACACGGGTGCTGACGATCTCGTTGCCCTCGGCCGGGAGAATGGTTTGCTGAGGCATGGTTCGGGAGTTTTATCAGGGTCTGACGCTTCAAAGGTGTGCCTGGAGAGTTTCAGGTGCGTCGACCGCCGGGTTCTTATAACGACTCGACGCACCCCGGCGGATGCCGTGGTCCTCTAAACCGCTACGCGGACCATTCATTGGAATAGGGATGGCTGCTAGCCTTCGGCAGCCTTCTTCAGGGTGGCGATGTCGAGTTTCACCATCTTGAACATGGCCTGCATCATGCGGGAGCAGGCCCCGGGATCGCCCTGGACCAGGACGTCTGTCATCTCGATGGGCACGATCTGCCAGGAGACTCCATACTTGTCCCTCAGCCAGCCGCACTGAGATTCCTGGCCACCATCCGCGAGCAGCGCATTCCAGTAGTAGTCGATCTCTTCCTGGTCCTTGCAGTTCACGACCAAGGAAATGGCCTCTGTGAAGGGGAAGCCAGGCCCTCCGTTCAGCGCGGTGTAGAGCTGGCCGAAGAGCTCGAAGTCCAGCGTCAGCAACGTACCTGCGGGGGGCAGCGTGGGTGCCCCTTCGGGCCCGGACGGCACGTCGGGGTAGTAGGTCTTCCGCAGGATCTTCACGTCCGTGAACACCGTGCGGTAGAACTCCACCGCCTCCTGAGCATCGTGATTGAACCACAGACAGGGATTGATCTTTTGCATCAGGATGGCGGTGGAGGTTTGCGCTATCTCGTCAGAGATCGCCAAGAGGTCACGGCTCGACCGGCACGACATTGATCATCCAGCCCATGCCGAACTTGTCCTTCAGCATGCCGAAGCGCGGTGACCAGAAGGTCTTGCCCAGGGGCATGGTGACCTCGCCGCCTTCGGCCAGGGCATTGAAATACTTGTCGGCCTCCGCCTCGGTGCCGAGGGCAAGAGAGAGGGAGAAGCCGGCGAAGGTGTAGGTCTCACCACAGCCGTCCGAGGCCATGATCATGGTATCGCCCACATGAAAGCTGGCGTGCATGATCTTGTTCTCATGACCCGGAGGAATCTGGCCTTCCCCGCAGGGTTCCGGGCTGTCGCTGAAGCGCATGACCATGTCCACCTTCGCATCGAGGGCGGTCTTGTAGAATTCGAGGGCTTCTTCGCAGTTGCCGTTGAAGAAGAGATAGGATTGAACGACGGGTTTTGACATAGCTTTGTAGTGTTTGATGTTAGACTTGAAATTAAGTTTTGCGGTTGGGGTGGTGAATGCGGATCTCTCACTCGCTCATGAGCGCCACGAGCTGGTCAAAGGCCGCGCTCCAGCCGTCCTTGAAGCCCATGGCAGCGTGCTTTTCGCAGGCTTCCTGGGTCCAGTGGACAGCGCGGGCAGTGTAGCGGGTCTTGCAGGACGGCAAGACTTCGAAGGTGACAATGCCGGTGAAGAACAGGTTCGGATTCGGCTCCCAGTTGGCCTTGTAGGCATCGGTGAAGACAATCTTCTTGTTCGGCACGATCTCGAGATACACACCCTCGTTCGGGAAGCTCTCGCCATTCGGACCGCACATGGTCATCTTGCTGTAGCCGCCGGCGCGCAGGTCCATCTCGACATCTTTGACATACCAGGGTTTCGGGCAAAACCACTGCGGGTAAAGCCCCGGCGTGGTCCAGCCGGCGTAGAGCTTCTCAGGCGGCACATCCGTTTCACGGACGAGCACCAGTTCACGTTCGGAGATGGGAGATTCAGCAGGTGTGGGTGGTGGCATGAGGGTGATGATTTAGAGTTTGGACCGATGAGAGAAAAAGCGCGAACATTGGCGGACAAGAAGGGCAACCAGCAGGGCGATGCAGAGCATGATGATCCCGCGGTGCAAGATCGTGGCCATGGAGGTGGACACGCCGATGCCTAACAAGAGGCTGATCCAGGCCGCGAGGCAGAGCGGACACTTCGGCATGAGCGCCAGCACCACTCCCGGAATGATCCAGCCTGCGCCGCACTTCACAGCGCGGGCGGTTTTCTCGCGGGAGCAGTGGCAGGGCGTGATCATGCGGCTTTGCTTTCGGAGTTGCAGCCACAGCAGGGCTTCGCAGCGGCATGGCGACCGTCATCCTCATAGCGGTCGTGGCGCTTCACCCAGTCCATGAGGTTGCCCTGTTTGTTCTCGTTGCGGCCCTTGGGCGCCATGTCGATGAAGTTGTAGGCACCGAGCAAGGCTTCATCACCACGGCTGTAGGCGGAGTAGGTGTGATAGATCTGGCCGTCCTCGTCCTTGCAAAAGACGCTGGACCCTGAGAGCTCGTCGAGATCAGGAATGGCATCGATGGTGCTGAAATTGTAAGTGATCTTGCCGTCCTTCACGCGCTCCGGCGGGAAGGAGGTATGGAAGTCGAAGTTGAAGTCTGTGCTGGCGGAGGAAACCCAGCGAAACTGCCAGCCCATGCGCTGACGGTACTCCTGAAGCTTGGCCAAGGGACCGCGTGAGACGGCCACAAAGGAGAGATCATTATGCTCAAAATGCTGGCGGGCGGCATCCACATGATCACAGAGGTAAGAGCAGCCTGTGCAGCCCTCGTCCCACTCCGGGCCGAACATAAAGTGATACACAAAGAGCTGGCTGCGGCCGTCAAAGAGATCGGCGAGCGAGACCGGCCCCTCCGTGCTGTCAAAGACGTAGTTCTTGGTGACCTTCACCCAGGGGAGCGCACGGCGCTGGCGGGCGATCTCCTCCCCCGCACGGGTATGGGCCTTTTCCTGGGCCAGCAGCGCCAGACGCGCCTCCAGCCAGGCTTCCTGAGAAGCGATGGAATGTGGTTTCATGACGAGTCAGATGACAATGGTTTGATTGAGTTCGGTGACGTAAGTGGAAGGATCACCTCCGGTTTCGGGCCCCTGAAGATATCGCTCCCAAAGATTCGGGCCGAGTGCGCGCCCTTCTGCTTTGACGAGTTCCTGGAAGTCACCCCACGCATCTCCGAGACCTTCATAAGGACCGGTGTAGAGGGTGCGCATGACCACAGCCCCCGGCAGCTCTCCGGCGATGACGCGGCCCACGGGCTCCACCGCAGCGGAGACGGGCACGCCGACGTCAAAATTGAAGATACCCGGCTTCATGCCGTAGTGATGCGCAAAGAGCGGCCCCGCAGGACCGATGCCCTGGGCCTTGGCTGCCCCGATCACTTCCATGATCGCAGGGCACATGACCTCCTGCATCTGCTCACTGGGAACATTGATATGGATCATGGCAGCCATCTGAGGCTCCGTCTGGACTAGATGAGGTGTGTCAAGCATGGCCGTGGGGATGGGAATAATACAAAAATGGTTAGGTCGAGCGGAGATCAGGCAGCTGATGAGTCCGCGCAGTTGCCCATGCGCTCCTGCATCTGCTCGGGGGTGAGTTTCTCCGTCTCATGCTGGATCATCCAGCGATGGCCGGAGGGATCGACGACGCAGCCGCTGCGGAAGCCGTAGAACTGGTCGGCGACGGCGCGCTCCGCCCTGGCGCCAGCCTCGACCGCCTGGGCGAAGGCTGCGTCCGCGTCCTCCACGATCAGGCAGAAGGTGACGGGCGTGTCTCCCAGGGTGAGCGGGGACTTGTTCATGCCGGGAAACTCCTCGCTGAGCATGAGGAGGGTGCCGCGGATCTTGAGCTCGGCATGGCCGACGGTGGTGGAGCCTGGCATGGTGAGGCGGAAGAGCTCCTCGGCGCCGAAGGCGGCCTTGTAGAAGTCAATGGCCTTGGAGGCATCCTTGACGGTGATGTAGGCACTGAGAGAAGGGTATTCCGTGGGTGTGTTCATGGCAGTGGGGATTCGTTTTTGACCGGTTTTTGGCTGTGGCCTGGACCTCGGCCCCGGGATGGCAGAGACCTGAGGCGGGGGCGATTTAGGCGGGCAGGGTTTCGCTGGTGATGTCAAAGGCGGTGCACTTCTCAGGATCTAGCGGGCGGACCTCAAAGTGCAGGCCATGCTGGAGGGTGGGGCTGTGGGAGAGGAACTCAGCGGCCTCACGCAGGCTGGGGGCCGTGACGAACCAGTAGCCGCCCACGACCTCCTTGGCCTCGCCGAGGGGAGCGTCCGTGATGACGCCTGCCTTGGAGACGGAGGCACGGTCCGTGGTGAGGCGGCTGCCGGAGCGCATTTTTCCCGCTTCGGTGTTTTCGTTCAGCCAGACATAGAACTGGTCGATGGCGGTATTGATCGCTTCCTTGGAGGCATCGGCGTCCCAGTGTCCGCGTGAGAGGACTAGGTAGTCATGGAGGGGTGCTTCAGTGTTCATGGGAGTGAGAAGGCTGGCTGGGGCGTGGAGGCGGAGGGAAACTGGCGTCTTCAAAAGGGACGACGAACGGGCGGGACGAAAAAGGACAAGGGGGACAAAGATTTTTTCAGAAGGGCCGGATTTTTGGGCGTGGACGCCCCGGAAGCGGGTTCGAATCCAAGGCGAGGAGACGGCCTTCTCTTTGACGATTCGGTGCATTTTCTGACACGGGTGCGTCCTTGTGCTGCCGTTTCACGTGAGCTGACCCAAGAAAAACGCCGGATCCTGGAAGGGATCCGGCGTGGAAATGAAGTTTAACTGGGCAGGGACTTAGTTCTGCGGGGCTGGGGTGGCAGGAGGTGCCGCCGAGTCAGTCGCAGGAGCTGGGGCAATCACAGCGCCGGACTCATTCACGATCTCCCCTTTGCTGTTCGTGAACTTCGGCGTCTTCTTCTGCGAGATACCTTCGTAATGCATGGTGAGTTCCTCGCCGGCCTCGCCTACCTTAAAGGTGACCGTCTTGGCCGCATCATCCTCACGGACAAGTTGAGCGTCCGGGATCACCTTAACGATAAGCTTGGCCGCAGCTTTTTCAGGATTCGACGCCGCATCCTTTTCAAACTCTTCCAGCGCAGCTTTCCATTGCGGGCCATATTTGTAGGCCACGAAGCCGCCGGCGGCCAGGAAGGCAAGGATGATCACAAGGCAGCCAACGCCGCCGATGCCAAGGCAGGACATGCCTTTCTTTTGAGGAACTTGAGGAGGGATGCTCATAGGTTAATTCAATTAGAGGAGGCTATCCTGCCTACGCCTAGCGGCCATGGCGAGATGATTTTCACAGAGATTTCGACAATGAACGATTCGCGGCCATCATCGCTCAACCATGAAAACCAGCCTGCTGTTTGCCCTCATGCCTGCTCTTGCCCTTGCTGCCGACCCTTTGAAATATCCCGCCACCCGCCTGGATGATAAAGTCTCCGACGAGTATTTCGGCACGAAGGTCGCGGATCCTTATCGCTGGCTGGAGGACGACAACAGCGAGGAGACCAAGGCCTGGGTCAAAGCTCAAAACGAGGTGACCTTTGGCTTCCTCAAAGCCATCCCGAAGCGCGATGAGATCCGTGATCGCCTGCAGAAGGCCTGGAACTATGAGCGCACGGGCATCCCTTTTGAAGAAGGCGGCAAGTGGTTCCTGACCCGCAACTCCGGCCTGCAAAACCAGGGCGTGCTGTATGTCACGGACTCGCTCGATCAAGAAGCCCGCGAGCTGCTGGACCCTAACAAACTTTCCAAAGAAGGCACCACCTCCCTCACCGAGACCGCGCCGAGCAAGGACGGCAAGCTGCTCGTCTATGGTGTATCCAAGGCCGGCAGTGACTGGCAGGAATTTCGCGTGAAGGACATCGCCACCGGCAAGGACACGGACGATGTGCTGGAGTGGATCAAGTTCAGCGGTGCCTCCTGGGCCAAGGACAGCAGCGGCTTTTACTACAGCCGCTATCCGAAGCCGCGAGAAGGCGCGGCCCTCACTGAGGCAAACAAGAACCAGAAGGTGTATTTCCACCAGCTCGGCAAACGGCAGATTGAGGACAAGCTCATCTATGAACGTCCCGACCACTCGGACTGGGGCCTGCATGCCTCGGTCACGGAAGATGGCGCCTATCTGGTCTACACGGTGACGCATGGCACCGACCCGAAAAACCGCTTCTTCTATCAGGAACTGGGCAAGCCGGACGCGAAGGTGGTGGAGCTGCTCAATGACTTCGATGCCTCCTACACCTTCATCGACAATATCGGCAGCACCTTCTACTTCCACACGGATCTGAAGGCACCGCGCTACCGTGTCATCGCCATCGATGTGACGAAGCCTGAGCGCGAGAACTGGCGCGAGATCATTCCTGAAGGGGCGGACAAGCTGGACTCCGTGAGCTGCGTGGGCGGGCAGTTCCTTTGCAAGAGCCTCAAGGACGCGCGCAGCGCCATGACGGCCTATGATCTGGAAGGCAAGAAGATCCGTGACATCGAGCTCCCCGGCATCGGCACGGTGGGTGGGTTTGGCGGCAAGCGTGAGGACAAGTCCACGCACTATGTCTTCACCAGCTTCACCACGCCGGGCGCGATCTATCGCTACGATGTGGCCAGCGGCAAAAGCACGCTCTGGAAGCAGCCGAAGGTCGACTTCGATGCCTCGCCGTATGAGACCAAGCAGGTCTTCGTGAAGAGCAAGGACGGCACGAAGGTGCCGATGTTCCTGGTGTATAAGAAAGGCCTGAAACTGGATGGCAACAATGCCACCCTGCTCTACGGCTACGGCGGCTTTGACATCAGCCTCACACCGAACTTTTCGATCGGCCGCGCCATCTGGCTGGAGCTCGGCGGCGTGTATGCGCTGGCGAATCTGCGCGGCGGTGGTGAGTATGGTGCTGACTGGCATCTCGCCGGCACGAAGCTGCGCAAGCAGAACGTCTTCGATGACTTCATCGCCTGTGCCGAGTGGCTGCAGGCGGAGAAGTATACTTCCTCGAAAAAGCTCGCCATCATGGGCGGCAGCAATGGTGGTTTGCTCGTCGGCGCCTGCATGACCCAGCGCCCCGAGCTTTATGGTGCCGCGCTGCCTGCGGTGGGTGTCATGGACATGCTGCGCTTCCACAAGTTCACCATCGGCTGGGCCTGGAAGAGCGATTACGGCAGCAGCGAGAACGCGGACGAGTTCAAGGCCATCCTGGCCTACTCACCTTTGCACAATCTGAAGCCCGGCACCCGCTACCCCGCCACCATGGTGACCACCGCGGATCATGATGACCGCGTGGTCCCCGCCCACAGCTTCAAGTTCGCCGCCCGGCTCCAGGAGAGCCAGTCGAAGGACCAGGACGCCCCGCCGGTGATGATCCGCATCGAAACGAGTGCCGGTCACGGCGCGGGCACCGCCCTCACCAAAGTCATCGAAGAAACCGCCGACGAATGGGCTTTTCTTTGGAAGGTGCTGGGGATGGAGTGAGCTGAGAAGGCCAGCCCATGAGGATCGTCGTTTGAGGATGTTATAAAGAGCGGCAACCCAAGAGAAACTGCTTGATTGGAAATCTCACCGCCCGGTAGGCTTGGGCGGTGGTTTCCTTTCGTTTCCTAGCTCTTCTCGTCCTCGTTCTTAGCGCCACCTGCGTCAGCGCAGAGGAGCAAGGTCTGCCATCACAACTAACCCGGGATGACACGCCCATGGAGGGCGGCTCGCAGGTGAAACTGAGCTACCGCGATGTGGTGAAGCGTTCACGAGAGAGTGTGGTCACAGTGCGGGTGAAGACGTGGGACCGCGCAGGCTCGATTGGAACTTCGTTCGTGGAAAGGAGGCCGGTGCCAGGCACGGGCAGCGGCATTGTGCTGACGAAGAGCGGCCTCATCCTGACCAATGCCCACGTGGTGGCGGGCGCGCAGACCATCATCCTGCGCCAGCCTGGGAAGACAGGCGAGACCGAAGCCACCATCGTGGGCAGGGATGACTCCACGGACGTGGCGCTTCTGCAGGCCAGTCCGGGCGATTGGCAGCCTGCCACTGTGACAGACAGCAGCCTTGTCCAGGCGGGTGATGTGGTGCTGGCAGTCGGCAGTCCTTATGGACTCGAAGGCTCCGTCACGATGGGCATCATCAGCGCCACAGGACGCTCAGACCTCGAAGGGGTGGGCGTGGCGCTGCAGGACTACTTTCAAACCGATGCCGCCATCCATCCGGGAAATTCCGGTGGTCCTCTGGTAGATGGTCTGGGCCGTGTGATTGGCATGAACTCCGCCGCTTATGGCAGCGAGAGCATCGGCCTCGCCATCCCGGTCAATCTGGCGGTCAAGATCGCCTCGGATCTGATGAAGTATGGCAAGGTGCAGCGCGGGTTTCTGGGAGTGCAGTTGTCTGCCCTGACTTCTGAGGTCATCCAGGGCATGGGCCTGCCTCCCGGCATCCGTGGGGCATCCGTCACGGAAGTGACCTCAGGCGGAGCAGCGGCCAAGGCTGGCATCCTGCCCGGAGACATCATTGTGGAGATCAATGAACTTCCCGTGGTCAGCGCTCCCAGCCTGCAGGTGCGCCTGACCTCGATGATGGAAGGAACACAGGTGAAGTTCACCCTGCTGCGCGCAGGAGAGACTTTGAAGGTGGAGGCCGTGCTGGGCAGGGCGCCGGAGGCCGGAGCCGTGGCAGACACGATTGAGTTTGAACTGATGCCCGGGTTGAAAGTCATCCAGGTGGATCAAAAGTGGCGGAACAAGCTGCTGCTGCCCTCCCGCTTTCGCGGCCTGCGGGTCATGAGTGACTTTGGCGACCTGCCTAACAACGAGAAGCGGCTCAAGGAAGGTGACTTCATCATCAGCGTGAACGGCAGCCAGATCTATGGAGCGCTGACGCCTTCAGGCCTGAGCTCCCTCCAGAACAACAAGGCTCCCCTTCTCATGCTCAAGGTCATCCGGGACGGGCAGGAGAAGCTCATCGGCGTGCCACGTCCGGCGGCGAAGCCGTGAGGTCCGAATCACCTAACCAACAATGCAGTATCAACATATTCTTTCAGCGCTGGTGGCAGGATTGTTCCTGGCCGCGGCTCCCTGTCTCATCGCCCAGGATGCCGGGCACCGCCTTGAACCTCTCAAGCCAGCCCTTCCAGCCCTCATCGGTTACCTGGGCGAGCCCGATCTGGGAGTCTATGGTTTTGGAACAAGTAATCCGGTGTGGCTGGAGAATGGCACCATTTATGCCGCGCAGTTCCAGGGAGACTCAGTGAACCTTTGCCGCTGGCATATGGACGCGGCCACGCGCAGGGTCCGTCTGAAAGACGTGCTCAACGTGGGCGGCAACGCCTGGTGTGTCTCGCGACGTGGAGATCTGGTCTGCGCTCAATTTCAAAGCCAACAAAGGCGAGATCGACTGGTCACGAAGCCTGACCATCTTGGCCTTTTCCGCGCGGATGACGGGACCTGCCTCTGGAAGCTGCCTGTCGGCCCCGAGGAGCATTTTCTCCGCTGCACCTTCACCTCGGACGAGAGCCATGTGGCGCTGCTGAGCTGGCGCGAGCAGCGGCTGAGCCTGCGTTTGATCGACACCCAGAAGGGGGTGGTCATCCGGCGTCACGACTTTGACGGCGTGGACGAAACCGGCCGCGCGCAACTCGTCGCCAGATCCAGTTCCCTCTGGGTCCGTCGTGCTGACGGCCGGGTGTTCCGCCTGCCGATCGAGACACTCGTTCCGGAGGATGTCCAGTGTCCGGCACCCTCCTCAGGCGGCCTGGAGGTTAGCGCGGATGAGCAGACGATCTCTATCACCAGCGGAGGGTCTTGCACCATCCTGCATCGCAAAGGCGGCGATTGGGAAGTGGTGTTTGAAGACAGCACCTTTGAAACTCCCGGAGGTTACCCTGAAGGTTTTATGGGTGTGTCGTTTCATCCCGACAGCAAGCAGGCCGTGATTTCGCAGGCGGTGCGGCTTCGCCTCATCGATCTGGCTTCGAAGAAAGTGGTGTCTGAGATTGCGGCCGAGTTTTGGCACGGGGCCAGCTTTTCCCCCGAAGGTCACAGTCTCCTCACCGGGGAGCGCCCCGGCTTTGGCATCCGCAGCGGGACCACTCTGAAGCCCCAGAGCCAGACCACCCTCCACCAGCACCGTCACGCGGCTGGCCCTCTCCTGGCGCTGCCGGGTGGCCGGACGCTGGCCTCAGCCGACCATGAGGGCATCTGGCTATGGGATCTGGCCGCTCGCAAACCTATCGCACACCTCCGCTCACGCACGCATGAGGCAGGTGCGCTGAGGTCCATGGCTCTCGTCGACAATGGTCACGCCATCATCGCAGACGACTGGCAGAACTTTCTCGCTTGGCAGCTCCCGCCCCTTGAGCCTTTGAAAGCAGGGCAGGAACCGCCGGAGATCCCCTTCTCGCCTGCCTTTGGCTCCCTGGTTGAGGATGGCCAGGAACTTCCCACGGGCAAAGTCTTCGCCAGCGCGAATGGCAAGGTCATCGTCACCCGCACGGCGGGTCGCGAGGAGTTCACGCTACGCACGGGTCTCGGTGCACGCACCTCCACCGCCTTTCCCGGCCCGATCACCAAAATGCATCTTCAGCAGGGAGTGGTGACCGACGATGGACAGACCTTTGTTTACGGGCATCCGCTTAACCAAGAGTATCTCAAAGTCGACCTGCCTTCGGGTCAGACCTCGAAGTTCAAGGATCCGGTCATCGGCAGCGCCACCTCGGCTGATGGCAGCCCGAGAAAAGCGCGGCACTATCGATTCTGGGGCCTGCTGCCAGATGCCCGGCGTTTCATCGGCTTCTCGGGCACGAATTTCTGTGTGATGAACCTGGACGGCAAAAGCGGCCTTGTGGAGATGGACGACCTCCCAAAGAACCTGGATGCCTCTTCAGAAGACACCCGGATGCCATTGTCATCCAGCGCGCTGGCGGTGCGCCTGTATAACCTGGGCACCCAGGAGAAATACATTTCCATCTGGGATCTCGGCACCGGCAAACTCCGCGCCCTGCAAGTGATCCCCTTTGACGATGTGCAAGCTCTCACCATGTCACCGGATGGCCAGACCCTGCTTTGCAGCCACACCCATGGAGCCATCTCGCTCTGGGATGTGAGCAAGATGAGCGCCGTGCTTCCCGCGCCCGAGGCCAGCAAAGAGACGCCGCCTCCAGCCACAGCCCAGGCCGGCTCCCAGCCTGTGCTGCCTCGCTCGCCTAACAATCGATCTGACAGATATGGTGAAGGGTTGTGGCTGTTCTCCGAAGCCGGCACCGCCTCTAAGGGCGCGCATCTGCCAGAGATCGGCAGGTTGAGAGTCGGCGGCAACGACTTTGCCCACCAGGGATGGCAGCTAACGAACAGCTACTGGCTGGGACGCTACTTCACGGCCCAGCGTGACTTCCAGACGGAGACTGTGTCCGGCACCAAATGGAACTCCGCGCGTGTGCTCCAGCCTCCGGTGCATGGCAAGATCGGCGCCGGACTCATCTCCGCTGGTGAAGGCATCGCCAGTTCCGTCTGGGTCTCCCGGCAGATCGGCAATCCCACCGCCTACAATGAACCCTTTTTGATTTTCACGGACACTTTGCATAACCAGGACCTGGAAACTTCGCGCAAGGAGATCGAGTTCGAGGTGCGTTTCCCGGAAGCCAGCGGCAGGTTGATCGACTCCAGCTTCAAGCCGGTGAAGGTCTCTCCAAATGGTCGCGCAGATGTGGATCCGGACGCCATCTGGGTGGCTCCCATCATGAAGGAAGGCTCCACAGATCCGATCCCGGCTCTCATCTTCAGATCCCGCTCCTCGACCCGCATGCCAAGGATCGACTGGGTGGCGGCCGAGAATCGCCTGGTGGTCAGGCATGATGTGGAACTGCCTGCCGCGGAGCCGAGGCACCTTGTCCATGCCATCATCATGATCCAGCGCGCGCCCGGAAGCTCGCCAGAACATTTCAATCCGCCCCGGTGGGTGGACTTCAGTCTGGCTCTGCCCTATTCAGAGAATCTCCGCGGCCTGAACTTCGCGGTTCTTCCCACCGGCCCTCTCGATGGATTCGACATGCCCGTGGGCCTGATGTCCCCAGAAGGAAGCCGGGGGCGTTTCATCCCAAAAGACACTCTGGGTTTTCCCTGGGTGCAGAATCGCGATGGTAGTTTTCATGGGCAGTTGGGAGCCTCTTCCGTGCTTCAGCTCAGGATTGCAGATATCCCCCTCTGCTTTGCTGGCAGCCATCTTTTCACCATGATTGATGGCAACAAGAATGAGTCCCGTCAGCCCGATGTCGTGGAGTACTTTGGCGAGGACCTCGACCAGAAGCTTCAGGTCGCACGTGGCTGCGTGCCCAAGTTCAGCAAGGAACCCCTGAGTCTGATGTATGACCGCTTCTTCAATCGATCCAAGGAACCGGTGACAAAACAGGTGAGCTATGTGAGCACCTTCTCCGAGCCGGTGAAGCAGATCTTCGCGGCCAATGGCCAGCCCCTGGCAGCCGGAGCAGAGCTTTCATTGGACAAGACTCAGGGGGCGCTGGTCTTTGAGGTGCCGGGAGAGGATCGTCCAGCCACGCTCGTGGCCTTCCACGAGCAAGGAGCGGCTTTGGCCCCTAAGCTTTCGATGCCGACTCCGAAGATGCTCAAGATCGACTACGAGATCACCATTCCACCGCTGCAAAGCGTGGTGCTCTGGCACGGCACGACCCAGCGTCCTCTAGCCTCCTTTGCCAGCGTGGAGGAAGCCTTCACCGGCTGCCTGCCCCTGAAACGTCGGCGCCCCGAGGAGCCGCTGCTCAATGGCTCCAACGTAAAATGAAGGAATGAATCGATGCTCGACTGTCGCCGTACGCATCCAGCCTTACACGCTGTCCAATGGGTCCGCTTGGGTCCGTGGCGGCGTGGAGGTGATGGGTGGAAAGTGGGAGGCGAGGAGTGCCGGAGAGGGAGCCGTTTACGGTGGGGTCGAGCTCCGGCGGATATGCCGGAGAAGGAACCGTTTGCGGTGGTTTACGGTCGTTTACAGTTGTTTACGGTGGTTTGAAGAAGGGGAGGCCGATCCAGGTGGATCAAGGGTGTTTGCGGTGGTTTCAGAGAGGAGGGAGGCGATCCGAGTGGATCCGACCAGATCCGATCTGGTCGCAGATGTGCCGAGGCGGCGGGCTTCGAAGAGGGCAGGCTTACGCCAGCCGCTACGAGGGGCGATCTAGGTGGATCAAGGTTAATCAAGGTTGGTTTTGAGGCGGTGGTGGTGATGCGTCTGGCGGGGTGTGAGGACGGAGGGTCGTGAGGCTGCAGACTTCAAAGACGGCAGGCTCACTCCGGCCGCTACGACGGGGTGATCTAGGTGGATCAAGGTTTATCAAGGCTGGTTGGGGAGTGAGCGAGTTATGCGATGCTCTGGTCTTGACCTTGGGGTGGCGGTTTGAGGTAATGCCGTGACTTACGACTTATGAAGATCCATGTTTTTGCGGTCCTGGCTCTGGCTTTGATGAGCGGGGTTTTGATCCGGGCGGCTGAGCTGCCGGGGACGTCTGGCATTCTGATTCCGGAGAATGGGCCGCTGGAGAAGGACCATGCGGCCTTGCGCATGAGCTGGGCGGAGAAGCATTTGCTGCCGGAGGCGGAGAAACGCTGGCAGGGACAGCCCTGGGCGGAGCAGGCGAGAGCGGTGACGCAGAAGGGGCTCGCGCTTTGGTTCAACGGTCTGAGCGGGAGTGACAAGGACGCGGACAAGACTGCGGCCGCTGCCCGTGAACTGGTGAGGACGGAGTGCGAGGAACCGCTGGCCTGCCTGATGGCGCACAAGATCCTTTGGCAACTGAAACAGGACTGGTGGGGCGGCACGCGTGGCCTGAACAAGGCGTTCAAGATTGTGAATGACGAGAAGGTTCCCGCGGGCTTGCGCGTGTGGATTGTGGATGAGCAGATCGACCGGCTCAAAGCCACGAACTGGCGCTACAACGACTATCACACGAAGCAGGTGGACCGGATCGTGCAGACAGTCGGCGATGCGAGCTATGGACCTGCCTTTGAGCCGGTGCTGGTGCGCGATTTCCTGGACTGGATGGAGAACCTGAAGGAGCTGGATGAGGCGAGCTTTGAGAAGCTGGGGAAGGCCGTGCGCGAGAGCTCCCTCAGCGAATGGACCCGCGCATGCCTGCTGGGAGATGTGCATGTGCACTGGGCCTGGTTCATCCGTGGTGGTGCAGCGGCCAGTGAGGTGCGGAGGGATGCCTGGGGCGGCTTCCGTGAGCATCTGGACAAGGCCGGAGAGCACCTCAAGAAGGCGCATGAACTGCGGCCAGAACGTCCGGAGGCAGCAGGCCGCATGATCCAGGTCATCATGGGAACCAATGGCAGCGCGGCAGAAGAACGTGCGTGGTTTGATCGATCCATCGCGGCGCAGTTTGATTATCGCAATGCTTACAGCGGTCTCATCTATGCCAGCACCAAGCGCTGGGGAGGGAGTGACGAGCTCGTGCTCACGCTGGGCAAACGCTTTGCCGAAACCAAGCGCTATGACACGGACGTGCCGGAGCAGTTTATCCAGGCCTGCAAACAGATCGTGATCGAGAATGGCACTGCGCGGGCTGTCTTTTCCAACCCTTTGGTTAGGGAAAGCGCTCTCGTCCTGGCGCGTGGCCTGCTGGCCCATGAGGAGACGAATCCCGCAAGGGCGGCACGTCTGCAGGGACTGGCGGCCGTGGTGGCCTGGCTGGCCGGGTATGATGAGCTGGCCTCACGCGGTGTGGATGCGCTGAAGCGTGAGTTTCCGGCTTCGGTAACGAAGGACCTGAATGAGATGCTGCTGCATCCGAGCATGCTGAGGACCTCGGTCTTTTCCGGCAAAGGTGGTTGGGGCGAAGGTCTGCGCCGGCTGGAGCTGCAGTATCGCGAGCGTGATTTGGAGGGTCTGAAGAAGACGCTGGAGACGCTGAAACCGGAGAGCCTGCCCACGGACAATGCGCGCAGCTATGTGGAGCTGATCCGCGCCGAACTAGAAATGCCGCAAAAGCTCAAGGAGGGTGGCTGGCAGCCGCTGCCAGTTTATTCCGGGCTCAGCACCTGCCTTTCCTCCGGCGGCTTCTGGCGTGTGACAGGGCCGGGTGAGATCACGCTGACCGGCAGTGATGCGGGCTTCGTGGACCTGGCCTTCCCGATCCTGGTGGACAAGGCTCTGGAGATCCGCGGCGAGGTGTCGTATGAGCTGAATGCGCAGACGCAGTGGTTCGCGAACTGGTCGTTCGGGCCCAGCCTGCGCTGGTCGCCTGTGCGCTCTGGGATTTTCCAGATTCCGGATGCTGTGCGCGGCCTAACCTATCATCCGAAAAAGGGCGAGCCCGAAGCGCGTGTCACCGGTGCCTGGAGCGGCCAGTTCAAGGGCAACGGAGCCGTCCAGCTCAAACCCGTGAACACCTTCCAGGCCAGCCTCTCCGGAAACGAGATGAGCTTCACTTTCAATGATGTGGCGATGCCGCCGCAGGACATCGAGTCCTTCGGACTCAGGAGCCCCCAAGGTCTGGCGGCCTTCACCGGGGTCAACGTCCCCACCGGGGTGAAGATCAAGATCAGCAAGCTGGAGGTGCGTGTGGCCGGACCATCCCTGTAGCGAAAACCGCGAACAAAATTTCAATCAAACACTCAGGAGGCTTGACGTGACACCGGGCCGTTGGCGTAATGAACGCACTTATGCGCCAACCCGCCCTTGCTGCTTTAAGCTGCTTTCTGTGTGTTTTGACTGCCCATGCTGAGCTCCCGGGAACGGGGCCGATCGAGGTCTCTGACTCAGGTTTCCTGGAGAAGGATCATGAGGCGCTCCGCCTGCGCTGGGCGCAGCAGCAGCTCCTGCCGGATGCGGAGAAGCGCTGGAAGGGCAAGCCCTGGGCGGACCAGGCGCGTGCGGTGACAGCGGTGGGATTCAAGCTCTGGCTCACCCGCCAGACCCCGAATGAGGATGCGATGAAGAAGATGGCGCAGACGGTGGAGACACTGTTGAAGGCGGGGTGTGAGGAGCCGCTGGCCTGCCTGATGGCGCACAAGATCCTCTTTTGGCCGAAGAAGGACTGGCGGGTGCATGAGCGCAGTTTTGCCCATGCGCTGAAGGTGGTGGATGATCCGCAGTATCCGGCCGCGCTGCGCGCGTGGATCATCGATGAACGGATCGACCTGCTGAAAAGCCATGAGCGGAATGTGTCGGAGCCTTTTCAAAATGAGCAGGCGCTGAGGATGGTGGCGGCGCTGAAGGACCCCGGGTATAACCAAGAGTTCGAACCTGTGCTGGTCCGTGACTTCATGGACTGGCTGTCGAACAGCAACGAGCTGGAGGCGCGTAACTTTGAGCTGCTGAACAAGTCCATCGCGGAGTGCGCGCACTCGGAATGGGTGAAGGAAACGCTGCTGGCGGATCTGGAGACGAGATGGGCCTGGAACATCCGTGGTGGCAAGGTGGCGGTGATGGTGAAGAACGAGGCCTGGAAGGGTTTTGAAGAGCATCTGCAGGAGGCCGAGAAGCATGCGCAGAAGGCCTGGGAACTGCGGCCTGACCGGCCTGAGGCTGCGGCGAAGATGCTGAGCGTGGTGATGGGAACCAGCGGAGGACCGGTCAAGCTGCGGGAGTGGTTTGACCGGGCTGTGAAGGCGCAGTTTGACTATGTGCCCGCGTACAACACGCTGGCGTATGCCTGCACGGCGCGCTGGGGCGGCAGTGATCAATATGTGCTCACCCTCGCGAGCCGGTTTGCGGAGACGAAGCGCTATGACACGGAGGTGCCTGCGCAACTCCTTGATGCCTGCAAACGCATCGCGGTGGAGAAGGCCGAGGCGCGGCAGGTCTTCATGCACCCCATCGTGCGGGAAGCCATGGTGGAGTTTGCCCGAGGGACCTTGGACCATGCGGACGCGAATCCCGCGAATGCGCTACGGGATCGAAGCCGGGCAGCGATCTGCGCCTGGCTGGCCGGTGATGATGCACTGGCTGCCCGTGCCTTGAAGGCGACGGGTGGCAAGCTGGACGATGAAAGCACTGACGAGCTCTCCGACATGCTGCGTCATCCAGACGGCCTGAAGATCTCCGTGGCCGCGGGCTCTGGCGAGTGGGGTGAGGAGCTCCAGGCCGCCGAGCACGCCTACCGTCAGTATAACATGAAGAAGGTTCAGGAGGCACTGGCGAAGATCCAGCCGCAGAGCTTGAAGAACGATGCTGCCAGAACCTATGTGCAAGAGCTGGCGGCGGTCCTGGAGCTGCCTACGAAACTCGCCAAAGGGGGCTGGCATCCCGTGCCCGTCCACGCTGGTCTGGCCACCTGCCTGAGCACGGGTGGCGAGTGGAGCGTGAGAGCGCCCGGTGAGATCACCCTGACCGGAGGCGATGTGTACCAGGCGGACCTCGCCTTCCTGGTGCCGGTGGGAGATCAGGTGGAGATGCGCGGCGAGGTGAGCGTGGTGATGCCACCGGAGAAAGACTGGTTTTATAACTGGGTGGTCTCCCCCATGCTGCGCTGGCAGCCTGAGCGCGCCTCATTTCCTCCGGTGGCCAGTGGTGTGCGCGGCGTGCTTTACCAGAAGGCCGGTGAGAAGCCGAAGATGGCACTGGCAGGCAAGTTCTACACGAAGCGGGTGGGTGAGCAGGAAATCCCGATCAAGCCCGTGAATACCTTTCACCTCAGCGTCGATGGCCCCAACGTGAACTACGCCTTCAATGGTGTGGCCATGCCCCCGCAGCGCATCTCGGACCTGAAGCTGGAGTCGCCTCGCGGGCTCGTGGCCCTGGCTGGCATCTACATTCCCATGGGCGGCAAGGTGACCTTCCGGAAGCTGGAGGTGCGGACGGTGAAGTGATTGAATAGGCGTACTCGCCCGAGCGTGAAAATAGAGTATCGCGAGACCGTCTTCTATCCCCCAACAAGCCCCACAAAGTGCTTGAAGAGGACTCCTTTACAGGCTGCTTTCCCGCCTCCGGCATTCCGGCTTCAGACCGCTAATTTCCAGTCCATGAGTTCCCTTTCACGCCGCCTCTTTCTCCGCTCCTCGGGCATCTCCATGGCGCTACCGTTTCTGGATGCCATGCTGCCCCGGCGCATGATGGGAGCGGCGGCGACTCCGGCACCGAAGCGGCTGGTGACGGTCTGCTCATCGCTGGGCATCTACGGGCCTGACTTCTTTCCGAAAGAGGCCGGGGAGAGCTACACGAGCTCGCCCTATCTGGAGTTGCTGAAGGATCACCGGAAGCAGCTCACGGTCTTCTCCGGCATGTCACATCCGGATCAAAATGGGCGCGATGGCCATGCCTCCGAAATGACCTGGCTCACCAGTGCCCGTCATCCCGGCATGGGTGGGTTTCGCAACACGATCTCGATCGACCAGCTCGCGGCGGAAACTCTCGGCGCGGAAACGCGCTACCCTTCCCTCGTGCTGAACACGGGCGGCGGAAACAGCCAGAGCTACAGCCGCGCTGGCGTGATGCTGCAGGCTGATTCGCATCCTTCGAAGATCTTTGCCAAGTTCTTCCTCAACGGCACCCAGGGTGAGATCTTCAACCAGATGCGCCAGCTCCGCGAAGGGCGCAGCATCATGGACGCCGTGCGCGAGGAAACGGCACGCGTGCAGCGCCGGCTCGGCGCGGCGGACAAGGACAAGCTGGATGAGTATTTTACCTCCGTCCGCGAGATGGAGCAGCGCCTGATCAAGGCCGAGGAGTGGGCCAAAAAGCCCAAGCCGGAGGTGAGCATGAAGCAGCCCCAGGACAGCACCGATGAGAAGGACCTCATCGGCCGCATCAACCTGATGTTTGACCTCATTCCGCTGATCCTGCAGACGGACAGCACGCGCCTCATCACCGTGATGATCCAGGGCCGTGGCGATGTGCCGAAGATCGAGGGTGTGAGCCAGGATCACCACAACCTTTCCCACCACGGCCAGGATCCGGAAAAGATCGCCCAGCTTCGTCTGGTGGAGCGCGCCGAGATCTCCGCGCTGAATGGTCTGCTCACCAAACTGAACGGCGCCCAGGAAGCCGGCAAGAGCTTGCTGGACAGCACCATGGTGCTCTTTGGCAGCAACCTGGGCAATGCGAACTCCCACGACTGGCACAACCTGCCGATGATGCTCGCCGGTGGTGGATTCAAGCACGGGCAGCACATCGTCGGCGATCCGAAAAACAACACGCCGATGAGCAATCTTTTTGTTACGCTGCTGCAGAACCTCGGCGTGCCGACGGACAGTTTTGGCACCAGCACGGGCACGCTTTCCATCTGATGTCGCCGCCGGATTTAGCACCGAACGGACAATCAGCTCAAACCATCGACAGGCCTCCTTATTGACAACCCGCCCCTGCGCCCCATAGCAGGAGCGTCTTTTTTTCCTTTTCACCATCCCCCCATGAGCACAGAAGCAGCCGCCGGAAAGCCCGTCTACAACGTCAAGAACCCCTTCATCGCCCGCGTGATGAAGGCCCATGACATTTCCGATCCGGACGCGCCGAAAAACACCCGCCACTATGAGATCGACCTCGAAGGCGGTGAGCTGGAATATCTGCCGGGCGACTCTCTGGCCGTGCAGCCCACGAATGATCCTGCGCTCGTCGACGACACGCTGAGCGCCCTCGGCTTCACTGGCGAGGAGATCGTGAAGCATCCCAAGAACGGCACCGAAGTGCCGATCCGTCAGGCTCTCACCGAGGCCTCGCTGATCACGGAGATCGACAACAAGCTCATCAAGGCCATCATCGAGAAGACTGGTGGCAACACCCCGCTCGCAGGCCTGCTGGATGCAGATCGCAAGGAGGACCTGAAGAGCTATCTCTGGGGCCGTTTCGTGGTGGATCTGCTTTTGGAAAACCCCACGGCGAAGTTTGAGCCGCAGGAGTTCATCACCACGCAGAAGAAGCTGAACATCCGTCTCTACTCCATCAGCAGCAGCCAGAAGGCGCACCCAAAAGAAGTGCACCTCACCATCGCCACCGTGCGCTACAAAAGCCATGGCCGCGAGCGTGGCGGCGTGTGCTCCACCTTCCTTGCGGATCGTGTGCATGTGGGCGAGACGCTGATCCCCGTCTTCGTGAACCATGGCAAGGGCTTCCGCCTCCCGGACCCGAACGAAGAAACCCCCATCATCATGATCGGGCCGGGCACGGGCATCGCCCCCTTCCGCGCCTTCCTGCAGGAACGCCGCGCCACCGCCGCCAAGGGCAAGTCCTGGCTGTTCTTCGGCGAGGTCAGCGAGAAGACCTGCTTTTTCTACAAGGACGAGTTCGAAAACTGGCTGGCCAACGAAACCCTCACCAAGCTGACCACCGCCTGGAGCCGTGATCAGGCCGAGAAGATCTACGTGCAGCACAAGATGCTGGAGAACAGCTCCGAGATCTACGAGTGGCTGCAGCAAGGCGCCATCGTCTATGTGTGCGGTGATGCCGCGCGCATGGCTGTGGACGTCGACAAAGCCCTCCACACCATTCTCGAGAAAGAAGGCGGCAAGTCCCCCGAAGAAGCCATCGCCTGGATGGCCGCCTTCAAAGAAGCCAAGCGCTACCGCCGCGACGTGTATTGATCTGTGACGCTGAAGTCGTGATAGCGTCCCGGAGCGTCAGACCTAACCAAAGATCAGATCACTCCCTCAGCGCCACCGCAGGGTCCACCTTCGCCGCAAACCAGGCCGGAATCAGCGCGGCGAGCACACACAGCACAATCGACAACCCGCAGATCGACGCTAGGTCCGCCGCCTCGATCTTCGCCGGGATCTCACTCAGGAAATAGATATCCTGCGGGAAGAAATCACGTCCCGTCTGAGCGGCAACCCACTGCCGAAGATCATTGCGGAAATGCAGGATCGTGAAACCACCCGCCAGCCCGGCCACAATGCCCACGGCAGCGACGATGCCCGCCTGAGTGAGGAAGATGCTGATGATCTGCGAGCCCCTGGTGCCCAGCGCGGTGAGGATGCCGATCTCTTTTCGCTTCTGAACGGTCACCGTGATGGTCGTGTTCATCACGCAGAAGGCAGCCACCAGGATGATGAAGAATAACAGGAAGTAGAGGAGTGACTTCTGGTTCTCCACGGTCTGCAGCATGAAGCCATGGTTCTCCGTCCAGGTGCGCGGCCGCCAGTCGAACGGCCACTGCTCGGAGTTCATCCAGTCATAGGCCAGCTGGTCCGCTGCATCTGGCTCACTGAGCTCGATCTCAATGCCGCTGACATCGCCGCCATAGTTGAAGAGCTCCTGCCCGACAAAGAGCGGCACGTAGCAGCGCTCACCCGCCGTGTCAGCACGCAGGATGGCCGTGATGACGAGCTCCTTTGGCACCACCACGATCTCATCTCGCGTGGCCTTGGCCTTCGTCGCATCCTTCTCCTCATCTGCCGCGCGCAGATCACGGATCATCTGGCGGATGGTGTCACCGGCCAGCACCGCGAGTGTGTCGCCCAGCTTGACCTTCAGCTTCTTCGCGAGCCGGTCGGTGATGATGATGTTGTCACTCCGCAGATCAAACTTCCCCTCCAGCTTATGGCGTTCCAGCTTCGTCAGCAGCGCGTTGTCAGCGCCTTCTTTGAGGCCGAGAAGCTGCGCACCTTCCGGGTCGCTCTTGCCATCGCGGATGAAGCCGACGCCTTCAACGATCGGTGTGGCGGAAACCACGCCAGGACGCTGCAGCATCTGCTTCTGCAGCTCACGCCAGTCCAGGCGCTGGGGCGGGGTCACACCTTCCGGAAGCTCGCCACGTGGCGGCGCATCCTGCACGAGCACGATGTGCGGCTCGAAGCCGAGCAGCAGCTTCTTGAACTCCACCTGCCAGCCTTTGAAGACCGACATCACCACTACCAGCACTCCCACGCCCAACATCACGCCGAGGATGGAGATGAGCGTGATGATGGACACGAACGAGCGCTTCGGACGCAGGTAGCGGAGGGCAAGGAAAAGGGGCGCGCTGGGCATAACAGGGATCGCAGAGGTGCCAGTTAGCGCATGACTTGGCCGCCGTCGATGTTGATCGTCTGGCCGGTGATGTTCTTCGCGTGGTCAGAGGCCAGGAAGCAGGCCATGGCCGCATACTCCTCCGGCATCTGCCAGCGCCCGAGATGCGAGACCTTCCGGATCTTCTCCGCCGCCCAGTCATCAAAGCTCTGCCGCTGCCCTTCCGGCAATCTCGTCTGCCCTGCGGCCCAAATGGACTGGTTCAGCTCCGTCTTGACCATGCCCGGAGACAGCGCATTCACCCGCACATCATAGGGACCCAGATCCTTCGCCGCACATTGGGTGAAGTTGATGAGGCCGGCCTTCGATGCGCTGTATGGCGGGTCAGTTTGCGAGCCCATCTGACCCGCCACGGACACCAGGAACAGCATGGAGCCCTTGCCCCGCGAGATGAGCTTCGGCGCAAAAGCATGCGCCACATTCACCGCACCGATGAGGTTCACCTCGATCACGCGTGACCAGTCTGAGGGCTCCAGATTCCAGAATGGGAAACCAAACTTCCCCGAACCAATACCGACACAAAATATCACGTGATCGACCTCGGGCAGCGTGTCCGCAAAGGAGCGCACTTGCTCCAACGAAGACACATCACCTTGATGAAGCCCATGCATGCCTTCCGCAGGTCCAGCCTGCACATTGAAGTCAAAGCCATGCACCTGACAGCCCTCGGCCACGAAGCCCTCGGCAATGGCGCGGCCGATGCCCCTCGCGGCACCGATGACAGCGACGGTCTGACCTTTGAGATGTAGATCCATAAGCGCCGACTATGTCACAACGTCGGGCATGGCAAAGCCCGCAATCGCACATGTCATCGCGCAGTGGCCAAAAGAACAGACCACGAAAGACTCGCGTCATGAGGCGGGTTGACTGGCACTCGCATGAACCGCCTCCTTCCAGCCCTCCTCGCCTTTGCCTTGTCTACCATTGCTGAAGACAAGCCCGACCTGCCCATCGTGGACATCTCGGATCAAAAGGACCGGCACACGATCATCGCCGCAGGCACCGAGGAAGTTTATCAAGGTCATCCCACCACCGTTTCGATGCCGGATGGCAAGACCATCTTCTGCGTGTGGTGCATCAATCACGGCGGTGCCGCAGGTCCGATGTCGCGCAGCGATGACGGCGGGGTGACCTGGACACGCATGGATGACTCCATGCCTCCCGGCTTCAAGACGCATCTCAACTGTCCCAGCATCTACCGCATGACCGATCCAGCGGGCAAGGAACGCCTGTGGGTCTTCTCTGCCGCCAAGGACACACGCAAAGATCCTGGCATGCCGAGCATCATGAGCGAGGACGCGGGCAAGACCTGGAAGGAAATGCCACCGCTCGGTTTCCGCTGCGTGATGACTTTTAGCAGCATCGTGCGGCTCAAGGATGGCCGCTATCTCGGCCTTTATCACAAAGGTCCGGATGGAGCGGACAAGGCACCACTCGAAGTCCTTCAGACCATCACCGCGGATGGTGGCTTCACCTGGAGCGAACCGAAAGTGGTCGCGAGTGTCGCTGGCAAGAACCCCTGTGAGCCCTTTGTCTTCCGCTCGCCTGATGGTGCCGAGCTTTGCGCTCTGCTGCGCGAGAACACGCATAGGGAGCGCAGTCTGGTGATGTTCAGCCGCGATGAAGGCCAGAGCTGGAGCACTCCCGGGAACACCTCCTGGGGCCTAACGGGAGATCGGCACATGGGCGTCTTCACGAAGGATGGCCGGATGGTCATCGCCTTCCGCGATCAGGCGCTCAAAAGCCCAACCAAGGGCCACTTTGTCGCGTGGGTGGGCACCTATGACGACATCAAGAACAGCAAGCCCGGCCAGTATCGAGTGAAACTCCTGCACAGCAATGCCGGCGGTGACTGCGGCTACCCTGGCATGGAACTGATGCCCGATGGCACCATCGTCGCCACCACCTATGTGAAGTACGCGCCCGGCAAAGCCAAGCACAGCGTCGTCAGTCTGCGCTTTGACCTGAAGACGACGGATGCGCTGGTGAAGAAGTGAGCTGGAGTTGATTTACCGTGCGGCCTCATGCCGTGGCATGAAATCTTGAGGCCCTGCGTTCGTTTTCCTCACCCATGATCCAAAACTCCGTTCGATGCTTCCTCCTCTCTCTAGGGCTCGTCGCTCCGACCATCGCCGTCTCTGAAGAAGCATCCGCCGACATCGTCATCTATGGCGGCACGGCCTCGGGCATTGCGGCGGTGCGTGAGGCGGTCTCCCATGGGCACTCCGTGATCCTCATCGTGCCGGAGACATTTATCGGTGGCATGATGACGGGCGGACTCGGCGCCTCTGACAAGGGCGTGTATTGGACCGTCGGCGGCCTGGCGCGCAGCTTCTTTGAAGATGTCTATCAGCATTACGAAGACCCGAAGACGTGGACACGCGAGACTCGCGCCGAATATCTTCCCAAGCATGGCCTGATCTATCGCGAATCCATGAAGTGTCAGTGGTTCTTCGAGCCGCATGTGGCACGGCTGATCTTTGAGAAATGGCTCACGGACTCGGGTGCGAAAGTTCTTCGTGGTGAACGCCTGAATCGCGCTAAAGGCGGCGTAACCAAAGATGCTGGCGTCATCCGAGCCATCACGATGGAGAGCGGCCTGGGCATCCGCGGGAAATATTTTATCGATGCCACCTATGAGGGCGACCTCATGGCTGCCGCAGGTGTGGCCTACACCGTCGGACGTGAGGCCAATACCGCCTTCAACGAAACGATGAACGGCATTCAGATCGATGAAACCGGCAGCGCCCACATCAGCCCCTACATCGTGGAAGGTGATGCCAGGAGCGGTCTGCTACCACGGGTCGAGGCCAGGCCTTATGGCCCGCATGGTGCTGCGGATCATCGCTTTCAGGCCTACAACTTCCGGCTGTGCCTCACCACAGAGCCTGCGAACCGCGTTCCGATCACCAAACCCGCCAACTACAATCCGCTGAACTACGAGCTCATGCTGCGGGACATGCAGAGGAAGAAGAATCTCACGCCGGGCAAAGGTTACTTCACCCGTGTGCCCATGCCCAATCTGAAAACGGACAGCAACAACGCCGGCACCTTTTCCACTGACTACATCGCTGGCAGCTATGGCTGGCCGGAGGCATCCTATGCTGAGCGCGAACGAATCCTCGCCGAGCATCGCGGCTATGTGCAGGGCTTCTTCTGGTTCCTGGGAAATGATCCGCGCGTTCCCGAAGCCTTCCGCCAGGATGTCGCACGCTGGGGGCTGGCCAAAGACGAGTTCACCGACAACGATCACTGGCCCACGCAGCTCTATGTGCGCGAGGCCCGGCGCATGATCGGCGTGCATGTGATGAACGAGAATAATTTCCCGCTCAAGTCCGCTGACGCCAAGGGCAGGAAGATCGCCAGTGACGCGCGTGAGCCTGTGAAGGACATCATCGCCGTGGGGTCCTACGCGCTTGATTCCCACAAGGTCGGCATGTTCGTGGATGACCAGGGTCAGCTTGTGTGGGAAGGACATTTCTTTCGCGGTGTGAAACCTTACGGCATCAGCTACCGCTCACTGCTTCCAAAGGCTGACCAGTGCCAAAACCTGCTCGTCTCTGTCTGCGTCTCCGCCACCCACGTCGCCTACGGCTCGATGCGCATGGAATCCGTTTATATGGAGATGGGCCAGGCCGCAGCGGCAGCGGCCTCACTCTCGCTGGAACACAGCACCACGCCCCACGACCTCGCCTACCCAGTGCTCGCCGAGCGCTTGAAAGCAGGCCGCGCGATGCTTGATCCGACCGAGCCGAAGGCAGAAGCGAAGGAGTCAAATGCACCCATCGCAGTGGATCAGCACAAGCTCGATCTCGAATTGCTCGTCGAGCGGAAAATCATCACGAACGCTGGCGACTGGATCGATAAAACAAGCTTCGATGGAGAGCTCGTCTCAGCGCTCATCATCAAGTCAGCGAGCCAGTTTCAACCTGTGACCAAGATCGACGAAGCCATCAGCATCCTTGAGCAGGAAGGCATCATCAAGAGCCTCGCCTACTGGAACAAGCACGCCGCAGAAGGTCAGACATGCGGAGCCGGCAACACGCTCACGCTTATTCAAAACCTCGCCGTCAAGCTGCGCGCACCATCCAAGAAGCGATGACCTTCGCGCATTCCTTGAGTACAGGAGCCCAGCCTTTTAAGGCTGCAAAGCTATTCTGAACTTCGCAATGGAAAGCAGGTTGGGCGCGTATTGTCCGTGCCATTGGGTTCATCAAGGTGAACGCATGAGCCTCTCCGCGACCATTACGATCACTATAGCAATGACCGGACGAGGGCATCCCAATCATATGCCGCGATCCTGAGGTTTCTTAATCTCACCCCAGACTTTCCTGTCGATACGCCGCAGGCGAGGTGTTGCGATACTGCCGCAGCATGCGGCTGAAGTAGTGACGGTTCACCAAACCGCAGTCCTCGGCGATGTTCTCGATGCTGTCATCGGTGTGCCGAAGCAGCCGGCAGGCTTCATCGAGCCGGTAGTCCAAAAGCACGCGCATCGGCGGCAGATGCAGCTCTTGTTGGAACAGATGGTTCAGATTTCGCACACTCAGCCCCGCATGACGGGCGATCTGCTCCGCCGTGAGCTTCAGGCCGAGATGCTGATTCATGAACTCCATGGCCTTCAGCACACGCGGATCCAGGCGCTGCTGCTCCCACACCGTGGCGGGCAGTTTTTTGACCAATTCTGTGACGAGAAGGATGGACACCCAGGGGAAGGGCGCCCTGCCTGGCTGGTCACCGAGCTTGATCACCTCCCGCAGCAGCGCCCGCAAAGGAGCAGTGGCAGGAAAGGCGTAGATGCCGGGCGCGGCACGATCCGCCAGCGGCCCGAGATTGAAGTGCGAATACCACTTGCTGAAGGGCTGGCTGGTGGTGGTGCTGAAGGTGGTGTGTGGCGGGATCAGATACACCGTGCCCGGCTTGAGAGTCGTGACTTGTTCATCGATCTCAAGGATGCCGCCCTCCTCCATGGGCCAGTAGAGCCTCCAGTAGGGATCATTCAGCCGACGCAGTTCCCACTGCTGAAGCTCGATGCGGCGGGTGGTCAGGATGTCCACGGTCACGCCGGGCAAGGTGACCGCCCGATGCCCCTGCACGCGATGCGCCGCGCCGACCGGCACGACACTGAGGATGGAGGGCTTGGTGGACATAACCGATTGCGAAATGCGACACAACTCTAGCTAATGCTGGCATGGAAGGCAAGACAGGGGTGAATATGAATCGCGACACCACATTTAACCCACCAACCACGAACACACCACGACCATGGCCGACATCTCCACCAGCGCCGCTGACAAGAAGGAAAAGGAATACTTCACCGACGTGCCCCAGCAGGCCCCAGGCTTCTTCCTCAAGGGTTCCCACCAGTATGACTGGGGTCTCAAAAATCGTCTCAGCCAGGTCTTCAATCCCAAGGACGGGCGCACCGTCATGCTCGCCTTCGACCACGGCTACTTCCAGGGCCCGACCACCGGCCTGGAGCGCGTGGACCAGACCATCCTCCCCCTGGAGCCCTATGCCGACTGCTTGATGCTCACCCGCGGCATCCAGCGCAGCGTCATCCCGGCCTCCACCCGCAAGGCCATCGCCCTGCGTGCCTCTGGCGGCACCTCCATGGTCAGCCAGTTTGAAGAGTGGGAAGGCGAGATCGACGGCAAGAAGGCCAAGTTCGCACGCCCGGGCTTCGAGCCTCTCTCCAATGAGTCCACCGCCCTGAACATCGAGGAGGCCATCCGCCTCAACGCCAGCATCCTAGCGGTGCAGGTGTTCATCGGCAGCGCTTACGAGCGCCAAAGCCTGAAAAACCTGACCGACCTTGTGGACGCTGCCAGCCGCTACGGCATCGCGGTCATGGGCGTGACGGCCGTGGGCCGTGCGATGGCCCGCACCCCGCAGTATTTCCGTCTGGCCACCCGCATCATGGCGGAACTGGGCGCGAATGTGGTGAAGTGCTACTACACCGACACAGAGTTTGACACCGTGACCTCCTGCTGCCCGGTGCCGATCGTGATCGCCGGGGGTAAGAAGCTGCCGGAACTGGAGGCGCTGAACATGTGCTACAACGCGATCCAGCAGGGCGCGAACGGGGTGGACATGGGCCGCAACATCTTCCAGAGCGAAGACCCGATCGCGATGATGAAGGCGGTGCGCGGCGTGGTGCATGAGAACCTGACACCTGAGCAAGGCTTCCAGATGTTCAATGACCTGAAGGGCAAGTAAGACGCCAGCGGTGATGGAGTGGTGGATTTTTGGAGTACTGCTCCAACCCATCACTCCAATCACCCAAAACTCCACTACTCCAGTTCACCTTCCCGCATGCAACTCACGCCTAACCAAGTCCGCCTCATGATGCTTCAAGTGGCGGATGCCATCATCGAAGCCGAACCCATGCTCTCCCAAGCCGACCGTGACCTTGGTGACGGTGACCACGGCCTCGGCATGAAACGCGGCATGGAAGCCGTGAAGGTCCAGCTCGAAGGACTTGAAGCCGCCAGTGTGGAGCAGGTCTTCGTCACCACCGGCACCGCCATGATGACCAGCATGGGTGGCGCTTCAGGTGCCCTCTTTGGCACCCTCTTCCGCGCCGGTGGCAAGGCTCTCGCCGCCAGTGGCAACTTCGATCCTCCGGATCTGCCCTTGTTCTTCGAGGCTGCGCTGGAAGGTGTCATGAAACGTGGGGGAGCCAAGCCTGGCGACAAGACGATGATCGATGCCCTCGCTCCCGTTGCCGCCAAAGCACGCGAAGTCACCGCACTCCCATTGGCTGAAGCGATCTCCGCCATCGCCGATGCCGCAGAAGCTGGAAAAGAAGCTAGCAAGGCCATGGTCGCCCAGTTTGGCCGTGCCAAGACCCTCGGCGAAGCCTGCATCGGCTTCCCGGATGCTGGTGCGTGCTCTATCGTGGTGATGCTGAACGCGATGCGCAGCTTTGTGAACTGCGCCGCTTGATCCTCGCTCTGGAGAGAGGGCTGGCTTTTTCTGAAAGTGTCGTTATCCTGGTTGCATGATAACGACACTGACACCTGAACTGACCACGGCGGTGCCGCCAGAGCTGGCCCGTCAGCTCAATCTACGCCCAGGAACACAACTGGACTGGGAAGCAGATGCCGATGGTCTGGTTATTCACGTCAAAGCAATCGAACCTAGCCGGGAAGAACTTCTCAAGCGTGTCCGAGAATTGGGCCGCAAACATAAGCTCGAAGGGGTGGACGCTATTGGAGATCTCATCCGCGAACGCGAGCAGGAACATGAGATGCGGGAACGTGTTTTGTCATGAGCCAAATTGCCACCCATGTGCTGGATACTTCGGCACTGCTCGCTCACTATTTGGAGGAACCCGGCTTTGATCTCGTCGAGACACTGACTGCTGATCCGCAGAATCACGTGTGCATCAGTTCGGTGACGTGGCTCGAATTCCGCGTGCGTCTTGAACAACTAGTCTCTGACGCAACCACAAAAAGCCGGACGCTTGATATCTACCGCGCCCTGCTCGGCGAAGGCATTGCCGCAAACGATGCCATCTCAAACAGGGCACTGCTACTGCGACAGTCATCCCAAGGCAGACTTCCAAACATGGACGCTTTGATTGCAGCGACTGCTGCGGAGCATGGCGCGATCCTCGTGCACCGTGATCCTCACATGGCCAGCATCCCCACCTCAGTGGTCGCCCAGTGTGTGCTGCCGGAAAAGTGAGTCAGCTCTCCTTCTCGTAGAGTTTGAAGAGGCCTGAGTGATCCAAGTCACCCAGACCTTTTTCGTGCACAAAGGTCTCCCACTGCGCGCGGGAGTTTCGCAGTGTCGGGGAATCAAGGCCCACGCTTTCCGCGAGCTCACACATGAGACGCACGTCCTTGAGCTGAAGCGTGGCGCGGCCGCCAGGAGCGAAGTCGCGCTTCACCATGCGGGCGCCATGCAGATCCAGGATGCGGCTTTCCGCAAAGCCACCGAGCAGGGCCTTGCGCACCAGCGCAGGATCCACACCGGAGAGCTCGGCAAGGCGCAAGGCCTGCGCCACCGCATCAATGGTTTGCGCGACAATCAATTGGTTAGCCAGCTTCGTCACCTGCCCTGCCCCGCTGGGGCCGAGGTGAGTGATGTTCTTGCCCACGACTTCGAAGATGGGCAGAGCGCGCTCGAAGTTCTCTTGGGAGCCTCCGGCCATGATCGTGAGTGTGGCAGCCTCCGCGCCGACCTGACCGCCTGACACCGGCGAGTCCACCCAGTTCACACGTTCCGCGAACCGCTTTGTCTCTGGAACACCCGTGGTGCCGAAGTCGATGATAAGCGCCTCCTTGTGCAGGCCTTCAATGAGGCCGCCTTCACCAAACACGACCTTCTCCACCACGTCCGTCATGGTGAGATTAATGCAGATCACACCCGCGCCGACTTCGCGGGCGAGTTCCGGCAATGACGCCGCGCGCTTCATGCCCAGCGCCACGGCGGCTTCCGCAGGCGCATCACTGCGATTCCAGACGATGACCTCCGCCCCGGCCTCATGCAGATGCCGCGCATTGGCCCGGCCCATGTTGCCGAGGCCGACGAATCCGATCTTGTGTCCGAGGAGGGGTTTGTTCATGTTCGCCGATCTCACATCAAGCGGCCTCGATCCGCAAACATCTTCCTACCATGAAAATCATCATCACCGGCGGCGGTGGCTTCCTCGGACATCAACTGGCTCAGAAAATCATCGATCGTGGCACCCTGTGCGGAAAGGACGTCACGGAACTGGTGCTGCTGGATGCGGCCTTCCATCGTGAGATCGCTGATCCCAGGGTGAAACAAGTGAAGGGTGACATCAGCGACCGGGCCACGGTTTTCGCGGCGGCGGGTTCGAAGTTCGATGTGATCTTTCACCTTGCCTCCATGGTCAGCGGTGAGTGCGAGGAGTGCTTTGACGATGCCCTGCGTGTGAATCTGGATGGTGGGCGGAACGTCTTCGAAGCTGCCCGTGCGGCAGAAGGCAGACCCCGCGTCGTCTTTGCCAGCAGCGTGGCCTGCTATGGTGGCATCGACATGTCTCAGATGATGTCAGACACCACGAAGCAGATCCCTCAAACAACCTACGGCATGACCAAGGCCATCTGTGAGATGATGGTGAACGACCACACGCGCAAAGGCCACTTCGACGGTCGCAGCGTCCGACTACCCACCGTCATCATCCGCCCGGGCAAGCCCAATGCCGCCGCCTCGAGCTGGGCCAGCGGCATGTTCCGTGAGCCGCTGAATGGGGAGCCCTGCCTGCTGCCCATCCGCCGTGAGCAGCCGCACCCCATGACTGGCTACCGCACCGTGATTGAGTCTTTTATCGCCCTCGCTGAGGTGGATGAGTCCAAGCTCGGCAAAGACCGTGCCTACGTGCTCCCTGCGCATCGTGTGACCCCGCACATCGCGGCGGCGGTGATTGAGGAGGTCGCGGCTGAGAAGGGCATCACCCTCGGCCCGATCGTGGATGCCTTCGATGCACGCATCCAGGGCATTGTGGACAACTGGCCGCAGCAGGTGGATGGCGCGCGCGCCGTCGAAATCGGCCTCCCACGGCCGCCTGAGCTGAAAGTCATCGTGGAGCAGTATGTGGAGGACTTTTTGAGCAAATAGCCGCCTCCAGCCCCCACGGAAGTGGGGTGTCACAGGTGCGTTACCTTGAAAGAGGGGGCGGCCGGGGGGATTATACTCCTGGCCAGTTTAGATCCCCCCATGGCTGTCACATCCCCTTCATCTCGCTTTTCATGGCTCCTGCCGTGGATGCTCACCACGTGTGCCTTTGCGGAGGCCCCTGCGGAGCATCCAGGCAAGGGCCTGTACATGAAGCACTGCGCTGAATGCCACGGTGACCGAGGCCAAGGCGTGGAGAATGAGTATGACGACCTGCTGACCGGCGCCAAGTCGATCGAATCTCTCGCCAAACAGATCGACCGCACCATGCCGGAGGACGATCCCGATCTCTGCGATGCCGAGCAGTCCAAACTCATCGCGGACTACATGTATGGTGCCTTTTACTCGGTGGAGGCCCAGGCACGCCTGAACCCGCCGAAGCAGGAACTGGCACGCCTGACCATCCCGCAGTTCCGTAATAGTGTGATGGACGTGATCGGCCGCTTTCGCATGGGCGCAGGCTTTGACCGCCCCATCGGTGGCAATGATGGCCTGAAAGGCACCTACCGTGGCTTTGAGCCTCTCAAAGAGGGCGACAAACTGCCCAAAGGTGTCGCCAGCCAACGGGCGAAGGACCGGGTGAAGCACAATTTCGAGCGCGTGGACGGTCACGTGAACTTCCACTTCGGCGCGGAGAGCCCCGAGCCCGGGAAGATGGGCACGGATGAGTTCCGCCTGAATTGGGATGGCAGCGTGATCGCCGAGGAGACCGGCGTTTATGAGTTCATCGTGAAGTCGGAGAACGGCTTCCGTCTCTGGATCAATGATGACGATGAAGCAGATGCTCTCATCGATGGCTGGGTCAGCGCCGGACCGGAAGTGCGTGAGGAGAGGAAAAGCATCTACCTCATCGGCGGACGCTCCTACTTCCTGCGTCTGGAATACTTCAAGTTTCAGGAAAAGACCTCCTCCATCGAGCTGCGCTGGAAGCCGCCGCATGGTGTGGAGGAGATCATCCCTTCCCACTTCCTGCGCACGGAGCGCACTCGTGAGCTGATGATCGTGAACACGAACTTCCCGGCGGATGATCGCAGCACGGGTTATGAGCGCGGCACCACCATTTCCAAAGCCTGGGACCAGGCCGTGACCGAGGCCGCCATCAGCACCGCCGAGCATGTGGTGGAGAACATCAGCGAGCTCGCGCAGACCAAGGACGACGCCCCTGATCGTCTGGAGAAGCTGCGCAAGTTTGCCTTCACCTTCGTCGAGACCGCCTTCCGCAGGCCTCTGACCGAAGAGCAAAAGCAGCTCTATGTCGAAATACAGTTCAAGACCGCCAAGAGCCCCGAGACCGCCGTGAAGCGCGTCGTGCTCTTTACTCTCAAGTCGCCGCAGTTCCTTTATCCCGGCCTGATGGTGGCTGACAAGCCCGATGCGTATGACACCGCTTCACGCCTGGCCTTGGCTTTGTGGGATTCCCTGCCTGACAAAAAGCTCTACCAAGCCGCCACTTCTGGAAAGCTGCAGACTCGTGACCAGGTGAAGGCCGAGGCCTTGCGCATGATCGCGGATCGCCGTACGAAGGCCAAGCTCCACGGCTTCTTCCACCACTGGTTGGAGTTAGAGCATGCGGAGAACACCTCCAAAGACCCTAAAGCCTTCCCAGGCTTCAATCAGGAGGTCCTGGCAGACCTGCGCGAGTCACTGCTACAGTTCATCGATAGCGTGGTGTGGAGCGGCAAATCCGATTACCGCGAGCTTCTGCAGGCCGACTACCTCTTGCTCAACGAACGCCTCGGCAAGTTCTATGGCAAGCCAGTCACAGGTGAAGAGTTTCAAAAGGTCGGCTTTGATCCGAAGCAACGCGCCGGTGTGGTCACGCATCCCTACCTGCTTGCCTCACTGGCCTACAGCAAGCAGACCTCGCCGATTCATCGCGGTGTGTTCTTGACGCGTAACATCGTCGGCATGTCCCTCAAGCCGCCGCAGATGGCCGTCAGCTTTGATGAGAGCCACTTTGATCCAACACTGACGATGCGCGAAAAGATCACCGAACTGACTCGCAACAACTCCTGCATGGCCTGCCACGGCATGATCAACCCTCTCGGCTTCAGCCTGGAGAACTTCGATGCCATCGGCCGCTGGCGCACGAAGGATAACAACAAGCCCGTCAATCCTGTCTCCGAGTTCAGCGATGAACAGGGCAAGAAAATCCACCTCAGCGGCCCCCGCGACATCGTAAACTATGTCGCTGACAATCCCAGCGGTCACCGCGCCTTCATCCGCCATCTCTTCAATCATCTCGTGAAGCAGCAGATCCCTGCGTATGGCCCCAAAGCGCTTGATGATCTGCAGCAAAAGTTCTCCGCCAGCGGCTGCAATATCCAGAACCTGCTTCTGGAGATCGCGATCATCGCGACGGAGGTGAAGGACGCGCCAGCAAAGTAAGCCATCACGCTCTCGGTGATGAGCTGAGGATGTGGAGACCACATCCAACCCTGTTTAATTCGATGGCGCTGCGAGTTTGCCGACTCGTCTATCCTCTCGCGGAGCGAGAGTACTACTTTGCTACGCCAAACCACGCTCCTTCATGGCAGCAAGTGTCCAGTCATACTCTTTGACGAGCTGATCCACGACATCGCCCGCACGAAGCTCAGGAGGCAGTACCTCCCAGGTGTAAGTCTCCATCTCGATGTGCTGGCACTTCGTGGGATTCTTCGCCAGCCAGTCCATGGCACCGAGCATGTGATCCGTCGTGCCCTGGAATCCATCCCATGGCTGTGCATGCAGAGGGATGTGGAAGTGCACCCGCCACTCTTCACCGAGCGATCCCGCCGGAGCCGTGCCCGCAAACTGCAGTGCATCGGGCAGATCCTTGAAGCGGCGCAGCGGCTGTGTCTCACCATAGCTGGCGATGACCTGATGGAAGTACACTGGCTCATCAAAGGCGCGAAGCTTCGCCACCATCTCAGGTGTGGGCTTGAGCTTCAGCGCCGAACTGAAGTGCAGCTTGCTGATGCGGATGCCTGACTCGGTGAGACGAGTGAGGGAACGGCCCGCTTCCTCATACTCGATGGCGAGATGGCAGGTGTCGTAGTTCAGGCCGATGAACTTGAAGAAGTCTTTGTCACGCGGGAAGCGGTCAAAGTAGTGAGCGAAGAACTTCAGCGCCTCACCCGTCGTCTCGAAGAGGCCGAGCGGCTCCGGCTCGAAGCCGAGATGCAGGTCATGTCCCGTGGCCTCACTGACCTTTTCAATGTGCTCACGGCAGAGGTGCACATTGGCAAAAATAGCTTCCATCTCCTCGCGCCCGATGGAGAAAGTCTTGTGCGAACCCGGAAGGGTGCTCACGCTGCCACTTGCACCGGCGGGCAGGAGCTTCGCCAGCAGATCAAAGAGTTGGTTAGTGTAAACCAGGCGCTCCTTCGTGCTCCAGTCCGGCTGAAACACATGCTCCTTCACCCGGGTGCCGTGAAAGGAACCATACGGAAAACCATTGATGGTGAAGATGTAGCAGTTCTCCTTCTCCAGCCAGCGCTGGAACTCGAGCAGCTTGTCCGGCGCGCTCAGTTCCTGAGCCGCATGCGCCCCCAAGCGAAGACCGATGCCATAGGGTTTGCCACCGCTGACACGCTCCTTCACGCGCAGAGTATGGTCACGCAGGCCACGCCACGTCTCCTCCCACGTCTCACCGCGGTGGATGTTCGTGCAATAGCCGAGATGGATGCCGTGATTGAGCTGCATTGAAGGAGGATGGGAGACGAGATGAAGATGAAGGCTAAAAAGTGATACCCTCTGCCATAAGGGAACGCCGCAGCAGCAGAGTGTCGAGCCGGTTGATGCAAAGGACTATGATCGTAGCACGGCCAACAGGACTTTTGCCAACAAGCTTGGGGCTCGACCAGCGAAAGTGCTCATCCCAAAGATCAGTCCTTGGATTAAATAGACGTGATAGCTTGCCTGTCTTCGGATCGAGTCCGGCCAGGTTCGGACCTTTATGCGAGTTACAGCGCAAGCAGGCCCAAGCAAGGTTTGTCAAGGAAGCCCGACCACCGTGCTTTTCAGCCACCACATGGTCGACCTGGAACCGCAGTTCCGCCACTTCTTCGGGGAAATGGCAATACTCACAACGACACTCCGCGCGCGCGCGGATCTGACGTCGCATGACCGGACTCATGAAAGGGAGATCAAGCAGCCTTCAAACTGCGGCGGGCCTTGGATTTAAGAAATTCAAGAGCTGTGCCGACACTACGGTAGTTCTCCAACTCTTCAGCTTCCTTGGCACTCAAAGCACCCTTGGCCGCCTTCGCGGCCAAGACATCCGCACGATCCAAATCACGCTTGCTCATTTTGATCCCCAGCAGCGCCCGAGCAGCGGACGCATCCAGCGACTTCTTGGAAGGCTGGATGGCACGCTCCCAGATGGCGATGCTTGGAGGTGTAGCCGAGATAGCGGACATGGTTAAAAATAGACCGTTAGAGCAGGAAGGCAACTGCCACTCACTCAGGCTTCAGCACCACCTTCAGCAGGCCTTCCTTGTTGTCATAGAGGCGCTGAAACCAGCCAGCGCCTTCTTCCAGAGGGGCCACGGCGCTGAGCAGAGGCTCCACCTGGATGCTGCCGTCTTCGATGCGGCGGATGGCTTCCGGATACTCACCAGCGCAGGAGCAGGAACCCTTGATGGTGAGCTGGCGGGTGACCACTTCCTGCAGCGGGAACGGCGTGTTCGGCTGGAGGTTGCCGATGAGGATGACCTGGCCGCCTTTGCGCACGCAGCGGATGGCAAGGTCAAGCGGTGCGGCTGCACCGACGACTTCAAAGCTGGCGTCAGCGCCATCACCGCCGCAGATCTCACGGAGATGCGCAGCCAGACCTTCCTGTTTGGCGTGGAAGGCTTCCTCAGCACCGAGCTTCTTCGCGAGCTCGAGGCGCTTTTCATCCAGATCAATGGCGATCACACGCTCCCAGCCACGGGCCTTCAGCGCCTGCACGACGAGGAGGCCGATCAGGCCTGCGCCCACGACCACCGCAGTGCCGCCGCGAGCTTCTTCTTCGCCATGGCAATGACAGCCATGACCGCAGCCCTCAGCCGCTGGCTCCTCTTCTTCCTCAACAGGATCGGCAAAGGCTTCGCCGACCTCGATGCCATCCGCCAGATTCACCGCATGCAGCGCGATGGAAACAGGCTCGGCGAAGGCGGCCTTTTCAAACGCGAGCGAATCAGGAAGGCGATACAGGATGCGCTCTGGCAGCACGATCTTCTCCGCGAAACAGCCGTGGCGGCGATACTCGCCAGGAGACACGCCGAGCACCTTGCGCTTGGGGCAGAGGTTCACATAACCGGCCTGGCATTCATCACACTCACCGCAGTATTCGGTGGAGTCAAAAGTCACGCGATCACCGATCTCCCAATCCGTCACACCATCACCGACAGCGACGATCTCGCCCGCAGCTTCATGGCCCATGACGATCGGTGGCTGGCGACGACCGCTGCGGCCATCCATGCCATGAATGTCACTGCCGCAGATGCCGCAGGCCTTGATGTTCACCAGCACTTCACCCGCAGCAGGTGTGGGGTCTGGAAAACTGGTGTCGTAACTAAATTCAGAAGCAGCGGTGAGGACGAGGGCTTTCATGGTTGGAGAGAGGTGGGTGGTTCGGAAAAATCAGGGACGTGCAGCCAGCGAGAGCTCGATGATCCTTGTGCAGAGCTCGGGAAACTCGATGCCAATGGCACGCGCCGCCTTCGGCAGCAGGCTGCTGCTGGTCATGCCGGGGATGGTGTTGATCTCAAGCACAAAGGGTGCGTTGTCGCTGGCACGCAGCATGATGTCCACACGGCCATACACTTCCGTGCCGCAGCTCTTGAAGGCAGCCATCGCTGCGTCCTGCACGCGCTTCGTCGTTTCAGCATCCAGTGCGGCAGGGCAATGGTAGAGCGTCTTGCCCGTGCCATTCATCCAGGGATACTTGTTGTTGATGTCGTAAAAGCCTTCGACGGGCTCGATGTGAATGATCGGCAGCACTTGGTCTCCCAGGATGCCGATGGTGAGTTCCTTGCCCTCGACAAAATCTTCCACCAGCGTGGTGCTGCCAAATTTCCTGGCCTCTGCCATGGCTTTGGTTAGGTCGTCCTCGGTGCGGCAGATGCTCACGCCCACGCTGGAGCCTTCACGTGGCGGCTTGGAGACCAGCGGCAGGCCTATGGCCAGAGGTTCCGGACCATCGAGCACATAGTTTTGCGAGAGGGGTGTGGGCACACCCGCAGCGATGAATTTGTCCTTGCTCAGCGCCTTGTCGAAACAGACACGGCTGCTCACCACACCCGCGCCGGTATAAGGGATGCCCCGGCTCTCCAGGATGGCCTGAAGCTGCCCGTCCTCGCCAAAAGTACCGTGGATGAGGTTCATGGCGATGAAGGTGTCCGCCGGCACATCAAACTCTGGCCCGGTGACGTCCACCTCCACGATGTTCGCGCCCACGCTGCGCAGCGCCTCGGCCACGCTCTCCGCGGTTTTCAGGGAGACAGTGCGTTCATTGCCGGGGCCGCCCTTGAGCAGCGCGATGGTTTTGCCAGTGAGGTCAAGCATGGAGGGGAAAGGGATGGACCGCAGTTATGCAGCGCCCGGCGCCTTTTGGCAAATGCTGTGGTCGCCCTGTGTGCAGGACGCGATGCGTAGCCTCTGTCCCGGCCTCCGGGTCACTTGTAGCCCGTGATGATGGCGCAGGCAGTGTCCTGCTTCTTGCCCTTCTCATCCAGGCGGATGGTCACCACATACACCCCGGTCTTCTTCGGTTTAAAAAAGAGCAGAAAGCCCCAGCCATCCAGCACGGGTTGGATCTCGCCCACCGGCTGGCCTTGGAAATCGAGCACCGCGCCAGTCACATAGATGCCTGACTTCCTAGGCACGGCCACGCCGATGCAGTAGTCGTTGCCCTTGAAAAGCTGCATTTTCACAGCCTTGCCCACATCCTTGCCCAGGTCACCAATCCAGGATTCGGCACGGAAGGCGTAACCGCCCAGTTTCTCCTGGTCGCGTGCCAGCGCCTGCGCTGCGGCATCCGCATCCTCACGGTCGTCGGCCTGGACTGCGGCCACGGCGCCGAGGGCGAGCATCCATGAGCAGAGCAGGCGGCGGAGAGATCGGCGTGTCAGGATTGAGGGCATGATATGTAGATACTTACGCAAAGATCGCCTGGATGCGAACATAGATATTGCGCGGCGTCAAACACCGGACTCTTTACGACTGCTGCTTACCCACTCCCTTTCCCCGAATTATGGCCACGCTCGTTTTCTACCTGGATGAAACCACGTCGATGACCCACGCGCTGGAACCCGGTACTACCACTGTAGGCCGGCATCCGGACAGTATCATTGTGCTCGACTTTCCCTCGGTCTCTGGCCACCACGCGGTCATCGAGCTACAGGACGATGGCTGCCTCGTGATTGACCAGCAGTCCAGCAACGGCACCCGGATCAACGGAGCGGACATCGAGGAATCCATGCTTCAGGATGGAGACCGCGTGGCCTTTGGCGACGTGCAGGCCGTTTATTACGAGGGCGATGCTCCTGGCGAAGAGGGGGATCTGCCCCAGGTCGCCGCCGTGCCGGAGATCTTCGTGCCCGTGCCAGAAATCCCCCGAAAGGATGCGCCGCCGCCCGCAGCTCCTGCCGACTACCGCAAGGTGAACAAGCCACCGGCCAAGCCGCGTGCCGTTCGCCGGATGACCGGTTACCCCAGCACCGCGGAAAGCGGCTGCGTGACTGCCCTCATCGTCATCGGCCTGTTCTTTGCGGCCTTCGCCGCCGGTCTCTTCATGCGTCACTACAAGGAAACAGAAGGCGCCAATCTATTCTCGGACCTCATGGAGAAGATCAGCAGCCAAGTGCCGAAGATCAAAATCGAGAAGTGATTCCTGCTCGGGAGTTGGCCCGCTGTGCGCGCAGCCAAAACTGTGTCCGTGTCATTGCGATGCTGGCACGGTCTACCTCAGGATGAAGGTCATTTTGACGGCCGCCGGCATGGCGTGAGGTTTGCCATTGATCCTTGCGGGCTCGCCTCGCCCCGCCGTCACGGCTTTCAAAATGGATTCCTGGAGTTCTTTGGGGCACTCGCCGACCACATGGATGCTCTGGGCGCGCCCAGAGGAATCGATAATGAACGCAACCCACAAAGACCCCTGCCCCCCTTTTTCCCGCACGGCTTTAGGATAAGCTGGCGGAGACATCTTCCAAGACTTGCCGAGTTCAATCTTATGACCTGCTTGCATGTGATACTCGATTACTTCTGTGAGTTCAGGAAAAAGCGATCGTGTGATCGTCGAGTGCGGCTCAAAGGTGATGCCGATATCTTGCTTGGCCTTGGAACCCTTGGCCGCTTCCTTCGCCTTGCTGGCATCCGGGATAAAAGTAATCTTCACCTGCATCGCAAAGGTCGCAGGCTTGCCTTGTAAGCTGCCTGGCTTGAACTGCCACTGGTGGAGCGCCTTTTGAATGGCTTCCTGATAAAGTTCTGGCGCTTCTCCGACCACCTTCACCGCCTCGACCGTGCCTGTCGGGCTGACCTTCATCACGCCCCACACACTGCCGGTAGCCCTCATGGCAGGGTAATCAGGCTTCACCTGATGCGTTACCGCCGGATAGACGATCTGGCTTCCCGCCTTCTTCTGGCGCTGGAGCTCGGCATCCAGCTCGGGAAATGCCTGTCGGCTCGGGGAAGGCGTGGCGCAACTGGTCAAACCTGTGACAACGAGGGCGGCGGCCAAGGCAAGCTGAAGAAAGTGTCTCATGCGGGAGGGGCTCGCCTGCCTTCCATCAGGCGGGCCGCATTGTCAAAAGCCTACCGGCCTTTGCCGTTCAGGCAGGCTTCGCATGAAAGACGATCATCGGCATCACAGATAAATGTTCGGCACCCCTCCTTGACGCTGGGGAGGTCACTCCTATGATGGCGCGCCTTCCCCCCGGCGAGGCTTCGCTTTCCATCCCCCAATCCCCCACCTGCACCATGGCCATCCTCATCGACACCGACACACGCATCCTCGTCCAAGGCATCACGGGCGATTTCGGCTCCCGCCATGCCAAGGCGTCCCTCGACTACGGCACCCAGCTGGTGGCCGGTGTCACCCCGGGCAAGGGTGGCCAGACCTTTGAGCACGGCAGCCACAAAGTGCCGGTCTTTGACACCGTCAGCCAGGCCGCCAAGGAAACAGGCGCGACCGTGAGCGTGATCTTCGTGCCACCACCCTTCGCCGCTGACGCCATCCTGGAGGGCGTGGACGCTGGTCTCGACCTCGTGGTGGCCATCACGGAAGGCATCCCGGTGAATGATATGATCAAGGTCAAGGCCGCCATGAAAGGCAGCAAGACTCGTCTCATCGGCCCGAACTGCCCCGGCCTCGTGACCCCAGGCTATGGTGACAAATCCCACGGCGGTTGCCGCATCGGCATCGCCCCAGGTTACATCCACAAGCGTGGCAATGTCGGCGTCGTGAGCCGCTCCGGCACGCTCACCTATGAGGCCGTCTGGCAGCTCACCACCCGTGGTTACGGCCAGAGCACCTGCGTGGGCATCGGTGGCGACCCGGTGAACGGCACCAACCACCTGGACGTTCTGAAACTCTTCAACGAAGATCCTGAGACCGAAGCCATCATCATGATCGGCGAAATCGGCGGCAATGCCGAGGTCGAAGCCGGCCTGTGGGCCAAGGACAACTGCAAGAAGCCCATCGCGGCCTTCATCGCTGGTGCCACCGCACCTCCAGGACGCCGCATGGGTCACGCCGGCGCCATCATCGGCGGCGCCGATGACACGGCTGCCGCCAAGAAGCGCATCCTGGCCGAGTGCGGCATCTCCGTGGCCGACAGCCCGGCTGACATGGCTGCAGCCCTGCTGAAGATCTGGAAGAAGTAATCTCTCCCCGCCCATCCCTTTCCCAAGTCACCCGGCAGCCCCCTGCCGGGTGATTTGTTTCCCACTCTCGGCCAAGCGCGCAACTTTGGCGCCCGCAGTGGGTTTCGCGTCCCTGAACTCGCTACAATCTGGCATTTGCCAGAGCCTCTGCCTTCTTCCAAAATACCTCCCTCATGAATCGAGCCGCCAGCTTTGTCATCGCCGCACTATCTTTGGCTTGCGGAATAGGGAGCGCACAGACCGAGCCACCCCGCCCAGGCCCGCCACCCACTCGAGGGGATGGCAATTTCCGCCCGGGCCCTCCCGGTGGCGAGCGTGGAGATCGTGACCATGATGGCGACCGCAAGGACCGTGGCGATCATGGCCCCGATCGTGGTGGAGACCGACGTGGTGGTGGCGGCAGCGGCTTCTGGCCGGGCTTTGGCCGACCTCCCATGAAGTCGGAAGAGTATGACAAGCTCCCTGAGGCCGACAAAAAACGCATTCGTGAGGCCATGGACCGCGTCTGGGGACGTCCGGAAGTCATCGAGGCGCGCGAGCGCACCATGAAAGCTCATGCCGACTTGCGTGAGACCATCCGCACCAGTCTGGCCAAGCATGATCCCGAGGCGGCAGAACTGCTGAAGAAGGTCGAGCCGGATGATGGCTTCGACATGCGTAAGGTGCCGTCCATTCCCCCCGTGGACTCAGACGACTTTCCCAAGGCCATCACCCTGCGTCTGGGCATGGACATCATGATGTTTTCCAAGCCCGACCGCAAAGAGGCCACCCGACAGTTTCATGAGAAGCTGATGGCCACCGAGCCCGTGCAGACTGCGCTGCAGGAAGTCATCGCCAAACGCGGCGAGGAGCGCATCCAGGCCTCCCAGCGTCTGCGCCAGGTGTATCGTGAAGCCGCCATGCATGAGTTCCAGAAGGCACGCGGCTCACGTCCACCACCACCTCCGGCTGAAGGCGGCAAACCTCCAGCCAGATGATCTAAAGCGATCACGCCCCTGGATGGGAGCGCGGCGTGCCGCCGCTGCCGGCAGGGGCCTGCCGTGTGCCTGCTTCACGGTCCAGCACCAGCAAGCTGGCAGGGTCGTTTCCAGCGAGCTTCAGGCGGTCCAGCATGTCACGCACCGTCTTCTCCTCCTCCATCTGCTCATTCAGGAACCAGAGCAGCAGGTTTTTCGAAGCGTGATCCTTCACCTGCTCGGCCACTTCGAAAAGTTCGTTAATCTGCTGCGTCACCTTCTGCTCCTGCTTCAGGCTCGTCTCAAACACATCGATCGGGTTCTTGAAATCAGCGCGGGGTTTGGCGATCGGCTGCAGCACCACCACCGAGTCACGATCCACCACATACTGGTAGAACTTCAGAGCATGCATGGTCTCCTCACGGCTCTGGTTGAACATCCAGCCGGCGAAACCCATGTAAGGGGTCTGCTCGAACCACGCTGCCATCCCGAGGTAGATGTAGCTGGATGACATTTCATTGTTGATCTGCTCATTGAGCAGCTTGGCGAGTTTAGGGTTCAGTGTCATAGGTGTGGTATTGTTGATGGGAAAACGCGCTCACGACAAGTGAGGATGCTGCTTGCCTAAAAATTGGACTGTGAATCAGTCGCAGCAGCAGCCGAGACTGAATCTCGAAAGCATGTTATTCCATCAACACGCAGAAAGAGCAAGGATTGCGGAGCCAGCCTAGGCTCCTCTCAAAGCAGCACGAACCATCAGCAGCTCACCCACATTTTCCGATGTCAGCAGACCCACCAACCTGCCATTGGCGGGTTCCACCACGGGCAGCGTCGGGCAGTGGTGTTCATCCAGCGCAGCCAGCGCCTCCACCAGATCCATCCTCTCAGTGATCTGCATGGAGCAGTCCTCAAGAATGCCCTCCGCCGCATACCCTGCCCCATGTTCGGACAGGGCCTTGATCAGACGCTGACGAGTCACCATGCCCAGCAGATCACCCTGCGGATTGGTCATGGGAAAATCATGCTGGCTGCCGGCTAACAAAAGATCCACCGCATCCCGCAGCAGCGCATCAGGCGGAAGGGTGCGGAAGTCCGTGATCATCGCATCCCGCACCCGCATGCCTTGAAAGGCCGCGCGTTGCGAAACCATATTCGCCTCCTGCCCCGCGGCCACGAACACAAAAAAGGCAATGAGCATGAGGACGGGGTTGAAGTGCCCGGAAAGCAGCATCGACAGCCCGACGACCACCGCGATGGTCTGGCCGAGTGTCGCCGCCCAGCGTGTGGCACGCTCAAAGTCCACAAAGAAGCCTAACAAAGCGCGTAACACGCGCCCACCATCCATCGGGAAGGCGGGGATCAGGTTGAAGAAAACCATCACCATGTTCCACTTCATGAGGTTCTCCCAAAAGTGCGCCTTGTCGCCAAAGTGGAAGTCAGAACTCGCCGTCGTCCCGAAACCAATGAAAATGGCGATCGCCGCCGCGATGGCCACGTTCACCAGCGGACCACAGATGGCCACTACAAATTCCTGGGAAGGTTTCTCCGGCATCCTTTCCAGCCGCGCCACCCCGCCGATGGGCAGCAGCGTGATGTCCGGTGTGCGGATGCCGTAGCCGCTGGCGGCAAACACATGCCCGAACTCATGCAGCAGCACGCACAGGAAGGCCGCAGACACAAACAACACCGCCTGAAACGCCCCGGGCATCCCCCGCCCTCCGTCCATGCCCTGCACCGCCACAAAAGCCAGAAGGATGAAGAACGTGACGTGAATGCGCACCTCGGTGCCTGCGACGGTGCCAATTTTGAAAGACCATTTCATGATGTGTGCTCATCATACGCGCCTCAGGGGCCAAAAGGCTCCCTCATGCGCGCAGGACCCGAAACGGTTGTTGAGGCTCGCAAAATAGGCAGACGAGAATGGCCCGTCATAGCATGGGCTTTCTAGCCTGTGCTTTCCTGGCGTTGAGCCCAGCCTGGAAAGGCTAGGCTGCTGTCACTGCATTGCGCCAGCCCCCATAAAAATCTGTCCCATTGTCGCACATGCAGGAGCTGCCCAACCGGGCCCGCTCCATGCATGCGGCACACGCATGCCGTTGGGCATGCATTTTTACACACATCGTTAGGCCAGCCGGGTAGCGCGTCCTACACCTCGCGCAGGCGCAGATCATTGCTGGTGCCGATCAGATGGCCGACCGGGTCGGTGCCAGCGGCAAGCACAATGCTCGCCGCACCCACCTTCACCGCGCCAATCTTCTCAGCCACGATGCCGAAGTGGTCTCCCGCAGCAGCGGTGCCTGTGGCATAACCTTTGATGGTGACCGAGGCGATGGAGGAGAAGATGCTGTCCGGCGGACCGGGCTCAGAAATCTTGGTGTCGTCCGCCGTGCCAAACAGCCCGTCAATCTCGGTGATGGATCCGGCGATGATGCTGCTGGCGATGAAGTTTCCGCCCACCGTCACCGCGCCGATGCTGGCGTCAGGGTTGGTAGGGGCACCGTTGACGGCATAACCACTGAGAATCAGCGCGTTCTGCATCGTCCCGCCGATGGAGATGCTCTTGATGCCGCCCGCCAGGGCCGCCGTGGCAGCATTGAGACCGCCCTGCGCCGAGATGCGACCGCCAGTCATGCTGCCGCCGATCTTAACAGCACCCAGTTGGTTTTGAGACATGATGCCGCTGAGGGCATGCCCACCGGTCACGGAGCCGCCGATGGTGACATTGCCAATGCTGCCGGTGGCATCCGTGGTCAGGATGCTGCCCGACCTCAGTCCAGCACCCGCGACGAGGTCTCCCAGAATGGAAACACTACCGATGCCCTTGTCTCCTTCGATGGAACCACTGTAGGCGCTGGCGGTGCCTTTGACATCGCCATTGACGACCACGGACTTGAGGATGCCGACGGCGGAAACAGAACCTGAACCCTCACCATTGGCACCTATCAAGCTGCCGCCGATGGCAACCGCCCCGATGTTTGCAGCCGAGTGAACCTGGCCAGAGCCAAAATCAGTGCCAGGATCCACCACGGTCCCGCCGATGATGGAACCCTTGATCGTGACACTGCCCATGTGGCCGACCGAGGTGATGTACCCCGTGCGGCTATCCGTGCCGCCGTAAATGCTGCCTTTGACGAGCACATTGCCCATGGTGCCGCCGGCCTCGATCGCGCCCGCATTGGTGCCTCCACCGCCATAGATAGAGCCACCGATGGTGACCGTGCCCATCGCCCCGTCCGCATCCACCTTGCCGGTCTCAGAGTTTGTGCCGCCGTAAAAATTGCCGCCGATGGAGAGATTACCCATGGTGCCCAGTGAGAAGATGCCGTTGGAAAAGATCGTGCCGCGGCCATCCAGATTGCCCTTGATGCTGATGGTGCCCATTCCACCCGCTTTCATCGTGCTGAGGACCCAGTCTCCGCCCACGGTCACCTGACCGAGCGTGGCATTGGGGTTAGTGAGCACTGGCCCCACCGCATTGCTATGGCCGGCCAGAATCTGGGCATTCCTCACGTCCAGCCCCACACTCAGACTCTTGATGGCCACCAGTGCTGCTGGACTGCCAGTGCCACCCTCTGCGGAAATACGGGCACCGGAAACTTCCCCTGCGATCTTGATGGCTCCAATCTGGTTGTCCGAGATGATGCCAGTGGGAAGATTGCCTTGCCCCGTGACCGAACCGCCGATGGTCACGTTGGCAATACTGCCGTTATCCAAGCTTAAAAGCGTGCCGGAATAGATTCCGAAGCTGCCCGTCAAGTCTCCGCCGATGGTCACATTGCCCATGCCGCCTGCCCTGACGACGATGGCCCCGCTGTATTCTCCGCTAAACGGTGCGCTGCCCCCTCTGATGGAGCCGCTGACGAGGACGGACTTGATGCCGCCAGCCGCATACACACTGCCGGAATAGTCGCCATTGGTCCCGATCATGTTTCCACCGATGACGAGAGCTCCCATCTTGCCATCCGTGTAAAGGCAGCCCGAATAGTCATCCGAGGGACCATGCACCACCGCCCCGCCGAGGAGGGAACCTTTAAGCGTGACGGAGCCCATGCCGGCATAACCAGCGATGTAACCAGTGTCATACTGGGTGCCGCCCACGACACTGCCTTTGACCAGCACATTGCCCATGATGCCCGCACTGGCGATGTAGCCCGTCTCATCAAAGGTTCCGCCATAGACCGATCCGCCCACGGTGACATTTCCCATGGTCGTGGCTGTGTAGATCCCGCCCGCATCGGCGAACCCGCCGCCGTAGATGGAGCCATTGATCGTCACGGTGCCGATGGCTTGGGATGAAGAGATCCCGGCAGAGCCGGTCGCCGCACGCGCATCCAGATTACCGCCGATGAAAATGGAGGTGATGGCACCATCAGCACCCGTCACGGAGATCTGGGAGTTCATGAAGTCTGACTTCACCGTGAGACCGCCGAGTTTGCCCACGATGTTGCTGACCGTGCTGCTGTCAGTCGGGACCTGGGTGCCGCTGAAAGCTCCCATGGACTGCACCGTCAAAGAAGCGAGACCTGGGGTCGCATTACCCGTCTGCCCTGCATCAATCCGGCCCAGGTCGCCATTGACGCTGACTTTGCCCAGGTCCACACCCGTGGCATTGATGTGACCGATGTTCGCAAACGAGTCACCTCTGCCAGCCACTGGAACGGCCGTGATGGTGATGTTAGCCCGCGCCCATTCCTGGCCGTCATCGGCGAAATTCAGCAGACGCAGCTGGGAGCCCTGGGCGCCGACAATGAAGTTGAAATCATCGAGGCCCAAAGAAGCCCCCGCAGCCGCACCCGTGATCTGGATGGTCACCTTGTCCCCGTCCAGATCAATGTAAGTGGCCGTCGTGGCATTGACGATGGTGAGATCATTGGGAGGTGCGACTGAGATTCCCTGAAGTGCTTTAGTCCCGTCGCCCACAGGGCCGACCAGTGTGGCAGCCCCGGTGGTCAAATTGATCGAGTAGAGACTGGTGATGCCGCCGTTTTCGAAAACGGCGAAGGCGCCGGCACGGGCCGCGATATCGAAACCCACTTTGGAACTGGAAACATCAAAGCCTAGAGCTCCGACAGTGGTCACTTGCCCTCCATTGGGTGAATTGGGAGTGCCGTTCACGCTGCCAATCCGGATCAGCGAGTCCGTGGCGCTATCAATGCCATAGAGCGTCGTCTGTGTCGCTCCCTCCAGGTTGTTGGTGTAGGCCACTCCCACGATCTCGGAGCTGCCCGGAGTCAGAGTGGAATCGGTGCCTGCCAGGGCACCATTGTTGGGATTGACGCGGAAGTTTTGATCGAGGTCCGTGGTGACGCGGATCCGGTCTGCGGCAGGATTGAAATCAAAGGCAAACTCTTCGGTGCCCGTGAAGGCGCTGAAGAAAGGTGCGGCACCGACCTGCGTGGCTGCCCCTGTGAAGGGGTTGATCTTGTAGATCCGGCCTTCATCATTGTTGGCTCCAGCCACCTCATTGATGACCAGGGCAAAGAGTTCGCCCGTGGACGGACGGAAGTCGATGCCCACCACATTCTCGGTGGCCAGGATCCCGGTGATCACCGTTGTCGAGGTGCTGTTGGGAATGGCGGAATCAAAGGTGATCAGGGTGTCATTCACACTCAGCCCGATGATGCTGGCGGGAGCAAGACGGGGTTCCAATGCTTCGATGCTGCTGCTGGGCGCCTTTTTCATAAGTGATGATTTTCCTAGAGTATTCCTTCCACCAAGTGGCTGCTCGCATCAGCCCTGAGAGCGCTTCTATCTGCATATGCTCAGAACTCCAAGCAAAATAGAGCATAACAAAGAATAGAATAATTTGTAATTTATTTCTCATCACTCTTTGGCAAGAGTGGCGTTTCCTCCACGTTTCAGCGCCACGATGAAACTCCGCTTTCTCACCACGCTCCTGCTGCTCATCACCTCCTGGACGCTCGCCGAGCCCTCACGCCCGCACATTGTCTTCATGCTGGCAGATGACCTTGGCCGTGCCGACTGCGGCTTCATGGGAGGCAAGCAGATTCAAACTCCGCATCTGGACAAACTTGCGAAAGCCGGGTCCATCCTGGATCAATTTTACGTCCAGCCCGTGTGCTCGCCCACCCGTGCCGCGCTCATCACCGGTCGCTACCCCATGCGCCACGGTCTGCAGGTCGGGGTGGTGCGCCCCTGGGCTGAATACGGCCTGCCTCTGGAGGAGCGCACTCTTCCGCAAGCCTTGAAGGAAGGCGGCTATGAAACCGCCATCGTCGGCAAATGGCATCTCGGCGACTTCGAACCCACCTATCTGCCCACCAAGCGCGGCTTTGACCATCAATACGGTCACTACAACGGCGCGCTCGACTACTTCACACATATCCGCGATGGCGGCTTTGACTGGCATAAAAATGACCAGGAGAATCACGATGAAGGCTATTCCACGCACCTCATCGCCCGCGAGTCCGTGCGTCTCATCCGCGAGCGCGACAAGACGAAGCCGCTCTTCCTCTATGTGCCCTTCAATGCCGTCCACTCCCCGCATCAAGTGCCTGACAGCTACCTCGCCCCTTATGGCAACCTCAAAGGTGACCGCCAGAAATACGCCGGCATGCTCGCCGCCATGGACGAAGCCGTGGGCCAGATCGCCGCCGCCATTGATGAAGCTGGCATGCGCAAGGACACGCTCTTCATCTTCTCCAGCGACAATGGCGGCCCCAGCCCTGGCAAGGTCACCGACAACGGCCCACTGCGCGCCGGCAAGGCCACGCTCTATGAAGGCGGCACACGCGTCGTCGCCTTTGCCACCTGGGATGGCAAGATCACCGCGGGCGGCAAGGTGAATGCCGCCCTGCACATCGTGGACATGTATCCCACCTTGCTGAAGCTCGCCGGTGTCTCCACGGATCAAAAGCTCCCGGTCGATGGCCGCGATGCCTGGCCCGCCATCACCGAAGCCGCCGCATCACCGCATGAGGCCATCCTGATCAACACCACCCCCACCGGCGGCGCCATCCGCATGGGTGACTGGAAGCTCATCATCGGCGGTGACATGCCCGACACCGAAGACGGCTTTTCCCCCAAGGGCAAGGTGAAGAAGAAAGGCAAAAACAAAGCTGCCCCAGGTCCGCGTAAAGAACTCTTCAACCTTGCTGAGGACCCTAACGAAAAGAACAACCTCGCTTCCACCAACCCCGCTAAAGTCACCGAACTCCGCGCCAGGCTGGATGAGTTAGCCAAACAAGCCGTCCCACCCAAAAGCGCCCCCATGCCCGCTGGCTTCAAAACACCGAGAGTGTGGGGACAGAAAGATTAAAATACCAGTCTATTTAGACCGCATGTTATCGCGCTGGCTATTGGGCTTCCGCGAGCGCATCACCGAGCAGTGAAGGCGTGGGATGCGCTCCCTCATGCACACGCACCGGAGTTCCTACAGCAGTCTTCTCATAGAACACTTTCTGCCCTTCCTCCGGGCAGCGGATGCAGCCGTGACTGGTGGGCTTTCCGCGCTCGAAACCACCCACATGCATGCCCACTCCATCTGCGGTGAGCCGCATCCACCACGGCATGGCGATGCCCTGATACACCGTGCCCTCTGGCGGCGGCCCCTCATGCTCCCAGGTGCGGGCCACCACGACCTCGCGCGTATCTTTCTTCACATACTGGCCGTAGAGATTGGAGCGCTTCAGCGGCATCTTCTCCGTCACCTGGAATATCCCCGTCGGCGTCAGATGCCCCGGCAGCCCCGGTGACACATCCATCTCCGCCAGCAGTCTGCCATCACGCGTGAGCAACTGCGCCGTGTTCGTCGCCAGCGACACATCGATCTTCATCTGTCCTGAGGCCGTCTCACACTCTGGAGTGACTTTCCAGCGAGGGTGCAACTGTTGCGGGGCCACCGGCGCAGTCGTGCGGCAGGAAATCAATAGGCATACAATAAAGGCGGCTAGAACACGTAAGGGCATTCATGCCGTGTAATGCGCGAAGGAGGTGTCGTCAAAGAGTCACCGTTTTGACCTTCTTGACGAAGCCTGACCCCGCCTTGACCATGGGGATGCTTTCAATGTCCCATCAGCCGCAAAATCTCCACGCCGGCACGCAGATCGTCACCAAGGTCGGCGTGCATGGCAGCAACAATGCTCTCGTCCATCCACGCGGAGCTGTGGGCATCATCACGCGTACCCCTTGCGGCCATGAGCAGCATTTCCTTGTGCGCTTCCCAGATGGCTTTGAAGCCTCGCTGCTGGCGCATGATTTTGAAGTGTTGAAACTCTTCAAGGATCGCATGGATCCTGCAGGCACGCAGGATTTTGACCTTGAGGAGCACGTCATCTACCGCTGTATCGTTGGTTCGCGCGCCTATGGTTTGGAAACTGATAGCTCCGACACCGACCTGCGCGGCATCTACCTCGCTCCTGCTGAGCTGCACTGGTCCCTCTATGGCGCACCGGAGCAGTTTGAGGACAACGCCACGCAGAGCTGCTACTGGGAGCTGCAGAAGTTTCTCGTCATGGCCCTCAAGGCCAACCCGAACATCCTCGAATGCCTTTACTCACCGCTGGTGGAGAAGAGCACGCCCATCGCCGATGAGCTGCTGGCCATTCGCGACCGCTTCCTGTCCCAGATGATCTTCCAAACCTTCAATGGTTATGCCTTGAGCCAGTTCAAGAAGATCGAGCAAGACCTGCGCAACCAGGGCCAGGTGCGCTGGAAGCACGCCATGCACCTTCTCCGCCTTCTGATGACCGGCGCCGCCACTCTCCGCGAAGGCCGCGTGCCCGTGCATGTCGGCGACCGCCGTGATGAACTCCTCGCCGTCAAACGCGGCGAGCTCACCTGGCCCCAAGTCGATGCCTGGCGGCAGGAACTCCATCGTGATTTCGAGCAAGCCCTCATGGAAACCAAGCTTCCTGAACGGCCTGACTATGAAGTCGCGAACGCCGTGCTCGTGCAAGCTCGTAAACAAGCTCTCCAACAATCCATTAGACCATGAGAATGCTTCACCAACGAATGATCTTATGCGTGACCGCGATGCTTGCTTTGAGCACTTGTGACAGCCGACATGCGTTCGACTTTTGGGGGGACCGCGATTATCTGGTGCTTCAAGATGAGTTCTCACTGACAGTATCCCAAGAAACTGGAGTCCAAATAACGGGATGGATGGAGCACGGAAGCGGATATACTAAAAAAGAACGGAACAACTACTGGAGGGTGTCGTGGAAGACTTCCAGTTTAACGGAGAATAGCGACAACCCTCCCTCCAAAGTCACCTACTTGGGGAAATACGAGGCCAACCGCGAACGCGGAACGAGTGATCCTGTTTCCGAAACAGGACTCGACATGGAGATGTCTTATTTTACCAGCAACAATCACGTCTTGGTGTGGAAGAAAGGACGGGACCTGTCTCCCAAGATTCCTGTGGTCGATGAAGTTCACTTTGAAGGCACTCTCAACGACGAGGGAAAACACATGACCGTGTTGACACCCTCCAGGCAACATATGCTGGTCTGGGGAAAACCATTTCTCGTTTGCCAAACCTCAGATTTGAAAGCTGTCCTCGAAATCGAAGACAACGAGGCAACCGCCAAACTAAGACATTTCCACGATACAGCTTTCGGGATTCATGACATCGAGCTGACGGATGACCTTCGCTATATTGCCGTCGTGCCTCACAATGGCAATGATAGTCGATACGGGCATAATCATCACCGTATTTGGGTGTATGACATTGCCAGGAAGGCATTCTTTGAAAATAGCTTCGCGCAAGAGGCTGGTAATACAGCCGTGGAGAGTGTGCAGTCGTGGCAGGGGCGCCTCTACTTTTTGATCCATTCACACACGCAAGATTTCGATATATTCGATGAAGCAAAGCATCCCATTGCAAAGATCCCTTCCGACCGAACAGTTATTAACGGTTCTAATGCCAACCTGCTCTGGCAGCCGAATCAGCAAACGGTCTGGATCGCAAAGGGAGTAATCGATTCGGGTCAACGGGAGAGAACGATTGGATTACGCAAATTCAATTACGCCACCAACACCAGCACTGACTATGAGCTAAAAGCAGGGCCACTCAAAGTTCCATGATCATCGACACACGCCTCCACCGCATCACGGCTGCGCAGCCGTATCCGCTGCTGTTTGCCACCATCAGTGGCGCGCATCTGTATGGCTTCCCTTCACCGGACTCGGACTTTGACCTGCGCGGAGCGCATGTGCTGCCTCTGCCGATGGTGCTGGGCCTGGATGCACGTGACGAAACCGTGGAGGATGAGCGCATCATCGAAGGCTTGGAGATGGACATCGTCAGCCATGACGTAAAGAAGTTCTTCAACCTGCTGCTGAAGAAAAACGGCTATGTTCTGGAACAGCTCACCTCGCCCCTCATCGTCCACACGACGCCCGAGCATGCCGAGCTCAAGGAGATCGCGAAAGGCTGTGTGACACGCAACCATGCGCATCACTACTTCGGCTTTGTCGAGACGCAGTGGAAGCTCTTCTCCAACGAGACACCACCCCGGGTGAAGCCTCTGCTCTATGTCTATCGTGTGCTGCTCACCGGCATCTGGATGATGCACACCGGCGAGGTGGAAGCCAACCTCGTCACTCTGAATGAAAGCTTCCGCCTGCCTTACATCCCTGACCTCATCGCCCGCAAGCTCGGCGGCCCGGAACAGTCCACGCTCGACGATGCCGATCTCGCCTTCCACCAAAGCGAGTTTGAACGCCTTCGATCCGAACTGGAAGCCGCCCAAGCCGCCTCAACTCTCCGCGAAGTGCCCAGCGAGGCCACACGCGCAGCTATCAACGATCTTCTGGTCAGAGTGCGGCTGCAAACAGGGTCATGAGAGCCGACTTCAAGCACTGGCAGGCACTCTGGAATCGCTTCGCGATCCAAGGCGATGCCATGGCTTGGCACAGAAGGCTCATCACGGCCTATTCAGAGCCGCAGAGAGCGTATCACACGCTTCAACACCTCGATGAATGTCTGTGCGCCTTCGATGATGCCAAGGCATGTGGACTGATGAGGAAGCCAGATCTCATCGAGATGGCGCTTTGGTTTCATGATGCGGTGTATGATCCGCAAGGCAGCGAGAACGAGGTCCTGAGCGCGCAGATGGCCATCGAAGCGCTCGGAGACAGTGAAACCTCCCGCGAGTTGGAGCGCCTCATCATGCTCACCAAATCGCATCAGCCTGGCGGAGGCCAGGACGACGCCTGGATCATCGACATCGACCTAACCATCTTCGCTCAGTCACCCGAACGAGTGCAGGAATACGAGCAGCAGATCCGCCAGGAATACACCTGGGTCCCGGAGCCCGTCTATCGCGAGAAGCGGCCCGAGATCCTCACCAGCTTTCTGAATCGCAAACACATCTACCTCACCGCCTGGGCGCAGGACCAATACGAAGCCAAGGCACGAGAGAACCTGCGGATGTTGATTGAGAGTGTGAAGAACGGCTGCTCATGATGCGAGCGCCAGCGCTCCATCAAATCACCAGCGCATTCTCCGCATCACCGAAGTGGCTGGTCTTCACGCCCATGCGGTCCATGAGGGAGATGTGGAGACGGCACATCTTGCGGTTCGGATCCTTGCTGAGGTCATGGTAGCGGCCACCCTGGATGGTGCCGCCACCGCCGCCGGCGAGGATGAGGGGGAGCTGGCGTGAGTCATGCGCATTGCCATCAAAGAGGCTGCTGGTGAGCACGATCATGCTGTTTTCCAGCAGGGTGCGCTCACCTTCATTCGTGGCTTGCATCTTGGCCAGGAACTCGGCCCACAGTTTGACCTGATGCTCGTTCACCCGCTGATACATGCTCAGGCGATGCTCGTCATTCGCATGATGCGACAGCTCATGAATGCCGCCGCTGATGCCATCCAGGCTCGGGAAGCGCATGTTCGAGAGGTCGTTGTTCATCATGAACGTGGCCACGCGCGTGCGATCCATCTGGAAGGCCAGCAGCATGATGTCAAACATGAGGCGCAGATGGTCCTCGCTGCTCGTGGGAATGCCAGCGGCAGGGCGGCCAATCGTGGGTGTTTTGATCGTGGGCATCCAGCCCTGGCCATTGGTTTCGGCCTGGCTGATCTTCTCGGCCAGTTCCACGCGCTGCTCGATCTCGCGCACGGAGGTCAGATACTCGTCAAGCTTCTGCTTGTCACGAGTGCTGAGCTTTGTCTTGAGGCTGCCCGCGTCTTCCAGCACAAGGTCGAGGATGCTTCTGTCGCGCTTGCGGCGGCTGCCATCGTCAAAGAGCTGGTCAAAGGCCTGCTGCGGGAAGATTTCTTTCGGTGCAGGAGTCGTGGGTGTGCTCCAGGAAATGTAAGCGGAGTAGATGGAGGTGAATCCGCTGTCCGTGCTGTAGCTCGGGCGCTCCGTGCCGAGCACGACGCTAGGGACTGGCGTGAACTTGCCCGTATGCGCGGCGATCAGCTGGTCCATCGTGGTGCCGACCTCCACATCCGTGGTGGTTTTCTTCACCTTCAGGCCGCACAAGACGTTCATCTTGGGGTAATGACCACCCTCGCCTTCCACCGTCGTCGGGTTCCACAGACCTTTGAAGACGTTCACATGCTTTTTCAGCCCTTCCAGCGGGCTCAGGGTCCTCATGAACTCCATGCCGTTCGCGCCTGTGGAAGCACCCCAATGATGCGGGTTCACGCCATTGCCGGTGAAGCACACCGCCAGCCGACGCGGCGCGGTGTTGCTCTTCACGGATTCAGCACCGAAGGCACAGATGGACTCCAGCCACGGCAGGCCGAGCGCCACACCGGTGCCGCGGAGAAATTGACGACGAGAGGTAATCATTGGGGGATTGAAGAATACGCCACGAAAGGGTCAAATTCTACAACGTTGCCAGCGGGAAGCACAGAAGCGGCCAGGATTAGGTTTGGCAGCGATCTCAAAGCAGTGAAATAGTGCCCTCAACCACCCACCCATGGCCTCCCCCCGCAACAAACCCGACCTCATGGCGAAGCTGCGCGATGTGCCGCACACGCCCGGGGTCTACGTCATGCGGGACCGCCTGGGCAGTGTGATCTACGTGGGCAAGGCCCGGGACCTGCGGAAACGCCTGAGCAACTACTTCACCCCGGCGCGATCAAAGCTGGCTGACCGCAAAACGCGCGCCCTGATCGCCAGCATCTGGGACTTTGACATCCACCAGGTGCGCAATGAGCCGGAGTCCCTGCTGCTCGAAGGCAAGCTCATCAAAGAGTTCCGCCCGAAGTACAACATCAGCTTCCGGGACGACAAACGCTTCCTGCTGGTGCGCGTGAACCTCCAGGATGATTTCCCGCGCTTCACCCTGACCCGGATGAAGCGCGATGACGCCGCGCGCTACTTCGGGCCCTTCGCCCACAGCGGCGCCCTGCGCACCACGCTGAACTGGCTGAACAAACAGTATGGTCTGCGTGTGTGCCACCCCATCCGCCCCGGCGAGCACGACTACAAGCACTGCTCGAACGACATCATCAAGAACTGCAGCGCTCCGTGCATCGGCCGCGTGACAGTAGAGGAATACAAGCAACGCATGGAGGAGGCCTGCAAGCTGCTGGAAGGCAAGGGCACGCGTGATCTCACCGCCGTGCTTGAGGAGGAGATGCAAAAGGCTGCGGCCAAGCTCGACTTCGAACGTGCCGCCGAGCTGCGGGACATGGTCGAAAGCATGCGCAAGACGCTGGCACCCAAGCGCACCTTTGAGCGTGGTGCGCGTGCGAAAGTCATGTCCACCATTGATCCCATGGCGGACGTGAAAGAGCTCCAGGAAGAGCTCGGCCTTGAGAAACCGCCGCTGGTCATGGAGTGCTTCGACATCGCGAACATCGGCACGGCTCACTGCGTGGCAAGCATGGTGCGCTTTAAGAACGGTGTGCCGGACAACTCGAACTACCGCCGCTACCGCATCCGCTCGGTGAGTGGACAAAACGACTTCGTCAGCATGGCGGAGGTCATCCGGCGTCGTTTCTCACGCATTTTGAATGAAGCCCGCGAGGCCGTGGGAGCCGAGGAAGCTGACTTCAGCCAGGAGTCGCCGTTGGAAGCGATGGAGAGGCTGGGTAATGACGAAGCTCGGATAACGAATGCCGAAGGCTCTAAGAAAGCTTTCGTGCGCCTGCCGGACCTTGTGATTGTGGATGGTGGCAAAGGCCAGCTCGGCATGGCGGTGGAGGAGTTGCAGAAGCTAGGGCTCGGCGGCCTGCCTGTCGTGGGTCTGGCGAAACAGCATGAAGAGGTCTTCTTCCCGGGTGAATCCGAGCCCGTGCGCATCCCGCATGATCGCGGCGCCTTGAAGCTGCTCCAGCGCATCCGCGACGAGGCCCACCGCTGGGCCAACGGCTATCATCAACTGCTGTTAGGCCGCCGAGTGGAGGAAAGCCTGCTCGATGACTGCCCCGGTGTCAGCGAGAACCGCAAGGCAGCCCTGCTCAAAACCTTCGGCTCCGTCGCACGACTGCGCAAAGCCAGCGCTCAAGACATCGCCGCCAAGGTCCCTGGCATCAGCCGCACCCTGGCAGAGACCATTGTGGATTTCCTGACCTCGAGGTCGAAGGAGAAAGACAAGGCTGACCCCTTTTAAAAGCAGAAAGCGCTGAGCGCCGAGGTGTCAGTGGCGGTGTAAGTTGCTTACCCTTTATCTCCCAATAGCAGGCAGCGCACTTTCCTTGCCACTGACACCTCCACGCTCAGCGCGTTTCGGATCAGCTATGTCTTTACGATTTGCGGCCAAAGAGCCGCGAAAAGAACCCAGGCTTGTCCAGATCCGCACGAGCCGCCGGATCAGGCACCACCGCAGGAATGGTCACAGGCGCAGCCTGCTCCCAACCGCCGCCGATGGCCTTGATGAGGTTCACTGTGGAAATATTGCGCTGGCCGGCGATCTGGATGCTGGCGCGTTGAATGGTCAAAGCCGTGCGGTTCGCCTCGATCACATCCAGGTAGGGACTTGTGCCGGCCTCATAGCGTGTGTGGGCCAGACTGGAAGCCCTTTCAGCACTTGTGCGTGCGCGCTGCTGGCTACCGGCCTGCGTGGCATAGTTGCGGATCTGTGAAAGGCTTGTCTCCACATCCGCCACAGCGGCAAGGAAAGCCTGACGATATCCTGCCAGCGCTTCATCGTGGATGGACTTGGATCGAGAAAGATTGAAACGGTTTTTGTTACCCGAAAAAATCGGAATCGTCAGCTTCGGACCCAGGCTCCACAGCAACGAGGTGGGTTCAAAAAGGATGTCGATGTCACCGCTCTGGAAACCCCCGTTGCCGGAGAGTTTCAAGCTCGGGAAGAACAGGGCCTTCGCCACGCCGATCTTGGCCGTGGACGCAGCAAGCTGGCGCTCGGCCTGCGAGATGTCAGGGCGGCGCTCCAGAAGATCCGTCGGAACGCCCGCAGGCAGGCTCGGAGGTGAGCGCAGATCACTGCCATTCGCGGGGAGCCTGAAGCTCGCCGCGTTCGCGCCGATGAGGATGGCAAGCACGTTTTCAAGCTGGTCACGCTTGGCCTGAAGCGATGAAATCTCCGCTTCAGCACTGGCCACCTCTGTCTCCGACTGAGCCTGCTCGAGTTCGCTGCCAGCGCCCGCTTTCACGCGTGCGGTGGCGATTTTCAACGCCTCACCGCGCAAGCTCACGGCCTGACGCACCACACGCATTTCGGCATCGATCGCACGCAGCTGGAAGTAGGTGGAGGCCACCTCGGCCTGGATGCCTAACAAGACATTGTGCACTGCGTCCGCAGCTCCGGCGGCCGTGGCACGATCAGACTCCACCGTGCGGCGGATTTTGCCCCAGAGATCGAGTTCCCAGGAGAAATCCGCGAGGGCATTGAAGGCCTCACCATCATAGCGCAGGCCGTTCAGAGGAAAGGCCGAGGGTATGTTGCCAGAGGTGCGCTGCTGCTCAGCGGTGAGAGTGCTGCCCAGGGTGGGAAAGAAGTCACCCCGCGAAATGCGTGCCGTGGCACGAGCCTGGTCAAAGCGCGCAATGGCGGCCTTGAGCTGCTGGTTGTTCGCGGTAGCAATGGACTCAAGCTCATTGAGTTTTGAGTCGCGGAAAACCTTCCACCATTCACCTTTCGGCAGATGGGAGGACGGGTTTGCCGCACGCCAGGTCACGCCCTTGAACTTGGGCGGGGAAGCAGTGGCGGGACGCTCATAGTTAGGGCCGACCTGGGCCGTGGCCGTAGTCGCGAGAGCAAGGAGGAGCAAGGTGCGCATAACGGGAGATCAATGGGAGGCTGGGAGAGCAGTGGCAGGAGCATCCGTGGGAGTGGACACAGGAGCGGGTTTCTTTTGACGGCCGAGTTTCATGACGAGCACGTAGAACACCGGTGTGAGGAAGAGGCCGAGGAAGGTCACGCCGATCATGCCGCTGAACACGGCGGTGCCCATGGCGCGGCGCATTTCAGCACCGGCACCGGTGGAAACCACCAGAGGATAAACACCGGCGATGAAGGCGATGGAGGTCATCAAGATCGGGCGGAGACGCAGGCGGCATGCTTCCAAAGCAGCTTCCATCGGTGGCAGGCCATGATCGGATTTCTCCTTCGCGAACTCGACGATTAGGATGGCGTTTTTACAAGCCAGGCCGATCAAGACAATGAAGCCGATCTGGGTGAAGATATTGTTATCCCCGCCGGTGAAGTGCACACCAGCCAGAGCGAAGAGCAAGCACAGCGGCACGATCAGAATGATAGCGAGCGGCAAGCGCAGACTTTCATATTGTGCGGCGAGCACCATGAAGACGAGAAGGATGCAGAGCGGGTAGATGAACACAGCCGTGTTACCCGCGATGATCTTCTGATAGGTGAGATCCGTCCACTCGAACTCAAAGCCAGCAGGCAGCACGTCCTTGGCGAGCTTTGAGATGAGATCCTCGGCCTGACCCGAGCTCAGCGGGGGCATCGGTGCTCCATTGAAGTCAGCAGCGAGGTAGCCGTTGTAGTGAGTCACGCGGTCAGGGCCGAAGCCTTCCTTCACCTTCACGAGTGAGCCGACCGGCACCATCTCGCCCGCCATGTTGCGCGTCTTCAGCTTGGTGATGTCACTCGTTTCATCACGGAACTGCTGCTCCGCCTGCGCCACGACCTGGTAGGTGCGGCCGAAGCGGTTGAAGTCGTTCACGTAAAGACTGCCGAGATTGATCTGCAAGGTCTCGAAAAGGTTGGCCAGAGGCACCCCCTGAACTTTCGCTTTCTCGCGATCCACATCCGCCTCAAGCTGCGGCACGTTGACCGTGTAGCCCGAATACACCTGGGTGAGTTTCTGCGTGCCGTAGGCGGCGCCGACAAGCCCCTGCGTGGCCTTGTAAAGCTCGGCATAACCAAGATTAGCGCGATCTTCCACCATGAGCTTGAAACCGCCCGTGGAGCCGATGCCATTGACCGGCGGCGGAGGGAAGACCATGACCATGGCATCCTGGACTTGCGCAAACTTGGCATTCAGCGCGCCTGCGATGGCACCACCGCTCAACTCAGGCGTGGTGCGGTCTTCGAAGTTATCGAGACCCACAAACACAATGCCGGCATTTGGGCTGATGGTGAAGCCCTGGATGGAGAGACCGGGGAAGGCGATGGCGTCCTTCACCCCTGGATGATCCATGGAGATCTGGGACATCTGGCGCATCACGTCCTCTGTGCGATCCAGCGATGAACCTTCCGGCAACTGAGCGAAGCCGACGAGATACTGCTTGTCCTGCCCAGGCACAAAACCCTCCGGCACAATCTGGAAACCCTTGTAGGTGGCCCAAACGAGGCCGCCATAGATCAGGAGAGCGATGATGCTCAGACGAATGGTGCGCTTCACGATGCCGACATACACATTCGACGACCAGTCGAAGAAGCGGTTGAACGGACGGAAGAACCAGCCCAGCAGCAAATCCATGGCCTTGGTGAGCAGGTCCTTCTTGTCATGATGACCTTTCAGCAGCAACGCGGAGAGCGCTGGCGAAAGCGTGAGCGAGTTGATGGCCGAGATGACCGTGGAAATCGCGATGGTGACGGCGAACTGCTTGTAGAACTGGCCGCTGAGACCACTGATGAAAGCCGTGGGAATGAACACCGCGCAGAGCACGAGCGCGGTGGCAACGATCGGCCCTGTCACCTCCCTCATGGCTTGATGCGTGGCCTCCAGAGGCTTCAGGCCATTGCGGATGTTACGCTCGACGTTCTCCACCACCACGATGGCATCATCGACGACGATACCGATGGCTAAGACGAGACCGAACAAGCTCAGGTTATTGATCGAGAAGCCCAGCAGGTGCATGACGGCGAAGGTGCCGACGAGTGACACCGGCACGGCTGCCAGCGGAATAAGTGAGGCACGCCATGTCTGGAGGAAAATCACCACCACCAGCACCACCAGCAAGATGGCCTCGATCAGCGTGTGAATAACGGCATCGATGGACTTCTCCACGAACACGGTCGGGTCATAGGCGATGGCGTAATCCACGCCTTCAGGCATCTTCGTCTTCAGCTCAGCCATGCGGTCACGCACGGCCTGCGAGACAGCGAGCGCGTTCGACCCGGGAAGCTGGAACACACCCATGCCGACGGCCTTCTTGTTGTTCAAAAGGCTGCGCAGTGAGTAGTCGCCGGATCCCATCTCGGCACGGGCCACATCACGCAGACGAAGCTTCTCACCGTTCGGGCCGGTCTTGACGATGATCTGCTCAAACTCTTCCTCGCTGATAAGACGGCCCTTGGCGTTCACCGTGAGCTCAAAGGGCGCACCCTTCACCGGCTGCTGGCCGATGGTGCCCGCGGCGACCTGGATGTTTTGCTCGCGGATGGCATTGACGATGTCACTGGAGGTCAGGCCACGGGCGGCGGCCTTGTCAGGATCAATCCAGATGCGCATGGCATACTCGCCACCACCGAAGATCTGCACCTGGCCGACACCGTTGAGGCGGGTCAGCTCGTCCTTCACATTCAGGGTGGCGTAGTTGCGCAGGTAGATCTCATCATATCGATCGTTAGGCGAGAGCAGATGCACCACGAGCGTCATGTCCGGGGAGGACTTCACCGTGGTCACGCCGAAGCGGCGTGCTTCCTCAGGCAACTTTGGCAGCACCTGGGCCACGCGGTTTTGCACCTGCACCTGGGCCAGATCGAGGTCCGTGCCGATCTTGAAGGTGATCGTCAGCGTCATCACACCATTCGCGGTGCTCTGCGAGGACATGAAGAGCATGTTCTCCACCCCGTTGATGGTCTGCTCCAGAGGCGAGGCGACGGTCTCGCCGATGGTCTTCGGGTTCGCGCCGGGATAGGTGGCGGTCACGATGACCGTTGGTGGTGCCACCTCGGGATATTCCGAGATCGGCAACTGGAAGAGCGAGATGGCTCCCAGGATAAACGTGAGCAGCGAGAGCACGCCGGCAAAGATCGGCCGGGTGATGAAAAAGGAAGAAAAGTTCATGAGGGTCCCTTCGGGAGTGGGTATGAGTATCCCTGGTTAGGCGGAGGAGAGAGTAGTCCGCTGTTTTACTTCGCTGCTGTTTCCTTGGGCTTCTCAGCCGTGGGTGCCATCGGTGCCACAGGCATGCCGGGCTGCGGCAGGCGTGCCTGGCCGTTGATGATGATCTTGTCTCCGGCGGTCAGGCCGCTGCGGATGATGCGCTTGCCATCGATCACCGGGCCGATCACGACCTGTTTGTAGACGGAGATGGCAGGGGACTTGGACTCGTCCACGCCCAGGACATACTTGTTCGCCTGGTCGGTGAGGATGCTTTTTTCATCCACCAGCAGCGCGGAATACTTGCCGGTCATCGGCAGGCGGATGCGGGCAAACAAGCCGGGGGTGAGCACGCCATCTGCATTGGGAAACTCCACGCGCAGCAGCATGCTGCCAGTGCCGGCATCGAGACGGTTGTCAAAGGACTCGATGTAGCCCTTGTGAGGGAAGTCGGTCTCATTGGAGAGCTGTAGTTCCACCGGCACCTTGTCGCCACCATTGGTGAACAGTTTGTTATCCCGTTTGAGGGCCTGGAGCTTCAGGAGGCTGTTTTCATCAATGTCCGCATAAACATACACTGGGTCGATGGTGACGATGCTGGTGAGCAGGGTTGTCCCGGCAGTCACATAGTTGCCTGTGGTGGTGATGGCGCGGCTGATGCGGCCGGAGATGGGGGCCTTCACTTCCGTGTGCTCCATCTCAATCTCGGCGCTATGCTCGGAGGCCTTGGAGGACTCGAGGGCGGCAAGACCCTGCTTGTACATGGATTCGCGGGTTTCGCCCTGCTCAGGAGCGATAGCTTTCGCGGCGAGCAAGGACGACACGCGGTCAAACTCACGCTTGCTGGCCAGGGAGCTGGCTTCGGCGCGGGCGACTTCGGCCTTCGCGGCACGCAGCTTCGTCTGGAAGGGGCGCTGGTCGATGGTGAAGAGGATGTCCCCCTTCTTCACGAGAGCGCCGGCTTGGAAATGCACGTCCGTGATGTAGCCGGACACACGCGGGCGAAGGTCCACCATCTCGGTGGGTTCCACACGGCCGGTGAACTCCTCCCACTCCACCAGCTCACGCTTCTCCACGGGGGCGAGCGTGACCGAGGCGGGGGGCATCTGGCCACCGCCATGCGCGTCACCGCCAGCAGGCTTGTGGCAGGCGATGAGCAGCAGGGCGGCGAGTGGTAGAAGGCGGGAGGCGTTCATGGGCTTCAGGGGGGGGGGCTGATGTTAAAGTTGACTAGTTGGTTAAAAATCAAGGAAATAGGAAATCACACGGGCTTGTCGATGCGCAGGATGCGGCGGGCCCCCGCCTCCATCTCGTCGAGGTAGCTCAGATCATTCCAAATACGGGCGTGGAGCAGCAGCCCCTCCCCATAGGCAAACACGATGCGTGCCAGAGCTGGCGCATCCGGTGCCTCAATGATGCCCTGGAAGTGGGCATCGCGAATGGCGCTCTCGTAGTAGCGGATGAACTGCCCCAGGATCTCCTGGAGCTTGTCCCGCAGGCGATCCTCAATGGTGCTGACCTCGGCCCCGAGGGTGTGAATAGGGCAGCCGAGCACGCGGCCATGCTTGGCCTTCATCTCTTCCTGCTCCTCCCGGAACTCCCGGAAGCAGCGCCAGATGCGCTCCAAAGGCGGATTCACCGGGGAAAAAGTCTGGTCGAGTTCCTTGCGGTGCTCTGCCCAGCCGTGATCAATCCCTGCCAGGGCTAGTTCAGTCTTGGACTCGAAAAAGTGGTAAAAGCTGCCCTTCTTCACCCCTGCCCTCTCGCAGATCTGGTCCACGGACGTGCTGTGGTAGCTCCCAGCCCAGATCAGTTCGGTCATGGCTTCGAGGAGTCTTTCTTTAGCGTCCGAGGTGCGTCCCATGTTCGGACTTCTAGCCATAGTAGACGATCGGTCAACAATTATTGTTGACCGAT
>JAZKCU010000022.1:0-95806 GCA_040387935.1 Verrucomicrobiota bacterium | reverse complement strand
CCTCTACTCTGAAAATCCAATCGCCTCATTTCGAAGGGAATACGCAGTCTGAAAAAGGTAAAAGGTTAGCGTCCCTTGGCCTTGAGAACCTCTTCCACCTCCGCAAGCGGCAGGCAGTTGATGACGTCTTTTCGGGTCAGCCAGCCTTTGCGGGCGGCGCGGACGCCGAAAAGGACGTCCTGCAGGCCACGTGTGCTGTGAGCATCGGGGTTGATGCTGCACTTCACGCCTTTCTCGACTGCCAGGCGCCACCAGCGCCAGTCCATGTCCAGGCGCCAGGCGCTGGCATTCAGCTCGATGATGGTGCCTGTCGCGGCGGCGGCATCAATGATCGCGGGAATGTTCACGGCGTAGGACGGACGCAGAGCCAGCAGGCGGCCGGTCACGTGACCGAGCATGGTGACGTGCGGATTTTCGATGGCGCGAATGATGCGCCCGGTCATCTCGGCTTCGGGAAGGTTGAAGACGTTGTGCACGCTGGCCACGCAATAGTCGAGTTCCCCCAGTAGCTCGTCATGGAAGTCCAGTGAGCCGTCCTTCAGGATGTCCACCTCGCTGCCGGCGAAGATCCGGAACTGCCCGGCATACTCCGCATTCAGTTCGCGGATCTCGGCGAGCTGTGCGCGCAGGCGGCGCTCATCCAGACCGTTCGCCTGGAAGCTGCTCTTGCTGTGGTCGGCGATGCCGAGGTATTGCAACCCTAGCTCCATCGCCGCCTCGGCCATCTCACGCAGCGTGGCTTTGCCATCACTTGCGGTGGTGTGGTTGTGAAAGACACCGCGCAGGTTCTCCAGTTCGATCAGCTTCGGCAAACGGCCCTTTTCAGCGGCATCGAACTCGCCGGAGTTTTCGCGAAGCTCGGGCTCGACGTAGTCCAGACCTAACAAGCGATAGATTTCTTTCTCCTCGTAAATCTCCGCTGCTTCCTCCGGCACGCTGCCACCTTCCTGCGAGGGCTTAAAGCCATACTCGTTGAGCGAGAGGCCGCGATCCAGCGCACGCTGGCGCATGACCACATTGTGCTCCTTGCTGCCGGTGAAGTAGTTCAGCGCAAAGGGATACTCCACGCTGCTGACGGCACGCAGATCACACTGCACGCCATTGGTCGCATACACACTGGCCTTGGTGCCGCCCTGGGCGATGATCTTGTTCACCTCGGGCAGCTTCACGAAGTCCGCGATGACTTCTTCGGGCCGCTTCGTGGCCACCAGGAAATCGAGATCACCCACCGTCTCCTTGCCACGGCGGAAGCTGCCGCAGACCTCAGCGCGCGAGACGGAGGGGTGTGCGCGCAACTGCTCCAGCATGCTCTGCACGAGGCCATACACCTGATCCTGACGGAACACCGACGCATGCTGCTCGCGGAAGGCGATGGCTTCGAGGATCTTCACCACGGTCTTGTCGCCAAAGCCGCTGATCTTCGCGGCCTCGCCGCTTTCACAGACACGCCGCAAATCCGCCAGGGAGGCCACCCCAAGCTTCGAATACAGGGCGGCGATCTTTTTCGGCCCGAGACCCGAGATATCAAAAAGCGCAAAGAGGCCTTCCGGGAACTCCGCCTTGAGCTTCTCATAGAACTCCAGCTTCCCGGTCATGGCCATCTCATGCAACTTGTCGCGCAGCGCATCGCCGATGCCTTTGATGCCCGCGAGCTGGTTGTCACGCGCCAGTTGCATGATGTCGCCGGCATAGCTCTCCACCACCTCGGCGCCTGTTTTATAGGCACGGATTTTGAAAGGATTCTCCCCCTTCAATTCCATCAACAGGGCGATGCGTTCGAAGATCTCAGCGGCAGCTTCTCGGGTCATGCGGCGAGAATGCCGAGTCCCTGCGGCAATGCCAGCGCAAGCTTGCGGCACATCACCCCCACAGCCACTCACCCAGGCCCCAGGCAGAGGCGATCAAGACTGCGAGCCCCAACAGCGCGCAAAACCAGCCCTCCTCATCCGGCTCGTAGCGACCGAAGGTGATCAGGCGCAGGGTCCAATATCCCACCCAGCGGCAAAGGCCCTCCCAAAGCAGCCCAAACAGCACGCGCACGATCCCGCGGAAAAGAGGGCCAACCACTTCACTGATGAGATCCTCGACCGGCATGGCCGTCTATTTTCTGAAGATGAAGTACACCGCGCCGCACATGCAGAGGCCGGCCCAAACGAAGTCCCATTTGAACTGCTGCTTCATGTAAAAGAGCAGGAAGGGCACGAAGACGGTCAGGGTGATCACCTCCTGCAGGATCTTGAGCTGAGGCAGGGAGAGCGCGTTGCTGCCGATGCGGTTCGCCGGCACCTGCAGCACATATTCAAAGAAGGCGATGCCCCAGCTGAACATGGCCGCGATGAACCAGGGCTTGGCCTTCATGTCCTTCAGATGCGCATACCACGCGAAGGTCATGAAGACATTGGAAGCCACGAGAAGGCCGACGGCTTTGATGATGGTCCAGTTTAGGGTCATTGCTTGAGAGAAGCATCTTTCTCACCATCCGCCTTCCGATACAACTTCGTCGGTATGAGCATCTGCGGCGGAACGTCCGCACCCTTGAGATGCTGGATGAAAGCGCGCACCACTTCCTGCCCCATCTTGTCCGGAAACTGGATGGGGTCCGCGTAGATCTTGCCTTCCTTGATGGCCTGTTTGCCCTCGGGCTGGCCATCGAAGCCGATGATGACCACCTTGTCCGCGCGACCGGCTTTTTCCAAGGCACCACGCGCGCCGAGGGCGGAGGGATCATTGATGGCAAAGATGCCGACCATGTCCGGATGCGCCTGCAGCATGTCCTCCGCAGCTTTGTAGCCCTTGTCCTTGGCACCACCCCCATCGAGCTCGCTGACGATCTCGATCTTGGAGGATGCCGTGGCATTGTGCTGGTCCAGCACTTCCTTGAAGCCTTTCACGCGCAGGATGCAGGATTCGACCTGCTTCAGGTCCAGCACGCCGATCTTGCCTCCCCGGCCCGCCAGCGCCTCGATCATGGCCTTCGCGGCCTGCTTGCCGCCATCGAAGTTGTCCGTGGCCACCTGGGTGATGATCTTCACGCCCGGCTCCTGGCAGGGAATGTCCACGGTGAAGACGGGGATGCCCGCCGCATTCGCCTCCTGGATCACGGGCACGATGGCCTTGGAATCCGCAGGACTTAGGATGATGGCAGCGGCCTTCTTCACAATAAAATCTTTCACCTGGTTGCTCTGGCGGGCGACATCGTTGTCTGCGCTAACCACAAGTGTTTCATAGCCCTGCTTCTGCGCCTCGGAGGTGATGTTGTCGCCGATGACCTTGAAAAAGGGGTTCTGCAAAGTCAGCAGCGAGGCCGCGATGATGCCGCGCGAGGGCTTGGCTTCGGACTCGGATTTGCCGCAGCCTGCGAGCAGAAGCGCTGAGACACTGAGAGTGAGGAAGTGCCGGTGATTCATAAGATGCGCATTTTCAGCGTAAACGCGGCGGGATGACAAGTTTGCCGCTCGTGTTTTAAAACGTATGCCACTCGGGTCTTGTGCCTTTCACCACGACCTGACAGACTTTTCTTCCCACATGAAAACCATCCTTTCCCTCCTACTCGTCCTCACCACGGCAGCCAGCGCGCTGGCGGATGGTGCCTTCACGGGCACCCCGGGTTTGCAGCTCTACAGCCTGCGAAACCAGTTCAAGCTGCGCGGCGTGCCCTGGACGCTGGACCGCGTGAAGTCCTTTGGCATCACGGAGGTGGAACTGGCCGGCACCTACAATCTCTCGCCGGAGGAGTTCAAGAAGGAGCTCGACCAGCGCGGTCTCATCCCGGTGAGCGGTCACTTCCCGTACAGCCGTCTGAAGACCGACCTTGAGAAGGTCGTCAGCGAGGCCAAGACCCTAGGCCTGAAGTATGCCGGATGCGCCTGGATCGACCACAAGGACAGCTTTGACGAGGCCGAGTGCCAGGACGCCATCACCACCTTCAACAAGGCCGGTGAGGCCCTCGCTGCCGCAGGCATCACCTTCTTCTACCACTGCCATGGGTATGAGTTCGAGAAGCATGCGGATGGCACGCTGATGGATGTGCTGATCAAGGGCACGAAGCCCGAGTTTGTGAGCTATGAGATGGACGTGCTCTGGGTCGTGTTCCCGAACCAGGATCCCGCCGCGCTGCTGGAGAAATACCCCACCCGCTGGAAGCTCATGCACCTGAAAGACCTCAAGAAAGGCGTGGCCACCGGGTCCCTCAGCGGCGGCACGGACGTGAAGAACGACGTCGCCCTGGGCACCGGCCAGATGAACTGGCCCTCCATCTTCGGTGCCGCGCAGAAGGTGGGCGTGAAGCACTACTTCATCGAGGACGAGTCCCCCACCTCCGAGGAGCAGATCCCGGCCAGCCTGAGCTTCTTGAAGAATGTGAAGTGGTAAGGAACACCTTCTGCTAAGTTATCCGGCCATGCCGCAGGGAAGAAATTCCCTCGTGACATGGCCGGTCGCTTTTGGCAGAACCGCCGTGCGCGCTGAGAATATTCCAGCCGCATCGGCCTCTCCATAGATCCATTCCACCCACACTCCCTGCCCCCTTCACCCACCCATGAAGAATCGCTCCCTCCATACTGTCGTCGCCCTGGCTGTCCTCGGCAGTTCCCTCTCCGCCTTTGCCGATGAGGTCATCACCAATGCCATGAAGAAGTATCACAAGCCTGACGACGCCCTTTGCAAGAAGGTCAGCGGCGGCACGGCCAATGATGCCGAGGTGGCTGAGATGCTGAAAATCTATGAGCAGATGGCGGGAGCCAAGCCCAAGAAAGGTGACGACGTCTCCTGGAAGGAAAAGACCACCGCCGTGATCAATGCCGTGAAGAAAATCCAATCCAAGGACGCCGCCGGCACCGCCGAGTTCAAGACGGCCACCAACTGCAAGGCCTGCCACACCGCCCATAAGTAAGATTTCCCCCTTTTTTTAGGTCCGCCTCCCTCCAAGGAAGCTGGACCAGCCCGGCCTCGAAGGCGGGAGGTGCCCAGGAGAGCGCCTCCCGCCTTTTACTTTGTACTTCCGAACAGTGATCTTTCTGGTTGACGGAAAAAGCTGGGGCCGTAGTATCACGGCCCCTTTTCAAACCCACTCTTTTCCCCTGATATGCCAGAAGTCCAAATCCGCAAAGGTGAGCCGATCGACCGCGCTCTGAAGCGCCTCAAGACCAAGCTCGAGATGGAAGGCATCTTCGAAGAAGTCCGCCGCCTCCGTGCTCACGAGACCCCAAAAGAGCGCACCAAGCGCAAGGCCCGTGCTGCTGCCAAGCGTGGCAAAATCCGCTTCCGCTTCACAATGCCGAAGCCTCCTATGGACGCCTCTGAGGCTCCTGCGGCCTAAGCGCCCTAGTTTCCCCCCCAAGCTCGTTGTCGGGATACTCCAACCGATTTCCAACCACAAAGGCTGTCTGTCATGCAGACAGCCTTTTTGTTTGGTAAGCGATCACCCATCTCATGCCATGTGGACTGGAAAAGAGGATTTTGATCACGGCTGGGCATAGATATCAGGCCGGAGAAAGGGGAGGCCTTGATGCTCATCGTCCCATTCATAGGGCAAAACAGATTCCGAAAATGGAGTCAAGGGTTTGAGTCCATTGAGTGACTTACCCAAAAGATCAGCCAACAGTAAGGTAGGAACAAAATGAAATATAAACTCATAACCTTCATATCTGCCTTCGGATCTGCAATCTCTTCATGGGCCGCGACCCGTCTTTTTGCTATTCGTGATGCAGGTGCTCTAAAGAAATTAGCTTGTTATGAACAGGTTGATTCGTGGGTGTTCGCTTCGACCGCCGTGTTTTTCATCGTTCTCGGAATGCTACTGGGGCAATTCTTTCCGACTGATAGTGGTAAGTTCGGTCACGTCTGGATAGGAGTTGCCATGGCGACTTGTGTCCTGTGGCTATTGGCGGGGCTTATAATGTGGCGTCTTTTTTGGACCGGCGTGGCTTGAAAAGCCAACAGCCGGAGTGTGAGGCGGAACGAGATCAACCGAGATTCATGGTGCATTTGGAAAAGAGGGTCATTGTGCAAGAAATTGACAAGTTTCATGGCTGGGAAAGCCTGTCTCCAAACACTTCAACAACAGAGTAGGTTGGGCTGTCAGTATCTCCTCCGCTCCAACCACCTGAGGTGCTGCTCTTCGTTGGCAGCGTGTTTCATCCGAGTTTCGCCTTAGCCGTGCACCCATGTCGATCCAACCAGATCCAGGTTCATCCAACCATGGCGGTCCTGAGCACGACGAATGCTCTCAACCAGACCGCCTGCAATGTTTACAGTTCGTTAGGCGTCCCTGACCAGCATCACGGACGCGGCGGAGATCGTGAACATGTTCACCTAGGATGTGAGTGACTCTGCACCTCGGTCAAAGACAAACGCGTCAAGACTATCACCTTCGCCGGGATGACATCACAAACTTTTGGTGCCGGGCCCGCAGCAACTCAATGCCACTCCATCTCGTGGGTCAGCATGGTGTCGTCATCGAAGAGGAAGCGGCCGGTGAAGTTTTTTTGGTCGATCAGCACCTCACCCAGCCAAAAGTGGTCGTCCGCCCACATTTCTTCGAAGGGCAACTCCTTCAGGGAAGTCCAGAGGGGGATGGCCTCAGGAGTTTCGATGGCCTCGCCCTCCCAGCGGGAGGAGCGGAAGACATCCACGTGCAGGGCCAGCCCATCCACGAACTGGAACCAAAGTTCGCCATGTTTCACGGGGTCCAGGGCGGTGACTCCCAGTTCCTCCTGAGTCTCCCGGATGGCGCATTCCACACTGGTTTCACCGGGATCGATCTTGCCTCCCGGGCCGTTGATCTTGCCCGCTCCAAGTCCACGCTTTTTACGGATCAGGAGCACCTTGCCGGCGGCCTCATCGACGATGAACATCAAGGTGGCGAGCACGCCGGGCTTCCATGTTTGCCAGTCGGGAGGAGTCATGGAGGCAGGTGGAGTGGGGTTGAGTGCGAGTCAAGGAGGCCCTGAAATAGCAGTGCTTAGCCGAGAACAGGTGTGATCTCAGTTGCCAGCAGCGTTGGTTGTCCGTAATTCCTCACTCGCCATGCCACCTGACCGCCAATTGCTTTTGCTGGCCACCGCCGCCTTTCTTGCGGCCGTGGTGCCTGCCGCGCGTGCGCTCCTCAGCGGGCACTGGCGCCCGGCGCGCCAGTGGATCCCCATGCTCATCGGCTTCGCGCTGCAAACCGGGGCCGTCTATCTGCGCGGCGAGGCCGTGAGGCAGTGCCCGATGAAGAGCCTCTCAGACGTCCTGGTCTTCATCGCCTGGAGCGTGGTGCTGCTGTACTTCCTCGTCGGACCGACCTACCACGTGTCCCTGCTCGGGATCTTCACCGCGCCGGTGGTCACCCTTCTGCATGGACTGGCCTTCGTGGTGCCCAATGCCTTCCCGGACTACAGTCTGAAGGCCAAGATCGACCCTTATGTGGAGATGCACGCCGCGCTGGCCCTGATCGCCTATGCGGCCTTTGCCCTGGCCTGCATCACCGGGGTCATGTACCTCCTGCAGGAGCGGCTTTTAAAGCGGCACCGCATCCACGGCTTGTTTTACCAGTTGCCGCCCATCCAGGACCTCTCGAAGGCCATCCAGAAGCTGGTGCTGCTGGGACTCATCCTGCTCAGCGCCAGTCTGGCCATCTCCTTCAAGCTGACCACCCCCATCTCCAACCCCAAGCTGATCTTTGCCTGGGTCGTCTGGGCACTCTACGCCGTGATCGGCATCATCATGTGGCGGCACGTTCTGTCGCCCCGGCAAACCGCTTGGCTTGCCTCGGTGGGATTCATCATCCCGTTCATTTCTCTCTGGCTCGTGACGTCTCATGGTTGACGCAGGACAAGCATCATCCCAGCTGGTCTGCCTGGGCCTGAACTACCGCACCACCCCGGTGGAGGTGCGGGAGCGCGTGGCTTTTCCGGAATCGAAGGTCCCTGAGGCCGTCCAGCAGGTCCGCGGCCTGCCGGGCTTCGACGAAGGTGTGGTGCTGAGCACTTGTAACCGAGTCGAAGTCTATGCCACGCACTCCCACGGGCAGCCGCAAGCCGCGCACGATGCCCTGGTGAGCTACCTCATCCGGCGCTTTGAGCTGGCGCCCGAGCAGGCAGAAGCACTGGTGACCTACAAGCTCGACGCTGCCGAGGCTGCGCGGCACCTTTTCCGAGTCGTCAGCGGCCTGGACAGCATGGTGCTGGGCGAGACGGAGATCTTCGGCCAGGTCAAAGCCGCTTATCAAACGGCTCTCGGCGCCGGCACCACCAGCCGCACGCTGAACAAGCTCTTCCAGCAGGCCTTCTCTGTCGGCAAAAAGGTCCGCAATGAAACCTCCATCCAGCGTGGTTCCACCAGCGTCGGCAGCGTGGCCGTGGACCTCGCGGAGAAGGTGCACGACCTCAAGCAGTGCCGCGTGATGCTGGTCGGAGCGGGCGAGATGAGCCGCACTTGCGCGCAGAGCCTGCTTTCACGTGGCGCGCGCAGCATCATTGTCTCCAACCGCAGCCATGACCGCGCCGTGGAGATGGCCGCCGAGATGGGTGGCAAGGCCATCCGGTTCGATGAATGGGAAGCCGCGCTGCATGAGGTGGATGTCATCATCTCTAGCACCAGCGCCCCGCATTTCGTCATCAAGCCGGAACTGGTCCGCGACGTGATGCGCAAGCGCCGCTGGGAGCCGCTGCTCATCATCGACATCGCCGTGCCTCGAGATGTGGACCCGCAGGTCAATGAGATCGAAGGCGTGTATCTCTACGATATTGATGCCCTCCAGGCTATCGCCGACGAAGGCCGCCGCGAGCGCCAGAAACAGCTTACGCTGTGCGAGGAGATCATCGAGGAACAGCTCACCAAGTTTGGCTTCATGGCTTGAGGCGGGAAGTGTAGCGGCAGGCGTGGGCATGCCCTTTAGAGAAGCCACACGTCCATGTCACCAGAAGGAAGACTCACGTCTTCTTCTACACCGCCTTCCACGCCCCAAAAAACAAACACCCGGCCTTTGCAGGCCGGGTGCTGTTGAACCGGAATGAACCGGGAAATTAATTAAGCGAAGATGTCAGTGACGGCCACGCCCTTGTCGCCGACCGTAAACGGACGGTTGGAGGGGGACATGACGACTTCGTCCACAGGAAGACCCATGGCGTGACCGACGGTGGCCAGGAAGTCGGAAGGGCTGGTCTGCTTGTCGGCAGGACGGCGGCCTTCCTTGTCTGTGGAACCATAGGCGTAACCACCTTTGACACCAGCGCCGGCGAAGACGGTGGAGTAGGCCAGAGGATAATGGTCACGACCATCGTTCTCGTTGACGTCCGGTGTGCGGCCGAACTCGGAACCGAGGACGATCAGCGTGGAGTCGAGGAGACCCTTGGTCTGGAGGTCCAGGATCAGCGCGGAGAAGGCGGTGTCCAGGGTGTTGCCGTTGTTGGTCATCGCGTTGTCGATGGTGTTGTGCATGTCCCAGCCACCCATCTGAACTTCCACGAAACGCACACCGCTCTCGACGAGACGGCGGGCGAGGAGACAGCCCTGGCCGAAGTTGTTGCGACCATACTTCTCACGAGTTTCGGGAGTTTCCTGGCTCAGATCGAAGGCCTTGAGGTCTTCGCTCTTCATGAGCTTGAGGGTCTCGTCGTAGAACTCGGTGTAAGCCTTCACATCTTCGGTCTGGAACTTCTTGCGGAAGTTGCCATCGAACTCATCCATGAGGCCAATGCGCTTCTTGAACTGGGTGTCACTCGCGGTAGGGGCGATGTTCTGCAGGCCGTTTTCCGGATTGGAAATCGGCACAGGAGAAGTGGCAGGTGGGAAGAAACCAGCACCAGGATAGGCGCTGCCGCTGTTCACGACCACGCTGTCCGGGAGAGTGACGTCCTTGATACGGCCCAGGAAGTGGGTCGCCCAGGCACCCATGGCAGGGTGAACGATGGTGCCACGGGGCTCATAACCCGTCTTCATAATGTAGGTGCCAGCCTCATGCACACCCGTCTTGGAGGACATGGAGCGGATGATCGCCAGTTTGTCAGCGTTCGCAGCCAGCTTCGGCAGGTAGCCACCGAGGGAGACAATGTTGTCACCCTTGGCACGGGCCGCGGTGCCGAAACCCTTCGTCGGGCCTTCTTTAGGATCGAAGGTGTCGATGTGGGTCATGCCGCCGCCCATCCAGAGATAGATGACGTGTTTGGCCTTGCCGAAACCAGGGGTGCCTGGGCCGGACTTGGACACAGCTTCAGCGGCGGCCATCTTGGCGGAGATGCCAGGAAGGAGGCTGACGCCAAGGGCGGTTTTGGCCGTGTTCAGCATGAACTGACGACGGTTGGCGTCATTAAGACGGAGAAGTTCGGTTTTCATGGGTGGATAGGGAGTCTGATGGTTCGTTGAGTGTTTGAGCAAAAAGGAGGAGTCGCGATTACTGGATGAACATGAACTCGCGGGTATTGATGAGAGCCCAGATCATGTTGGCGTAGCCTTCACCCTGACCGAGGACACGCTTGGCGATGTCTTTCTCGTTCACCGAGGGCTTGCGGCTCAGGATGGAAAGGAACATGGCTTCCACCTTCTCAGAAGGATCACGCACCTTTTCAATGGTGCGCAGGATAGGGGACTCATCGCTGGTCAGCATCTTCTGCGCCTTGCCGTTCATCATCATGAGCACCTGCGGGACGTTGCCGATCTTGGTGCTGCCGTCGATGAGGTTACGAGGGCTCTGGCCGAAGTCCGTGAGGAAGTGACCGCCAGGAGCAGGCTGTGGAAGCTCAGCGGCACGCATCAGGCGCAGACCTTCATAGGAGATGATCTGGCCAGGACCATCCGCAGCGGCGGCGGGTGCCTCTTTCTTGGTGCTGCGGTTAGGCTTGTTGTCCATCATCATCATGTCTGCAGCATCGTCGAGGGTGCCACCCATGAGGGCGCGCTCTTTAGCGGCCATCTTGCGGTAAGCATCATACTTGATGAGGACCGTTTTGGCATCGACGGTGTCGAGGTTGAGGTCGATGGACTTGGCGTAAAGGTCCTGGAGAGGAGCCTTGTAGGTGTCTGGCTTGTCCAGCACCATGGTCATGTAGCTGTCCCAGGCCTGTTCAGCGCTCATGCGGCGGAGCATAGGTCCCTGGAAGTAGTACTTGTCACCCATCGGGATGTTCTCAGAGGTCACCTCGGCCTGATAGGCCTGGGTGTTGTAGATGATGCGCATGAACTCCTTGAGGTTGAACTTCACGCGGACCATTTCAGAGGCCAGGTGCGTGAGCAGCGCGGGATTGGTGGAGTTGCTCGGATCATCAATGTTGGTCACCGGCTCGTTCACACCCGCACCGAAAGCGCGCTTCCAGAGGCGGTTGGCGATGGTCATCGCGAAACGAGGATTCTCAGGATGGGTCATCCACTGGGCGAACTTCGTGCGGATGTTCTCGTCCGTGGCGTTCTTGTAGGCAGGATTTTCCGTATCGGTCGGAGTCCAGGTCACGAACTTCGGCGCGACCATTTCATTCGGGGCACCGTCCTTGTACTTGTAGTCGTGAGGGAGCTTGAGGGTGCTGGCACCGCGGTCTTTCACGGCAGCGCGGTTAGCACCGATGTAGTTCTGGATGCCATTACGCAGGCGGCGGATGTCGAGATCTGGGTTGGAAGCGACGATTTTCTCGATCTCATCCATCAGCACTTTGCCACGGTCGCCATTGGCGAAGTCACGACCACCGAGACGGGTGGTGGTGCCACCGAAGAAAGAGGCCATTTCATAGAACTGGCGCTGGGTCCAGTCAGCGAAGGGGTGGTCATGGCACTGGGCGCAGGCCACATCCGTGCCGATGAAGACGGTCAGCGTGTTGGCCAGGTTGTCCAGGGGCATGCCGCTGTCACGGAGGAGGTAACCAGCAGCGCCGTTGTAGGTGCCATCAGGTTTCTTGTCCCACATCTTGCCCGTGGCGGTGATCATTTCATAGACCATCTCATTCCAGGGACGGTTCTTGGCGATCTGTTCCTTCAGCCAGCCGATGTAGGGAGTGCCGCGGACATTGTCCTGCTCGAAATCGTCCTTCACGCGAAGCATCTCGGCGAAGTAGTTGTAAAGGTGGGTCTTGGCACCTTCGGTCTCCAGCAGCATATCGACAAGCTTGGAGCGCTTGGCGCGGTCAGAGCTCTTGATGAAGGTGGAGGCCTCTTCAAAGTTCGGGATGCGGCCGGCGATGTCGAGATAGACACGACGGACGAAATGGTCGTCCGTGGCCGTTGGGTTGAACCCCTTCAGAGGAGCGCGGCCGCTTTTCACGCGGTCCTCATTGCCCTTCATGATGCCACTGTAGACCAGCGTGTCCACCACCTTGGCAGCCTCAGGAGCTGGCATGTTCGCGGAGACAGCCGGAGCAGCTTCAGCCTTGGCAGTCTTTGCAAACGCCTGATCCTCAGGGGTCAGGACGGCCAGCGGGAAACGGTGCTCATTGGCGTCAGCCGTTCTCAGCACGACGTTTTCACCTTCGATACGGACGAAGGAGGCATTGACTTGGCGTCCCTGGGCATTCGTCCAGATGCGCAGGTCTGCGGCGGTGGCAGACAAGCACATGCTGGCGGCTAGGATGCCGGCAAGCAGTGTAGGTTTGGTCTTCATGGGTGTTGGTGGCGGTGGGAGAAATCAGGTTCCGCCTGCCAAAACGGGCAGGACGGTCGGCCATTAGGAGAAAAATAGGTTTTTTTGGGGAAATCGCACTTCTTTTGCTGCCCAGCCCCTCCTGGACCTCACCGTGTCAGGAAAGCCGCTTGCGCCTGAAGCCCCCTGTGCCACAGGGCGGACCATGCTCGCCCTCCTCCAGAACGCCTGGCGCTTCTACCGTGAAAACGACCTTCCGACCCTCTGGCGCGCCCTGCTCCAGCGGGATGCCCACCCCCTGGTGCAGTTCTTCAAGTATGGGATGTGCGGCGTGGCGGCGGCGGCGACGCACAATGGCATCATGCTGGCCCTGTCCCTGAGCCTCTTCCCGGCTGGCAGCGGCATGCTGGTGGATGGTCAGCCCATCACAGACCAGCTGCGCAGCTACAATTTGGTGCTGAATAATGCCATCGCCTGGCCCTTCGGGACGGTGGTGGCCTATTGGCTGAACATTCTTTTCGTTTTCACCCCCGGCCGACACAGCAAGATGACGGAGCTGGTCCTTTTCTGGATCGTCAGCGCCATCGGGTTCTTCCCGGGGGCCTTTGTGGTGAAGTGGCTCGCTCAGGATTGTGGCTTCTCCTCCACCTTTTCCCAGCTGGGTTTCGTGGTCACCTCTGTCATGGTGAACTTTCTCTGCCGGAAGTTTGTGATCTTTAAGGGCTGACCTGGGGTACGCCGGACATCCTGGCGTTTCACATGAGTGCGAGAGAAGACTTGCGCCGCCGCCTCTCTCCCGGACATTCTGCGCGTCTGATGACCCGATCCGCGCCACTCAGTGTCCATGAAACGTCTTTTCTCCTTCGGCAAACGAGCACCCACGCCGCCTCCGCGGGTGCCGTCTGCCTCTGAGGGAGTGGCAGGCTGGTCGCCGAATCAAAGCTACCCCACGCCTCAGGAGCTCACCCACATGATGCCCGGCGGCATCTACCAGTTTGACCTGCAGATCGGCCAGGGCGGCATGGGTGCGGTGTACCGCGGCCAGCATCTGAAGTTAGGCCGGCCAATCGCCATCAAGATTCTCCACCAGCACCACGGCACTGACTACGCCTATGCGGAGCGCTTCCGGCGCGAAGCCCAGGCGATGGCGCAGATGAACCACCCCAACATCGTCAGCGTCTATGATTTCGGCCTCGTGGGCGAGTATCTCTACTATGTGATGGAGTTCATTCAGGGCATCGATCTCCATCAGAGCATCTGCCACGGCACCACGCCTCCGGCAAAGGCCATCGAGATCCTCGTGAAGGTCTGCGATGCGCTCACCTACGCCCACTCGCAGAGCATCGTTCACCGCGATATCAAGCCCGCGAACATCCTCCTGGCTGAGGACGGCCGCATCAAGGTGGCTGACTTCGGCCTGGCCAAGCGCTTCGACTCTCAAATGACCATGCTCACGCAGACAAACATGGCCATGGGCACGCCTGACTATGCTGCGCCGGAGCAATACGACACCAAGGCAGAGATCGACCCCCGCGCAGACATCTACGCGCTGGGTGTTGTCTTCTACCAGATGCTCACCGGGCTGCTGCCACGCGGCTCCTGGCATCCGCCGTCTGCCATCGTCGGCTGCGATACCCGCATCGATGCGGTCATCCTCCGCGCCTTGAAGCCGGAGCGTGATCAGCGTCAGCATTCCGCAGCGGAGTTCAAAAACGAGCTTCTAGCCATTCTCACAGCACCCGTCATGGCCGCGCCTCAGGCTCCGGCGCCCCCTCCGCTCATCACTCGCTCCTCCAGTGGCCCGGCAGCGGCCACCAAGCCCTATGCGGGTCGTATCCTGGTGCTGGAAGACGATGTCCTCCTGAGGAACTTGATGACCCGCACCCTCAAAAAGGAAGGTTATGAGATCATCGAAACCTCGGATGGCAGCGACACGGTGAAAGCCTACAGCGAGGCCCTGATCGCCAAGCGCCCCTTTGACCTTGTGCTGATCGATCTCACCATCCCGCTCGGCATGGGCGGGGCGCGGGCCATGCAGTTGCTCCGTCAAACAGACCCCCAGGTTGATGCCATCGTCTCCAGCGGCAACCGCTCGGATCCCGCCATGCTTCAGCCCAGCGCCCATGGCTTTGCCGATGTGCTGCCGAAGCCCTATGACAGTGACGACCTCCTACGTCTTGTGAGGCTCGTGCTCGAACACCGCCGCAAGCGCCTCGGTCAAAGCCACGCATGACCGCCACCACTCCCGTCACCTGCCCGGCCTGCTTTGAGGAGTTTGAGGTGCCCGCGCCGCACTTCACCGAAGTCCCCTGTGATGTGGACTATGACTGCGAGGTCTGCTGCCGCCCCATGCGCATCTACTTTGAGGAGGAGGACGGCGAGGTCATCGGCACGGCTTATGGACTGGGGGACTGAGAGTGCAGATCGAATAGGTGCATGCGCGATTCGCCCCGTCATGAAGCGCCATCCCGGACGTTACTGAGTTCATGCGCTGCATTGTCATCTCCTGCCTTCTTTCGTGGTTCGCCTCTGCACTGGCGGCCTCCTCAGCATCGCCCAATGTTCTGCTCATTTTGGTCGATGATCTCAAGCCTGCGCTGGGCTGCTATGGCGACACCGCCGCGAAGACGCCGAACATCGACCGTCTCGCCTCACGTGGCATGCGCTTCGACCTCGCTTACTGCAACCAGGCCGTGTGTGCGCCCTCGCGCTTCACGCTCATGCTTGGTTCGCACTCCAGCTCGACCGGGCTTTATCATCTCGGCAGCCGTTTGCGCAAGCAGTGGCCCGAAGCCGTGACGCTGCCGCAGCACTTCGCCAAGCATGGCGGCTACCGCACCGAGTCCGTGGGCAAGATCTTCCACACCGGTCACGGCAACGAAGGTGACCCGCAGTCCTTCAACACTGAGCCGTACAAGGACAAGGTCATCGAATACCTCGATCCTGCCAGCACGGACGGCGGCCAACTCACCCGCGAAGAAGCGCTCTTCACGAACCAACAGCTCGATCAAATCCCCAAGCTGCCACGTGGCGCTGCCTTTGAGTCTCCCGAAGCCAAGGACGACGACTACGCGGATGGTCGTGTGGCCTCTGAAGCTATGAAGAGGCTGCAAGAAGCCCATAAACGCAGACAACAGGACGGTACGCCCTTCTTCATTGCCACCGGCTTTGTGAGACCGCATCTGCCCTTCTGCGCGCCGAAGAAGTACTGGGACATGCACGACCCCGCCAAGCTGCCGATGCCTACCTTTGAGAAACTGCCTGAAGGCTCTCCGAAGGTCGCGCAGAAGCGTGGTGGGGAGATCGTCGCCTACAGACCCGTGCCTGAGAAGGGTGATGCCCAGTTCACACCCGAGCTTAAACGTCAGCTCATCCACGGCTACTATGCGGCCACCAGTTATGTGGATGCTCAGATCGGCCGCGTTATCGATGAACTCGACCGCCTGGATCTGGCCAAGGACACGATCATCGTGCTCTGGGGGGATCACGGCTTCCATCTGGGTGATCTCGGCATCTGGACCAAGCACACCAACTACGAGCAGGCGAACCGCATCCCTCTGCTCGTCATCGCGCCGGGTATCGTAAAAGCTGGCAGCAGCACTCTCCAGCTCACCGAGAGTGTGGATGTCTTCCCCACGCTCACCGATCTTGCCGACCTGCCTGCTCCCAGCGGCCCGCAGGCGATCGATGGGCTGAGCCTTGTGCCCGTGCTGAAGGATCCCGCCGCCCGTGTGCGTGACCATGCCTATCACTGCTACCCCAAGGAAAAGCTCGGCCGCGCCATCCGCACCGAGCGCTATCGTCTGGTCGAGTGGAAGCAGGTCGGCGCTCCCCCTGAAAGCGCCGTGATCGAGCTCTACGACTACCAGAGCGATCCCCGCGAAACTCGGAATCTTGCCTCCGAGCAGCCGGCGGTCGTTAACCAACTCCGTGACATTTTGGCGAGGCATCCCGAGGCACGCCCAAATCGCTGAGGGACGGGAAGAAAAGAAAGAAGTCGTCACAGCGGCAGTTGGTTTTCCTAATTCACTGTGCCGCCATGAAGACCTACCTGACCACCTTCTGCCTTGTCGTGCCCGCGTTGCTCAGTGCTGAGGACATCCAGCTCGAATGGATGCCCACCGGTTTCAGCATGAGAGTCGGCTCCTACCGGCCCATGAAGGCCACCCTCTCGTCCGAGAAACCAGCGGGTGTCACTCGCGTGCCCGAAGAACTCGCCTCACCCCTGTTTGGCACCCTGCCCTTCGGGCCGCCGGATCAGGATAAAAAAGTGACCCTGCTCCTGGATGAATCTGCCGGAGGCGAGCAGCGGCTCTGGCTGGATGCCAACGCCAATGGTGACCTCACCGATGACGCCGCCTGCGAGTGGACGGCACGCACCAGCGAGTCCAAGGGACAGAAGAGCACCACCTACTTTGGCAGTGCTCAGTTGCGGCTTCAGCAAGGGGATCAGCCTCGGGGCTATGGGCTGAAACTCTATCGTTTTGACAAGAACGACTCCAAGCGCGCCGCCATGGCCAAAACCATTCTCTACTACCGGGATTTCGGCTACAGCGGGCAGGCCAAGGTGGGCGAGAAAACCTACACCGCTCTGCTGTCAGATGACTCCGCCCGTGGCCTCTTCAGCGGTCCGGGCAGTGATGCGACATTCGCCATCGACCTCAATGAGGACCACAAATTTGACTTCAGGAGCGAGCGCTTCTCCGTGAACGAGCCTTTCAACATCGGCGGCACGACATATGAGATCACCGGCTTGAAGCCTCAGGGTAGTCCGTTTCAAATCGTGAAGTCTGACAAGACCGTGGCAGAGAAAAGCGTGCCCAAAGCCCTGAAGAGCGGCACACAGGTCACGGCCTTTGAGGAAAAGACCACCGCGGGCAAGCCTGTGAAGTTCCCGCAGGACTACAAAGGACGCATCGTCATGCTCGACTTCTGGGCCACCTGGTGCGGACCGTGCATCGCTGAACTGCCAAACCTAACCAAAGTTTACGCAGAATTTCACGACAAGGGTTTCGATGTCCTCGGGGTGAGCCTGGACGATGAGCGCACTTTGCCCAAGCTCGCCAAATTCACCGAGGACAAAGGCATGGTCTGGCCGCAGATCGCTGATGGCAAGGGCTGGGAGGCACGCCTCGTACAGATGTATGGCGTGCGCGGCATCCCCGCCTGCTTCCTGGTGGATGGCAATACCGGGAACCTCATCGCGTCCGAGAATGACCTGCGTGGCTCAAGGCTCCGTGAGACGGTGGAGCGTGCCATCGCCAGCCTTGGCAAGGTCGCTCCGGCCACCCCTGAGGCTCCAAAGAAAACGAGCGAGGCATCACCACCCAAAGAACCCGAGCCTGACAGCTCTCTCGTCGCCAAGGCACGCGAGATGACTGAGAAAGGGCAATTGCTAAAAGCTGCCGCCTTTATGGAGGCGCTCAAGAACCCCCAACCTGCGCGCATCGCCCGTGTGCCAGAGTCCACCGAATCCATGACCGGCCGGCAGATCGCCGCGCGTGCGCAGGCCGCGCATTTGCGTGTGGGGTGGCTGTATCAATGCACCCAATGCAGTCGCTGGCACACCACGCTCGCGGGAGGCTATGCCATCTCCACAGATGCCGTGGTGACGGCGCATCATGTCATGGAAGCTCCGGCCAACATGAAGGAAGGCCTCGGATATCCAGTCATTGTCCGAGGTGAGGATGAGATCCTTCCCAACGTCACGGTGATCGCGGCGGATGCTGACGATGATGCCGTCATCTTGCGCACAAGTGTGACTGACCTGAAGCCTCTTTCGATCCTCGATGATGTCCAGGTGGGCGACAGTGTCTTCTGCCTCAGCGATCCACGCGGTGTGCGTGACTACTTCAGCACCGGCATCGTTAATCGCAGTTTCGACCTCGACCCAGCCACGAGCGGCGGTCGCAAAGGACGACGCCTGCACGTCAGCACCGACTGGGCCCAGGGCAGCAGTGGCTCTGCCATTCTCGATGTGCACGGCAATGCGGTCGGTCACGTCTCACGCATCCGGGCCCTCCCCGGCGCAAAACCAGATACGGAATCCACCGCGACCACCGCCATGAATCTGCATGAGGCCGTGCCCGCGAGCAGCGTGATGAGACTCATCCTAAAAGCAGGGATGAAAAACTCCGCTCAAGTGGAAACCAGATAGGTGGATGCGCGCTTCACATGCAATGCCGCGAAACGTAAGACGTTGCATGTTTATGAAGCCCTTGTCGCTTGCCTGCCTTGTCCTGACCCTCAGCCTGTCCCTCCGCGCCGCTGACCGGCCGAACGTCCTCGTCATCCTCGTCGATGACATGGGCTTCTCGGATCTCGGCTGCTATGGCAGTGAGATCCCCACTCCAAACCTCGATGCGCTCGCGCAAGGCGGGGTGCGCTTCACGCAGTTTTACAACACGGCTCGCTGCAGCACCACGCGGGCTTCCTTGATGACCGGACTCTATCCGCATCAGGCCGGCATGGGTTACCTGGATGGCTTGAAACTACCGGAGTCCAAAGGCACTCATGCGAAGCTGGAGGATCGCTGCGTGACGATGGCCGAGGTGCTGGGAGCATCGGGTTATCATACGTCCATCGTCGGCAAATGGCATCTCGGGCAACAAAACGGCAGCGTCCCATGGGAGCGTGGCTTTCAGCGCACGGCGACGACTCAGTTCGGCGAACTATATTTCCCGAAGGAGCGCAGCAAGGACGCCTGCAAATGGGTCTATCTAGACGGCCGCAAGGTCGCTGCGGATTCACCGGAACTCGGACAAGGCGAGTGGTACTCCACCTTCATGTTCACCGACTGGGCGCTGAAGTTTCTGGATGATGCGAAAGCGAGCGGGAAACCTTTCTTCCAATACTTCGCGCATGGTGCGCCGCACTTCCCGCTGAAGGCGCCGCAGGAAGTGATCGCCAAATATCGTGGCAAGTACAAGATGGGTTGGGACAAGCTGCGCGAAGCCCGTCACAAGAGGCAAATAGAGTTAGGCATTGTGGATGCTAAGTGGCCGCTCTCTGAGCGCCCCAAGGATGTGCCTGCGTGGGATTCGCTGAGCGAGGAGGACAAGGACCGCTACGATCACCTCATGGCCATCTACGCGGCCATGCTGGACTGCGTGGACCAGAGCGTCGGCCGCATGGTCGCGGGACTCAAGGAGCGCGGCATGTATGAGAACACGCTCATCTTCTTCATGAGCGACAACGGCGGCAATGCCGAAGGCGGTCCTCGTGGCATCAGCGAAGGTGAACCTCTCGGCGGGCCCGAAAGCCATGTCTTCCTCGGCATGACCTGGGCCACGCTGAACAACACGCCTTTCCGTCGCTACAAGCACTTCACGCATGAAGGCGGCATCTCATCACCCCTCATCGCACATTGGCCTGCGGGCATTCCTGCGGCACGCAATGGCAAACTGGAGCATCAGCCCTCGCATCTCATCGACATCATGACCACGGCCTGTGATGTCAGCGGCGCCATCTATCCCTCCGAGTTCAAAGGTCATCCCATCCTGCCTGCGGAAGGTCTCTCCCTCATGCCTGCCATCCTCGGTGAGCCTTTGCACCGCGTGAAACCCATCTTCTGGATGCATGAGGGCAACCGTGCTGCGCGCACCGGTCCCTGGAAGCTGGTGAAAAAGTTCAAGGGCCCGTGGGAACTCTACAACATCGATGAAGACCGCACCGAGCAGAACGACATCATCACCAAATTCCCGGCCATGAGCCAGCACCTCATCCGCCAATGGGAAGACTGGGCGGCCACCACTTACGTCGACGAATGGATCGGCCAGGCCCGCAACGACTGGGGCGATGAGATCCGAGGCGATGGCGCCGCTAAGAAGAAGAAAGCCAAGGCCAACTAGTAGACGAGGTCTAACCGATCACTTCTTCTCCAACGACATCAGCTCGATCTTCCGGAACCACACAGGCTGGCCCTCGGCCTGAAGGGCGATGTGGCCGTAGCCCAGCTTCACATCACCACCCGCATCCGTGATATCCCTCGCGGGTGCAATGGTGCATGCCGGGTCCAGCACCGGGCGCTGATAGCGTAGCACCTCAACGCCATTGATGCGGTGAATGATCTCCTCATGACCACGAACCTCCACTTCGGCTCGCACCCACTCCTCCGCAGGAAAAGTAGGTGAGCTCGATTTCGCGATGTGCTTGGTGAAAAGCTGGCCCGCCATCTCCACATGCGTGCCCGGAGTGCAGAGATTCCCCGTGGGACGTGCGCCTTTGCCCTCATCTGCCAGGAACTGCATTTCCAGGCTCGATGGAAAACCCTGGTCAAAGCGCATGCTTTGCGGCGGTTGCGCGTGCAGCATCACACCGCTGTTCAGGTTCACGTACTTCGGCGCATCCGCCATCATCGTGCCGGTGAAGCGATACTCCATCCGCAGCACGTAGTGTGAGTAAGCGAGGTTGGTGAAGAGATGACCATACTGCTGGTCAAACTTCTCGTAGCCATCGTAGTTCACCTTCAGGATGCCTCCCTCAACACGGAAGGTGTTGGCAAAATTTTCTCCCAACGGACGCTTGGCGATCTTGATCGTCCAACCACTTAGATCCTTGCCATTGAAGAGGGGAATCCACTTCCCGTCTTCAGCGGCGGCAAAGGTAGTCAGCACGCTCCAAAGGACGAAAGCGGCAAGGCGGGATGTCTTGGTCATAGCGAGCATCTTGCCGTGATGCGCCCTCTTTCCAATCAGAACCTGCGAGGTGCTGAACAGTCTGGAGATGACTCGGGGGCAGAGAAAGGTGAAATGAGTCTGGCTAAAATCAGGTGGCCTGATCATCCTGACCTGGATGAAAAAGAGCTCCCCATCCAGGCGCAAACCTACCGTCATCACGGTCGCCGCCACACTGAGAAAGCATTTCCGGCAGCCTGAACTGCACCGCCTCGCGACCAATGCGCGCATGTTTCCAGTCACAGCCCGCGTGGATCTCCAGCAGGCTCTGGAAGACCTGATCAGCGAGCATTGCGTGGTCCGGCATCAGTCAGGCCTCCAGGCTGGCTATGCGTATCAGACCTTCACCTTCAGCATGCTGTCCATGGACCGGGAGCGCGCGGCCATTCTGGGCCCCTTGGAACACGAGGATGTGGATGTGGGAGAGACCATGCCTGTCGTCTGTCTGAAATCCACTTTCTGGCTCTGTGATCAGAACCGCCGAAAGATCGCCGTCTTGCTGACCCCTGTCTTAGGTCATGGCCAGGTGAATGGCTGGCAGGTGGAGGTGGCGGAGATGCCGCGCAAGGATGCCTCGCGCAAACCGGGAATCGAAATCCTTTCCCAGCTCGAGGAGGCCATCAACAAAGCCCGCTCCTACCGCGGCAAGGTGATCTCCCTGGAAAAGCGCGACGACTACTCCGGCAAGGCTGGAAGCGTACGCGTGCACAAACTCCGCAGTGTGGCGCGTGACGAGGTGATCCTCCCTGCGCCAACCCTGAAGCTGCTGGAGCAGAACGTGACGGAGTTTATCCAAAAGCGTGACCGCTTGAAGTCTCTGGGCATGAGCATCAAAAAGGGGCTGTTGTTTTATGGGCCACCCGGCACCGGCAAGACCCACACGATTCACTACCTCGCCAGCCAGCTCGCGGACCACACCACTCTCCTCATCACGGCTGAGCAGGTGGGAATGCTGGATCAGTACATGCAACTAGCCAGGCTGATGCAGCCCGCCATGATCGTGCTGGAGGATGTGGACCTCATCGCCCGCGCACGCACCTCCATGCACAGTCCCTGTGAGGAGAGTTTGCTGAACAAACTGCTCAACGAGATGGATGGCCTCCGCGAGGATGCCGCGCTGCTCTTTGTGCTGACCACCAACCGCCCCGAGGATCTGGAGTCTGCCCTCGCCTCACGCCCGGGGCGAATCGATCAGGCGATCGAGTTTCCCCTGCCAGATCAGGAAGGCCGGCGAAAGCTGGTCAAACTCTATGCGGGCAGCCTGCAGATCCCTGATGATGTCGTCTCTGTGATTGTGCGTAAGACCTCGCAGGCCAGCGCCGCATTCATCAAGGAGCTCATGCGCCGTGCCGCCCAGGTCATGCTGCGTCATGATCGTAGCCGCAAGCTCAGTCTCCCGGATGTCGAATCTGCCCTGGATGACATGCTTTTCAGCGGCGGCAGCCTGAATGCAAAGCTCCTCGGCGGTGCCGCGACGGAGTAAATATCCTGGCAAGTGTTTCCTGAATAGCTGCATGCGCATCTGAGGTGCAATGCAGCGCCATGCCCTACGTTTTCCAGCCTGATGAAGTCTCTCCTGCTCGCCTGCCTCTCTCTCGCGCTTGGCTCCCTGCTCTCTGCCGCCGAGAAGCCGAACATCGTGGTCATCTTGGTCGATGACATGGGCTTCGCCGATCTCGGCTGCTATGGCGGCGAGATCCCGACGCCGAACCTGGATACGCTGGCGAAGAACGGCCTGCGCTTCACGCAGTTCTACAACACGGGCCGCTGCTGCCCCACGCGTGCCGCCTTGCTCACCGGTTTGTATTCGCATCAGGCAGGCGTCGGCCACATGACCGATGACAAGGGTGTGCCGGGCTATCGCGGCAGACTGAATGACTCCTGTGTGACCATCGCCGAGGTGCTGAAGCCAGCGGGCTATTTCACTGCGATGACTGGGAAATGGCATGTGGGACAGAATCTCGGTGTGGTGCCTTGGGAGCGTGGCTTTGAGCGCTCCCTCAATGCTGCTGCGGGTGGTTTTTATTTCGCAGGTGGTGATCCAACCAAGGCCAAGCTCTTTCTCAATGGCGAGGCGATCGCAAGCAATGATCCGCGCCTGCCGAAGGACTGGTATTCGACAGATCTCTGGACCTCGTTTGGTCTGAAGTTCATCGATGAGGCCATCGTGGCAAAGAAGCCTTTCTATCTTCACCTCTGCCACAACGCGCCGCACTTTCCGCTACAGGTGCCTGCGGAGGAGATCGCCAAGTTTCGCGGCAAATACAAAGAGGGCTGGGGAGTCCTGCGTGATGCCCGCATTCGTCGGCAGAAGGAGATGGGCATCATTGATCCCGCTTGGGAGAAGTCTCCGCGCCCGCCTGCCATCGCGATGTGGAAAGATGTGAAGCCCGAGGAGCAGGATCGCTTTGATCATCTCATGGCCGTGTATGCCGCCACTGTGCATCGCATGGACAAGGCCGTGGGCGATCTCGTCAATGGACTCAAGGAACGTGGTGTGCTCGACAACACCCTCATCCTCTTCATGAGCGACAACGGCGGCAATGCCGAGTCCGGCGCCAAAGGCCGCACCGAAGGCGATCCCACCCAGGCTGACTCACACTGGTATTGCGGTGAAAGCTGGGCCTTCCTGCAAAACGCTCCCTTCCGCAAATATAAGCACTACAACCACGAGGGCGGCATTGCCACGCCACTCATCGCCCATTGGCCGAGCACCATCACGACCAAGAATGAGCTTCGGACGACCCCTGCCCATCTCATCGACATCATGGCCACGTGTGTGGATGTCGGTGGCGCGGCCTATCCAAAAGAATTCAACGGCAAGACCGTCACTCCCATGGAGGGCAGAAGTTTGAAGACCGTCTTCACTGAAGACTCATCCCCCTCACGCAGCCTCTTCTGGGAACATGAAGGGAACGCCGCCGTCCGAAATGGTGACATGAAACTCGTTCGCACCGGCCGCAATGGCCCCTGGGAACTCTACGACCTCAAAGCCGACCGCACCGAACAGCACGACCTCGCCTCGGCCCAACCCGAGAAGGCCAAGGAACTCGCCGCCGAATGGCAAGCCTGGGCCGAACGCGCGCATGTGGTGCCGTATCCCAAGGAGGGTGCAGCGAAGAAAAAGCGTAAGGGCAAAGGTAAGAAGCAGGAGGAGTGACGCTTAACGCTGCCGTTGACCCAAGCCTTGAAAAGGATACGTTGGAGGCATGACTGTGACTTACGAATCCGTGATGTCTTCTGCGCTGCAGCTCGACCCGCTAGATCGCTGCCGGATGGCATCCAGCCTTTTGGAGTCCGTTCACTCTCTGCCCACCGAAACAGATGAAGAATGGGAGGCAGCGCTCGATCAGCGTGAAGCTGAACTGGAGAACGATCCGTCGCTCGAGATCAGTCACGAAGCATTCATCGGTCACTTTTCACAGCGCCGTCGGTCGTGAAGTTGACCTATCATGTCGTTGTCCAACGCGAGGTGGATGAAGCGTGCGCTTGGTATGACGACTGCAAGGACCATCTGGGAGACGAGTTCTTTCAGGAGGTCGAAAAGGCCCTGGTTAAGATCATCGGGAATCCACAAGCTTTTCCGCAGGCCTCAAAAGGGCGGAGAAAGGCTCATTTGAAGCGGTTTCCATACACGATCTTCTATCGCATTCATTCCGACCGCGTGCGCATCCTGAGTGTGCGGCATGACAAGCGACACCCAAACTATGGAGCAGATCGGAAGTGAAGGCTTAACGAGCCTTATCGTGACCGGAAGATCTCGCTCATCAGGCACTGCTCGACCAGGGTGTGGAGGCCGAGGCCTTGCTTCTTCACAGCTTCGTGGAGTTCGTCGATGACAAAGTCGTCGGAAGGCTCCATGAGGCGACCGGTGGTGTAGGTGAGGAGCTGACGAATGAGGTGACGAGTGACGAGGTCCTCGCGGGTCTCGCGGATGATTTTTTTGAAGCTGGCGAAGTCCTGATAAGTCTCGCCGGATGGAAACTCTCCGGAAGCGTCCACCTTGGGCGCAGGCGTCTTGCTGTTCTTCGGCTGTGGATAGCTTTTGCGCCAGCGGCCGACGGGATCAAAGGACTCGAGGCTGAAGCCAAGCGGATCGATCTTGCGATGGCATTCGGCGCAGGCGTTGTCAGCGCGATGCTTGGCGAGACGCTCGCGGATGGTGGTGGCGCCGCTGACATCCGCATCGATGGCAGGAACCACATCCGGCGGTGGGGGCGGCTCGATCCCCAGCATGTTCTCACTGACCCAGACGCCACGGGTGACGGGTGATGTCTCGACCCCATTCGCACTCACGGTAAGCACACCAGCCATGCCAAGCAGACCACCGCGATGCACGTTGCCTTTGAGGCTGACCTTCTTGAAGCCATCCGCGAGGCGCAGGGTCTTCATCTCTGGTAGTTCGTAGAGTTTCGCGAGCTTCTTGTCCACGAAGGTGTAGTCGCTGTCGACGAACTGGGCGGCGGAGCCGTTATTCTTCAGCATGTCACTGAAGAACATCCGCACCTCCGTCCTCATCGAGGTCGGCAGATCCTCGGCATAATAATAGCGGAAGGATTCACGTGGTGGCGGCATGCCGCCGAGATCACGCAGGTTTAACCAACTATCCAAAAATCCGTTGATGAAGCCGCTAATGCGCTCATCGGCAGTCATGCGCTGCACCTGTTTTTTCAGCTCGGCATCCTGTGTGAGCTTGCCAGACTTCGCCGAGGCCAGGAGTTCGGCATCTGGAGGCGTGGCCCACAGGGCAAAGGAAAGACGGGTGGCAAGATCATAAGGCTTCAAGGCCTTCGTGGACTCCTCCGTGATCTCGCTGAGATAGAGGAAGGACGGCGAGCAAAGGATGAGCTTCAGCGCATCCAGCGCGGCCTGACGAGGCGCGATCTTTTCGGCGATGCGCTTCTCATACAAAGCGCGGATGGGGGCGCGGTCGGCGTCGTTGATCGGGCGACGATAGGCTTTCTCAGCAAAGGCACTGAGCTGCTCCAAAGCGCGCTCTTCCTTGAAGCCGCCTTTGCCAAACACGGCCACTTCCTCGACGCTGCCACTCTCTTCGGGCACGGGGCCATTGATCTTGATGTCACTGATGCGGATGTGCGGAAGCTTACCTTCCAGCAGGATATGCGCGCGACCGACCCCGGAAGAGCCTACATTAGCTTTGAACTCATCCTTGTAGCGCTTGTTGATGGTGACCACCGAGGCACGGGACTCAAACGGGCCGTTCGGAAAGATGAAGCGTGGTGTCTGCCCGGCTTCAAGCCAGACGCGGAACTTGAAGGTCGTGGGCGTGTTGTCCGGCACCACAGTGCTGGCAAGGAGTGGCTCGATGGCCTGTGGATAATGAATGTGGCCTTTCGTCACATCACCGGGCACCACGCCGAGGATGAAGGGCTCGGAGAAGTCGATGCCGAAGATGGTGGGATCGTAATGCGTGTCACGATGCAGTGCTGTGGCCTCGACCTCGAGGTCATAGAGACCGGAGACCGGCACACCTTGCTTGAAGTCCTCAATGTGACCATAACCGCCCTGGCGGGTGTCGGTGTTCGGCTGCTCGTAGAGATTGAGGTAGCGATAGTTGAAGGCAGATTTGTGCGAACCGCTGAGTTCTTCGTATTGGATGAAGTGGCTGTTGAAGTGCCAGCTCTTGGGTTCCGTCGCGGGTTTGCCGAGACGTGTTTCCACAAGGCGGTTGGCGGACTGGAAGTATTGATCCACCAGGAAACCGGAGGTCACCAGCGAACGGCCAATGGTGTCCATGTGCTGAACGGTCTTCTCCTTCGGAAAATCCGCCGTCAGGCCCAGGGTGTCCACACGCCTACCAAAAAGTGTCGCAAGCGTGTTCTCATACTCACGGCTCGAGAGGCGACGCATCACCGTGCGCGATCCAGAGCTCTCGATCTTTCCTCGCGCAGCCACCGTGGCCTCGCGCAAGGCACGCAGCACGGCAAGGCGTTCCTCTTCCGTGGGCTGGTCCGCTTTTTTCGGCGGCATTTCCTTCAACGTGATTTGGTCGACGATGTCCTTGGCCTCAATGAGGTCCGCCACGGACTTCAAAGGCACGGCGAATTTCTCAAACTCGCGATCGCCCTTCTGAGTGTCTGCATCATGGCACTCCAGGCAGTACTTGCCGAGGAACTGCTGCACGACCTTCGGAGCTTCTTCAGCGGCATGAGCAACCGCAGTCAAAGACAGCACCGAGATGCAGGCGACCAAACTAGCACGGTGAAAAAATGGCATGCGCATCAAGCAAAACGTCCCGTGCTGCTGCCAAAGGAGTCGGTCTCCACGCCCATCTTCTGGGCGATATCGACGAAGAGATTGCACAGCGGCACTTTGTTGATGCCCTGGTTAGCCACCTGACGGAACTCGCCGTGCTTATAACCACCACCGGCGAGGATGACGGGCAGGTCGGAGTTCTTGTGCGAGTTGCCATCGCCCATGCCGCTGCCAAAGATCGCGGTCGTGGAGTCGAGCAGCGAGCGCTCGCCATCGTTGATCTTGGAGAGGCGGGTGATGAACTTGCCGAAGTGCTCGATCTGATACTTCTCAAGCGTGATGAGGCTGGCGAGAGACTCAGGGTCGTTGCCGTGATGCGAGAGACCATGCCAGTCTTTTTTGATGCCGAGATGCTGCGGCATGAAGTCACCACCAATCTCCAGCGTGGCAATGCGGGTGCTGTCTGTCTGTAGAGCCAGCGCGATCAGTTCATACAGCAGCGGAAGATCCTCCACCGCATTGTGATTGGCCGGCTTGTCGAAAGGGGCCTTGGGCTTCGGCTGGGTGGTCCAGCGCTCGCGCAGTTCCAGGCGCTTTTCCACATCACGCACGGAAGTGAGGTATTCGTCGAGCTTGCTCTTGTCCTCGTAGTTCACCTGCTTGGAGAGGCGGTTCGCCTCATCGAGCACGGAATCCAGGATGGAAGCCTGCACCTTGTTTTCCTGCACGCGGCGGGCCTGGCGTTCCTTGGTGTCGCTGGTGAAAAGCTTGTCGAAAAGCTCGGCGGGATTCGTCACGGGCGGCACGCGCACACCAGACTTCGTCCAGGCGATCTGGCAGCCGCCATGGATGCCGCCTTCGGAACCGACGGTGAGAGAGGGGAAGCGAGTTTCAAAGCCCACTGCATCGGCGAGAAACTGGTCGATCGTGACATTGCCATCTGCGCGGTTTTGCGCCTCGGAATTCAGCACGCCGGAAAGGAAGGAATGCACCGCGAAGTGTCCGCCTTTCACCCCATGGTCCAGACCGCGGAAAAGGGTCATCTGGCTGCGATTGTCCCAGATCGGCTCCAGGAGCGCGGTCTTCTCGTAGCTCTTGCCCACCGTCGTGGGGAAAAGCTGCTTCGTCTGGAAGCCCAGCAGGTTGCCGACGGCCACGAAACGACGTGCGCCCATGCCTGCGCCCTTCCCTGCCTGGACGGCGGAGTTTCCACCCACGGTCTTGGCCATGAGCGAGGGCAGCCCCGGCAGCGCAAGCGAGGCACCGAGGGATTGGAGGAAGAAACGACGATTCATGAAGGGGGTGGAACTGCTAAATACGGCCGAAAAGCCCGCTTTATTGCAGCAGAGAGCAGGCCAAGGGCGCTCGGGAGGGACTCTATCCACAAAAAGCCGTAACATCTACCCTGGACACCCAGTTTTCAGGCCTTCATGAAACACTTCGCGATCCTCCTCTGGCTCCTCGTTCCAGCCTCCCTGCTCCAGGCGGCCAAGCCAAACATCGTCTTTATCCTGGCCGATGATCTCGGGTGGCGAGATCTGAGCTGCTATGGCAGCACGTTTCACGAGACACCGCATCTGGACAAACTCGCGAGCCAGGGGCTGCGCTTCACACAGGCCTACACGGCCGGGGCGGTGTGCTCGCCCACGCGTGGCAGCATCATGTCCGGCAAGGTGCCGCCACGCACGGGGGTGACGGATTATATCCCCGGCCTGTCATCGGCAGGGCAGAAGTTGATAACGAAGCCGACGAACAAACAGCTCGCGCTGGAGGAGGTCACCGTGGCGGAGGCGCTGAAGGGGGGCGGTTATCAAACCTTTTACGCAGGCAAATGGCATCTCGGGAATCAAGGCTTCGAGCCGCAGGACCAGGGCTTCGAGGTCGTGGTGCCGGATGCCAGCCTCGGCAACAAGGAGTGGCAGGGCGGTCAACGCCTCAGCGAGGCTGCGGTGAAGTTCCTTGATGAGCATGATGCGAAGCGGCCCTTCTTCATGTTTCTAGGTTACCACGAGCCGCACACGCCGATCCTTGAGTATCCGGATCACATCGCCAAATTTCGTGAGAAGGCCGCGAAGCTGCCCGGCGGCGATCACCACCGTGTGGAGCGTGATGGCCAGACCCGGCTGGAGCAAAACGACCCGGCCTATGCTTCCGAAGTGGCGGGCTTGGACGGCTTTGTCGGCACGGTGCTGGACAAACTGGACCGCAACGGCCTAACCGAAAATACGGTTGTCATCTTCTTCTCTGACAATGGCGGCCTTTCCACCAAGGCCACCCCGGGCCCGACCTCCAACGAACCGCTGCGGGCTGGCAAAGGCTGGCTCTACGAGGGTGGCATTCGCGTGCCTCTGATCGTGCGTGCGCCGGGCATGACGAAGGCGGGCAGCACGGCTGACACGCCGGTCATCAGCACGGACTTTTATCCGACTCTGCTCACGCTCGCGGGTCTGGCCGCCAAGCCTGATCAGCATCGCGATGGGCTCGACATCGGCGCGTTGCTCAGCGGCGGAGCAGCCCCCGCGCGTGATCCTTTCTACTGGCATTATCCGCACTACCACGGCTCCACCTGGGCACCCGGCGGCGCGATGCGTGAGGGCGACTGGAAACTGATCGAGTTCTTCGATGAAGGCACCGCGGAGCTCTACAACCTCAAAGCAGATATCTCGGAAACTCAGAACCTCGCGGCAACGAATCCCGAACGTTTGAAGTCCATGCAGTCCAAGCTCGCCGCATGGCGGGGAGAGACAGGTGCCTACATGCCCCTGCCCGGTGAAACGCCCGTGAGCGACAAACCCAAAAAGAAAGGCAAGCGCAAAGGCAAGAAGAAGTCGGAGGAGGAGTGACTTCTGGTCACTTCTTCCGCCAGATCTTCACGTCATCCACCACCACATTCCGAGGCACGGAGAGGCGCAGTGTGCGCTTGGTGGGATGAGCGATGCCGGGCGCGCTGAAGCTGCCGACGAGCTTTCCATCAATCGTGGCCGACAAGGTATCACCGGATATCTGCACGATGAGGTCATGCCACTTGCCGACCTCCAATTCGTTCGGGAAGGATTTGTTTTTGTCCTTCATCGCCGCCTGCTGCTCGGCGGTGAGCTTTTGCTTCGCCTTGCGGGCTTCGCTGATGTCCAGCCGCATGCCACCGGTCTTCAGATCCGTGAGCTGCACCGCCTTGGTGCTGATCCTGGCGACGAAGAGGTGCCCTGCGTGGACTTCCTTGAAATCCAGGTCGGCGAAATCCAACCCCAGGCTGTCCTGCGCATCCTCCAGCATGAATCGCAGTCCCACCGCACCATCGGTGAACTCGGCCGGATGAGTGACGGAGACGGCGTGGTTGGCTTCCTTGTGAATGAAGATGCGCATGGCGCCATCCTTCAGATCCACCTGCTTATTGCCTTTCGCCCGGGTCTTGCTGTTGGTGCCCCAGCCGCTGCCGGGCTCGTCCGTGGTTTCCTGCGACTCAGCACGGTCAAAGTCATCCTGGAAAATCAGTTCCCCGAGATCATCAGCAGCCAAGATCGAGGTGAAGGCAAAGGCGGTGAGCAGAAGCGAAAGGTGTTTCATGAGGCAGCGGGGTCGGTGGGGAGGTGTGGCGTGGATGAACGCTGCGCAGACGGCTGACTTTCGGCCTTCAGTGCATTCGGAATAGATTGAAGTGTCCAGCCAGTGCAATGCGCCCCCAGCCCCTGCGTTAACATGTCACCCCCACTGTCTGCTCATCGCTTCCACCATGAAAACATGCATCACCTTCGCGTTGGTCCTCGCCACAGCCCTCAGTTTGGCGCAGGATAAGCCCGGTAAAAACGACCGACTGATGTCCAAGGACAGCAACAAGGATGGCAAGCTGTCCAAGGAAGAACTGGGTGAGCAATACTGGCGGCGTGCGGCAGGCCAGGATGCGAATGGGGACGGCCAGCTCGATGAGCAGGAAATCGCTGCCATGCAAAGCAAGGGGCGTGGCAAGAGGACTCCCCAGGTCCGGCCCGGGGGTGCCAATGCCGCGTTCACCGTGCGTGAGTTCAAGGGCAGCAATGGTCACACACTGCACTACAGCCTTTTTATCCCGGCGAACGAGCCGGAGACACCCCTGCCCATCGTGCTCTGCCTGCACGGCTCCGGTGGCAACACGGCCGCGGCGAATGTTCTCGCGGCCCCGGAGATGCAGCAAAAGCACCCATGCATCGTCATGGCTCCGGCCTGTGATGGCAAAAGTACACGCTGGGTAGAAAGCGGGTTCCGCAGTTCGGATGCGAGACCTGTGATGCCTGAGCTGATGGAAGCACTAGACTCTGTCGTTGCCGAAACCAAGGCGGACAGCACGCGGGTCTACATCACCGGCCAGTCCATGGGCGGCATCGGATCGTGGGGCATCATCGCCAGTCACGCGGACAAATTTGCCGGTGCCGTGCCGGTATGCGGGATCTGGGAACCTAGTGATGCGGCGAAGATGAATGGCGTGGCGATCTGGGCCTTTCACGGCGCAGATGACCCAACCGTGCCTGTCTCAGGCTCGCGTGACATGATCGCCGCACTCAAGAAAGCTGAAGTGAAACCGGAGCCGAAATACACGGAGCTCCCCGGTGTCGGTCACGGCAGTTGGGATCCGGCGTATCAGACCGCTGACCTGTGGGAGTGGTTGTTCGCTCAGAAGAAGGTGAAGCCTTGAGGATCTCCCGATCACCTAACTATTTATGAAACGTGTTATTGTCCTTCTCTGCGCGCTTTGCCCTTCGCTATTTGCGGTCAAACCCAATCTCGTGGTGCTGCTGGCGGATGATCACAGCGCGGCGGACATGAGTGTGTATGGGGCGAAGGACATCCCGACGCCCAACCTTGAGCGCATGGCAGCGGCGGGAATGGTGTTTGAGAAGGCGTTTGTGAACAGCCCGAGCTGCGCCCCGAGCCGTGCGGCCCTTTTTACCGGACTGTATCCGGCAAAGAGCGGTGCTGAATCCAACCACGCCAAGCCACGTGCTGACATCAAGCGGCTGCCATCCTATCTCAAAGAGATGGGTTATGAGGTCGTGAGCTTTGGCAAGGTCAGCCACTACGCCCACGTCACGGAGCAGGGTTTTGATCGGGCGGAGAACTTTGGCTATCACGATCACAAGGGTGTCGATGCAGCGGCGGAGTTTTTGAAGACGTGGAGAAGCGACAAACCGCTCGCGCTGTTTTTTGGCACGAACTGGCCACATGTGCCGTTGCCCGACGCGGAGAAGGTGGATCCGGCGAAGGTGAGCATCCAACCTATGCACATCGACACACCGGAGTTCCGTCGCTACCGGGCACGCTACATCAATGCGGTGCTGAAGATGGATGAGGAGATCGGCGTGGTCTATGAAGCCGCGAAGCAGCATCTAGGCACGGAGAACACCCTTTACCTGCAGACGTCCGATCACGGCGCCCAGCTGCCCTTCGGCAAATGGAACCTCTATGATGAGGGCACCCGCGTGCCGCTGATCGTGCAATGGCAGGGTCATGTGGCCGCCGGCAGCCGCGCACAGGCGTTGGTTCAATGGATCGACATCCTGCCTACGCTCGTCGAGGTCGGTGGAGGCATGGTGCCGCAAGATGTGGATGGACGATCCTTCCTGCCGGTGCTTGAGGGCAAGAGCACGACGCATCGTGATGCGATCTTCACCACCCATAGCAATGATGGTGAGATGAACGTCTACCCGAGCCGATCCATGCGCAGCTCACGTTGGAAATACATCCTGAACCTGCATCCTGAGTATCGCTTCACCAGCCACATCGACCGTTCGGGGAAGGAGGACAGTCTGGCTTATGTTCGCTCCTGGGAGGAGCGTGCGAAGACAGATGAAAACGCGGCGAAGATCGTGAACCGCTATCGCCAGCGTCCTGCCGAGGAGCTTTATGATCTCGACGTGGATCCTTTTGAGCTGAACAACCTCGCTGGAGAAGCCGCGCAGGCGGGCCAGCTTCAAAGCATGCGCCAGAGTTTGGATGACTGGATGAAATCCACGGGCGACACGCGGCAGAGCTTTGCCAAGCCGCTGCTGCTCACCGATGAGTTCACGATGCTCGGCGACAAGCCGAAGGGCAAAGGCAAGGCCAAAAAGAAGTAGGCTCACTTGCCCGAACAAAAAGAAGGATAGAGATGCCTGTCTTACAACGTGATGCAAGCATGAGCGATCTCACCCGCAGACAGGCCGTCAAGCTCGGCATCGGCAGCCTCGCAGCGCTGGGGGCCGCGCACGCCGAGCCACCAGCTACCAAACGCGGCTTCCTAACTCCGGCGGCCGATTTTGAAGATGTGTCACGTGGCAATCCCAAGCCCCACGCACTCACGGGTGATGCGCTCGTCCGTGCAGGTCTGACTCCGGAAACATGGAAGCTCGAGATCCAGACGGATGAAACTATGAATGCGATCGTGACCCAGAAGGCGCAGATCGGCAAGGCGGTCACGCTGGACTACCCTGCCCTGCTGGAGCTGGGCAAAAAGCATCGCGTCATGTTTCTCAAGGCCATGCAGTGCCTGAACATCGCCACACCGCTCGGGCAAGGCTTGTGGGAAGGCGTGCCGCTGCGGGACGTGCTGCGGCTTTGCGGGGACATGACGAACGTGCGGCGCATCTACTTCTGGGGCTTTCACAACGATGACCCGAAGCAGCGCTTCCAGTCCTCGCTAAGCTACACGCAGGTCATGGAGACAGCTCCAGGTGAACTGCCCGTCTTCCTGGCCTACAAGCTCAATGGCGAGCCAATCAATCTGGAGCGCGGCGGGCCCGTGAGAATGGTCGTCCCGTGGGCGCATGGGTTCAAATCCATCAAATGGCTTCAAAACATTCGCTTAACCAACGATTATCAATCCAACGACACTTACGCAGAGAAGAACAACGATCCTGAATCGCATCTGAAGATTGCCGCCTATCTGGATGATGTGGCTGTCAGTGGCAAAGACGCGCAGGTGAGCGGCCTCGCCATCAGCGGACTTTCAGGCTTGTCTCATGTCGAGACCTGGCTGCGTCCCGCAGGCCCTGAACTGACGGAGGAGGACGCTGCCTGGACCACGGCCGAATGGAAGCGTAGCGAGCTAGACCAGCCCCCCGAATGGCGGAGAGTGCTGCCCGCAGGCGTGAGTCCGCGTGACATCCTGGGCTTTGACCGCAGCAGTGGCCAACCTTTGTCCTGGCCACTGCGCTACAGCATGGTCGGCTTCTCAAGCTCTCTACGTGGTTTGAAGCCCGGCAAGTATGAAGTGCGTGCCCGCACGGTGGATCTGAACGGCTTCGCGCAGCCCGAACCGCGCTCCGTTCAGAAGAGTGGCAAAAATGGAATTCAAGTGCGTCGCTTTGAAGTGACGTGAAATATTCGCTTTTGGAAGCGTTGAATGCAGTTCCATGAAGTTCTCTGTTTTCTGCGCCATCTCTCTCACCTCCAGCATGCTTATGGCCGAGCAAGTCGGCCCCTGGAATCTCGATGTGCTCAAGAGCACCGTGCCCACCATGAAATGGGTGCAGCAAACGCAGCCTGTGCACTCGCTGACCTATGCAGGCGAAAGGTATAAGGACCACGACACCGAGGTGTTTGCCTTTTATGCCTCGCCAATCACCCTGGGTGAAGCAAAGCCGGGGACGAAGTTCCCAGGCGTGGTGCTCATTCATGGCGGCGGCGGCACGGCCTTCGTGGAATGGGCACATCTTTGGGCGAAGCGTGGCTACGCAGCCATCGCCATGGATCTGGGCGGAATGCGTCCGCCGGATCCTGTCTATGATGAAAAGACCAAGGCGCCCACTGGCCATCAATCGGACGCCAAGTTTCGTACTCCTCAGCCAAACGCCGGGCCCGGCCAGGGAGCGGTCGAGAAGTTTGACACCATCGGTGGTGAGACCAGCGATGACTGGCCCTTTCATGCAGTCGCGAGCGTGATTCGAGCGCATAATTTGTTGCGCAGCTTCCCTGAGGTGGACGTGGATCACACGGCGGTGACAGGCATCAGCTGGGGTGGTTATACAACCTGCCTCGTCGCCTCGCTGGATGATCGCTTCAAGGCAGCGGTGCCGGTCTATGGCTGCGGTTTCCTGCATGAGGGTGAGTCCGTACAAAAGCCGAGCATCGACAAGCTGGGTGATCGCAAAGCAGCATGGGTGAAGGAGTATGATCCCGGCAGCCTGCTGCCACGCTGCCATGTGCCCATCTTCTTTGTGAATGGCACGAACGATGTGCACTACGTGCTCGATAGCTACATGAAGTCCTACGACGTCGTTCCTGGCGAGAAGCAGATGCGCATCGAGGTGAACATGCGCCATGGCCATCCGCCCGGCTGGGCACCCAAAGAAATCGGCCTCTTCATCGACTCCAAATGCCGGGATGGTGTGCCGCTGCCCGTTCCTGGCGAACCCACAATCAAAGGTGACAGCGTCAAGCTGACCTGCAAGTCCACCACTCCTCTCAAGAAGGCTGAGCTGAACTACACGACTGACGCTGGCTTGCGCTCCAAGCGTGTCTGGAAGTCGCTTCCAGCCACCATCCACGCCAACACCATCACTGCGCCGAAGCCGCCTGAGGAGGCGAACACGTGGTACATCAGTGTCACGGATGAGCGTGATGCGATGGTGAGTACGGAGGTGTTTCTTCGTTAGGCCGCCTAAGGCTTGATGCGCGAGACAATCACCTCGTCCGTATTGCGGTCGATGGAGTAGAGCACACCTTCCTCACTGCGATCCCAGGCGAAGGCCTGACCACGGGCACTGATGGGGATGGCGGCGGTCCAGGTGATGGAGGTTTCCTTTCCTGGGACCTCCAGCACATACAACTCCTGCGCATCATGTCCGGTGATGAAGAGATGACTGCCCGGACCAAAGCTGCCTCCAGAGCTGCTGTTTTTGCCAAACTGGGTGATCAGATCAGGCGGGAAGCTCCACGCCTGCTGCTTCTGCCACTGCGCATCAAAGCGCACCACACGCGTGTCCGCCGGATTGCCGGTCTTCGCATACTGCGCGAAACAGGCAAACCACGCGCCATCACGCTGGTCCACCCAGGTCAGCGAGCCGCCCACCTTCGTGACGTCGATGGTCTCGAGATGCTTCATCGTCTTGGTGTCCCAGACTTCCACACTGCTTTCCATGGGTACGGTTGGGAAGTTGGAGTGCGCACAGTAGAGTTTACCAGCGAGTACCACGCCGGCGTTCAGATGCTTGATACGGCCATCCTTGGCATCCTGCCAGCCCCCGACGCGCTCACCATTGTCCTTCCGGTATTTGACGATGGCCTCGTTGGTGATGGCGTAGATGAACTCGCCATCCACGGCCACGCCTTGGTGCGCTTCCTTGATCTTGAAGCGACGGAGTTCCTCATGCTTCCAGGTGCCTGCGGATTTGGTGTGCTTGGGTGCTTTGTGCTCTTCCTCCTTCGGCGCGGGCGCAGGCTTCTTCTTTCCTTGGAGAAGCTGCTGCACGCGTTCCTGCTCCTTCTTCAAGGCGGCTTCAGGAACCGGCATCGGCGTGAGATTTTCGCTCACGAGTTTTTCGTCCACAGGAATCTTCCGCCAGCGCAGGTTTCTAAACCACACGTCGGCTCCATGGTCCTGGAGGGAAATGTTCGAACCCCGCTTCGACAAATCAGCACCACGAACGCGCAGCAGTTCGATCTCCGTTTTGTAGCGTGGATCGGTGTAATCAAAGTCGATCACCTTTTCTCCATTCAACCAGTGCTGGATGACGGTGCCTTTGCAGACGATGCGGCCTTCGTTCCACTCGCCAAAGGGTTTCACCACATCTTTGGTTGGCGCCACACCGAAGAAGAGCGAGGCGGCGCTCTGCCGCGGGTTCTCGCCATAGGGGCTGTTGGCGTTGTCGAGCAGTTGATACTCGTACTGGCCGGGCCGGTAATAAACGCCGCTGTTGCAGCCTTTGGCCACCTTCCAGTCAAAGCGCAGCTCAAAGTCATCCGGCACTTTTGCTTTGGAATACACCAGCGCTCCGCCCTTCTTCACGCGGGCGATCTCGCCATTCACGACAGCCCAGTTGCCGCCGTTTTTCCAGCCATCGAGCGTCTTGCCATCGAAGATCGGCTCAAAGCCAGGCTCTAGCGCCATGACGGAGGTCGAAAGAGAGAAGAGGCTGAAAAAGAAGAGGCGTCGTGAATCGCGTGGAAACCAAGTCATGGCTCCAAAACGCGATCACGACGCCTGTTCATGCCTCTGAAATCAGAAGCAGTAGATTCAATCGATCAGTTCGCCTTCTTCACCGTCCAATACAGCGAGGCACTGTGGCTGGTGACTCCATAAGGCACACCGCGGAAGTAGCCCGGAAGCTCTTCCGAATAACGGGCGATAGCGAGAAGGTAGGGGCCGGGCTTGGAGATGTCTGGAGCGCGGACAAGGCCTTCAGCATCGGTCTTCAGCTTTTCATCGCTGACGGTGGGGGAGAAGAAGAGCATCTCCGCGTTGGCCAGAGGCTTGCCACGGAAGTACACGCGGGCTTCACCGGGCTTCGCGGTCGGCACCACGTCCATGGTCAGCGCAGGTTTGCCTTCAGTCCAACTTTCCGGAAGAAAGCGGGTGTAGAAGAGAGGAGCGCGGGCTGGCTTGTCCGGATGCAACTGGCGCACGGTGAACTGCGCCTGGGCAAAGACCGTCTGGCCTGCGGCGGGCTTGCCCAGGAAGAAGTGATCATGCTTCTTGGCGACATCGAAAGACACCGGCTCGTTCTTTTCATTCATCACCCAGCCGGACACTTCGATGAAGGCATCGAGGTTGCCGGGGGAAACTTCGAACTCCTCACCCCACTGGGCGAAGCGGACGCCGACTCCGGCATTTTCAGGCAGTGCCTCGATCCACAGCGAGTGGGCCGAAGCGGTGATGGAGGTGGTGGCAAGCAGGGCGAGGGCGATGAGGGCGCGTTTCATGAGATGGGTGGTGGAGTTGAAATGGGTATCGTGGGAGGAGATCAAATCTTTCCTTTGAGCTGGGGCAGCAGGCCTTTGGCCACGGCGTCCTTGGCATAGCCATCGGGATCCGCCTGCCAAGTCTTCAGATGGCCAGGCTTGGAGAAGTACACCTTCACGCCTTTGTATTCCGCGGAGGGAGAGGCAGGACCGACGAGACGCTTGGTGCTGAAGGGGCAGAAGCGCTGATCGAGCAGCTTCACATCACTAGCGACCTTCACGTCCTGCACGGCAGGCACGCTCTTCATTTCCTGGAAGAGCTTCACATAGTAGTCAGGATCCGCTTTGAACTGCTTCACGCAAGGGCTGCAGCAGAAAAAGATGTCCTTGCCCTGGTAGCTCACCACAGCCTCCACATCGGCATCGTCCTCTGTCATGATGGGGCAGATCTTGTTTCCCGGCTCCTCGGCAAAGACAACGGAGGCGGCGAAGACAGCGAGGATCAGGGACGACAGGCGGTGGGGGAGGAGTGAGGAGATCATGGCAACCAAGGCGGCAGAGTCATACACAGGACGCTCCACGCCCTCATGCGGCCGTTTGTCAGGAACTGTCGTCCTCTTGCGGTCAGCCTCGACTGGGCTCCGCGAGGTCCGCCTCGGAAGAATGCCGCCTGGGTGTGGCGAAAACAGGACAAACCGGCTATCCAACGGCCTTTATGCATGCTTGATGATGATCGTTTCGTGAAAGACAATGAAACCTCCTCATGCTTTGAAACATGCAGGAGAGAGGCTGACTTTTATGTGGCCCCAACCCCCGTTTTCCAGCCAATACATGCCCCTGCCTCCACTGCGTAAATTTCTTGGTATCGAACTCATCGAGGTCAGCCGCACTGAAAAGATCGTGGCCACCCTGGGTGGTGGTTTCGCCATCCTCGCGCTGTTCTTTTCGACCCTGGCCATCGCACCTCTCCACGCCTCCGTCACGGTGGCAGTGGTGGCTTCCATGGGTGCCAGTGCGGTGCTGCTCTATGCGGTGCCACATGGTCAGCTTTCGCAGCCCTGGCCGGTCATCGGCGGACACACCATCTCCGCGCTGATCGGTGTTGCCTGCGCTCAATGGATCAGCAATCCACTGATCGCAGCAGCCTGCGCCGTGGGCCTGGCCATCGGCTCCATGCATCAGCTCAAATGCATTCATCCGCCCGGGGGTGCCACCGCCTTCACCGCCGTCATGGGAGGCGCAGCGATCCGTGAACTCGGCTTCTCCTTCGTGTTATTCCCGGTGCTGTCCAATGCCATCGGCATGGTGCTGCTGGCCGTGCTCATCAACAGCTTCTTCCCCTGGCGTCGTTACCCTACCATCCTCAGTCGTGCGCCCGCGCATGTGCCGACCCAGGACGATCCGACGCATGAGGAGGTGATCGCGGCCATCCGCTCCATCGACACCTTTGTGGACATCAGTGAGGAGGACCTTTTGCGTCTGGTGGACGTTCTCTCTCATCATGGAGTGAGCCCCAAAAAATCCACCGCCTCCGTCAAAGTCCGAACATGAAAACCTGCCCGCCACCCAGCACCTACCGCTATGCCACGGATCGAATGGAAGGTGAAGGGCTGCGCATCGGTGTCACACGGCATGTGCCGCGTGGTGTGACCAAGGGAGACTGGAAGAAGCGTGGCTACTTTGATCTCTGGCTGCCATTGCTCTCGCCATCAGCGGAGCTTTTGAAGACGTATCGCGATGAGAAGATCACCTGGGCGGTGTTTGCGCGTCGCTATCGCACGGAGATGAAGCGCCCGGAATGTCGGCAGATAATTGATCTGCTCGCCACCTTTTCACTCACCACACCCTTCCGTATTGGCTGCTTCTGCGAGGATGAATCGCACTGTCATCGCTCCCTGCTGCTGCCGATGATTCTGGCCAGCCGGAAGGCTCTGACTCCACCCTCAGAGTCCACCGCAGCCTTCACCAGCCCGCCATGCTATCTGGCGGAACTGGGAGGTGTGATAGACGACTGAGCGAGCCGGGTCACTTGACCTTGCCACCCTCAATGTTAGGCAGGAAGACCGTGAGCAGACCGATCAGCGGCAGGTAAGCGCAACCGTGGAAGACAGCGACGATGCCGGCGTGATCCGCGATCTTACCCAGCACTGCGGCACCAACACCAGCAATGCCAAACGCGATGCCGAAGAACAGCCCTGCGACGAGACCAACCTTCCCGGGCATCAACTCCTGCGCATACACCAGGATGGCGGAGAAGGCGGAGGCGAGGATGAGGCCGATGACGATGGTGAGCACGACCGTGGTGACCAGATTCGCATGGGGCAGCCACAGTGTGAACGGCGCCACACCCAGGATGGAAGCCCAGATGACCCGCTTGCGACCAATACGATCTCCGATGGGACCGCCGAGGATCGTCCCCGCCGCGACCGCGAAGAGGAAAGCGAACAGGTAAAGCTGCGATGCCTGCACGGAGACATTAAATTTCGCGATGAGGTAGAAGGTGTAGTAGCTGGTCAGACTAACTAAATAGACGTATTTGGAGAAAGTCAGTGCAATAAGAATGGCCAGCGAGACAACCACGGTACGGCGTGGCAGCTCAACACCTGCATGCGCTGCTGTTTTGCGCTTCTGGATCAGATGCAGGTTCCGCCACTGCCAGGCACCGATGTGCCAGAGCACGAACATGCCCAGCGCAGCCAGGACGGAGAACCACGCGACATGTCCCTGCCCATACGGCACGATCATCAGCGCGGCGAGCAGAGGCCCCAGCGAGCTTCCGGCATTACCGCCGACTTGAAACAACGACTGCGCGAAGCCGCGACGACGTCCCGCCGCCATGTGGGCGATGCGCGAAGCCTCGGGATGGAAGATCGCAGAACCCATGCCGACCATCGCCGCCGAGAACATGATGGTCGTGAACGACTGCGCTCTCGAAAGCAGCAGCAGTCCCACCAGCGTGAGACCCATTCCAGTGGCCAGCGAGTAGGGCATGGGCTTCTTGTCCGTGACCCACCCAACGATGGGCTGCAGGAACGAGGCCGTGCATTGAAACGCAAAGGTGATCAGCCCGAGCTGGGTGAAGCTCAGCCCCTGGTTCTCTTTGAACAAAGGATACAAAGACGGAATGAGCGCCTGAATGGTGTCATTCAGCATGTGCGAAAAACTGATCATGAACAAAACCGTGAAAGCGGTCTGCTCGACAGGTTGGTTAGGTGCCGTGGCAATGTCCTCGGCAATGGCTGTTTTCATGGTCCGATTCCCGTTCATGCATGTGCTACTCACCTCAAATGCCATGGGTGGCACTAACTGCCTTTTGAATGGTATTTTTCTCGGATTCGCTCTCTAAACTCCGCAGGCGTGACTTTCATCGAACGCCGGAAGAAGCGTGAGAAATAAGAAGGATCCTGGAAGCCTAGATGATAGCCGATCTCCGAGACACTCAGGTCCGAATGCGAGAGAAGACGCTTGGCATCCAGCAGCCTGCGCAGGCGGATGATCTCGCCTGCGGCCTGGCCGGATTGCTCACGCACGACATCATGCAGATGGTTCGTGGTGACACCGAGCAGCTTGGCATATTCCCCCACGCTCTGCATCTCGCGAAAGCGCTGCTCCACGGCGAGATGAAACTGCCGCATCAACTGCACGGCACGCGAGGCCTCCTTCGGCGGATTCACCTCGGCGAAGAGTCGGTTCGCACGCACCAGCAGGATGTGCAGCAGCGCACGCAAGACCTCATCCGCACCGGGCTGCACCGCATCAAACTCGCGCTGCAACTCCGCGAAAGTCTCGATGATGCGGAAGGGATCCCTCGGCGGAATGCTCAGCCAGGGACGAACCTCGGCCGGGAAGAAAAAAGGGAACTCAAACAGCAGGCTCGGCGGTGCCGCGTGGTGATCAAAGAACGCCTGCGTGAAGGACACGGTGGTGCCGCGCATGCCGCGCTGGGGCAAGGCCGTGTGCACCTGCCCTGGACTGAGAAAAACAACGGTCGAACCGTCCGCCGTGAACTCGACAAAGTCGTGCATCACCTGGGCTTTGCCCTGAAGCAGGAAGACCTGGAAGAACTCATGGTAATGCGGCTTCAAGCGCTGTGGATCCACCACGACCGAATGCATGAAAGGCACCACGCCGACGCCCTGCTGGCGGAGTTCCGCAGATCCGGCCTTGGTCATGCCAAATTGAGGGATCGTGCCGCGGTTCATCCCGCTACGTTGCCAGCGTGCGCAGGCTCGTCAACTGGAGGCAGAGTCCTGATCCGTGATGGCATCGGCAGATTGGCTGCGTATGACTGCCTCCCCCCCCAATGCTGTTGTCTGTTTCGCCACGCTTCCTCCTTTCATCCCTCGTCCTTGTCTCTTCCGCTGCCTTCGCTGCGGCGGTGGACGCGGTGAATCAAGCCATGGACAAGGAGCTGCTGCCCCTGATCGAGCAGCGCTGCATGGACTGCCATGATGGCGATATGAAGAAGGGCGACATCGATTTCGAGTTCCTACGCAAGCCCGGTGAGGCGCGTCACGACATCCGTCTGTGGGGCAAAGTGCGCGAGCAGATCCGCGCTGGCACCATGCCGCCGAAGGCCAAGCAACCTCTCGAACAGGCCCAACGAGAAGTGTTTCTGCGCTGGATTCAAAGCAATGAGCAGGCGGTGCTGGAGATGAAGGAGGCACATCCAGGTCAGGCGCGCTCACGCCGGATGAATCGCGAAGAGTATAACAACACGTTGCGAGACCTGCTCGGCATCGCCAAGAAGCCTGGGGACAAGTTTCCTGCCGATGGCGCAGGTGGCGAAGGTTTTGCCAACAATGCGGACACGCTCAGTCTCTCGCCCCTGTTGATCGAAAAGTATCTGGAAGCCGCGGATGAAGCCATCGCCGAAGTCCGCGAGCGAGGTGATCTATGGGCACGTCTGCTGGCACCGGTGACCAGTGACAAGCTTGAGCCCGATGTAGGAGCAGAGATAGCACTGCGTCCCTACTTGGCACGGGCCTATCGGCGCACGCCTGCGGAGCCGGATGTGCAGGCCTTGCTGGAAGTGTTTCGTCAGGCCTGGAAGCGCCAACCGAACTGGGACGAGGCCATGAGGGTCATGTTCAAGGCTTCACTGGTCTCACCAAAATTCTTGTTCATCGAAGAGCAGGCTCGTGCATATGCGAAGGAGCCACGCAGGCTTGATTCTTATGAGATGGCATCGCGCCTGTCTTACCTCCTCTGGTCGTCCATGCCGGATGATGAGCTGCTGAAGCTGGCGAGTGAAAACAAGCTGCAGGACGACGCCGTTCTGGAGGCGCAGGTGCGGCGCATGCTGACGCATGAGAAGGCCGTGGCCTTCACGAAAAACTTCGCTGGCCAGTGGCTGCGCTTTGAGGAAGTCTTCAACACCGTGGACCCGGACCGGCGCAAGTTCCCCGACTTCAATGGCGACCTGCGCCAGGCCATGTACGATGAGATTTTCAGCTTCTCCGATCATCTCCTACGCCGCAATGGCCGCGTGCTAGACTTCCTCGATAGTGACTACAGCTTCCTCAATGAGCAGCTCGCGAAGGTGTATGAGGTTCCTGATGTGAAGGGCAAGGAGATGCGCCTCGTGAAGTTCAATAATCCACGTCGCGGTGGCATCACCAGCATGGCGGCCATTTTGGCCAGCACCTCTTATCCGCAGCGGACGAGTCCAGTGCTGCGGGGCAAATGGATCCTGGAGCAACTGCTCGGCACGCCGCCGCCACCGCCGCCACCGAACGTGGGCCAGCTTCCAGAAGATGACCGCTCTTTGAAGGAGACCACTCTGCGCAAGCGGCTGGAGGCGCATCGGGACAAGCCTGCCTGCGCGGGCTGCCACACGCGGCTGGATCCGCCCGGGTTCGCTTTAGAAAATTTTGATCCCATCGGCAAATGGCGCGACACCGAAAATGGCAAGCCGCTGGATGCCACAGGCACCATGCCAGGAGGGAAAGACTTCGCCACACCGGCGGAATTTCGCCGCCTGCTCATGGAGGACAAGAACCTCTTCGTCCGCTCCCTTTGCACCCGTCTCCTGGGCTACGCCACGGGTCGCAGCGTGGAACTCCACGACCAGCCCACCCTGCTGCGCCTGGAGAAAACCCTGCGTGACAGCGACTACCACTGCGAGCCGCTCATCATCGCCATTGTGAAGAGCGTGCCCTTCCGGTCTCGGCTTTGAGAACGATGGTAGTAGTGCTGTGGTGGAGAGGTTGCGTTTCGGGGGAAAAGAGGCAGACTGTCTTTCCCCTAAAATCCCCTTCATGCGTCTGGCACTCCTCATTTCTTTTGGCTGGTCATTGACCACGCTCGTCAGCGCTGCGCAGGAGGCCCCTGTGACCCCGCCGGGGCCGGATCTCGAGGTGCGCAAGGCCATCGTTTCGCCTGCCCCACCTGCGCCAGCTCCTGCCGCCGCCACCGCATCCGCGCCCACCGCGCCAGCTTCGATTCCTCCAGCCACGACTCCTGCTCCCGCGCCTGCTTCGACGACCACGCCCGCCCCCCCTGCACCGGCGGCCCCGCCTACTCCGACTCAAACCGCCATGCCGGCTCCAGCGCCGGGTTCCACGCCCGATCCTGATGATGAGCCCAAGGATGGAGAGACGGTGGTGAAAGCCGTGGCCGTGCCTGAGATGATGCCGCTGGTGCCGCCCACCGCACCACCTGTGCAACCGCAGGAGGGCAAGATTGTCTTCACGCGCTGCGAGATTCAGCCGCCGGCCATCGCTCTGACTTTCGATGACGGACCGCATCCGGAATTCACGCCGAAGCTTCTGGACACGCTGAAGAAGGAGAACATCAAGGTCACGTTTTTCCTCGTCGGCCGCTGTGTTAGCGCCTACCCAAATGTAGTGAAACGCATGGTGGATGAAGGGCATGAGATCGCCAGCCACAGCTGGTCGCATCCGCTGCTGACCTCCCTCGGTGACAAGAGCCTGGAATCCCAGATGCAGCGCACGCATGACGCCATCATCAAGGCCTGCGGTGTCACTCCGACTCTGTATCGTCCGCCCTATGGCGCGACCCGTCTGTCCCAGCGCAAATACATCCACGATAAATATGGTTACCTCGCCATCCTGTGGGATGTGGACCCGCTGGACTGGCAGCATCCCCGCAGTTCCAAGAAGGTGCATGATCGTGTTCTGGAGCAGACCCGCATCGGCTCCATCATCCTCTGCCACGACATTCATGAAACGACCGTGGATGCCATGCCCACAACGATCGCCGACTTGAAAGCCCGCGGCTTTCAGTTCCTCACGGTGAGCCAGCTCATCGATCTGGAAAAACAAGCCCCAGCCCTTCCGAACTCACCCAGGCTGCCGCCCCAGGCGATCGCTGCCATGGCTGCAGCGGCAACGCCCGCACCACCGCCCAAGCCCGTGGTGCCGCCGAAGCCCACCCCCAAGCCCATGGACACGAGCCAGCCTCTGTCACTGGAAGCTCCTGGCGAGATCAAGCTGTGACCCACACGGCCTGCTTCAGGTCTCCGCGGGCGTGATGCCCGTGAGACTGGCAAAGCTGATCTTCTTCATCGTGGCGATAAACTCCCTCATGTAGGCCGTCGGTACCAGCGAGTGCGTGGTGGCGGCGAAGAGATGTGCATACACGCCCTGCTTGCGCACACGCCGGTTCGCCACGTAGCCCTTCTCCAGATAGGGCTGCACCGCCCACGCCGGCATGGCGGCGATGCCCCGCTGACTGGCCACCAACTGCAAGATGGCCACGGTGAGCATGGCGGTGCGGCGCAAGGGATTGATCCCCGCAGGGCCCAGCACCTCGCGCACGATGTCGATGCGATCATCCGGAATCGGATAGGTGATGAGGGTCTCCCTGGCGAAGTCCGCCGCGTTCAAATACGCTTTTTTGGTTAGGGGATGCTGACGTGCCAGCAGCGCCAGAACCTCATAGCGGAACAGCGGATGATACGCGATCTCCTGCCGCGGCGGCGCTTTGGACACGATGACGAGATCCGCCTTGTCCTCCAGCAAAAGGCCGGTGGGATCAGGCTGGAAGCCTGACACAAGGTCCATCTCCACCTCGGGCCAGCCTTCGCGAAAGGCATCCATAGCCGGCATCAGCCAGTCAAAGCAGGAGTGACATTCCACCGCGATGCGCAGCTGCCCCGCCTTGCCCTGCACGATGCGCGCCACATCACGCTCGCTCTGCTGCAGCAGCTTCACTACGTCATAGGCCGCCGCCAGGAGCCTCTCCCCTGCCGGACTCAGGCGCAGCGGATTGCTCTTCCGTTCAAACAGGCCCACGCCGAGATCCTGCTCCATCGTCTTCACCTGATGAGACAAGGCCGGCTGGGAGAGATGCAGCCTGCGGCCTGCCTTGGAGAGGTTTCCAGTCTCAGCGAGGGCGATGAGAGCGTGCAGATGGCGGATTTCGAGCATGCCCGCATCATAAATCATTTTGATGATGATCCACAAAACTCTCTGGATTGTTTATGTGTATTCCGGCGATAGTTGTCTTGTCGCATGAGCGACCCAACCCCACATACCCACAATCTTGGCTATCCCCGCATCGGTGAGCGCCGTGAACTGAAGAAAAGCACCGAGGCCTACTGGCACGGCAGAATCTCCGTCGCTGAACTGGAGGACATGGGCCGCGCGCTGCGCCGGCTGAACTGGGAAAAGCAACGCGCGGCTGGCATCGACCTCATCCCGTGCAATGACTTCTCCTTCTACGACCAGATGCTGGATTTTTCCTGCCTCATCGGCAACGTGCCGCCGCGCTTTGGCTGGCAGGGTGGTCCGGTGAGCCTGGACCAGCTCTTCCTGATGGCGCGCGGTTCGCGTGGTGAAGGCCATGAAGGCTGCACCCATGGCGGCACCGGCCACGAGGGCGCCTTCGCCTGTGAGATGACCAAGTGGTTCGACACAAATTACCACTACATCGTGCCTGAGTTTCATGCAGGCACACGCTTTGAGCTGGTGGGAGACAAGGTGTTTCGCGAGTTTGCCGAAGCACGGGCACGTGGCATCCAGGCCAAGCCGGTGCTTCCTGGACCCATCACCTATCTCTCCCTCGGGAAGGTGCAGAACCCGCAAGACGCGAAATTTGACCAGTGGAGTTTGTTAGGCAATCTAGTGGAGGTCTATGAGCAGATTCTGCGACGTCTTGCTGCTGAAGGTGCCGAGTGGGTGCAGATCGACGAGCCAGTCTTCGCCCTCGATCTGACACCTGTGCAGCGCACTGCTGTGACAGAAGCCTGGGCACGGCTTGCCAAGGCCGCGCCAGGACTGAAGCTCATGGTGGCCACCTACTTCGGCGCGCTGCGCGAGAACCAACCGCTGTTCTTCAGCATGCCTGCGCAGGCTTACCATGTGGATCTCGTGCGCGCTCCGGCGGAGATGGACGAAATCCTGACCCGTGTGCCGGAAGGCAAGATCCTCTCGTTGGGTGTGGTGGACGGCCGCAACGTCTGGAAGAACGATTTTCAGCGCTCGCTCAAGCTGCTGAACAAGGCCAAGGCAGCCTTGGGTGAGGATCGCGTTTGGGTGGCACCTTCATGCTCGTTGCAGCATTCACCCGTCACGCTGGCCACGGAGGACTCTTTGGATGCCGAGATCGCGGGCTGGATGGCTTTCGCGGATGAGAAGCTCAGGGAGGTCGTTCTGCTGAGCCAGCTTCTGCGCGGCACCGCGCCTGCCCATGCGTTTGAGGACAACCAGCGCTCCTGGCAAGGGCGCGCCCAAAGCGTGCGTATTCATAATCCTATCGTCGCCTCACGTCTGTCCGCTGTGAAGCCCGAAGACGCACGGCGCCATGCGCCCTATGCGCAGCGCCGGGAGCTTCAGCAGCAGCGTCTGCAACTGCCGGACTATCCCACGACAACGATCGGCTCCTTCCCGCAAACCGCCGAGGTGCGCTCCATGCGCGCGCGCTGGAAAAAGGGAGAGCTGACCACTGCCGAGTATGAGGCTTATCTCGAAAATGAGACACGTGCCTGCGTGGCCTTTCAGGATGAGATCGGTCTTGATATGCCTGTGCATGGCGAGTTTGAGCGCAATGACATGGTCGAGTATTTCGGCGAGCAGCTCGAGGGCTTCCTCTTCACCAGCAACGGCTGGGTGCAGAGCTACGGCACACGCTGCGTGAAGCCGCCGGTAATCTTTGGCGATGTCAGCCGACATTCTCCGATGACCGTGCGCTGGTCGAAGTTTGCGCAATCACTCACCAAGCGGCCGATGAAGGGCATGCTCACGGGTCCCGTGACCATCCTGCAGTGGAGCTTTGTGCGCGATGATCAGCCGCGTAGTGAGACCACGCGCCAGATCGCGCTCGCCATCCGTGATGAGGTCGTGGATCTGGAAGCCGCTGGCATCGCTGCCATCCAGATCGACGAGCCGGCCATCCGTGAAGGACTGCCTCTGCGCCGTGCTGATTGGGGTCATTATCTGGGCTGGGCCGTCGAGTCCTTCCGCCTGAGCGCCAGCGGCGTGCGTAACGACACGCAGATCCACACGCACATGTGCTACTCAGAGTTCAATGACATCATCGCCGCTATCGCGGACATGGATGCGGATGTCATCACCATCGAGACCTCACGCTCCAACATGGAGCTGCTGGGCGCCTTTGTGAACTTCCGTTATCAAAACGAGATCGGCCCCGGTGTGTATGACATCCATTCACCCCGCGTGCCGCGAGCCGAAGAGATGGAGAAGCTCATGCGTCATGCCGAGGCCGTCATTCCTCGCCGTCAGCTATGGGTGAATCCGGACTGCGGACTCAAGACACGTGGCTGGAGTGAGGTGCGCCTCGCCCTGACCAACATGGTTTCCACGGCCCTCAAACTGCGCGCCAGCGCCCAGGCATGAGCACCGCTTTCTCCTTTGAGATCTTTCCGCCTCGGACCCCCGAGGCGGAAAGCAGTCTTCGTCAGGCATTGAAAGAACTCACGCCGCTGCGGCCTGCGTTCATCAGTGTCACGTATGGTGCAGGCGGCAGCACGCGCACACGCACGCATGACCTGGTGCTGGAGCTGCAAGGCACGCAGAATGCACCCCCCATGCCCCACCTGACCTGTGTGGGGCATGGCGAGATGGAGATCATGACCTTGCTGGAGAGCTATGCGGCGGCGGGCGTCACACGCATCCTGGCGATGCGTGGTGATCTGCCAGCGGGACAGGCTGACACTGCTGGTGATTTTGCGCAGGCAGCGGACCTCATCCGCTGCATTCGACGCTTCAATGAACGCGGGCTGCATCCAAATCCGAAAGGCTTTCAGATTGCAGCGGCTTGTTTTCCGGAAGGCCATCCTGCTACGCCTAACCGAATGCTCGAAATGGATCATCTCAAGACTAAGGTGGACGCAGGTGTGGACTTTCTGATCACGCAGGCCTTCTTTGACAATCATGCCTTCCATGACTTCCGCGCGCGCTGTGACTTGGTGGGCATTCGTGTGCCCATCTATGCGGGCATCCTGCCACTGCCGACTCCGCAAACCATGACGCGGATGGCGGAGCTCGCCGGAAACATGCGCTACCCGGCACGGCTGCTGCGCTCCCTGGCGCGCACGGACCAAAGCGCGGAGTCTTTTCAGGCGGTGGCGCTGCACCATGCGGCCGAGCAATGTCACGATCTGCTCGATCATGCGGTGGAGGGCATCCATCTCTACACGCTGAACCGTAGTGGCATGGTGAAGGGCATTTACGAGCGTCTGGGCCTGCTGCCTTGAACAAAGCCGGTGGAAACACCGGCCTTTTTTTCGGCTTCTTCACCTTGTCTAAAGGTTGACGGAGCAATCTGCGGGCGGGCCGGGTGATCGGCCCGCCTCCTTATGAAGCCCCCGAACCTCCTGCGTGTCTCCCTGTGTCTGCCGGCACTGTCCGCCGCGCTGCTGATCACCTCCTGCACCTGGACCAAGCGCCCTCAGAGTGATGTGGTCGTGCCCCCATCATGGCAGCAAAAAGGTGGAAGCTCTACCGTGCCGCTGGACACTGATCGCCTGGCCCAATGGTGGACGCGTTTCAATGATCCGGTGCTGAACCGGCTCATCACGGACGCGCTGCAATCCAGCACGGATGTGCGCACCTCCCTGGCCCGTGTGGATGAGGCGCGTGCGCGCCGAGGTGTGGCACGCTCGGCCCTCTTTCCAACGCTCTCCGGCGATGTCTCGGGTCAAGGCGCACGCTCTGACAACAGGCAGACCGGTGTCACGACCACAGACAGCTATACCAGTGGCATCAGCATGAGCTGGGAGATCGATCTTTTTGGCAAGCTGCGCCAGAGTGTGCGCGCCAGCTCCGCCGACCTCGCCCAGGCTGAGGAGAACTATTATGGAGCCCAGGTCACCTTGGCTGCATCCGTGGCTGAGAGCTATGTGGACCTGCGGGCAGCCGAGGCCCAGCTCGCCGTGTATGAGCGCAATGTGACCGCGCGCAGTGACACGGTGCAGATCACCCGCTGGAAGCAGCAGGCCGGTGAAGGCAATGGCTTTGAAACCCAGCAGGCTGCCAGCACACTGGAACAGGCGCGGGCGACGATCCCGACACTGAAGCTGGCGATCACGCAGACAAAAAATAGGTTGTCCCTGCTGTCCGGCAAGACACCAGGCGCGTTGGATTCATTGTTAGCCAAACCGCGCAGCGTGCCGCGCCCATCATCCACCCTGGCCATCGGCATTCCTGCTGACACCTTGCGTCAGCGGCCTGATGTGCGCGCTGCGGAGCGTGGTGTGGAGGCCGCGGCTGCGCGAACCAGATCTGCGGAACGCGAGCAACTGCCCAGCTTGAGGCTGAATGGTGATCTCGGCACCACGGCTTCGCGGGCTGCGAGTTTTCTTTCGCCTGAAACAGCGGCCGCGAGCGTACTGGGGGACCTCTCCGCGCCAATCTTCAATGCGGGACGCATCAAACAAACCATCCTCATCCAAAGCGCGCAGGAGAAGCAGGCTCTCATCAGCTATGAATCCACCGTGCTAACGGCCTTGTCAGAGGTCGAGAATTCACTCGCTGCGATTCGCCGCACGCAGGAACGCTTAAACACGCTGGGTGGTGCTCTCACCTCCGCTCGTGAGGCCGCGAAGCTGGCATCGCAAAGCTTTGAGGCAGGCCAGGCCGATCTGCTGCAGGTGCTGGATACGCAACGCACGCTGCTCAGCCTGGAGGAGCAGCAGACACTCACGCTCGGCGACAACGCGACCGCGCATGTGCAGCTTTATCGCTCACTGGGCGGCGGCTGGTCCAAAAACGGCTGATTCACCTTTGACCCTTACTTTTCATGGACAAGCTTTCCTCACCCTCCCCCGCTGAACTCAGCAAAATCATCAGCGCTAATAAATCAGCCTCCGGCTCTCGCTGGATCATCTGGCTCTTGGTGATCGCCGCCCTGGCAGGCGCGGGCTTCTATGCCTGGAGCAAATCTCACGACACCGAGGTCGCGCCTTTCACGTACACCACCGAGCCTGTGAAGCGTGGCGAAATCAAGCTCACCGTGACAGCCACGGGCAATCTGGAACCCACCACGGAGGTCACCATTGGCAGCATGCTCTCGGGCAATGCGGGCGAGGTCTATGTGGACATCAATGATCGTGTGAAAAAGGGCCAGGAACTAGCGAAGATCATCATTCGTCGTCTCGATCAGGATACCGACAACAGCCGCGCCGCGCTGAATGCCTCGCAGGCCAAGGTGAAGCAGGTGGAAGCCACCGTGATGGAGAGTGAGGCCGCGCTGGAGCGCCAGCAAGAGCTTCACAAACTCAGCGGTGGCAGGACACCCTCCAAAGCGGACATGGTCACTGCCACCGCAGCTGCCGCACGAGCCAAGGCCGATCTCGGGAGCGCGCAAGCAGCGGTCGAGCAGGCCAAGGCTTCCCTGGAGGCTAACATGAGTGATCAAGAGCGGGCGGTGCTGCGCTCCCCGATTGATGGCGTGGTGCTGAAGCGCAGTCTGGAGCCGGGACAAACCGTGGCCGCGAGCTTTAACTCGCCCGAGCTTTTTGTGATCGCGGAGAACCTGGAGCACATGAAGCTGAAAGTGGCGGTGGCGGAAGCGGACATCGGACGTGTTGCCGCAGAGCAGAAGGCCAGCTTCACGGTGGATGCATGGCCTGATAGATCCTACTCCGCCAAGGTGACCCGCGTTTCATTTGGTTCGGCCATCACGGACAATGTGGTCACCTATGAGACGGAGCTGGAGGTGGCCAACCCTGACCTCAGTCTGCGTCCGGGCATGACCGCCACGGCAGACATTCATGTGGCCGAGGGTCATGATGTGCTGCTGGTGCCTGTCTCTGCTTTGCGCTTTGATCCCCATGCGGCGTCTGAGGCTCCACGCGGTGGCCCTCCTGGCGGAGCCGGGGGTGAAAAGAAGTCTTTTGTTCAAAGCCTCATACCTAGCCCCTCTCGCCGAGGTGGCAGCGGCGGCCCACGAGGTGATGCCGCTGATCATGATAAGGGCAGCGACAAAGCCAAGTCCGGCCGCTCACAGGTCTGGATCCTGCGCGACGGGCAACCTGTGGCCGTGCCAGTGAAGCTGGGCATCTCGGACGGTCGCCTCACTGAGGTGACTGGAGAGGGGCTGAGCGAAGGCACGCCTGTCATTGTTCGAGCCAGCAGCAACACACCCAAGTCATGAGCGCCGACGCTGACACATCGCTGATCAAGCTGCACGAGCTCACGAAAACGTATGGGCACGGCGATGCTGCCTTCCAGGCCCTGCGCGGCGTGGATCTCACCATCAACAAGGGTGAGTTCGTGGCGGTCATGGGGCCCAGCGGCTCCGGCAAGTCCACCCTGATGAATGTGCTGGGCTGCCTGGACACACCAACCAGCGGTCACTATCTCTACCAAGGAGTGCCTGTGGAGACTCTGAATGCCGAGCAGCGATCACTGCTACGTCGTCACGCGCTGGGCTTTATTTTCCAAGGGTTCAATCTCCTGGCCCGCACCAGTGCACTGGAGAATGTGGAGCTGCCCCTGCTCTACCGTGGCATCTCCAAAAAGGAACGGCGTGCGCGCGCTGAAGAGGCGCTGGTTTCCGTAGGCCTGCCTACCAAAATGCGTAACACGCCGGCGGAGCTTTCCGGCGGTCAGCAGCAGCGCGTGGCCATCGCACGTGCGGTGGTGACGCAGCCGAGCACCTTGTTTGCGGATGAGCCGACGGGCAATCTCGACACCAGCACCACGGCGGAGATCATGGAGCTGCTGACACGGCTTAACCAAGACCGTGGCATCACCGTCGTCATGGTCACCCATGAGGATGAAGTGGCTGCGTATGCCCGCCGCACAGTGCGGGTCAAGGACGGGCTCATCGAGTTCGACCGTCTCCACAACGAACCTGCCCCTCTCCAGCCATGAACATGCTTTGGAATGCCTTCTTCATCGCGCTGAGGGAGATCCGCCGAAACCTCACCCGCGCCTTTCTCACCGTGCTGGGCATCATCATCGGTGTGGCGGCGGTCATCACCATGGTCACGCTAGGTCAAGGCACCACGCAGGCGGTGAAAAACCAGATCTCCAATCTGGGCACGAACCTCATGACGCTACGCCCAGGCGTGGGCTTCGGCCCGCGCAGCGCCGGAACACCGAACTTCACGCAAACGGATGCGGACGCCGTTCGGGAGCAGATCAGCGGCATCGCCGCCGTGGCACCGCTGATGTCCGCGAGCCTCAGCAGCATCCATCTGCAAAACGCGCGCAGCACGCAGATCACCGGCACCACGCCAGAGTACTTCATGATCAGCAAGTGGAACATCGGTGAAGGTCGCTTCTTCACGGATCAGGATTACCGCACAGGCGCTGCGGTATGCGTGATTGGCACCACGGCGAAGAAGGAGCTGTTTGGCAATGAAGAGGCGCTAGGGCAGAAGATCCGCCTCGGCAAAGCCTCCTGCACCATCATTGGCATTCTCGTGTCCAAGGGCCAGTCCTTTGGCGGTGACCAGGATGACACCATCGTGGTGCCGCTGACCACACTGCAGCGGCGGCTTGTGGGGAAGACATCCGCCCATGATGTGCGCGAGATCATGATCTCTGCGGAGGACGGCGCGGACACGGATGTGATCATTGATGACATCAACGTGCTGATGCGCCAGCGCCGCTCCCTGGGAAAGAATGAGGCTGACAACTTCTCCGTGCGTGACACACGCCAGCTCGCGGAAACCCTGAGCTCCTCCACGAAGATGATGACCAGTCTGCTGGCTGCCGTGGCAGGTGTGAGCCTGCTCGTCGGCGGCATCGGCATCATGAACATCATGCTCGTCTCGGTGACAGAACGTACGCGTGAGATCGGCATTCGCCTTGCCATCGGTGCGCGCTCGCGAGAGGTGCTGCTGCAGTTCCTGGTGGAGGCAGTCACGCTGTCCTCGATCGGAGGTGTCATCGGCATCGCGATCGCATTGGGGCTATGCGTTGGGCTTGCTGGCCTGATCCAGGTGCCCTTTCAGTTTGATGCGCGCATCAACATCATCGCCTTCTTCTTTTCCACCGCCGTGGGCGTGATCTTCGGCTTCGCCCCAGCCCGACGCGCCGCAAGGCTTGATCCCATCGAGGCCCTGCGCCACGAATGACCCTTCCGCTCATGAGAATCCTCGTCATCGAAGATGATCCGCATCTGCTGCGCAGCCTGGCTGCCACACTGCGCGAGGAGAACTATGCCGTGGATACCGCGGAGGATGGCGAAGACGGCCTGTACAAAGCCAAGGAGGGCGACTATGACGCCATCGTGCTGGATGTGATGCTGCCACGGCTGAACGGCTGGGAGGTGCTGACCAGGCTGCGTCCTGCGCGCAAGACACCCGTGCTCATGCTCACGGCCAGGGACACTGTTCCGGATCGCATCAAAGGGCTGGATGCAGGAGCGGATGACTACCTCACCAAGCCTTTTGATATTGACGAACTTTTAGCTAGGCTGCGCGCGCTCATCCGTAGAGCCGCCGGGCAAACGCATCCCGTGCTGGAGATCAGCGGGCTGAAGCTGGACACTGCCGCCCGCACGGTGAGCAGCACGGATGGCGAGATCCCGCTCACCGCGCGCGAGTATGCGCTGCTGGAGTATCTGGCGCTGCATCGTGGCGAGGTGGTGAGCCGCACGACTCTCTATGAGCATCTCTTCGATGAAGAGGACAGCACGCTTTCCAACCTGCTGGATGTGCATGTCTCGAACCTGCGTAAAAAGCTCGGCGCGGATGTCATCACCACACGCCGGGGGCACGGCTACAGCATCGCATGAAGAACTTCCTCCAATCTCTCCGCTGGCGTCTGCAGATCTGGCATGGGTTGCTGCTGCTTGTGGTGGTCGTGGGCTTCACGCTGCCGACTTTTCATTTTGCCCGTGAGAGCCAGACGCAGCGCATTGATCGTGATCTGGGACGCATGGAGCGCGGGCTCATCCGATCGCTGATGGATGTGATGCAGGGTTTTCAATCTGACCCGAGCAAGCCCGACTACCGGCAGGACCGGCCATTTTTGCAGTTCTCCGAATTCGTGCAGCGCCTGACGACTCAGCCGGTGCAGGCACCTGCCACCACAGCGGCGCAGTTTCAGGGCAAGGAGCCTGGATATGCCTACTTCAGCATTCGTGACAAGGACGACAGAGTCATCTTGCAGTCTGAGAACACGCCAGCAGACATGCGCTTCCTGCCCATCCCGGCCAGTGAAATGAATGAAGAGGCGCGGAGCGTGGCCAACCGGCGTGAGACCGCGCGCAGCAACTCGCATGGACTCAAGGTGGTGGTGGGACGTGACATCACGCCTGACCTTCAGGAGATGCAGCGCATGGCCACTCTGCATGTGTTGATCGGGCTCGGTGTGTGGCTCTTTGGCCTCATCGGTGGTTGGTGGCTATCAGGCAGGGCCATCCGGCCTATCCGGACCATCAGTGAAACGGCCACACGCATTGCCGAAGGCAATCTGGAGGAGCGGATCAACATCACGGAAACCGACAGTGAGCTCGGACAGCTCAGCCAGGTGCTGAACCAGACCTTTGAGCGCTTGCATGACTCCTTTGAGAGGCAGCGCCAGTTCACGGCCGATGCGTCGCATGAGCTGCGCACACCCGTCACGATCCTCATTTCCGAAACTCAGCGCATCTTGAAGCGCGAGCGCACCGCCGAGGAGTATCGTGAAGCACTGCAAACCTGTGGTGAGACGGCCCAGCGCATGCGCCGCTTGATCGAGTCGCTGCTGCTGCTCGCTCGACAGGATGGGCAGACAAGAAAAGAGCCTAACAGTGTTTGCGACCTTTCGGAATGTCTGCTTGATGCCGTTGATCATTTGAAGCCACTGGCAGATGATCGTCATCGACAACTGGAGGCGAATCTTGGTCCGGCTTCCTGCAAGGCCAATACGGAGGCCATCTCCATCCTTGCCACAAACCTCATCAGCAACGGGCTGCAACATGGAGGCAATGTCACCGTCACCAGTCGGGCGGAATCTGGTGAAGCAGTCTTCACGGTGAGTGACGATGGACCGGGCATTGCTGAGGCAGACCAGCCACACATCTTTGAGCGCTTTTACCGGGCTGATCAGGCGCGCACAGGCAGCTCCGGGCATTCGGGACTGGGACTTTCGATCGCGAAGGCCATCGTGGACAATCACGGCGGCAGCATCCGTGTGGTGAGCGAGGCTGGACGTGGAACCACCTTTGAGGTGCGTTTGCCAGCGTAAGGACGGGGCTCTTCCGCACCTTCAAATTCCGCAAGCATTCGGGGTTAGATGGCGTAGTTTAGGCTCCCCCCAATTCCTTGATGAGTTACGTTTCCATTCCCCGAGAGCCCATGTCCCGTCGCGCTGCACTGCGCGGGCTTGGTGCGACGATTGCGCTGCCGTTTCTGGATGCCATGGCACCCACGGCACGCGGATCTCAGGCCAAGGCGTTCCCGACACGCATCGGCGTGCTCTTCATGCCGAATGGAGTGCATCCGGATCGCTGGACTCCTGAAGGCGAGGGCAAGGACTTTAAGCTTTCTCCGATCCTGCAACCGCTGGAGCGGCATCGGGGTGACATCAATGTGCTGACGAATCTCGGCCACGCGAACTGCCGTGGTGGTGACGGACACTATGCCAAGACCGCCAACTGGCTCACGGGCACGGAGATCGAAAAGACCACAGGCAAGAACCTCCGCTGTGGCGTGAGCATGGACCAGGTTTTTGCCCAGCAAGCAGGGAGCCAGGCGCGCTTTCCATCCTTGGAGTTAGGCACGGAGCCCGTGATGACGGGTGTGGATTTCAATGTGAACTACACGATGCTCTATGGCTCACATGTGGCCTGGCGCACACCTACCTCGCCGCTGCCGCCAGAGATCAATCCGCGCTTTGTGTTTGATCGCCTGTTCCGTGAGAATGCCGAGCAGCGGAAGGCCAGCGCGCTGGAGAGTAAGAGCGTGCTGGATCTGGTGATGACGGATGCGAAGGCGCTGCGCGGCCGCGTGGGCAAGGATGATCAGCGCCGGCTTGATGAGTACCTGGAAAGCATTCGCAGCGTGGAGCAGCGCATCGAGGCAGACATTGCCCGAGTGGCGAGTGGTGAGAACCTGGATCCGGCGGCGAAAGACGCTGTGTCGCAGCTCGACCAGCGCATCACGACGGCGATGGCCCAGCAGAAGGACCCGGGCGGGCGCCTTCGGTTAGACCACACGGAGCATTGTCGCTTGATGATGGAGCTGATGACGCTCGGCTTCTGGAGCGACAGCACCCGCGTGAGCACCTTTATGTTCGGCTGGGCGGTCAGCGGCAAGAACTTTACTTTCCTGGATGGCGTGAAGCATGGCCACCATGAGTGCTCGCACCATGAGAAGAAGGAAGAGAAGCTGGAGCAGTATCAGAAGATCAACACCTGGCATGTGGACCAGTTCGCCCACATGCTGGACCGCATGAAGTCCATCAAGGAAGGCGATGGCACGCTGCTGGATCACACACTGATGCTCTTTGGTTCCAGCATGCGTGATGGCAATGCGCACAGCCCGAAGAACCTGCCGCTCGTCCTAGCGGGGCATGGCGGTGGACTCCAGGGTGGACGGCATATCGTCAGCGGTGCGGACACACCGATGTGCAATCTCTTCCTCAGCATGCACCAGCTGGCTGGGATGAAGTCAGAGCGCTTTGGCGACAGCACCGGGGCCTTGAAGGGGCTGGTCTAAGCACAGTGGCCATCACACTCCGTGTGATGAGCTGACGATGTTGAAGGCTCTAACAAACGTCGATCTTTGGCGGAGAGCTGTGTATGTTCGACGTCGTTCGTCCTCTCGCGGAGCGAGAGGACTACTTTGCTGCCGCGAAGGTGCGGCTGGTTTGTTTGCGGAAGCCTTGGAGGCGCAGGGACTCGTCGGGCATCACTTCGAGCATGGAGTAGCCATTGCTCTCGAGACCGGTGCCTTCGACCATCGCGACCAAAGTAATGTAGGGGATGTTGGCAATCTGCTGGAGATCGTTCTTGTGCGAATGTCCCTGGAAGACGGCGAGCACCTTGCCTGATTTCTCCAGCAAGGCGCGCACCTCGGAGGCATTGCGGACGGCGTGGGCTTTGTCGAGGTCCAGACGCTGATGGGCGAGGACGATCACCGGACCTGTTGCCTTGCCGAGCTCGGCCTCGAGCCATGAGAGCTCGCTCTTCGGCAGATTTGAGTCCTGCCAGCTGAAGTTCTTGCGCTCATAGGGCGTGCCATCCTCGCGGAAGCAGGCGTCGAGGATGAGGAAGGTCACGCCATTCTCGGTGAACGAAGCATGGCCGCCAGGAGCCTTGGTATGCTGGGCAAACTCCTGTTTGGTCAGTGTGCCGACGCAGTGATTTCCCAACACGTAATGACGCGGCATGGTGAGGTTGTTGTAGTGCTGCTCCATGGTCTTCAGCCACTCGATCTCTTGTTCGACTGAGTCTGCCTGATCGATGAAGTCACCGAGCTCCACGACCAGCGCGGGCTTCTCGCGATTCATGAAGTCCACGGCTTCATCCAGCTTGCCGAGGGCTTCACGATAGAAGCGAGTTTTGGTCGGTAGCTTGTCCGCGTAGTGGAGGTCGGTCATCAAGCCGACACGCAGCGGGGGCTTTGCCTCGGCATCTGCGGCGACCATGGAGGATGTGCCAAGACCTGCGAGACAAAGGGTGCCTTGCTGAAGAAACGCGCGACGTGAAAAGGGTGACGACATGGGATGAAGGATCAAGGATACAAATCGGGGGCCTGCTTGGTTTCTTCCGACAACTTCCAACTGAGGTCTTCCAGCCAGGCGAGGTGGTTGAAGTTGCTGATGCCTGAGCGCTCATGAGCGCGACGGAAGGTGACAAGCTCATCCACGGTCTTCTTGATCTGATCGGGACTGGCAGTGGAACTTGCTAGAGTAAGCTGCGCAGACACACGCGAGCAAAGCTTGGCGTGTTGGAGACCGAGTTGAAGGAACTGAACTCGCGCCAAGGCTTCGGGGTCATCGTGCGCAGCCTTTGCTGCCTGCTCCAGCAAGGCATCTGCGGGCACAAAACACTCCGACGGATACAGCGCATGAGCGGCCTTGGCCCAGTTTCTCCAGCGGGAGGTTTGCAGCTCTTCCATGGTGAGACTGATCTTCTCCCTGCCCTTCGTGGTGAAATCTTCCCAATAGCCAAAGTAGCCTTTCACGGAGGGCGCGGCCGCACCGAAGGCGGCATAGTATTCCGCGAGAAGATCATCCGCAGAAGCCTTGGGCTTCACATGCAGGCGTGAAGCCACGTAGAGGTTCGGACCCTGGGTGGCCCAGTGACCGGTGAGGGAATCATAGTCCGTGGCCACCATGCCGTGCTCCACGGCGTGATGAAACTCGTCTGTAAACTGATGCGCGAAGATGAAGGGCATGCAGTATCCATCCAGCAGATGATTCGTACGCATGAAGAGACGCGCGCCCGTGTCCCTCCAGCCGGTCCACTGCTGCTTCATCCAGGCATGCTCCTCCTCCGAGCGAGGGAACCAACCAGCGGACGGGCAGTAGCCGATGAGGATGTTCGGGTTCAGCTTGATGCTGCTGGTGGGAGCCAAGAAATAATTGAAGTAGGCATAACCAACAACGGTGGCATCGGGATGTGTCTTCGCCGCGATCTGCTGGATGCCCAGCCAGAAGTGGGCATAGCGATCGGACACAAAGCGCGAACCTGCCATCTTTGAAGTCGCTGGATAAAACCTCAGATAGTCGGCAGGTGCAGGACCATCGAGAGCACGGCAGCTCTCACAGGCACAGAGGCCGAGGATGTCGTTCTCGCAGGCATTGATGAAGCCGGGATTTTTGGCATCGGGCGGACGCTTGGCGGCCCAGCGGGCCACGACCTCACGCTCAAGCTCGGGGTTTGAGACGCACATGGAGAATCGGCCGCCCTTTTTGTTCGGGCCGCGCTTGCCACCGGCCAATTGCTGAAACCACTCGGGATGTTCCTTGCCATCCTTGTCCCACCAGTCGGTGAAGGCATGGCCATAGCTTACCGGATAGCTGCGGCCCATGCGATGACGACGCAGGAACACGGTCTGCTCCTCACTGAACTTCTTGGCACCTTCCGTGGTGAACCCCAGAGCTGGATGCTCGCTTTCAAAGCCGCTGCCTGGGCGCAGACGACGCTGGAAAAACTGGGGTGAGATGGTCTCGTCGGCATTCTTCGCGATGATGGCGGCAGACTTCGGCACGTGCGTGCCAAGCTCGCCCGGCCAGAGCCAGCGCACACTCATGTCACGATCAAGCCACTCATAAACTCCCCAAAGGGTACCTGCCTGAGTGTTGGATTCCAGAGGTTCGCCACCTCCATCGGAGCCGGCGATGAACAGGGCCTTGTCGGTGACGCGAAGGATGAAGGTCTCGGGGCTGAGTTTTGTGACATCGATACCGGCCTCGCGTGTCGCGACACTATCACCGACGTAGATGCGTGGACGAGCATCTGGTTTGGCGGAGCCTTCGGCGATTACTTCCAGTTGGGCACCGCTGGCTTTCTGGACATGATGTGCGAGTTCCTCGGCGGCATAGCGTGCCACGCGGGTGGGTTTGTCAGAGATGACGATGACAGCCTGGGGCTTGCCATCGCTCACCAAGGTGACGTCCGCCCATGACGGGCTGAAGCCGGAAACCAGAAGTGTGACCCAACAGAGACGTGAAATCATGCCCGCCTGAAACGCAGGCGGGACACCCAAGCTTGCGGTCAAAGCACAACGCCTAGCCGATGACGCCCTTCACCTGCTGCATGGACTTGCCGAAGCACTCATGCACATAGGCCATGGCTTTCCTCACCTTGGCCTGGGCGGCGGGGTAGTCAGCATCGATGGCGAAGAGGGTCTCGGCCCACAGATCGATGGAGGTCGTGTCAAACTCCAGCAGCCACTCGGGAAGGCCAATGTCCTTGAACATCCAGCACTTCGGCGAGTGGAACTCGGAGTAGGTGTGGATGATCGGCGTGCCGTTGGCCAAAGCTATGATGGGTGAGTGCGGCTCGTGGCAGACGATGGTGTGCGCCCTGGCGAAGATGGAGGCCGCCTCATCGGCGTTCCAGAAGTATTCCAGGTTCACCACACTCTTCTGGATGTCCGCAGGCAGCTTATCCCAAACAAATTTCTTGTTATACTCCATCTCCTTCATCGCCTCGGGAGCGATGAGGACCTTGTGGCTGGTCTTCTTCACCCAGCGGGTGATGAGGTCGCAGTACTTCGCGGCGCGGCGCTCATCATCGGCGATCATCTCCGGTGTGGGATGCAGCGGGTTCAGCTTCTGCGGGCGCTTGTCATCAACACCTGGATGAGAGGGTGTGTGCGTGCGCAGTTGGATGGTGATGAACTTCCGCTCCTCAAGGCCAAGCTTCTTCATCGTGGCGAGGCCGCGCTCATCATCACGCACATCGATGCCGAAGCAGCCATCCGGGCCGAACTCGAGCACTGGAGTCTTGATGCCGGCGCCTTTGAGGATGCTCAGCGTCTTGGTCTCGCGAGTGTAGATGAAGGAGGCACCATTGAGCAATGCGATGCGTTCCTCAGCGCCTTTCCCTTCCACCATGTCGGTAAAATACGACTGGCCAAAGAGGCCATAAGGCTTGCCGTGCTTTTTGCAGAACTGCATGTAGCTCAGGTCCTGGCCCATGCCGGAATTGCGAATGAAGAGGTCACAGCCTTTGATGGCTTCCTGGAGCTTGAGATCGGCCTCGCCGTCTTTGAGCGGGCTGCCCTGGATAATAGTGACCTTCGGGAAGCGCTTGGCCAGCATGGCTGTCACGCGCTCGTCGAGCTTCATGGCCCAGAGGATGACTTTCACTTCGGGCAGATGCTCCTCAATCACGCGCAACGTGCCGGGAGTGTGGCCGATATCGCCAATGTTGTGCACGGCCCAGGCGGACTGCAGCACGATGGTCTTTGGCTTGCCGTCAGCGGCAAAGACAGAACCGCCCAGCGCGGCGGTGATGGAGGCGATGAAGTGGCGGCGGGTGTTCATGAGAGCTTGGACCTTGGAGAGGCGGATGAAACGCGGATTTGGACAGGGATTTGGCGGGAAAGATCAGGCCGACGGCCTTTACGACGCCGCCCTTCTGCTCAAGCTTCTACCATCATGCGCCTCATCCTCACACTCCTTTTCGCTTCTGCTCTCCTTGCAACTGCAGCCAGCACGCAGGTCACGGAGACTGATCTGGAGGCGCTGGCCGAGAAACACATCATCGAGTCTCCCGACTACTGGCACGCGAATGCCACCGAGACCGGGAAATGCGATGGCGAGAAGGTAGCATCGTTGCTGATCAAGATCGCCGGGCTCCTCAAGCCAGTGGCAACTCTCGATGAGGCGCTGGAAGTGCTGGTGAAGCATCGTGTGCTGAGCTCGCCGGACTACTGGAAAAAGACGGCGGTTCCGGGTGGGATGTGCGTGGGCAAGAACGTGGCCATTGTGCTTAGTCGAGGCGCGGCGCAACTGCCGATCGATCCGCCGAAGTCGGTGAATGCGAAGCCTCTGGAGGCCACGGCGTTTGCGCAGCTTCGCGAGAGCTACGATGTGGTCATCGCCGGTGCGGGCATGGGAGGCGTGGGAGCAGCGGTGCAAGCGGCGCGGATGGGTGCCTCAGTGTTGCTGCTGGAAGAGACGGACTGGATTGGTGGTCAGGCCATGGCTGCGGCGGTGACCTCCATGGATGAGGGCGGCACGCTGGTGCGTGAGCGCGGGCTGTATCGCGAGTTGTGCGGTCTCATCACGGCTCACTATCAGCCGCTGGGTGTGAATCACCTCACGGCCTACTGGTACAGTCATGTGGGTGTGGAGCCGCGTGTGGGCCAGCGCCTGCTGCTTCAGATGCTCAGTGACGCGCGTGGCAGTGGTGTGCTGGATCTGGCGTTGATGAGTCAAGTGGCTGCCGTGTCCAAAGAGGGCAACAAAGTCACTGGTGTGGACATCACAAGCAGCGGAACGAAGCGTCACATCGCCTGCCACACGCTCATTGATGCGACGGAGTGGGGTGATGTGATTCCGCTCACCGGCGCTCGTTATCGTGTGGGCAATTGCTTGAGCAATGCCATCGATCTCAAACGTCGTGTGCAGGACAACACCTGGACGGCGGTGGTAAAGCAGTATCCGTACGGTGTGCCTGATGATCTTTTGATCAAGGACAATCCTCCTGGTTATACTGACAAGGTTCATGCGGCCTTTGCGAAGTCTCTTGGAGCTGGTGAGAATGTAGACACCAAGCTGAAGCCGTGGACCTGGGCCACGTTTATTGGCTATCGCGGCATGCCTGACAGCGCACGGCCAGCGGACAACAGCGCTATCACGCGCACACATCTGAACTACAACAACGATCACAACTCCACGATCGCCGAGATTGAGGATCGGGACACACGACGTGCGACGGACCGATCCATGCAGCTCAAGACGCTCCACCTGCTTTACTTCATTCAGAGCACGCTTGGTAAGAAGGATTGGTCGGTGGCGAATGATGAGGGCTATGACACGCCGTATCGGCGGGCGGAGGTGGAAACTTGGATCAAAGAGCGGCCGGAGCTTGCGCCGTATCGTGCGCTTTTGAATCACTTCTCCATCATGCCTTACACACGTGAAAGCCGGCGCATTGTGGGGCTACATACCTTGAGCTCAGGCGAGATCGAGCGAGTGCACGGCAAGCCCATTCAGTTCGCGAACACGGTCTCCATCGGTGACTATGCGATCGATCTGCATGGCTCGATGTCAGCGCCGTATCTCGAGCTCGATCTGGATCGTGAGAGCGACATCCCGCACAAGTTCGGCGAGCATGGTGTGGGACCTTTCGCGATCCCGTTTGAGTGCTTCATTCCGGAGAAGATCGACGGCTTCCTACCTGCGGAGAAGAACTTCAGCCAGAGCCGCATGGCGAATGGGGCGACACGTCTGCAACCGCACACGATGAACATGGGACAGGCCGTGGGAGCGATTGCTGCCATCGCGGTGAAGGAGGACGTTTTACCGCGCGCCGTGGATCCGAAGAAGGTTCAGCGGGTTTTGCTCGAGGAAGGCGCCACGCTGACGATCGGACCCGTGAAAGCGAGGCGTGGCAGCGAAGAATGGCGCAACCTACAGATGGAAGTGCTGAGCCAGGGAGCACAGATCAAAACTCCGGCGGGCCGTTGAGGTGCTCGCACTTCTCGGGGAGGCCGGGGATGAAATCGAGGACCTGCTTCTGGGCACGTAGTTTGTCTTGGAGAGCTGTAACTGGCACATTTTGCACATGAACATCGTCTTTGATGGCCAGTGAGGCGGCGATGCCAGCGGCATGGCCGGTGATCATCCAGACGCTTTCGAGGCGCAGGGTGCAGAAGGCGACGTGCGTGAAGCTGGCAGCTCCAGGGACGAGGAGATTTGTGCACTGGTCAGCCTTCGGTGTGAGGGCGCGATACGGGATCTGATAGGCATAACCCATGCGCCAAATACGGCCTTCGTTGACGAACTCGCCTTCATTCACGGCCACACGCTGGACGTGGTGAGAGTCAATGAAATGGCTGCTCATGCCGATGCTATCGTCCTTGCGGCGTGTCTCCTGCACATCTTGCTGGGTCACCACGTGCTCGCCACGCATGCGACGCGCTTCGCGAACGTAGAGTTGGTATGGCAGATGGCCGTTGTCCGCGAACTCGTCCTTGTGCAAGCCGTAGGCCTTCATCTCGGCGCGCATCTTTTCAGGCACAGACTCATCGTTCGCGAGGAAGAAGATCAGGCCGAGGGTGTAATCCATGTGGTCGTCATAGATGCGCTGGCGTGTGGCGTAGTCTGCCTCCGGCCAGTCAAACTGCCCGCCGAAATGGCCTAGCGAGTAGATGGCAGACTGTTTGTTATTCATCTCGAACTTGCCGTTGCGGCGCTTGTAGGGGTCTAGCACATCATCGAGCTTCACCTCGGTTTTGTTTGCAGCCTTGAAGCGCAGCCAGTCGGCCAGCAGGGCGTAGCGCTTCACATCGTAGTTTCTCGGCGGAGGGATCGGCACCTGCAACTTGGGATCCTTGGCCACGGTGAGGCGGAAGTTGTAGTTCATCGGCGCACGATGAGCATCTCCCTCTTTCAAGTCCTTTGCCCAGGCGCTGATGCCGGGAAGAAGCTGACCCTTCTCATCCACGGTGCGGGCATGACGGGCTGTCTTGTCAAAGCGGATGCCTGCGGCTTCCTCGCCGAACTCGGCCTTGGATTCACGGCCCACGGCATACTTCACACCAGCACGCGCCATGAGGTCGCCCTCATAACCGGCATCGATGAAGACCTTGGCTTTCAGCATCGAGCCATCGGTGAGCTTGATCTCCTTGATGCGGGCTTCCTCCTTGATGACCAAGTCAACGCTCACGCCGTAACGCACTTCCACGCCTGCCTCGCGCAGCATGTCGAGATAGACTTTCTCAGCGACGCTGGACTCGAAGAAGTACTCAGGCTTGCCGGAGCCATAGTGATCACCCAGGCGGCGATAAAACTCATCGGCAAAGCCGCCGATGGTCCACTTCAGCATGTGCTCGCTCTCGGCGGTGTTGATGCCGCTGGTGCTGAGGCCGCCGACATGCTTGGTCGGTTCGATGAGGATCACTTTGGCACCTTCGCGGGCCGCGGTGATGGAGGCTGCGATGCCACAGGGCACGCCGCCATAGACAACAATGTCGGTCGAGGCTGATTCAGCGGCGCTCAGAGTGGCGGCGCAGATCCAGCTGGCGAGAAAGAGGTGCTTCATGGTCGGGTCGGGATGGTCGGTGGTCAGTTCTTGGCTTCGATCAGTTGCAACGCATCCACAATGACAAATCCATCGGTCTCCGTGTTGCTGAGGGTGATGGTGGTTTCAGCATCGGCGGAGAGCTCCACTGTGCCGATACTGCGGAATGGTTCCTTGGCAGGAAGAGGCTGTGTTTGATCGACTTTGAGGCTGACCTTGTGGTCGCCGCTCTGAATCGTGACTGGCACGGCTTTGGCGCGTGTCTCATGAGCGGAGTAGGCCATGCGGAGGTCGTATTTGCCAGTCTTCGGAGCCTTGAAGTGGAAGGTGACGCTCGACTGGCCATCGCCGCGCTTGTCGTCATGCAGATAGCCGGTGCCGATGTGGGGCTTGAAGTTGGAGGAGCGTGCCCAGGGACCTTTGGTCTCAGCCTGAGCGTCATCGAGCACGATGCCCGGCAACGTCTTGGGATCAATGCTCACCGGTATGACAGGTGGTGGTGGCAGGTCGGGAAGCACGGGGAGATCCAGCACCTGCTTCTGAGCCAATAGACGTTCACGCAAAGCTGGATAGGCCAGCTTTTGCACGGCCACGTTCTGCTTGGCACTCATGGCGGCGGCGATGCCGGCGCTCTGGCCGAGGATCATCCAGGTGGGCTCCACGCGGATGGAGGAGATGCCGACATGCGTGCAGGAGAGGGCGATGGGCACGAGCAGATTGTCACACTCCTCGGCCTTCGGCAGGATGGCGCGATAGGGGATGTGATAGGGGTAGCCATTTCGGCGGCCTTCCATGCGCACGGGCATGATGGTGCCTTCATTCACCACCATGTCCTTGGTGCCCACGCGCTGGCAGTCATGTGAGTCGATGGGGAAGGAGGACACGACGATGGGATCGTCCTTCTTCGGGTCGTCGATGATGTCCTTCTGCGAGACGACATACAGGCCCTTCATGCGGCGGCCTTCGCGCACATAGAGCTGTGGTGACCAGTGACCGTAGGCGGCGAACTCATCACGACAGAGACCAAGCTCGGCCATCTCCTGGCGCAGATGCTCTGGGACTGAGGGGTCGGTGGTGAGGAAGTGAAAGAGCTCGAGGGTGTACTGCTTGTGATCCTCCCAGATCTTCGCGCGACCGGCTTCATCGGCCTCGCTCCAGCCATTGCAGGCACCGACGAGGCCCATGGAGAACTGCTTTCCGATGCCGTTATTTGCATCGAACTTGTTTCCAGGCAGCGGATACAGATCCCACAAGATGTGAGGTCTTTTCTCCTGCACGAAGTAGCGGCGGACGGCCTCGAAGCGTGCCGGATCATAGTTCGCTGGCTTGGGAAAAGGCACGCGGTTTGCGGCATCTTTGGTTACGCAGAGGCGAAAGCTGTAGACCATGACGTTCTTGTCGCCGTCCTCCTCGGGACCGGCATCGGCGGTGGTGATGAGCGGGAGGATCTTGCCTTCGGCATCGAGGCCAGACATAGTCATCTTGGCTTTGGGATACTGCTTGCCGGCGAGTGACTCGCCGAAGTCTTTCCGGCATTCACGGCCAATGGTCCAACTCACGCCTGCGGCGGCCATGAGGTCGCCTTCATAGGTGCCATCGATGAAGGTCTTCGCGGTGAACTCGCCATCGCTGGTCGCGAGTTCTGTGATGCGTGCACCGTCTTTCTTCACCTGCTTGAGCACGCGCTTGATCAGCACTTTCACACCGGCTTCATCGAGCATCTCCTTGGTGATTTTCGCGGCCACGTGTGGCTCGTAGGTCCATTTATCGGCGTTTTTCTCACTGACTTTATAAGGCAGCTCGACTCCACGCTGCTGGTAGTCTTTTTCCACGCGGCTATGCCACTCATCAAAGAGGCCCATCACGGTGCTGCGCACGGTTTGATTCGAATCGCTGAAGCAAAGTCCGCCTGTGTTCACACCGCCAACGTGATCCGTGGGTTCGAGCAAGATCACTGAGGCGCCTTCGCGTGCTGCAGCGATGGCCGCGCAGAAGCCGCCGGGCGTGGCACCATAGACAATCACGTCCGCTGTGGTGGCGGCATGTGCCAGTGAACTGAGCGCAAGAAGGAGGATGGCCAGGCTTTTCATGGTTGGGTGTCACCCCCAAGGCCTAGCATGCCCACTTTTGGACAGAAAAGAGAAGGAAATAAGTGCTTAGACTACTCCGTTAGCAGGCTCCCTGCGGGCCGTGCGTCCGAACCTTGCATACAAGGCCGGGAGCAGGAAGAGATTCAGCAGGGTGCTCGTCACCAGACCGCCGAGGATGACGAGGGCCATGGGGCGCTCGATTTCATTGCCAGGGACATTGCCTTTAAGAACGAGTGGCAAAAGAGCGAGCGCGGCGGTGGCGGCGGTCATGAGGATGGGCACTAGACGCTCCTCACTGCCTTGCAGGACGAGTGGCAGACCGAAGGCCTGGCCTTCCTCATGCTCGAGATGACGATAGTGGCTGACGAGCAGGATGCCATTGCGCGCGGCAATGCCGAGGACGGTGACGAAGCCGACAAGCGAACCCAGCGAGAGCACACCGCCGCCGAGCCATGCGGCAAGCACACCGCCGATGAGCGCAAAGGGTAAAGTTAGTGCGACGAGCAGGGAGAGACGCAGTGACTGGAAGTCTGCGAGCAGCAAGACGAGGATGCCTGCCAGCGAGCCGAGCGCGAGCCAGCCGAGTCGGCTTTGCGCTGCTTGTCGTTCGGCCCACTCGCCGAGGATTTCGGGATGATGGCCGGGTTTGAAGGTGAGCTTGGCCACGCGTTGCTCGATCTCGCGCACCGTATCACCCAGCGATCGGCCGGTGACATTGCAGGTGACGTCGATGCGGCGTGAAGCGCCTTCACGTTTGATGGCATTTGGAGTTGGCACGATGGCCAGATCAGCGACGTCAGCGAGACGTGTGTGACCGCCGGAAGGTGTCTCGATCAAAAGTTCACGCAGGGTGGTGTAGTCCGCGCGAGCACTAGGCACGCTCCACACGGTGACATCATGCACACGCTGATCTTGATAGACTTCACCGACTTTGCGTCCGCTGATTAGGGTGGTCACGGCCTGGCGAATTTGTCCGCTGGTCAAGCCATAGAGCGCTGCGGCTTCGGGCTTCACTTTGACGGTGATTTGCGGCACGAGGGTGAGTGATTCCACCTTCAGAGCGCTGACACCGGGCACGTCCTTCACAGCGGCACTGACCTCGGCGGCATGGGCGCGCAAGGTATCGAGATCGGGACCGAAGATGCGTACGACCACACTGGCGCTGGCCCCGGTGAGCACCTCTTTGATGCGCTCGCGCAGGAAGGTAAGGAGATCCCGAGTGAGGCCGGGATAACCATCCACCACAGCCTGCACCTTGTGGATGGTCTCATCATATTCAGCCGAAGGATCGATGCTGATCCAGAGCTCGGTAAAGTCAGGTCCCACGACCTCGTCAGCGACTTCCGCACGGCCGATGTGGGCACCTTGATTGCGCACGCCGGGCACCTGCAGCAGGTCATGCGCGGCGGCGACCGTGATGCGCTTGCTGGCCTCCACGCTAGTGTTTGGCTTCTCCAGCCAATGCATGAGGAAATCGCGCTCCTTAAAGTTAGGCAAGAATTCTTCCTTCAACTGCGTGCTCCATATCCAGCCACTGCCCGCGAAGGCCACGAGAAGGACGATCACGGCCAGCCAGGAGCTGCGAGCAAACAGGGGAAGCACGCCGCGATACAAGGCCTTCATACCTCTCGCGAGCAAGGCGTCCTGATGGCCGCCACTTTTGACCTTCAGCAGCATCAGGCTCAGTGCTGGCGTCAAGGTGAGTGCCACCAGAAGAGAGGCGCCGATGGCGAGGATGTAGGACAGCGCCAGAGGCCGGAAGAAGGTGCCTGCGAGGCCCGGAAGGAAGAAGACGGGCACAAAGACGAGCACGATGATGACGCTGGCATAGACCACGGCGCTGCGGACTTCGAGAGACGCCTCTAGGACGATGCGGAAGCGTGACTTGCCAGGATTCTGACGGAGGCGGCGGAGGATGTTTTCCACATCGATGATGGCATCATCCACGACTTCCCCGAGCGCGATGATGAGGCCAGCGAGAATCATGGTGTTGATCGTCTCGCCCAGCCAGCTGAGCATCAGCAGGGCCATGGCCAGGGAAAGCGGGATGGCCGTGATGCTGATGACGGTGGTGCGCCAGTCACCCAGGAAAAGCGCGAGCACGACCACAACGAGCAGGCAGCCTAACCAAAGGGCTTCCTTGAGGTGGTCGATGGAAAGCTGGATGAAGGTGGCGGGACGGAAGATGGTGCTGTCGATCGTCAGACCCGGCAGCGCAGGCTTGAGTTCCTCGAGCACCTTCTCAACATCCGTCGTGACATCCAGGGTATTTCCCCAGGGTTGCTTCTCCACGATGAGCAGGATCCCGTCACCATCATTGATGACCGCATCACCGATGGGTGCGGGATGACCGATTTTGACTTCAGCGACATCGCCGAGGCGAATGGGAGCGCCATTGCGGAACTCGACGACTGTCCGAGCCAGGTCCTCTGGTGTGGTGATGAGCGCGAGCTGGGCAACGCTGAGACGGAGGTTGGGCGTGTCAATGAATCCGCCCGCGCTGATGACGGCAGCATCGCCTGCGGCCTTGGTAATGGCATCCAGGGTCACTCCAGCGGCACGCAGCTTTTGCGGATCCACGAGGACTTGGAACTGTTTGTCGCGCTGCCCCCAGATGGCGACGTTCGCCACGCCTTTGACTGACATGAGGCGCGGGCGCATGGTCCAGCGTGCGAGCTCGCTCATCTCCATCTGCGAGAGTGTCTTCGATGTCAGGCCCACCTTCAACACGCGGCTGAGGGATGAATACGGCGCCATGAGCACGGGCGGCTTCACCACGGCCGGAAGACGGCCTTGCGCGAGGTTGAGGCGCTCCTGAACGAGCTGGCGTGCCTTGAGGATATCGGTGCCTGTGTCAAAGATCATCACCACAGACGACAGGCCTAACACTGATTTCGAACGCAATGTCTTGAGGAAGGGCAGGCCGTTGAGGGAGTTCTCCAAAGGCACGGTCACCAGCGCATCCACCTCTTCGGTCGAAAGGCCGGGGGCCTCGGTCTGCACTTCCACGAGAGGCGGGGCGAACTCGGGGAACACATCCAGCGGTGCGTTCTTGGTCGCGTTGATGCCGACGACCAGCAAGGCCGCGGCGGCGGCCACCACCAGCACGCGCATGTCTAAAGCCCAGGAGACAATGGAATTCAGCATGGCGTTATTTCCCTGTCATGAACTCCGTGCCGAACAACTCGGCTGAGCCATCTGTCACGATCTTGGTGCCCGCCGCTGGACCACTGGCGAGGACGGCATCAGCACCGGCAATACGGGAGACCTGGATGCGTGCGCGTGTGTAGGTGTGCTCAGCGCTCAGCACATAGACCCACTGGCCGCCATGAATGTCATGCAGCACGGCATTGAAAGGAATGACCAAATGCTCCTCACCGCTGCCCAGCATGGGGATCTCGACGGCGACACGCTCACCGGCGCGAAGAGCCGTGCCCGGAGACAGGGCATAGTACCAGTCGATGGTGCTGGTCAGGGTACTGGCGGTGGGCGGGCCGGCCACCGGTTGAAGCACTTGTGGTTTGGCACCGCGAAGGCTGGCGGAGGCCCTGGCATCAAGTTTCGAGGCCTCACCGCTGTAGATGGCGACGCGGACCCAGGCACGCTGGACTCCCCCCTGACCCACCGCAGAGCCTAACAGATCACGCTGGGCTTTGGCGGTTGTCATGGCAGCCTCGGCAAGAGCAAGGGCGGTTTTCGATTCATCGACGTTGCGAGCGCTGCCAGCTTCGGCGCTGAGCATTTTTTGCGCACGTTCTGCGGCGATCTTCGCGGCATCGATCTGCACCTGGGCCTGGAGAATGCGGCCATCTGCGGCGACTTGAAGATCCGCGAGACGCAGGACTTCATCCAGCGTGCCGCCGAGCACAGGCGCGACGGTCTTGCCCTCTACAGCGAGAGGGATGACGACCTCGCCCGAGAAGAGGCGGGTGGCTGGAACCACGCGCTTTTCAATGGCTACTGTTTTGAGCCGCAAGCGCTGTTCCGCATCAGGTGTGAGCTTGAGCATCACGAGGTCACCTTCCTTCGTGATCGTGGCAGGTGCCGCAGTACCCGAGTCTGCTCCGTGAAGCGGTGCCGCGAGTGCGAGAATGAAGAGTAACCCTTTCATCATAAGATCAGCGAAGTGTGGCCTGCATGGCATCTTCCAGCGTGCCCGCGGCTGTCTGGGCTTCGATCTGTGCCGTCAGATGGGCCACACGAGCCGCGCTGGCTTCGATCTGCCGACGTGTGTGTTCGAGAGCGGAGACTGCGCCGCCTTCGACCATCTTCTTGGTAGTATCGGAAGCAGTGCCGGCCTCCTCGGCGAGCTGGGCAGCAGTGCCAGCCTTGGCGCGCGCGGCATTGTAGGCTGCGAGGGCGATATCGATCTCGCCTTGAATAGTGCTTTGCTGGGCAAGGAAACGCCTCTCCGTGGTGGCACGCTTGGCCTCCGCTTGCGCGATGGGGCCTTTGTTTTGATTGAAGGGCAGTGGTATGTTCACACCGAGCTGCCAGCGGTTCTGTCCCTGGTTGTAGTCAAAGCCGGGGTTCACATTCACATCTGGATACTGCTTCGCGATCTCCAGACGCAGCGCAGACTCCGTGGCAGCGTAGTCGGCAAGCAGCGCCATCAAGTCAGCGCGCTGGGTCAGTGCCTGACGGCGGCTGGCAGCGATGCTGGTGGCGGGAAGGCGCTGGAAGCTGGAAAAATCAAGCTTTGCGCCGCGCAGAGCATGGACGGGCAGACCGACAGCCGCGGCGAGTTTGGCCTCGCCCGTGGCAGCCACACGCTCCGCGTCATGGCGGGCAAGCCGTGTGCGATTCAGCATCAGGCGAGCCTGCGTCAGCTCGAAGGGAGACACATCCCCCGCTTCCATCTGGGCGGTGAGCTTCTTGATGGCCTCGTCATGCAGTTGCTGCTCGGTTTCCAGCAGGCGGATGTTTTCACGAGCGCCGTAAAGCTCCAGCATGGCCACGCGAACTCGTGAGCGGGCAGCCCATGCGCGTGACGACACACGCCAGCGTGCGGCCTCCGCAGCGGCGTGAGCCTGTTCCGTACGTCGCGAGCGCTTGCCCGCGGTCTCGATGGGAATGGAGAGGTTGGCAGCCGCGAACCAGGGTGTGATGGGATTCACACGGTTGCTGGCAAACTGAGGCGCAAAGGTGAAAACGGGGTTAGGCCGCATCTGAGCGGTCTTGATGGCTGCGGCGGCTTCGTCAGCCTCCGCACGGGCAACTTGCACATCGGGATGAAAGTAGGCCGCCACCAGAGCTAGACGGTCAACACTCCAGCTTCCATTCGATGCTTTTTGTTCGGTGAGGAACGAGTTAAGACCTGGATCATGAAGCGACCGTCCCGCCAGTTCTTGCGCGCCCGCGTCTGCTGAGATCGGACGCGCCTGGTAGCTCACGCACGAGACCAGCGCGGAGAGTGAAAGCAGGAGCGGGAGAAGCTTCATGAGTGGGGCCCGGATAAAAGGACGACGCTGGGCCTTCCACGAATGAAAAGGCTGTCATTCTTGACAGGGCAGAGCCAGCGTAAGCTGCGTGCGGCCATCCGAGAGCACATCATAACTAAGCGAGCCCCGATGAGATTTGGCGATGGACTCTGCAATGCTCAGACCGAGACCGCTGCCCTCGACCCTGCTGCTGTGAGACGCATCTCCGCGAAAGAAGCGTTCGAAGACTCGACTGCGCAGGTCGCGAGACAAGGCATGGCCGGTGTTGATGATGCGGAAAACGGCCTTCTCCCCCTGACGTGAAAGCGTGACGCTGACGCTGCCATCTTGATGGTTATGCTTCACCGCGTTGTCCCCGAGGATGAGGAGGAGCTGGCGCAACCGCATGCGGTCACTGAGCACGGTCACCGACTGGCACGAGACCAAGGCAGTCGAGATTCCTCTCACTGAAGCAAGGTGTGAGAGATCCTCCATGAGATCACGGACCAGGTCATGCAGAGGCACCTCTCTGAGCGTGGCATCCAGCAGTCCTGCATCCGCCTTGGCGAGGAAGGCGAGCTGGCCGACGATGCTGGAAAGCCGCTGCACCTCTTCCAGCATGGAGGTCAGCCTTTCTCGCTGGACTGGGGGTGTGGCGGCGTCTCCCATCATCTGCTCCAGGGTGCCGTGCAGGATGGTAAGCGGCGTCTTCAGCTCATGCGAGGCATGCAGGGTGAACTCACGCGCCTGGGTAAAGGAGGTGCCGAGGCGCTCCTTCATATGATTGAAGACGGCGGTCATGCGATCCAGCTCGTCACCATTGCCACTGCGAGGCACGGGTTGAGCAAGATTCGAGATGTCTGTCTTTTCGAGAGCTTCCGTCAGTTGCTCAATCGGGCGCAGCGCGCGGCCCATAAGCAGGCTGCCGCCAATGATTCCGATCAAGATGGCCGGAAACCCTGCCAGCAGCACGATCTCCAATGCCTCAATCAAAGGACTTTCTTTCATCGCCGCCACAACACCGCCTTTAAGCACCACCTCGCGTTGCTCATGGAACTCAAACCAACTCGAAAATGCGACAATGACCAGAGACACGCTAAGTGTGACGGCATAGTAGGCAAGGATGCGGCGGCGCAGTGTCATGATTGTTGGCGGAGAGCATAACCCAGACCCCGCACCGTCACGATCAAGGGCTGTGTACGGTCACGGTCAATTTTCTCACGCAGACGGCGGATGTAGACATCCACAAGATTTGTGCCCGGGTCGAAATCATACTCCCAGACACAACTGATGATGTCTCGCCGGCTGATCACACGGCCCTCGCCGCGCAGCAGGCATTCCAGCAGCAGCCGTTCGCGGGAGGACAATTCCACCCGCTTGCCAGCACGACGTGTCTCACAAGTGGAGGGATCATAAGTGATGTCCGCGACCGTGAAGACGGTGTTCTTCGTCGTGGCCTGACGACGAAGCAAGGAGCGCAGGCGCGCCATCAGTTCCGACATCGCAAAGGGCTTCGGCAGATAGTCATCCGCACCCGCGTTCAGACCTTCCACACGCTGCTCCACCTCGCCTCGGGCGGAAATCATGATGACAGGGGTGGCGCTGCCCTGGCGGCGGAGCTCACGCACCAAACTGAGGCCGTCACGCCGCGGCAGCATGATGTCCACAAGCAGGGCATCAAATGCCTCACGGACGGCAAGCTGCAGCCCTTCCTCTCCATCACCCACGGTCGTGACCTCAAAGCCATTCTGACTGAGCGCCCCGACCAGCAGGGCAGCGGTCTTTTTGTCATCTTCGACAATGAGGATCTTCATGAATGAACCTAAGGTATGAACGTGTCCCTATTGCACATCCATTCCGCGAAAATGACAGCTTTTTCATTCGTTCGAAGGCAACTGGCGAACCTTCTCCGAGTTACCGGGGCAGACTAACATTCTATGAGATCACTCCTGCTCCACCCAACCATCCTGCTTGCGGTCATCTGCGGGCCCATGTCCGCCGCAGAACCTCCACAGGTAGTCCGGACGGCACAGAGCGGACCATGGTCTGACACGGCCACATGGACTGGCGGCAGGCTGCCACCGGCGGGATCAAGTGTGCAGATACGGGCAGGACACACGGTCACTTATGACATCGTTGCGACAGATGCGGTGCGCGCACTGTATATTGGTGGCACTCTGACTTTCGCACCCGGCCGGGACACTCGGCTGGATGTGGGCTTGATCAAGATCCAGCCGGGCGACGACACCAGCGAGGAGGGATTCAACTGCGACGCGCATTTGCCGGAGACGGATCCAACAAAGCCAAAGCCCGCGCTCGAAGTGGGCACCGCCGACATGCCCATCGGCTCAAACCACAAGGCACTCATCAGGCTTGTCTACTTTGAGGGGATGGACAAGGAGTCCCTGCCAGCGATTGTGGACTGTGGAGGACGCATGGAGTTTCATGGTGCGGCGATGAATCACACCTGGGTGAAGCTGGGCACTTCAGCCAAGACGGGCGACACAAAGATCTCTCTTGCCGAACCGGTGACAGGCTGGCGTGCGGGAGATCGTGTCATCTTCACCTCGACCACCCGGCAGACCAAGACAGGCGAGAAGACCTTTCGTCCAACGGTGCGCGATCTCACCCAAACGGAGGAGCGCATCATCCAAGAGATCGATGGCGCGACTTTAGTCGTAGATCAGCCGCTGGATCATCTGCACATCGCTCAGGATGGTTATCGCGGTGAAGTGGCCAATTTGAGCCGCAATGTCGTGGTCGAGTCTGCCGATCCAGCTCTCGCACGCGGTCACACGATGTATCATCGCGGTTCATCAGGTGCCATCAGCTATGCGGAGTTCAGGCATCTGGGAAAGGAAGGTGTGCTCGGGCGCTACAGCCTGCATTTTCATCTGGCACGTGACACCATGCGCGGCGCATCCGTCATCGGAGCCAGCATCTGGGACAGCGGCAATCGCTGGATCACCATCCATGGCACAGACTACCTCGTGGTGAGGGATTGCGTGGGCTATCAAAGTGTGGGCCACGGGTTCTTCATGGAAGACGGCACGGAAGTTTTCAATGTGCTTGACCACAATCTGGCGGTGCAGGCGTGTGGCGGGAAGCCACTGCCTCAACAAGTGCTCCCTTTCGATCACAACGAGGGCGCTGGCTTTTGGTGGGCGAACAGCCTGAACACCTTCACGCGCAATGTCGCCGCAGAATGTGATGAGTACGGTTATCGATTTGATGCTACAGCCACGCCCGGTTTCTCACTCACGCTGAACGTGCCAGGGCCTGACGGCAAGCGCACCGCCACAGACATCCGCACGCTGCCATTTGTGCGTTTCGACGACAACGAGGCGCACTGCCAGCGCAGGCACGCCTTTAACTTTGGCGGCTTCGGAGCCGAACCACGCAGTCGAAACGACCGCAGCCCGGACGCTGGTGTGGCCGGAGTGGGGCCTGACAGCGAGCACCCTTTTGTCATCAGGCGCTACAAGGCCTGGGATGTGCACTGGGCGCTGCATCCGCGTCCTCCCAGCGTGATGATCGACGGCTTCGATGTGCATCATGCCCACTACGCCTTATGGTTCGCGAACTATGACCAGCACGCTTATCGCGATGTGCGTCTGGATGACATTTCCGTGAATCCTGATTTCCAGCCGATCGGCAAGCAACCCACGGCAGCGGAGTTTCCTGGGAAACTCAAGCCTCTGGACGACCATCCGCCACAGAGCATCATCACCCACGTCATCCCGCAACCCGATGGATCTTTACGGGTGCGCGGCACAGCAACGGACAATGGCGAAGTCAAGCTGGTGCAGGTGAACGGTGTCGAGGCGAAAGCGCTGCGCGGTGATTTTTCTGAATGGGAAGTGGTCATATCAGCCGCCACTGCCAAGACCAACCTGCAAGGCAGAGCGCAAGATGCCGCTGGAAATCGCGAACCACGTGCTCACGCGCTAAACCGCATCGGCAAGGTCTGGCAGCCCATGAATCCGGCGGGCACGACAGCGATGACATCACCGTGATCCGCCAACATCACTGACGGGCCTGCACGGCCTTGTGGGCCGTTTCCTGAAGGAACTTGGCGTAGTCTGCATCCAGCCCCTTCGGCACGAAGGTGTTTCCGACAGCACTTTCGCCAAACAATATTTCATACCAAACACAGGCGCCGAGGTACTCACCGGCCATGTTCGCATGATGGCCGTCCATGCCGAGTACGATCTTCGTGCCACCCTTTGGCTTGGCCCAGCGCCAGCCGACATGCAGGGAATGCTTTTGGTTCGGCAGTTCAGGCTGCTTCGCGGCCTTCGGATCAAAGGTGGTGTCCGTTTGGTAGGCCCGGGCAGGGTCGTTGTCCGCGAGGTGGAAGGCATCTCCGGTGGGGATGAGCCGCGCGCCGAACTCCTTGGCGAGCCGCTCATACGAGGCCCGCAGGCCCTGGTACATTTCGTCCTGCGTCTTGGGCTCGCCTGCTTTGGTGGAGGGCTTGGTGAAGCGTGGGTCGTCTTTCCGGTACTCCCAGGTCTCATGCACAAGCAGCTTGGCTTGTGGCGCATGCTTGGAGACGTAGTCCCGCAGCCAGCCTGCATGAGGCTGATAGGTGCTGAAGTCGTGGCTCTTGATGCTGGCCTGCTGGATGGTCACATAGTCCCACGTGTCAGCGGCCAGACTTTCCTTCAGACCGAGACCACTGCCGTAAACGCCAGCCTTGTCCTTGGGATCGGCCTCATGCTTCTGCGCCTTTTCCGCGTGCACCTGGAAAGATGAGCCGCCAATCACAAGAGGGCGATGAATCAAGGTGTGGCCGCCCGCCTTCGAGAGCTCGCCCAGATGGCGCGTGGCATTGGCTGAGAAACTGTTGCCAATGGTCAGCAGACGAACGGTTTTGGACTCACCTGCATGAGCAGAGACGAGAAACAGCAGGGAAAAGGAGAGGGCGAGGGCAAATTTCATGACGGGGTGTAACAAGCGCAGCATCACTGAACGTGTAAAAGATGGAATTTTTACTTCAAGTGCAGCTCTCAGCACGGACGCCTATGAAACATCTCATCCCTGCCCTGCTCTTCATTGCCACCGCCGTACTGGCCGCTCCACCTGAGGACTTCACGGTCAAGTCCACCACGGACAAAAGCAGCTTCACGCTCAAGGACGCACGCGGAAAGTATGTGGCGGTCCATTTCCTGCTCAAAACCGAATGCCCGCTGTGCCTGCGCCACACACGCGATTACATGACCAAAGCCCCGACTCTGCCAAATGTGGTCCAAGTCTTCCTGAAGCCTGACACCGACCGGGAAATCGAGGCCTGGGCTTCCAAGCTACCCGCAGAGGAACTGGCGAAGCAGCCGATCTATCGTGATCCGAATGCGAAACTGGCCAAGGCCTTTGACATCCCTGATGGTTACCAGTTTCACGGGCAGGTGGTGCACTACCCGGCCACGATTCTGATCGGGCCTGATGGCAAGGAGGTCTTCCGCCATGTGGGCAAGAGCAACAGCGACCGCCTCTCCTTCGAAGCACTGAGCGCGAAGGTGGCCGAGCTGGGCCCCAAGTCCTGAGGCCGCATCACACGCGGCTTTGATTGACAGCACGAGTCCGCACGATGACGGACGCGCACCTCATGCGCACCCGTGTCCTCCAGCAGGAACTGCTCGAAACCTATCCTGATGATCATCCTGATGCGATCTGCGGACGGGAGGATCTGCTTCTGGTGAATGCGGTGATGGGAAATCACCGCTGGATAGAGCGGATGCTGCGTCAGCACCACCAGCCCGGCTGGAAGATCACGGAGATCGGCGCTGGCGATGGCGCTTTGTCACGCCGCTTCCTGGAGTCTGACATCTGCGGGGCATCGTCTTTACACGCTTTTGATTTGGCAGCGCGGCCGCCCGCATGGCCGGGGGAGGCGGGATGGACGCAAGGAGACTTGTTTCAACAACCGCTGCCAGACAGCGAGGTGTTGATCGCCAATCTGTTTCTGCATCACTTCACCGATGAGCAACTCAGCCTGCTGGGCAGCCGCATCTCGCCGAGGACGCGGCTCATCCTCGCCGCCGAGCCGGAGCGGCGCTGGATTCACACGATGATGGGGCGCATCTTCTGCTGGCTCGCGGAGCTGCACCCAATCACCCAATTTGACATGCAGGTCAGCATCCGCGCGGGCTTCCGCGATGACGAACTGCCTCACAGCTTGGGACTCGATGCCAAGGAGTGGCACTGGCAGCAGAAGGCCACACTGCTGGGTGGCTACCGTTTTATGGCCCTAAGACGCCCATCTCAAACCGACCCGCCGCGCCTTAAGCTCAAGAGCGTTGGTTAAAACGATATCGGCAGCCGCATGAACGATCTCCTAACAGGCCACGTTTGGAGTTGAAGATGAACCGCCGTGCCTTTCTCGCCTCCACTGCCGCCGCCGCCCTGTCTTCACCTGCCACTCAAGCGGGAGAGTTCACAGGAAAGATTCGGAAGTCTCTGAAGTGGGGCATGGCGCAGAAGGCAGCTCAAGGCATGAGTTTGACAGACGCATTCAAGAAGCTGCGCGCCTGCGGTTTTGAAGGCATCGAGCCCAGCCTGCTCGGCCACGTGACTGAAGAGAACTCTGCTGAGTGGATCACTGCCAGCAAGGAGAGCGGATTGGTCATTGATGGCACCGTGGGCGGACGGGCGGAAGGCTTGGAAGCAGGCATCGACCTCACTAAAAAGCTAGGCGGTGACTCCATGCTGGTCGTGCTGGCCTATCCTGCCGACCGACCTCTCGGCCAGACGTGGAAGGCTGCGGTGGCCCGCATGAAGGCTGCGGCGTCTCATGCGGAGAAGCAGGGCATCAAGATGCTCATCGAAAACGTCTGGAACACCTTTCTCATCAGCGCCTATGACATGGCCCGCTTCATTGACGAGGTCGCCAGCCCCGCAGTCGGCGTGCACCTGGACATCGGCAACCAGATGCGCTGGGGCATCGCGGAACATTGGGTCGAGGTGCTCGGCAAGCGCAGCGGCAAGCTGGATGTGAAGGAGTACCATCTGGACAAGGCCATGAAGGAAGGCATGCGCCAAGGCTTCGACACGCCGCTCGGCGAGGGCAGCATCAACTGGCCTGCCGTGCGTGCTGAGCTAGCCAAGATTGAGTTCACCGGCTGGGCCGCAGCCGAGGTCAAGGCAGGAGACTGGGACTACCTGACCGATGTGGCACGCCGCATGGACAAGGTGCTAGATCTTACTTGATCACTTTTGGTTAGGGAACCACCACCCTCACACGCAGAAACTTCGCCCCGCCTCCGGTCATCGCGGGAACAAGCCGTACGGTCACAGTCTCCGTCACGCCATCACCAGTCGGCACCACGCTGAGCACTTCCGCGTCCGATCCCGCAGGCTGCCAGGAGGCCAGTGTGCCCGAGGTCTCCAGATGGTACTCCACGCCGGATGGATTGGAGATCAGCCGATGATAGCTCAACGTCAGGTACCGCTGCCCTGTGCCACCATCCGTCTGCACCCCGGTTTGTGGCAGCACGCTGAGACCGGACATGCCCGCCGCGTGGAAGGCATACTGCAGAAGGCCTCCCACCCCGTTCCCATCCACGTCCGACACAGGATCTGCCAGATGCAGAATGCTCCACTGCTCGCTGCGTGTGTTGGGCGGCACGGCATTGTCACTGGCGGATATGGTGAAGCTGCTCACGCCATCCGCCAGACCGCTGATGTTGTGTGTCCAGGTGCCAAACGCATCCGCCGAGGAGACACCGCTGCCATTGACTGAGACAGCCGAGACACCGCTGGTGTCCGCGCCGCTGCCTTGCAGTGTCAGATGATCCACCAGCACCACACCGCCGCTTCCCGGTGTCAGCATCAGGTCCGGCGGAGTGGCGTCCTGTGTTGAGCGCTGCGGTTCCGCCCACGCGCCTGTGAGCCCTGCACTGCGGGAACGCACGCGGTAATGATAGGTCTGTCCGTCCGTCAGGCTGCTGTAACCTTGCTGCGTGCCTGTGATGAAGCCTGTGGAAACCGCATCGCTGAAACTGCTCAACGTCGCCTTTTGCAGTTCATACTCATAACCAGCGCCGAGGGCATTCCACGTGATCGTGTTGCTGGTGCCACCGGTGTATAGGGGCTCTGCGGTGAGCATCACATCATTCACTGCGACGATGTCAAAGAGCGAAGAGATGCCCATCAGGCTTGGGTTAGCGGGCAGCATGGCCTTGAGCCACACATCGGCGGCCACATTTTGCACGCTCACATTGCCGCTCCATGAGCCATGGATAAAGGTGCCGCTCGTCGCCGGAGACATGGGCAGAGTGGACTCCGAGCGAGTAAAGCGCAGATTCGGCAGGATGTTGTAGGAAGAACCAGTGGGGGTCGTGCCACTCCAGCTCAAGGGAGAACCATAATAGCTGTCGGAACGGGCTGCCAGCGTGCGGTCCTGCGTGGTGATGCTGGTGCGCACTGTTCCATCACTCGAGTAGTCGTTGTTGTTAAAGCTGACATCCACCAGGAGCTGAGCAGTGCCGTCATAGTCAAACGGTGTGGTGAAGGAGATGGTGTTCCAGCCCAGCACGGAGAAAGTCACATTTCCACTGAAGACAGTGACCCAGTCAGCACTCTCCCAGGAACGTTCGGTCACCGGATAATGCGAGCGTGTGGTATGCTTCAGCCGGACGGTGAAATCCTTCAGCAGTTGTCCGGGCAGTTTCGTCACATCCAACGCGAGCGAGGTGAGCCGGCCCGCGGGTCCAACTTCTGCCGGTGTGTAGATGCTCTGCGTCCGCGCGTCATGGTAGTGACAGGCCAGCGGGAAAAACCACGCGTAAGTTCCCGTGCCCGTCATCGTGGGCGGCGGCTGGGTACAGGCGGAAAGGGAGACAGGACTGTTGAAGGCAGGGATCTCGTTTCCCCACACGTCAAATGCCGTGAGACGACTCATGAAACCGGTGCCGCGCGCGACCGCCTCAGGCACATTGAGCCATGAGAAGTGGTGAAGATCCCCCACCGGCGGCACCGTGAAACTCCACACCGGCCCGGCACGCGTTTCGGCGCCGAGGCGGGAGATGATCTGCCAATAATACGTCGTAGCCGGTTCCAGCCTTGGCAGCATCAGCCCGGGGGAGGTCACTGTTCCGATCAGTTCCACGGGTACTTGTGCCCTACCAAAAAGCACGTCATAACTCTGCGGCACTCCGCCCGTGGCCGGATGATAGCTCCACGTCAGATCACTTTCAGGATGGGTGGGTGAATTTAGGTGTGCTGGCGTTGGCGTCATTGCCACGGCCGGCCGTTCATCATCAGCGACAGTCATGCCGGCATTTCCCGTGGAAAACCCAGCTGCGGAGACGGAGACGTTCACCGTTTGATCACCATCCACCTGGGCATCATCCACCATCGTCAGGTCAAAGGCCTTCGAGTTCGTGCCCGCGGCCATGACCACACTTACCGGCACCTGCAGCTCGGTGGTGTCACTGGAGACCAGCGTCACGGTCAGCGGAGTCACCAGCGTGCCTGGCACTATCACCACGCCTCCCGGCACCGTGCCCACGCTCTCCAGAGTGGGTGAGATCAGTGAGACGGAAAGCTGCCTGGACTCATTGTCCAGCACCTGCGTGCTGGCGTTCGCCGCAGGCCAGCCCGTCACGGTGGCGGTGACTGTCACACTCTGCGGCCCATCCAAAAGTGTGTCTTCCGGCATCGTCAGCGTGAAGAAGGCCTGCGTCTGGTCTTTGGGAATGGTCACCGTGACAGGCACCACCAGCTCCGTGACATCACTGGAACTGAGGTTGATCGTGATCGGCACTACGGCGGCGGCAGGCAGGCTCACACGCGCTTGATTGGAGATGGCAGCACCCCCCTCCGTCATGCTGGCGGGCAGAGTCACCGTCATGTTCGTCGACTCGTTGTCATGCACACGCACCGTGGCGCTGGAGCTTGGCCACGTGGCCGCGCTCGCGGTCAAAGTCACGCTCTGGGTGCCGTCGATCCGTGTGTCATTGATGGGTGTGACAGAGGCGGAAAAAATCACCTCGGTCTGCCCTGCCAGAAGGGTGACAGTGGGGGGAAACTGCACCTCCTCGCCCGGCCGGTCGGATGCCAGGGAGATCATCAGGTTCGAAGACGGTGCGGGTGCTACCGTGATGGAGGCCACTCCCGGCGCCACACCTTCCGTCATCGTGGCCGGCAACAGCAGGCGCAACTGCTTGTCAGGCACGGCACTCAGCTCGACATCGTCAATATTCCATCCTGACTGGGGATACGCATCAGCGGTCGTCACAAGATGCTTCCAGCGCACCCACATCTGGCTTTGCCCGTCTGTCAGCGAGGCCAGGTCATGCTCCACAAATGTCCACGCGCTGTCACGCGGCGTGCTGATGTTGTTTTGCCACACCGTATTCCAGCTCGACCCATTGGTGGACACCTCGACGCTCGTCACCACCCAGGGTTGAAAGTCCGCGTTCAACCAGCGCTGGTAGCGCAGCTTCGCCCCATGACGCCCGGCCAGGCTGAAAGGACCGGCGGTGAGATGCTGCGGGTTGTTGTTGGCCACGCCATAGTCGCCAGCCAGATTGACGCCAAACACTTTCTGACCTGTCGCGCCTGACGTAGGATCAGGATTGCCAAAACTCAGCCCTCCCTGGCCAAGCGGGGTGCCGTAGGCCCACTCCCCCCCGCGGATCCAGCCTGGATCTGTGTCCAGGCTCGTGCTGAACACCGGGGCTGCGCTGACCTCCAGGGATTGTGTGCGCGTCTGCACCCGGCCTGTGGAGGTGCTCGTGACGGTGATGGTTGCTGAATGTGTCGCCGCCAAAAGCAGATTGGCCGAACTATTGATGCTCACCGTGATCTGCGCGCTCGCACCCGCTGTCAGCGTGCCGCTCGTGGATGATAGCGTCACCCAGCTGCGGTTGGCACTCAGGGTCCAGGGCCGGGAGACATTGCTGTTGTTCGTGAGGGTGAGAAGTTGGGCAGATGGCGTGAAATCCCCTCCCACCGGCCCGGCCGCGCTCAGATGGTTCGTGGGGGTCACCAGGATGTCATTGCTTGCCAGCATGGCATTGTACAAGTTCATCCGGCCTCCGGTGACGCATTTGCCGCTCAGCGATGGCAGCGGATTCACCGTGTTCATCACCAGCTCACGTAACTGCATGTGTGTCAAAGAAGGCTTGTAGCTCTTCAGCAAGGCACACGCCCCCGCGACATGCGGCGCCGCCATGGAGGTGCCGTTTTTCAAACCATAGGTGCCACCTGGGAGCGTGCTGTAGATCTCATGACCAGGCGCTGCCAAATCCACCTTCGTGGCGCCGTAGTTCGAGTAGAGAGCCAGCCCTTCCGTGCGCGTCGTCGCGGTCACTGAGAGGATGTTCGCGCTGTCATAAGCGGCGGGATACTCCGGATACAGCTCCACATTAAGCGCATTGTTGCCTGATGCGGCCACAAACAGGATGCCAGCCTCGTGAGCCTCATCAATGGCATCCTTCATGGCCTGCGTGTAGGTCGTGCCTGTGTATGAATTGGAGGTCATCGTGACCCCAAGCGCCGTGGCATAGGAGATCGCCTCCGCACCATCAGACTCAAATCCATTGCCACCGGAGTCCAGAAACTTCAGTCCCAGCAGCGATACCTGCCAGCACACACCGGTCACGCCTGAGCTGTTGTTGCCCAGAGCACCGATGCTGCCCGCACAGTGCGTTCCGTGGCCATTGTCATCATTCGGCACATTGTCATCACTCACCCAGTCCCATCCGCGGACATCATCCACATAGCCATTACCATCGTCATCCAGACCATTCCCCGCTATCTCACCGGGATTGCTCCAAAGGTTCGCCACCAGGTCTGGATGCGTTTGATCGATGCCCGAGTCGATCACCGCCACCACCACGGAACGGCTGCCCGTGTGGATGTCCCACGCCTCCGGCGCATCAATGTCCGCATCCGTCGTGCCTCCAGATTGCCCGGTATTGTGCATTCCCCAGAGCTGGTTGTAGGACGAGTCGTTAGGCGTGGCCTGCCCCGTCATGATGTGGTCCGGCTCCACCACCAGCACGAGCTCCTTCAGCTTCGACACGCGTGAGATCGCCCGCGGCACCGTGTCTGGCTGAGGTTCCGAAAACGCTACCAGCCATAATCCCGACGCCGGCATCCGCTTCCGCACAGTCGCACCGCCGTCACCGAGCAGCCGCAGCAGCTCAGCCTCAGGCATCTTCGGATTTCGCAACTTCACGATCACATGATCACCCACCATCACGCTCTGCCTCACCAGACGTTCCCCTTGTGGAGTGCGGATGATCTCATCCTCCACCCGCAAAACCGGATACTTGAACGACTCATCCCGAATCAGACGCACCCGGCGTACCTGCGTCTCGCCAGACTCCGTTTTGATCTCCGCCTGCTGCGTGGCCAGAACCTGCGCCTTGGGAAAACGATCCTGCACCTCACGGCCTTCCGGTGCCCCGGCCAGCTTCTGTGCCGGTGCGATCCTGGGCACTGCCGCCAGTGAGACGGCCCCACCTCCGGCCCGCCCCTGCTGGGAATCCTGCCGCCAGTCCGTGAGCAGCCCCACCAGCGCGGCAAGCGCAGCCAGCCCGATAAAGCCATGGGACAGGCGTTTCATGTGACGTGGGGTGGAGGTCACGGCAATGGGGTAGCCGTGTAAATTGGACAGGCGTGGGGGGAGGTTTGTTGAGCAGTTTTACACCCGATGACCCATCCGAAGCAATGGCAATCCCTCAAAACCAGTGCCTTACAGCCCTAAAGCTGGGCCAGGATAAGCCGCCTGACTCCTCGTAAAGGCTGACGTAGGCCTGCCCTTCCGGAGGCGCCGCATCCACACCTCACAAACTAAAACTCCCTTACTTCCCCTTCTTGGCCGCAGGCGTAGGCGCAGCGGCAGGTGCCTTTTTCGCAGCCGGAGCCGGCGTCGATGCCGTCACAGTTTCCTCACCATTGTTCTGGTCTTCCTCCGCAGGCGTGCCGTCAAAAACGTGGAAGAACCACAGCACAAACACCAACGCCACCAGATTCAGCACAAGGGCGATTGCCCCCTTCTTGGTCAGAATCGGCTTCTTGGGTACAGCTGGCACAGCCTCGGCCGCACCCGTTTCATCGGACGTCGCTTTCGCCGCCGGTCGTAGCGCACTCGTCGTCGCTCCAGGCAGCTTCGGACCGCCGGTCAGCGGTTTCGTCAGCGTCCCCGTCGCCTGTGGTCTGCCGATCGGCCCGGTCGATTGAGGCTTCGCGGCCCCGATCCCACCCTTCGGTGGAGACGGCTTGGGTGCCTGTCTGGCAAGGGCACCCGTCTGTGCCCCCTGCGCTTGCTGAACTGGCCGGGGTGCCGGCGCGCGAGGCATCGCCGCATTGGGCTGACCGCCCGGCACCAGCGGGCCCGTGGCCGCGCCCGGTGCCATCTGCGGTGCGGGCGCAGGCTGATAAGTGAAACCCGTGTGCATGGTGCGCATCAGCACATCCAGCGCATGGCCCACAGAGTGCGGCCGGTGTGCCGGGTCCCTCTGCAGCAGCCAAGACAGCCAGTCGACCAGCGGCTGATCCATGTCCGGACGCACCGTATATATGGAGCCGCGGGCATCAAAATGGGCCCAGTCCGCCAAAATCTCCTGGGGCGTGCTGCCCTGTGCCGGTGCCGTGCCCGTGGCCAGATAAAAAAGAGTCGCCGCCGCAGTGAAGAGGTCGGATTGTGATCCGGGTGGCATCCCGTGAAGTCTCTCGGGTGCTGCGAACCACATCGTCTCTGGTGTCGGATGCGCCCGCGCCATGGAGATGCCCCAGTCCTGCACCTGCAGGAAAAGCCCGCCACCCGGATGGTCGGCCACGATCAGGTTGCTCGGCTTCAGGTCACCATGCGGCAGCCGCATGTGCTCGCCCACCATCATCGCGTGCAGCAGTTGCACTGCCAGAGCCCGCATGTCCGCCGCGGACAACCGTTTCTCTGTGGGCAGGGCACGGCCGCTGATGCCCGGCACGAACTCATACACCAGCGCAAACTCCTCCTCAGTAGGAATCATGGTGATCAGCCCGGCGATCTGCGGATGCCGCACATGCAGCAGCGAGTGCGCCAGGAGCTGCAGCCGCTCACGATCCAGCGGATACGAGCTCTCATGATCCTCCAAGAGCACCTTGATCAGCACCTTTCGTCCCGTCGCCGTTTCCACTCCGCGATAGATTTTCGCGGAGGGTCCTGCAGCCAGCAGTTTTTCAGGATGAAACAGATCAGAATGCATCACGGGAGCACAGGCGCGCATGAGAACTGCGGATGCACCTTTATGCAAGACTTGAGTAGGGACAAGATCAGCCCAAACGCTGAATCTTCGTCACCAGCCCTGCCTTGATCTGACGAACTGCGATCACCCGCGCCGTTTCGATCCGCGCGTAGGCCGGAGAAACCCGCCGCTCTTCCAGACTGATCTTCGCATCCGCCACCTGCAGGCTCAGCAGCCAGGACTTGCCCTCGCGGGTCAAAATGAAACTCGTGTCCGTGTTTGATGGCAGCGGCTTGATCTCCGTACCCGGAGGCAGCGTCCACATGACCGAGAAAGGCTTCCGGTAGTCCTCCGTGTCACGGATCTCCAGATGATCCTCCTGCCTCCGCACCTGACGCTGAAACTTGTGCCCCTCGTGCTCAAAGCGCGCCATCGCTGTGCTGCCCTCCACGATCATCTTGGGCGCCGCATGATGCTGGATTTGCAAAAACGGCCCGATCCTCCGCGGCGTCTTGAACCCCGCCGGATCTGGCAGCGGACCATTGTGCGCCTTCCATGCCGCCAGCTCCGTGCGCAGTTCCGCATGACCATGATAGCCACCCGTCCCCGGATCAATGAGCAGCGCATGCGCTCCGTCCCAGACCGACACATGCAGCGCATCGCCATGACCATGTGCCGCCAGTGCCCCAAGGCCGAGGGGGGAGGCGTCCAGCCGCGCCACCCAGCCATGAGACCTCAGCGCCGCATAACCAGAATTGGGGAAAGGCTGCCACTCATGCACCGTCAGGCCCGCCGTGGGGATGTTCATCGCCGCCATCGGCGGATCCCCCATCCACCAGCGCAGCGGGCAGTCCTCGCCCAGCAGCCAGGTCCGGGTCTCCTCCATTGCCACCTCACGGCTCAGCGTCAGCGGCACCACGACAGCGTCATCACTGTCGCCAAAATCCCACGGCTCCACACCATGCCCCAGTGCCAGCAGAAACCTGGCCGCCAGCACCAGACGCTGATGTACCTCACCCGCCTTGCAGCCCACGGCACGTGCCGCCTGCCAGGCCAGATCAAAGGCAAACACATGGTAGTGCAGTGCCTGCTCATACGACCCGCCATCCGGAGCGAACTGCCGCAGCACCTCCCGTCCCAGCAGGTCCCAGGCCGTGTCCGCACTGCAGGAAACCTTGGCGATGGCCGGCCAGCGTGACACCGCCACCACCAGCGCCGCCAGCTCACCTAACAAATGATTATTTGCCGACGACCCCGTGGACCGGTGCCGCCAGATCCAGCCCGCATGCACGGCCACGATCCGCTTCCGCAGCACGCTCTGATGATCCTTCATCGTCCGGCCGCGCACCGCCTGCTCGGTCGACCAGGCGGACACGATGGCGTCAAACCACGTGAAGTTGATCAGCCTGAGGGATGCCTCCAGCGGGCTCGTCCAGTTGATGCCGATCCCTGGTGGATTCCGCTCGCACCAGTCCTCCAGCCAGAGTTGCGCCGTGCGGATCGCATTTGCGTCATCATTCAGCCAGCCATGCATCGCCAGCCGCGTCATCTCCGCCCAGCGGTTGATCTCCCAGATGCTCCGCGCATCCGCTCCGTCCGGCAGATGCCGGTAGTCGATCTGCCCCGCCGGGCGATCATGCGCGATCACCACCCCGCACACCGGATCACGATGCCAGCACGGTGGCGCGCCCACTTCCACATCTTTCCAGCCAAATAGCCGCCAGTTCCCCGGGATGAGGCTCTTCGCATCCGCGGAAAGCTGAATCCTCAGCGGCACCGGCGCCGTGCTCCGTTCCGGCAGCCTCGGCACCTTCTCATCCACTGGGCCGGGGTCAAAGCTCGCCACTCGTCGTAGGAAGCCTTTCTCTCCCAAGGCTCTCCAGCGATCTCCCATGCGGTGCGCCACCTCCCCGAGGCTCATAGCCCGGAGCCGATGGACATACCATGCTAAACGCGACATCACCCCTCTGTAAGCATGGCGTGGCACCCCTGGCAAGGCCAGCCTCTCCAAAGGTGGTGCAAGCTTACAGCTTGCACCCTCCCATTTCAAGATTCGCCTGCCCCCATTCGTCTGCCAAAAATGCGCGAAGGACCTATCTGCGCCCTCCGCGCCATCTGCGGTTAAAACCTGTGCTTCAACAATGATGCGCACCGCGCGTGTTCACGTACAGCGAGTACAAACTCTGGCTCGCCGTGATGAACAACCGGTTACGCTTCGGCCCGCCAAAGCACAGATTGCTCGTCGTCTCCGGCAGCTTGATCAGCCCGATGCGCTTGCCTTCCGGGCTGAACACATGCACCCCGTCAAACCCATCGCCGATCCATCCTGCGCTGGCCCACAGATTACCCTCCACATCACAGCGGATGCCATCTGACCCACCTTTGCCCTTGGGGTCTACAAACGTGCCTGGATCGATGTTATAACCCTTCGTGAAGTCCGTGAAGACCTTCCCACCTTTCACCTTCGTGCCATCCACTTCATACACACGGATCGTCTTCGGCGCACCCGTGTCCGCCACATACACCTTCTTATAGTCAGGTGAGAAACACAGCCCGTTCGGCTTCTCCAGATCATCCGTCACCTTCGTGATCTCGCCGGAAGGATCGATGCGATACACCGCCTCCTTCAGCAATAAGTCACCCTTGTTCCCCTCATAGTCCATCATGCTGCCGTAACCCGGATCCGTGAACCACACCGAGCCATCTGGATGCACCGCGCCATCATTCGGCGCATTCAGCGGCTTCCCTTCAAACTTGTCCGCCAGGATCGTGACCTTCCCATCCAGCTCATACCGCACCACGCGACGCGTCGCATGCTCGAAACTGATCTGGCGACCATGCAGGTCAAAGGTGTTGCCATTGCTGTTGTTCGCGTTGTTGCGCAGCACGCTCACGTGCCCGTCTTCCGGCAGGTAGCGCATCTGCGCATTGTTCGGAATATCACTCCACACCAGATAGTTCCCCGACCCATTCCAGGCCGGCCCCTCCGCCCAGAGCATGCCCGTGTGCAGTCTCTGGATCGGCGCATTCCCCTGCGTCAGCTTCGAGAACGCCGGATCGATCGCGATCACATCCGGGTCCGGATACCTCTCCGGCACCTGCCCGCTCCAATCCCGCGCCCAGGCGCTGGCAGCAGTGGCAGAAGCAAGAGTCGTCAAAAAGGAGCGTCGGTCAGTCATCATAAAGGGGAGAAGGTTGGAAGTCGTCGGTTCTAAAAAAACGCACCGATGAACGCAAGCCTTCTGAAAAACCGCCCTCTCTCCTCCTCCCAATCTCCTGTGAAAAACTCCGGGCAACTACCGCCCACCGTCTACTTCCCCCTCACCCCCACTGCATCGCCCTCGCCCGCACCACCACATCGCGCCGGTCAAAGCGGCGCTCCAAAAGGTGCCGGTAGCAGGACCACCACACCTCATCAAACTCCCGCACCACCACCTCATAAGCCACCCGGTCCTTTTCGACAGAGCCCACCATCGGAGGCTCCTGACCATCCGCTCGCAGACGGCAGTAAGTCGTCAGGCCGCCGAATTTCTGCATGAGCTCCGCCTTCACCTTCGCGTGAAGATCCTGCGGAAGCGGCTTGTGATCGAAAGCACAAAGCGGCAGCAAAAGCTGGATGACATGAGGCATGAGAGGCTCGGGATTGTCTGGCACCCCTAATTCGCACCACCCTCCCCGTCTGGGCGTGCCATTCCCCTTCCGGAGTTCCCTCAGTCCCGTAGGCGTCCCACATGCGGGGTCAAAGTGCGGAAAGCCCCGCACCACCCCCGAGCACGCGGCCAGAAGTACGTTGTTCACGCTTCAGCGTGTCTGGAAGCCCCGCCAACACACCAAGGCCCCTCATCCGCACCTCCATTCGCCTGCCCCCATTCGTCTGCCCAAAAAAAGCCGCGCTAACGCCACCACCCCACACTTCAGCACGTCCAAAACTCTCGCCAACACCGCCCAACCACCTATTCTCCCCCGCATGCGAACCTCGATCACTCTCCTCCCAGCGTTCCTCGTCGCCGTCTTCCTCGCGTCCGCGCCAGCCCTCGCGCAGAACGAGCCCGCCCCCATCAACCCCGCCGAAGCCAAGGCCGCCTTTGACAAAGCCGACCGAGCCCTCAACGAAGCCTGGAACGCCGCCAAAAAAGCCCTCGACGAATCCGAGTTCACCAAGCTCAAGGAAGACCAGCGCGCCTGGATCGAGCATCGCGACTACCTCGCCCGCTCCCCGCTCTACACCGGCGTCTCCGCCCAGGACGAGCTCCCTCTCACGGCCCCCGAATACCTCGAAGCCGCCTCCCATCTCGCCAACGAGCGCGCCGTCTGGTTGAGAGGCCTCATCCGCGCCCAGGAAGGCGAGGAAGACCTCACCGGCTCCTGGAGCGACAGCTATGGCGGCAGCATCGACATCGTCCAGCGCGGCAACCAACTCCACTTCGTCATCCAGTGCGTGCGCGGCCCCACCTCACACGTCGGCGGCCTCGCCGGCATCGCCACCTGGAATGAGTCCATCGGCTGGTTCAGCGACAAAGGCCGCCCCGACAAAGGCGATGAACCCGAGACCAATCTCAGCTTCACCCTGCGCAACCAAAAGCTCGAAATCATCGGCGCCCACACGAGCTACTACCACGGCGCCCGCGCCTACTTCGACGGCACCTACGTTAAGACCTCCAAACTCGACGCCAAAGACCAGACCAAGATCCTCAAATCCGCCCAAGAAGGCGAAATCCCCGAGGAGTAAAGGGGTTCATCGCAGCCCTGCCGCCGCTCTCTGAAATCTTTCTACCCTCATTTTTCTACCCCATCGACCTAACGCACAGTTCAGAGATCAAGACTCACCCAAGAGCCTTCTCCGTCTAAGTTCCGGATCCTGTTAATCCTGTCAAAAACAGCCACGAAGATCGAATGGGGCCGCGACAATCCGACATCGCCTATTCCCCGCTCAGGCACCCTCCCTCCAACCACCTGCTAATGCAGATGCGTTTCCCTCCCAGCATCTCATGAACATCCTCACCTGCCTGAAGACCCTTCTCATCCCAGGCATGGTCCTCGGGCTCTCCGCCTGCAGCAGCCTGAAACCCTCCGACTTTGCCGGCACCCATCCGGAGTTCGATATCCTCCAGTTCTACACCGGCCACACTCGTTCCACCGGCCTCATGGAAACCCCGCGCGGCCGCCCCTTGAAGCGAGTCGCCACCGAGACCTGGGGCCGCATGCAAGGCCCCGAACTCCACATGACCCAGGACGTCACCTTCGATGACGACAAACCCACCCGTCGCACCTGGATCATCCGTCGCCTCGACGCACATCACTACGAAGCCACCTCCGAGAACATCATCGGCAAAGCCCGCGGCGAAGCCTGGGGAAACACCCTCCGCCTCGACTACCTCCTCGCCCTGAGCCGCCGCAATCCCCTCTCCCGCGTCCGCATGACCCACCACATGGTCCTTCAGCCCGACCGCCGAACCATGCTCAACACCGTCACTGTCCGCAAACTAGGCGTCGTTGTTGGTCGGGTCACCGAAGTCTTCCAAAAGTAGTCAGGGCGGCCTTCGTTATGACTACCTATCTAAGGTCAGACATCATATTTGAGCTTGTCCAACTCACGCTTGATCTCGTCTCTCGTTTCGTGAGATGCGTTTGCGATTAACGGCAAGATCTTATCGGCTGCCTGGGACTCGGTCAGAGTTCGATCTATAGCTTGGTCGAACAGCTTGATCACCTCCTTCTGAGCTCTCTTGATTATTGTGCCGTCAACTGGGCTGACTCGATCCAAAAATTGTTCCAGTGAAAAGCCCGGGGAAATCATGAGCGACGCAAGTCTGCCGCGATGTTCCCTTATCAACTCCCTTGTCTTGTTAAAGACAAAGAGCTTCGCCTCTTGCCCTTGGTGAGCACTTTGGATTTTAGGTAACTCATGCTCGAGAAAAAACCGCGCTTGAGAAGACAAGTCTGTTTGCAGACATGCGAGGTAATATGAACTAACTTGATCTGCTTGTTGGCGTGTTAGAGCTGCATTCTTACGTCCCAAACTTTGGCGCAGAACAGCCAATTCATCTCGCAGTTCTTTCAATCCTGACACCATCGGACTGCGAATGGAATAGTAGGCAAGAAAGAGCGCTAAAATTGTGGAGAATGACAGACTCGCTACATCAAATGGGTCCATGGAGGCAAGCTAAGCGCTAAAAAAAATCCGCGCAATTAAACTATCGGTTACCGCCCAGACTCAAGAACATCGCCTAGTGGAGCAGATGACTCCCACGTACCTTTGTGCATGACGCTTCAACGCATGATACGTTTGATTGTGGACGTACTCTCCAGACGTTCGCATGCTCCATCGCTACCTTCAGATCACCTTCCTTAGCCTCACCCTACCAGCCATCCTCTCCGCCGATCCCAAGCCTGCGATGCGGGTGCTGCGGGACCAGTGCGTGGGCTGCCACAAGCCGGGGAAGGCGAAGGGCGGGCTGCTGCTGACCTCCCATGAGAAGATGATGAAGGGCGGGGACACTGGCGTGCCCCTGAAAGCCGGGAAAGCCGAGGACAGCCTGCTCTACCAGGTGGTGCTTGAAGACGGCGATCCGCACATGCCGCCAAAGAAGGATCTCACCGCCGCCGAGATCACTGCGCTGAAGACCTGGATCGATGCCGGAGCTGTGTGGGATGCGAGCGTGTTTGACGAGGCGCCCGCGCCGAAGCCCGTGAAGCTCGTCACCATGCCCGCGAACTACCAGCCGGTGCTCGCGCTGGCGCTTTCGCCGGATGAAAAGCGTCTCGCCGTGGCACGGGCCAGTTCCGTGACTTTGGTAGACCTCACGAAGCCAGAGCGGCCCGTGCTCGGCAAGCTCGAAGGCCACACGGAAGCGGTTCATTCGTTAGGCTGGAGCCCAGATGGCAGATGGCTCGTCACCGGCGGCTTTCAGAAGCTCATTGTCTGGGATGCAGCGACCCTGCAGCATGTGCGCGAGCTGAAGGAATCCCTCGTCGGCAGTGTCACCGCCCTGGTCGTGGATGCGTCCAACAAGCAGGTCTTCGCCAGCGATGGCGAGACCGGCGGCGCGGGCTTCATCCGCAAGTATGAGCTCGAGACCGGCAAGCTGCTCACCACCTGGAAAGCCCATGACGACAACGTCCTGGCCCTGCGCCTCTCGGCCAAAGGGGATCGCCTGCTCAGCGGCGGCGCCGACCGCATGGCGCGCCTCTGGGATCCGGCCACGGGCAAGCAGGTGGCCTTTTACGAAGGGCATACGAACCACGTCACCGCCGTGGCCTTTAACAAGGACGCCAGCCAGATCGCCACCGCAGGCGCGGACCGCGAGGTGAAACTCTGGAACACCCAGAGTGGCGAGCAGGAAACTACGTTAGGCGATAAAAAGACTGCCTTCTCAGCCATTGCCTGGTCGCCCGATGGCAAGACCCTCGTGGCCCTCACCGATAAAGGCAGCGGCAGTCTATACACTGATTTCGTTAGGCACACCGGCGGCGAACGCAGCGAGCGCGCCAAGGAGCGCAAGCTCACCGCCGTCAGCGAACCCTTGACCAGCGTCGTCATCACTGCCGATTCCAAATGGGTCTTCGCCGGCACCTTCGACGGCAAGGTCCACATCTGGGAAGCCGCTGGCGGCAAGATCAGCGGCGAGCTCAAACTCTGAGCAGCCCAGGATGCCGAGCCTCAAGTACGTTGTTCACGCTTTAGCGTGTCCGGGAGGTTCATTGAACACGCTAAAGCCAATGCCGTTAAGCAATGTGGGTGACCAAATAGACGGGGGGAGAG
>JAZKCU010000021.1:31781-44976 GCA_040387935.1 Verrucomicrobiota bacterium | reverse complement strand
ATGTTTTCAATGAAGCCCTTGAAGCTGTTGCCACCCTTCCAGGTGCGGGCGCGGGTGAACCATGAGAAGAAGGTCTTCCGGCTGTCCGGTGTCCAGCCGGCAGTGGCATTGCGCAGCGCATACATGTAGGAGATCTGGTGGGCGTTCGGGCGGCTGCCGGCGGCGGCACGGGCGGCATTGGCGTAACCATCATTGCGGCTGAGCACCTCGTCCGTGGCCACTTCCTGGAAGTCATCCTTGGCCGTGGCCATGAGGCCGAGCGTCTGGGACACCACCTTCGTGGAATCCACCGCCACTAGGATCTGGCAGAGCTCGCGGTTGATCGTGGCGTCCGGGGTCGGGTAGATGGCATCCAGCGCCTCGGCGATCTTCTCGCAGACTTCAGCATCAGGTTTGCCGAGGCGGATGAGCACGAGCTGCAGCGCGCGCAGGGAGGCGAGTGATTGGGCAGGCGTGAGCTCCTTGCCACCGAGACGGGCCAGGGCTTTGAGCATCTCGTTTTGCAGATCCACATTCTCAGCCGCCACCTTGCCGATCGGCTCGGAGGACGTGCCCGTGGGCTTCGCGGCGGGGCGACCTCCTTCGTAGCTGCCCTTGGCACCACTCACACGCGCCAGCGCGATGATGCCCTCGATCAAGGCGACGGGATGAGTCTCGCTCAGCGCTTTTTCCTGCCAGAGCTCCACCGGCAGGCGCTCGATGGCCACCCGTGCGGCATAACGAACATTGCGGTCACTGTGGCTGAGATACGGCCAGGCAGCGGCCAGGGCCTTCTGCGCATCCACTCCATCTTTATGAAGCTCTTCAATGGCGGCGCGCATGCGGAACTCCTCATCCAGCGGCACGGCGGCGGCAGGCGCGGTGGACTCATCCCCCGCGTAAGTCACGCGATACACCCCCGACTGCGTCTTGCGGCCACCCACGGCGAAGTACATGGCCCCGTCCTGCGGATGAATGATCACATCCGTCAGCGGCAGCGGCTTGCCAAAGACAAACTCCTCCTTCTCCGCGATGTAGCTCGCTCCCTTCGGCTGCAGATGCACGGCCCACATGGTGCCGTAGGTCCAGTCATTGATGAAGATGGCGCGCTGATACTTGGCGGGGAATTTCGCGCCCTTGCCGCTGGCCACGCCCGTGGGGCTGCCCGGGCCGATGTCCAGCGTGGTGGGCAGGCTGTCAGGGTAATGGTTAGGCCACTTGCCGCTGCCGCTGCGCCAGCCGTAGTCCGCGCCGCTGACGCAGTGGTTCACCCGTGTGGGCCGATACCACGGCGAGCCGATGTCCCACTCCATGTCCGCGTCATAGGTGAAGAGCTCGCCGCCCAGGTCGAAGCAGATGTCGAACTCATTGCGGAAGCCATAGCAGAAGAGCTCCAGGTCACTGCCGTCCGGATTCATGCTGCAGATGTAGCCGCCGGGGGCCAGGATGCCCCGCGCGTGGCCGTTCGCATCCCAGAGGCGCGGCACCACATGGTCCTCGTTCCAGATCTTCGCGGCGCGGCTTTTCTCCAGGCCTTCCGGCAGCTTCGTGTGGTTGCCACAGTTGAAGTAGATGCGCTTGCCATCCGGACTGACGACCATGCTGTGCAGGCCGTGCTCACCACCACCGGCCATCGTGTGCAGCTTGGTGATCTTGTCATACTGGTCATCGCCATCCGTGTCGGTGAGGCGGTAGAGACCGTTGTTCTTGCCATCCTCATTCACCATCACATAGAGGCTGTCGAAGGCATGGAGAAGCCCGTGCGCCTTGCCCATCTCGATCTTCAGTTTCTCGGGCTTGAGCTGCTCCGTCTTGCCCAGGGCCGGCACGCTCATGCGGTAGATGCTGCCGTATTGGTCACAGGCGATCAGGCGGCCCTTCGGGTCCACTGTCAGCGCCACCCAGGAGCCTTCCTGGTCCTTCGGCACATTGTAGAGTTTCTCCACCTTGAATCCCTTTGCCACCGTGACCTCCGTGGCGGCGATGGTTTCCGCCGGGCCGCTGTTGCTGCCGCCCCGGGCCTTGCCATCCAGCGCCAGGCCCCACGGGCCCTTGCCGTAGTCATTGATCACCAGCGCGGGCTTCCAGTCCTGCGTGCCTTTCTTGGTGGCCTCCCACTTGCCCGTGGTCTCCACGAGCACCTTCTCTGAGCCATCCGCCAGCTTGATTTTCAGCCGGGCGATCAGGGCTGCGGTGCCGCCTTTGTTGCGGCCTTCGACCACGATCTCATTCGCCGCGCCCTTCTTGAGTTCCTTGCTCACATCCTTCTTCGTCGGCTCCTGCCAGTCGGGATTGGTCAGCACTTTTTTACCGTTCAAGATGGCATCAGCACCGTTGTCGCAGGTCAGCTCCAGCGTGGCGGATTGCATTTCGGCCGGCACCTCGAAGCGATGCCGGAACGTGACTTCAGGGTCCTTGTTGCCGTCTTTGGAAAGCCAGATCCACTGCGGAGCAGCGTGCAGGCCGGAAGCGAGAAAAAGCGTGGTGAGGAGAATGGGCAGGCGCATGGGTGGAAACAAACGAGCCTGCTAATACGCGTGGGCCGCCCATTCTTAACAACCAATCCTTGTCCCGCATTGACGTGAAGGCAGCTGCTGGCGAGGTTTGGCCGATGACTGAAGCCCAGGCCCTCGCGATCAAAGACCTGTATCTCGCCTTTGCAGATGCATCCTGCTGACAGATTCAGAACCCGCTCAGAGAAATCTGCTCACGCTCTACGAGGAAAACAGCGAGTCATTGCAGAGAGGAAAGCTGTCCAGCGCCTTTTGGGAAACAAGCAGCCCCGGCTATGCCCAGGTCGTCGCCTGGTTCAGCCGCAGAGATGTCATGGATCACATCCGGAGTCTCTACGGTCTCTAAATCGGTGGCGCATCCCAGAAGCCCCCGGAGCGCGGATCTCCTGAATCCGCAGCCGGGTAGTTGGCCCACGCCATCGCGCCTTTCGTGACAATGCCTTCAAATCGGAGATCGATCCTGGAATCGAACGAAGACCGTAGCGGCATCGCTAAACACCCTCCGTTCGCAGCGGCTGCCATCTTCGCTAAAGCTCCGAAGCCCAAGGCGGATTCAGGAGATCCGCGCTCCGGCGCTGGCGCGCCAAACCGCCGCGCCCCCATCTTTCCTGAAAACAGCCTTGTCTCCCGGCGTTTCAGGGCGGCACACTCCAGTCCGCTTATGAAACGCCATCGTCTCGCGCTCCTTCCTCTCCTCCTGGCCCTCAGCTCCGCGCTGCGGGCGGATGATGCCTCTGATCTGCTCACGCAATCCGGCGTCAAAGGCGGCATCGTGGTGCATGTGGGCTGCGGCGATGGGGCCACCACCCAGAAGCTGCGCGCAAACGAGGCCTACCAGGTCCAGGGCCTGACGAAAGAGACTGACCAAGTCCCCGCCATCCGCGAGTCCGTCTACAAGGCCGGCGTCAGCGGCACGGTCGCCATTTCAGAGTGGGACGGCAAATACCTGCCCTACATCGAGAACTACGTGAACCTGCTCGTCATCGAGGATGCAGCCTCGGTGCCCAAAGAGGAGATCGACCGCGTGCTCACACCGCTCGGTGTCGCCATGGTCCGTAAGCCCGGCGGTGGCGGCGGTTGGGAAAAGATCACCAAGCCCTGGCCGAAGGACATGGATGACTGGACGCACTACGCCTATGATTCCAAAGGCAACCCGACGTCCAAGGACATGCTCGTCGGGCCGCCGACACGCATGCAGTGGGTGGGAAATCCACGCTGGAGCCGCCACCACGACCGCATGTCCTCCGTGAGCGCCAAGGTCAGCGCCGGCGGCCGCATCTTTTACATCATCGATGAAGGCAGCCGCATCTCCATCCTCATGCCCGCGAAGTTTGTGCTCATCGCGCGGGATGCCTTCAATGGCACCGTCTTGTGGAAGAAGCCCATCGATCAGTGGAGCACGCACCTCTGGCCGCTGAAGTCAGGCCCCACGCAGCTCACGCGCCGCCTCGTGGCCATGGGTGACAAGGTCTACGTCACCCTCGGCATCAGTGATCCCATCGTCTGTCTCGATGGCGCCACGGGCAAGGTCGTCCGCACCTATGAGCAGACCAAGGGCGCGGAAGAGCTGCTCATGCACAATGGCACCATCTATGCCCTCGTGAACAAGGAGCCCTGGCGCTTGAATGAAGAGTTCGCCGTGAAAGCGCAGAGCGACCAGCAGCGCGTGACCACGGAGTTTAACTGGGATGGCAAGCCGCGTGACCTCATGGCCATCACCGCGGACACGGGCGAGACGCTTTGGAAGGTGGAGGACCGCATCGCCCCCATCACCCTCGCCATCGATGACAAACGCCTCGTCTATTACAATGGCGATGGCCTCGCCGGTCGCGATGTCAAAACCGGCGCGGTGAAATTTTCTTCCGATCCCACGAAGCGCCGCCAGCTTTATGAGTTCAACTTCGCCCCGCGTGTCATGCTGCATGGTGATGTGGTGCTCTATGCCGGTGGAGATGGCGTGATGAAGGGCATCAATGCCGAAACTGGCAAGGACATGTGGACTGCTCCGCATGAGAAGAGCGGCTACCGCAGCCTGGAGGACGTCATCGTGTCCCAGGGTCTCGTGTGGAATGCCGGCACCACCAGTGGCAATCAGACCGGTGAGTATCGCGGCTTTGATCCCATCACCGGCGAGCTGAAGAAGAGCTTCTTCCCCGATGTGCCGGAGGGCACCTACTGGTTCCATCATCGCTGCTACATGGCGAAGGCCACGGAGAAGTATCTCATGCCCAGCCGCACCGGATTGGAGTTCGTGGACATGGAGAAGAAGCACTGGGACCTGAATCACTGGGTGCGTGGTGCCTGCCTCTATGGCGTGATGCCCGCCAACGGCCTCACCTATGCCGGTCCGCATAACTGCGCCTGCTATCCGGAGGCGAAGCTCGATGGCATGGCCGTGCTGGCCAGCGAGCCGCGCTATCCCATGCCCGCAGACACCCCGGATGCGGAGCGCCTGATCAAAGGCCCCGCCTATGAGGCCATCGCGGATGAGACCGATGCCGCCACGGGCGACTGGCCGACCTATCGTGGTGACAACGCCCGCTCCGGCTCCGCCAAGTCGGATCTAAGAAAGGATCTCGGCATGGCCTGGGAGGTAAAGCTCACCCCGCCGCTCAGCACCACCACCTCTGCCGCTGGCCTGACCTTCATTTCGGAAGTGGACAAGCACACCCTGCACGCCTTTGACGCTGCCACGGGCAAGCCCGCATGGCACTTCATCGCCGGTGGCCGCATCGACTCACCGCCCTCGTATTCCAAAGGCCGCGTGTTCTTTGGTGGCAAAGATGGTTATGTCTACTGCCTGCGTGCCAGGGATGGCGCGCTCGCGTGGAAGTTCCTGGCCGCGCCGAAGAAGCTGCACCACGGCCGCTGGGAGATGATGGAGAGCGTCTGGCCCGTGCACGGCAGCGTGCTCGTGGAAAACGGCCTCGTGAGCTGCGTCGCGGGCTTTAGCTGCTTCCTGGATGGCGGCCTGTATTTCTACCGTCTCGATGCCAAAACGGGCGAGATGAAGCACCGCGAAAACTACAATGACCGCGACCCCGAAACCGGCGGTGATCTCAATGACCGTCACAAGAGCCTGCAGATGCCCGTGGCGCTGAATGACATCCTCAGCAGTGATGGCAAATGGACCTACCTGCGCACGCAGAAAATCGGCAACGATGGCAAGCGCGTGGAGATCGGCCCCGTGAGTGGTGATTTCGACAAACAAGGCGGCGCGCAGAAGGGTGAGGGCTCGCATCTCTTCGCCCCCATGGGCTTCCTGGATGACTCGAACTTCCACCGCAGCTACTGGGTCTATGGCAAGAGCTTCGCCGGAGGTCACGGCGGCTACTATCAAGCCGGCAAATATGCGCCCGCGGGCCGCATCCTCGTGCACGATGATAACAACGTTTACTCCTACGGCCGTGAGGCGCAGTATTACAAATGGACCACCACCATGGAGTACACGCTTTTCTCCACGCCAAAGGATGCGCCGGAGGAGGCCTACTCCACCGAGGAGGCTATTACGGAGCGGAAGGGAAACAGCGTCGTGCTCGGCCCTGATGGCAAGCCATTGGCCGTCCAGCCGCCGAAGCTCACGAAGGGCGACAAGGACCAGGAGAACGCTGCTGCCAAAGGCAAAGGGAAGGGGAAAGGCAAGGGCAAAGGCGCTGGCAAAGCCATGGCCAAGGGCGATGCGAAAAAAGGCGCTGCAGGCGGTGCCAACGCACCACTTCCAGGCTCCGTGCGCTTCCCGGATGCGGATGCCCTGGACCCCACGAAGACCGCGCTGAGCATCGAGGCCTGGGTGCTTCCAGACACCGCCAGCGGCACCGTCTATCATCACGGCGGCCCGCTGCGTGGCGTGGCGCTGGACATCCGCGATAAGAAGCCGCAGTTCCATGTGCGCAGTGACTCCAAGGTCGTCAGCATCGTCTCCGCTGAAACCCTCACGGATGGCTGGCACCACCTCGTCGGCACGCTCGCGGTTGATGGCAAGATGGGCCTTTATCTCGATGGCAAGCTCGTCTCCGAAGGCAACGGTGCCACCGTGGATGCTCGTCCGAAAAATCCCATGTATCTCGGCAATGGCCAGGGCGCGGCGGATGGCAGCGCGGGTGGCTTCAGCGGCCTCATGGACCAGTTCGCCCTGTATCACAAGGCTCTCACCGCCGCCGAGGTGCAGCAGCGTTTTGAAATCCCTGATGTTAGGCCAGTGGATGCCCTCGTGGCGTGTAGTTTTGACAACGGCGACAGCCGCGATGGCTCCCCGAACGGCTTCCACGGCATCGGCGCCGGAGTCGAGACCGGCAAGGGCAAGGTCGGTGGAGCCCTGTGGTTCAAGGGCGCTGCCAGCGGCACCTCGCCAAAGGCGGGCGGCAGCTTCGTGAAGCACACCTGGGACCGCTTCGTCCCCATCGTGGCCCGCAGCATGGCGCTGGCCGGCAAGACCGTCCTCGTCGCCGGTGCTCCGGACACCATCGATGAAGAATACGCCTTCGAGCGCCTCGCCGCCAAGGACCCCGCCATCATCGAGGAGCTCAAGGAGCAGAGTGAAGCCCTCGAGGGTCGCCGCGGAGCCAAGATGTGGGCCGTGAACGTCGAAACCGGCGAGCAGTCCGACGGCCTCGAACTGACCAGCCCCCCCGTCTGGGACGGCATCACCATCGCCCAAGGCCGCGTCTACGTCAGCACTGTCGATGGCAGGTTGCAGTGCTTCGGGAAGTGAGCTGGCCCAGGCTGGCAGCCTGTCGTTTTGGGGCCTTCTGAATCACACACTCAGTGAGGCCCCGATCCTCGCGCTAGCGTCGTGGAGTGCGGTGATAGACTGATTCTCGAAAAGAACGTCATTTTGATTCGGCGAGCGCAGCGGCCTCAATGGCAAGGAAGGAGCGCCGCCTGCTATTAGGAAATAACAGACAAGCGCCTGACGCAGCCAGTGAGGCCGCTCCGCCGCACGAGCAAAGTGACAGGATTTTTGAGAACCGGTCTAAGCGCTCAGGCGCGGCACCGCTGTGGGCGGACGCGGGATATTCGCGGGCCGGAAGGAGGCCATGCGCAGGTGAGACATCGATTCGAGGTGTCTGGCATATCTTCGCCAATCCAGCGTGCCGTCCACCTCCTCGACAGCGGTGTCACCGATGCCAGGTGGCCCTGGCATCTCGACCACCGCACTCCACGACGCTGCCGCGCCTTCCCCTGGCCGTGTGCACACCGCATTGTCCATAAAGCTGACTCGACCCCTTAAACGCTGACACTTTCCCCGCCCCGGAGCGCGGATCTCCGAATCCGCAGCTACTCCGAACGCAGGTAAGCGGGCCGCGATCCCGCAGCGATGTCGGCCGAACACACGTCGCGCGTTCCACATCCTAAGCCCTGATCGTCGAGTTGAACATCCGCTCATCAAAGCTCCGCCCGCCAAAGCGCATCACCCCGCTGCGGATTCGGAGATCCGCGCCCCATACGCTTCGCGTTGCCTGAGATCCCTTGGAAAGCATACCATTTGCAGCCATCGCCAAACCCATGTTGAGGCGTATTCATCACACCCCCGATGCGCATCATCCGCCTCATCCTCCAAAAATGCGCCCTTCGGCACTGGCGCATGGCGTGGCGGCAGCAGGTGGCCTTGGTGCTCATCCTCGCGCTTGGCTCCGGTGTGTATCTGGCCATGCGGCTGGCGAACCGCGCGGCACTCTCCGGTTTTGAGCAGTTCACCAGCAGCATCACGCGGCAGGCGGACTTCACCATCACCGGCACCACGGGCGCGCTTCAGCAGGAGTGGCTGCGTGAGATGCGCGCGGTCCTGGCGGAGCGCCCTGTGCATCTGCTGCCGGTCGTGGAGGAAACCGTCATGCCCTATGTGCCGGGCAGGAAAGGGGAGATCGGCTCCCAGGCCACGTGGCGGCTCATCGGCACGGATTTCATCAGCCTGCTGAACCTGCGTGGTGAGGCCCCCGCAGGGCTGGATGGCCGCAGCAGATCACCCGATGGCGTGCTCGTCAGCCACAAACGAAACCTGCGTGTGGGAGATGATCTCCAGGTCGTGATTCATGAGCGCGTGGTGACACTGAAAATTGGCGGCGTGATCCCGGAGGTGCCCGGGGTGCCTGCGCTGCCGGACACCATGCTCATCATGGACCTGCCCGCGGCCCAACAAGTGATGCAACGAGAGGGCAATGTTGATCGCGTGGAGGTCATCACCCAGCAGGGCACTGCCTTTCCGCAGGTGCGCGAGGAATGCGGGGAGCTGCTGCAGAGCATCGCCCGGGATCGCTGGGCTGTGACCGGGGCGGAGGACCGCCGCGCAGTCGCCGGAACCATGACGGAGGCCTTTCGTCTGAACCTCACCATCCTCTCCCTGCTGGCCTTGTTCGTCGGTGGCTATCTCATCTTCCAGGCGCTGGATGGCGTGGTCATCCGCAGGCGTGAGGAGATCGGCGTGCTTAAGTCCCTCGGCGTCCGTGATGCCGAGATCCAGCGCGCGTTTTTAGTCGAGGCACTTCTGCTCGGCCTGGTCGGCGGCGGACTGGGATTGTTAATCGGTTGGTTAGGCGCGCAAGGCGCGGTCGTGGGTGTCAGCAAGACCGTGAATGCTCTCTACGGCGCCTCCAGTGTGCAGAGCGCCTCGCTGGACATGACGGAGGCAGCGCTCAGCATGGGCATCGCCCTCATCACCAGCCTCGTCGCCGCGTGGTGGCCGGCCCGCGAGGCCGCGCGCACACCGCCGGTGCACATGCTGGGGCGGAAGTCCGCCGTCTTCAGCGGCGGTCTCTGGTGGCGTGCCGAATGGCTCGGCTGGGCGCTCATGGGCGCCGCGCTGGTGCTCGCGCAGATAGGCCCCTGGCGTCTGAGCGGTGGCACGCGCATCCCCCTGGCCAGCTATGCTGCGGCGCTATGTTGGTTGTTAGGCACGGGTCTCGCGGCGGCCTGGCTCATCCGTCCCATGCAGCATCTCAGCACCTTCCGGGATTCCGTGACGCTGCGCCTCGGCATGAGCCATCTCCGGCGGCCCACCGTGCGGCATCGCTTCGCCGTGGCCGCGCTGGCCAGCGCCGTGGCGATGACGGCGGGCATGGCCATCATGGTGGCCAGTTTTGACACCACCATGCGCGGCTGGATCCAGCGCACGATGAAGGCCGACCTCTATGTCGCCAGTGCCGGTGCGCAGAGCGCCAGCAGCACGCATCAGATCAGCCCGGAGACCGTGCGTGAGCTGCGCGGCATGCCAGACATCGCGGAAGCGGCCGTGCTGCGTGTCCACAAGATCACCCTGCAAGGCTCCCCCACCATGGTCATGGGCGTGGATGCCCGCCACACGCAGAAGCATGAGGTCTACGCCTGGGTGAAAAAGCCCGCAGTTCCCGAATGGTGGCTGAACGGCGGCGCCATCATGAATGAAAGCTTCGCCGAGAGATACGCCATGAAGGCCGGGGATGATCTCGACCTGCCTGGCGGTCATCGCGTGCGCATCACAGGCATCTATGCGGACTACGGCAACGAGCGCGGTTCCATCACGCTCTCTGAAGAAGTCTTCCGCCAGTGGTTCGAGGCCGACATGGCCTGGCGCGTGGCCCTCATGCTGAAGCCCGGCGCCGATGCCGAGGCCATCGCCCAAACGATCTCCGACGCCCATCCAGGTCTCTCCGTCTTCACCAATGCGCATCTGCGCCGCGAGGCCCTGCGCATCTTCCGCCAGACCTTCTCCGTCACCTATGCGCTGGAGGTGATTGGTGTGTTCGTCGCCGTTGCAGGCCTCGGCCTCGCGCTTGCCAGCCTGCTGCTCGAGCGCCGCGCGGATCTCAGCACGCTACGCTCCCTCGGCATGACCGGCCGCCAGATTGCCCGCACCAGCGCCTGGGAAGGTGCGGGCGTGGCCATCGCCGGAGCCGTGATGGGCCTGATCTCCGGAGGCTGGCTCGGCTGGCTGCTCATCTATCGGGTGAACAAACAATGCTTCGGCTGGACCCTCGCCCTCTCAGTGCCCTGGGCGCAGATCACCGGCCTGCTGCTCGCCGTGGTTCTCGTCGGCGCGTTGATTGCCTCCCTGGTCGGAAAATGGGCCGCCAAAATGCGCTGGGAGGAACAAGAATGAAAGCACCCCTCACATGGAAGTCGCGAAGCGTCCCTGAGTGCGGTGGCGGAGGGCTGAGCTTTATCCACAAGCTATTGCTGAGGGATCGCGAGCCGGAGGCTTGCAAGAAGATAGCCGGTGGTGAAGCGAAACCGCGAAGCGGTGAAGCGAGAACCACCGGAACCCACCACGACGCGCCCCAGATCGATGACGCGCCCCGAAGGTGGCGCGAGAAGTCGGCGATCATCAGGCCATGGGTGAAATCGCCACTTCTCGCGCACCTGCCGGTGCGCATTGAGAGAGCGTGGACGTTGACGCTCACATCCGGTGGTTCCCGCTCGTTCCTCGCTTCACCACCGGCTAATGTCTTTCGAGCCTCCGGCTCGCCAAACGGGTGCAGGATTTTCAACAAACTTGTGGGTAAAGCTCAGGGCAGAGAGGCACGGAGCAGCCGTGCCTCGTCGACACCGCTGTGCGCGAATAATCTTGTGGTTAGGCGGGACCTCATGGTGCCGCCAGATTCGGCGAGCCTCGGTCACGGACGACACGTTCATCCTTCGCAGTCTTGCTGCGGAGAATGGAAAGGTCGTCCCTACCAAGGTTTTTTGGCCGCCGGAGGCGTGAAGGGAGTGCTGCTACTGTTCAGCACCTTCTTCCTCATTCTCCTCACCCACGCCGTCTCCGCCCAGACTCCGGCCAGCACCACGCCCGACGGCTTCGCCCTCCCGCAGCCTAACAAACAGTTCACCTTTCCGCATGATCACGGCAGCCATCCGGAGTTCCGCACCGAGTGGTGGTATCTCACCGGCCATCTCGACAGCACGCAGGGCAGACGCTTCGGCTTCCAGGTCACCTTCTTCCGCCAGGCCAGTCGTGACGCGTCCGATAAAGTCACGCACCTCCATCTCGCCCATGCGGCCCTGCTCGATGCCGCCTCCGGAAAGTTCCTGCATGAGGAAAGGCTGAACCGTGAAGGCTGGGATGCCGCCTCATCCTCCCAGACGCTGGAGGTGCAGAATGCCAACTGGTCCCTCAGGCTGGATGAGGCCACGAGCCGCCTCCATCTCACCGCCACCGTCAAGGCCGAGGCCGTCCTGAAGCTCGAGCTCGAAGCCGTGAAACCCGTGGTCATCTTCGGCACGGACGGCGTCTCACGGAAAGGCAGCAGCGCCACCGCCGCCAGCCACTACCTCACCTTTCCGAGGCTGAAGGCCACCGGCCTAACCAAGATTGGAAACCAGGAGCAGCGCGTCACCGGCGAGGCCTGGATGGATCATGAGTTCAGCAGCTCCCAGCTCGATGAAGGCCAGGCCGGCTGGGACTGGGCCGCCCTGCAGCTCACGGACGGCCGTGAGATCATGGTCTACCGCATGCGCCGCACAGATGGCAGCACGGATGCCGCGTCCACCTTCACCTGGATCGAGAAAGACGCCTCCCTGCGCGCCGTGAAGCATGACGGCTTCACCTGGAAAGCCCTCGCCACCTGGAAGAGCCCGCACACCCAGGCCAGCTATCCGAATCACGTGCGCATCGAGTGCGAGGGCCAGACCTTCGAACTCCGGCCCCTGGCCCAGGACCAGGAGCAGGGTGGCGAGATCACCGGACTGCCGTATTGGGAAGGCGCCTGTGATGTGCTGGATGCGCAGGGCACGATCATCGGCCGCGCCTTCCTCGAACTCGCGGGCTATGCCGGAAACCTGCAGCGCTATCTCGGTGGGAAGTGAGCTATCAGATCCTCATCATTTGAAGTTCTCAAACCGCAGGCTTGTCTTTCCCGCCGCAAACTCTCACACTCCGAATATGATCTGGCGGCTGCTTTCAGCATTGGTGGTGCTCTTTTGGGCGGTGATGACCGGCCTCATCATCCGCGACACCTATTTCCCGGATCACTCGCGTTTCGCCGAGGTGCCCGTGCGCATGGTTTTCGATCTCTTCCTGTCTGAGGCCGCCGCTTTTAACAACACCCTCCATGTCTATCAGGGCATGGAAAAACTCGGCCACACCAGCTTTGCCCTGCGCCGCATGGACTCAGGCCTGGAGACCGACTCCAAGCCGCTGTATGCCCTGGTGGCCAATGGCTCGCTGCAGCTGCCTGGACAGGACGCGAAGGTGGACATCGGCTATCAGGTGAATGGTGAACTGCTCGAGGCCGAGCACTGGAAAAGCTTCGACGTGCGCGTGACCGCCCCCGACTCTCAGATGGAGGCTGAGATCATCTGGAAGGAGGGCGACAAGCTCCCGAAGATCGAGATCAAAAAAGGCGGCCAGGTCATCATGAACACCGCCATGCTCCAGACCCTGATTGATAATCCCGGTGCCTCCGGCTGGCTCACGCAGATGCTGCCGAAGAACCTGACCATGGACATGAAGTCACTGCCCCAGGCCTCCGCCGCGAATCTCCAGGCCCGCGAAGGCAGGCTGGATCTCGCCGGCAAGCAGCGCCGGTGCTACATCGTCACCGCCTCCCTCATGCCCGGCTATGATGCCAAGCTCTACTTCTCTGAACTGGGCGAGCTGGCCCGCGTGGAGCTCCCCGGCGGCTACCGCCTGCTGGAGCCCATGATGCACGGCCTGGAGCCCGGCATGTCCACCTACGACGAGTAGCAGGCTCCCCTGTAATGGGGGCATTCCTGCCCCCTCTGACGGGCGA
>JAZKCU010000021.1:0-31681 GCA_040387935.1 Verrucomicrobiota bacterium | reverse complement strand
GGAATCGCCCGAATACATCTGAAGTAACGGGAGCATTCCTGCCCCCTCTGACGGGCGAGGAATCGCCCGAATACATCTGAAGTAACGGGAGCATTCCTGCCCCCTCTGACGGGTGAGGAATCGCCTTGATGACTGATTCTCCAAATCTCCTGTTCCCATTCCATCCGCACGCTCTACAACTCCGCGCGTGAGCGATTTCCTCGTCATCGATCAGGTCTCCAAAAGCTTCGGCGCACTGCGTGCCGTGGATGCCGTCAGCCTGCACATCCATCGTGGCGAGGTCTTCTCCCTCCTCGGTCCCAGCGGCTGCGGAAAGACCACCCTGCTGCGCATGCTCGGCGGTTTTGAGCGGCCGGACAGCGGCCGCCTGTGGCTGGATGGCAAGGACATCACCGATCTCCCGCCGGACAAGCGGCCCGTGAACACCGTGTTTCAAAACTACGCGCTCTTCCCGCATCTCAGCGTGTGGGAAAACATCGCCTTCGGGTTGAAGATGGCCGGCCGCGCCAAGTCTGACGTCAAGACCTCCGTCGAGCGCATGCTCGCCATGACGCGATTGGTTGATCACGCGAGCAAGCGCCCTGCGCAGCTCAGCGGCGGCCAGAAGCAGCGCGTCGCCATCGCCCGTGCCCTGGTCAATGAACCGCAGGTGCTGCTGCTGGATGAGCCGCTCGCCGCACTGGATCTGAAGCTGCGCCAGCACATGCTCAGTGAGCTGAATGCGCTGCATCGTGAGGTCGGCACCACCTTCATCTACGTGACCCATGATCAGGGCGAGGCGCTGAGCCTGAGTGACCGCATCGCCGTCATGAATCAGGGCCGCGTGGAGCAGCTCGCCAGTCCCACGGAGCTCTATGAAGCCCCCGCAAATGGCTTCGTCGCCGGCTTCATTGGCGATGCGAATTTCCTCCGTGGCACTGTGCAGGAGATGATGCCCGGCAGCTTCGTCCACGTGCAGATAGACGGCCTCGGCCGCCCCGCCGTCATGGCCAGCGGCCACCTCCATCCAGGTGATGCCGTGCGTGTCATGCTGCGCCCTGAAAGCCTGCATCTCTCCACGGATCATCCCGCCGCCAGCGAGCGCGCGAATTGCTTCCAGGCCATCGTCGAAGAAGTCATCTACTTCGGTGCGCATGAGCGCCTCCGCCTCCGCGCCGGCACGCAGACTCTCCACGCCCAGCGCACCCGCAGCCCTGGCAATGCCGCCGCTTCCGTGGGCCAGGCCCTGTGGGGCAGCTTCCAGCCCGAGGCCGGTCGTGTGGTGGAGCGGGAAGTCAAGTGAGCCGCCGGTTTCAAGCGCAGGATTCACAGGAAACAGAAAAATCCTGTCCATCCTGCCATCTTGTTAATCCTGTAAAAAAGCGTCCTCCTTTTGAGCGAGCCAAGCCCTGCAACAAACCCCCGGAAGGCAACTTTCCTTTCCCATCCAGCCCCTTCACGCGTATCCCCCTCTCCGCCACCCGTCCGTGAAAACCATTCTCCGCGTCTTTTCCTACCTCCGTCGCTATCCCTACATGGCCTCCGCGCAGCTTTTCTGCGCCGTTGTGGGCACCCTGATGGTGGTGGTGTTTCCGGCGGTTACGCGTGAGGTGCTGGATGTGGTGGTGCCGAAGGGGCAGTGGGACCGGCTCACACCCCTCGCGTTCATGGCGCTCGGGGCTTACTTCGCCCAGCATCTGTTCAACAGCCTGCGCATCCAGCTCAACAACACCTTTGAGCAAAAGGTGATCTACGATCTCCGCAGTGACATCTACGAGCGCCTGCAGACCCTGCCGCTGCGCTGGTTTGATAACCGCCCCACCGGCGATATCATGACCACGGTCAGCGAGGATATCCCGAGTGTGGAGCGGGTGCTCATTGATGGCATCGAGCAGGGCCTCGTCGCTGTCCTGCAGATCGTCGTCGTCGGGGCCTTCATGTTTCAGGCGGACCTGCAGCTCGCGCTCTATGCGCTGATCCCGCTGCCGCTGCTCGCCCTCGGCGCGCTGAGTTACACCCTCTCGTCCAAGGACCGCCACCGCGCCGTGCGCAAGGCCAGCAGCGCCATGAACAGCCTCCTGCATGACAACGTGGCGGGCATGCGCCAGATCAAGGCCTACGCCATGGAGCGCGAGGAGCTGTCCCGCTTCAACAAGTCCAGCGAGGCCCTGAAAAAAGCCACGCTCCATGTCATGCGCATCTGGGCCGTCTACCGCCCCGGCATGCACTTCCTCAGCAGCCTCGGCATGGTCATCGTGCTCTGGGTCGGCGCGCTCGCTTTGAAGGATGGCCGCATTGAAAAGGGGGATCTCGCCGCCTTCCTCCTGCTGCTGAAGTTCTTCTACGACCCCATCGAGCAGCTCCACCAGCTCAATCAGATCCTCCAGGGTGGCCGCGCCGCCGGTGAGCGTGTCTTTGACGTGCTGGATGCCGAACAAGAAGCTGATACCAGCAGCGGTCGTGAGCTGCCGCCCGTGAAGGGCCACGTGCGCTATGAAGGCGTTGGTTTTAGTTATACCGCCAAGCTGCCCACCGTGCACGGCATCACGCTGGAGGCGCTGCCCGGCCAGACCATCGCCCTCGTCGGCCCCACTGGGGCAGGGAAGTCCACCCTCATCAATCTGCTCACCCGCTTTTATGAGTATGATGAAGGCGTCATCACCATCGATGGCACACCCGTGCACGAGCTGAAGAAATCCTCCCTGCGCCGCCAGATCGGTTACGTCACCCAGGAGAGCTTCATGTTTAACGGCACCGTGCGTGAGAACCTCCTCATCGGCCGTCGTGATGCCACGGATGAGCAGCTCTGGGGCGCCCTCGTCAGTGCGAATGCGGATGCCTTTGTGAAGCGCCTCCCGCAGCAGCTGGACACCCATGTGGGCGAGCGCGGCGTGAAGCTCAGCGTCGGTGAAAAGCAGCGCCTCTCCATCGCGAGAGCGCTGCTGCGGAATCCGCCCATCCTCCTGCTGGACGAGGCCACCGCCAGTGTCGACACCGAGACCGAGCGCCAGATCCAGTCCGCGCTCGACCACCTCATGGAGGGCCGAACCAGCTTTGTGATCGCGCACCGCCTCAGCACCGTCCGCCACGCCGACCGCATCTACGTCCTCGAGCACGGCCAGATCATCGAGCAGGGCACGCATGACGAGCTCCTCTCCCACGGCGGCCTCTATGCCAACCTGTGCAAGACCTCCCTGATCGAGAAGTGAGGCGGATCGCGGTTGATCCGGGACTCTGGCCAGTCGGCACCGAGCCTAACTAAAGGTGCTATTTAAGGGTCGAGAAGACAGCCTGCTCTGCATGGGAGTGGGAGTTGGCATCGGCCTCATGCTTGCTCACGCGGAACTCCTTCAGCCGCTCGCAGAGATGCTCCGCCACCAGCGCCTCCAGCAGCACCTCCTCGCGGGAGCCCTCGTCGCAGACGATGGCATCGGCAGCCAGTTTCGTCTGGTAGAGATTCAGGGCGGAGATCAGGACCTCACGCTGCTCGGCGGTGCAGATCAGCGGGTCTTGGTGGGCGTGGAGGCCGAGGGACAAGTGCAGGCTCATGGTGTTTCAGGGACTAAGGTGAGGTGGGCGGGAATCAAGGGGCAGTTTTGACACGGAGGTTGTTAGAGCTGGTCAGCGGTCACCTCGGTGATCGCGTTGCCTTTGTCTTTCATCCGGGCCTCGGCCATGGCAGGGGTCAGGCGTTTGGAGACGCGGAAGTCCCGCTCAAAGACGTCATGGGCCAGGGTGCGGACGATGCGTGGATCCGAGGAGGCAAGGTTCAGCTCCACGTTCACACGCAGGCTGAGCGTGTCATAGTTCGCGGAGCCATACATGGCCCAGTTATCGCAGACGGTGGCCTTCAGGTGGGTCATTCCGGGGTAGAGGTAGGCCTTGGCGCCGATGTCCAAAAGCTTCTTGAGATCGGCGGCATTGTTCGCCTCCATGATGTCGTAATCGCAGTCCGCCGGGACGATGACGCGCACATCCACACCGCGCTTGACGGCAGCCTTCAGCTCTTCCGTCACCTCATCACAAGAATAGTAGGGCGTCTGCAGCCAGATGCGTTTGGAAGCGCACCGAAAGGCCAGCAGCGCAGTCTTCAGCACCTCCCGCCGGCCGCCGCGCGTGTGCGTGCGGAGGATGCGCAGCTCTGCCAGGGGCTCCGCTGACGCATCCGGCGGAGCAGGGACAGGGGCTGGCGCGGCTCTTCCACCGTCGAGCTTCCGCCACCAGGCATCTCCAGACCAGCCCTGCTCATAGATCTGCCGCAGGGGCTCCACCACCGGACCCTGCACGCGTGACATCATGTCATGCCACTCATGACGATATTCGCGGCCGATGTTCATGCCGCCGATGAAGACGGTGTGCCCGTCGATGACGTGCAGCTTGGAATGATCCGTCACCATGTAGGCATTGGCCGTGCGGCGGACTTGGATCTTCGAATCTTTCGTTAGGTGATCCTGGATGCTCTTGACAGGGGAGAAGCCGGAAGGAAGCGTTTTAGGTTTCTTGTCACCGGCATCGGCACTGCCATTGCCGTCGTAGTAGACACGCACAGGAATTTCCTGTGACTTGGCCTTGAGCGCATCCGCCACGCTGACGGCGACGTCATCCGTGTCAAAAATGAAAGTCTGCACGTCCACGCTGCTGCGCGCTTCCCGGATCGCCTTCAGATAGACAGGGTAGAAGGCGTCTCCATCGATCATGAACTTCACGGATCCGGAGGTGCGGGCAGGCAGCTTCTCCCGGTCCAGCAGCCGCTCAAAAGCCTCGCCCCCGGCGCCCGCCAGGAGCTGGCCGTCCACCTTGGTGATACCCTCTGCCAGGGGTGCATTGCCGAACAAAAAGGTGCGCAGACGATCATACATCACCACGGTGCCGATGCGGGTCGCGCCCACGGGTGCCATGGCGGTGGCACCCACGGTGGACCGGCTGATGCCCTTTACGATCGTCCCGGTTGAAGGCTTGCTGGCCTCCTCGTCCTCAGCCTTGGCCTTTTTGGCTTTGGAGGTGCAGGCCCCCTGCATGACCATGAGCGCCGCCGAGGCGACTAACCAAAGGTGTTTTACTGAACAGCACTGCTTCGGGGACACAGTTTTCATCACTGCCCATTCGCACCTCGGGTGAGATTCGCGCCTATCAGACACCACGTCGCGCATGCACATCCTTGTGTAGGCTCTCCATGCCTAGCTGATTTCTAACGGCGGCTTTTTTAACGGCCAGCGCGAGGCATCCTTGCTTGAGGATTGATGCGAGTGAGACTGATTTGCAACGTGCTTTCCTGGAGCCTGTTTGACAGCGGGATGACCTCTTCCGCGCCTCCGGCGGTCACCAGACGCTGGTAGGGAAGCGCTGCGCTCTCCGTAGCAAGACTGCGAAGGATGAATCCGTCGCGTCCGAAGCCAGACACGCGGAAGGCTGCCACCTCGTTTGAGGTTGTGACTTTTCAAAAGCAACTTCGCAGCACATCGTCCCCACCTGCCGCGAGGACGCATTGCCTATCAGCGGCTTTCATTAGGTCGATCCAGTCACTCAACCACATGTCCCGCACCACCACCATCATCGCTCTCGTCCAGACACTGGTGGTGGTCCTTGGCTTTGTCGCGGTGGGCTTGGTCCTCAAAGCTTCCGGCTATCCTGACAACCCCGGGTGGGTGCGGTGGAATCAGGTGGCCGTGTTTCTGCGTCACCACGGTGGCTGGCTGATGCTCGTCCCCATTCTTTGGACCTATGCTGCCACCGTCGCCTTGAACGATGACCGCAGCCGCGTCTCCTATTCGATGATGGTGGTGGTCGGCATCGCCTTTGCCATCGTGGCAGGCATCGCCTTCATGTATGCATCCGTTTGTCCCTTCACGCGCTCGCCGATCTGAACCCCATGAAACCCGCCATCCCGATCCTCCGCAGTTTTGATGAAGCCAAGGCCAGGGAATTCTATGTGACCTTCCTCGGTTTCAAGATCGATTGGGAGCATCGCTTCGCCGAGGGTATGCCGCTTTACATGCAGATCTCACGCGGTGGCTGCGTGCTGCATCTGTCCGAGCATCATGGTGACTGTGCCCCAGGAGCGCGCGTGCGGATCGAGACGCCTGACCTGGATGCCTATCTCGACGGCCTGCGCGCGGCGAACTATAAGTATGCCAAGCCCGGCAAGGCCGAGCTTCAGCCCTGGGGGCTGCGGGAGATCGATCTCGCCGATCCGTTTGGGAATCATCTGACCTTGTATGCGGTGACCGAACAGGGGTGAACCGATGACCACCGCCACTCATCTCTACATTCCCCACCCATGGCACACCTCCGTGCCGGAGGTTCTGAGCGCGGCGGGATTTCAGGTCACCGTCAGGCATCGTGATCTTCCCGATGGAGGATTGCGTCTGGACTATGATTGCAGCCGTGGTGCCGAGAAATTCTATCTCGGTGAAGTTCCCCTGGCTGGAGACTCATCCCATCGCTTTATCCTGGGCCTTTATCGGCCGAAGCATTTGTCGGCGTTTCGCTCTGCATGTGATGCACTGATGGAAAGGGGCGCCCTTGATGAAGTTGGCTATGGACGGCAAAAGGGCAAGGTTTGACAGATGCTGCCCTCGCCTTGAATGTGCGGGAGATCGGCCTCGCGGATCCTTTTGGAAACCACCTGACTTTGTAGGCAGGATAGGAGACGGTGGATGCCATGAAGACCTGGCTACGTTGTTTATCCGTCGTTCAGGCAGGCGGGCTCATGGTGTTTTTAGCCCACTGCGGCACGGCGGAGCGGGTATGGTCTCGAGCCGAGCTGGAGGACTGGTATGCGAAGACGCTTCCGGGCTATCCCAATCTCGAAAAAGTTCGCTACCGGGGATCAGACGCCAGCTATCACTACTTTCTCATGCGCCCGGTGGACTCGTTCATCATCCCCCGCGTGCCAAGGGCGGAGCTGACCATGGAGGACGAGCGGCCTTATTCAGGCGGGTCATCCGCCGCCCTGGGCTATTATCAGGTTGATGTGCTTCACGGATTCAAGAAGGTGCTGGATGAGTAGCCTGGGCGATGATCATTCGCCGCCGCTGACCTAACTAAAAGTCAATCTGATACCCCCTTCATGCCCGTCGAAATCGAACGCAAGTTTCTCGTCACCAATGATGCCTGGAGGAGCGGTGCCAGCTCACGCCGGATCGCGCAGGGATATCTCTCCCGCGATCCTTACCGCGTGGTGCGCGTGCGATTGATCGGAGACGAGGCCTTCGTCACCCTCAAAGGCCGGCGCAGCGGCATCACCCGGGCCGAGTTTGAGTATCCCATCCCCATCGCGGATGCCGAGGAACTGCTGGCCCTCTGCCTGCCCACCGTGATTGATAAAACCCGCCATGAGCTCGTCATCGGCGGCTTCACCTGGGAGATCGATGAGTTCCACGGCAGCAACGCCGGCCTCATCGTGGCCGAGATCGAGCTGCCTGCTGAAGACACCCCCTTTGAGCGCCCCGCCTGGCTCGGTGCCGAGGTCTCCTCAGACTCCCGCTACACCAACTCATCCCTGTCCGGGAGCCCGTATGCCACCTGGGCACCGAACGCCGGAGATGCCATCGCGGACGTGGATCGCCCCTCGTCCCATGCGTGACGATCTCCTGCAAGTCCGCTCCTTCGGCATCAACTTTTATGTCCTGCGTGATGCAAAGGGACTCTATCTCATCGATGGCGGCTTCATCGGTGGAAAGAGACTGCTGCAGCGTGCGCTGCGTGAACGGGGCTGGGACCAGGAACCCATCCTCGGCATCCTGGTGACGCATGGGCATCTGGACCACATCCTCAATGTCGCCAGCCTGGCTCACGAGACCGGCGCCTGGATCGCCGCACCTCGGCTGGATGCGGCTCACTATGAGGGCCGCGCGGTGTATCACGGTGCCGCGAGAGTCACCGGATGCCTGGAGGCGATCGGACGTCCGCTGCTGGGGTTTCAGCCCTTCACGCCGTCACGGTTTCTCGATGATGGCGATACTCTGGACATCTGGCACGGCCTAACCACGATTCATCTTCCGGGGCACAGCGCCGGTCATTCGGGCTTTTACTGCCCGGGCTTGAAGCTGCTGTTCTGCGCCGATCTCTTCGCAAGCTACGGACCCTGGTCCCATTTCCCTCCGCGCATCTTGAATGCGGACACTCAGCAGGCCCGCGCGAGTGCCGCAAAAGCCCTGGAGCTGGATCTCCACGGCATCCTCCCCCATCACGCCGACACTGCCTCTCCAGAGGTTCATCTCGAACGGCTGCGTCGACTGTGCCATCCTCGGAGGTAGGCGCACTTGCTAAAGTGCGGCGAGGGCTTTGAACAGGCACCAGCGAAACCTCCGCAAACACGCCGTGCCGTCCACCTCTTCGACAGCGGTGTCACCGAGGCACGGGTGCCCGTGCCTCTCGACCACCGCACTCCACGACGCTCGCGCGATGCTCAAGGCCTAACGAACAGCGCGGCAGCGTCGTGGAGTGCGGTGATAAGCGCTCAGGCGCGGCACCGCTGTCTGCGCATGAGCGATCTTCCGAACTAGAAAAGTCTCGCGTGCGCACGAGGGCGCCGACTCCCGATGCCAACGATAGATGATGGGCTTCGAAGACGGAACTCTCACGAGTTCCGCGACAACAGGTCTGCATCACTCTGCCACAAACTGCGCGGCGTCGATGATCACGTGGCCTTTCGTGCCTTCGTTGCTGATCTGCACCCAGCCGGCCTTGCCCGCCTCAAAGCGGAAGCTGCCCAGCGGCTGGAAATTGTTCGCGTCCGCAGGCTTTTTCTTCTGGTCCACGGTGATCACGGTATCGCCATCGGCATGATGCACGGTCACGGGCACATTCGTGGCACGGTTGGCGAGGGCGCTGTAGCTGATGGCCACGCTGTACTTGCCAGCCTTCGGCAGGGCAGGGATGAACTTGGCCTTCTGCTCGCCTTTGAGGGAGTCGCTGTCATGGCGATAGCCGGACTCCACAAAGCCGCCCGTGGTGTGGCCTTCAGTCTCAAAGCCTGTCAGCACCGCATCCGCATCATCCACGATGACACCCTTCAGGTCAGCCTTCTTGAACGAGTGCACTTCGGGGGCTGGGGGCGATTCGAAATCAAGCATCTGGTCATCCTTCAGCAGGCGCTCCTTCAGCTTCGCGTAGTCGATGCCCTGGATCGTCGTGCCTTGCTCGATCGCATGGATCGCCGCCGTGGCAGCGCTCTGGCCCAGCACCATGAACACCGGCTCCATGCGGATGCTGCCATAGGCGATGTGGCTGGCGCTGAGGCACACGGGCACCAGCAGGTTCGTGCACTCGGCAGCCTTCGGCGTGATGCTGCGGAAGCTCACCGGATATGGGCGTGAGCCCACCTGCACATCTCCCTCGTTTCGGACAAACCCTTCCGCCGTGACAAACCGCTGGATGTTGTGGGAGTCCATGTTGTAGGCACCCATGCCCACGCTGTCTTCCACGATCTCGCGGCGCTTGCAGTTCTTCTCGGTCATGACATAACCACCGATCATGCGGCGGGCCTCGCGCACATAGAGCTGGCGCGGCCAGTTGCCATTGTCGTTGAACTCATCCTTGGCCAGGCCCAGCTTCTGGAAGGCGGCGCGCATGGCCTCCGGCACCCGTGGATGATGCGCATAGGTCCACATCAGGCCCTTCTGCCAGTCTTCATGCGCCTGCCAGATCTTCGCGCGGGTCTCGTAGTCAGCCTCAGGATAGTCCCAGTTCTGGCCGATGAAATCCGTGCTGATGGCAAAATTGTTGTTCGTGTCCGTCTTCCGGTTAGGCATCCAGGAGGGGGCCCAGGAGATGCGCAGGTCACCAGCCTCCACATTCCGCAGCGCCAGCTCAAACCAGCGCTCGTCATAGTTCGCCGGCTTTTCCCAGTCACGACGGTTTTCCGGCACGTCCGTGGTGCACATGCGGAAGTTGTAGGCCTGCACCTTCTTGTCACCGCTGAACTCCACCCCGGGATCTTTTTCGATGCCTGGCAGCAGCCCGCTGGAGGGATCACCCTTCTTCACATAGGGGTCCACCTGCTTGATGAACTGGTGGCTCTTGGTGTGGGCCACCTGCACGCCGTTCAGCGCCTCGTCATACACTTGGTTAGCCTCGCGGCCCACATGATAGCTCACTCCCGCTTTCGCCATGAGGTCGCCCTCATAGGTCGCATCGATGAACATCGGCGCGGTGAACTCGCGACCGCTCTCCATGATGATCTTGGTGACCTTCGCGCCCTCTTTGACCACGCCTTTTTTCAGGTCCAGACGCTCGCTGAAGATCACCGTGACCTTGCTGCCCGCTTCCTTGAGCATGGCATCATACACCTCCGTGGCCACATGCGGCTCAAAGGTCCACATCGTCGTCTCCTCGCCGGAGTTGCCGTGATGCTTTTTGGCAAAGTAGTCATCGCGTGTCTGCTGCTTCCACTTCGCGGCATCGCTGTAGTACTTGTGGATGTTCCCGTAGAACTCACGCGAGAGACCGCCGATGGCCTTCTTGTTGCCGATGTCTGTGGCGCCGAGCCCCCCCGTGGTCAGACCACCGAGAAACTTCGTCGGCTCGATCAAGATCGCCGTGCGGCCCATGCGCGCGGTCTGGATGGCAGCGGTGATGCCACCGGAGGAGCCGCCATAGATGACGACATCCGCCGAGTCAGCGGCGGACAGGCTGGTGGCAGCGAGGAGAGTGCAGGCAGTGAATCGAAGAAACATGGCCCATATAGCCGGGATGAGTGGCGGACCTCTTTCAACCAGATTCAAAGCAATCTATCTCACACCGTGAAGGCCAGCACATGGTGCTGCGCATGCCGCTGCAGCATCCGCGTCTCTTGGAAGCCGGCGTTCTGCGCCATTTGAGTGAGATCACTGAGCGTCTCGGGAAAATCAAAGGCCGCCACATGCGCGCAGGCTTCATCCAGATGCGCGGGCTGCACCTCCGTCCACTGGGTGCGCATGGTGCCGAGATAGCCTTCCAGATAGGCCTCGCGGCTCTGGCCTTCCTCGCGGACCACATCCACCATCAGGAACAGGCCGCCGGGCTTCAGCACGCGCGCGCAGGCCTGGAAGAGCCGCTGCTTCGCCGCGAAGCTGAGATGATGCACGGCATAGCCGGTGAAGATGACATCCACCTTCTCGTCCTTGGCTTCCACGGCCTCCAGCATGTCCGCCTGATGCAGGCTGAACTGCGCCAGCCCCTTTAAATAACCACGCGCCTCATCGAGCGCCGCCGTGGAGAGATCGATGCCTTCATAGCGGTCCGGCGGCGAGCCCAGCAGGCACGGCGCGAGGAAGCGTGCATTGCCACAGCCCAGGTCCAGCAGCGATTCGAAACCCCGGTCATGCCGCTGCTTCAGGATCGCCGCCACGCAGGCATAGATCTCGCGGTGAAACATGTAGTTCTTCTCCGAGAGCGCATCATAGAGAGTCCAGGATTGGCGGAAGAGGGTCGTTTCGTCGTCAGGCATGGGCGGGCGCGGAGGAGAGCACAGGCCCCCCGCGCTGCCAAGTCGCGGACGTCAGGAATGGCAGATCTTTTGGTTCGGCCTCACGTCGCCTCGTGGCGTGGCCTACCCCGCATCCTTCACCTGCCGCACCCCGGCGGCGAGGTTCAGAAAGCCTGAGATCACGGTGAAGGCACCGGCGATGACCGTGGGCCAGATGAGGAAGGGGATTTCCAGCATCAGCCAGAGCACCGCGGCGAACTGGCCGAAGGTGGCCACCTTGCCCGTCCAGTGCGGCTTGATGTCGCAGCGGCCCGCCAGACTGTTGATCAAAAACGCCCCGCCGATGCTGACGAGATCCTTGAAGATGACCAGGGTGGGGAACCATAGGGGGAAGTGGTTGCGCCATCCCGTGAAGCTGAGCGCGATGATGGCGGAGAGCAGCATCAGCTTGTCCGCCAGCGGATCCAGGATGGCCCCGAGCTTGCTCATCTGGTTAAAATGCCGGGCGATGTAGCCGTCCACCGCATCACTCAGGGCGGCGGTGCCGAAGGTGATGATGGTCCACCAGCGCAGGGACTCGTCCGGCGCGCCGGAGATCACACTCTGCCCGTAGTAGACCGCCAGACTGATGAAGACAGGGATCAGCAGGATGCGGAAAAGGGTGATCTGGGTGGCGAAAGTCACTGGCTGGGACTGTTACGCGTGGAAACAGCCCTCGGCAACGCACTCCCTTCAGCCGTGCCGACCGCCACGACACGCGAAGATCCCCCAACAGGCCCCTACACCACGGAAAAGTCGTCCAAGTCGCCCATTTTAAGTTATGAAATTTATAATAAATGTTGATTATTTTGCATGATTGCGGGAAAATGCTGCTCGATTTATGCCTTTCTCCCGGCCCTACCGTCTGCTTTCCGCTGCTCTCGGAGTCATCCTCCTCAGTGCCAGCGGTCCGTCGGCGCGTGCAGACTGGATCAGTGATTGGAATGAGCTGGCGCTCGACGCAGGGCGGAACTCGAACGAGCTCTCCCCGGAGATCTCCCGCAGCATGGCCATGCTCAGCACGGCCATGTATAACTCGCTCGAAGGCATCTCCGGGAACTACAATCTCTACACCCAGGGCAGCTACTCCGGCCCCTCTGGCAATGCCGCGCCCGGGGCCTCCTTCCAGGCTGCCACCTCGGCCGCCGCCTACACCGTGCTTTCAGGACTGTATCAGTCCATGGAGCCCGCCTTTTTCACGCTGTATCAGAACCAGTTGACCTCCCTCGGCGGTGATCCCGGCCTCATCTCCGGCATTAATTTTGGCACCCTGGTCGGCAATGACATCCTGAACTGGCGCGCCACCGATGGTGCAGCCGTGGCCAGTGACCCGAATCTCTACTCCTCAGTCGGCAGCGCAGGCCATTGGTCGGAAGCATCCACGGACACGGCCCTGCTTCCCGGCTGGGGAAGCGTCAGCACCTTTGCCATCGCCAGCACCACCGGCTTCAGCGGCACGCTGGGCATGAGCAATACCGCTTACATCGCCACCAGTGCCTATGCCACGGATTACAACACCGTGAAGGACATCGGCTCGGCCAGCAGCGGCACCCGCACGCTGCCGCAGACCCAGGCAGCCCTCTTCTGGCATGGCGCGCAGGGCACCACCAGCAACGTCGGCATCTGGAACAGCATCGCCGAGGGCATCGTCACCTCGCAGGGTCTGAGCCTGGATGAAACCGCCCGCCTCTATGCCGCGCTGAACGTGGCCATGGCAGATGCCGCCATTGTGGCCCTGGACACGAAATACAGCGTGGATTTTTGGACCCCGGAGCAGGCCATCCAAAACGGTGGCGCGGACAGCAATGCCCTCACCATCGCGGATCCTGCCTGGGCCGCTCTGCTCGGCACGGAAGAGATGCCCTCTTACTTCGCCCAGCAGGGCATCTTCGCCGGTTCAGCGGTGCCGATCCTCGAGCTCTTCGCCGGCACAAATTATGCCTTCACCATCGAGTTTGACACGGATGGCGATGGCATCAACGACATGACCCGCACCTTCAGCAGCCTCGCGGATGCCCTGGCGGAAGCCACCTACAGTTCCGTCTGGGGCGGCCTCAGTTTTGAAAAAGATGCCCTGGATGCCGCCAGCGCTGGAAACCAGATCGCCAACACGGTCATGAACAGCCAGTTTGCTCCGGTGCCCGAGCCCGCCGGTGCCCTCCTGCTCGGCATCGCCGGCATCCTCAGCATCGCGCGTCGTCGTCGCCGCTGAGGCAGATGTGCTGGCAGACGCAGGGCATCGCCGGGGGAGAATGACTTTGACTCCGCAGGCCTTTGCCGTCCATTGACGGCGTCATGATGCCCACACGTTTCTGCCTTCTCGCCGCCGCGCTCAGCTCCCTGCTGATCGCCAGTTGCACCACCACCAGCCAGGTCAGTCTGGACTATGCCTCCGGCACCGGCCACATCGTTCCCGGCGCGCCGGAGTTCTCCACCCAGGGCTTCACGGACCGCCGTGACATGGGTGAGTATAATCTCGGCACCGTGCGCACGCAGATCGGCACGCCGCTGGAGCACGTGCAGAGCCGCGTGCCCGTGGCGGACATGGTCACCAATGCTTTTGGTTATGCCTTGCAGGGCCGTGGCATGCTCTCCCGCCGCTCAGGCGCGCGCTACATCGTCACCGGGGAGGTGCTGGACCTGAACTGCCAGCTCCTCGTTCGTCCTTATGGTTATGCCCGCCTGCGCGTCACCATCCTGGATGCCTCCACCGGCCGCGTCCTGCATCGTGAGGTGTACACGGGCGAGCGCCAGGGCACCGCCTATGTGCCCGGCAGCGGGTCCCCCGTGCCCCTCCTCACCACCCTCACCTCAGGTGCCCTGCAGGATGCCGTGGATCGTGCCTTGGATGATCCGGAGATGAGATCACGTATTGGTTCCGGCGCACGCCCCGGCCCGCCGCCTGAGGAGTCCCCCGGCTGGCAGCCCGGCATGCTCTGATCCCACGTTTTCTCCGTCTCTCTCCCGCATCCTTTTCAATGTCCTCTTCTCTCCCGCTTTCAGGTCGTGCCGGCATCGTCACCGGCGGTGCCCGTGGTATTGGTTACGCCATCGCCCAGCGTCTGCTGCAGGACGGCGCCTCCGTCTGCCTCTGGGATGTCGATGAAGCCGCGCTGAGCGAGGCCAAAGCCAGTCTCTCATCTCTCGGCAACGTCGCCACCGCCCAGGTGAATGTGACGGATGCCGCCTCCGTGGAAGCCGCCGTGCAGACCACGCTCGCCGCGCTGGGAAAGATCGACCTTTTGGTGAACAATGCCGGCATCGCCGGAAACAACGCCAAGCTCTGGGAACTCACCCCGGAAGAGTGGCGGCGGGTGCTGGACATCAACCTCAACGGCCCCTTCCTCTGCTGCCGCGGCGTCGTGCCGCAGATGCTGAAGAATGGCTTCGGTCGCATCGTCAACATCGCCTCCGTCGCGGGTAAGGAGGGGAATCCCAACGCCTCCCATTACAGCGCCTCCAAGGCCGGCGTCATCGGCCTCACCAAGTCGCTGGGCAAGGAGCTCGCCACGTCCAATATCCTCGTCAACTGCATCACCCCTGCGGTGATTGAGACGGACATCCTGAAGCAGATGACCCAGCAGCATGTGGACTACATGCTTTCCAAGATTCCCATGAGCCGCTTTGGTCAGAAGGAAGAAGCCGCCGCCATGGTCGCCTGGCTCTGCTCCGAAGCCTGCTCCTTCACCACCGGCGCCGTCTTCGACCTCTCCGGCGGAAGAGCCACGTATTAGAAAAGATGCCGCGCTGTTCGTTAGGCTGTGAGCTTCGCGCAAGCGTCGTGGAGTGCGGTGGTCGAGATGCCAGGGCCCCCTGGCATCGGTGACACCGCAGTCGAGCGGGGGGACGGGACGGTGGGATTGGCATGACGCCGTGAGACGAAGCCGGTGCGGAACCCGCTTCGGGGTTCGGGCTTGAACGTGGTGGGTGTTTCCGCGTTACCAGGGTAGGCTCGCTAAGGCTCGCCAACCCTTCGCTGTGATGCGGAACCCGCTTCGGGGTTCCATGGGGGCAGGATGCGGCGGTGATGCGCGGTCGTTCGATGTTCGATGTTCGATGTTCGATGTTCGATGTTCGATGTTCGATGTTCGATGTTCGGTATCAGGTGTTCGGTATCAGGTGTTCGATAGGCGTCCCGAGCCACCGATCATCGGTTTTTGAAGCCCAAAGGGCTTCCGAACCACAGCGAAGGGTTGGCGAGTCTCGACGAGCCTACCCTGGTCGCCTGAACGCGATGTCTCCTCATCCAGGCGCGAACCCCGAAGCGGGTTCCGCACCGGCTTTCCACACCTAACCATCTTTCCTCCATGCCGGGCCATTCATCTCACCTGGGATTGGTTGGGGCGCTCGGTGCCCGCCCCCTCACCCGCGCACAGCGGTGCCGCGCCTGAGCGCTTATCACCGCACTCCACGACGCTTCGCGACTTCAACGCCGATCTCCGAAAGATGCTCATCGCCCCGAACAACGCTTGCCATCTGCATGCCCGCCGTGATTCCATGGCCGCGATGAACGAACCGGAAAAGCCGAGAAAAGGATGGGGCTGGACGCAGTGGCTCTGTGTGCTGCTGGTCATCGGCCTGACACCTCTCCTCGTGCAGGTTATTTTCAATGGCGTCATGGATTTGGCCTACCGCGGCAGGCAGGCTCAGAACGGTAAAAAGATCATCTTTGCCTTCAAGATCTTCGCGAATGACAACGGCAGCACCTTTCCAGATGTGCGAGCTAAACGCACCACGGCCAACCAGGTGTTTCGTGATCTGATCGCGTATGAGATCGTGGAAGATGAGCAGCTTTTCAGCGGAGAACTCAGCCCCTACGTTGCGGATGGCATCATCGGGGAAGCTCCAGATTTTAAAGAAGCAGTGCAACCCGGTGAAAATCATTGGGCGGTGCTTGGGGGGCTGACGACGCATGACCAGTCAAATCACCCCGCCATCTATGAGAACGCACTCGACGACACCTGGCCTCCCAAATGGAAATCAGAACTTGCCAATCGAGCAACCCGCGGAGGCGTCTGGCGGGGCAATAAGATCCTTGTCGGCCTTGTAGACGGCAGCATCTCCATCGTGAAGACCCGCCGAGTCGGCAGCGCCCTCACCCTGCCAGAAGCCATGCTCAGGGACCCTGAGGGCAAACCGTGGACGTATATCAAGGTCCTCGACATCGAAGAGAAGAAATAGCCCCTCCGATCTTCGTCATTCCGCCTCCGGCGGTCATGTCCCATCCCGCCCGGCGGATTGTCATCCACAGTTTGGCATTGTGAACGGAGGCTGCTCTGTCTAGATCACTTCCAATGAGCGTGAGATACGATGTCGAGGGGATGGTGGTGGTCGTCATGGGCGGCACCACCGGGCTGGGCTTGTCAGCGGCGCAGGCCTTGATCGAGAACGGCGCGCGCGTGGTCGTCTCCAGCCGCTCCGAGGAAAATGTGGAGGAGGCCCTGCTCCTGCTCGGGCCCAATGCGCGCGGCTTCGCGGGCGATGCCACCTCACCGCAAACCGCCGATCATGCCGTCGGGCTCGCAGTGGAAACGTTTGGCCGCCTGGACGCGCTGTATCATGTCGCGGGTGGCAGCGGCCGGTCGAAAGGCGATGGACCCTTGCATGAGATGACGGACGAAGGCCTGCGCTACACGCTGGATCTCAATCTGAGTTCCGTCATGCTTTCAAACAGGGCCGCCGTGAAGCAGTTCATCACGCAGGGCGGCGGAGGCTGCATCCTGAACATGGGCAGCGTGCTCGGCTGGTCGCCATCACCGGAGTTCTTCGCCAGTCATGCCTATGCGGCGGCGAAGGCGGGCATCCTAGGCTTCAGCAAATCCATCGCCAGCTACTACGCGGCGCAAAACATCCGCGTAAACGTCATCGCACCCGCCCTGGTGGAGACACCCATGTCCCGCCGCGCCGTGGGTAATGAGGCCATCATGGACTTCGTGGCCGTGAAGCAGCCTCTCGATGGCGGTCGGGTGGGCGTGCCTGAGGACTGCGATGGCGCCGCGCTCTTCCTGCTTTCCCGGGCCGCGAAATTCATCACCGGTCAGGTGCTCGCCGTGGATGGCGGCTGGACGGTGAGCGAGGGGAGGTCCGCCTAACCAATCATGAGTTTAGCCATTGGCATCGACCTCGGCGGCACGAACATCAAGGCCGCGCTCATTGATCAAGCCTCGTCAGCGCTCATCGCCAGCCTGTCCCGGCCGACGCAGGATGGCGAGTTCGTGGGCACCGAGCCGCGCTTTGCCCACACCGTGCGGGACATCGTCCATGAGTTCGAGCTTCAGGCAGGGCAGGGGAAGCTGAGCGTCGGCCTCTCCGCGCCCGGCTTGGCCCATCGCAACGGCCGCTGCATCGACTGGATGCCCGGCCGCATGCATGGCCTGGAAAAGCTCGACTGGCCCGTCTTTCTTGACCGCGAAGTGCGCGTGCTCAATGATGCGCATGCCGCCTTGTTAGGCGAGGTCTGGATCGGCGCGGCCAAGGGCTGTCAGGATGTCTTCATGATCACCCTCGGCACCGGGGTCGGTGGCGCGGTGCTCAGCGGTGGTCGCTTGCTCAAAGGTCACATTGGCCGTGGCGGCCATCTCGGCCACATCACGGTCGATGCGAACGCGCCCCAAGACGTCTTCAACACCCCCGGCAGTCTTGAGTCCTTCCTCGGCAACAAAACCCTGCAAGAGCGCGGCGCAGGTCAGTATGAGAACACGCACGTGCTCGTGGCCGCCGCTGCGGCGGGGGATGCCAAGGCGCAGTCTCTCTGGCTGGAGTCCGTGCGCTATCTCGCCACCGGTATCATCTCCCTCATCAACGTGCTGGATCCGGAACTCGTCATCCTCGGCGGCGGCATCGCCTCCGGTGCCGGAGACCAGCTCATGCAGCCGCTGCAGAGTTACCTCGACGAGTTTGAGTGGACTCCCGGCGGTCATCGCGTCCGCCTCGCCCTCGCCAACGCTGGTGAATGGGCCGGAGCTTATGGCTGTGTCTACCACTGCCTCGAAGTCAAAAGCTGAACCAAGAACTAGGAACCAACAAACCAAGAGCTTCCCCCATGTCCCCCGCCGAATCCTTCCTCACCAAATCGTCGCTCATCATCGACACCGTCCGCAAGCAACTGCCGCTGATTCAGCAGGCGGCGGACATGTTTGCCCAGACCATCCTCGCCGGACAAATGGTCCACGTTTTTGGTTCGGGCCACAGCCGCATCCTGGTGGAGGAGATGTGGCCGCGTTACGGCTCCTTTCCAGGGTTCAATCCCATCGTCGAGCTCTCGCTGACCTTCCACAATCTGGTCGTCGGAGCGAACGGCCAGCGCCAGGCCATGTTCCTGGAGAACGTCAGCGGCCTGGCCGCGCGCATCCTGCGGAATTTTGATCTGAAGGCAGGGGACAGCGCGCTCGTCGTCTCCTCCAGCGGCTGCAATGTGGTGCCGGTGGAGATGGCGGAGGAGTTTCAGCGCCGGGGGGTGAAGGTGGTGGCCATCATCTCACGCGATCATGCGGAGGCCAGCACCACACGTCATCCCGGTGGCAAGAAGCTCCAGGACTTCGCCGACATCGTGCTGGATACCGGCGCGCCGGTGGGAGATGCCATGGTGGACATCGTAGGTCTCGACACACCCGTGGCCCCGGGCAGCACGGTGGGCGGATGCCTGCTGGTGAACACCATCAAGGCAGAGGTGGCCCACCGTCTCACCCAGGCCGGCCAGCCTCCGAAAGTCCTCACCGCCGGTGCCCTCGTGGGCGTGCAGCGCGCCACGGAGCTCTTTGAGGCCGCGTATGACGAGCACGCGCGCCGCATCGCCCCCTATTACGCGGGTCTTGGAGTGTGATTTTTAGTTAGGCCTAATGCCGCTGAGATATTCTGGTCTGGAGCCTCAAAGAGGCGGCACTCCTTAGCCCAGGGCAGCGCCCTGGGAAGCGTGGCAGACATCGTCATTCCAACGCCGTGGAGGCCTGAAAGGCCGACACTCGACGCCTGAGGTAGCGGCGGCGGAAGTGACCGAGGAGTCGAGTGTCGCACCTTGGGCGCTCTGGTTGAGCGGGAAGGACAGAAGCCTTGGAAACCCAGGCCCCCTGGCCTGGGCTGAGGAGTGTCGGGCCGTCGGCCCTCATACCGTTGAGTTGAGCATGCACGTCCACACGCATGGCTTAGCCGCATCAGTGCTAAGGCTTCCGGGCGCGGCCGATCACCAGGTTCCGCACGATGAGGGCGGGGGTGGTCACGGTGCCGGCGGTCAGCACCAGGGGCACACCGCTGACATCAGTGTCCAGCTTGATCTGGCCGAGGCGCAGGAGGCGGAAGTTTTTGCCATCCTGGGTGGTCTGGCCGGCCTCGAGGATCTGGGTGAGCTTCTGCCCGGCGAACTCGATGCTGACGGGCACTTCCGTGTCCGCCACCACGCTGGCGTAGTGCAGCACCAGGTCATACTCGCCCGCCGGGAGGGACTCGATCCTCCACGTCAGCTGGCCGATGGCGGCGCCCACGGGGCTGGCGCTGCTTTCCGGCTTGGGATCGATGGTCTGGGCCAGCGAGGGCGTGAGCATCAGCGTGACGCGCCGCGGGCGGTCAGGCATGGGCGGCAGCACCGGCGCGGGCACGGCGGGATTCAGCTCACGAGCCGCGGCGGTGAGATTCACCACGCCACCGGCGCTGATCACGGACTGCACGCGCAGGATCTCCTGCTGCCAGGCCGGGCCGGGAGCGCTGCGGGCGGCCAGCTGGAGCTCGGTCAGGTGCTTGCCTAACAAAGGAATGTGCCGCGCGCGGAGCTGCTGCTGGTAGATGGCCTCCAGCTGGCGCAGGCGTGAGTCCGGGCTGCTGGCATCCACCGCCGGGGAGCCCATGGTGCCCGCGATCGCAGGGGCTGCGGCTGTCGCAGTGCCCGGAGCGAGAACCGCAGCGGGAGCAGAAACAGACGCCGGAGGTGTCACCGGCGCCGGGGTCTGGCCCTGCACCCGACCTGCGGCGGAAATGCCGAGAGCGAGTCCCAGGCCAAAGCCAATGCCGAGAAGCGTGAGAGGAAGCCGCGCGATGCTCATTTTTTATCCTCCTCAGAAAGTGCCCAGGCACCGTTTTTCAGGCGTTTGGAGGAGGCCTCATGCTCCAGCAGGCTGGCATGGAGGCTGCGCTCCATGAGACCAGCACGGGCGTTTTTCAGCGTGGGCTCCACGGCGGCCAGGCCCTGGTCCACCAGCACGTTTTGGTAAAGACCCACGTCCGGCAGGAAGACCAGCGCAGGTTGGAAGCCTTCCTTGTCCTTCATGGGGCGGAGCAGGAGGCGCAGGGATTTCCCGCCGAGATAACCGAGCGTGAACTCCCGCGCCGTGCGGGCCAGTCCGCCGATGTTTTCCATCTCGATGTCAAAGTGATCCGCGAAGTTCTTGCGGCCCGGATTTTTCTCATCCGGCGGTGCGCAGCTCACCCACATCAAGCGCACGGGGATCTGCCTGCCTTCATGCTCGATGGTGAAGCGGTCGCCGCTGGAGGTGACGGCGGACACATACTTCGCGTCATCGATGGCCTCAAAGCCGGCCAGACCACCGAGCTGGCGCACCATGCGCTCCAGAATCATCACGGGGGAGCTGGCGGAATTTTCCAGCTGGGTCAGGCGCTTGGTTTCCATCTCCACCGCTTCCTTCACCTCGGGGGAGGCGGCGGGGAGCGTCTTCAGCACGGCGCGGTAGGCCGTCATGGCCGGTTTCTGGACCTTCGTCAGTTCCCGCAGCAGTGCCTCACGGGCGGCGGTCAGCGTGTCCCCTTCCGGCACCGGCGCGGCGGTGGGAGTGACCTCGGCCACCGCAGGCACCAGGCGGAACTGGCGCAGGGAGATGGTGTTCGCCGGGTAGCCCATGGCGGGGGCCAGGCGCAGCGTCACGGTGTCACGGCTGAAGTTCAGCGGGCCGATGCGCAGCGGCGTGTAGGCCTCATCCTTTCCGGACACGATGTCAAAGGCGCGGCGGTTTTCCTGCGCTCCGGGCAGGAGGGACACTTCATAGAAGACAAAGGAGGCCTTCTCCTGCGGCTGCATGCGGCCGGTGACCGCCGGCAGGGTGCTCATGCTGGCCTCCAGCTCCAGGTGGTAGATGCCAGGGGTGACGTGGATGCCAGCCCACTCCACCTGACTGCCCGCGCTGCGCCAGTTCGTCAGCACGTCCCCGCGTGCCTCCACCGTGCCGGCCAGGCGGAGGCGCTCCAGCGCCAGGGGGATGGATGTGCTGCTGAGGGTGCTGCCGCCAGGGTAGATGGCCTTCAGCTCCTCACGCCGGCGCTGCACCAGCTGCGCCTGCTCGTAGTCGGCATCTGCCGCCAGATCACTCTCCAGCTTCGCCAGCGCGCGCTCATACTGCTCCGTGAGAGGCTGGGAGTCCGTGAGCACCAGCTTTAAAAAGTCTGCCCGCATCTTGGCGGCCTCCTGGGCCTGCAGCAGCGGCGCCACCCCCACCAGCAAAGCCGCCCAGCTGGCCGGGAGGCTGAGAAAACGAGGGCGGATGGCTCGGGGCAGGGACATCAGGAGAGGATGCTGCTATCAAACCCAGCTTGGCGCGTCTTGCAAAAGCCTTTCCGTAAAGCGTCTGCCTCAGGGCACGCTGGGCTCAGGGGCCTGCTGGTGACGCGCCAGGTATGCCTGGCACTTCTCCTCGCCCATGTATTTGGCCAGGAGCTTGGGGTCCGTCTCGGTGAGGTCCACGAGGATGAGGCCATCCACCACGGAGGAAAATTCCTTGTCGACATTGAAGCTGAGGATGGTGCCGTTCAGGCGCAGGTAGTGCTTCAGCAGCACGGGGATGCCCTTGCCATCGGTCTCCAGGCTGGAGATGAGGGCGGAGCAGTCATCCACGTTCTGCAGCTCCGCGCTGATGAACTCGCGCATCAGCTTGCGGCCACGCAGATAGCGGAAGGGATTCCGCGGCTTCACAAAGCTGGCCAGATTTTCATGCAGGCAGTTCTCCTGCAGGAACTCGACGATGAATTTGCGGCTCAGCTTGTCGTAGTCCTTGCTGATGCTGACCGGGCCGAAGAGCTTCTTGTAGCCCGGATTACGGGAGATCCAGTGGGCGATGCCCTTCCACAGCAGCGGCAGCGAGGACAGGTTCCTCTGGTAGTCCTTGGTGATGAAGCTGCGGCCCATCTCCACAGCGGACTCCAGGTTCGCGAGGAAGGGTTTCTCAAACCGGAAGAGCGTGTTCGTGTAGAGACCCTTGGGTCCGTACTCACGCAGGATCATGTCCGCACGCCCCAGGCGATAGGCCCCGGCGATGCAGAGCTTCGCCTCATCCCACAGGAAAAGGTGCTCGTAGTAGCGGTCAAACTTGTCCAGGTCGATGTCCTGCCCCGTGCCCTCACCCACCTGCTGGAAGGTGACCTCACGCAGGCGGCCGATCTCCTGGAGCGTGTCCGGGATCTCGTGAGAGTGGGCGGCGAAGACGCTGAGCCCGCCCTGGCCGACCAGGCACTTGCCACGGGCGCGCAGGGCCTCCACCTCGTTGACGATGCGCTCCTTCTGGCTGGCGGCACGCTGCAGGGCCACCGTCTGCTCGGGCGTGGCATTTTCCCCGGCCGCCTGGGCGATGCGGTGGCGCTCCTCCTGCACCAGGGTGTGCAGGCGCAGATACTTCGTCAGCGCCTCGTCATCCTCAAACTTGCGCAGCCTGCCGAAAGGGATGGTGGCGCCCACGATCATCTCCACATCGATGCCATTCTGGCGGTTGAACTCACGCAGCAGCAGCCCGGTGCGCAGGCGCGGATGCAGCACGCCCGCCGCCTGGAAGAGGGTGCTGTTCGAACCCGGGAAAAACACCGGCAGCACAGAGGACTGGGTGCGGCGGACCAGGGAACCCACATGCGAGCTCCAGGGTGCCTCCTCGATGCCCTTGCCCGGCTTGTAGGCCGCGACCTCTCCCGAGGGGAAGATGAGCAGGGCACCGCCTTTTTTAAGATGCATGAGGGCCGCCTTCATGCCGGCTAGATTCTCCTTCATAGCTTCCTTGCCGCCGAAAGGATTCACCAGGATGGCGTGCTCGCTGACCTCCGGCATGATGCCGAGAAGGGAGTTCGTCATCACCTTCAGATCGCGGCGGTGTTTGCCCGCGTATTGCGCCAGCAGGCAGGGATCCAGGATGCCAAAGGGATGATTGGCGATGATGACCAGGGGGCCCGTCTTCGGAAACTCGAAACCTCCCGGTTCATTCACCTCACAGCGGGCGCCGATGGACTGGACCACGCCGTCAAAAAAGGCTCCACACGTCCGCTCTTCAGGCGGCAGGCTGTGGTAGTGCTTTTGCCCGGCCTGGTAGTGGTTGTCCAGATTTCGCAGCCCGAGCGCGCGCTCCACCAACGGTCCAAAGGCACGGTAAAGGGTGCGCTGGATCGGAGTGCGGAACTGCTCACTGAGGTCGATGATCATGGATGGGGGGTAACGGCTTTCGACGGGCCGGAGAGTTCCCGATTTTCCGGCCTGTGCAAGCCCGGAAAGGTGACACCCCAGTCATGACCCGGGCCGTCTCAGACGTGGTGCGTGACCACCGGCGTGGGCGGCGGGCCTGGGTGGCGCGGAACTGGGAGGGGTGGCTTCGGCGGCGGTGGCGGCGGTGCGGCAGGGTCAGGTTCCAGCCGCTGTTCCCAGAACGCTCCGAAGCGGCTGCCGAAGGTGCCCTTGGCGATCGCCCATTCTCCCCGCACGAAATCAAACCGCGCCCAGTGGCGGAACAGATTCATCCAGCCTGAGTTGTCCTCACACTCCGTGGTGCGCGCCAGATCCAGGGCGATGTAGACATTCTCCATGACCTGGAAAAGCCGCTGGCAGATGATGCGCCCGCTCTTGATTTCCGGCTCATGACCCGGCCAGGGGGCATCCCGGGCAGGCAGGTTGGACTGGGAAAAGTCCGTGTCCGCCGACGGCAGCACGATCGGCAGCATCCAGGTCAGCGTGGGATCCCTCTGCACATCCCGCCAGATGCCCACGAGCGTCTCCGTGTTCTGGATGAAGTCCGCCGCGCCGCCCTCCGTGAGAGGCACCCAGTAGTGCTCCAGGGCCGTGGCCAGCTCACGGATCATCACCGCCACATTCCGCGGCTGGCCGTCCTGATCATAGAAGTGCGCCTTGCACTTCTTCAGGTAGGTCATGGTGGGGGCCAGGCAGGTGCGCGTCACGTGCGCGCCCAGCTTCCGGTAGCTCTCAAACTGGGACTCGGTGAAGAACTGGTCCCCCGTGCTCTCATGCGGGAAGGCAGGGTTCGCCGCACGATACTGCTGCAGGTCCGTGGGCTCATCCCCGGTCCAGGAGGACTTGAGGTAGATCAGCGTGCTGACCTTCCCGTCCGGGTATTCCACCCGGCCGATGGCGCAGTGGCCGCGGCACGCACCGCCGGGGATCTCCGGGGTGATGGAGCTCGTGTCCAAAACGATGCGCACGCCGAAGTCCACCCAGCAGCGCCGGATGGCCGTGCCCAGGGCGTGGAAGGTGTAGCCGCCATCCTCCTCACCATCTGAGACGATGATGAGCTGGCACCGCCGCCGCACCAGCTCATAGAGCCCCAGGTTTTCAAAGTGCCCGCCGTCTGAGAGATACACAAAGGGGTCCCCCACCGAGGCCCCGCCAAAGAGCTCCTTCAGCACATACCAGCTCATGCCTTTGTAAAAGGGTGGCCGCTCCTGCTGCCAGGCCTTTTCCACCGCAGGATTTGCCGACCACCAGCCCAGGCGCGCATTGAAGACCGTCAGCATGAAGGCGATCAGCGGGGAGGTGTGGTAGCCGGAGTTCGGACTGGCGGCGGCTCCTGAGATGGAGACCGCCGCCGCCGCCCCCATGGCGCCACCCATGTATTCCGCGGTCAGCCGATAGCCCTGCGGGGTCGGCTTCCCGCCATCTCCCACCCCCATGCCACCCCTCTCAAAGCCGCTGTTCAGCGCCGTGAAGGCAAAGCTCTCCGCCTGCCGCTCCGCCACATCCAGGTCCGGATTTTTGGAGGTGTTCAGCGCCGTGTTCACGATCCAGAACGGACCGGGATAACACACCCCTGGCTGATGCCGGTAGTCCGTGAGCTTCACATCATCCGCGAAGTCGAAGCCGGTGAATGTGGCCGGCTTCCGGTCCGCCTGTCTCCGGGTGGCCCCGAGATAGCAGCGCATGAGGCGGTTGCGGTAAAACTGGTTCATCGACAGCTCATTGATGTCGAAATGCGCCACCAGGATGAGCAGCAGCAGGGCCAGCGCCAGCCCCAGGCCGAGCAGCGGGCAGTTGACCAGGAAATCAGGCACCCAGGAGGGAAACTTGGAGGCCTCAGGCCAGAGCTCGGTGGTCTTCGTCACCAGCCACTGGGTCAGGCAGGCCACCGTCAGCATCAGCCCGGTGAAGAAGATGAGCGGCGCCAGGGAGAGCAGCTTTTCTTTCAGCGGGGAGCCGTCCTTGGTGCCATTCGTCTCCTCACTGCCGGCCAGCTTCACGCCGATCCCTGAACCCACCAGCCAGGTCCCCAGCGCGCCGATCCTGCCTTTCACCTCCGGCAGCAGCCAGGCCACAAACTCCGGCCCCTTCAGCACCACCAGTTCCAGCGCGAAGGTGCCCAGGCTCAGGATGAACAGCCACGCCCCCAGCCGCGCCCACCACTCACGGTAGCGGTCGTGGACGTCTGAGCCTGACATGGAAACTCCCGTCCCGATGAGCACAGCATACGTCAGCACCACCATCGGTCCGCCCAGGATCACCGCCCACTTGAGCGCCCCGACGGCGGAGGCGTTGGCAGCTTCCCTCATCAGCTCGATCTGGGTGGTGATGGCCCCGAATCCCGGGCCCGATGCCAGCAGGGTCAGGTTGGTCCCATCTCCGACACCTTTTTGGATCACCTGCACCAGTTCCCGGCCTTCCAGGGAACCCATGATCTTAAACAGCGTGATTCCGCACACCAGGCCCACGGCCACGATCACCACCATCTGAATCAGGAGGCTGCAAAGGAACCACAGCAGCCACCCGACGAGCTGCCCCCGCTTCAGCGCGCGGACCTTGCTGTAGTCCAGGCAGAGCGCGCGGCTGACCAGGGTCATGAAGCCCAGGAAAAAAGCCACCGCGATCACGTCATGCCAGTCGGTCATGTCAGTGCTCAGCACCCGGGAGACTTCTGACCAGATCAGCGGCGCCATGAGATAGGCGGAGAGCAGGGTGAGGGCCGTCTGCGCCACCTCCAGCTTGAACCCCACTATATCCGGACGCCTCTGCCACATGAGACACACGATGCTGATGACGCCAGCGCCTGCGATGCACTGGAAGGCGAGCTGGAAGCCCTTGAAAGTCTGCTCAAGATTGCTCTTCGCCACCCACTCAAACCAAGGCAGCGCCGCATGCGGCAAAAGCATGACCAGGGTCAGAAAGAGCAGCAGGAGAAACTGGATGGAGAGGGTGTTCCGCAGCCAGATGGCGATGGCCGTCCAGGTGTCTGAACTCAGGAAGCCCGTCTTCGGGGTCAGGTAGCGCCCGTAGCGGCGCAGATGCCGCACCGCATCATGCTCGTCCGTGAGGAAGTCCGCGTTCCGCGAGTCCTCCTTCTCCTCCATCCCCCGGCGCAGACGGTTGCTGGCAAACCAGGAGCCGATGTATCCGCCTCCGGAGACCGTGGAAAGGTAGTCCACAATCCGCAGCAGGTCCTGCCTGCGCAGCTCCTGGAGCACTCCCAGGGCAAAGGTGCCGCTGCGGATGCCGCCGCCCGAAATGGCCAGGCCCACCAGATTGTCCTCCACCTCCTTCTCAGGAAGCTGATCGGCACCTAAGCGATTGGCACGCTGATTTCGAATCTCCGTGACTTCATCTCCATGGATTTCAGCAAACCCCTTGAGTGGACCGGGAGCTTTTGAGGTGAACATTTAGTGATAGACAGCAAGGTTCACTCCATTTGGCAATTCTTTAACGCCCAGGGCTCACGGAATGTTTTGCGTTGAAACAATGGACTCCGCTAAAAGCGTTTCAGCGTCACCAACCCCAACCATGATCTCTCTCTCCCGAGAAGCCACCGTCGCGCCCCCTGGATTTAACCGCTGGCTTGTGCCCCCTGCCGCCATCGCCGTGCACATGTGCATCGGCCAGGTGTATGGGTTCAGCGTCTTTAAAAAACCGCTCGCCAAGCTCCTCGGCATCACGGCGCCCATGGCTGGAGACTGGACGGAGGCGGACGTGGGCGTGGCCTACTCCATCGCCCTGGCGCTGCTGGGCCTCTCGGCGGCGGTCTTTGGCAAGTGGGTGGAAAAGAGCGGTCCGCGGAAGACCATGCTCGCCAGTCTGGTGTGCTTTTGCAGCGGGCTGATCCTGTCCTCCATCGCGGTGAAGACACATCAGCTCTGGCTGCTCTATGCGGGGTATGGACTGATCGGCGGCATCGGTCTCGGGCTCGGGTATATCTCCCCGGTCTCCACGCTGATGAAGTGGTTCCCTGACCGGCCGGGTATGGCCACCGGCATGGCGATCATGGGCTTCGGCGGCGGCGCGCTGATCGGCGGCCCCATGGCGGAAGAGCTCATGAAGCGCTTTGCCTCCGCCACCTCCGTGGGTGCCAGCGAGGCCATGCTGGTGATGGCCGGGCTGTATGCCATCTCCATGGTTTTTGGCGCCTTCATCATCCGCGTTCCTGCCCCAGGTTGGAAGCCCGAGGGCTGGGTGCCAAAGGAGACCACGGCCCGGCTGGTGACCACCGCCAGCGTGTCGGTGGACACCGCCTGGAAGACTCCGCAGTTCTGGATGCTCTGGGTGGTGCTGTGCATGAACGTCAGCGCCGGCATCGGCATCCTCGGGCAGGCATCGCCGATGATTCAGGACATGTTTAAAGTCACGCCAGCCGCAGCGGCGGGTTACGTGGGCCTGCTTTCCCTGTGCAATCTGGGCGGCCGGTTCTTCTGGTCATCCATGTCAGACATCATCGGCAGAAAGGGCATCTACTGCATCTACTTCATCCTTGGCGCCGCGCTGTATGCCAGCGTGCCGTGGACGCAGGGGCAGGGCAGCGTCACACTCTTCGTCATCGCCACCGGGCTGATCTTGACGATGTATGGCGGCGGCTTTGCCACCATCCCGGCGTATCTGCGTGACCTCTTCGGCAGCTATCAGGTGGGCGCCATTCATGGCCGCCTCATCACCGCCTGGTCCATGGCGGCCATCATCGGCCCGCAGCTCGTGGACCGCCTCTCCGTGGCGAACAAGAAGACCATGGCCCCGGAGCAGGCCTACAACTCCATCTTCCATCTCATGGTCGGCCTGCTTATCGTGGGCCTCATCGCGAACCTGCTGGTGCATCCGGTGAATGCGAAGCACCACCTGCCCGAGTCCTCCAAAGCCTAACAAGATCCGCCATGAACAACATCCGTCTTCTCATCGCCTGGATCTGGGTGGCCCTGCCGCTGGGCTGGGGCGTGTATCAGTCCGTGAACAAATCCCTGCCGCTCTTCCGCGGCGCGGCTCCGGCGGCAGCACCTGCTGTGCCCGCGCGCTGATATCCGGTGTATTCGGGCGATTCTTCGCCCGTCTGAGCAAAGGGGGCAGGAATGCCCCCGGTACATCTAAGCCGTGAGCGGGTAGATGTGCACGTCCACACCTGGCGAACCAAGGATGTGATCAGGCGGGCGCTGCGGATGCGCGAAGCCCGCCTGCACCAGCGGCGTGGCCTCCCAGCTCTGCACCCGGGCCTCCGCCATGGGATAGGGCGTGTGGTGCACCTGCCCGCACAGCAGCCCGCGTGGCGATGGGGCAAAGAGCAGGTAGCGCTCCAGCAGGAAGAACTCCAGCGTGCCGGGTTCCGCATGGCCCGTGACCTCGCCAAGCCGGTAACGAAAAGTATCGCAAGATTCCGCGCCGCGCCGCTGGCAGGTGTAGTGCACCCCTTCCGCATCACGGTGGGATGACGTCATCCCCGCGTGCTGATACGGCAGATGAAAAAACGTGCGCGCCGTCCACACGGCGAAGGCCTGGTTGCAGTCCAGCGAGTAAAACCACACCCCGTGGCGGCCGCGCTCATCCCGCACATAGGTGCGCACATTCATCTCCAGGAAATCACTGATGCCCGGCACCGGCGGCAGGAAGCGCGGGCGGATGCCGCGCATGAAAAATGGCACGATGGCCAGCCACGCCGAGCCATCAAACGTGTCCACCTGCAGGCCCGCCGGCAGCGTGCGCTGGATCTCCGCCGCATCCCAGCGCCAATGCAGAAACAGCAGCTGCTCCCACCTCTGATGCATCACATGCCACCGCCCCGGCCGCTCCCGCGCCGCGAGCAGCGCCCTCGTGGCCGCAGCAATGGTGTCTGGCTGATCAGAATCAGGCATCCCCCAATCAAACACGCCATCCACACCCACGCCAGCCTGAAACCCACTCACCTCTGCATCCGCCCTCATCCCTCATCTCCTAGTCCAAATGTGGCCTTGTTTGATCGTCTCATGCCCTCTCTGAGAGATTGCCAGCGCGGGGTCGTAGTGTTCCCGCCATGCCTACCGACCGCCGCTCCTTCCTCAAGACCACCTCCCTCGCCGCCAGCACGATCGCCTTTCCGGCGGTGGTGAAGTCGGCCAGCCCGAACTCCAAGCTCCAGGTCGTCTCCGTCGGCGCGAACGGCATGGCCTACAGCGACATCAAAAACATCTCCGGCCATGCCAAGGTCCAGTATGTAGGCTTCTGCGATATCGACAGCAGCCGCTTTGACAAGGTGGACGCGGATCATCCCGGCGTGGCGCACTTCGCCGACTACCGCGAGATGCTGTCCCAGCTCGGCGACAAGATCGACGCGGTGAACGTGGGCATCCCGGATCACATGCACGCCAAGGTCGCCATCGAGGCCATGCGCAAAGGCAAGCACGTCTACTGCCAGAAGCCGCTGGCGCACACCGTCTGGGAGGCCCGCCAGATGCGCCTCGAAGCCACGAAGGCCAAGGTGGTCACCCAGATGGGAAATCAGATCCACTCCAATCTCGAGTATCGCCTCGGCACCCGCCTGATCAAGGAAGGCGCTATCGGCAAGGTGAAGGAAGTCTACTCCTGGGTCGGCGTCACCGGCAATGAGCGCAACAAGCGCCTCGCCCCCGCCCCTGCTGGAAAAGTGCCCGCGCATGTGAACTGGGACCTGTGGGTCGGCGTGGCTCCCATGCGCGACTACGCACCGTGCTATCATCCCTTCATCTGGCGTGACTGGCAGGACTTCGGCGGCGGTGCGCTGGGTGACTTCGGCTGCCACATCCTGGACCCCGTCTTCACCGCGCTGGGCCTGAATGCGCCCACGCACATCACCGCTGAAAACAGCGGCGTGAACGAGCACATCTGGCCCACGAACCAGACGATCGAGTATGTGTTCCCGGGGAATCCGCTGATCGCTGGCAAGACCCTCAAGGTCACCTGGATGGACGGCGGCCTGCGCCCGGATCGGAAGATCGCCAAGATGCCGGACAACCTGGATCTGCCGAAGAGCGGCTCCGTCTTCATCGGTGAAGAAGGGAACATGGTGCTGGCCCACGTCGCCGGACCGCGACTGTATCCCACGGAGAAGTTCACCGGCTTCAAGTATCCCAAGGAGCAGGGCCTGAGCCACTGGCACCGCTGGGTGGACGCCTGCCTCGGCGGCGAGAAGACCACCGATGGCTTTGACTATGCCGGCCCGCTCGCGGAGACCGTGCAGCTTGGCAATGTCGCCACCCGCCTGGCGATCGGCGAGATCGACCAGCGCACCGGCCGTCCCCTGGACCTGAAGACCCTCGAGTGGGACACCGAAGCCTTCGCCTTCAAAGGCAACCCCGCCGCCGACAAGCTGCTCACCAAAACCTACCGCGAAGGCTGGGCCATCTAAAGATGAGAGAACCCCACCTCCAGGCGTGAATCACCGCCTGGAGGATGTTCCGCGCCTCCCGGCGGTCAAAAGCCCTGGTAGGGACGACCTGTCCATTCTCCGTAGCAAGACTGCGAAGGATGAACGTGGCGTCCGTGACTGAAACACCCTGGATAAAGCCGACTCCACTACATTCGAGCCTAACAAAAAGCGCCACACGCACCCTCCGAGCACCCCAGATTGTCGAACCGCTAATAGACGCTGATAGGACGCTGATATCCAAGCCGATGATCTCGGAGGACCGGCGCCTCAGAAGATCGAGGCAGGAGGGCTTTCTCTGCCCACCACAGATCCACACCAAACACCTCAGTCCCGACGAAGCCTAGACTGATTCTCGAAAAGAATGTCATTTTGAATCGGCGAGCGGAGCGGCCTCACTGGCTGCGTCAGGCGCTTGTCTGTTATTTCCTAATAG
>JAZKCU010000020.1:0-187285 GCA_040387935.1 Verrucomicrobiota bacterium | reverse complement strand
GACGCCATCCGCTCCATCCGCATCATCCTGCAGAAGCTGATCGACCCCGTCATCGCTGCTACTGCTGAGAAGAAGTAATTCACCCTCATCTCTTTTTTCACACATGGCTGAAATCACCGCACAACTCGTCCAGACTCTCCGCGAAAAAACCAACGCGGGCATGATGGACTGTAAAAAGGCTCTCAAAGAAACCGAAGGCGACCTGGAAAAGGCCGAGACGCTCCTCCGCAAGAAGGGCATCACCAAGGCTGAAAACAAGGGTGACCGCCAGACCAAGGAAGGCATCATCGCCAGTTACATCCACATGGCAGGCCGCATCGGCGTGCTCATCGAGGTGAACTGCGAGACTGACTTCGTGGCCCGTAACGACATCTTCCAGGCTTTCGTGAAGGACGTGTCCCTCCACATCGCTGCTGCGAATCCTAAGTTCCTCGCCCGTGAAGAAGTCCCTGCGGACCTCATCGCCAAGGAGCGTGAGATCGCCGCCGAACAGGTCAAGGGCAAGCCCGAGGCCATCGTCGAGAAGATCGTGCAGGGCAAGATCGACAAGATCTTCGCTGAGCAGTGCCTTCTGGATCAGGCCTTCATCAAGAACCCCGACCAGACCATCGGTGACTACGTGAAGAGCAAGATCGCCGAACTCGGTGAGAACCTCGTCGTCCGCCGTTTCGTGCGCTACGCCGTGGGTGAGGCCGTCTGATTGATCCGATAGCCATTCAAATTCAAACCGGCAGTGGACCCGTTCCACTGCCGGTTTTTTCTTTGGAGCGCGAGCGTCTAACAAATTTCGCAGGATTCTCGAATAGCGCGCAAGGGGCCTCGTCTGATGAGGTGCCATGCAAAAGAAACTCCACCGTTTGTTCCTCGCCAGCCTCGTTGTTGTCATGGGTGCCAGCTGCACCACCGCCTATGATGCTTACGGTCGTCCGCAGCAGGTCATCGATCCAGGGACCGCTGTCCTTGGTGCCGCCGCTGTTGGCCTCCTGGCTTACGGCCTTGGGAGCAGCAATAACAACCGTCACCACAACCATCACGGATATCGCTCCTCCCGCTATTCCGGGTACGGCGGTTACTCAGGCTACGGCTACCCCGCCAGCTATGGCTACGGTCGCGGTCCAGTGTGCTATTATTGAGTGATATCAGGCAGTGCCGTGGCTCATCACCACGGCACGCTTCACCACCTCTGGGCCATCAGATCCAGGTGCCCGCAGGGATCACCGTGTCCTTGGGAATGACCACAATGCCGTCACGGATGCAGTAAAGCTCGTGATCCATGTTCTCCGGCTTGCCGTGTGGCGTGATGACGGTGTTGTCGCCGACGTGCACGTTCTTGTCGATGATCGTGCGCTCGATCCGGCAGTTGTGGCCGATGCCAGGCGCAGGTCTGCCAGGGTCCGTGCCTGCGGCCCCCGCATAGTAGTCAGCTCCCATGATGATCACCTCACGCAGGGTCGTGCCGCTCTCCACGATGGAGCGGATGCCAACGACGGCGGTTTCGACGTGCGCATCGGTGATGATGCAACCGTCAGAGAGCAGTGCCTCGCGGATCGTGGCGCCATTGATCTTGGTGGCCGGCAGGAAGCGCGCATGCGTGAAGATCGGAGCCAGGGAATCAAAGAAATCGTATTGGGGCACCAGCTTGCACAGGTCCAGGTTCGCCTCAAAGAAGCTACGGATGGTCCCGATGTCCTCCCAGTAGCCCTGGAAGTTGTAGGTGAAGACTTTGCGATCACGGATGGCCGTCGGGATGATGTGCTTCCCGAAATCCATGTGATCGTTGTCCAGGCACTCAATCAGCGTCTGGCGGTTGAAGACATAGATGCCCATGCTCGCCTGATAGCGTGGCTCATCCACATCGAGGTCGAGTTCCTTCAAGGTTTCCACAGGCATGCGGAATGCCTTCAAGACCTCAGGATCCTTCGGCTTCTCCACGAACTCGCGGATCTGACCGCTGCTGTCCGTCTTCATGAGGCCAAAGCTTTTCGCGTCACGCTCGTTCACCGGCAGCGTGGCGATCGTCAGCTCGGCACCTGACTTGATGTGCTGCTGCATCACATCCCGGAAATCCATGCGGTAAAGCTGATCACCGCTGAGGATGAGATAGTAGTCGTAGTCGTTCTCGATGAAGTAACGCAGATTCTGGCGGACGGCGTCCGCCGTGCCCTGGTACCAGCGCTCGCCATCCGGAGTCTGCTGGGCAGCCAGCACCTCCACAAAGCCGCGGGTGAACTGGTCAAACTTGTACGTGCGGGCAATGTGGCGGTTCAGCGACATGCTATTGTACTGCGTGAGTACAAACACCTGCCGCACGCCGGAGTTGATGCAGTTGCTGATCGGGATGTCCACCAGACGATATTTGCCTGCGAGAGGCACCGCTGGTTTGGCACGATCTTTAGTCAGTGGAAAGAGCCGGGTTCCCGCGCCCCCTCCCATGACGATGGCCAGAGTTGAACGACGCAGGGCGGTATCAGTGGTGACGGGCGGTGGCATGGCTGCGGAGATTAGAAGTTGTTTTCCTGGAAAAAACGGCCCGAGGCAAGGCGTTTCCACCGATGGCGAGATGAATCATGGTTCCCCCTATCCCTTCATCCACCATCACCACCCTCCCCACGCCAATGATTGTCCATCGTTCCCTGCCACTTGTTCTCGCTGCCATCTCACTGCCTGTGTTCCACGCAGAAGCTGCGGTGAACTTTGAAAAAGACCTCCTGCCTGTGCTCCAGAAGAAGTGTCTCGACTGCCACAGCGCACCGACCGTGGTGGATGGCAAGAAGAAGACGCCCAAGGGTGAACTGCGTCTCGACGCCGCCTGGGCCATGCTGAAAGGCGGTGAGACCGGCCCCTCCGTCGTGCCCAAGGATCTGGCCAAGAGCTACATGGTTGAAGTCGTGACCCTGCCGAAGGACGATGACAGCTTCATGCCGCCCAAAGGCGATCCCATGACGGAAGCGGAGATCAAGCTGCTCAAGGAATGGATCGAAGCCGGCGCCGACTTCGGCGGCTGGAAGGGCAACATGGAAGGCGCCCCCCCAGAGGCCGTGGCCGCCGCAGCTGCCAAGGAAGTGAAGCCGCGTGAGCATGATCTCTTCTACATCAAGCTCGGTGAAGGGCTGAAACCCGCTGCCGAGGCCGACATCGCCAAAGCCAAGGCAGGCGGCGCCCAGGTTTTCCAGCTCAAGCTCGACAGCCCTCTGCTCCGCGCGGATTTCCTCACCGGAGTTTCAAAGTGCGATGATGCCAAGCTCGATGCCCTGACCCCCATCAAGGATCACATCGCCCAGCTCGATCTTGGCCGCACAGTCATCACCGATGCAGGCCTGAAGAAAGTGGCCCAACTCACCCGCCTTTCCGCCCTGGATCTGCGCCAGACCAAGATCACGGATGCCGGACTCGAAGCGCTCGCCAGCCTGAAGAATCTCCAGTCGATCAATTTGTTCGGCACAGAGATCACCGACGCAGGCCTCAAGCACCTCGCCGCGATCAAGAGCCTGAAGAGCGTCACCGTCTTCCAGACCAAGGCCACACCCGCAGGCGCTGCTGAGCTGCAGAAGGCCCTGCCGGGTTCCGTGGTGACGCAGAAGTAAACTGAGAAGCTCTCGAAGCCTTCCAAAAGCAAGGAGCAAGGGAGTTTCTCCCTTGCTCCTTTGTTTGTATATAGGCCCATTCACCAGGATGTGGAGGCTTGGGAAAAGCATTGACCGCGTCATTCCGCCAGCCTGCGTGGTGCACCATGCAGACCAAGACCAGCCTACGTGAAGGCACCTCACACAATTGATACGCCCGACACTGCCGTGAATCGCGATTCATCGATATCCTATGAGAGCGATTTGGAAAGGCACCATCAGCTTCGGCCTGGTCTCCATACCAGTTTCGCTTTATCCCGCCATCCGTCGGGAAGAGTTACAGTTCCGTCTGCTCCGTGGTTCCGATCACAGCCCGGTGAACTACAAGCGAGTGGCCCAAAAGGACGGCAAGGAGGTGCCTTGGGACAAGATCGTCAAAGGCTACGAATATGAGAAGGGGAAGTTCGTGATCCTCAAGGACGACGACTTCAAACGCGTGGACGTGGAAGCGACACAAACCGTGGAGATCCTCAACTTCGTGGCCATGGCTGACGTCAATCCCCTGCTCTTCTACAAGCCCTACCATCTGGAAGTCGGCAAAGGCGGTGGCAAGGCCTACATTCTGCTGCGGGACGCCCTGAACAAAACCCAGAAGATCGCCATCGCACGAGTGGTCATCAAGACCCGCCAGCATCTGGCGGCGATCAAGCCTCAGGAGAAAAGCTTGATGCTCGAACTTATGCATTTTCCTGATGAGCTGCGGGACATGTCAGAACTGAAGGCACCCGATGGCAAAGCCCCGGCCAAAGCGGAGATCAACATGGCGGAGAAGCTGATTGAGAGCATGACCACGCCGTGGAAACCGGATGAGTACAAGGATGAGTATCGAGAAGCCTTGGAGGATCTGATCGAAGACAAGGTCGCGCATGGCGACGACACGCCAGTGAAAACCACCAAGCCGAGAAAAGCGACCAATGTCATCGACCTCGTGTCTGTTCTGAAGGAAAGCCTGGCAGCTTCCAAAGCCAAACCAGCTTCATCAGCGAAGCACTCCACGAAGAAGACTGCTCCAACGAAACATGCAGCGGCCAAGCGTGCGGCGACCAAACACTCCAAGAGCCGGGGAAAGGCGGCATGATGACATTTCATGTCTCTCCGCGAGTACAAAAGGAAGCGGGACTTCAAAAAAACGGCTGAGCCATCTGGTAAAGGTGAGGCAGCCAAGGGCAAAAACGTCCGCCGCTTCGTCGTGCAAAAGCACGCAGCCTCGCATCTGCACTACGACTTCCGTTTGGAGCTGGACGGCACCTTGAAATCATGGGCCGTCCCTAAAGGCATCCCCTTTAAGAAGGGAGAAAAACGGCTCGCTGTCCATGTCGAGGATCACCCAGTCTCCTATATTGATTTTGAAGGACCCATCCCCAAAGGAGAATACGGTGGCGGCACGGTCATGGTGTGGGATGCGGGCACTTACGAGCCCCAGTCCAAGGCTCCTCTGAAGGAACTGGCCGGGGGCAAACTGCACTTCACGCTCAGTGGCAAAAAGCTGAAGGGCGAATGGTATCTCGTGCGTCTGCGGGACGACAAGCAATGGCTGCTGATCCGTGGCGGCGACGACATGAAGCCCGTGAGCAAACGCCTGGATGACACGTCAGCAGCTTCCGGCCGTAACATGAAGCAGCTCGCCTCCGCCGAGCCTTGGACTTCCGATCGAAAAAGGAAATCGACGACCACTACAAAGACGGCGAGCAAGAAGACCCCTGCCAAGAAATCTGCCAGCAAAGCAGCACCCCCAAAACCCCAAGACCGCTCTGCGGCACTCAAGCTATTTGTCGAGCCTATGAAGGCCAAGGCGGTGACGGGGGCTCCCACCGACGATGGCTGGATCTATGAGATCAAGTTCGACGGCTTTCGTTCGCTTGCCATCCATCACGCGAAGAGTGTCTGCCTCGTCTCACGCACGGAAAAGGACATGACGGAAAAGTTTCCAGAGGTCACCGAGGCGCTGGAGAAGCTCAAACTCCCCGACTGCGTCCTCGATGGCGAGATCGTGGCGCTCGATGACAAGGGCCGCACCTCTTTTCAGATGCTTCAAGCTTATGAATTGCATCAGGAGCAGCCACCCCTGTGCTACTATGTCTTCGATCTTCTACGATTGAAGAACAAGGACCTCACGAATCTGCCTTTGCTAAAGCGTAAAGAAGCCCTTCGACGCCTCTTCAAAGATTCCGACATCGTTCGTTACTCCGACTCGCTAGAGGGCGATGCTGAGACGCTGCTCAAGCATGCCAGCAAGCTGGGCCTGGAAGGTCTGATCGGTAAACGCAGAGATTCTGAATATGAGGTCGGCAGGCGCAGCGGCCAGTGGATCAAGCTGAAGCTCAATCATGAGCAGGAAGTGGTGATCGGTGGTTATACCAAACCTGGCGGCAGCCGCACCCATTTCGGGGCCTTGATTGTCGGTGTCTACATGGATGGAGAGTTCCAATGCGTCGGCAAGGTGGGAACCGGCTTCGACTCCCGCCTGCTGCGCGAGCTGCATGCTCAGTTCAAGCCGCTCAGCCAAACGAAGTGCCCCTTCGTCAATCTGCCTGCAGAGAGCAGCGGCCGCTGGGGCCAGGGTATCACGCGTGGGGAAATGAAGAACTGTACCTGGCTCAAGCCCAAGCTCGTCTGCCAGGTGAAATTCACTGAGTGGACTCGTGACCAACGACTGCGGCATCCCGTGTTCCTCGGCATGCGCGAGGACAAACCTGCCCGCGCAGTGACGCGCGAAAAAATCACCTCCCCATGAGCAAAAAAGCCCAGCTCGAGATCGAAGGCGTGCAGGTTCCCGTCAGCAACCTGGACAAGGTGATGTATCCAGAAACTGGATTCACCAAGGGAGATGTCATCGACTACTACATCCGCATTGCTGATTCCCTGCTGCCGCATCTGAAAAACCGGGCTCTCACGCTGAAGCGCTATCCGGATGGCGTGGACAAATTCTTCTTCTATGAGAAGCAGTGTCCAGCGCATCGTCCTGATTGGATGAAGACGACCCGTGTGTCGAAGACAGACGGCCATATCGACTACTGCGTCATTGATGAACTGCCCTCGCTCGTCTGGGCAGCCAATCTGGCCAATCTCGAGTTCCACACCTTCCTGCATCGCAAGACCAGCACCACAAGACCGTCGGCGCTCGCCTTTGATCTCGATCCAGGCCCGCCCGCGGATATCCTCACCTGCTGCAAAGTGGGCCTGCTCTTGCAGGACTTGTTTGATGCGCTGGGTTTGCAGTCCTTTCCAAAGACCTCCGGCTCCAAAGGTATGCAGGTCTACGTGCCGCTGAACACCCCTGTCACCTATGAGCGGACCAAGGCTTTCGCTCTTGCTGTCGCGCAGGCTTTGGAGGATCAATTTCCCGATCTTGTCGTGTCCAACATGCTCAAGAAGCTCAGGAAAGGAAAGATCCTGCTGGATTGGAGCCAGAACGATGATCACAAGACCACGGTCTGTGTTTACTCACTGCGTGCCAAGGAACATCCCACGGTCTCCACACCGGTGACTTGGGATGAAGTAGCCTCCGCCCTGAAGCGAAAAAAGAAACTGGTGTTCGAGACGGCGGATGTGCTCAAGCGGGTCAAGAAACTGGGTGATCTCTTCGCGCCTGTGCTCACGCTCAAGCAAAAGCTTCCAGCCATCAGATCGATCTCCTGAGGCTAACCATCAACGCGTCTAAATTGACGATCCGGCACATTGATGACGTCCATGCCAGACACGAGTCGCGAATTAAGGGCATGAACACCATCCTCCTCATCATCCTCGTCCTCCTGCTTCTCGGCGCCCTTCCCACCTGGCCTTACAGCTCTGGCTGGGGATACTATCCTAGCGGTGGTCTCGGCCTCGTGGTGCTGATCTTGATCATCTTGATCCTGGCGGGCAAACTCTAACGAGATCTTTAAAATCTCTAGAGAGTAATACCCTTACCACGCCCCGCGCATGACCATGCGCGGGGCGTTTTAGTTTTGGGAGGTTAGTCCTCTTTACAGCCTTCCGTTTCAACGCTTCACTAGCTCGCAAAATACGTGTCCTCGTGACTGTAGGGAGGAGCACAGCAACAGAGAAAGCGCAGCGTCTGCGACGCGGTAATCTGGTGCCAGGCACCGGCGGGAATCAGGATGGCATCACCGGGTTGGACGAGGCGTTCCTCGCCGTCGATCTCCATGGCACCCTGGCCCTCGAGGATGAAGTAGAATTCCTCGCTAAGCTTGTGATAATGGCGTTCGGTCGGACGGCCCACAGGCACGGTGGCTTCCGCGAGACTTTGGTTTTGCACAGGGGCGTTTGTGCGGTCCAGAATGCTGCGGATGGTGCTGCCGTCCTTGGTGGTGAAGGGCGGCTGCTCGGAAAGCTGGTTCAGGGTCATGGGGATCGTGTAGGCATCTCCGGGGGTGATGCGAGTGGATTTCTTCAACAGGCAGAAACAGAAACTCCGCACAGGGGTTGCCTGTGCGGAGGTGATTGATGGGAGTGATCGAAGCGGGAGGCTCATCACACGGAGTGTGATGTCTACTGTGCTTTGGCTTTGCCGCGAACCTCGTTCACAAACTCTTCCATGAGGTCCATGGCTTTGACGATGAGGTCAGGGGCGGTAGCGTAGCAGCAGCGGACGAAGCCTTCGCCAGCCTCACCAAAGGCGCTGCCTGGAACGACGGCAACGCTCTTCTTCTCGAGCAGGCCGAAGGCGAACTCCTTGCTGGTGAGGCCAGTGCTGCGGATCTCGGGGAAGACGTAGAAGGCGCCACCGGGATTAAAGCAGTGCAGACCCATGCCGTTCAGGCGGCTGACGATGATGTTGCGGCGCATCTCGTAGCTCTGGCGCATCTCTTCATAGGCGCTGGCACCCATCTTGAGGGCTTCAATGCCGGCGATCTGGCTCATGATGGGAGCGCAGAGCATGCAGTATTGATGCACCTTCATCATGGCTTCACGCAGCGGTGCAGGAGCACAGGCATACCCCAGGCGCCAGCCAGTCATGGCGAAGGCCTTGCTGAAACCGTGCAGGAGCACGGTGCGCTCACGCATGCCGGGATACTCGACGATGCTCTTGTGCTTCTGGTTGTCGTAAAGCAGCTCGCAGTAGATCTCGTCGGTGAAGACGAACAAATCATGCTTCACGGCGAGGGCGGCGATCTTTTCCAACTCCTCAGGTGGCATGATGCCGCCAGTCGGGTTGGTGGGGAAGTTCAGCGCGATGATCTTGGTCTTCGGGGTGATGGCTTTCTCCACATCCGCGGCCATGAGGGCGAAGTTGTTTTCCTCGCGTGTGTTGACCACCACGGGCACCCCGTAAGCCATCTTGATGCTGGGGCTGTAGCTGACGTAGCAGGGCTCATGATAGATGACCTCGTCACCAGGATTCAGCACGGCACGGAAGGCGATGTCGAGCGCCTCACTCACACCGACGGTGACAAGGATCTCGGTCTTCGGATCGTAGGTGACACGGAACTGCTTTTCCACATACTCGCTGATGAGCACGCGCAGCGGCTCGAGACCGAGATTGGAGGTGTAGCTGGTCTGGCCTTTTTCCAGAGAGCGGATCACCGCTTCACGGATGGGCCAGGGAGTGGATTTGTCGGGTTCACCAACGCCGAGCGAAATGACATCGCTACGACCAATGACGAGCTCGAAGAAATCGCGGATGCCAGAGCGCGGAAGGTCGCGGATCTGGGTGCAAAGTTTGTTATGATAGTCCATGAGGTTGGGCAGAGACAGTTAGGCTCAGGGACAAATCACGGACTCACCGGCAGACGTTCCTCGTCGCCGGAACCATTGGCCAGGAAACCAGCCTGCTTGTAGGCCTTAAGCTGGAAGTGAGTGGCGGTGGAAAGCACACCACCGATGGTGCTGAGCTTCTCAGCGATGAAGTTCGCCACATCGAGGAGGTCTTTGCCCTCCACAATGATGGCGAGGTCATAACCACCGCTCATGAGGAAGCACTCGCGCACCTGGTCAAACTTGGCGATGCGGCGAGCGAGGCGGTCGAAGCCACCTTCACGCTCAGGGGTGATCTTCACCTCGACGAGCGCGGTGACTCCACGATGTCCAGCTTTCTGACGGTCCACCACGGCGTTGTAACCCAGGATCGTGCCATCCGCCTCGGCGGCGGCGATGCGGCGGCGCACTTCGTCTTCCGTGAGGCTGAGGATTCCAGCCAGCTCCGAGGTGGAGCGGTTGGAGTTGATGGCGAGGAGTTGAATCAATGGGTCCATAAGGATGGGGGGCGGATTTAAGCACGGTTCGTCCACTGCGCACGCACTTGTTGCACCCGTGTCACTTCTGAACGCGCAAAGAGAACTTTGAGTGCAATACCTCCAGAGCCGGAAGCGTGATCTCTATCCTGTTTTTAACTATGAATTGCCTACGCACGACCTTCGTCCTTCTAGCCCTCGCGGGCATCGCCGCTGCCCAGACCTCCAAAGCCCCTGCCACGCCTCCGGCACCGAAAGCCAAGGGCTCGGATGTCTCCAAACTGGACCCCGCCATGGGGGCCAGCAAGACCGCTGCCGAGAATGTGGAGTGGCACGATGTCACCCAATGGGGCGTGGAGGGCCGCATCCTTCCCGACCAGGAGCGCAAAAGCTGGTTTGACCGCCTGCCCGCCAGTGCCGATGGCAAAGTGACCCCGCCCGTCTGGCAGCTCAGCCGTGACAGCGCCGGCATGATGGTGCGCTTCAAGACAGATTCGGAAGCCATCCATGTGCACTACAAGGTGACGAAGGCCACCCTGGGCATGCCCCATATGCCGGCCACCGGTGTCAGCGGCGTGGACCTCTATGCCCGTGACAAGGATGGCAAATGGAAGTGGGTGTATGTGACCAAGCCTGCCACCCAGGAGATCAAGGTGGAGGTCATCAAAGGCCTGGCCCCTGGCGAACGCGAATACGCGGCCTACCTGCCGCTCTACAATGGTGTGGAGTTCCTCAAGATCGGTGTGGAGAAGGGCCGCAAGTTCACGGGCCTCGAGCCGCGCAAAAAGCCGGTCGTCTTCTACGGCACCAGCATCACCCATGGGGCCTGTGCCAGCCGTCCCGGCATGGTGCACACAGGCATCCTCGGCCGAAAGCTGGACATGCCAGTGGTGAATCTGGGCTTCTCTGGCAACGGTCGCATGGACAAGGCCGTGGGTGACTTCCTGGTGCAGGTGGATGCCGCCTGCTATGTGATCGACTGCCTCCCCAACATGATGCCTGGCATGGTCACGGAGAAGTGTGTGCCGCTGGTGAAGCAACTGCGCGCCGCCAAGCCTGAAACGCCCATCGTGCTGGTGGAGGACCGCCGCTTCACCAATGACTGGATCACACCTGCCAAGCACAAATTCCACACGGACAATCATGCCGCGCTGAAGGCCGCCTATGATCTGCTCGTGAAGGAAGGCGTGAAGAATCTCTACTACATTCCAGGTGATGTGCTCTATGGCGACGACACCGAAGGTGCCACCGATGCATCCCATGCGAATGACCTCGGCTTCATGCGCCAGGCGGAAATCTTCGAACCCGTGCTGCGCAAGGCGCTGGGCAAGTGAGCCAGCCTAGCCAAAAGGATTGTTAAAATAAAACTCCCCTGCCCTGTCATCCAGGGAGGGGAGTTTTTTTGCGCCATCAGCAGAACTTACTCAGCCTTCCCCTTGGCACCGGCTTTGGCCTTGCCTTTTCCTTTACCCTTGCCTTTTCCTTTACCCTTGCCGGCTCCTTTGGCAGCAGCGGGCGCTGGAGCCACCTTCTCGCCGGGTTTTGGCAGAGCGGCTTTGGCGGTTTCCCAGCCAGGATTCAGAGTGGCCTCACGGATGGTGAGATTGCGGAAATCAACTGACTGACCGGCAACCGTGAAGCCGGGGGCGGCCTTGGTGGTCTTGAAGATCGGATCACTGCCCCAGGCGATGAGGTCATCGACCTGGCCGACCAGGGTGTCGCCGACCATTTCCAGACGCACCTTATGCCAGGTGCCGGAGGCGAGTTCGGCCGGAAAGCGGGCGAAGACGACGGCCTTGTCCGGGCCTTCGTGATCATTGTCATCACGCTGGATGGCGATGGACTTCGGGGTGATGGAGATGCGCGCCATGTGGTCTTTGACCGCATTGATGGACAGGCTGGTGCTTTTGCCGCCTTCAAACTTGAACTCATACTCCACCACGAAGTCTTGAAGTTGGTTCGGCAGACGGGTCACGGCGCCGTGCTTGTCCTCCGCGAGTTCAGAGCCACGCCAGACACCCTCCACGACCTCCCATTTACCTTTCGCTGCCTTCCAAGGGGCGGCGGGAGCGGCATCAAGCTTGCTTTCGTAGATGACTTTGCCGGGAACGGCGAGCAGCGGCTGGGCATCCGCAGCGAAGGCTCCAGGACTGACCAAAAGGAGGGAAAAAAGAAGGTTGGCGGGTTTCATGGGTGCCCAGAAACGTTACCACTTTGGCATTATTGCCCCAAAAAAGCTGGTTCTCAGTGAACAAAAGGGCTGTAATCCCGACTAACCCCCGTCTCCTCGACACTATGAAGAACATCGTCCTCTCACTCCTCGCCATTGTTTCCATCTCCTCCTGCGCCACAGGCCCTAATGCCCAGACGGGCACGGTGATCGGCGCTCTCGGCGGGGCTGCAGCAGGTGGTATCATCGGTCATCAAAGCGGTCGCGGCCTTGAAGGCGCGGCCATCGGCGCCGGTCTCGGTGCCCTGGGTGGCAATGCCATCGGCAACTCCCAGGACCAGCGCAACCAGCAGTATTACAACAACCAGCAGCGCTACAACCAGGGCTACGGTAATCAGGGTTACCAGCGCCAGCCAGACGGCTACTATCCAAACGGCCAGCCTTACTATCGTTGATCTGAGCTTCCGGCCTCCGGAAATCCTTCACGAAGCGCGACCTGGATGCAGGTCGCGCTTTTTTGTGCGCTGATCCATGCCAATGGATGCATGACTGCTCATGAAGAAACCGGAATTCGTCTTTGCCACCTGCCGCGCTGGATCTGAACCCTCGCTGAAACGCGAGGTGGCCGCACGCCATGGCGGCTGGCTGACGCCCGCCTTCATGCGTCCGCAGTTGATCACGTTCAAGGCCAAGACCGAGATGCGGCCTGACTTCGAGCTCGACGCAGCCTTCTCCTCCGTGAGCGGCTTTTCGGCAGGCATGGCCAAAACCGCCGCCGAGGTGGCCGCCCGGGTGGAGGAGCAGGGGCTTGAGATCTCGCAGATCCACGTCTTCCCGCGTGTGATTGCTGAAGATGGCATTTCTGAAGAGGTCTGGCAGCGGGTGGATGCCACGAACAGCGAGATCGCGTCTTTGGTTAGGCTGACGAAGACCAGCGCGCTCATCCTTGATGTCATCCTGGGAGAGGTGGGTGAACCATGGTTTCTTGGCATTCATCGGCGTACGCCCGCCGCGCATCCCAGCCCGGGAGCGCTGCCGAGAATTCAGCTTCCACCTGAGGCGCCTTCCCGAGCGTGGCTGAAGATCGAGCAGTCACTCGCATGGTTAGGCCTGGATGCCCCGGGCAAGCTCACGGGCAAGACGGCGCTCGAGCTGGGCAGCGCACCCGGCGGTGCTTCCTGGGCGCTGCTCCAGCGTGGCATGAAGGTCATCGGCGTGGACACTGGTGCCATGGATGAGCGCGTGCTGGCTCACCCGAACTACCATCACATCTCCGTTCCAGCGGGGGATGTCTTCTTGCGGGACCTTCCGCTTGAGATTGATTTGCTGGCCTCGGACATGAACCTCCACCCAGGCCTCGTGGTGAAGTACATGGAGCGCTTCACCCGCGAGCTGAATCCCCGCTGGCTGGCGCTGACTCTGAAAATGAATGACGCGCAGGTGGAATCCCAGATCCCCTCCCTGCTCCAGCAACTCCGCCGCTTCACGCCGGGTGAGGTCCATGCCCGCCAGCTTCCGGCGAACCGGCGCGAGATTACTGTCGTCAGCCTGTGAGCCTTACTTGAACTCTGGGTAGAAGGGGTTGTGCGCCTTTTCCTCGCCCACCGTGGTGAGCGGCCCATGACCGGGGGCGATGACCGTGTCACACGGCAGGGAGAAGATCTCCCGGCGGTTCGTCACCAATGCATCCGCGTAGGAGACCATGCCACCGCCCATGGAACTGGCGAAGAGCGCATCTCCCGCCACGGCCACCGGCTGCGCCAGACCGCTGACGACATACGTGATGCCCCCTTTGGAGTGGCCCCAGGTGGAGCGTGACTCGATCGTCAGCCCGCCCAGGTCCCAGGTGGCGCCTGCCGAGAAGGTCTCCGCCCCGTCATAAGGTTCGTTCTTGCCCACATATACTTCGGGGGCATTCAGCGTGGCGATGTCTGCCACATGATCTGGATGCGTGTGGGTGAGGAAGAGGTATTTCAGCGTCAGGCCCAGTTCGCGGATCTTCTCCAGCATGGGACCTGCGGTAGCCCCGGTGTCAAAGGCGGCCGCCTCCAGGGTCTGCTCGTCCCAGACCAGATAGGCGTTCACCGTCATGTCATGGTAAGTGGTGTTAAACTGCGCCAACCCGGCCAGGGACACAGGTTTTGGTGTCCAGGCGCCCTCGGCCATGGTCACCAGGGCGGGGCCATGCAGTCCCAGAACGGGGGCCAGTTTCAGCAGCACGGAGGCATCTTTGTCACCAGCCCTTACGGCCTCGATCTCGGCCTCCGAGACGTGGGATTTTTCAGAAAGCACGGCCAGCGAGAGCCCGAGGCCCCGCTGCGCTTTGCTCACGACGTCATTGAAAAGGTCTTCGAGGGGAATGCTCATGCCCCATCCAAAATCAACCCGCCCGGGGCGGCAACCCCAATTTGGAGTATTGCAAATTCAGTTTCGGCTTGCAGATTTCAGCCGTAGTTTCCCATATGCTCGAAATCTTCACGAACCCCTTCTACACCTTCTGCATGGGCCTCGGCCTCGGCGCTGTGTTCCTGGTCATGGCCGTCGTCAACCACTGGAAGACCAAGGGTGAGTTCCGCCGCTACAAGACCCATCTGAGCGACAAACTGGAACTGGAGGCACGCCAGATGCAGGAGACGAACAAGGAGAAAACCCGCCTCTCTGGCGAAAATGAGAGCCTCCGCGTCCAGATCGCCCGTCTGAATGAGCGCCCGGACAACAAGCTGTCCCGTGAGCTCGAGATCATGGCCCGAGCCGAGAAGCACATGATGATCAATGCCCCTGGCTTTGCTCCCGCCTGGGAACTGGCCAAGTCTGCCGCCATGTCTCAGCTCGAGACAGAGGAGAAGGGTTCCTCCTTCCCACAGAAGATCTTCCGCAAGCTGATCGGGAGTGGAAGCGGCGGCAATGGCAGCGGTAGCAACGGCAGCGGCACCACGGCTCTGCCAGCAGAAACTTCTGTGGGCTCCTCCAAGTCGACCTCAAGCTCAGCCGCCGCCTGACCTGCCATGATCCGGCCCGAGAAGGTCAAGTTCATGATCCTCGCCGCTGACATGAAGCGGGCGGTCCACTTCTATAAGTACGTCTTTGGGTTGGATGAGGTTTTCGTCAGCGACTTCTGGAGCGAGCTCGCCCACGGCACCGCCATCATCGCGATGCACGGCGGTCACGATGGCTCACCGAACTCCACCGGCCTCAGCTTCCAGTTTGAGGATGTGCTCGACGCCGCCGAACGAATCGAGAAGGCCGGGGGCGCGATCTTGGAGGTGCCTAACCAAAGGGAGGGAGAACCCATCCTGCTCGGGCGCTACCGAGATCCCGAGGGCAACGAGGGTTTCATCACGCAGTATGTCGGCTGAGCCGGAACGCGAAAAAAATTACCGATCAAGTCCTTCGTAGGCATCTCTCACCGCTGTCCCCGCTTTAGGTGCCGGAGGCGCCACGGGAAGGGCAAAGCCCTCTCCCGATATCGCCTCAGGAGGTGCATCATCCAGCACGGAGACTTCGACCCCCTCCTTGTCAAAGAGTCCCTGCATCATCTCCCATGCGCCGCGCATGTCTCCAGATGCCGCGAGCACGGAGGCCATCTCGCGCGGGAGGAAGTCCGGACTGTTCGGCAGGCCCATCACGCGTTCCAGGGTCTTGCGCGCTGACTTGAGGTCCCCCCCAGCTCGCTGCGCATAGTAGAGTTCCACTCCGGGCAGCGGATCGATGGGATTCAGCACCAAGGCGCGCTCCAACCGCGGGATGTCGGAGGCCATGAGCGTGGCGGAACGCGCCTGTGTCGGCAGGAAGCGTGCCGCCAGCTTGTAGGCCTCTTCAAACTTACCAGAGGCGGCGAGGTCTCTCGCCACAGCCTGCCAGCCGAAAGGTTGGAGAGAAGGATGGTCTTGGAGATAGGCCACCATCTCCTTCAGGACGCCCTTCACCTGCCAGAGGCGGAAGAAGAAGCGCTTCTGCGGCTCATTCATTCCTACCAGACCGGGATACTGGGCCATAACCTCCTTCTGGCACTTCAGCCAGAACTCACCACCACTCACATGCGCGAGGAAAACAAGCTGCAGTGATGGACGATCCGCCACCTTCCAGAGCTGCTGGCGTATCTCAGGAAAGGGCGCAGCTTCGAGAACCATCTCCTGGAACCTCGGCATGGCATTGGCAAACTCGCGCGGATAGCGGCGCATGCCTTCCTGCCAGGGAATCAGGGCCATGGGCGGGTCGAAAAACAACCAGTACCGTCCCTCTTCAAAACACACCGGCCCATAGCGCGGCTCCAGTGCGCGCACCCGGCCAAAGTCCTCCAGCGCCACAGCACTGCCATGACGCATCACAAGATGAAGCTGCGCGCGCAGAAAGTACCAGCGATACTGCAGCGGCGTCAGTTCAATGGCGCGGTTGATCAGCCGCATGGCCTCCGCACGCTGTCCCCGCGCTGCCTCGGCTACGGCGCGGTCATGGAACAGGGTGGCCCCTGAAGCCGTGCTGACCTCCGTCCAGCCAAAGGCAAAGGCCATCCACAAGGCTCCCCACAATGCCACCGCCAAACCCGCGCCCCTGAAGGCCAGACTTAGCGCGGGCTGAATGCGCGCGGTCAGATAGCGACCGCGCACTGCCTGAGCAGTGACCAGGGAGAAGACGACGAAATAACCAAAATTGTGCAGGGGAACATCAAAGACACCATGAAGCAGCGCCAGTCCTGCGGCGATGCCAAAAGCCCGGCGCACGCGTCTTCCAGAACGGCTGTCCTGACTGTGCTTTCTTTTCCTTCCTGAGGACATCCACGGGCCGGATGTCTGGAAAAGCCAGCCCGTTAAGATCAAGCATGGCAGCACCAAAAACAATCCGCCCTCAAACAGAGCCCACAACAGATCACTTTCAGGATGCATGGTGCGTGTGTCAGGATAGAAGCCATCACAGACCTGCGGAAACACATGATCGAAGATACCCAGCCCGCGTCCTGACCACGGCGCGTCTGCGCTGGCCCTGACCACATGCCCCGCCAGCCACAGCCGCAGATCAGAACTCAGGGAAGCATTGAGAGACTTCTCTGTCAGCCTCTCCCCAAGACGGCTGCCGGAGGCGATCGCGATGGAGACGACCGCCACGATGATGGCCAGCGTGACCACCAGCTTGCGCATCACCCCGCGCCTCATCGCTGTCGTCGCCAGCCAGAGCGTCATGCCAATGAAGAAGAGCAGCAGACCCGCGCGTGATGAATTCACCATTATGCATCTCAGCAGCAGCAGCACACCCGCGCCGAAGACGATCCATAGGCGGGACCCTCTTTTGAAGGCATCCACCATGGCAGCGGCGCAGAGCACGCTCATCCATGCGAAGAGACTGGAGGTGTGGTTCTGGTTCGCAAAAGGTCCGAATCCTGGCGCGTCGCGCGTGGCGGCATCAGCATGACCCCGTGGCCACCACGAGACATCGACCCATCCTGCCTTGTCCATCAGGGTGAGCACCGCGAGAGGCAGCACCGCCAGACAGAGCAGGCGCAGCAGCAGGCGGCGGCCGCCATCACTGAAATTCTGTGCCAGACAGCACCAAAACCAAGCCACCCCCACCAGGGTAACCAACCATGCTTCCAAGGTTAGACGCCATTCAGGCGAAAGCGTGGAGGGCATGGAAATGCCCCACTCCTGGCCCAACGTGTTCCGCCACTGCTCGATGCCGCCGAACCAACTGGCCGGTAAAAGCCCCACGCCCGGCACCAGTGCCAGGATGACCAGCATCAGCGAGGGCAGCGGACGCAGCTTCATCCTCGGCGGGGCGATGACCATCGCGCCGCCCATCAGCAGCAATGCCAAGCCTCGAGCCCAGGGCTCCCGGCCTGCGCCGAAGAAGACGATCATCATGACCACGATGCCATACACCCAGGCACGCCAGTGCGGCCTGCGCCCAGCCGCCGCATCTTCGGCGTCCAAAGCTTCCGTGGCCGCATCAGACTCCTCGCTCTCAGGCAGACATTCTGCCTCGGTGAAATCATTGAGATGGGTGGGTTTCTCCGGCTCTGGAGATGGCAGTGATGCGCTCATGAGACGGGGACAGTTTCAGAGAGTTGCCCGAGGGAGTCTGGACCGCCGTCCTCCATCTGAGGCCCGGGGATCACGAAGGCCGGCAGCGCTCCCCAGCGCTCCAAACAGCGCTCAAAGAGGCTTGAGAAGGCATCCGCACGGTTAAACCAGTCCGTTTCCAGTCCATCATTCACGGGACAATGCAGCATCACCTTGGTGCCACCTTTCATGGGCAGCATCACCGGCTGCGTCAACTCCGAGGGTGCCGTTTTGAAGCCGATCCACCGGAAACGATGGCCCAGCAGCTCACTGAACTCCTCCAAGCTCCCGCATTTTTCGACATCGAACTCCAGCACGCGTGCATGCACCCGGATATGCTCCATCCGCTTCCGGCGCTCCAGTGCTTCGGACATCTGTTGGCGCAGGCGGCTCCAGCTCTTCACATACCCCAGATAGCGCGCCGCGCCGATCGCCAGCAGGAACAGCACCGCTCCAGCCACCGGCAGGGCCACCCCTTTCGTCAGCAGGATGCTGATGCCCACCAAGCTCAGCACCAGGCAGACACTGTACATGGCCACCAGCGCGCGGCCCTTGCTGTAGCCTAACAAAATCAGCCGATGATGAATATGCTCCGCGTCCGCACTGAAGATCGGCACCCCGCGGATGCTGCGCCGCAGAATGGCGAAGAATGTGTCCAGGATAGGCACCCCCAGAGCAATGACGATCACCAGCAGAGCCGCGATCACTGATCCTTTTTGCGAGCTCTTCAACGATACCGAGGCGATGAAAAAGCCGATCAAATAAGCACCTCCATCACCCAGGAAAATTCTCGCGGGCGGGAAATTGAAGAACAGGAACCCGCTCAAGGCTCCTGCCATGAGCGCAGAGACCAACATCACCTCTGCATGGCCGCCCACATAGCCCACAAAGGCCAGCGTCAGCGAAAGAAAAAGCCCGAAGCCGCCAGCCAGTCCGTCCATCCCGTCGATCAGGTTGATGATGTTCGGAATGGCCACCAGCCAGAAGAGGGTGATGGGCAAACTCCACAAGCCCAGCACCAGTGCACCTTCACCGAAAGGATTGCTCAGCATGTCGATGGAAATGCCCAGTGCATACAGGATCAGCGCCACGCCGATCTGCCCGACCAGCTTGACTCTGGCACCGAGTGCTTTCAGGTCATCAAAGAAGCCCACGCTAAAGATCAGCGTGTTGCACAGCATCAGGGCTCCATATTCGCTCCAGCGCACACGTCCCAGCCAGAGCATGATCGTGCAGCCCATGACCAGGGCCGCAAAGATTGGGGCCCCACCCAGACGCGGGATAGGCCGCTCATGCTGCTTCCTCCGTCCATCGGGAGCATCCAGGCCGATCGTCCCCTTCCTGCCGATAATGTAGATCGTTCCGACGATGCTCACGATCAGGGCCAGTACATAGTAAGTCACCAGTTCCGGCCAGAGTGGCATCAGAGACGCGGGCGGCCCGATGAATGCTTCAGCGCTGGCGGCGGCGGTCATGCAAAAAAAGGAAGGTGGCGGAGTCAGATCAGATTCAGGTGGCAGTCCCCTGCCCTGCGGCAGCAATCACGTCAATCAATCGTGGACGCAAGCGGCTCTGTGAGAACTCCGCCGCCAACGCCCGACTCTCGTCAGAAGGAGGCAGCGGTCCCGTGGCCGCTGCTTCGCGCAGCACCGCCACCAGCCCACTCACGTCTCCATGCCTGCCGATCCGTGCATAACGCCGGTCCGGCAGCCTCGCCGCCAGATCGGTCAGGTGGCATTCCTCCGGCCCAATCCCCAGAAAAGGCAGACCCAGCGCCAGGATATTGTAAACCTTGCACGGATGCACCATCCCCACAAAAGGGGCGCCCATCACCACCAAGTGCAGGTCCGCTGATGACAGTGATGACGAAAGCCTCTCCTTCGGCTGATACGGCAGGCAGGTGATGTTCTTCAGCCCCTGCTTCTCCGCGAAAGCCCTCACCTTCCCGTGCTCACTGCCACCTCCCACAAACAGGAAATGCAGCGTCGCATGCCCGGCCAGCTCCTTCGCCGCCTCCAGCACAGTATCGAGAGGATGACAGGGACTGTGATTCCCCGAATACATCACCACAAACTTCCCCGTGAGCCCATGTTCCGCACGGAAGGCCTCCCTCCCTGCCACATCCCAGCACACCGCATCATCATGAGACCACGGCGCATCCACATGGATCGTATCCGCCGCCACCTTCTTCGCCCGCAACCGGTCCGCCATGAAGCGGTCCAGCGCCACGATGCGTGCCGCCCGGCCAAAGCTCCATTTCTGCAGGGTGCTCATCACCCGCTCAGCGAGCCCGCCCTGCTTCAGCCAGCCAGCCGCCACCGCCTCATCCGGGTTCAGATCCATCACCCACGGCACCACCGCGCCGCCCTTGATCAGGGCCATCACCTGTCCGAGCGAGGAGATCAGGGGTGGCGAAGTCAGACACACCGTGACATCAAAGCGCCGCAGCCTCAGTAGGATCAACGTCGCGTTGATCCAGAAGGTCGCGAAATCCACCAACCTCCGCCACTTCGCCTTCTTCCCCAGACCCGGGGTCCAGATGCGGCGGATCTCCACACCCTTCCACGTCTCCAACACAGGGAACCGGCTCTCCGGATTGTCATACCCGCGGCTCGATGCCACCGCCACCACCTCATGCCCAGCCTCCACCAGCCCCTCCGCCAGATCCGTCAGATGCTGAGCCGATGACACATGATCCGGATAAAAGCACTGGTTTAGCAGCAGCACCCGCAGCCGCTTGCCCTTCCTCGGATCATTCATGGACGGCACCGGCTGAGCTAAAGACATGAAAAAGGAAGGTCGGGAGAATTAGGTGGAGTTTCCGTGATACCCCAAACCCACCCCCCAGCGCAAGGTGGGACTGCCCCGGACCAGCCATCAGCCAGAAAATCCAGGTTTGATCAGCTTGGATTTACTTGGATAGCCTCGGAAAACTCCATATAGCGGCTGGCGTAAGCCTGCCGTTCCTGAACCCCTCAACCTCACTGCAACCGGCAAGCTGCCACAAGGTCGGACCCAGTCGGATTGGCAATCATCGCCCACCCGAAAACCGTCCCATACGAACCCTTTGGACACCGCGAGCACTCTCTACTTTCTGTTCTGCCCATGAACTCACCCTTCACCATCACCCGGGCAGACCTTGCGCGCCCAGACCACCAGCAGGCCACGCTCCAGATGATGGATGCCTATGCCAGCGACCCGATGGGCGATGGCAGGCCACTCTCCGCCTGGACCAAGGAGCACCTCATCGCAGGCCTCCGCGAGCATCCCACCACGCTCGTCTTCCTCGCCTTTCGCGGTTCCGAACCCGTCGGCATCGCCACCTGCTTTCGTGGCTTCTCCACGTTTGCCGCGCGACCTCTCCTCAACATCTCCGACTACTACGTCCTCCCTCAACTTCGAGGCAGCGGCATCGGCCGCCGGCTCCTGCAAGCCATCGAGCAGAGTGCCCGCGATCTCGGCTGCTGCCGCCTCACTCTCGAGGTTCAGGAAAACAACCATCGCGCCCGCGCCATCTACGCCGTAGCCGGCTTCGCCCAGGGCATCCACGTCCCGGAAGCCGGCGGCTCGCTCCACCTAGCCAAAAGCCTTTAACTAAACGAGTCCCTTGCACCCTTCCGATCTCGCCACCAGTTACGACACGATTGCCCATCAGTGGCTCGAGCCGCACCTCGCCACGAATGGCATTCGCCAGCACGAACACGCGTTGAAGTTCCGCACAGGCGGTGGCCTCGCCCTGGATGTCGGCTGCGGTTGCAGCGGTCGCTTCATCCACCTGCTCACTAGCCACGGTTATGAAGTCGAAGGGCTGGACATCTCCGCGCGGATGATCGCCCTGGCGCGGACACGTGATCCAGACATCACCTTCCACCATGCCAACATCTGCGAATGGCAGCCAAACAAAAAGTATGACTTCATCACCGCCTGGGACAGCATCTGGCATGTGCCTCTGGACCATCACGAAGCCGTCCTGAAAAAACTCTGCTCCGCCCTGTCTCCAGGCGGCATCTTCATCTGGACCACCGGCGGCCTGGATGCTCCGGAAGAAAAGCAAGACTCCTCCATGGGTCCGCCTGTGAACTACAGCGTCCTCGGCATCCCCCAGACACTTCAGATCATCACCGAAGCGAGCTGCCTCTGCCGACACCTCGAATACGACCAGCTCCCCGAAAAGCACCTCTTCATCATCGCGCAGAAGGTGGTACAAGCTTCCAGCTTGCCCATGGATTGAAGCGCCAAAGGCGCGCCCCATACCAGCCTAGGGCGCAAGCCCTAGGATCTCATGCGCACCCAGCGCCAAGCGCTGAAAGCGCGTCTCATGCACGCCTAACCACAAATGCACACCCAACCACTTCACATCACAGCGACTTGTTCCCCTTCACGATCTCATCATAGATCCACGCATACGTCATCTCCATCCCATCACGCAGCCGCGTGCTCGGCTCCCAGTTGAAGACCTCTTGCACAAGCGTGTTGTCACTGCTGCGCCCGGCCACACCCTTCGGCGCATCCAGTTGATACGTGCGGTGCAGCTTCACCCCGGCGATCTCCTCCACGATGTCCACGAGTTGGTTGATGCTCACCATCTCTGCGCTCCCGATGTTGATCGGTTCCACGTAGTCGCTGTTCGTCAGCATCTGCGTGCCATACACGCAGTCCGTGATGTACATGAAGCTGCGCGTCTGCTCGCCCGTGCCCCAGATATCGATCTCCGGACGGTTGTTAAGCTTCGCCATCGCCACCTTGCGGCACACCGCCGCCGGCGCCTTTTCACGACCACCATCCCACGTGCCGTAAGGTCCGTACACGTTGTGATAGCGCGCGACGCGCGTTTTGAGGCCAAAGTCCTCACGGAAGTGACGGCACATGCGCTCGGAGAAAAGCTTCTCCCAGCCGTAGCCATCTTCCGGCAAAGCTGGATAGGCATCTTCTTCTTTCAGCGCGGGCACCTGAAACTCCTTCTGCTTGTCGCCATTGTACACACAGGCGCTGGAGGCATAGAAGAAGCGCTCCACACCCGCATCCTTCGCGGCCATGCAGAGATGCGTGTTGATCAGCACGCTCAGCATGCAGAGCGCCTTGTTGTTCTCGATGAAGCCCATGCCGCCCATGTCAGCGGCCAGATTGTAGACCGTGTGCGCACCCTTCACCGCCTTCTCGCAGGCTTCCTTGCCCTGCAGGTCCAGCACCAGGTTCTCCACATCATCAAACCGCTGGTACCACTGGTCCACCGGCTTCTGGTCCACGGCACGGATGCGGGTGTAGCCTTCCGAACGCAGATTTGCCACCAGCGCGCCGCCGATGAAACCGCCTGCTCCGCAGACACTGATGAGTTGGTCGTTTGCCATGGAAATGAGAGACTTGGATGAGGAGCCGGGGCTCCGGAAAACAAAAGAGGCGGGATTATTGAAATCCCGCCTCCGAAAGCAAGCTGTGAATATGGGGTGATTCACCCCTTTCCCTGCCGCCAAACCTTCCGCCGAGCCCGGATATGCGCCACATCCCGGGCCATGCGCCAGGAATCCCGCACCAACTGCACCTTTCCTCCCGGTGTCTCGTGCCAGTCGATCGGAACCTCCCGGATCGCGCAGCCAGTGTCCAGCAGCGCCACCATCAGTTCCACATCAAAGGCAAAGCGCATGATCGTCAGGCAATCCGCGATCTTCTCATAGGCCACCCTCGGCACCAGCTTCAGCCCACACTGCGAGTCATACACCGGGATCTTCAGCATCTCGGAAACCAAGGTGGCATACACACGACCCAGCAGGTGCCGCTTCAGCAGCCGGTCCACCTTCCGTCCCAGCATCTTGATCCGTGAGGCAAAGACCGCTGTCAGTTCGCTGGGATGCCTAAAATTCTGCTGCTGCGCCAGGGTGATCAGCCTCCCCACCTCAGCAGGTGAGCAGGAGCCGTCCGCATCCACAAAACCCAGCCAGTCCGCTCCACCATGCTCCTCCCAGCCGGCATACACCGCGCCGCCCTTGCCCACATTCTGCGCCAGGACTTTCAACGGCAGCAGGCAGGGAAACTGCACTCGCAGCCTCTGGATGAGCGCCTGCATCTTCGCCGCTTCCTCCGGTCCCGAGCCATCCTCCACCACCATCACAAACACATTCCCCAGCGCCGTCACCTCACGGCACAAGTCTGGAAGAAAACTGATGATGCGTCCGCTTTCCGTATGACACGGAACCACCAGATGAATGCGCGGCACCTCAATCATGGCTCAACTTCCTCTCGATGAGTCTCAGCGCCAGCAGCATCTCGGCAATCACTCGCTGCAGCGCATAGTACCAGCCGCGCCAGCCATCCCAGATCGTGCCTTTGACCAGCAGCGTGTAGATCAGGGATGCAGGCACCGCCGCCCAGCACGTGAGGCGCAGCTTGTCCTGCATCCGCAGCGTGCTTCGGTCGGCGGCAGAAAGCTTCTCCGCCTCCAGCAGCGCATATTTGTCCTGAGAGGCAAGCCAGCGCGTGAGCGGCTTGCGGTCATCATGATCGATCTTCCCCGTCAAATGCCCCAGCACTCCCGGCACGTTCAGCAGTTGTGTGTGCCCGTCCTGCACATAGCGGCAGCGACCTTTCTGAAACAACACCGCACGGGGCGGATACAGCGACCCGCGCAAAGCGCGGCCAAAGATAAAGTAGTGAAAACCTGCGTCATACGCATCCGCAGCACCATCCAGCGCTGCGAGTTCCTTCTCTAAACCTTCACTGAGCACATAGTCCGCATCCAGCGCCAGCACCCACGAGGTGCTTGTGGCATCCACCCCGTGATTCCACTGCGTGGTGTGATCATCGAAAGACCTCACTTCAAACCGCACATTCGGAAACTGTGCCGCGATCTCCCGCGTGGCATCCGTGCTGCCGCTGTCCAGCACCAGCACCTCACGTGCCCACGTCAGCCGCGCCAACGTGCGAGCAAGGTTCGGCGCCTCGTTCCAGGTCAAGACCAGCGGGGTGATGTCAGTGAGCATCATGTCGTCACGACACGGGTGTAGAGTTGTTTGAGCCGCTGCGCCATGACCTCCTTGGAGAAATGCGCCGCCGCCTCGCGGGCCTTGGCACCCAGTGCATCACGCTGTTGAGCGTCCACCAGCAGACTCCGGCACGCAGCCGACAGCGCCTTCACATCATCCACCGGCACCCGCAGCAGAGCGCCATCACAAACGGGCTCGCAAGCCAGGGCCACACCATCCGTGCCGACACAGGCCTTCCCCGCCGCCATGCCTTCCAGCAGCGCGATGCCAAAGTTCTCCGTCTGCGATGGCAGCACAAACACGTCGGCCCCACCCAGGGCAGCTCGCTTGCTCTCACCCGCCACATGTCCTGCCCAGATCACCTTGGACGACAGGCCCAGCTCATGGACCCGGCTCTTCAATCGCTCCAGCAAGGCGGAGTCGCCATCTCCAGCAATCAACAACACCGCGTCAGGCACATCGGTGTGCAACTTGGCGAAAGCCTCCAGCAACACCGGCAGGTTCTTCTTCTCATCAATCCGCGAAAGATACAAAACAACCCGCTTGTCCCGTGTGCCCGGCCATCGTTCCTCCATTACCGCACGTGATGGCAGATCCTTGAACTCGCTCATGTCCATGCCCAGCGGAATGACCGGACACGGCACCTGTATGCCCAGCGCGCTCACATCCTGCGCCTCCTGGTTGCTCGTGCAGTGAATGGCCGCGGAGCGCAGCAGCGCAGGTTTGTCCAGAAGCCGGAACGACAGGCTCTTCAACCAGCGCCTTCGATGATTCATGCCCCAGGCATTCAGCGTGCCCAGCGGACGAATGATATATGGCACCCCAGCCCGCTGCGCCGCCCAGGCCGTCATCACCGTCGTGAATGAGAACACCGCATGCACATGGATCACCGCATACTCATGCGCATGCCGTAGCAGCCAGCGTCCCAGCGGCAGCGAGACTTTGTAAAACTCTGTCTGCTTCGGGAAATAGCTCACACGTCCACCAGCCATCGACACCCAATCGTCCGACACCACATGCGGCGTGCGGCAGCCCGGACCATCATCATCCGTCGTCACCACATCCACCTCCACACCTTCGGCTGCGAGGCTTTCCACCATCAGCGGCAACGCCTTGCTCGGTCCTCCATGCTTTGGCGACAGTGACGGAATGACGTGCAGGACTCTCATCGAAAAAATCACACTCACTCATTTACCCCGCCCAACAATCGAGAACCGAGAATCTCAAAGGTTCACATAATCCAGCTCCGCCGGAATCGTACGCCCAGATTTCGTGGCGATGATGAAATGCGCATCATACTGATCATCCATGAGATCGATGAAGCTGCGCTCCAGAATCATGTGCCGCTTCGGATTCCGCTCAGAGCGCACGCAGGCCGCCACCTGAAATCCATGATCAAAGAGGAACTCCAGACAGCTCTTGGAAACCTCCAGGCCATGCGTTTCCAGCACAAGACAGGCAGGCGAGTTCGAGAAGAACCGCGTGCCTCCGTCTAACAACATTCGCTCCGCGCCTTCGATGTCAATTTTGAGCACATCCGGTGCCGGCAGCTCTCCCTTGTCCAAAATGGAATCAATCGTGCGGCTGGTGACCTTCTCCGTCTTCGGCGGCAGCCCCAGCGCTGCGCGCGCCTTGCTGGCCTTGCCATCACAGACAGAACTCACGGCTCCGGAGGCGCTCTGCATGTCATCCACCTGAAACTCCACCTCGCCATCCACATCCGAAAGCGCCCACGGAACCACCTGCACCTTGTCCGTCACAGCGCCGAGCTCCAGATTGTGCTTCAGCTCACTGATGTTCTCAGACATCGGCTCAAAAGAGCACACGCGCCCTGCCTTCAGATGCGTCACCAGCCAGCGGGCATACAGGCCCAGGTTCGCACCCACGTCCCACACCACATCCCCGGGCTTTACCACGGCCTTCAGCGCAGCCAGCGGATACCACTCATGCGTGAGAGGCGGACGCAGCCACATGGAGCGATTCCGGCGCATGCGAACCCGCAGTTTGCCGATCTCCGGAATCGTCACATGCATATGCCAGTCGGGAATGCAGTTCAGCAGCGTCCGGGCCAGCGCCGGATTGCGCTGCACCACGGAAGACACACTGCGGACACATTGATGGATCAAGGACATGAAGGATGAAGATGAAGAGATTTCAGAGACTGGCGGAGCACAAACACGCTCCACTTTTGATACCAAAGGGACACACTGACCGGAGCACCTGCCGTCGCTTGATCAAAGACTTGGCCCCATTCGCTGCCAAGCCATTTCTGGTAGGGGAAGAGAAAGCCACGCTTCTTCTGGTTTACCACCCACTCAGGCACCTCGGGCACCGCGTCTGTGAGCAGCGCCTTGTTCGGACGAAGGCGCTGGCCAGCAGGGATCTCCATGATCCGCTCCGCCAGCACACGATCCACAAACGGCACGCGCAGCTCCAGGCCATGCGCCATGCTCATCACATCACTGTCACGCAATAATTGGTTGCGCATGTACCGGGTGAGCTCAAGCGCGGAAATCTGATCCTGGACTCCAGCTTCATTCTCCAACCGTGAACCGTGAACCGCGAACCGTGAACTCTCCCCCATGATCCACTTCGTCAGCGTCGCCGCCTCATCTTTTGAAAAGATCCCCCGCAGCGCGCCAAAAGCATCCTCCACCGTGCCTGGGCTTCTCAGAAAGTCCGCAAGCCTCCGGTGCTGCGGCTTGCCTTTCTGCAGCAGCATCGGCAGCCCTGGCACACGGCTGAGCACGGGATGCAGGCGAAGCATTTTCGGGATCTTGGAGAAACTGGAGTAGCCACCGAAAAGCTCGTCACCGCCCAGCCCGCTCAACACCACCTTCATGCCATGCTGGCGTGCCAGTGAGGACACGGTGAAGGTGTTTAGCCCATCGATGCTCGGCTGGTCCAGATGCTTCAGAAACTCAGTGAAAAGACCGCGAGCCACCTCCGCATCTAGCCTCATCTCATGATGATTCGAGCCAAAGTGTGCCGCCGTGCGCCGCGCGATGGGCCCCTCATCCGCCGCCTCATCATCCACCGTGATGGAAAAGCTGCTGATGCCTCGATGCCCGGCCTCGCTGGCCAGCGCAAGGATGGCCGTGGAGTCAATGCCCCCGCTGAGAAACACACCCACCGGCACATCACTGACAAAGTGATGCGCCACGCTGTCGATCAATGCCTCACGCGCATGCAGCCTGGCATCACCGCTGAATTCGGAGCCGAAGCTCAATTGCCAGTAGCGTCGGCGCTGCGCCTTCCCTGCCTTCCACACAAGCGTGTGCCCTGCCTCCAGCATCCGCACCTCCTTCGCCAGCGTCAGCGGCTCCGGAACCGTGCCCGTCTCAAAATATCGGCGCACTGCCTCGGCATCCAGCGTCGGCGTGAACAGCCCGCTGCCGCACAAGGCGCGCAGCTCGGAGGCGAAGGCAAGCACCCCGCCGCCCTCATGCACATACAGCGGCTTGATACCCAGAGGATCACGGGCCAGCAACGCTTCTTGTTTGTCCTCATCCCAAAGGCAGAACGCGAACATGCCCCGCAGCCGTTGGACCATGGCCTCGCCCTCGCGCTCATAGAGCTGCAGCAGCACTTCAGTATCGGATTGAGTGGCGAAGACTGCGCCACGGCTCTCCAGATCGGCACGCAACTCGCGGAAATTATAGATTTCGCCATTGAAGCAGATCACACGCCGGCCGTCGGGCGAGGCCATGGGCTGATGTCCCGCCGCAGTCAGATCCAGGACGGACAGACGTGTGTGAGCCAGCCCCACATTGCGTCCGCCGCTCATCCACAGTCCGCCATCATCCGGACCGCGATGCAGCAGCGCGCGCTGTATCTTCCCAAGCTTCACCTCCAGGTCTGGCAAACCTGTGGAGCCAGAAATGACACCGGCAATCCCGCACATGATCGTTAGTTAGGCAGCAGCTCCGTCAAGGCCCGCCGCAGATGTGCCTTAAAGGCCTCATGCCCGTAAAGCTTCACCACCTCCCGGTGTAGTGTCTCCGGCTCATGCAGCCACGGCTGCTCATGCTCGCGACGGAAAAACTTCAGGATGGCCTGCGCAATCTTGTCCGGATCCCGTGGCGGCACCACGAAGCCCAGCCGACCGTGATCAATGGCTTCCGGCGAGGCATCCTGATCACCCACGACACAAGGACGCCCACAGGCCAGAGACTCCAGATATACAATGCCAAACCCCTCCCCCGTGCTCGGCATCACATAAAGATCTGCCAACCGGTAGTGGTCGGCCAGTTCCTCCCCGGGAATGAAGCCCGTGAAGGTCACATGCTTCTCCAGGGCAAGCTCAGCCACCATCTGGCGCAGTCGCGGTTCATCGTCACCACGACCGCCGATGATGTAGCGCAGGGATGGCAGTTCCTTCACCAGTTTGGGCAGCGCCTGCAGCATCTGATCCTGCCCCTTGTAGCGTTCCGTGGCAGAGAGCCTCCCGACCGTGAAAAGCACCGGCTGGTCAGGCTTCAAGCCGTGACGCTCCAGCAGATAGGCAGCCTTGGGACCTGGGGAGAAGCTCTCCTCCCTGAACGTGTCCGGCACCACAGGCATCCTGTTCATCGGCACCTGTCCTTCACGATGAATCACATCTCGCGTGAAAGCACTGACCGGCAGGATTCCATCCACGGAGCGCAGCACCCTGCCAAAATGTCCGCTCAGGTGTCCCCACACCTCGATCCCATGCGCGGCAGTGAGACATGGGATGCCCAGCCACTTCAGTGGCATCATGGCCTTCGCAAAATGCGGATGCGTGCTCAGCACAAAATCAGGTCTTTCTTTCAAGGCCCACCTCAGTCCGCTTGATGCAAAAGCCAGCGTGCGTGCCATGCCGCTCTTTCTGCCAAAGGCATGAAACCCGGACGCCGAATCATCACGCATGTCATTCTTGCTGAACACACGCAGCCGGGCATCCGGGAAAAGCTCCCTTAAAGCCTGGTCACAGCAGCGCGAGTAGTGCTGGATTCCCCCAGCCTCCTCAATGCCGCTGACCCAAAGGTGGATGCACTTCATGCGAGAGCAAGCTGATCTGTCGGGTAAAGGGTCCTGTATAACTCACTCTAGATAACGTGGGGGTCGCAATGGCTTCACAGGCTTGGCGACCGGTGAAGCATAGGCAGCACGCGCGGCCTGGAGCTGCCCCCCCGCGTCATAGTATCTTTTGAAGATGGCGTAGTGCACAATCAACGTGAACACCGCATACGCAGAGCAGGAACCCGTCGCCTCCGCAATCAATCCACCAGGCTGGATGAGACCAAGTCCCGGCAAGGCCCAGCGCGTCATGGTCCAGTAGTCCCCTTGATGAAAGTAGAAACCTGCCCGTCGGTCAAACCAGGTGAGGATAAAGCCGATCACGAAGAATCCTCCTGTGATGCCATACCAGCCAAAGTTCGCATACAGTTCCAGGACGTTCCCGGCTCCCACACTCGTCCCCTCGGCAAATCTCACCCCGGTAAAGTGGGTCACCACATCACCACTTCCTCCTGTGGCAGGCTTCCCCGGCCAGAGGATGCGCGGCACCCACGAGACAGCGGCCACCCAGAGGGTATAACCGTTGGCGTATTCCACCCTTCCCTGCGCAAGTTGACGGATCGCCTTGCCAGCCAGATCGTTTTGATTCAGCCGGACATCGATCACTTCAACGTGGTACTGCTTGCTGAAGTTGAGAAACTCGAAATTTGTAATCAGGGCGTAAAAACTCTCCATTCGATCCTCGAAAGTCTGCTCTCCCCAGACGGATCTGCGGATCTGCTCGCGCTCACGCATCCAGTTCACATAAAACGTCAAGCCACCGTAGACTAGCAGAGCCAGGACGGTGAGCGACAGCCAGCGCGGCCGGTATATGCGCATGACAAACATCCATACCGTGGAGGCGGCATGGGCCCCATATCCCGCGAAGCCCAGAAACAAGATCGTGATGAAAGGAAACATCGACGTCGATGACAACCCAAGAAGGAACCTCTTCGTATCCTTCAGGTAAAATGCCCGGCAACAGTAGATGAAAACCGCCACCACGGACACGTAAGTTCCTGCCGTAGCCATGCTGCCAAAACTGGGGATGCGTCTCAGAATGGGAGCACCGAAGAAGCAGAGAAACGAGATGACCAGCAGAGTGCCCGGAAGCTGCGTTGTGAGACGCCTGTCTGCTTGAAATGCTTTTGGTTTGGGATCCCTGCTCAGAAAAAGCGTTGCCGCTATGACCCCCACCACAAAAAAACAGTAGCCAAAGCAGGCCGCACGAAAGCCCAGGTAGGTGTTCAGCAGCGAATAATCGCCTTGAATCAAGATCTGAGACCTGGGGGTGTAGCCAGGCAGGCCATAGATAAAGGCTCCCACGGCATAGATGAACGAAAAAGAGAACGTATAGGCCATGGGCAGGCCGATCGCCCGCTTGGAACTCCACTGTTGCAGCAACAGCACGAACACCGCGACCAAATAGATCGCGAGCAATGTATGCAGATTGTCCTTGGTAGGTTCAGAAAGTAGGTCTTCAAGCATTCGAGAACATTCGGTGAGGCGTTTTAGGCGGAGTTTGGCGGGGACATACGCCTGGGCTGCCAGGAATCCAGCGGGCAAAAGCAGCACCGCCAGTGGTGTGGCCTGTCCTGCGTCATCTTCGGATCATGCGGGCATGAGCTCTTTCTGCCGCCGCGAGGAAGTCATCCGCCACCAGATCCCAATCCCGCTTATCCTCGACTAGCCACAGGTTTTCCACCTGCCTGGCCAGAGCCTCCCGATCCTGATCATAGGTGGCCAAGCGTTCGATGAAAAGGTCCGGCCGGCGTGCCGGAAGCACCCAACCGGTGAGGTCGTCCGTGATCAGGTCAGGACCCGCACAATGGCTGGAGCAGAGAACGGGCACACACGCTGCCTTGGCCTGGGCCAGCACAGCTGCGTAACCGTCATGCAAGGTGGGGAACAAGAAGACATCCGCCTGATTGTAGATGGCAGGCAGTTCCGCCTCGGGCACCCGTGGCACCAAGTCGAAGAGTTCCCCCGCGCCAGCGATCTGGCTCGCCGCATCCTGGGTGACACCTCCCACTAGACGGAAGTCCATGCGCCCGTGCAAAGCACGGGCCACAGTGATCATGTCCCGCACGCCTTTTTGCAACGAGACATTACCCGTGAAGAGCACCTTCAAAGGTCCTCCAGAGCGGATGCGGGCCAGCCGCTGATCCACGACCGCGCGCGAGGGCCGAAACTTGGTGTAATCACTGCCAAGGGCGAGGCAGAGAATCTTGTCCTCCGCATACCCGCGATTCAGGAAAGAGTTCCGGGCATAGGAGGAAAGGGTGACAATGTTATGAGAAACCTGATACTCCTGCCGCTCACGACCCATCATCCAGGTGCTGGGCAGTTCCACATGAGCCGCGGCAAGGCGTGACTCGCGATGCAGCTCCTTGTATTGATCACTGATGTGGGCGGAACCTCGCATCAGCATGCGCAGCACCGGCCGTTTACGGCGCTGGAGGTCACGATAGATTTCCAGTGCCACCCCGCTGAAGGCATGCACCACGTCCGTCTCGTGCCGGGTGATGCCACGCCGGGCCCACCGGGAAAAGCCCCGGTGCAGCACACGCTCCAGGGCCGGAGATTTTTCCACCCAGCCCCAGCGGTAACTGTAACGGTGCAGCAGTCCCAGCAGTGGAAAGCATGCCAGGTTCTTCCTGGGCACTCCAAACTGCTCCGCCTTGAAGGCCGGGTAGTTCGTGTAAAGCCTCAGTGGCACGCCTTTCTTGATCAGGGCCTCGGCAAGCGCGAAGGCATGAAAGCGGCCCTGAACCACAATGCTGACTGACAAGGGTGCGCTCATCGGGAAATGATTTCAAAGGTCAGAAGCGGCGAGCACATCAAGACTGCATCCCCGTTTCTGATAACAACGTTTGAAAAATGGTCTTGAGCCTGCAGGCGTAAGTGCTGCCGGAGTTGACGACTCGGTGGTGCGCTGCCGCCGCCATGCGAGAGCGTTCGGAAAAAGGCAGGCTCAAAAGGCGGCGGGCTTGGGAGGTCAGGGTGTTGGTATCTGTGAAGTAACTGGCAGCATTTCCCTCCTCCCCAAAAAGTCTGCGATGGTCTTCCGTGTCCTCCACCAGCAGACAGCCACCGATGGCGGGCAGCTCATAGCTGCGCATGGAGTGACCGTCACGGTTCGCCCGGCGGACAAGGCAGAGATTGGCACCGGCACCAGCCACGATGTGGCGGCACGTTTCTGCGTCAGCATGACCATGGGCATGGGTAGCTAGATCAGGATGGTCCTTCCAGTAACCTCCCCAAAGTCCAAGAGGCACCTTGGCCGCCGCCAACGCCCGAGCATATTTGACGCGGTCAGCGTCTGCTCCTCCGATGAAAGCTACCAGATGTCCCCATCGATCACGGCCGTCTTCCGAAAGGTCGGGTGGCGGAAAATGATCCGCCGGCGCATAAGCAAAAGGCAACCAGGAGGTGCTTTCCCCCATGACGCCGCGCAGATCCATCTCACAGGCATGACGCGGATTAAACACATGCCGGTAATTGGGAAGGGCGCGGAGAAACCAATGGGCGCGATGTGCCGGATTCCAAGGATCATCAGTGAGAAAATTCACCGCCGGTATTCCGGCATGACGGAGCTGCCGTAAACTTTCTGCATTCAGGGGAGTGATACCCGTGGCCAGCACCAGATCCGGCTTGAATTGCTGGCAGCGGGTCACCGCCATCCGGCTAAAACCCTCCAGCGCAGGCGGACGTCTTCCCAGCAGGTGCCAGCATACCCGCCGCCACCACGCAGGTCCTTGAAAGGCTTCCCTTGAGTCCAGCACCTCGGCCTCCCATCCCAGGACGCCCGCAGCATTCAGAAAATGCCGGCCCACGTGTGTGGGCCCGGAAACTCCAATGATCAACAGACGCATGGGTTGGGGATCCAGTCTCTCTCGGGTTCCAAATTTCATTCCCTGCTCGGCACTCTGCCCCCGGTCATGAGCCAGGCCTCACGCACACCTGCCGCAGCCTGGGTGATCGTGTAGCGCCCTGCCAATTCCCGGCAGTGCCGCCGTGTGGCCGCGGGATCTTGGACAGACCATGAAGCGCAGCGCTCCAGCGCATAAGCCAGCGCACCCGCATTTCCAGCCTGGCAAACCTCACCCGTCCGCCATGAGGCGATCAGGTCCGGCGCACAGCCCACGGCGTCACTGACCACGGCTGGCACGCCATGATGCAGGGCATCATTGACCACAAGCCCCCAAGTCTCCAGCTCAAGACTCGGCAGCACCAGCACATCCGCCGCATGATACCAGGCGCTCAGGCCCGACTGGTTCACAAACCCGGCGAAATGACAGCGCAAATCAGGAGCATGCGCAAAGGCCGCCTCCAGTTCCTGCCGCTGTTCCCCTGAGCCCACGTAGACAAGGTGCACACGTCTGCGCAGATCCTCAGGTAGTGACTTCAGGGTCTCCAGCAGGAGATGCACCCCTTTGCGCCGGGAAAGTTTTCCAGAGAACAAGACCACCCACGCATCATCAGCAATCCCCGCCTGCTTCCGGGTCAGCGGACGTAGCGCATCCCTCGCCGCGTCGTCCACCTGAAAAGCGGAGGTGTCGACACAGTAAGGAGAGTGAATCAGGCGCTCCTCCTCCACGCCTAACCTTTTGTAATGCTGCAAAGAGCGCTCACCAAGATAGAGGCAGGCCGAGCAGTGCCGGTAGAGGCGCCTGAGCATCACATCTCTCAGCAGGGCGCGCCACCAGCGCCGTTTCGAATGCGGCGCATCACTGGTCTCACCGCGGAAGAGCAGCGGTATCTTCCTTTTCATGGCCCAGCTCAGAGCCGCGCGATCAAGGGGATGGTGATACCCCAGCGCCAGCACGGCTGCGGGCTTCATCCGGTCCAGCGCCGCCTCCACCCCCACAGCCGTCACGCTTTCATAGTCTGCCGAGGCAGGCTGCAGGACTTCATGGGAATAGCCGGCCAGAAGATCTGCCTCCCATTGAAATGAGGTGCCAAACTCCCTGTCCTCGTACCCGCGCACACTGAAATCCCCGCCATAGATCACATGCAGAGGCACACCCTCGCTCTCGGCCGCACGCCGCCAGACCGGTGCATGATACTGCACCGGATGCGTCTCCAGGATTGCCAGCGCGCTCATCGGGTCTTCAATCGTCCGCTCACCTAACAAACGATGCCACTACATCGGACTGGCATGCAGCGTGCCCCAGACACCCTCGGGATCAGGCCAGGGCCGGTCCAGATGCTTGATCGCAGATCCGTCGACACGCTCGATCTTATAGTTCCAGCCTTGGAGCAGGAGTGCCACATCCAGGTCTTGTTCGGGATTGTGCAGTTCAACGACAAGGTGGGGACGAAAACGCAGGATGGTCTTCTCAGCTCCTTTCAGCAGCCGTCCCTCCGCCCCCTCGACGTCCACCTTGATCAGCCGCAGGGCCGTGATACCGCTCTCCGCGACGACTTCATCCAACGTCCGGCATGGCACCACGACTACCCGGCCTTCCGCTTTATCGTGCGTGCCCATGACATGGCTGGTCTTGGATGATTCCCCCAGCATGAAGGGAATCTCACCCGCCGTGTCCAACAGCCCGCAGCCATGAATGGTCACCTGCTTGAAGTCATTTTTCTCCACATGCCACCGCAGTTCATCCACCACCTGGGGATGCGGCTCGAAAGCCAGCACACGGCCCGCTGCTCCCGCAAGCCTGGCCAGATAGAGGGCGTGCACACCCCAGTTGGCCCCGGCATCCACCACAACATCCCCTGGCCTCACGACTGCGGCATAGACACGCTGGTTGTCCTTCTCGTTTCCAGAATAAAGCGCCGCCAGACCCGTGTTCTCACTGCATCTGAACCATAATCCGCGCATGGGACCTGCCAGGATGCGATGCGCAGTTCCCGGGCGATACCAAACCGCGCTGACAGCCTTTTTGAAAAGTTTGAGAATCATCACGTGAGGGAGATTTTAGAATGTGCCTGCATGTGCTCCAGCACAGGCGCGAATTGTTTTTCATAGTGCCATTCCGCCCGCACCATCGCATGTGCCCTGGCTCCCATCGCGATGACCTCGCTCCTGTGAGTGCACATCCAGCGCAGCACCTCGGCAAGACGGGCGGCGTCTCCCATGGCACAGCTGACGGCACAGCCTACGTCACCATAGATCCGCTCCCATTCGGGATCCGGAGGGATGACGAGGGCCAGACCTTGGGAAGCATAGTCAAAAGGTTTGTTCGAAGCACCTGACATGTGCTGCATGTTGATGTCTCCCTCGTGAATGCGCAGCATGGCCAGACCCGCATCATACTGACGTGAATGCTCCAGGATCTCATGATGATTCATGGGGCCGAGGTACTCGAAACGGTCCTTCACGCCCAGCCGCGCAGCCTCCGCCATCAGCATATCTCGGTAGGAAAGGGTCGAAAGGGGGAAGTAACCGATCAAAGTCAGCCGCACATCCGCCTCACACATCGCCAGCGCTTCCAGGATGAACACGCCAAAGCGCTCAGGCACGATGGAGCCATGGTATAGGACCCTCAGGGGGCCATCCAGCGCACGCGCAGGCACGGAAGCAGGGATTTCATCCAGACTGGGGCAGTTCCACACGCAGAAGGCACGTCCGCGCGAATCCGTGGCGGAGACAAACTCATCCAAACGTTTTTGGTTGGGCAGCAGCACCAGGTGCGCGTCACGCCCCAGGCGGTTCCGCGCGCTCAGCACCTGGCGCAGGACCATTCCTTCGTCAGCTCCGTTTCCGACCGGGGAGTCATGCTCGTGATAGGCCAGCCTCGCCAGCCTCAGTCTCAGAATGATCTCAGCCGCAGGAGTCGAAAGAACATCCGAAGCATAGACCCAGGCGGGCCTCCAGCGGAACGCGCCCCAGACACACCACAAAAGGAAGCCCAAATAATGCAGCTTCTGCATCACACCCGGCTTTTGGTACCTGATGCGCTGGACGCGGACACGTGGATGCGGCGCAAATCCAAGGCTCGCAGAGCCGCTGTTACGGATGCCGCGGAACTCCACCTCCCAGCCAGCGCGGGCCAGTATCCGCGAGGCGTGTTCCAGCGGCGGATACCCCCCCGGATTCGTGTATTGGATGAACAGCACGCGCCGCGCTTTGGGCGCCGGACTCAGATGCACCTCCAGGCGTCCGTCCCTAACCACCGGCACGAGCAGAAACCGCTTCTCCTTCTGCCGGTGATGGCGCCAAACCTCAGGCAGAGAATAACGCCGGACATACGCCTGATACTGGATGGCATGAGGCAGGCTGTGCGCGAGTTGTTGCAGCAGCTTAGGCCAGCCGACCTCCCGACGGTGACGCCAGACATGCCTCATCGCCCGCAGCCAACCCCACGGCTGCCCGATCCTCGGAAAGCGCAGGTAGGCGAGCAAAACCTCATTCCTTACCCATGGCAGCACCGAATGGCGGTTATCCGCATACGGACGATCATGCCAGGCGCGCATCCACAGGCAGGAAAGAATTTCCCATCCCGCCGCATGGATCTGCAGGGACAGGTCAGCCTCCTCCACACCATACGCCGCCGGCACCGGCACATACCCCGGCAGCTGCACGTACATGGACTTCCGGTTCACCGAGGCGCTGCCTTCAAACGAACGGATCAGCGAGGCCTCCAGCATCGGCTGCAGCACAGGCTTCTCCCGCAGATAGACCGCAGGTGACATGACAGCCACCCGCGGGAATGCCTCCATCACTGCCAAGGCCTGTGCGAAATACTCACGGTCTAGCGGCCACGAGTCATCATCGAAACTGGTGATGATCTCGCACGCCGCCTCATGATAGAGACGATGTCTTCCCCCACCCGGACCCACATTGTCCGCCGACCTGATGACACGGACTGGAACAGGCAGCCCCGCGATCAACTCCGCAGCCAGCTCCCAGCCACCATCACAATGGATCAGAATCTCCTGCGGCAGCGGCGAGCAGGCGCAGACGTGGCCCAACGTCTCACGCAGGGACACATCGTTCCCGTATACGGGGATCGCCACGCTCACAGGCACCGTCTTCAGAGTCTCAGCAGCATGCATCAGGTCAGAATCTCACGGTAAATGTCATCCATCCTTGCAGCCACGTCTGCCATCGTCGGCGGTGGCTTCACTCCTCCGCTCAACTGAGCGCGCAATCCTGGCTCACTGATGTAGCGGCGCAACGCCGTCGCCCATGCGGCAGGATCACCAGGAGCCACCAGCAGCCCATCCCTCTCGTGCGTCACCCATTCGGCAATGCCTCCGAGATCGGAACCCAGCACAGGCACACCGGCGGCAAAGGCCTCCAGCACCACCAACGGGCCCGTCTCCAGCCAGACGGAAGGCACCGCCACCGCATCATACTCCTTCATCGTCTCCACCACCTGATCAGGTGGCACAGGTGCATGAATGGTCACGCGCGAGTCCGATCTCAGCTTGTCCAGCACCGCTTGTAGAACGGACTTCAGCTCAGGTTCCATGATGAGGTGACAGTGCAGTTCAAATCGCAGATCCTTCAGAGGCTCCAGGGCTAGTGCCAGCACGTGCAGCCCCTTCGTCTCATCCAGCCGGCCGAAAAAACAGATCCTCACCACCTCGCCAGCAGGCCGCTGCGCATCCCTTTCCTGGGCGCTGCACGCCACAGCCAGCCCATGACGCACAAGTCGCAGTTGACCGGATGACACACCGTTGCGCCGCATGACTTCCTCCCCCCACCGGCAGAGGGCGATGACTCTCAGTTGTCCTTGAAGCCAGCGTCGAGCTGCCGTCGTATGCCGCTTCATCAGCGGCCACACACGGAAAGGAACCCGTCCGCCAACCCATTGCATGATGGGTGATGTCAGTGCCAGCCCCCAGGCCGCGATACGGTTCACTCCCAGGCCATGCAGCGCACATGCCGAGCAGCGCAGCGGCCGCATCTCACCGTCACAGGGGGTTGTTCCCCACCGCATGAGAGTCCCCCTCATGCAGGTCATCGTCGGCGTGTGATAAGTGTAGACACATGGATGACCGCGCCTTCTGGCCGCCTCCAGCCACAAGACGGAAATGGCCGGAGTGAAGGCATGAAAATGCACCACGTCAGGTTTCAGCTCCTCGAGCACGTCGGCGAAGCCCTGTGCTGACACAGGATCCCCACCACCATAAAGCATCGGTTGGGCGAGCACGTCCGCCATCTTGATCCGATGCACCTCCACCTCGTCCAGTGTCTCCACGGTGGTCGTATCAGCAGGCACCGCCACGATGCTCTTCCACCCTCTGGGCGTCAGTTCGCGGATCAGTCCGCGAACGTAGACCTCTGTTCCCCCGCACGCAGCCGGGAACCAGGTGAACGGGACATGCAGCACTTTCATCATGCCAAGAGAGTTGTTTCCATCCCCTATCGCAGGCGTGAGGCGGCCCGCGCGAGCTTGCCGAAAAGCCTGAGACTGCCAGCGCCACGCATAATGTCCCCCCGCAGCACACTGGTGACAGCACGCCGGAAAGCTCTGCGCATGGTGGCAATCGTGTAGCTGGCAACCGCAGGACGCAGATCACTGTCGTGACCATGCCTCTCACAAATCAGCAAGGCTTCACGAAAATCACGGTTTGTTTTGAATGAGACGGAAGAGACATTCCCCTCATTTTCCCGATAGAAAATCAACGTGCGCGGCACGTAGACCACAGACAATCCGCCCCTGAGCGCGCGGACCAGCCATTCCAGGTCACCAAGCTGCGGCATGTCCTCACAGAATCCGTTGGTGCCGGCAAAATTTCGCAGGTTCATCATGCAGCCGGAAAAATGCCACCAGCACCCTTTTCGCAATGTGCCGGATGCTGATTCCGCATGGCCAACAATTTTCTCATCCTTGCGGGAAGGGTTGTCCTCGCCGGGAATGATCTGGTTGTGTCTCATGCTGTCCCAGCTGGAACAGATGCTGACCACATCAGGCGCCGCCTGTTCCACCCGGGAGATCAACTGCTCCATCCAAGCAGATTTGGCCAGGTCATCCGCATGAAGTACAGCGCACCATTCATCCCCTTCAGCAAGCAACCGCGAAAAGGCTTCATTGACCGTATGGCGCTCGCCTCTGTTCTCCTCCCGTCGCCAGACCTCCAGCGGAATCTCGGGATCATTCCAGACCTCACGGGCGGTGTCCGCCGTCTGGTCGGTGGAGCCGTCATCCGCGAGCACCACTCTGGAAATGGACAACCTCCCTTGTGGCGACTGGTCCATCAATGAACGCAGCGTCTCAGCCAGCGTGGCCCTGCTATTGTAGGCCGGTATCAAAACGGCAAGCTTCATGATCCTGATATCTCGCCCTTTTCCTTCTTTCAAAGCCGCGCCGAGGCTGATCACAAGCCCAGTTTTTTCATCAACTTCGCGCCCAGCATCTTCAGCATCATCCGGCCGCTCCAATTTCGCGGATCATTGGCCCGCTCATTCATCACAGGATGAACCATGTCAGCGATGAACGGCCTCGTGGCCAGACCATTTCTTTCAGCCGCCGCAGGTGTGGCAAAAAGCAAAATGTTCTGCTGGTACCACCAGCAGCATCTCTCATCCATCCAGATCTGAGGACGGATGAGGTCGTGGGCAGCATAACCAAGTTTGCCAAACTGGTCGATCCAATGGCTCTGGTACTGTTCGTTCACATGCATGTAGCCCCCCTGATGAGGGATGGCCGCGCTGAAGAGCACCACATCCGCAGCCTCGGTGAGCGCCTTCACCAGCCTTTCACCCGCATCAGGCGGCACATGCTCGGCCACCTCCAAACTGCAGGCCAGATCAAACCGCCGACCCAAAGACGGAGAGCTTTCCGCGAGTTGCATGACCCGGAACGCATCCTTCGGGATCTGCAGATGATCCGCAGGAACCCAGGGACCGTCGAGCCCGACAACCTCGCTGCAGCCGCGCTCTGAGAACACCCGCAACCAGTCACCAAGACCACAACCAAAATCCACCACGCTCTGAGCCCGGATCAGGCGGAGTACGAGGGGCACGATCACCTCGGCGGATCGCCGCGTGTCATTGATGCCTTCCGGAGAACTGTCATAATGGTAGGCTCCGGCAGTTTGGATGGGCGGCTCGCTCATGGCATGGATCAAGATTGACGGGTTCTCCACGAGGCACAGATCTCCTCGAAGACTTGGTGGAGCGGCACCGTGATGTCCCAGTTCGGATAATGGGCGCGACACTTCGCCAGATCACTGATGTAGCAGATGTGGTCCCCCTCGCGGTTCTTGTCGAGATACTCATATTGCATCTTCTTGCCGCTCACTTCCGCGGCGATCTCAAAGGCTTCGAGGATGGACACGCTGTTCGCACGGCCGCCGCCAAGGTTGTACACTTCGCCACAGCGTGGTGCCTTGGCAAACTCTTCGATGAAGCGTGCCACATCATGGGAGTGGATGTTGTCCCGCACCTGCTTGCCCTTGTAACCAAAGACTTTGTAGAGACGTCCCTCAAGATTGCACTTCACCAGGTAGCTGAGGAAGCCGTGCAGTTCCACGCCGCTGTGATTCGGTCCGGTCAGGCAGCCACCGCGGAGGCAGCAGCTCTTCAGGCCAAAATAGCGGCCATATTCCTGCACCATCACATCTCCAGCTGCCTTGGAAGCCCCGAAGATGCTGTGCTTGGACTGGTCGATGGAGAAGTCCTCACGGATGCCGTCATGGTCATCGGCATCCGCGTAGTCCCAGCGCGTGTCGAGTTCCTGAAGCGGCAGCGTGTTCGGCCGGTCGCCATACACCTTGTTCGTGCTCATATGCACAAACACAGCCTCTGGAGCATGGCGGCGTGTCGCCTCCAGCAGGTTCAGCGTGCCCACCGCATTCACATCAAAATCATCAAAAGGCCGGCTGGCCGCCAGATCATGGCTCGGCTGGGCGGCCGTATGCACGATGACGTCCGGCTGGATCTCCTCCAGGCACTTCAGCACATTTGCGCGATCACGGATGTCCAGTTCACGGTGCGTGAAATCAGGAAAAACCTCCGTCAGCCTCTGCTGGTTCCAGCGCGTGTCCCCCTGCGGTCCGAAAAAGTCAGCGCGCATGTTGTTGTCCACACCATAGACTTTCCAGCCGAGCTTTGAGAAATGAGTGACCACCTCCGAACCGATGAGGCCGGAGCTTCCTGTGACGAGCAGTTTTTTCATACGAGATTTTAGTTTTAGTAAAGAAACGGAGACGCTTGGCAAGGCCCGGACGTGATGCGGTCTCCTCTTCAGCCGCACTTTCTCCATGCAGTGATCTGGGAGCCGTCACATCTGACCTCAAAACCTGCTTCGGAGATCCAGCCGATCATCTCCTTCTGGCGAGGGCCGTGCAGTTCAGCCAGGATCAGCCTGACCTTCTCCAGCCACTGAGGTCGGTTCTCCAGCAGGGCGAGTTCGGCGCCCTCGATGTCCATCTTCAGCACATCGATGGTGGTGATCCCGGCCTCGCTCATCACCTCCTCCATCGTCAGCGCCTTCACCCTCACGATCTCGGAGCCGCCACGCACAAGACTAGCATTGTAGTGCTCCGCAGCCATCGCCAGATCCATGTACCCTGAGTGATCGGACACGGCTGCTTCGATCACCATCGCGCGGTCGCCGAGGCATTGAAGATTGTGCCGCAGGAGCTGGGCATTCTCCGGATGCGGCTCCACGCACACCGCACGGGCGCCAGGAAACCGGGAGACGATGCTGAGAGTCGCCAAACCAATATTGGCGCCCAGATCCACGACCACTTGCGGTTTCGCACCGAGCCGACTCTCTGGAAAATCATAGACACCGCAGCGCAGCACTTCATGAAAAATAAAAGTGTCGCCTCCATACCGCCGCATTCTGAGAAGAGGATGCAGCTTGCCAATCTTCACCCGCGCCTCCAGCACCAATCCGGGACGATTATGATGCAGGTGAAACCAGACTGTCTCACGCAGGAGCAAGAGCTTGTCTCGCAGAGTGACGCCGATCCGCAAGCAATGGGCAAACTCCGAGAGATAAACCCCCAGACGTGAAGCAATCTTTTGGATCATGGTTTCCAGTCCTAGCCTATCGCTGTCTTCAAACGCCGCCAGTGTAGGGCCACCCGCTCCGCGTTTTCATACCCTAAAAGCTGGCTGGCCAGACGCAGGCTGCCCCGTGAGGGAAGCCACGAAGGCTCAATCTGCAAAAGACGCTCATGCACCTCGTGAAACGTCTTTGGGTCTATTCCATGGAAACCACGGGCTAGATCTTCATACCCTGCCAGCACCGTTTTCCTTCGCTCACCCTCCAAAGGCCCTTGTTTCATCCACAAGTTCCGGATGTCATCAATGTTCGCCAGACAGTCGAGCAAGAAAGCCCGGCGGCTGCGTGTCGAAACAGAGCCTGAGCGATGCTGGCGATACAGCACCGAAATCTCCGGATCATGCAGCCATCGGGCTCCGGCAGCGGCAGCATCCCATGCAAAGCGCGCGTCCTGGATCACCGGCAGCCATTCCTTCCATGGCAGGATCTTTTCCACCATGTTCCGACGAAACAGGTAAGCGCCGGTCGGGCACCAGAGCGTGGAAAAAAAGGCGATCTCTGGATCCGCATGCACATCCTCGATGGAACGCTGAATCTTCTTCGTCGGGGAAAACCCGCCCGCACCGTTCTCCTCCAGCATCTGCCAGTTGGAGTAAATCACATCTACCTCGGGGTGCTCCCTGAGAAGCTGCTCCTGGCGCCGCAATTTGCCGGGAAGCAGAAGGTCGTCAGCATCCAAATACTGGATCAAGTCTCCCTGGGCCGCGGCAGTGCCCGTGTTGCGCGCATGACTCACACCACGGTTTTCCGTGCGGATCAGCCTGACCTGCGGCCACTCAGCCCGCACATGGTCCGCTGTTTCATCCTGGGAACCGTCATCCACCACCACTATCTCCACGTCCGCTCCCTCCTGCCCAGCCACACTGCGCAGTGTTTCAGGAAGCCAGCGACTGGCATTGTAAGCTGGTATGATGACAGAGATCACGTCTGGCAACGGATGAAGACCTTACTTCGCCAAGGCTAGGAATGTGGTCGGCACACTTTCGCTGATATCGCCAGCATCAATGGCCACAAGCCGGTAATTCCTTGAGGTCAGCCAGTCCGTCACATCCTGCACCTTGGCACCGAACTGCGGGAGAAAGTCAGGATGCAGCTCGATGAGAAAATCAGGCCGGTGTCTGGCCACATAGTCCGCCATGCCGCTGAGCACTTCAAACTCGGCCCCCTCCACATCGATCTTGATCAAATCAGCGCGAGGCAGCTTTTCAGACTCGGCAAGATCATCGAGCCGATGCACCTCCACCCGGATATCATTCTCACCGGTCTCCTTCTTTTGAAGATTTATCCGCGAGGCAGTGAAGGGACTTTCAAGAACAAAGGATCCACGTGCCCGGCCCAGTGCTAGGCCAAGGATGCTCGCATGGCCAAATCCATTGAGCTGCAAGTTCTCGGCGATGCGCTCCTGAGCCTTGGGGATAGGCTCGAAGACGATCACTCTGCCCGTGGCCCCGACGGCCTTGGCAAACAGCAGGCTGTGGTAGCCCGCGTCACCGCCGACATCGAACACCACCATCCCTGGCCTGAGCAAGGCCCGAATCGCGCCGGTGACTTCAGGTTCCCAGACTCCTGTTAGGTAAAGCGCGCGGCCGATCAAATTGCGTCTTGGCGGAAACACCTTCATCCGGCAGCCTATGACATCCAGAATCACGTCTTCGTCCGGCAGTTGGTGAGTCTTCCAGGCCGAGAGCGGTTCAAACACAAACTGCCGTAATAGGCGGCCTAGAAATGATCCTTTTTTCATGCTCAAAAGATTTTCGAGATTGGAATTCAAGCCCGGCGGGGTCCGCTCAATCCCATTGATTCTGGGCCAGCCATTCCCGCGTCCGCTTCATGCTCTCCGGAAAATCCACCCGCGGAATCCAGCCCAGGCTCTTCAAAGCGGAGGCGTCCACCACCGTCGCGGCCGGCCCGAAGAGATCAAGCAGCCAGGGCACAGGCTCAGGCTTGGCAGATTCTGCCGCTGAACCCGCCTGAGCCGGAACTGGAGGCCGGATGGAGAGACGCTTCTGAAACCAGCTCACCAAGCTGCGCTCACGCACCCAGCGCCGTAGCGGGGGAAACCCTGCCAGCGCCCGAAGAAGCTGCTTCAGTCTCAGCTTAGAGCGGCCCGCCAGCTCCCTGAAATGCTCCGCTGGATAGTCGAGATATTCGGCCGCTGGCTTTGGCAAAAGGGCAGACAGAAACTCGCGCCATGTGCGGCTGCCATCACTAACCAGCCATGCCTTGCCATGCGCACCTGGATGGGCCGCTGTGAACAGCATGGCATCGACCAGATTGTCGACATACACATGGTTCACTGTTCCCCGGCCGCCATCCACCCACGCAAAATATCCCTGAGCTGCGAGATCAAGCGGTACACGCGTGAATGTCTTGCCCTCGGGCCCATACACACAGGTCGGATTCAGAATGACGAGCCGCGTCCGCTCCATCTTTGCCGCGTGCTCGAGCGAATCCTTTTGCATGGCGGCCTTGGACTTGCCGTAGCTGCCACCAGCAGGATCAAAGGGGGACAGCTCGTTCACCACTCGTCGTTCAGCATGCAGTCCATACACCCATGCCGTGCTCAAAATCACCACCGCTTCCACCCCTGCGGCTTCGGCTTCTTCCACCAGGATCCTTGTGCCGTCCACGGTGACACGAAAAGCCTCCGCATCTGCAGTGCCGAGCGCCAGATGAAACACCCAGCGCGCACCTTTCACGCACTCGCGCACAGCCGCACGATCCATGAGATCCACCTTCGGCAGGCTCACGGGGAAACGTGCCACGGAAGCACAGGTCTGGTACCCGCGCACCGGCACCACGATCTCACTCATGCCTATCTGTGATAGCCGCTCCACCAGCACTGTGCCGATGAAACCCGTGCCACCTGTGACCACGCAGCGCCCGGACGGCAGCCCAGGTCTTTCCGAACCTTCAGCCTGACCTCGCTTGGCCCGCTGAGTGTAAGCCTGGTCGATCAACTGCATCACATGGGCCGCATCCTCAGCACTGGCCATGTCTGCTGCTCCGCCCATGATACGCTTTTGAAAGTCCAGGAACTGCTGGGCGAAACAGCTCACAAAATCAACAGGCCAGCCTTTTTGATCAAAAGGTTGTTCGGCCTTCAGCACCCCGCGCAGCTCTCCCGCGGCATCCCGCCACTCACAGCTTTCGAAATCTGACTTCCGCACCAAGATGGAGCCTTTAGCACCCCGCAGCACCGTCACATCCGGGCGTTTGAAACGGTGGGAAAGCTGCATACGCACCGTCACGTCATCCGCTCCCTTGAGCCGGTAGTCGCAGCTCATCTCCACACCACCCGCCTCATCATCCTCATAGGCCACAGGCTTCAGCGGACCCGCCAGCGTGGCAATCCAGTCCAGATGATGCACGCCCAGGTCTGACAAGATCCCGCCATTCTCCCGGCGGAAGAAAGCTCCTGTGGCGGATGTCCATGCGTAGGGGCCGCCATGATCCACATGGACCTCACGCAGCTCACCGATCAAGCCGGACTCCAGGGCCTTGCACGCCGCTTGGTTGGCTGCGGAATATCGGCGCACCATGCCCACCACAAGAGGCACGCCGAGCTCAACCGCCTGCCCGCCTAACAAAAGGCATTCTTCAGGATTCAGTGTCAGTGGCTTCTCACAGAGCACCGGAAGCCCTGCATGCAACGCTGCCTGCACCGCCTGAACATGCAAATAGTTAGGCAGCGCCACAATCACCCCGTCAAAGCATTTTCGCAGGACAGCATCCTTCATCGCTTCCTCAAAACCGGCCACATGTGTCCGCACCCAGGGATGCATGGACCGCACACGCTCCAGCGAGACCGGTGAAAGGTCCGTCACCTCTACCCCCGTCTTCCAGCCCATGCGGGCCAGGGCAGGCAGATAGAGATCAGACACGACCGCACCTCCGCCCAGGATCAAAAGGCGCAGAGGCTGGGCGGGCGGCAGGATCGTTGGCGGCATATGATTCAAATTTCCGATGCTCACACTCCTGCCGCTCCTTGGGGCAGAAGCAAAAATGCTTCCGCAACGATCATGTGCGCCAACAAGGCAGGCACATTGTCCACGGGCACCAGTCCAGGCACGCTCAGCACTTGATACCCCATGTCTGCCGCTATCTTGAGCAGGCTGCCCGAGTCATGGCCATAGGCCTTCAGATTGCCCTCATACCATTCCAGGATGATGCTCGGCCTCTCGGAACTAATAAGCTTTTGCGCCCCGGCGAGAGCTTCCGTCTCCGCCCCCTCAATATCCATCTTGATCATCGACACAGGGGGGCGTCCCAGCTCTTCCCAGGTGGCATCGAGCGTCGTTACCTCCACTGTCTGCTTGGTCCTCGCACCGGAGCGCCCGGTGTCGATCATGCTGTCGAAGTCGCCCAAATTCGCTGCTGACACGAAGAAATCGATCGTTCCCGGCACACGTCCCGCCGCCTTGCCCATAATGCGCCAGCGCTCGCCATAGCCGCTGCCCGCCTGAGTCTTTTGCAGATAGCTCAGCGTGTTTGCTGAGGGTTCAAACGAAACCACACTCTTGTTCTCGCCCCAGGTCAGCACCGGGATCGAGGTGAGGCCGATGTTCGCCCCCACATCAAACATGAACGTGCCTGGCTTCGTCAGTGAGGAGAGTAGTAAGCTGATGTTCTGCTCATAAATTCCCTGCTCGCAGGCACGTGCGAAGATGGCTGATCCCTTCGGAAAATGGGTTTTGACTCCACAGTAGGGGAAACTGCCGGCAAAACCCGGACAGGAGCCATACAACCATTTCTTGAAGCGTTTTTTCAGTGTCATTGTTGGTTATGCGCGTGGCAGTTCCAGCGCCTCGATGGTGGGTGTTCTCACTCCCGGCCAAGCCAGATGGCCGAAGCCAAAGCTTTCCTTCATGTCCCAGGCGAGGTTGGAGGGATTGCAGTACTCCACATTGAGGACCAGGGCTTGCTCCAGATAGTCGTCCCAGCCGATGTTCGTCAGCGATGTCGCGACATCCAGCGTGTAACGCCCTGAGGCCAGATTCAGCGGTGCAAGGCTGATGCCGCAGAGAAAGACGCCTTCCTTTCGTGGCAGGCTGCCGTCATGAAAGTGGGAAAGGGAGAACAAGGCCACCCTCTCACCACTGGGAGACACGAGAAACAACTCCACGGACATGCCAGGAGTGCCGTCCGTCCTGATGATGGCATCCACATGGATCTCTTTGCCATCGCGGCATGACATGTCCTGTGTCTGAGACTCTCTGAAGCATGCGGAGATGACCGAGGTATGTTTCCCCACACTTCTCCGCCGTTGCTGGGCAGTGTCTTCGGCACCGGAACGCAGATACTTGGAGATGATGTCTTCACTGCTCCCGTCAGCTATCAAAGCCCCCTGCTGCATGAGCAGGCATCGTGTGGTCAGTGACTTCACTGCGGCCATGTTGTGGCTGACAAACAGCACTGTCCTTCCGCCGGTGGCCACGTCCTTCATCTTGCCCAGGCACTTGGCCTGGAACTGGGAGTCACCGACCGCCAGCACTTCATCCACGATCAAGATTTCAGGCTCGAGATGCGCGGCGACGGCGAAGGCGAGGCGCACGTACATGCCGCTGCTGTAGCGCTTCACCGGGGTGTCGAGAAACTTCTCGATCTCGGCAAAGGCCACGATCTCATCAAACTTGCTGCGGATCTCTTCCTTGCGCATGCCGAGGATGGCACCGTTAAGGTAAATGTTTTCACGGCCTGTGAGTTCTGGATGAAAGCCGGTGCCCACCTCAAGCAGGGAGGCGACGCGGCCATCCAGCGTGATGCGGCCCTTCGTCGGCTCGGTGATGCGGGAGAGGATTTTTAAGAGCGTGCTCTTCCCTGCTCCGTTGCGGCCAATGATGCCCACGACCTCACCACGCTTGATCTCAAACGACACATCCTTCAGCGCCCAGAATTCTTCACGGGAACTGGAATCCGCAGAGCCGCCACGCCCTTGCTTGAGCCAGCGCAAAGGCGTCTTGGCTGTGTGGATCAAGGTGTCGCTAAATTTGCGGTAACCTCCACCTACTCCACGATGATCGAGGGTGTAGCTTTTGCCGATGTTCTCGGCGCTGATGATCACGTCAGACATTCTTGAGCAATGAGGCGATGTGCCTGCCAATCTCCAGCGAGGCGGTGGCGGCGGGTGAAGGTGCGTTCAGCACATGGATGATGCCCGCTTCCTGACGAATGAGAAAATCATCGACAAGGGAACCATCATCAAGAAGAGCCTGGGCCCTCACGCCTGCGGCACACGGGATTACATCCGCCTCCGTGATCTCCGGCACCAGTCTTTGAAGAGAGCGCACAAACTCCGCGCGGCTGAGCGAGCGCAAGATCTCCTGGAAACCGGAGCGCCAGTGGCGTGCTGCGAGCTTCCAGAAACCACCGAAGGTCAGTGTCTCCGCAAGGTCACGCGGATTGAGCGTCGTCTTGAAGTAACCCTCGCGCGCAAACGCCAGCACCGCATTCGGACCCAGATGCACCGAGCCATCGATCATCTTCGTGCAGTGCACACCGAGGAACGGGAACTGCGGATCTGGCACCGGATAGATGAGTCCTTTGACCAGATGCACCTTCTCCGGGCTTAGCTGATAGTATTCACCACGGAACGGCACGATCTGCGCCCCAGGGTCCGTGCCCGCCATCCGCGCCATGCGGTCACTGTGCAGGCCCGCGCAGTTGATGATTTGCTGCGTTTCAAAGACTGCATCCTGTGTTTCCACGCGACCGGCACTCACCCTGCGGGCGTGCGCACCGAGACGGACTTCACCGCCTTTCTGCTTCACCAGATCCGCGAGCTGCGCCACGACGGCCTTGTAGTTGACAATGCCCGTGGACTTCACCCACAGACCTGCGATGCCCGCCATATGCGGCTCATGCTCACGCAGTTGTTCCGCGTTCAAAGCATGTACCTCGAGTCCGTTTTCAACACCCCGCAGACGCAGCTTCTCAAGCTGCGGCAGCTCCGCCGCCTCCGTGGCCACGATGACCTTCCCACATCTTTCATGCGCGATGCCGTGCTGAACGCAGAAGGCGTACATGGCCTCACGTCCTGAGGTGCATAGCCGTGCCTTAAAGCTGCCCGGCTTGTAGTAGATGCCTGAGTGAATGACCCCACTGTTACGCCCGGTTTGATGTGCGCATAGCCGCGCTTCCTTCTCCAGCACCACCACCTTGGCCCCAGGCTGCTGCATCAGCACGGCATGGGCCGTGGCCATTCCCACGATGCCTCCGCCAATGATGATGACCCCGTGTCTCATGTGGGTGAAGCGGCCGTGAAGCTCTCAAAAAAGCGCGTGTATGCCGCACAGCAATTCTCCGGCAGGTAACGCCGAAAGGCGACGCGTGCTCCATCGGCACAACTCTGTCGAAACAGCGTGTCCTCGATCATCCTCTCCATCGCCCTCGCCAGAGCCTGGACATCAGCATGACCCGTCGTGGGTTCCAGAGAGACGGTGAGGCCACTGCCTTCAAGCATCTCGGGAATGCCACCGACATTCGTTGCAATGACGGGCCTGCCCTGCGCCTGAAACTCAATGATGGCATTTGGCAGACTCTCTGCCGTGAAGTAGCTCGGCAACAGACCCACATCGCATGTAGCGATCCACTCGCTCGTGTCGGCTTGATAGCCGGCAATCTCCACACCTTCATCCGTGTTCACTTCCGCTCTCAAGCGCTGGATTTCAGGACCCTCACCGATGAAAAGCAGCCTCACAGGCTCTTTCACCTTCGAGCGCAGCAAGCGAAACCCAGCCAAGGCTTCAGCCCAGCCCTTCTCCGCAACACCTCGTGCCAACAGACCGAAAGTGAAGACAGCCTCTTTATTAGAAGAAGACTCGGTTACCTGACGAGCAGGTGCTGCATAAGAAATCACGCTTTGGCAAAAGCCCGGCTTCCACGGCATCTCAGTGCCCACCCGCTGATTGGCCTGTGAAGGATATACGATGCCATCGAGCCGCGCGAAGACAGCGCGATGACGTTCCAGCATTGGATCCTCCTTTTTCAAAAGCGCATAGTCACCATGATCCGACTCCACCACTGGCACTGGATGGTTCGCAAAGACATCACAGGCAATCCGCGTGCCGCTGTGCAAATGCGGATTCACCATCTCAAACTTCTCCAGACGATGCAGCAGACCCAGCACAGCACGGTGGATGCGCTTTTCGAGTGCCACCTTCGGGAACAGCACGCTCAGTTTGTAGATCACCCGATGAAAAAAGGAGTGAGGTAATGGCAGCGAAACCACACGCACTTGGGATTTGAAGGCATTCATCAGTGCCGGAGCCGAATCACAGGCATACGGCACATAGGCGGTGATTTCATGCCGCTCGCACAGTGCGTTCGCCTGACGCACAAACGCCCACTCGGCACCGCCGGTCTGGAGTGAGGGGATCATCATGAGGATGCGCATGAGGACGAAGTTCACGCAGCGGACCAGGCATCACTGCCACGCGAAGGATAACCTAACAAAAAGTTGACCAAATCAGAAAGCCTCCGCTCATGCCGCAGGCGCGTGTCGAGCCACGCCGCCTGCTTGTAGATACCCTGACAGGCGCGAGCACCAAAGCCGGTCTTCACCGGCCTTCCAAACACTACCGGCACCGAGCACGCCGCCGTGCTGGCTGCAAAGAAGCTGAGAGCCTCGACCTTGAGTCGTCCTTGGGAGACCGCCCTGCCCAGCACCACCTCAAACGGCAGCGCCGCCTCCTCAGGTGAGTCAATCATGACCACGGACTGATAAAGTCTGGAGAGCTTTTCACGCAGACTGGCAAGCAGCGCCGTGCTGTTGCGCGGATGCGGCTTCACCCACACGGCCGGAGGCAGTGCACGTGCATCCTGGGTCAGCAGATCGACATAGGCCACCACCTCCGCATCAGCATCCGTCACGGGCGCTCCCGGCAGATTCGTCATCAGCAGGATGTCACAGTCTTTGCCCGAGGGCAGTTTCTCAATGGCCGACTCAAGCGCTGGCACATTCAAGCGCTCCACCAGCTTCTCAAACAACTGCCGATACTGACCCGCCGGAATGAAATGCTGCCGCGGACAGCGCAGAGAATACTTCGGATGCCGGGCCAGCACGTAGGCTTCCTCACAAGGCTCTGTCCCCTCGGCATCAGCCACACGGCGGAGGCAGGGTAAAAACCGACCTAGCCAACGACGCAACTCAGCCTTCCGGGAATGCCCAGGGCCAAAGTCTGCTGTCGTCTGCGCCAGCCCGAGGCCGTCACCATACAAGATGCGTCTCGCCTGCGGCCAGCTTTGGAAAAGGGCGCGTGACTCCGGCACCTCCAGCATGTTCACGCTGATCTCCACGGGCTCCCAGCCTTGCTTGCGAAGTTCATGAGTGCCTTGTTGCAGATCCACCACAGCATCAAAAGCATGCAAAGCCTGGGCGCATTCGCGGATGATGTTCTCCAGACACTGGGCACGGGCCGCATCCTGCGTATGCAAAGGCTGGATGCCAAGCACCACGGGCACGGCAGGCACCACCGGGCGGATGGCTTCACGCGCCTGTAATGCCGCCACAGCACACAGTGCCTGAACCGGACCATTCACGGCCAGCAGGCGGCAGGGCTTTGGCATGCTCTGAGACATCAACGACGTCCTAAAATCTCCTTTGCGAGCTTCTTCGCCAGCACGCGGATGCGCTTCACCCGGCTGGAGAAGTTTCCCTGCATGATATCCTGGCGCACATAGGCGCGCACGACCTGGCGGTCGATCATCGCCTGCGTGACGAAGCCATCTCGGATGGCTGCATGCAGATGCTCAAACCACACCTCCCCCGCCGGATGGCCGGTGAACTTCCACGGCTGCATGTCCAGGCGTGTGTAGTGGATCAGCTGCGTGCTGCCCGGAGTGTAGTCATCAAAGACATTCCATCCCGGCGGCAGTGCCGTCAGGCCTAACGGATACTTCTGAATGAAAGGCCCCTGCATACGGTGCAAGTCTGTCAGAGTGAAGTCACCACGCTCGATGCCCGCGAACCATTCCGTCGCATCCCAGCGGCACTTCGCACAATCAAACAGCGCCATGCTCATGCCCCACGATGGGCCCAGAGCACCTTCGTGATAAGCATCCGGCTTCGCCATCATGGCAGCGCCTTGCATGTCGATGCTCTGGAAGATGCCGATGTCCGTGAAGCAGACCATGTCCGAGTCAATGTACATCGCCCGGCCCTGATGGCCGCAGAGCTGCGGGATGAACCAGCGGAAATTCGAGAACTCCGTGACGTTCGCATACTTGATATTCAGCGGTGTGTTCAGGCGATCGATGCGGCCGTCCGCCCACTCCACCGTGTCATGCGTGCCATTGTAGACATGCACGGCCACGTTCGCCCCGCTGAGCTTGCGGATGGAATGCTCCAGCACCTTGCGCTCGATGACGCTGGCCTCGCCTGAGCCAATGAAAATCTGGAGAACGCCTGGATTCATGCAGCCGAACTAAAAGTATGAATTTCCGCAGGCGTGTCCTTGGCGCCTTGAAAGCTGGCCTCCACGCGCTGGGTCGTGGCATGCTCGCGCAGGCGGTCCATCCACCATGAAGCAGGCTGAACCGTGCAGTGAGCATTCTCGCCATTCGGCAGCGTCTTTGCCGCCAGCCGTGTGGAAATGCTGAAGTAGACCAGCTTGCGGGCACGGGAGAAGATGTGGGACAGCACCTCAGGCACCAGTGCCTCGGGCACATGCTCCATGACATCCGTGCAGATCACCGCATCAAAAGGCCCGTCAGGCAGCTTTGAGTGCGAAGACACGCCCGGATCATAGAGCGTGGGAATGACACCCCACTGATACTTTTCATGCAGCTTCATCTCTGAATACTGCTTTCCTTTGCCACAGCCGTAGTCGAGCACGCTGGTGCATTCCGTTTCACGTAGAAGTTCACCGAGGCGCTCGGCGTGAGGTGCGAGGCTGTGGCCTACAAACATGCCGCCGCGCAGATGCATCCAGCGGTAGAGCACATGATACTTCAGGCGCTGCATCTGGACGGCAAGCGCACTCATGCGGACAACACCTCCCAGGTGGATGGAGCTTGCAGCATGCCCGATCGAGTGGTCTCGCGACTCTCGATGCGGAACATGAGCGCCTCATTGACCTTGTCCAGCGGATCACCGCGCTGGCCTGCGCCGACACCGATCCAGTAGTCGCCCGGAGCCAGGTGCAAGGCAGGCACGACACAGCGGCAGACGAAGGTGCCGGAAGACGGCAGCGTGTGGCCGGTGTTGTCACCATGGAACCAGGTGGCGACGCGCTCCCCACCGGAACTGCTGAGCTGGATGCTGAAGGTCAGGCTGTCGCGGATCTCTCCGTGCAAATCGCATTCGATGACGATGGCCACGGCTTCATCCGGCTCAAAGACAGCCGAAGCCGCGTGACGTGCGCTTTCCAGCGACACCGCAGTAAAGATGCATGCCGCACCTTTGTCACGCGGAGTCTCCTGCAGATCCACACGTGCGGGCAGTTGCTCCACAAAGTCCTGACCGCCACGAAGATAGCGCTGCACCGTCTCCTCCACATCGCGCGAATGCTCCACCACGCGGCCACGATCAAGCCAGAGCACGGAGGAGCAGAGGCGGCGCACTGCGCTCATCTGGTGGCTCACAAAAAGAATGGTGCGTCCGCTTTGACGTGCCACGGACTCCATCTTGCCAAGACACTTGGCCTGGAACTGCGCATCACCGACGGCGAGCACTTCATCCACCACCAGGATCTCAGGGCGGAGATGCGCGGCCACGGAGAAAGCGAGACGCACATACATGCCGCTGCTGTAGCGCTTCACGGGTGTATCGAGAAACCGCTCCACTTCCGCAAAGGCCACGATCTCATCGAAGCTCGCAGTGATCTCCCTGCGAGTCATGCCGAGGATGGCGCCATTGAGGTGGATGTTTTCGCGCCCCGTGAGTTCCGGATGAAAGCCTGTGCCCACTTCAAGAAGCGAGGCCACACGCCCATCCAGCGTCACACGTCCCTGGCTGGGTTCTGTGATACGCGAAAGGATTTTCAGAAGCGTGCTCTTTCCGGCTCCGTTGCGGCCGATGATGCCGAGCACCTCGCCACGAGGCATTTCAAAGGACACCTCATGCAGCGCCCAGAACTCCTCATGAGATGCCGGCCCCTGACGCGATGCTGCCCGCGCCCAGAGCCCGGCCACGGAGTCCCGCAGCGTGCTGTAGCGCTTCGTGGACTGGTGGCGCAGCGTGTAGCGCTTGCCCAGGTTCTCGACGCTGATCATGGGGTCAGACATGAGCGGGTCGTGTGACGAGGGTCCAGGCCGCCTTGGCATAACCAAGAATGCTCTGAAACAGATCAAGCCATTTTGAAGGATGCGGCGCCAGGCTCAGCAAACCAAAGCCGAGCATCAAGGCAAAGTTGAGGTGATCACGAGGAGTGTCGCGCCCCATGACGCGAGTCATGATGTAGTAGCGATTCCTTAGTCCTTGATCAGCGAGAGCACGGCGGCTGCGCTTGTGGGAGCCGCCCTGGCTGTCATGATAGCAGCGTGCGTCGCGCACATGCAGCAGCCGTGAACGCTGGCCCACAGAGAGCGAGGCCGCGAGGTCTTCGCCCAGCGCTCCTTGTTCAAAGTGATCCGGCACAGCAGGCTCGGGCAGACATGATTTGCGATACATCGAGCAGCAGCCGATCAGCCATTCGACACGTGATAGCGGCGCGATGTCCTGCGACGTGTCAGGCATGAAGGTGTAGCCCGGCCCCACACAAGCGCCGGCATACGTCGGTCGTTCGGCTCCGTTCTCAAACCAGCGCATCAGCCTGCGCACGAACTTGCCGGGGGCGGTGTAGCCTTGATTCGTGATGGTAGCCGTCACACCTCCCACATCTTCATGAGCGTCCAGCGTGCGCTGCATCATCTCGCAGCATGCCGGCTCCAGGATCACATCATCATCGAGGAACCACGCATACCTCTGCGTCGCGGCAGCCACGGCTTGATTGCGCTGCGGTGCAAGACCTGCGCGATCAGCGCGAAGATAGCGCCAGGTGATGCGCTCGTCCTTCCATGCCGAGCGGGCATCACTCACCACAGATGCGGTCGCACTATCCTCGCTTGCGTCGCACACCACGATCTCCGCCGGCAGCACGCTCTGGGCGTGCAGAGATTCAAGGAAGCGCCTCAGCAGCGGAGCCCGACGACGCGTGGGCAGAATGGCGGACACTGGGACCACAATTTTCACAACAGAGGTTTGCGCGCGATAATCTGGAACACGGATGCGAGCGTGTCTGATTGCAGCGTGCTGTGGCGCGCCAGCCAGCCGAGCAGCGGTAGCAGTGTGAGCCGCAGGCCGGTATAAATCACCGTGCGGCGCAGTTTCAACCATTCGAAGACCATCCAGTGCAGCGTGTGATAGACCGTGAACAACGGCTTGCACGACACGACCTCGAAGCCGTGGTGGGCGAAGAGCCGTGTCAGCCCGTCACGCGTGTAGCGCTGATAATCCCCGGGGACCTTGTGCTCGGGCTGCATGAACGGGACCGAGGCGACGACATAACCGCCAGGTTTCAGCACGCGTTTCATCTCAGGCACAACTTCCTCAGGATTCTCCACATGCTCGAGCACGGCAATGCAGAGGATGCTGTCAAAGAAATCATCAGCTTTCGGGATCTCGTGCAGCGGTGAGTAGATATGGATGTTTGTGCGGTCTTCGTTCTCGCAGCGCAGGTCCTGATTGATCAGTTCACCGTCGACAAGATGCGAGAGGTCACGCCAGCCGGCGCCGGCGTTGAGCACGCGACCTTTGAGCAGGCCCATCGCTTTGGCCTCCTGAAGCTCATCGTCTATCGGCGGCCAGATCCATGCCTGTGAGACCAGCCGGGAGATGGTGCTGCGCAAACTCATGCTCGTAATTATCATCTGCCCATACTGCTAGATGACGTCCGCAAAGGTACGCTCGGTGGCACGGAAATATTTGATGCCGACAACCAGCAAAAACAAACTCAGGACCGAGGACAGGGCGAAGCTGCCCCAATGCATCTCCGTGGTGCCGCAGATGGCCCAGCGGAAGCCATCGATCACACCGACGATGGGATTGATGGAGACGATCATGCGGCCCCAGTCACCGAAGCGCTCTTCAATGACACTGGTGCTGTAAAACACCGGTGAGACGAACTGTCCGAACTGCACCACGAAGGGGATGATGTAGCGGAAGTCGCGGTATTTGACATTCAGCGCGGTGAAGAGCAGGCCGGGCCCCATGGCAGTGACAAAGGCGAGCGCGGTGAAAAGCGGCAACGCGAGCAGACGCCAGGTCGGCATCACCTGATACCACACCATCAATCCGACGAGGATCACCAGGGAGATGGCGAAGTCCACAAAAGCCACCACGACCGCGCTCGCGGGCAGGATCATGCGCGGGAAGTAGATCTTGGAGATGAGGTTGGCATTGCCCACCAGACTGCCGGCGGACTCGGTGAGCGCGCTGGAGAAGAAATACCAGGGCAGCGTGCCAGCGCAGACCATGATGGCATAAGGCACGCCATCGGAAGGAAGCCGCGCCAGTGTGCCAAACACACCCGCGCCGATCAAGATGGTGAGCAGCGGCCTCAGCACGGCCCAGGCCACGCCGATGACGGTCTGCTTGTAGCGGACCAAAATATCACGCCAGGCCAGGAAGCCGAAAAGCTCCCGGTAGCGCCAGAGATCGGCCCAATACTGCCGGGAGGCGCGGCCGGCTTCGATGACAAGTTTGCTCATGCTCAGGAAGATGAAGTGACAGCGCTAACCCACTGTTGGTTAGCCAGATACCAGGCGACCGTCTCACGCAGGCCGCTCTCAAAAGTGTGCGCAGGCCGCCAGCCGAGATCGCGGGCGATCTTGCCCGCATCGATGGCATAGCGGCGATCATGCCCTGGACGGTCTTTGACAAAGGTGATCAGGGAGCGCGAGCCGCCACCAAGGCCTGGCTGCATCTCATCAATCACATCACAGATCTGCTCCACCAGCCAAAGGTTCACGACCTCGTTGTGACCGCCGATGTTGTAGGTCTCACCCACCATGCCGCGATTCAAAACAGTCCAGAGGGCCTCGACGTGATCGCTGACATGCAGCCAGTCGCGGACATTCAAGCCATTGCCATACACCGGCACGGGTTGACGACTCAGCACACTCTGGATGACCACGGGGATCAGCTTCTCAGGAAATTGATACGGTCCGTAGTTGTTCGAGCAGTTCGTGATTAGCGTCGGCAAACCATAAGTGTGGTGATAACTTCTCACCAGCATGTCTGCCGCCGCCTTGCTGGCCGCATACGGAGAGCTCGGCGCATAGGCCGAACTCTCGGTGAAGGTGCCGGTTGCACCGAGTGAGCCGTAGACCTCGTCCGTGCTCACATGATGAAAGCGATGCGGCGTGGAGGAATCAGACCAGTGGGCGCGGCAGGCTTCGAGGAGGTTGAAGGTGCCGTTGATGTTGGTGGTGATAAAATCACCAGGACCAGAGATGCTACGATCCACGTGTGATTCAGCGGCCAGATGCATGACGTGGGTGATGTCATGCTGCTTCACCACGCGTATGACGGCTTCCTTGTCACGCAGGTCCACGTTTTCAAAGACATAGCGCGGATGTGTCTCGATGCCGCTGAGGCTCTCCAGATGGCCTGCATAAGTCAGCGCATCAAGGTTCACGACCTTCATCACTTCCGGCTTGGCGATCACATGCCGCAACAGATTGGAGCCGATGAAGCCTGCGCCGCCTGTGATGAGGAGATTCATGAGCGCAGGTTTCGCCTGTGACGCAGCCTCGCTGCGGATCACTTCACAGCCGCGTATTCACTAAACACGCCGAGGCAGGAGACGCGGCGCGCCTCACTGAATCCAGCGGCCTTCAGCGAGGAAAGGACCTCCTCCGGACGCACGCAGGTGTCCATGGTCTCCCAGAAGTAGACCATCATTTCCTCAGCCTTGGCGCTGCGGGTCAGCATGCGGGCGAAGAAGGGATAGATGATGCCAAAGTAGAGCTTGAAGAGCCAGGAGCCTATCTTGCCAGCAGGGCGTGTGGCTTCAAGAATCAACACACGACCGCCGGGTTTCAGCACGCGGTTGAACTCGCGGAAGGTGCCGGTGAGGTCGGCGAAGTGACGCAGAGCATAACCAACGGTGAGGAAATCCTGCGAAGCATCCGCGACCGGCATCTTCTCCGCGCCGCTCTGAATGAAGGTGGCGCCGGGAAGCTTCTTCCGCGCCACGGCCAGCATGCCATCACTCGGCTCTACACAGGTGATGGTCTTGTCACTGCCGAGCACCTGGCTGGCGGCCACGGACATGAGACCCGTGCCGCAGGCCACGTCCAGAAGGTTCATGCCAGGCTTAAGGCCATGGCGGGACTGGGCAAACTTGCGGTAGAGGTTGCCAGAGCCCCAAAAGCCCCAGCCAACGATGGGATCATAGTGCTCAGCGCCTTCATCAAAGAGCTGCTTCACATAGCCTGGACGCTCTTCGGCTTGAGCGTAGCGATGGGTGAGGACGGGATGCGGAGTCATGGAGATAGGTTTGCGGGAGGAGGGTGCACGTCAGGCACTTTTGATGCCAACACGCTTCACCTCGGCGGAGAGGTCTGCGAGATAGTCGCGGTATTCGCATTTGGGCATGGAGTTCACCAGGGCTTCAAACTGGTCATGGGAGAGGAAGCCACGATACAGTGCAGCTTCCTCCGGGCAGCCGAGCTTCATGCCCTGGCGCTTTTCAATGGTCTGCACATAGGAGGAGGCCTCATGCAGGCTGCTGCTGGTGCCGGCATCCAGCCACACGGTGCCGCGGCTGAGGCGCTGCACACGCAGGGTGCCACGGCGCAGGTATTCAAGATTCACATCCGTGATCTCGAGCTCACCGCGCGCGGAAGGTTTCAAGGTGCGCACGATCTCGATCACCTCGTTGTCGTAGAGATAGACACCGGGCACGGCGTAGTTGCTGCGCGGCTGCGCGGGCTTCTCTTCGAGAGACACAGCCTTGCCATCGACATCAAATTCCACCACACCATAGCGCTCGGGATCCTTCACGTGATAGGCAAAGATCGTGGCCCCGGAATGGAACTCGCCAAAGGCACGCGGAAAGGCATCGCCACCGAAGAACATGTTATCACCGAGGATCAGCGTGACCGGATCTTGGCCAATGAAGGATTCAGCGATGAGGAAGGCCTGGGCGATACCTTCCGCTTTGGCCTGCTCACGATAGTCGAGGGAGATGCCCCACTGCGAGCCATCCCCCAAAAGCTGCTGGAAGCGCGGCAGATCCTCCGGCGTGGAAATGAGGCAGATGTCCCGGATGCCCGCGGCGATGAGCACCGTGAGCGGGTAATAGACCATCGGCTTGTCATAGACCGGCTGGAGCTGCTTGCTGGCCACCTGGGTCAGCGGATACAGCCGCGAACCAGCGCCACCTGCGAGCACAATGCCTTTCATCGGTTTCATAACCAAAAGTTACGAGGATCACCCCTCGCGGGTCACCATCCAGTCATTGAGCACCAGCACATCCATCTTCGTGCGCAGGAAGCAGTCCAGCGCCTCCTGCGGGCGGCAGACGACGGGTTCGTTTTCATTGAAGCTCGTGTTCAGCACCATCGGCACGCCGGTGATGTCACGATAGGCGCTGATCAACTGGTGATAGCGCGGGTTCGTCTCCTTGTGCACGGTCTGCAGACGGCCGGAGCCATCCACGTGCGTCGTCGCCGGGATTTGCGCACGCTTTTCCTGCCTCACCTGGAAGACTTCCATCATGAAGGGCACATCATCATCCTGCTCAAACCACTCGCTCACATGCTCGCGCAGGATGCTGGGTGCGAAGGGGCGGAAGGACTCACGGCGCTTGATCTTCAGATTCAGGATGTCTTTCATGTCCGCACGGCGCGGATCCCCGAGGATGCTGCGATTTCCGAGCGCACGCGGCCCCCACTCCATGCGGCCCTGGAACCAGCCGATGACCTTGCCTTCGGTGATGGCCGTTGCGGTTGTCTTGCAGAGCTCAGTCTCTTCATCAAAACGGCGCACGAGGCAGCCTGCCGCCTGAATCTCAGCCATGCGTGAGGTGAGCAGGGACTCGATCTCGTACTCCGAGGCCTGCGGACCCACATAGGCGTGGTCCATCACGAAGGGCTGGGCCCTCTCCGTGGATGGAAGGCCGGTTTCGGACTCGCGTGCGACGACAAACGCCGAACCAATAGCACCGCCAGCATCACCGGCAGAGGCCGGGAGATACATGCGCTTGAAAGATGAGTTCAGATACACCTTACCGTTCGCCACGGAGTTCATGCCGCAGCCGCCGGAGAGCGCGAGATCCGTGCAGCCGTAGCGCTTGTGCAACGCATGCAGCATGGCAAAGAGCGCCTCCTCATACATGGCCTGCGCGCTGCGGGCGATGTCACGATGCTTCTGCTCCAAAGTGGCGCCGAGCGCACGCTCAGGACCGAGGAGCTCCTCCATGGCTTCCTTGCGATACAGCGTGCCGACCTCAGGACAGCAGTCATCCCAGGTGTAGTGCACGTCATCCGTGTGATGCCTGAAATACTTCAGGTTAAGCCGGTAGCTGCCATCCGCCTGGATCTGCACGATCTGGCGCATCTGCTGAAGATACTTTGGCTCCCCATAGGGTGCGAGGCCCATCACCTTGTATTCATCCCCATAATACGGGAAGCCGAGGAACTGCGTGATGATGGTGTAGAAGATGCCGAGCGAATGCGGGAAGTAGATGCGCCCGTCGATGTCGATCTTGTCGCCTCTGCCCATGCCCCAGGCACTGCTGGCGAAGTCGCCAAAGCCATCCACCGAGAGACAGACCGCTTCTTTGAAGCCAGACACGTGATAGGCCGAGGCGAGGTGGGCCAGATGATGCTCCACTCGGTGCACCTGCGCGCGCAGGTTCTCACCCGGAAAACGACTTTGCAGTTGGTCTTCAAAACTGGCCGCACGGCGGATGTTGCCCAACCGTTTCCAGATCAACCCCAGGCTCGGACGCTTGCGCAGCACATAGAGGGCACGGCGCAGGTTGTTGACCTTCGGGTTCCGGTTGATGGCGATGTGGTCGACATCACTGAGCTTCAGGCCTGCATCCGCCAGGCACCAGCGGATAGATTCTGTGGGCATGCCGGACCAGTGCTTGATGCGGCGGAAGCGCTCTTCTTCCGCGGCCGCGATCAGTTTGCCATCCTTCACCAAGGCAGCGGCAGAGTCGCCATGGTAGGCATTCAGTCCGAGAACGATCATGCGTCTTTAAATCCGGGCAAGCTGCCGCCCTTGGTCGCTCTCACAGGGAAGCTCCAAAACACGGTGGCAAAGGTTGGGTTGGATCCTTTTTTCGATAAAGGGCCGGGACTGTATCACGGGGTAAAGCTGGGCAAAGCACAAACTCCTTGCATAAATGATGGGTTGACAGCCACTCCCGACTCAGAAGGAAACGACCGAAGACGCCCCTTTGGACCCGAATTGCGGCTCGTGGGGATGAACTGAGGCCTTCCCAAGACACCCCTGCCCCGGCACTTTATGAGAATGTCGCAAAAAGCGCCTTCCAAACTTGGCCTCAGTCCTGCTTAAGTAGTCTGAAAGCCCAACCGACCCCAACCCACCATGCTTTTTGACCAGTATCAGCCGGAGGATTTCTTCGATGAAATGTTTGCCAGCGGCACCGATGTCCGCCCCCACTACAAAGCCGTGGGAGAAGCCCTGAACGACGTCTCCGCCGACGAGTTCCGCAGTCGGCAGACTGCCGTGGAGACAGCCTTCATGCGTGGCGGCGTGACCTTCACAGTCTATTCAGACTCCCAGGGCACCGAGCGCATCTTCCCCTTCGACTGCGTGCCGCGTGTGATTTCCGCCGAAGAGTGGGATGTGGTGGAGAAGGGCCTGATCCAGCGCCTGACCGCCCTGAACCTCTTCCTGCATGACATCTACCATGAGCAGAAGATCATCAAAGACCGCGTCATCCCGCCGCAGTATTTGCTGAGCGCCAAGCACTTCCGCCGCGAGTTCATGAACTTCGAGGTGCCAAAAAATGTTTATGTGCACATCTGCGGCTCTGACCTCATCCGCGACCGCAACGGCCAGTATCTGGTGCTGGAGGACAACCTCCGCTGCCCTTCCGGCGCGAGCTACATGCTGGAAAATCGCAGCGCCCTGAAGCGCACCTTCCCTGAGCTTTTCCAGTCCGCTGGTGTGGCACCTGTGGACAACTACCCCACCGAACTGCTGAAGGTGCTGCAATACTGCGCCCCCGCCAAGTTCCGGGGCAGCGATGCCCCGAATGCCGTGCTCCTGACCCCCGGCGTCTATAACAGCGCCTATTTCGAGCACGCCTTCCTGGCCCGCCAGATGGGCATCCCGATCGTGGAGGGTCGTGACCTCCTGGTGCGTGATCACAAGGTCTTCATGCGCACCACCGCCGGTCTGGTGCAGGTGGATGTGATCTACCGCCGCATTGATGACGACTTCCTCGACCCCTCGGTCTTCCGTGCGGACTCGCTCCTTGGCGTTCCGGGTCTCGTCAATGCCTATCGCTCCGGCAATGTCAGCTTGGCAAACTCCATCGGCACCGGTGTGGCGGATGACAAGGTGGTCTACTACTTCGTGCCGAAGATGATCAAATACTACCTCGGTGAGGACCCCATCCTGCCGAACGTGGAGACCTTCCTCGCCTCTGAGCCAAAGGATTGCTCCTTTATCCTGGCAAACCTGGACAAGCTCGTCGTCAAGTCCGCCAATGAGGCCGGTGGTTATGGCATGCTCATGGGCCCCTGGGCCTCGAAGGAAGAGATCGAAAGCTTCCGCAAGATGATCGAGGACAATCCGCGCAACTTCATCGCCCAGAACCCCATCTCGCTCAGCCGCCACCCCACGTGGTGCGGTGACAAGTTCGAAGGCCGCCATATCGACCTGCGGCCCTACATTCTCTGCGGTGAGAAGACCGTGGTCACTCCAGGCGGCCTCACCCGCGTGGCCTTGCGCAAGGGCAGCCTAGTCGTCAACAGCTCACAGGGAGGCGGCTCGAAGGACACCTGGGTGCTCAAGGACTAACCTCCAACCAACGGACAAGCACCTTTCCCCTCTTTCCTTCCCCCAACCAACTTTCTGACCATGAGTCCTCCCGCCCGCGAAGAATATGCCCGACACGAACAGGCCAACGTGATGCTCGCCCGAGTCGCGGGCAGCCTGTACTGGATGAGCCGCTACCTCGAACGTGCTGAAAACCAGGCACGGCTGATCGATGTGAACCTCCAGCTCCTGCTGGATTTCGGTGATGTCAGTGATGAACTGCTGAAAGCCCACTGGCTGCCCATGGTCCGTTCCTCGGGCGATGAGGAGCAGTTCTTCAAACTCTACGAAACTGCGGACAGCGAGAGCGTGACCGAGTTCATGACCTTCCGTGGGGAGAATCCGAACTCGCTCATGTCATGCATTTCCAATGCCCGTGAAAACGCGCGTCAGGTGCGTGACCAGATCTCCAGTGAGATGTGGGAGGTTCTGAATGATGCCTACCTCTTCATCCAGGGTGCCAACTCCAAGCAGATCTGGCATGAGGGCGCCAGCGCCTTTTACGATCAGATCAAGCGCTACTCCCATCTCTTCCAAGGCATCACCGTCAGCACCTTTTCCCGCAACGAAGGCTTCGAGTTCATCCAGTTCGGCAAATACATGGAACGTGCCGACCAGATCACCCGTCTGCTGGACATCAAGTATCACATCCTCCTGCCCAGCGCCTCGGATGTGGGCGGTGCGGTGGATACCGCGCAGTGGCATGCCGTCCTGCGCAGCGCCAGCGCCCTGGAGGCCTACCGCCGCTACTATGTGGCTGATGTGTTCTATAAGAAGGTCGTCGAGTTCCTGATCTTTGATGGCAGCTTTCCGCGCAGCTTGAAATTCTGCTGCCAGGAGATGGATCACCTCATTGAATTGATCACGGATTCATCACCCGAAGCCAACAAGGCGCCCGCCATTGAGCGCTTCAGGCTTTTCCTGGAGAAGCTCTCCAACCTAACGGTGGATGATATTTTCACCCAAGGGTTGCATGAATTTTTGGACGGATCCCAGGTCGAAGTCGCCAATATTGGTGGTCATCTCTATAACACCTACATGTACTTCCCACCCGTGGATCTCCAGGCAGAAATTCGCTTCCACCAGCAGCAGGAGCAACAACAACAGTGAGAAGATTCGTCTGCAGGGCTCCCGGCTTGACGACGCTCTTCCTCCGCCTACGTCGGACATCAACTGATGTCTGATCTCTCCCCCGAACCGATCCGCCATGGCATGCGGCTCAGCGTGCGTCACCTGACGCGCTTCGATTATGACGGACCGGTGCTGGAGAGTTATAATGACACTCGGCTCCGGCCCGTCTCTGACCCGCTGCAGCGCTGCGCCAGCTACATCCTGCGAGTCAGCCCCGAGACACAGGTGAAGTCCCACTACGACTTTTATCAAAATCACGTCTCCCACTTCGAGCTTCACACGCCGCATGACCATCTCGAGATCGAATCCAACGCCGAGGTCGAAACCCGCGTGGACAAGCGCGGAGCGGCTCCCACCGACCTAACCTTGGACGCATTGAATGATCCGGCGGTGAATGACAACTACTTCGACTTCGTGGTGGAATCGAAGTTCGTGCCGCAAAATGTCGCCATATGGCGCGAGGCGGTGGATGTGGTGGGCAGCCATGTTTCTGACCTATGGACAGACGCGGTGAAGCTGGGGAGGCATGTCTACCATACCTTCTCCTATGATCCGGACTGGACGCATGTGCACACGGACGCCGTGGCCGCGCTGCAGGACCGCCGTGGAGTCTGCCAGGACTATGCACACGTCATGCTGGCTTTCTGCCGGAGCCTGCAGATCCCCGCACGATATGTGAGCGGCTATTTTTACAATGACAAGATGGGTGATGAGAATGAGGCGTCCCATGCCTGGGTGGAGATTTTTCTGCCTCATCATGGCTGGCGTGCCTGGGACCCAACCCATGCTCGCGAGGCGGACCCGCGCTACATCAAGCTGGCCATCGGTCGTGACTATGGCGACATCAAGCCCGTGAGCGGCAGCTTCCGTGGCAAGGGGTCCAAACACATGGAGGTGGTGGTGCAGATCCGTGACCTCGAGGCATCGCCCGAACCTGTGGCGACGTAACCCACGGAGACAGAAATCACGGTTGATTCCGATCTGGTCTCAACCTTCTTCCCCAACCTCCGCTCTCTGCTTTTATGCAAATCCGCCTTTTCATCAAACCTGGCTGTCCTTGGTGTGACGAAGCCATCGACTGGCTGAACTCGCACAACATCCCCTTCACCGCGCTGAATGTGACCCGCGATGCGGCTGCGCGTGCCGAGATGCTGGAACTCACAGGCCAGACGAAGGCGCCGAGCATCGATGTGGATGGCGAGATCCTCGCTGACTTCGGCGCGGATGAGTTGGAAGCCTGGTGGAAGAAAAAGAAGTTCGCGCTGCCGTGACATTGCGCTGGTTCTGGCCTTCTCTGCTGCTCGCAGGTCTTCTGACATCCTGTGCCACAGGCCGTCTGCAGAAGGTGCCCGAATCCCCCTCTCCGGTGACCTCTCCTGCCTTTGCCGAGGAGCTCACCCGTGTCACCGGCCAGACCTGGACGCAGGGAAACAGCATCCGCACCCTGCCAAATGGTGCCGTCTTCATTCCGGCCATGCTCAAGGCCATTCGCAGCGCGGAGAAGACGCTGACCTGGGAAAACTTTGTCGCGGTGGACAGCCAGCCTGTCATCGACTTCACCGAAGCCTTCATCGAGCGCGCGAAAGCAGGCGTGAAGGTCCACGTGCTCTTTGATGCCTATGGCAGCAACACCTATGGCAAAAAGCACATTCAGGCCATGCGCGCAGCGGCCATTGATGTGCGCTTCTACAGCGGCTGGAAGCTGTACAATCCCCTTCTCTACAATCATCGCACGCATCGGCGCATCCTCGTCGTGGACGGGAAAACCGGCTTCGTGGGTGGAGCAGGACTCGCCTACGCCTGGGACGGTGAGGCCGAGGGTCCGCATCGCTGGCGTGACACCATGTATGAAGTCCGTGGCCCTATCGTGGCGCAGCTTCAGCATGCGTTTAATGACAACTGGAAGGAAGTGACTCGCGAGCCGGTGAATGGTCCTGATTACTTTCCTCCCCTCACCGCCACGGGTTCACTGACCGCGCAAAGCGTGCTCGGATCCCCCAAGAAAAACCACGACACCATCGGTAGCAGCTTTTTGTTAGCCCTGAGGGCAGCGAAGAAGTCCATCGTCATTTCGCATGCCTACTTCATTCCGAACCGGCCTGTCATTGATGCGTTGTACGAAGCGAAGAAGCGTGGCGTACATGTGGAACTGCTGGTGCCAGGTCAGCACACCGACATGACGCTGTGTCCTACGACGACGGCACCGCTGTTGCGCAAGTTTATCGCCGCCGGCATGGAGGTCAGTGAGTTCGAGCCCTGCATGATGCACGGCAAGCTGGTGGTCATTGATGACTACCTCAGCATCATTGGTTCGGGGAACATCGACCAGCGCTCCTTCTTCATCAATGATGAGAACAACGTCTTCGTGCTCAGCCCCACCTTTGCCCGCGAGCAGATGGCGATGCATGAGAAAGACAAGGCGAGGAGCCGGGTGCTAGCCGAGAAGGACCTTCATCAGCCTTTCGGCAAGTGGCTGAAGGGCTGCTTCGGGAGATGGGTGCAGCATCAACTATAGGCACCGAAGTCGCGGAGCGTCCCGGAGTGCTGTGGCAGAGAGGCACGGGCCACCGTGCCTCGTCGACACCGCTCTCGTGCGCACATTGAATACTCGAAGGTCGATAAGTGCCGAACGCAAGCATGTGCAACTGCGTCAAATTGCTAACCCTTGCCTGTAGAATAGCGCGCCTCGATGGCACGCAGAACTCAACCTCACTTTTATTTGAGTGTCTTCACCAATTCAAAAGGCAAAGAAACACCACCACCACTCAGGTGCCAAAATGTTGTCATCTTCCCGTCAGACACATACATGGCTGAAGAATTATAGATCGTTACCGTGAATCGCCCGCCGTCATCATCACATTCAACTTCTAACTTCGACGCGTGCAATACTGCCTCAGAACCAGAGGCAGCATACCGACCGACAAACTTGGCGTTACACTTCTTGAGCAATACCGCAAAAAGCTTCATGTCCTTACGCTCTGCCAGGGCACCACTCTCGCTTTCTCCTTTCCCATTTAGAACATAAAAATGCTCGAACTTGATGAGATGAGCCTTCATGAGAACCTGGATGAGGCCTTCACCGGTCGTCAACTCAGTCACTTTTTGCACCGATGCACTGGGCACTTGAGCCACCGCCGGCGCTTGTAGGGTGGCAATCAAGAGAACTACGCAACATGCGATCCAATAAGTGATTTTTTGCGAAGCGGTCATGGTGTCGCAATATTTCATTTGGGATGCCTGCGCCGCCGGGAGGGTGCGCGGCATCCGTTGTTCATCATCACCCATCCTTCGGCGGCCCGGCACTATCCCACGCATCCTCGTTGCCCAGATGCTGGCGCTTCATGTCTTCTCTGAGCAGCGCCTCGAAGTTCTGCAGGTGCTGGCGGGCGATGGAGATGTAGGACGCGTCCTGATAGCTCGTGAAATGCTTCGCCAGCTCACGCACGCTCTCCTCCTCGTAGCAGCGGAAGACCTGCGTGGCCCGCAGCGCGCGGTGCGCCCGATAACCGAGCGCCTTCAGCACATCTGTGCCGAGATCGAGAGCGCTGCCGAGTGTGTCCCGGCGGAACTCCATGACGCCTCGCGAGATCAAGCCATAAGCATGACTGCGGCTGGTCGCACGGGCGAGGATGCGCAGATGGGGGAACTCCTGCTTCACCAGGTCCACGATCTCCAGGCTTTTGGCCTCATCATCCACCGCGCAGATGAAGATCTTGGCCTTGGCCGCGCCAGCCGCTTCCAAAAGGTCCGCACGTGAGGCATCGCCATAAAAGGACTTCAAGCCAAACCGGCCGAGCGTCTCCACCTGATCGGGATCGTTGTCCAGAATCGTGACTCCAAAACCATTCGTCTGCAGCAACCGGCCGATGATGTGCCCGAAACGGCCAAAGCCCGCCAGGATCACCGGATGATCGTGACTCTCCACAGCATCGTGTTCTTTCGGCGTGGTCTGCTTGGCAAAGCGCGGCTGGATAAGGCGATCATTCACAATCAGCATGAGCGGCGTCAGCGCCATGCTAAGCGCGATGGCTGCCGACAACGGGCCGGAGACATCTGATTTTAACAGGCCCTGGTCTCCTGCCATGCCGAGCAGCACGAAGCAGAACTCGCCGCCTTGGGCGAGGGCGCAGGCAAACAAGGACGTGGCGCCGCCGCCCATGCGGAAGACTCCGCCGATCCCGAGCAGCACGGCGAACTTGATGGCGATCAAGCCCAGCGTGAGCATGGTGATGAGTCCTGGATTCGCCGCCACGAGGCCGAGATTCAAACCGGCCCCCACCGCGATGAAGAAGAGTCCGAGCAGCAAGCCTTTGAAGGGCTCCACATCCGCTTCGAGCTGATGACGATACTCGCTCTCCGCCAGCACCACTCCGGCGATGAAGGTGCCCAAGGCCGCGGAAAGGCCGACGAGATGCATGAGATAGGCCACACCTGCGACGACTAGCAGCGCCACCGCCGTGAAGAGCTCGCGCAGCTTCGCCTCGGCCACAAAGCGGAAAACATAACGGAGAATGTAATGCGCCACGATGACCACGGCCACGACCGCACCGATCGTGATCAGTGTTTGTGCCCAGTTCGGCAGATGCGCGAGGGCGGACTCATGACCATGAGCCGCGCCTTCACCCGGTGTTGCACCATAGGTATGAGCCAGCCAGGGCAACACCGCCAGGATGGGGATGACGGCGATGTCCTGAAACAGCAGCACCGAGAAGCAGGCCTGCCCTCCGCGTGTGTTCAGCACGCCTCGTTCGGCGAGGGACTGGATGACGATGGCAGTCGAGGACATGGCCAGGATGAGACCGATGGTCAGCGCCACCGGCCATGGCTGGCCTAACAAAAAGGCTATTCCTGTGACCGCCCCTGCCGTGGCAATGACCTGGAAGCTGCCCGTGCCGAGAATGGGACCGCGCAGTCTCCACAGCAGGCTGGGGCGCAGCTCGAGGCCGACCACGAAAAGCATCATCACCACGCCGAACTCGGCGAAGTGCTGCACGTCCTCCACCCGGCCCACGAGATTCAAAAGGCTCGGTCCGATGACCACACCGGCCAGGAGATAGCCGAGCACGGAGCCGAGGCCCAGACGCTTGGCGATCGGCACCGCGATGACGGCGGCCAGCAGGTAGACCACGGCTTGAAAAAGGAAGTCGGGAGTCATGCCAGGAGTTCTTGAATGCGTTGCCGGTAGCTCGCCGCCGCTGCAGTAACCTGCTCGGGGCTGAATTGATTCACCCCATGGAGGATGAAGGGATCGAGATACTTCATGCCGCAGAGGTGGGCGGTTTGGTCAAAGGGAGCCAGCAGCTCCTTCATGCTGAAGCGATTGTAGCCGGCACGCTCATAAGCATCCACCGGACCACCGGTGGTGAGGGCGCTCATGACCTTTTTGCCATGCAGGGCGCGGCCTTCATCGCCATAGGCGAAGCCGTATTCAAGCACCACGTCCATCCATTCCTTGAGCAGAGCGGGGGCTGAATACCAGTAAAAGGGGTGCTGCCAGATGATGACATCATGCTCGACGAGGAGTTCCTGCTCCGTGGACACCTCGATGTGGAAATCTGGGTAGACCTCGTAAAGATCGCGAAAAGTCACGCCCTCCAGGTCCTGCACGGCATCCATCATCGCCAGATTGATCCGGGAGCGATGCAGGGCCGGGTGGGCAAAGAGGATGAGGACGCGGCTCTGCGCAGGGGAGGACATGGCAAAAGGGGGGCTCGGAGAAGCCGTGGGAGGCCCTACAGGAGCCCCGGGCGGCAGGTGTGGCAAGCAGCCTGTCTGCCAGAGACAAAATGCGCGCAAAACTGGTGTTTGCGCGGACGGCTTCCCTTGCTCCTATGGGGCTCCCCAAAAACACCCTCCGAAGTTCATGTCCGCCCACCACGCTCATCCCCCTGAAAGCACCGGTTCCGTCTGGAACGTCCTGAATGTCATCATCGCCGTGGCTGTCGGCGGTTTCGCCTTGTTCTGGGGTGGATCCTTCCTCATCGGCGGCTGGCAGGAAAGCGCCGGCGTCCGTGGCAAAGACACAGCCCTTCCCGTGGCTTCGAAAGCGGCTCCTTCTGATGCCGCGGCCGCTCCTGCTGCCACTGCAGCCGCCACGGCTCCGGCTGCCGCTGCCAATCTGCCTGTGGCAGAGATCACCATCAAGCCTGACACCGCCAACCCGCTGGCCTATGACACCAAGGAATTCAAGGTGAAGGCTGGCCAGAAGGTCAAACTGACGTTCAACAACACGCACCCTGCCGTGCCGCAGCCGCACAACATCCTCATCGCCACCGCTGGCTCCAAGGACAAGCTGCTCGCGCTCGCCATGGCGATGGCCACCGCTCCGGATGGCATGGCCAAGGGTTTCATTCCTGATTCCCCTGACATCCTTTTCCACACCAAGCTGCTCCAGCCAAACCAGACCGAAATGCTGGAGTTCACCGCTCCTGCCGCCGGTGAGTATCCTTACATGTGCTCCTTCCCCGGCCACGGCGCCATCATGAACGGCGTGATGAAGGTTGAGTAGTCTTCTCTCTCTCGATTTTCTGCAATCTCAACGGGACTCTGGAAACAGGGTCCCGTTTTTTGTGGACGCGTACCAACAGCCCTCATTCGTAAGTTCCTTTGTGGAAGAGCAACCCGTGGGTTAATCAGCACCAAACCCCATTGGAATGGGGTTCCACGATCGGCCGCAGCGTACTACCCCATTCCAATGGGGTGGCGCGATGGACTCTGATAGAGATAGAAGTCGCCCTCAATCCACAAACATCATCTCATTCGCCGCCAGCAGCGCCTGCGCATACTGCGACCACGCAGTGGCATCGGATTCACGACCCGCGAGAAAGCGCTGGGCGGCCTGGGTTTCGCGCGCGGTTGGGGCGCGGGCAAATAGGCGCTGGTAGGTGGTGGAGATCGAGTTGGAGCCCTGGGCTTGAATCCATTTCCCGAGCACATCTGCGCGGGTCTGCATGAAGGGCGAGTTCATGGCGAACAAACTTTGCAGAGGCGTGATGGTCTCCGTGCGCCAGGGGCTGTGGGATCCGGGATCCGGGACATCATGGATGCGCAGCATGGGGTCCATGTCCTGACGATCCGAAGCGCCGTAAAGGGAGCGGCGGAGGTTTTTGGCGTCACTGATGGAGCCTGCAGGGCCGCCTTGACGCAGATCGATCTCGCCAGTGGCGGTGAGGATGGCGTCACGCCAGGACTCCCAGTCGAGCCGACGGCGGATCATTCGGGCGAAGAGCTTGTTCTCAGGATCACGGCGCTCGTTTTCAGCGGCGAGACTGCTCTGCTGCCACGTGGCGGAATTCAGGATTTCCCGATGCAGCCACTTCAGGGACCAGCCGTTTTCAATGAAGCGGCCCGCAAGGTCATCGAGCAATTCCGGATGCGAGGGAAGCTCGCCGAGATTGCCGAACTCGCTCGGCGTGTCCACCAGACCGCGGCCGAAATGATGCTTCCACACGCGGTTCACAATGACACGCGCCGTGAGCGGCGTGGCATCTTCGACGATGGCTTGAGCCAACTCCAACCGACCGCTGCCCGTGCTAAACTGGCGCGGCCTGCCGCTAATGGAAGGGAAGGCCGAGAGGAAGCGACGTGGCACGGCATCACCTGTGTCATTCGGATTGCCGCGCTTTTGCAGTTCCAGATCACGCGCCATGCCCATTTTGTAGTCGAGCTTCGTGCCTTTTTTTGTGTCTGCCTCGACAACATACAGGGCGGCATCCACCACCGCGTTTGCCATGACCATGTTGTAGTGCGGCGTGGTGGTCTTGATGACCTCCATTCGCAGTTGCATGGCCTTCGTCTGTTCGGCGAGGTCCTTTGACTTTTTCTTTTTTAGCTCCACGACCTGCTTTTCGAGCGCTGCGACATCTTTGCGGGCCTTTTCAACGGGCTTCCAGAGCTGCTCGCTCATCGTGGGAAGCTCTACCTGCTTCACAGAAGCGAAGACACCGGCGAGTGCATAGTAGTCCTGCGCCGTGATAGGATCTGACTTGTGATCATGGCAGCGCGCGCAGGCCAGCGTGAGCCCGAGGAAGGTGCGGCCGATGGCGTCCACATGCTCCTCCCATTCATCGGCCACCGTGGTCTTGATGATCTCCGGCGGGAGCTGCAATTCCTTAAAGTAGGTTGGACTGAGGCCGATGAAGCCCATGGCCACACGATCTTCTGGACGTGCGTTTGGCAGACCATCGGCCGCGATCTGACGGACCACAAACTGGTCATAAGGCATGTCGCCATTCAGCGCACCGACAACCCAGTCGCGATAAAGGTAGGCAAACTTGGTGGACTCCAGCCAGTCAGGAGTCTGGTCCGTGTAACGGGCAAGGTCTAACCAATGACGCGCCCAGCGCTCTCCGTAGTGCGGAGAGGCTAGGTAGGTTTCAACCTGCTGCTGGTGAGCCGGGTTGTTTGTGTTGGCGGGGGGAAGACGCGGAGACGCGGAGAGGGAAGACACGGAGATCTTAGAGGCTGCCTGCTGGGTCTGGCTCTCCGCGTCTCCGTATCTCCCCTTCTCCGTGTCTTGGCTTGGCGGCAGTCCCGTGAGATCAAAGGCCAGTCGGCGGCTCAAGGTGCCTTCATCCGCACGCGGGGCTGGCTTCATTCCTGCGGCTTCCAGGCGGGCGAGGATGTAGCGGTCGATGCGCGTGCGCGGCCATGCGGTGTCCTTGACCTGCAGCGGCTCCACGCGGCGCAGGGGGGCAAATGACCAGGGTGCGGGCTTGGGGCCGTCATCCTTCGCCACGACCGATCCGGTCAGGGCGATGATGGCGAGGAGCCACGGGGCGCGACGCGAGAAAGTCATGCATTCCAATACAGACGGGGGAGGCGTGGGCTTTCAGAGGATGAGCGCGTGATTCGCCCTGTTGGAGTGAAGCTTTAGCCGATCTGGGAGAGTCTGCGGTATCCCATAAGCCCGGATCGCCTAAAGGCTACACTCCAACAGACTCGTCACGCACCTCCTGCGGTCCTCAACGCTCCAAATAAAAACGCCATCGAGCTTTCACTCGATGGCGTTGAAGGTTTTCGATCCGAACTTCTGGCTTACTTGGCCTGAGCTTCTTCGGCTTTGGCGGTGGTGGGCTGTTTGAGTTCGAGGAGGTCGCGCATGATGTTCACGGCTTCCAGCTTCATGGGTTCCACACCATAAGGGAACTTGGCGGCGGCGGGCTCGGCATCTTCATCATCGTCACGCTTGGCCATGCGCATGCCAGTGCTCTGCTCACGGGTGAAGTCGGACTCCAGCACGAGGTCAGGCTTCGCAACGTTGTCGAGGGTGAGGTGGTAGACCTTCAGGCCACCGTCCTTCGTCTTGGCGGCGATCTCCTTGGAGCGGACGGAGCGTTCTTCATCCTGCTTCTCGCGACGGGCTTTGGTGTCAGCGGTGTCCTTTTCCCGATCAGCAAGGTTCAGGGAGACGACGTTGCGGTCGATGCGCTCCTTCAGGCGCTTGGACTCATCAGCGATGTATTGATACTCAGGATTGGCCTTGGTGCGCTCGGTCATGCGCTTGCTCAGTTCGGCAAGAGGCCAGGCCTTCTCGGTAAAGAGGTTGTATTTGCGGGCCGGGATGGTGTCGTAAGGCAGCGGGTTTTCCGCAGAGGCCTCGCCAATGTCCAGCACGTCACGAATGGATGGCAGCACAAGATCAGGCTCCACACCTTTGAGCTGGGTGGAACCACCCGCGATGCGGTAGAACTTCTGAATGGTGACCTTGAGGTTACCGGCACGGTCTTTCTTGGCAAAGAACGGCATGAAGCGCTCCACGGGCAGGATGGTCTGCACGGTACCTTTACCGAAGGTCGACTTGTCACCCACGATCAAAGCACGGCGGTAGTCCTGGAGGGCGGCGGCAAGAATCTCAGAGGCCGAGGCACTGGTTTTGTCCGTGAGGACGATCATCGGGCCGTCATAGAAAGCCTTCTCATTTTCGCACTCGCGGAAGGAGATGCGGCCCTGCCAGTCCTTGGCCTGCACGACCGGGCCGGCCGGAACGAAGAGACCCGTGAGGCGGATGGCTTCCTCAAGTGAACCACCACCGTTGCCACGAAGGTCGAGCACAAGACCATCAATCTTCTCCTTCATGAGACGAGCGAGGAGCTTCTGCACGTCATCCGTGGTGGAGACGGTGCCTTCCTCCATGTCAGCGTAGAAGGAGGAAAGATTGATCCAGCCGAGCTTCAGCGGCTTGCCCATTTCTGGAGGAGTGACGAGGAGCTCGGCGTTCGCCAGCTTCTCCTTCAGTTCCACTTCACCGCGGACGATGGTGATGATCTTCGTGGCACCTGGATCGCTGGCAGGATTGATGCGCATGCGGACGGTGCTGCCGTCCTTGCCGCGGATCATGTCCACGATCTTGTTCAGCTTCATGTACTTCGTGTCCACGAAGTCGGCCTCGCCTTGAGCGACGCCGGTGATCTTGTCATTCAGGCTCAGGCCGCCCTGCTTGTCCGCAGGACCACCGACCACAATGCCCTGGATCTGTGCCACGTCATCCACCAGGCCCAGCAGCGCGCCGATGCCGACGAGCTTGTGCTTCATGGAGATGTTAAAGCTGTCCGTCTCAGCGGGGCTCATGTATTCCGTGTGCGGATCATAGGCGATGGCGAGGCTGGAGAGGAAGAAGTCGACGATGTCCTCCTGGTCGTTCTCGTTGATGCTCTCAAGCAGACGGTCGTAGTCTTTCAGCACGCGCTCCTGAGGGGTCTTTTCCTTCTCCTCGTCCTTGGCGAACTCAGCCTTTTTGGCTTCATCAGCCTTGGCTGGAGGTGGCTCAGGAGTGGTGGTGGCGGCGTTCTTCTTCTCCTCGGCTTTCTTGGCGGCCTTCTCAGCCTTCTTCTTGGCTTCCTCGACCTTGGCTTCGTCCACGAGCTTTTCCTGAAGCATGTTCTCCTCCAGGATGTCCATCCAGAGCTTGTCCTGCTCGGCCACGTTCTTGGGGTAGGGGGCCTTGTCGCGCTTCAGCTCGACGGTGCGGCTGGAGTCAAAGCTGAACTTGTGAGCCGCCAGCGTCTTCTTCACAAAGGCGAGACGCTCCTGCACGCGCTGTTTGTAGATGTCGTAGATCTCGATGGCCGGGCTGACATTGCGCATGAGCACATGGTCATCGAGCGTGGTGTTGTACTTGCCCTTCAGCGAGTCCACATCTTCCTGGGTGAAGAACACATGGCGGAAGTCGAGAAGGTTCAGGTAGTTCTCAAGGAGCTTCGCAGAGAGATCATCATCAAAGTCACGATGTGAGTAATGCTGACTTTGAAGCATGTAGGCCACATGCATGGCCACTTGGCCGAAGTTCGTCTCGGCACGGGCAGGAACGGCCAGGGAAATGGCCGCCATGGAGGCAGCCACAAAGGACAGGGGTTTGCGAATCATGATGTGGGGGCTGCTAGAATACGCGGTAGGGCCGTGAATATGACGTCAGATTTTGCGGGTTGTGGCTTGAATTGTCCACCGGATTCCTTTTTCAGGAGGACTATGACAACGATTTCGATGTCCATGTTCACAGGCGGAATCGCCCAAACGAATGGTTATTTGGTCAAACTCCCAGGGGGAACGGTGCTGATCGATGCCCCTGATGGCATTGTCAGGTGGCTGAATCAACGAGGTGCCAAGGTGGACGCCGTGCTGCTGACCCACCAGCATTTTGACCATGTCCTGGATGCGGCCGCGGTGGCGAAGACGCATGGCTGCCCAATCTATGGCTGGGAAACTCTTTCCCAGGACCTGACCTTGGAGAAGCTCTTCGGCGCCGTGACAGGCTCTTCGGTTTCGGTGCCCGTGTTCACGGTGGATCATGTTTTGAAGGGGAAGACCGAAGTCGAGGTGCTGGGGCAGAAGCTGGAGTTGTTCCATGTGCCCGGTCATTCGCCTGACAGCGTGTGCTTTTATCTAGCGGACCAGGGAGTGCTCTTCGGCGGGGACGTGCTGTTTCTGGACGGCGTGGGCCGCACGGACTTCCCAGGCGGCTCCTTCGAACAACTGGCCACTGGCATCGAAACCCACCTCTGGCCGCTGCCGGACATGACCGTGGTCTACCCGGGACATGGCGATGAGACGACCATCGGTCGCGAGCGGGAGGAAAATCCGTTTGTGGGGGCTGGGGCTTGAGATGACGCCGCCGTTGACTTCGCGGCCCATCTCTCAAACGTGCGCGCCCCATGCGTCTCCGCTCTTTCCAAGGTCTCGTCCCTGCCCCCCAGCACGCTGCCGCCGTCGCGGCCGTGCCTTATGATGTCGTCAACCGCGAGGAATCCTACGCTCTCGCCCACGACAAGCCTTTGAACCTCCTGCACGTGGACCGTGCCGAGATCGACCTGCCGTTGTCCGTCGATCCCTACTCCGCCGAGGTCTATGCCAAGGCGAACGAGAACTTCCTGAAGCTCCAGGCCGATGGCGTGCTCGTGCGCGAGTCCGAAAAGGCGCTGTATCTGTATCGCCAGACCATCGGCACTCATAGTCAAACCGGCCTCGTGGGCGTCTGCCACACCGAGGACTATGAGGACGACGTGATCAAGAAGCACGAGAAGACCCGCCAGGATAAGGAAGACGACCGCACCCGCCTGGTGGACAGCCTGAGCGCGAACACCGGCCCCATCTTCCTGACCTATCGCGGCACCTCTGCCATCGATGCCATCATCCAGGGTCACATGAGCGCGAACGCCCCGCAGCACGACTTCGTGGCCGCTGATGGCGTGCAGCACCAGGTCTGGAAACTGCCGACCGAATCCTGCAAGCAGCTTGAGGCGCTCTTCATCACAGATGTGCCGGCTTCCTACATCGCGGATGGTCACCATCGTGCCGCCAGCGCTTTCCGCGTGAGCAAGCTGAACCGCGAGCGCAACCGCGCCCACAATGGTGATGAAGACTACAACTGGTTCCTCTGCGTGCTCTTCCCCGGCAACGAGCTGAAGATCCTGCCCTACAACCGCGCCGTGAAGGATCTCAATGGCCGCACACCTGAGGCCTTCCTGGCTGAAGTGAGCAGCATCTTCACCGTCACGCCGACGGACACCAAGTCCCCTGCCCTGACCGGTCACGCCAGCATGTACCTCGGCGGCAAGTGGTATGACCTGGCCTGGAAGCCAGCGGCTGACGCAAGCCCGATCGATCTCCTGGATGTCAGCATTCTGCAGGATCGCCTGCTGAAGCCTGTGCTCGGCATCGATGACCCACGCACCAGCAAGCGCATCGACTTCATCGGTGGCATCCGTGGCACTCCGGAACTGGAAAAGCTGGTGGACGCTGGTGCCCACGCCGTGGCCTTTTCCATGCATCCCGTGACCGTGGACCAACTCATGGCCATCTCGGATGCGAACCAGATCATGCCACCTAAAAGCACCTGGTTTGAGCCGAAGCTGCGCTCGGGTTTGTTTATCCACACGTTCTAAGAACGAGACGAGACTGTTCGAAAGCTCCTCCTGAACAGGGAGGAGCTTTTGTGTTTTTGGCCCTCGTTGCCTTGACGTCTACACGTGAACGTATTGAAGGCCGAAGCGTGAAGGGAGCGCGGCGCTACTATTGACGTTCGGACTTCGACGTGGGCGGGCATGACATACTACTGTCGAGTCACATCCGCGCTTGTTTCCGAATGCAGGCGAGCAAACAAATGTCTGCCATCCCTCCATGACCGTTCCCGAAGATCTCCTGGAAAAAGTATTGTCGCGCCTCGGCTTCAACCATCGTCCTGAAACAAGCCTGGCAGGCCTGTCCGCGCTGTATGCCGCCTGGTGCCAGAAGGTGCCTTTTGATAATGTGCAGAAGCTGGTGCACCTGCATGAAGGTCGCCCAGGCTCACTGCCAGGCACAGATCCCAACCAAGGATTGGACAATTGGTTACGCCACGGCACGGGCGGCACCTGCTGGTCTAGTTCCACCTCGCTGTTTGCCTTGGTGAAGGGCCTCGGCTTTGACGCGGAACGCGGCATTGCCACCATGCTCGCGGCTCCGAATCTTCCCCCAAACCACGCCACCGTGCGGGTGAAGATTGAAGGGCTGCATTATCTCATCGACTCCGCCATTTTGTTTGGCGAGCCGTTGCTTCTGGATGGTCGTGATGAGCTGAAGGTGGATCATCCGGCCTGGGGTCTGAGCGGCACGCGCCAGGATGATGGCCGCTGGACCCTGCGCTGGCGGGCCCTGCATGTGCCCACGGGTTTTGACTGCCGCTATGAATTCTTCGGCGCGACTCATGCCGACTACGTGCAGCGCCACGAATCCACCCGCGACTGGAGCCCTTTTAATTATCAGCTCACCGCTAGGCGCAATCGTGGCAATGAAGTCATCGGCGCCAGCTTTGGCAATGCCGTGGCCCTGCGTGCCGATGGCAGTGTGGAAGTCCGCGAGATCGATGACACCGAGCGCCGCCGCATGCTCATCGAAGACTTCGGCATGAGCGAGGAGATCGTGTCACGACTGCCTGCGGATCGTCCCACACCACCGCCGCCAGGCTCTGCGGCAGCGCGTGGGCAGGAGAGTTGAGGGGGGCTATGGAATTTCTTCCAGCTTTTAACCGCTAATAGACGCTCATTTTCGCTAATGACCCAGCCGTCAGAGGATGGGAACAATTAGCGGTTATTAGCGTGAATTAGCGGTTAAACAATCCCCGCCCAACCTAACCAATAAGCGATCAATTCACTTCCAATACTTCTCGATGGCGGCGACAAGGCCGGGGATGGTGTGAGTCTCGGCGGCGATATCGACTTTGAGGCCGTGTTTCTTGATAGCTTCGCTGGTGACGGGGCCGATGGAGGCGACTTTGCAGCCCTCTGGGAGCGGCACGCCAAGGGCCATGAAGTGATCCACGGTGCTGGCGCTGGTGAAGGTGATCATGTCCGCGCCTTCATTCTTCAGGCGGGCCAGGGCTTCGAGGTTGTCATCCTTCTCCGGCACGGTGCGGTAGGCGATGGCCTCGTCCACGATGGCACCCATCTTCATGAGTTCCTTGGTGATGACATCGCGAGTTTCCTCGGCCTTCACCCAGAGGACGGAGACGTGTTCCATGCTCTGGTAATCGCCAAGAGCTTTGACGAGGCCTTCGGCGACGAAGTCCTTCTCAGGCATGATGTCCACGGCGAGATGGCGGGCCCGCACCTTCTCCGCGGTGCCGGGTCCGATGCAGGCGATGCGCACACCGCCGATGCTGCGGGCATCGTTGTAGATTTTGTCGAAAATCTTAAAGAAGGCATCAACTCCATTGGGGCTGGTGAAGACGATCCACTCGTAGCTATGGCAGTCCTGCACGAGCTCGCCAAAACCGAGGAGATCGATGGGTTCCTCGATGCGGATAGTGGGCAGCTCGATCACATCCGCGCCAAGATCGCGAAGCTTGCGGCTGACAACACCGATCTGCTGGCGGGTCCGGGTGACGACGATCTTTTTGCCAAAGAGCGGGCGGCTTTCGAACCAGTTGATCTTCTCGCGCTCGGTCACGACATTTCCCAGCACGGCGACAGCGGGGGCCTTGAAGCCGGTCTCCTTCACGCGGGCGGCCATGGTGCCCAGCGTGGCGACGAGAGTCTGCTGCTTGCCATGCGTGCCCCAGCGGACGAGCGCCATGGGCGTTTCGGGATTCACGCCGTGCTTCAGGAACTCGCCAGTGATCTCCTCCATGCGCTCCACGCCCATGAGGAAGACCTTGGTGCCATCCGCGGCGGCCAGCTTGGCATAGTCGAGGCTCGTCTCGGCCTTCGTGGGGTCCTCGTGACCGGTGAAGATGGTGAGCTGGGAAGCGTGATCACGATGCGTGACCGGAATGCCCGCATAGGCCGGGGCCGCGATGGCGCTGGTGATGCCAGGGACGATCTCAAAGCGCACGCCAGCTTCAGCGAGCTCGGCGGCTTCCTCAGCACCACGACCGAAGAGCACAGGATCCCCGCCCTTCAGGCGCGTCACCACCTTGCCCTCGCGGGCGAGTTTGACGATCAGCCCATTGATCTGGTCCTGCGGCAGGGCGTGGTCACCAGCTTTCTTGCCGACATAGATCTTCTCCGTGCCCTCCTTGGCATAGCGGAGGAACTCCGGATTGCACAGGTAGTCGTAGACCAAGACGTCAGCGATCTCGATGCACTCCTTGCCTTTGATCGTGAGCAGGCCGGGATCACCAGGGCCGGCGCCGACGAGATAACAGATGCCTTTGGAAAGAGAAGCGGAGGGGGAAGCCATGGGAAAAAGCGGGCTGCCATGGTGTCGAGACTCCCACGGGCTGCAAATGGTATACGCCGCGGGCCGTCATCCCCTGAGGGGACGAGAAAGAAAAGAAGTGTCAGGGAACCGCAGCATGGACAGGCATGCTGCCGTTGCTTCCGTCAGGACCTGGCGGGATTCGCGAGCTGGACATCCGCGGCCCCTGACAAAGAAGCAGTAATCCCGGCCTGCGCGTGGCGCAAGTGCAGAGCGCAATTTCCAAAGATTCTCGAATACATCTCCACTCCACGTGGTCAGAAGAACGGTCAGAAATGACTTGAAGACGTCCGAAAGTTAAGAATCCTTAAGAACATGAAACTGAACCTTATACCGCTCGGTGTGATAACGGCACTTGGCGTGATGGATTTCACGGCACCCGCACACGCGCAGCAGTATGCGTATCCACCAGCGCCGGGCTATCCACAGCAGGTCTCTCCGCCGCCGCAGTATCGCCAGCCACCCCCGCAGTATCCACCGCAGGGTTATGCGCCTCCGCAGCAGCAGACGCAGTATGTGAGCCCCGTCGAATTTCTGCCGACTTTCGGACGCAAGTTTGGCCAGATGTTCCGCAAGGTGTTCTATGGAGACGGTCAGGCGCAAGGGTATAACCAACAAGGTTATCAGCAGCCACAGGGCCGGCTGGACCAGCCACCGTCCGGTTACTATCAGCAGCCTGCACCGCCGCCGTCGCAGTACCAGCAAGCACCCCAGTACCAACAGACTCCGCCGTATCAGCAAGCGCCGCAGTATCAAACCCCGCCACAGCAGCAGCCGGGTTATCCGCCGCGCTATGAGACACCACCAGCGACACAGCAGTCTGTGCCTGCCATGCCGCAGACCAGCCGTATGGGATCCAGCACGGCTCCAAGCACCACGAAAAAGTCCGGCTCCTCCGGTTCCACCACGAAGAGTAGTCCGTCCAAGCCTTCACCCAAATACACGCCGCCCACGATCACGCGCGAAAATTCCCCATCTCCGCCACCCCGTGTGGAGGAAGATCCGCCCCCTTCCATCCCACCTTCGACAACGTCTTCCGCACCGAGCAAGCTGCCAGGCTCCAAGCCCAGCTCAACGGCCAACACCTCGAGCTCGAGCGACAGCAAGCCGAACGCCTCCGCAAACAGTGGCAGCTTTCTACGTGGCAAGAAGACCGGCAAGGAAGGCCGTGTGATCAGCCCGTATCCACCCTACCGCGAGCTGGATGTGAGCGGTCTCTCCACTGGCTCACTGGCGCTAGACCCGACCACGCAGAAAGTCTTTGAGGTGCCTTGATCGGCCGCCGCCTTGTCCCTTGGCATTTCTGAAGGATGCGGCATGATCTGCCGCATCCTTTTTCTTTTTTAGCTCTCATGTTTTCCACCGGCCAAAAAGTCGTCTGCATCAATGACCAGTTTGATCCCTGGGTCTATGATCTCTACCGTGCGCTCCCGAAGAAGGGCCGTACCTACACCGTGCGCGCCATCGCACCGGGACGGTCACAGCCGCAGTTCACGGTGAACGAGGATGCGGAGATCAAGCTGACCGGGGCGGAGTTTGACATCCTGCTGCTGCTCAAGGAGTTGCAAAATCCCGAGGATCCGCACTCCAGCATGAAACAGGAGCTCGGCTTCCGTGCGGAGCGCTTCGCGCCTCTGGAAGAGGACGAGGAGGAAGAAGAAGCCGAGGCTGAAGAACTCATCGGTGTGGGTGCCGGCAAGCAAGAGTGGGAACCGGAAACGCAGTCGAGGTGAGCCGTGATCCACGGCCTGCTCAGCATGCCTGCTCAAGGCCGCCCATGACATGACTCGCGCCCGGGCCAATCTCCTGCTGCTCAGTTGCGCCCTGGTGTGGGGCCTGGCCTTTCTGTTTCAAAAGGCGGCCACGGGCCACATCGGTCCGTTTTTGTTCATCGCCTCGCGTTCCGTGCTGGCCAGCCTGGCTCTATGGCCGCTCGCTTGGCGGGAAAAACGCACCGCCAAAACCTTGGGCAGCGCGTCGGGAACTCGTCAGGGCTTGATGCGTCTCGCGATCATCTCAGGGGTCGTTTTCTGCGCAGCCGCAGCACTTCAACAGACCGGCCTAACCACCACGACAGTCACGAACTCCAGCTTTCTCACGGCCTTGTATGTCGTGATCACACCCTTCCTCACCTGGCTGATCATGCGGCAGAAGCCCGGGCCGGTGGTGTGGCTCGCGGTGGTGCTCTCGTTCATCGGCACATGGCTGCTGGGAGGAGGTTCGCTATCGGCTTTTTCAATCGGTGATGTCTACATGACCATCGGCGCGGTGCTCTGGGCACTGCATGTGGTGCTGGTGGCTCTCGCCGCCCAGCATGACCGCGCGGCCACCTTCACCGCCATCCAGTTTGTCACCGTCGCCACGCTAACGGGCATCATGGCGTGGTGCTTCGAGCCTCTGTCCTGGACTGCTCTTCGCGCGGCAGCGCCCGCCATTCTCTATGTAGGTCTGCTTTCCAGCGCCATCACCTTCACCGTGCTCGCCATCGCGCTGCGTCACACGCGGCCAGCAGAGGCAGCGGTGATCCTTTCCACGGAATCCATCTTTGCCGCTGTCGCCGCTTATTTTTGGTTAGGCGAGAGGTTGCCATCCATCGGCTGGGTGGGTGCGGGCATCATCTTTATGGCGACGCTTGTGGTGAACTTGCCGAGCAGAAGACGCCCCAGCGCATGAGATTTTATTCAGGCAGTTCCTCACCATGCGTTTCCGGCAGGAAGACCAGGAAGACCAGGCCGAGCAGGAAAAACCCGCCGAGACAGGTGATGGCGGTGCGGAGGTCGTAGGTGGACTTCATCCAGGCGCTGAGCCAGATCAGGACCGGAGCTGCGAGCAGACGACCGGTGTTAAAACAGAAGCCAGAGCCTGTGGCGCGCAGATGCGTGGGGAAGAGAGCCGGGAAGTAAGCCGCATAGCCCGCGTGGATGCCCTGGGCGAAGAAGCCGAACAGCGGCAGAAGGATGAGCAGCAGCGTGTAACTCCCCGCGGATGATGGCAGCCAGCAGACGATGGGGGTTATGACCAGCGCGGCGAGATGCATGATGACGAAGGTCTTTTTGCATCCCCAACGTGCGCTCAAAGGCCCGAACGCAAGCATCCCTGCCCCGGCGCCGGCGGTTTGAATGAAGCCAAAGGCGATCTTGGATTTGCTGGCCCAGTCGGGATCGCCAGCGCGCTTGAGGAAATCGGCGGCGATGTCCTGGCCTGCGACGACCACACCCCAGAAGGTGGCGAGTCCGACCATGGCAAGCAAGGCACCGAACACGGCTCGCGATCTCCAGCGCGCGGTGCCGAGCAGTTCACTGAAGCTGCCCATGCGTTCCGGTTTGGCTTCGCGTGCGGCCTTCCAGGCCTCGGGTTCCTTGATGCTCAGGCGCACCCACAGCACCAGCAAGGCTGGCAGGACGCCTAACAAATAAGCCGTTCGCCACTCGGTGCCGACCCAGAGGCCGGCCGCAGCGGCGAGCCAGAGGCCGCACACACTGGTGGCATGGAAGATGCCTCCGGCGCGCTCGCGGGCTTCTTTGGGGAAGACCTCGGCCACCAAGGCGGCACCGACGGCCCACTCGCCGCCGACGCCCATGGCGACGAGGAAGCGTAGCGCGCCGACTTGCCAGATCTCATCCGCAAAAGCGGTGATGCCGGAGAAGACTGAGTAGAAGAGGATGGTGAGTGCCATCACGGGATTGCGGCCCCATTTGTCCGCAAGCGAGCTGAAGAGCAATCCACCAAAGGTTCCCCCAACCAAAAAGATGCCAAGGAATCGCTCGCCCCAGACTTTGACGAGCGGATCATCCGCCTTCACGTCGAGCAGGTCCGGCAGCATGTCCGACCGCGTCATGTTATAGATCTGGCCTTCAAACGCATCAAACACCCAGCCCAGCGAAGCGACGATCAGCACCAGCCACTGATAGCGTGTGACGGAAGAATACCAGGGTGTGGCTTTGGACATGAGAGAGCAAAAAAGAAGATGATCCTTAACGAGACGAAACGGGCAGGCTTGCTATAAAGGCAGGCCTCACATGCCCAGCCCCGACCTTTTCCTGAACAACCCGCGCGTCCGTGTGGTGACGAGCTTTGATGAACTGGTCAAAACCGTCTTTGAAGACGGCGTGAACGCGCTCTGCTGGCCGCGAGTGCTTGAGGGTGATTTTGCCGAGGTGACGGCACGGCTGGAGGTGCCGCCGGGCATCTCTCACCTTTCGGAGGATGAGCTTCGGGCGTTGCCTCTGAGTGCTGCAGGCAAGGCAGCGGTGGAGATCATGATCGCTGACCAGGAGAGGCTGGCTGATCTGGGGCTCGATCCGGTGCTGGACTGTGTGAATGGCTATGTGCAGCGAGAGGAAACTGGGCCGGTGCGCACGGATGTGTGCTCCTTTCATGTCGACAGCGCGACGGCTGAGGCTGACACGTGGCTGTGCACCTATCACGGCGCTTCTTCGGAGGGTTTGCTGAATGAGGAGGCCATTGGCCGCATCCACATTCCGGAGACGCGGGCGGAGTTGCTGCGTGCCTATGGCGGGAGTGATGACGAAGGGTTTGCGGAATGGCTGAACGATCACTTCTACGATCTGCATTATGCGCCTCTGGCCGAGGCCAAGCCTTACACGTTTGGAGTGGGAAATCTCTGGCGCATCGCCACGGAGTATCCGGAGTCGCCGGTGCCGCCGTGCATTCATCGCGCGCCGGATCCCTTGCCGGGACAGAGGCGGCTTTTGCTGATCAGTTGAGGTCATGGGCTCAGGACAACAAGGGACTTGGCAAGTCCCGCTCCTTGGATGTCAGACGGGCATCGTGGTGCCGGGAATGGCCACGGGATACCAGCCGTCGGCATCGGGCTTCACGGGTGGCTCGGTGTTCCAGGTGATGTTATCAGGCACGAGCACGTCTTGGGAGTTCATGGCCTGATCCCAGGTGATGACTTGACCGGTGTAGGTGGCCATGCGGCCCATCACGCCCATCATGGTGCTGTGCGCGGCGTAGTCGGCATCGTTGCGCATCTTGCCGGTGCGGATGTTTTCAAAGAAGGCGTCGTGTTCGAGTTGATAGGCATCCTCTTTATTGCGCGTGCGCTTGCCTCCGGGCGGCTGGCCGTTGATGAGGAAGCGGCCGTTGGCGGCGAGATCGGCGCTGCCTTTCACGCCGTGGAAATGCTCGCTCACATCCTTCTCGCACTTACCGCCGATCTGGCAGCACTGGCTCAGCAGGCGGAAGCCATTCTCGTATTCAAACTCGACGGTGTGGTGGTCAAAGATGGTGCCATTTTCCTTGGCACGACGCACCTGACGACCGCCCTGGCCGACGGCGCGCAGTGGCATCTTGCCCTGCATGACCCAGTTCGCGACATCGAGGTTGTGGCAATGCTGCTCGAGGATGTGGTCACCGCTCATCCAGGTGAAGAAATACCAGTTCCGGATCTGGTAGTGAAGCTCGCTCTCGCCCGGTTCACGCGGAAAGCCTGGACGTGAAGTGCCGTTCCAATACACACGGCCATAGACGAGATCCCCGATCTCGCCGCTCTGGATGCGATTGATCACATCGATGTAGCTCGGCGCATAGCGGCGCTGGAAGCCGACGCAGACATTGAGGTTCTTTTTCTTGGCTTCGGCGGAAGCTGCAAGCACGCGGCGCACACCCGCAGCATCCACGGCGACAGGTTTCTCCATGAAGACGTGTTTGCCAGCCTTGATGGCTTGCTCAAAGAGGAAGGGGCGTGGCCCCGGCGGTGTGGTGATGAGCACCACGTCCGCAAGGTCGAAGGCTTTCTGCCAGTCTTCGAAGTTGGTGAAGATGTGCTCCGGCGGCACGCTGACCTGGCCCTCATGCTTTTCCTTGAGGATATCGAGCGCCTGCTTGGCTTTGCCTTCCAAGGGGTCCACGACCGCGACGAGCTTGATGGTAGAACCAGCGCTGAGCGCCTGATTGCAAGCCCCCGTCCCACGCCCACCGCAGCCGATGAGCGCGATTTTGATATCACTGCTGCCTCCAGCAGCAAAGGCGTGTGTCGCTGCGGTCATCGCTGTCGCGGAGAGGAAGGTGCGGCGTGTGGTCATGGTTGTGGTTAGGTTGTTCTTTAAAACTTCAGCATCTCGGCCACAGGGAGGGGTTTGCCTTGGCGGATGGATTCTTCGGCGACCAGGCAGAGGCCGGCGGACCAGAGGCCGTCGAGGCCGGTGGCGATGGGGGGCTTGCCGGTGCGGACCATGGCGATGCTTTGGGCGATCTCCTCGCGCAGCTCGAAGACTTCGCCGCTTTGTTTGGTGAGGGTCACTTCTTCGAGCTTTTCGCCATCGAAGACACGGAGGAAGGCGGTGGGTTCGAGAGTGCGGTCGAGGGCGCCGCTCCAGCCGGCCCAAAGGGCACCTTTCGTCCCGCTGACCTTGACGGTTTGATGATGCTCAAACGCGGCCAGTGTTTGCGACACGACGGCATAACTGCCATTCGGGTATTTGAACATGGCGCTGAAGTTATCGTAAAGCGTGGGGCGCTGCGGATCGCGCGAGTTGCCGTAGGCGTAGAGTTCCACGGGATCGCCGCTGCCTTCGAGATACCAGCGGGCGAGATCAAAGAAGTGGATGGGCTCCTCAAGCACCCAACTGCCGACGCGATTCTGATCATAGCGCCAGCCGCTGGCACCGAGGCGGTAAGGCTTCCGTAACAGCTCGACCAAGACATACTGCGGATCGCCGATGGTGCCGGCATCAATGATCTCTTTGATGCGTCCCCACTGGCTGGAGAGGCGCAGCTCATGACCGACGGCGAGATGGATGCCATGCTCCCGCGCACCAGCGGTGATGGCTTTGCAATCCTCCAAGGTGATGGCCATGGGCTTCTCGAGAAGCACATGCTTCCCCTTCTGCATGGCGGCAAGGGAGATCTCGCGATGCGTGTGACTGGGCGTGACAACATCCAGGATATCAAAGTCGGCCTGGGCGATCAGCTCGAGGCTATCGGCGAATATCTGCGCATCGGGATAGAGCTGGCGAGCCTCGGCGCGCGAGGCCTCGGAAGGTGCGCTGATGGCCACGAGACGTGCCTCGGGGTTTTGCGCGATGGATTGAGCGTGAAATTTGCCCCAGGCGCCAAATCCGGCGAGGGCGAAGCGAACAGGAGCGGACATACGAAATCAGTGGCGAGGTGCGGTGGTGAGCGGCGTGACGGGATGAGGAACGAGGCGGCCCTGCACTTCATTCAAACGACAGGTCGGCAGGTGCGGCAGGACGTGCTTCGCGAAGAGATCACACTCGTCGAGATGCGGGTAACCGCTGAGGATGAAGGCGCGCATGCCCATGTCCATGTAGCGGTTGAGCTTGGCGAGCACCTGGTCGGGATCACCCACGATGGCGCTGGCGCAGCCGCTGCGGGCGAGACCGATGCCGCTCCAAAGATGCGGCTCGATGTAGAGGTCTTTGGATTGAGCACGCAGGTCATCCTGGCGCTTCACGCCGGCGCTTTGGGAATCCATGCTGCGCGCTTTGATCTCGGCACCTTTTTCAGCATCAAGTTTGGAGATGAGTCTATCCGCCGCAGCGCGAGCTTCAGCTTCGGTCTCGCGGACGATGACATGCGCGCGGAAGCCGAAGTCGATGGTGCGGCCATACGCGGCGGCTTTTTCAGACATGACGCGCATGGTTTCGGCGATGCGATCCTCCGTCTCCGGCCACATGAGAAAGACATCGCAATGCTTCGCGCAGAGATCCTGGGCGAGTGGGGAGATCCCGCCGAAGTACATGAGCGGCCCGCCATTCTGCTGATAAGGCTTGGCGGCTTCGGTGTTCGGCAGGCTGAACTGGTAATACTTGCCCTGCCATTCAAAGGGCCCATCCGTGCGCCAGAGACCTTGCAGGATCTGGATGATCTCGCTGCTGCGCTCATAGCGCACCTCATTGCTCTCCTTCATCCCCGGCATGTCGGAGGAGATGATGTTGATGCAGAGGCGGCCTTTGGCGATGTGATCCACGGTGGCCAAGGCGCGGGCGAGCATGGGTGGCCAGACCTCTCCCATGCGCAGGGCCACGAGCTGGTTGATCTGCTGCGTCTGCGGCGCCAGGGCCGAGGCGAAGGCGAGCGCATCCTGGCCCACAATCCAGCCGGAAGGGAGGAGGATGTTTTGATAACCGTGCGCATCCGCGCGGCGGACGATCTCGCCACAGTGCTCGTAGTTTGAACGCAGGCTGCCGTCAGGCACACCGAGGTATTCATAGTCATCTCCGCAGAGGGCGGAAAACCAGGCGACCTCGCATTTGCGGTCGGCGGTGCGGATGGGTATGGGGGGCATGCCAATCATTATTATTTATTCCAATATTAGATTATTGCCTTGAAAGTGATTGGGCTTCAAGGCAAAACCTTTTCATCCGCATGAGCACGACCTCCGCCCCTCCTCAGAGCATTGCCATCATCGGAGGCGGTTTCAGCGGCCTGATGACGGCGGTGAACGTGATGCGGCTGGCTCGGCGACAGGTCCGGCTGACGATCATCAATGGGCAGCGGCCCACCGGAAGAGGCGTGGCCTACAGCACGCGGCGCGCGGAGCATCTGCTGAATGTGGCCGCGCGAAACATGTCCGCCTTTCCGGACATCCCGGACCACTTTGTGAACTGGCTGCGCACGCGCACGGAGTATGACACGCTGCCTGAGCATGAGCTGCGCGAAAGGTTCATCCCACGTCTGGTCTATGGCGACTATCTGCGCTCGCTGATGCATCATTACCTCAGCGCGGCGGAGTTCATCGATGCCGAGGCGGTGGATGTGGATGAGCGCGGAGTGATGCTTTCCAACGGTCGTGTCATTGAGGCGGACCGCATCGTGCTGGCTTCAGGAAATGAACCGCCTGCGCCGCTGCCGGGTGCGGAGACACTGAGTGATCATCCGGGCTGGTTGGGCAATCCTTGGTTAGACTGGCTGGGAAGGCTGCCAGCCTCGGACGGCAGCATCATCCTGCTGGGCACGGGTTTGACGACGGTGGATGCGCTGATCACGCTGCGCTCGCTGGGCTGGTATGGGCGTGTGCATGCAGTGTCACGCCATGGTTGGCTGCCGCAGTCGCACTTTCGCGGGATCGAGTATCCGGATTTTCCGCCAAAAGGCGTGGACCTGGCCGAGCTGGGCTTGGAAAGGCTGGTGAAGCTGGTTGAAGGCCACTGCAACTGCCTACGCGACATGGGCGCGAACCCAGGCATCATCGTGGACAAGATGCGCGCGCATACCCAGCGAATCTGGCAGAAGCTCACGCTGGAGGAGCGGCTCAGCTTTGCCAAGCATCATGCGGCGAAGTGGAACATCATCCGGCACCGAATCGCCCCGGAGATCCATGCGCAGATCACCACCATGCAACTCACGGGTCAGTTGCAGGTGCACGCGGCAAACATCGAGCGCATCACGGCAGCGGATCAGCGCGTGGAGGTGCATCTCAGCGGTGGCAGGTCACTCATCGGCGATCTGGTGATCAATGCCACGGGACCGCAGACGCGCTTCACGGCGACGAATTCGGTGCTTTTGCAGAACTTGCTGCGTCGCGGGCTGGTGAGCCCGGATGACATGGACATGGGGCTCAGCATCACCCCGGGTCACACAATCGTGGACACGGAAGGCAGGCCATCGCCGAGCCTGCTGGCCATCGGACCGCTGCTCCGCGGCACGTATTGGGAAACGGTCGCGGTGCCGGAACTGCGAGGCCAGGCACGACGGGTGGCGGAGACGCTGCTGGGTCAAACGGACGAACCAACGATCGAACAAAAAGTGATGATGGAGTACATGATCTGAGCATGAGAAATGCCGAAGAGCTGCGCCAGAACCTAGCCCAGACACTGCTGCATGTGCGCAGCGGACGGGCGACCTCGCGTCGCATTTTGGCAGACCTCATGCGGCTCTCGCCGACCACGGCAGGAGATTATGTGGACCAGCTTATTCGCTCCGGCCACCTCCAGGAATCAGGGCTGGAACAAGGCCGCATGGGCAGGCCGAAGCGCAATCTGAGCACCGTGGCAGAGGCGGGATGGTTTGCAGGCATCGAGTTCAATGCCGAACGCATCCAGGCGGTGCGGCTGGATTTCTCTGGCAAGCTGACACGTTCGCTGGGCCGGTCGCTGCCAGAGGATTCGGATGCGAATTCGGTGATGGAGGGGCTCAAGGACCTGATCAGTAGCCTGCGCCAGGGAGCGGCAGGACCGCTGCTGCAGATCGGCGTGGGAGCACCGGGCATTGTGGATCCGACGGCGGGTGTGGGGGTGCATTACAGCTTCCTGCCTGGATGGCAGGACATCCCTCTGAAGGCGGAATTGGGACGTCAGTTCAAGGTGCCGGTGATTGTGGAAAACAACCTCCGCGTGATCGCTTTGGCAGAACGTTGGTTCGGCGGAGGCCGTGAGCTGGATGACTATGTGATCCTCGGGCCGCGCAGCGGTTTCGGCATTGCGGTGGTGAAGCATGGGCGGCTGATCAACGGGGCGCATCACGCCACGGGCGAGATTGGCCGCTGGGTCTGGCCGCTATCGGACGAGGGCAAAGAGATGCATGACGCCCTCTCTTCACCCGCGGTGTGGCATCGGCTTGCGGGGGTTTCCAACCGCGCGCGGCTGCCGGGAGATTTGCATGCAGCGTTGAGCGGTCTGGCGGACAGCAGCGGTGAGGCCTGGAATTCGCTGATCGATGACTATGCCAGGGTGATCGGATTGCTGCATCTGCTGCTGGATACGCCGGCTTACTTTTTGCACGGGCCGCTGACGGCCTTGGGAACTCGATTTGGACGGGAGATCAGTGAACGGGCCACGAAGCTAATGCCAGCCTTGGCGATCATGCCGCCAAAGATGGTCATTTCCACCCTGGGAGACAATGCCGGAGCGCTGGGAGCCGCAAGTCATGCAATGGAGGGGTGGGTGCCAGGGGATCTGTGAGCCAGGAGACACTCAAGTGTGAACAACGAACGAAAGTTGATGGGCGTCCGGAATAGCAGCGGCCGTGGGGAAAAGGACCTCAGATTCTCGTTTACGGGGACTTATAATTACCATAAATTAAGTAATTCATGCTCTTCGCATTCAGCCCACTCCGCCGCTCCCTTCTTTGGATGGGTCTGCTGGCATTCGGGATGCCCTTGAGCGTGAAAGCAGACCCGACGGCTGAGCAGCAGTATATGCTGGAACTGGTCAATCGACTGCGGATGGACCCCACGGCAGAGTTGGACAAGCTGGTGAATATGTCATCTCCCGGCGTATGGGACAGTCCGAAGTCCGATCATGTGACGGTGGCCGCGGCGCTGGAGTATTATGGAGTGAGCGCCAGTGCGCTGGCCTCGCAATGGGGTTCCCTGACGGTCGCGCCGCCGCTGGCTTGGAATGATTCCCTGGCCGCAGCATCCACCACCTACTCCAACCTCATGATCACCCAGGATCAACAGGACCATTTTCTGGATGGCCTGTCGGTCGGGCAGCGGATCGTGAACGCAGGTTACAGCGCCAACTGGGGAGATTCGGCCCAGGCTCTCTTTGCCACGGCTGCGGATGGTATGCATGCGCACTCGGCACTCGCCATCGACTGGGGTCCGGATGGTGGCAGCGGCACGGGCATCCAGCCCGGGGCGACACATCGTGCGGCGCTGATGGATCCTCTCTATAAAGAGATCGGCATCGGCTTTCAGACTATCATCATCCCGATCACGAATGGCGAAGTCACAGGACCCGTGGTGCTGACGGAGCATCTCGCCAACGTCAGGCGGGACAATGGTGTGACCATCGTGTCAGATGCCATCCTCACAGGCAGCATCTTTGATGATTCGGTGCTCGGCGACAACTTCTACACCCCTGGCGAGGGTGTGAGCGGTGTGCTCATTTTTGTGTATGACAACACCAACGGCAATCTTGTGGCTTCCGGCCAAACCAACAGTGCGGGCGGCTACAACATCACGCTCACAGGATTGACAGATGGCACGGAGTATCGTGTGGAAGCACCGGGCACCGGCCAGGGGGCGCAGACCTTCACCCTGAACACATGGCAGGAGAACTACGGCACCGTCGTCGATCCAGAGTGGACCACTTTTTATGATAACGTGTATGCTTCATTCGTCGCGGTGCCGGAGCCTGGCAGCGCGGGCTTGCTTTTGCTTTCGCTGATGTTGCTTTCACGCCGCCGCCGTCATTGATCCATCGACTCCCCTTCCCCCATGAAACACCTGCTCGTCCTGCTCACCACTCTCTGCCTCAGCATTCATGCTGATGAACCTGATGCCACGGCCAAGGCCATCCGTGCGGTCATCGATGAATATGAGAACACCGTGCGCGCGAACACGATGAAAATCATCGAGGCGAAGACGGAGGAGGAGAAGGACAAGTATCGCGCCACCGTGCCGAGCGCGGCCCCCTATGCGACGAAGGTCATGGAAATCGTGCAGGAGCACAGTGGTGATGCGGGCTCGGCCAGAGGCGTCTCGTGGCTGGTCACACAAGCCAGCGGTTTCCCCGAAGGCCAGATCGCGCTGCAGATGCTGGGAACATCCCACGTGAAGCATGCAGGTATCGCCGAAGCCATCAAGTCTCTCGAATTCTACCCTTATGAGATCGGCGGGCCGATCCTGAAGGCCGTGCGGGAGCAGAACCCGAACAAGACCGAGCAGGCCGCCGCCACCTATGCGCTGGGCATGCAGCACTTCCGCCGCTATGAAGCCGCCACAGATGAAAAAACCGCCGCCGAGGAGAAGGAGCAGGCCATGAACTACTTCCAGGAGATCAGTGCGAAGTTCGGGGATTCCGCCATCAATGGCTTCCCGCTGGCTGACCAGACCAGCCGGACGATGTTTGAACTGCAGAACCTTTCTGTCGGCAGCCCATGTCCGGACATCGATGGCAAGGATCTGGATGGCGCGGCCTTCAAGCTGGCCGACTTCAAAGGGAAGAAAGTGGTGCTCATCTTCTGGGGCGGCTGGTGCCATGCCTGCCACGGCACGATCCCGCTCATGAACAAGCTGGCCACGGACACCAAGGACAAATCGGTCGTCGTGCTCGGCGTGAACACGGACATCCCTGAAGAGGCCAGGAAGGCCTATCAGACCTATGAGGTCAACTTCCGCAACTGGTCTGACGGCACCACGAGCGGGCCGATCACCAGCATGTTTAACCTGCGCAACTTCCCCACGCTCTATCTGCTCGATGAGAAGGGTGTGATCCTCCTGAAGAACACCAGTCTTGACGCCATTCGCATCAAGCTCGGGGTCTAGAGCGTCTGCCACATTTGATGTTAGGCTAGGCGATGAAAAGGTTTAGTTAGGTTAAGCACTCTCAAGACTGACAGGACAATGACAAAAGCGCGCGAGAATGCTCTTGCCGGTGAGTCTCAAATTTCTTAAACTTATGTAACTCCAGATCAACGCACCCGAACTCATGAAAACGGAAACGACTGCCCGCATCACCACACGTCTGCTCACGATGATTCTCGTGGCAGGCACCTTGGCCAGTTGCAAACTGCCACCGCGCTACGCGATGCGTGAGATCCAAAGCAAAGGTCTCTTCACCTATCTCGGCACGGATTACAGCCGGGGTTACTATCCCGGCTACTACAGCGGTGGTGCGTATGCTTCATCCAATGCTCCGTTTCAGTCGCAACAACCCTATACTGAACCGCGTGCCATCCGGCAGGTGCCGTATCGCAGCACCTACCACACGAACCGCAATCTGAGAGCAGACTATGATCGTGTGCCTTACCGTCCGCGCACCGTCACGCGCTCATCGTCATCGTATACGCCTCCGAGCCGTTCACGGAGAAGCTCTCCGGTGATCGTGGATGATGAAGGTCCCACACCTTCACCCACCCCCGCAAGGAATCGCTCTTCCGTGAACAACCTGCCTGACAAGGTGGTCACGGACACACCCGCGCCGAAGTCAGGCAGTGTCACGCCAGCGCCGGTGGCCCCTGTGTCACCCCCTGCTGAAGAGAACCTGCCGTTTGGGACACCGGTGGCGGGCCGCCCAGGCATGGTGGTGAGCCCCTACACGGACCCTTCCAAGAAGCAGTTGGTGGACGTGACCGGCCTGCCTGCGGGTGAGAAGGTGAAGGATCCCTATTCTGGAAAGCTTTTCCGCGTGCCACCGACCTCCCAGGCGGATAACAAGAAGAATGGTTCCTCGGAGACGCCTGCGAAGCCCGAAGGATCTTCTGCGGACAAGGACAAGGGAGAGCCGAAGCAGAATTGAGGAGGTTGAAATGACCTAACGAGAGGTTGGGTTGAGAGAAGGCTGCTTTGAGGTGGCAGAACTCGTCAGAGTTCCGTGATTGGCGTGTGGATGCCACGTCCAAAGAGGGCAGTCTTACGTCTGCTGCCACATGGCATGCTTACAGTGCGCACGAATGGCTTGGAAGAGGAGGACACTGGGTGCGCCACCACGCTCCGGGACCCTTCGCGACTTCGATGACACGTGTGCATGCGCACTCATCTGAATGCTAGATGAAACCCCATTGGAATGGGGTTGTACGTTAGGAAGCGCCCAGGCCGCGAAGGACGGCGGGGAGGGTCTTGACGAGGATCTTGAGATCCAGCCAGAGAGACCAGTTGTCGATGTATTTGAGGTCGAGGGCGACCCACTCTTCGAAGTTCTTGATGCCATTGCGGCCCGTGACTTGCCAGAGGCAGGTCAGGCCTGGCTTCACGCTGAGGCGGCGGCGCTGAGCGTGCTTCTCGATGCGGTTGATCTCATACACAGGCAGAGGGCGTGGACCGACGAGGCTCATTTCGCCACGCAGCACATTGAGAAGCTGTGGCAGTTCGTCCACGCTGGTCTTGCGAAGCCAGCGGCCCAAACCAAAAATGCGGGGATCGTCTTTGATCTTGAAGACAGGGCCATCCATCTCATTGAGGCATTCAAGCTCGGCGCGCCTCGTTTCAGCATCCATGTGCATGGTGCGGAACTTCCACATGTTGAAAGGCTTCCCATAGAGTCCTGAACGCTCCTGACGGAAGAAAACCGGGCCTTTCGAGGCGAGACGGATGCCGATGGCGGCGGCGATCCAAAGCGGCGATGTAAGCGCCAGCAGCACCAGCGCGCCGATGCGGTCCATGATGTCCTTGAACACCAGGGACCATGAGATCTGCGGCGTGCTGTGGAAGACAAGCATGAGCTTGCCACCGAACACGTCAAAGGTGGGACGTGCGATGGCGGTCTGGAAAAAGTCCGCGGAGATCCAGGCTTCCACGCCTTCGGTTTCACAGGCCTGCACAGCCTCCTCGATCTTGCCAAAGTGCACGTGCTGCACGGCGAAGAGCACACGTGAGGCAGCCACCGCATGCATGGCCTTCACAAGATCACTTACCGGCTGCTGCGTGATGTCGATCCGCGCTGCGACCTCGATGCCGGCACGCTGCTCAGGCGGCATCTGATCTTCAAAGTGCATCACGTCCTGCGCGGCACCCGCGACGATCACACGCTCACGCCCTCTGCCAGTCGCCAGACTACGGCGGAGTTGCTCACGCTGCCAGGCTTCACGCAGCAGCAGAGCCACCACGGACAAGGACACGGCAAGGATCACCACGGCACGGCTGGGCACGCTCCATTTGAGAAACACCACCATCATACCAATGACCATCCCCATGATCACCATCGTCTCCGCGAGCTGGCGCAGGCTTTTGCCCGGCGTCTTATGGAAGATGTTTGAGTAGAAGCCGCGCATCTCCAGAGCCACGGGAGCAAAGGGCACCACCACAGCCATGACCCAGTAGAGTTCATCAATGGGTGGGATCTCCACCAAGTCAGGCCAAAGGTGCCGGGCAAACGAACCCCTCAAAAAATGCGCGAACCACATGCAGAACCCGAGAAGGGCGCTGTCGAACAACTCCGTGAGCTGCAAATTGATTTCCTGTCGTCGACCCAGCATAGTGAGGAATATTCGATTCTAAATTAGTTCATATCTATTAAAATTATAACATTCCTAGCGAATGGCACAACTTGTTTCTATCCAAAGCCCTCTGCAAGCAACACGTCCGTTGACTGTGGGGGTAATTCCGGATGCCGCCACCCTGTCCATCTGGGCCCGGATGCCGCGTGACCAGCGTGAGTCGACCTGCGACCTGATCGAGCTCCGGCTCGATACCCTCAAAATGCCCGCCGATGAGGTGCGGGACGCCCTGGTTCACGGCGAGAATGCAACCCCCATCCTGCTCACGGCACGCCACCCAGCCGAGGGCGGCCAAGGAAGCGTGGTGGCTGCGGAGCGCATGGCAATGATCGAGCCGCTGCTGGATCTCGCGACGCTGGTCGACATCGAGCTTCGTAGTGCCATGGAGATGAAGCCGATGGTGGAGAAAGCCCATGCCAAGGGAGTGAAAGTCATGGGCTCGTTCCATGATTTCCAGGCGACTCCCGGTGATGAGGTGCTGCGCGGCGCCATCGGCTTTGCGCAGCCTGCCGGGCTGGATGCGGTAAAGATCGCCACTTTTTTGAATTCCCAGGCGGATCTAGTGCGCCTGCTGCAGATCACCGGAGAGCAGCACCGCCTGCGGCTTTCCAGCATGGGCATGGGTCCATGGGGGCGCATCTCCCGCTTGGTGCTTGCAAAGGCGGGCAGCCTGCTGAACTACGGTTTCATTGGCGAATCCAATGCTCCTGGTCAGTGGCCTGCCGCACGACTGAAGGAATTGCTCGCCGAACTCTAACTTTCGATCCGCGTCTATGAAGCCTGCCGCACATGTCTTCAAAACTACCCTGCTTGCCATGGTCATCACCCTGGTCTGCACCGGCTGTGGCGACCCTGAAAAAGAAGCCCGCCTGAAATGGCGCGAGGAGGAGGTAAATGCCAAGGAGGCGGATGTGATCCGTCGCGAGGCGGACATCTCCAAGCAGAAGCAGATCATTGAGGGTCAGCGGCTCGATCTCGTCTCGCGTGAGCAGACAGTGGAGATGCTGAAGAAGCAGCTCGCTGATGAGGTGGAGAAAACGAAGCGCGTCCGCCGTGAGGTGGAGATTAAGCAGCTTCGCGGACCCATCCCGCTTGTGACCGCAGATCGCGTCATCGTCATCGATCCGACCTCGGATGAGATCTTGTGGGAGAAGAACCCGGACAAGCAGGGTGCCATCGCCAGCACGACCAAGCTGATGACGGCCCTGCTCATTGTGGAGACAGGAGACCTGGATAAGATCATCACCGTGGAGCAGAGTGACACGCAGTGCGCCCCCGTGCGTCTTGGCATCAAGACGGGTGAGCAGTACACACGCCGCCAACTGCTCAGCGCTGTGCTGGTGAAGAGCTCGAACGACATCGCTCAAGCACTCGCCCGTGACAATGCGGGCAGCGTGGAGGCCTTTGTGGCGAAGATGAATGCGAAGTGCAAGGAACTCGGCCTGGGCAACAGCCACTACCGCAATCCGCATGGCCTGCCGACCAAGGATGGGGACGAGCCTTTCTCCACAGCTCGCGAACTGAGTGTGATCGCCAAGGCTTGTGACAAGCTGCCGGACATCCGCAAGATCGTGAAGATGACCAGCTACACCTTCAAGTGGCCGAGCGGCAAGACCACGGAGCTCTCCAACACCAACCGCGTGCTGCGCAGCGCCGGCTACTGTGATGGCATGAAAACAGGTTATACCGATGCTGCCGGCTACTGCCTGGTGGCCAGCGGTGAGCGCAATGGCAAGCGCCGCATCGTGGTGGTGCTGAATGACACCGAAGGCGGTGTCTGGCGTGATGCGCAGGCCCTGCTGGACTGGGCGCTGAAGGCGTAACCAGAAGAATGGTGAAGGCGCGGGGCGTCCCTACGTAGGATGGGCGTGGCGAAGCCCGCCCGTCCCACACCAGGTCGCCAACGCCAGGAGAATGCGAATGACACGCTCGAGGCCATTCGCCAGCTCCTCACGCGCTCCAGCTCATGAGAGACGACCGGACTACGTCACGGTCATCCTACGGTTGGACGCTAGCGCGACTCCTTACGCCTTGGGATCGGTCATCTCATCCTTCTTCACCGGCCGTGATGACCCGGTGCCGGGCATGGCGCTGAAAAAGAAGTAGCGCGGTGAGCGCAGCATGTCGCCGACTTCACGGGTGGCGGCGCGGTGGAGATAGCCGTCCATGCGATCCCGCGCTGTGGACCATTTGGCGAGGTGCTTCTCCAGGAACTTTCGCACACCCACATTCGCACGGAACTCGGTGGACAGGGTGCCTAGATTCAGGAGCAGGATGACCAGGCACATGGCCAGCAGGGCCATCATGGCGAAGCGCGGGGGGAACCTGAGCAGGATCATGGCGCCCACCGCGATCACGGCGGCGAGTGTGGGGGCGTAGCGCGTGAGCTTGATCACGGACTGGCGCCACTTCAGCTCACCCAGCGCCTCACCCTCCTGGGAGGCGTGACCCGCCTCATGCAGCGCCACGGTCCAGGCGGCCATGGTAGTGCCCTGGGCGACTTCGCGATTCAGAAAGAGGCGACGGCGCGAGGGATCAAAATAGTTCGTCACCACGCCATTGTGCTCGACGATCTCCACATCGCTCACGCCTTCAAAATTAAAGAGGAGCTGCGCCATCTCCGCCCCTGTGTGAGCGGTGGGGACCCGCTCTTTGGAGCCTTGGTTCCACATCTCCTCATAGCGCCCCGACGCCCAGCGACAAATCACAATGCAGGCGACGAGGAGAAGAATGGGAATGACAAGCATGCGATGCGGGAAAAGCGATCAAGACCAAGTGCCTGGCTTTAGGAAGCCGATGGGCAGGCTGCTGGAATTGACGTTGTAGAAGTTGCCAATGTTCGGCAGCACCTGGCTCATGCTGGCGGCAGGCACGCCAAACCAGCGGAGCATTTCGGCAAAGAACTGGTCCACGCTGGTCGTCGGAATCAGGCGGCCGCCATAACCGGTGTCATTGTTGCTCTCCAGGGTGAGGTCCGGGAACGTGCCGTAGATGCGGCCGCCCTGGACGGGGCCGCCCAGCACCATGGCATTACCGCCCCAGGCGTGATCCGTGCCGCGGCCATTGCTGCGCAGCGTGCGGCCAAAGTCAGACGCGGTGAAGGTGATGACGCTGTCCTGCAGACCGAGCTGCTCGATCGCCCGCTGAAAGGCAAAGACGGCATCATCCAGCATGTCCAGCATCTCCGCCTGGGAATCCAGAAGCTCCAGATGATGATCCCAGCCTGGATGACTGATGAAGATGGTCTGACGATGCAGGCCCAGGGCCTGACGCAGCGCGATCATCTTTGCTGCCGCGAGGAAGTTATCGCCTATCCAATTGTCTGACGGGAACAGGCCGCTGATGGCGCTGGCGTTGTAGCTGTTGAACTGCTGGAGGAAGAACTCCTGCAGCTCGATGCTGCTCTTCGTGAGCTGCGCATACGATTGCTGCATCATGTTCCCATAGGTCTGCTCGATGATGCTCTTGTGCGCGGTGTTCTTCAAGCGCAGCGGATTCGTGGCGGGAGACTGGTCTTCACCTGAGAGACGCAGCGCGCCGCTGTTCGTGACGACAAACTGCGTGGTGTTGTTCCCGACCTGGAAGAGATTGTTCCCCGCCAGCGAGATGTTCATGGCGATGCTGGTCGCCCCATTCGCCGGAGTATGCAGGATGTCCGCGAGACGGCCGCCCCAGCCGCTGAGCTGCGAGAGTCCCTGAGGCACGGAGGTCTGCCACTGGTCCACCTGGTCACTGTGCGAGTAGAGCGACTTCGGCAGCGGCGCGCTTTCCGCGAGATACTGCGTTTTCGTCACCGGCTGGATGAGGGTGCCGACGTTCGTCAAAAAAGCCGCTCGGCGCTTGTTCGTATCGCCACCGAGGCCATTGAACATCTGCTGGATGCCCGTGCAGCTCGGGTGGACTCCGTAGAGCTGGCCATCGCCACCGCTTTGGTTCAGCGGCAGGATCTGGCCGCTGCTCAGAGCGAGATTGCCACGCGTGGAGGAGTAAATGCCGTGGCGGGTGGAATCACGCGGCACGAGCCAGTTGTAACTGTCCATCCCGCCATGGAGGAAAAAACACACCAGCGTCTTGTAGTCAGAGACCGGGCCCTGGGCCGCCGCCTTGCCTGCCATCTGCAGGTTCAGCATGGTGTTCATCATGGAGATGCTGCTCAGAGCTGAGCAGGCACTCTGACCGAGGAACTGTCGGCGGGTGGACTGGGGGGGCTTCATAGCGTGGACAATATGACCTCATCCTGCCGCATCAGCCAGCAAGAGTCGAGCCCCGCCCAAAAATTGAGGCGCGAACCGTTTCCGGTCCGCGCCTCTCTTGGGGGAGTGACTGATGATGTCACCCCTACATACGCACGAAAGGAGTATATGGTCGTCACCTGTGTTCACCCCAGTTTTTGAAGGAGGCGTCTGCAGGAGGTTTGGGGAGCTATGTCCAGGCTCCGTCGGCAAGCGGCCCTCGTTAATCAGTCTCGATCGCATCCACTTTGGCACCACGTTCGATGAGTTGCAGGCAAAAGGCATTGTTTTCAGCGTCGTCCTCAATGATCAGGCCGAAGCCATCCACCTTCGCAAAGTAGGAAGTAGAGGAAGCATCTGTCACATCCAGAGTCGATGCCGACATTCGAAGCAACTCGCGCATTTTGTATGCCTCGCGGCCACTGATGATGCCGAGGTCGATACCACCTGAGCATCTCACTTCCCCTAAAAGCTCTGTAGGCAAGCGCTGCTGCAACACAGGCACGCACTGCCGGAGATCCGCGATCCAACGAGGAAGGCTGATTGATCCATCAGGCCGCAGAAACACCCGGCGACGATCATAGCGACACCTGGTGATGGTCCATTGAGTCGCGTCGGGGTATCGGATGAGGTAAGAATCTGGATCGTGTAGTGCCATGAGTCTAGACAAGATGTGTGAAGCTAGAGCAAGGTTCGACCAAGAAACGGTATCAGGTATTTGAGGACCTCCATTTCTTGCGATGTTCATCTTCGCGTTGCTGGGACAAGCGGCGTCCTTCAACTTCAGATTTTTCGGAAATGGCACCACTGAGGAAGGGATAATCATCGATCACCACTTCCTTGGCAGCGACTCGACTGAGAAAAGCATCGATACGCCTCCACTCCCGTTCCATTTCTGACAGCGAAAGATGCGATGCGATTTCCTCACGAGTCTCCCAACTCTTCTCGCCACTCACTGAACGTGGATCAACGCAACGCGTCTCCAGGGAAATCCAATAATAAGCCTCCCCATCATCGCGCGGGCCGCCCTGGCCATGACGATAATAGCGCGAGAGTTCCTCCCAGCACGCTCTGTTGTGGAGATTGGCACCCTGACAGAAATAGATGCGTGCCTTGGAGTGATCGGACGACCCGAAGTATCCCTCGGCATAGGCTGAGGCCAGTTCATTACAAGCATCTCCTTCAGTTTGGGCGGCCCGTTCCAGCAGCGATCGAACGGCCTCACGCGGATTGGGGCCAAAACCCGTCGGTGAGAAACTATCCTCCTTGATTCGACTTGCTAGGTCACTTTGAGCTTTCGGGAGTTTGAGGACAGCTGCGCGTCTCAACCATAGTTCTGCAGCCTTTTTATTCCCAGTTCCCAACTCGTGATGGATGAGCAAATGCCATGCTGCTTCAGCATCGCCATCTGCGGCCCGGCGTTCAAGATGTTCATACTCGGTTGCCGACATCCGAAAGCTGTCCACCAGGGCAATGGACTTGGTCTGGCAACTTACAAGTATGGCTGAAGGGAGTAGAACTAAAAGTGTATGGTAGATCCTGTTCACCATATCAGCGTGCTTCGTTGAAACACATCTGGCAACCCACAAAAAGGCCGCTGGGGTTACCAGCGGCCTCGTTGTTGATTATTTCGTTAGGCTGAAGCGGATCAGGCGGCAGGAGCCTCGGCACCGGCCTTGGCGGCGTCGTCCTTCTCCTTCATGGCGGCCTTGCGGCTCATCTTCACCTTGCCCTTGTCGTCGATGCCGACGCACTTGGCGGTGACCATGTCACCGACCTTGACGACGTCTTCGGTCTTGTTGACACGGAAGTCGGCGAGCTCGCTGATGTGGATGAGGCCGTCCTTGTTGCCAAAGAGGCGCATGAAGGCACCGAAGTTCGTCGTGCTGACGACCTTGCCGGTGTAGTTCTTGCCGATCTCGACCTCGGCGGACACGCCGCTGATCATCTCAAGAGCGCGCTCAAGGCCTTCCTTGCGGGTGGCGTAGACATACACGGTGCCGTCGTCTTCGATGCTGATTTCAGCGCCGGACTCGGCCTGGATGCCCTTGATGTTCTTGCCGCCAGGACCGATGAGCTCACCGATCTTGTCAGGGTTGATCTTGACGATCTCGATGCGTGGAGCGTGCGGGCTAAGAGGCTTGATCTCGCTGATGGCGGAGGCCATGGCGGCGAGCACTTCGGTGCGGCCGTTCTTGGCTTTGCCGATGGCTTCTTCAAGGATGCTCAGGGGCAGGCCAGGAAGCTTGAGGTCAAGCTGGTAGCCGGTCACACCTTCGCTGGTGCCGCAAAGCTTGAAGTCCATGTCGCCGAAATGGTCCTCGGAGCCGAGGATGTCCATCATGGTGAGGTAGCGCTTCATGCTGTCATTCGCGTCGAACTCAGTGACGAGACCGACGGAGATGCCGGCCACAGGGCGCTTCAGAGGCACGCCAGCGTCCATGAGGGCCATGACGCCCGAGCAAACGGAGGCCATGGAGGTGGAGCCGTTGGAGGCCATGACTTCGCTGCTGATGCGGATGGCGTAAGGGAACACGGACTTCTCAGGGATGACCGGCTCGATGGAGCGCTCAGCGAGAGCACCGTGACCGATTTCACGACGGTTCTGACCACCGAAGCGGCCGCACTCACCGACGGAGAAGGGAGGGAAGTTGTAATGAAGGAGGAAGCGCTTCGAATCCGGGCCACCTGCGTAGGTGTCCATTTCCTGGGCTTCATCCGCTGGAGCCAGCGTGGCGATGGAGAGAGCCTGGGTCTCACCACGGGCAAACAGGGCGGAGCCGTGTGTGCGAGGGAGGACGGAGACTTCACCCGTGAGGTTACGGATCTGGTCGATGCCACGACCGTCACAGCGGGCGAGCTTGTCCAGGATGGAGATGCGGAAGGCTTTCTTCTGCAGGTAGTCAAAGGCCTGGCCGATGGCGTAACCAGTGGCTTCAGGGAACTTGGCCTTGATGGCGGCTTCCACTTCGTCCTTGAGAGCGCCGATGGCTTTGCCACGGGCAACCTTGCTTGGCTGATAGATGGCACCTTCGATGCGGTCACCAGCGACCTGGTAGGCGACTTCGAGGAGTTCATCCTGCACCAGCATGAGGGGCATGACGCGCTTCACCTTGCCAGCGAGGGCGGCGAGTTCTTCCTGAGCCTTCACCAGGCCCTGGATGCTGTCCTGAGCGAAACGCAGGGCGGCGATGAAATCAGCCTCAGGCATTTCCTTGGCAGCGCCTTCGATCATGATGACGTCGGTTTTGTTGCCGACGTAGACGAGGTCGAGATCGCTGTCGTCACGCTGGCTGTGCGTCGGGTTGACGACGAACTGGCCATTCACACGACCGATGCGCACGGCACCGATGGGGCCCGCGAAGGGGATGTCGGAAACGCAGAGAGCGGCGGACGCGCCGTTGATGGCGAGGATGTCCGAGTCGTTCTGGCCGTCAGCGCTCAGGAGGAGGGCGACGATCTGGGTTTCGTAGAGGTAGCCTTTCGGGAAGAGCGGACGCAATGGGCGGTCCGTCATACGGCAGGTGAGGATTTCCTTCTCGGTCGGACGGCCTTCGCGCTTGAAGTAGCCGCCGGGGAACTTGCCGGCTGCGGAGGCTTTTTCCTTGTACTCCACAGAGAGGGGGAAGAAGTCGAGGCCTTCCTTGATCTTGGTGGCGGAGACGGCAGTGACGATGACGATGGTGTCACCCAGGCGGACGGTCACGGCGCCATCGGCGAGGTGAGCGAGCTTGCCGGTTTCGATTTCGATGTTCCCTGAACCGCAGGGAGCTGTTACTTTATGGATTGCCATAGGTTGTGTGTCTTCTTTGTCTTTTTGTTTGGGGGAATGGCTTCAGCAGAGAGCTTGGGGGCTGAGGGCGAGGAGGAGAGGCAGACTTGGGCGGAAAATGCCGGAAGATGTCCACATGCCTTGATGCAGCCAGCAGAACTGGCTGAAATCGGGCTCCAGGCTTTTTGCTCTATGCTATGGCGGCATACATGCCGCCAAGCGAAAAGGGGCGATGCGTCGTGGCATCACCCCTTTTGGCGGGAAAGTTTGGATTAGCGACGCAGACCGAGGGTCTTGATCGACTTGGTGTAACGGTCGTTGGCCGTCAGCTTGAGGTAATCAAGCAGCTTCCGGCGGCGGGCGACCATGCGGAGGAGGCCACGGCGGGTGCTGTGGTCCTTGGAATTGGTTGCCAAATGGCCGGTCAGGTGATTGATGCGCTCCGTCAGAATGGCGATCTGGACATCGGCGCTGCCGGTGTCTTTGTCGTGAAGTTTGAAGCTGGCGGGGGCGGTGGCGACTTCGCTCATGATATCTGTCTTGGGGTAAGGCCGGACAACTTGTCAGGCGGGTTGTTTCAATTTGGAGTTGAAGGGCCGCGACAAAACCACCGAAGCGGCATTTGGCAAGAGTTTTTCACAAGGAGAAGGGAGGTTTTTTGAGGGCCTGGGACCCAGGTTTCCCCTGGGACAGCACCTTCCGGGCCTGCCCTCCATGGGCCCCATGCGTCCCAGATGACCTGTCAGACCCATTTCAGCCTGATTTTCCACGCTGAAGGCAGCGTTACTGTCTAAACCCACCCAACCATGTCTCCAGAAGACCAAAGCCGGCTCGACCAGTTGTATGCGCGCTTCCAAGAGATCCGCCCGCGATCCATCGGCTACCCGTGCAACCAAGAGTTCGACTACTCACCCCTGCTCCGCTTCCTGGAATTTTCCTCGAACAACCTGGGCGACCCTTTTGCGGGGAGTAATTACCGTCTGAACACCCATGAGTTTGAGCGGGAAGCCGTGGAGCAGTTTGCCCGCTATGCCCAGGCCCCGGAGGGGGACTGGTGGGGCTATGTGACCAATGGCGGCACCGAAGGGAACATGTACGGCCTCTACGTCGCCCGTGAACTGCATCCCGGCGGCATGGTCTACTTCAGCGAGGACACTCACTACTCCGTGGCCAAGATCCTGCGCCTGCAGCACACTCGTAATATCATGATCAAGAGCCAGCCTAACGGCCAGCTCGACTACGATGACCTGCGCGAGACGCTGCGCATCCACCGGGATGTGCCGCCCATCATCTTTGCCAACATCGGCACCACCATGACCGGGGCGGTGGATGACCTGGCGAAGATCCGCGAGATCCTGGAGGATCTGGCCATCGGTGAAAACTACATCCACGCGGACTGCGCGCTCAGCGGCATGATCCTGCCCTTTGTGGAGAATCCGCAGCCCTGGAACTTCGCCCATGGGGCGGACAGCATCTCCATCAGCGGGCACAAGTTCCTCGGCTGTCCCCTGCCCTGCGGCATCGCCTTGGCCAAAAAGCACAACGTGGACCGCATCGCCCGCAGTGTGGAGTATGTGGGCGCGCTGGACACCACCATCTCCGGCTCGCGCTCCGCCATCACGCCACTGATGATGTGGTATCGCCTGCGGGAGCTGGGGGACGATGGCATCCGCCAGCTCGCGCAGCGCTGCATCGCTCTCTCCGTCTATGCGGTGGAAAAGCTGCGCTCCCTGGGCATCGAGGCCTGGAGGCATGATGAGAACTCCATCACCGTGGTCTTTCCCCGGCCACCGGAGAGCCTGCGTGAAAAATGGATCATCGCGCCGAAGAAGAAGATCGGCCACCTCATCACCCTGCCGCCGATGAACGAGGCCGTGATTGATGAGTTCGCGAATGATTTTGTGGCAGCCCTGAAGGCCTAGCCAACTTTCTTTTAACCCCTCAAGCCCCCTCCTCTCATGAAACAGATCACCGTCCTCACACGCCAGGATCCGGATGAGATCGCCCGGGTGGCCAGCATCCTCGGAGATGCCGGCATCAACATCGAAGACATCGATGCCGATCGCATCGAGGAGACCGGCACCATCGTGCTCATGGTGGACGAGCTTGATGCCGCGCTGCGTGCCCTCAGCGCTGCCAATCTGCGCGCCGTGACCCAGGATGCGCTCGTCATCCGCCTGGACGACAAGCCCGGCGCGCTGGCGATCATCGCCAAACGTCTGCGTGATGCGGACGTCGACGTGCGCTCCATGCACATCCTGAGGCGGGATGGCCCCCAGTCTCTCGTCAGTCTCGTGGTGTCCGATCAAACGGCCGCGAAGAGCGTGCTGGAGGATGTGATGATGAAAAGTTAGTTCGGCGAATGCAAAAAACGACCATGCTTGTGAGGCATGGCCGCTGGAAGTCGGGAGCTTGGGGGATATCTCAGTTCAGGATCACACGGCGGACAAGGAGGGGAGGAGCGACATTAGGGTTCGGGCCGCGGATCTGGCTTCCGAAGTCGTTGTCGCGCTGGTCGTCTTCAGTGCGGTTGAAGAAGCCGAGGACATCTGTGGTGAAGACATCAAAGGGAATCGGCACGCGGACGGTCTGGCCGATCTGGGCATTCGTGGAGGGATCGCGGACGATCATGGAGATTTCATCGGGGTTCGTGGCAGCCATAATGAACGTGACATTGAACTGGCGGGAGAGGGAGTTGCCGCTGAGGAAGGTGTCTTTGAGCGTCATGGTGCCGGTGTTGCCAAGGCCCTGCAGGATCATGCTGCGCTTGCGGTCACCCTGGATGATGCGCCAGTGGCCCTGGGCACCACTGACAGCGCCCATGAGGTCGAAGCCAGAGAGGGCCTCAAGTTCCAGCTCACGGCGCACGGGAGTGTTCAGGGCTGGCACAGGGCTGGTGGTGGTCGGGCGGGGCAGCGAAACGAGGATGCGTTCACTCAGGACAGGCACGGGGGCTTCACCGATCGTGAGCACACCGGGAGGCGGGCTGGGGGGGAGATAGACGTAGCGCACGTCCAGGGCGATGGCAGGTTCCGTGCTGAAGTTGTGGGGCACGAAGCGGGCTTCGCGGGCTGGGATGAACTGGCCGGAAGGAAGCAACTCGGTGGCTCCCTTCTTCACACTATCCACACGGAACTGGGTCATGTTGATGATGCTGATGCCGCGGGCTCTCAAAGTCGGCGCCACGATCGTGATGGCAGGCTGCTCCCGGCGGTTGCCTGTGGGGCTGACCAGGTTGGTCACACCGGTGATGGCACCGATGGGCACATTCACGCGGTAAAGGGTGCTGCTCAGGCGGGTAATCGGGGCAGAAAGCGTACGCCCGCCGGAGGCCTTGAACTCCAGGCTGCTCATGATTCCGAGGTTCGCGTCACCCGTGTGGTTCATCAGCAGAGTTTCACCCCCAGCGACGCGATCCGGCACATAGGAATTGATGCGCGGCACGGTCGGCATGGTGACCTCGATGGCCGAGGCCTGCATTGGCAAAATGAGACCGGCAGCAAGCAGCGCGGCGGAGAAGAGCGCACCACGGCGGGTGGTAGTGGAGCGGAGGGAAGTGAGAAGCGTTTTCATGGGAAGTAGCGGAGATGAAGTTTGATGTTTCGGGCACCGAAGCGCCCCCTGTTCACAGCGCTGATGCAGGTCACTTCCGGAACTTGTGCAGATTCTTGAAAAAAGTTTCTGGGGCCTCCCGGGCACGCTGAAGCGTGAACAAGGTGCAGGCCGCACACCGCGCGGTTTTACCTTCGCTTTACAGATCTCGGCGCGGGTGCGCCGCATGATGAGTTTGGAATCCTTCCATCCTCGCCATGAAACCTATCTACCTCATCGTTGTCCTGGCCGCTGCCACTGCGCTGCTGGCCCAGCAGTCTGTTTCACCCTCCGGCCAGCCTCGGACCCGACAAACGCCGCGCAACACGATCGAACAAGCTCCGCCTGACAAAGGCGAACCTGCGACGCTGAAACGTCTGGCAGGCAAGGTGCAAGCCAGCACGCCGCTGACTCATGCGAACCTCGATGTCTACTTCATCGAGGGAGATGATCTGGCCGACACGACGCAGGTGCTGACGCTGGATGAGGCGATGAGCCTGAAGAAGCGTGTGGTGGTGAAAGAGACGGGCCAGGTCAATGAGCTGACGGTGCAGAATAGCGGCACTGACAAGGAGGTCTTTATCATGGCGGGAGACATTGTGAAAGGCGGGCAGCAGGACCGCACGCTGGCCAGCGATCTGCCTTTGAAGCCGAAGTCCGCCGAGGTGCCCGTAGGCTCCTTCTGCGTGGAGCAAGGCCGGTGGTCAAAGCGCGGCCGTGAAAGCGTGAACGACTTTGGTTCGTCCAAGAACACGATCGCCAGCAAAGAAGGAAAGATCGCCGTGCGCAAGGCGGCCAATCAGGCCGAGGTGTGGAAGTCGGTGGCGGAAACGCAGGAGAAGATCAGCCGTAACATCGGCAAGGATGTGAAGCCTGCGGCTTCCGCCAGCTCGCTGCAGCTCACGCTTGAGGACAAGGACCTCAAAACGAAGATCGGTGCCTTTAGAGACTCCTTGTTAGGCGCTGTGGAGAAGTCGCCGCGCAGCCTGGGTGTCGTGTTTGTCATCAATGGCGAGCTCAACAGCGCCGAGATCTTCGCCGGGCATGATCTCTTCCGCCGCGTGTGGCCGAAGCTGCTGGAGGGCATCGCCGCCGAAGCCATCTCCCTCGCGGATGGCAAGAAGGCCGAGAAACCTGCGGCGAGTGAAGAGGTGATGAGGTTCATCACCAAGGCGGAGGAAAGTCCTGCGACGAAAAAGCCGCTTCAGGGCAGCCTCAAGCATGTGAGCGCGGAGTCGGATGAGACGTGTCTTTTTGAGACAGCTGATGACCAGAACGACGGGAAGTGGCTGAGGCGCAGCATCCTCAAGAAGTAGCCAGTCGAAGGTCGGCATAATGATATGCATTCATGCTCATGGCGGTGCACAAGCATCGCCATGAGCCGCGTTTGGTGAAGACACCATGTCTGATTCCCTGCCTTCACGCCGCTCCTTTCTTCGCACTGCCGCTGCTGCCATGCTCGCGCCCTCCTTGTCTTCCGTGGCAGCGGACGGCTCTGGCAAACTGATCGCTTATGTCGGCACTTACACCTCGCCTTTGAAGAACATGCGCTCGACGCAGGTGGATCTGCCGCCGGGGAATGGCCGGGGCATTCATCTTTTCGAGATGGATCGTGGCACGGGGAAGCTCTCGCCTATCGGTGTGCATGAGATGGGCACGAGCCCGAGTTGCCTGGCGCTCAATCCGGCGCGCACGCATCTGTACTCCGGCAATGAAACCGAGCGCCAGGGCGATGATGAATCCGGCAGTGTCAGTGCTTTCAAGATTGATCCTGCGACGGGTGAGCTGAAGCTGCTCAACAGCGTGCGTTCCGGCGGCAAAGGCCCGGCGCATCTCACGGTGTCTCCGAATGGCAAGTTTGTGCTTGTGGCAAACTACTTTGGCGGCAGCATCGCCGTGCTGCCGATTCAGCCGGACGGCAGTCTCGGCGAGGCCACGGACGTGAAGAAGGACAGCGGCACCGTGGGCCCCACCAAGGCCACGAACGCCGCACCCGGCAGCTTTGCCTTCAGTGGTCATGACCAGACGCACGCTCACATGATCGAGGCGGATCCCGCCGGGAAATGGGTGCTGCATGTCGATCTCGGGCTCGATCAAATCTTCGTGTGGAAGTTTGATGCGGAGAAAGGCAAGCTCACACCCGCTGACACACCTTTCGTTAGTCTCCCGCCTGGCGATGGTCCGCGTCACTTCGCTTTTCATCCGAACGGCACCTGGCTCTACAGCATTCAGGAGGAAGGTTCCACAGTGGTGCTCTTTGACTTCGATCCGCAGAACGGTCGCCTCGCCGCCCGGCAGACCATCTCCAGCCTGCCACCCGGTTATGCCGGTAGCAATTTCTGCTCGGAGATTCTCGTCTCCGCCCACGGCAAGTTCGTCTATGCGGGCAACCGCCTGCATGACAGCATCAGCATCTTCGCCATCGGCGCGGACGGCACACTGACCTACGTCACCGAAGAATGGACCCACGGCGACTACCCACGCAGTTTCACCTTTGACCCTTCAGGCACTTTTCTTCATTGTTGCAACCAGCGCGCCGACCACATCGCCACCTTCAAGGTGGACAAGACCAGCGGTAAGCTCGCCTTCACCGGGCAGTACACACCTGTGGGGAATCCTTCACAGATTGTGTTTCAGTCGGTGCTGGAGAAATGATGACCAGAACTTATATAGAGCCCCCTCTTGTCCAACTTTGAGGGGGAGCTTTACAGAGGAATTTCATCTGGACGATCAAAGATTGATTCTCAAACGCTGCATACCCTTAGCTGTGAACAAAAGAAGAAATAGATTCTGCATATGAAATACGTCTTATTGGTGCTTGCTAGCATTGGGATCACACACGCGTCTGAGTTACATCCCGTTGATGGTCGCTGTGGGAAAGGGTGGAATCATTGGTGGTCATTTCTCCAATCAAACGCATATGCAGATTCCGAAAAGTTGAACTACGGGCCCAGGGGGGCACAGAGGGTCGCCCTGCTAAAAGAAAGCTTGGCCAGCAGCACATTTCTTGCTGTTTCTGAGTTAAAGGACACAGACAGCTATCTCGTATGCTATGCGAAAACTTTGAGGGGACTTGAGCCTAATGAGAACCTTGAAAGCCTGCCTCTGGAAATCGGACACACATTGATTTCGAAAGAGTTAGCCGCAGCTCTAAATACTGCTTGGCTCAATAAGCTTAAAAAAACAAGATACCATCTTAATTCTGGTCAAGAAGCGGTGTTTGATGGCGAAGCCTGCACACTTGGCGGCACATCGCAAGACGCTCCCTTTCTTTACTTTATGGGTGCTTTCAATTTGCCTGCCGACGTTGATTTAAAATGGATCTCTGAGGTTGGCAGTCACTTGATTGACTTGATTAAATCAAAAGACACTAATAAAAAGTCTTCTGTCGCCAGCAGAATAATTGTTCTTTTGGAAAAGCACCAAATTAAGTGAGGAATTCTCACTGTTAACAAAAGGCAAAGTTGCAGGGTAAGCTTGTGGAGGGCTGGGAGCGCGGAGCTGGTGCATAAGCGTACCTCTGGCTGTTCTACTCAAATGGTGTGGAGGTGCGACAGCGCTAACCAAAACATTGTGAAAGCCGGGCTACGTGCAGAGAAGGCGCGCGCGAATTTGTGAAGAGGGTCTTCAAGGGGAACCGTGGGGAATTAGGTCCGAACCGTCGGGACGGACCTCGAAAGATCGCGAAGACGAGCAGCCGCCCGTATGCGCTGCGGAGGCTGAAGCGGCAGGCGGTGAGCTGAGTGGGACATCCACCACCCGTCACAGGCCGCCTGATCAACGAAGACCTCTCCTAACTAAGGTTGGCCTAATGAAACGCAAGCGACGCGGAATGGGACATGTGAAAAGCTGATCATGATCTTGCCACGCTGGAACTTGTAGCAGGAATGTATCCGCGTCGGCATCCCTACGAGGATGCCGACGGTAATGATTGAAGATAGCTCCGCTCACTTCCCAAGCCTGACCAACAGGTCTTTGCTCTCGACGCTTTCGCCGATTTTGGTGAGGACTTCGGTGACGGTGCCGGCGCGGGGCGAGGCGACGGCGGCGAACATCTTCATGGCTTCGAGGGTGAGGAGGGTTTCGCCTTCCTTGACCTTTTGACCGACGCTGACGGCGATGCTGGCGACCATGCCGGGCATGGGGGCGCCGACCTGGGTGCTGTCGGCGGGATCGGCCTTGACCTTGGTCACGGCGTTCACGGCAAGCGCCTTGTTGGTGACGGTGGTGTGGCGCGGGTAGCCGTTCAGCTCGAAGATGGCGGTCTGTTGGCCGTTGGCATCGGCCTCGGTCATGTTGAGCAGGCGGACGAAGAGGGTCTTGCCTTCCTCGAGGTTGACGTGGATCTCCTCCTTGTCACGCAGGCCGTAGTAATAGGCCGGGGTGGGCAGGGCGGCGACATCGCCATAGGTCTTGCGGAATTCGGCGAACTTCAGGAAGACGTCTGGATACATGAGGTAGCTCCAGACATCATCCTCGGTGGGGTCCTTCTTGAGCTTGCCCTTCAGTTCCGCGCGCACGTCTTCCAGCTTGATCTTGGCAGCGTGGGTGCCGGGGCGGCCTTTAATGCGCTTGCCGTCCTTGCCGACGATGGCGTCAGCGAGCTTGTTCCACTTCTTGCGGCTGTCAGCGGCCTTGGCGGGCTCCATGCCGTAGAAAGGCTCGCCTAACCAACCTTCAAACATGCTGGTGACGTCCTTGCTCCACTTGGTGCCGGTGAGCTGGAAGATGTCTCCTGGCTTCACGCCGCGGGCGACGCACTCGATGGCGAGATCGCCGACGACCTTGGAGGAAGGGGTGACCTTGACGATGTCGCCACACAATTGGTTCACCTCCGCGTAAGCGTGGGCGATCTCCGGCCAGCGAGGTCCGAGGCCCATGCCGATGGCCTGCTCCTTGAGGTTGGTGTACTGGCCGCCAGGCATCTCATGGAGATAGACCTCGGCGGTGCCGTAAGGCTCGGAGGTATCGAAAGGCTTGTAGAAGGCTCGGACGGAAGCCCAGTAATCGCTGAACTGCTGGAGCGCCTCAGGATCGAGGCCGGTATCGCGAGGTGTGTGCTGCAGCGCGGCGACGATGGAGTTCAAGTTCGGCTGGCTGGTGCCACCGGACATGGAGGCGATGGCGGCGTCACAGACGTCCACACCGGCTTCAGCGGCCTCGATGATGCTGGCGGCGTTCAGGCCGCTGGTGTCATGGGTGTGGAAGTGGATGGGGATGCTGACTTCATCCTTCAGGGCCTTGACGAGCTTCTTGGCGGCATAGGGACGGACGAGGCCGGCCATGTCCTTGATGCAGAGTATGTGCGCGCCCATCTTTTCCAGCTCCTTGGCGAGGCGGACGTAGTACTTGAGGTCATACTTGTCACGCTTCGGATCCAGGATGTCGCCAGTATAACAAAGAGTGCCTTCGCAGATGGACTGCGTGTCCTCGCGCACCGCCTCCATGGCGGCGGTGAGGTTGGGCAGGTAGTTCAGCGAGTCAAAGATGCGGAAGATGTCCATGCCATTGGTGGCGGCATGCTTGATGAAGCCCTTCACCACGTTGTCCGGGTAGTTGGTATAACCAACAGCATTGGAACCACGGAAAAGCATCTGAAGGAGGATGTTCGGCACCTTGGCGCGGATGTCACGCAGACGTGCCCAAGGGTCTTCGCGGAGGAAGCGCATGGTGACGTCAAAGGTGGCTCCACCCCACATCTCCAGGGAGAAGAGATCGGGTGTGTGACGCGCGACGGCATCTGCCACGGCAAGCATGTCAAAGGTGCGCATGCGCGTGGCCAGCAGGGACTGATGCGCGTCACGCATGGTGGTGTCCGTGATCAGCAGGCGCTTCTGCTTCGCGACCCAGCCCTTGCAGAACTTCTCAGGGCCCATCTCGGTGAGAAGTTGCTTCGTGCCCTTGGCAGGCTCAATGCGATGATCGCACTTCGGAATGGCCGGTACGATGAACGGCTTGTCCTGCTTGTGGCCCTTGGCGAAGGGATTGCCGTTGACGATGGTGTCCGCGAGATAGTTCAGCAGCTTTGTGGCGCGGTCTTTGCGGGCGACGAACTTCAGCAGATCAGGATTGTTATCAATGAAGCGCGTGGTGGCCTGCCCGGCGCGGAAGTCGGGATGATGCACCACGTTCATGAGGAACGGGATGTTCGTCTTCACGCCACGGATGCGGAACTCACGCAGACCGCGGTCCATGCGGTCAAGCGCCTGCTCATAGGTGCGGGCGAAGACGGTCATCTTCACGAGCATGGAGTCATAGTAAGGCGTGATGACGGCGTTCGTGGCACCGAGAGCACCATCCAGACGGATGCCGAAACCACCGGCGCTGCGGTAGGTGAGGATCTTGCCGAAGTCCGGGGTGAAGCCGTTCTCCGGATCTTCCGTGGTGATGCGGCACTGCACGGCGAAACCGCTTTTTTCAATATTGGGTTGGGCCGGCAGGGCGAGCGGCTCGTCATGCATCTTGTGACCCTGGGCGATGAGGATCTGGCTGCGCACGATGTCGATGCCAGTGATCTCTTCCGTCACGGTGTGCTCCACCTGGATGCGCGGGTTCATCTCGATGAAGAACCATTCGCCGCTTTCGTGATCGACAAGGAACTCGACGGTACCTGCGTGGGTGTAGTTCACCTCCTTGGCGAGCTTCACCGCGGCCTCGCAGAGACCATCGATGATCTCCTGCTTCACGCCATAGCTCGGTGCCTGCTCGATGACCTTCTGGTGACGGCGCTGCACGGAGCAGTCACGCTCATGCAGATGCAGCACGGTGCCGTGCTTGTCGGCGAGGATCTGCACCTCGATGTGCTTGGCTTTTCCCACAAACTTTTCGAGGAAAACAGCACCATTGCCGAAAGCGCGTTCGGCTTCGGTCTGCGCTTCATCCAGCAGCTTCTCGAGGTCCTTGGCCTCACGCACGACGCGCATGCCACGGCCACCGCCACCGAAGGCAGCCTTGATGATGAGCGGGAAGCCGATCTTCTTCGCCACAGTGATGGCGTCTTTGCGATCTGTGACAGGCTCGTCCGTGCCTTCGAGAATGGGCACGTTGAGTTTACGGGCGACATTACGGGCGGCGGTCTTGTCGCCCATCATGTTCAGGATCTTCGCATCCGGTCCGATGAAGATGATGCCGGCGTCTTTACAGGCTTTGGAGAAGTCCGGGTTCTCACTGAGGAAGCCGTAACCAGGATGGATGGCGTCCACGCCTTTTTCCTTGGCGAGCGTGACGATGCCCTGGACATCGAGATAAGCACCAAGCGGGCCTTTGTCCTTGTTCAGCTCATAGGCCTCGTCCGCCTTGAAGCGATGCGGGCAGAAGCGGTCCTCAGCCGCGTAGATGCCGACGGTGCGGATGCCGAGCTCTGTGGCCGCACGCATGACGCGGATGGCGATTTCAGAGCGGTTCGCGACCATGAGCTTTTTGATCGGGCGGATGCTCGATTCGGCGGGCTTGCTGGCTGCGGCTTTGGCGGCGGACTTCTTGGGCATGGCTGGTTGGGTTGGGGGAAAGGCAGGTAGGTGCCGAGGCGAAGCGGCGGGCGATTTTCCACGGCGGGCGTCCGTTTGCAAGACATGGACGGCATAGATTTTAGCGGAGTTGCGTCCAGATGTGATCCGGGCAGACAGGAATGGAATCTACCTTGCGAATGTGGGGCCCTATGCGAGAGGTTCCATCCGTCATGGAAAGCATACCTCCTCCTCAAGACGGCGGCGCACCTCAAATCGGTGTCACCGGGCCTACCAAAGATGAACGCACGATGGCCATGATCTGCCATCTACTGCCTTTGGCTGGAGCGCTGATGCCAGCCATCCCTATCCTCAATATTGTTGCACCGCTCGTGCTCTGGCTGATCAAGAAGGACACCATGCCTTTTGTGAACGACCAAGGCAAAGAGGTACTAAACTTCCAAATCACGGTAAGCATTGCCATCTTCGTGTGCATAATCACGATCCTGCTCATCCCTGTAGCCATCCTTGTTGGCATCGCGGCCCTGGTGCTGATGATCATCGCTGCCATCAAGTCGAATGAAGGAGTGGCCTACCGCTACCCGTATATCCTGCGCCTGATCAAGTAAGACCTCAATGAGCCAACCCGGATCCAACCAGCCCTCGACTTCCACCACCTGGACCAATGTCCGGGCTATGCTGCGGGCGCTGATGGACCTGCTGCTGGACTTTTCCTTCAAGCGCTTCGTCACCCCGCACCTGATCCGTCTCCTCTACGCACTGAGCCTGGGTGCGGCGCTGCTGGCGGCGCTAACGTGGATGTTCAGCGGCGGGGGAGAGAACGGGTGGCTCTATGGCATGTTCAAGTTCATCACCGGGCCGCTAGCCTTTCTGCTGTACATGATCGGCGCCCGTGTGACCATGGAGGTGGCGCTGGCGATCATTGAGATCGCCGAGAAGGTTCGGAGGATGTGACGGGATGAATCTGAACGGGCGGGGCAGCGAACGGTCACAAAGCTCTTACAACGCACTCACTTGCATCTGACGCATTCCTGGCCAGCAAGGGCAGGGTACCCCAGATGAAGGTGAGTTAAGTTCAACTCACCCAAATCGCCCCTTTGTCGCTGGTATCCTTCTTGGCTGTTGGTCACCACGAAAGTTCTGAGGCGGGTCGCAAGACCCGCCTCTTGCTTTTGGGGTCGTTCATTTTCGAGAATCGAAAGACTCCGAAAGTGAAAATTTTCGCAAACAGTCAAAATCGAAGCTTTAATTTTCAGTGCTCCGGAATAATTTCAATAGTTAACACTGTCTGACAGAAAACACATTTCCCTTCCTGTGGCCCGCGACGAATCGATTTCCAGCTCCTCCCCGACTCCGGGAGATTCCCCACGAAGGGAACAGGTGGAAAACCCCTTCCTGAGCGATGTCTGCCGCACCCCCTGGCATGCTGGGGAGTCCGTTCAGGGTCTGAATGTGGATGTGCTGGATCAGTTAGTGGATGTGGTGGGCGGTCGCAGTGCTGGCCCCATGATGCTGCTGACGGCTCCCCGCGCCGGTTATGGCAAGACGCATCTGCTGGGCCGGGTAGCTGCCGCTGCGGCAAACCAAGCGGTAATCGTGCCTGTGGCATTTAAGTCTGGAGACTCCCTGACGCTGGCTTCCCTCTCACGCCGCGGGATCGAATCCCTGGCTGACACCGTGGTGGCCGCTGAATCTCCTGGCTGGTCCCGGCTGCGGGAATCCGCCGCCCAGGTGGTGATGGGCCTGCTGCGCCGTTTGATCGAAAACCGTCAGCTCCCCTGTGCCAATGCCGAGCAGGCCGTGCAGGTGCTGGCCGGACCCGTGCAGGACGTCTTTGACCCCACGGGGAAGGCGCGCCGCATCGGCGAATGGATCATTCAGAATCGTGAGGGTCTGCGCGGACCGCTGGCCATGCTGGCCGCCCGTGAGGTGCCCCTGCGTGCGGAGTTGCTGGACGGTTGGATGGGGGCTCTTCTGGAGCAGGGCATCTCAGGTGGTCTCAGCGGCTTGGCCGAGATGCAGGAACTTGCAGGCACGGACAATGACACCGGCGTGCCAGCCTGGCTTCGTCTTGTCGGACTCTGGCGGCCAGTGGTGCTGTTGGTGGACCATCTGGATGGCTTTTACCGGCACCCCGATGCGGGCGTGAAGATCGCCTCCATGCTCATGGAGCTGGTGGAGAGTCATCGCCTGCATGTGCTGCTGAGTCTAAACCAGGACGTGTGGCAGGCCACCTTTGGCCATCATTTGCCGAGTGCACTGGAAGACCGTCTGACGGCCAGCCAGGTGCTGCTGCGCGGCCTCACCGAATCTGATGCCAATGACCTTCTGCGCCTGCGTCTGGACCAAGGCGCGCTGAGCGATGAGGAGAAGCGCGAGTTTGAGGAGTTCGTGAGCGTGAAGCGCCACTTCCTGGGCCGCCCGATCGGTAGCGTGTCCGCGCGTGCCTTCCTGCGCCACTGCGCCCGCCAGTGGGAGATCTTCCAAAGCGCTCCGCCTTCACCCGTGTCCACGGCTTCCCATCTTGAGGCATCGGGACTTCAGATGCCTTTGGAGACATCTGCCATGCTGCCGGAGATTCCGATCCCGGGAGTGATTGTCACTCCCCATCCTCCGATCCCTGTTCCAGCGTCACCGAATCCCGTTGCCACCAGCATTACGGAGATGGAAACAGCTTCATCCATCCCGCTGATGACGGAAACGGTGCTGGATGACACGGACAAGGCCGGTGTGGCTTCCCTGCCCCCGCTCTTCGATGAAGAGACGGCCAGCGACATGCAGACCATGGCTGAAGGCCTGGCCGAACCCCGTCACGCACTGCCACAGGACGAACCAACTGTGCCGCAAAACACCGTTTCTTCTCCGGAGGAACCCCAGAAGGACGAAGAGCCCTCCGCGGCACCGCAGAACATGCTGCCCGCACCCATCGTCCGTGATGACGACGATGAGGAAAACAGTCAGACTGACTGGAACAGCGTTCCCGTCAAACCGGCGGCCTCAGCGCCCAACGGCACGGCCACTCCCACGGCCGATGCCTTTGTGAAGCTGCGAGAGATGCTGGCGCAACTGCGTCAGCCTAACCAAGCCGCGATTGCAGCCACCGTCGTGGCCGGTGCTGGAGCTGCCGCAGCGCAGCCTCAACCTCAGGCACCTGAACCGCCTTTCCGAGCTCCTTCAGCGCCTGCTCCAATGCAGGTCACGACGACGGCGACCGCTCCAGCGACCTCCCATTTCCAGCCGGCGCATTCACCTCCGGTTCCAAAGATAGGTACGGCACTGCCTCCGCAGCGCAGCAAGCCCGCGCCCCCCGCCCCATCTCCTGCGGACGCGCTGCTCGGACGCTTCCAGGCTCTCCGCCTTCAGCATCAGGCAGAGGCACTTTCACAGCCGCTGGATCATGGCCGCCTCGCGGACCTCATCCGTCTCGCAGGCCGTCGCTTCCCCCTGGTGCGCTACAGCGAGCATGAACTGCCCGGTCTGCCGGGGCGCTATGTGCACTACTGGGCGCTGCAGGGACTGGAGATCCTCTTCGGCCTCGCTTCTTTCAATGACACTGCGTACTGGCGCACACTCTGCGGCTTCGCTGCAGGTCGTCTCACGGATCTCGGCGCGCAGGCTGAGCGCGAACGGCGTGCTCCTGCACGACTGAAAGTGGTCGGCTTCAAAACCGAGCGCGAGCAGCTGGCCTGGCAGACTTTGGTGCACAACCAGTTTCTGCCGGAACCCATCAGGCTGATCGCGGACATCGTGCATCTTGACACTGATGGCCTCGCCTCTCTTTACGCGATGCAGCGCATCATCAAGGAATCTGAGTCTGGCACGCTCCAGGCAGAACCCGCGCAGGTGATCAGCGTGCTGGCCCGCGAACTGGACTTCTTCTGGAAACGGATCACGCGCGTGCTGTAACATACGAGGCGCGTCGCGCTTCAGACAACGGCCTTTCACTCCGACCCAACGGAACGTTGGGATCAGGCCGAGGACGACACCAGGCACTACCTAACATAAAGTTAGACAGGCTCTCAAAAATTCTGTCATTCACTCGGGCGGCTGCGTTCGCCGAATCAAAATGACATTCTTTTCGAGAACCAATCTAGATAAAAACTATCAGTCCATTTTCCGGATCAGAGTCTTCAACACACCCTGGACCAGAAGATTTTCATCAGGAATCAGGTCTGGAAAGGCGGGGTTTTCAGCACGCAGAAAGACACGGCCGTTTTCGACCATGTAACGCTTCAGCGTCGTCTCACCATCAATCAATGCGGCCACGATGTCACGCGGACGAGGCTCCTTCACTTCCAGAACGGCGATGTCGCCATGACAAATGTTCGCACCGATCATGGACTCACCACGCACGCGCAGCGCAAAGGCTTTGCTGCCACGTTTCACGCCGACGGTGGTCGCATCCAAAACGATACTGCCATCCGGTTCCTGCTGCTGCATTTCTGCGTAACCAGCGGCGATATGGCCATACAAAGGGATGTCCACAATCTCCTCACGCAGCAGATCCTCTGGGAAAACCACTGCACGCGCTTTATGAGGATGACGCTGGATAACGCCCTTTTTCTCCAAGGCACGGAGATGGCTCATGGCAGCCGTCTGGCTGGAAAAGCCGAAATGCCGCTGGATGTCACGCGTGCTGGGCATCACCCCCTGCTCGCGCTGATGGTGGCGCAGATAGGCCAGGAGCTCTTGCTGACGATCCGTGAGTTTGACGGGTGGAGCGAACATGAACAACTGTTCGCTCGTCCAGCGTTCTTTTGCAAACTGTTTTTTCGATCACCTCATTCCACCGGCACCGCCTGAGGTGCTCCGCGTGGGGCTAGGACTTGCGTCGGGATGGTGGGCTCCACCGCGTTGTTCGCCCGCATCGGAGCACCGATCGGCTCGATCACGATAAGCTGGCCCTTTTCACGGCGTAGCTCCAGGCCGGCAGTCTTCAGCGCGACGAGTGCATTGGGGATGGAGACTTTGCGCTCAGGCGCCACGACAGGGATGAGGTAAAGGGGCGCAGCGGTGAAGCACTCGCGGCTGGCGCGGATCTCTTCACGGCTGGAAGACGGAGTCAGACCCAGCACCAGGGTCTCATGGGGGAACTGCTTGACGATCTCGTCGGACACGGGTTCAAGCTTGGCGAAGAACTTCTTCAGGCGCGGGACGATGTCATAGTCCAGATTGTGCTCCTCAGCCCTCACCTGCTCGGCAAAGAGAGCGCCCAGCGCATTGCTCGGCAGGTCATCCGGACGGCAATCCGTGGAACCCGGGGCACTGCGACGGGCCATGTAGGCCGGGCCGCCTTCGCGCTCCCACTCACGGACCAGCATCTGATAGCGGTTCGAGCCGCGGGACACGAGACGCGCCATGTTAAAGAAGCGCACCATGTCCACCGGACCCGCCAGCGTGGTGATGACATAGCGGTCGGATACCGGAGATGCGTCCGCGGAATTCGCCAGCGCCTTGTCGCGCATCACGCTCATGCGGTCGGACTGCGTGCGGCACAGCGGCCACATGGAGGACTGCTGCGCAGCCTCTAACAAGCGATCCAGGGCGTTGACGGCGCCGGTCTCCGGCTCTGCCACTGCCTTCGCGGGTGCCGCAGGTGCTTCAGCAGCGGGGGCCGGTGCAGGAGCCGGCTCTGCGGGTGCGGGGACAGGCGGCTGCGCAGGTACAGGAAGCTGGGCTTGAGCAGTCGCGGCTGCAAAGACACACATCAGGGAGAGCTGGGAGAGGCGCATGGGCGCGATAGTGAAGTCAGACTGTGCCACGAGCAACCGGCAATCTGTTCCACTTTGCTAAACTCCCGCTCCTCGCCGCATCTGCCGATGGAGCCGTGACTCGCGGCCGCCAAAGCTTCTCCTAAAACAACCCTCGCTTCACGGTGTCGGCGGCCAGCCCAGAGCACTGAGCTGATCCTCCTGGGTCGCGGACCAGGCGTCTTTGTTGGAGTAGATCTGACGGCGCGCGCCCTCCCGGATCGCGGGTTCCATGGGAGATCCCTTGTAGGCCAGCTTCGTCCAAAGGTCCAAAGTCACGCTGTCAGGTTGCACACCTGCCAGCAAGCCTGGCAGACGGTTACGAATCTCCGCATCCTGCGGGGGATCCACGTGCAGCCAGATCAGCAGCTTCACATAGCGCGCATCCTCCTTCGGCAGGTCAGGGGTGGTGCCAGACAGCAGGTTCTCCACATCAGCCCAGGCGCTGGAGCGGATGCGGTCGTGCACATCCTGAACATCCGTGTTGGCGGTCGCCAGACGGGCAGCTTCCTCTTGCCTCCATGTCTCTTGCGGAGGTGGCGGCGCATCCGGGGCAGGCTCTGCGGCTTTGAGCTCCGCCACAGCATCATTTTCAGGCACGCTCCTCTTGAGTTCTAATGGACTGATCCAGATCACCAGCGCCAATGCTGCAGCACCCACCAGCCCACCGGCAAAGAAGGGCCAGACATTCCACACGATCACCGGCGCAGGTTCAGCGGCGAACATGGCAGCCTGAGATTGTGGGTGCACATAAGCGTGCCCCTGCATGTCCGCGATCGGGGCGCTAGGCACGGGGGCCACATGAGCATGGCTTTGAGCATGCGACTGGAGATGCTGGTAGGCGCGAGCTTGAGACTGGGCACGTGCCAGGGCCTCCTCCTCCTCGCGCCGAAGTTGCGAATCGGCTTCAGCACGCTCTCGGTCAGCCGCACGCTGGATCGCCTCCTCCCACCAAGCGGTTGGCACGATGGCACGGAAGAGATCCGTACCTTCCTGCCCTGGATGCAAATGATCCGCCAACTCTTGCAGCGCTGCACGCTCCACCGGGCTTTCCCAGGTCCAGGGCGTGCGCCGCCTGCGCAGACGATGTTCGTAAAGGTCCCGCGTCTCTTGATTGCAACCGCAAAGGATGCGCCCCGCCGCCAGCCAGAGCCGGGCTTCCCTCAGGCTCTCCTGATGGTCATCCTCAGCCTGCGGCTCCGCCAGCGATAGCATCTGCTCGGCCTTTGTGTACTTGGTGATCGCCAGCGAGGTGGCCAGCGCCAGCATCAGGTCCACCACTTCCGCGCTCTGAATCTTGGACTGCGTGGCCGCCAGGGCCTCCGCCAGCTTTGCCAGCCGTGCCGAGTCCGAATTCGCCGCCCACTGAAAGGCCACGGTCGTGGTCAGCGCCTGCTGCCCGCTCGCCAGTTCGATGATCAAGTCCGGAATCCGCGCCATCGAGGCCAGCTCAGTCTCACGATCCTCAAAGCTGCTCACGATGAACTCGCTCGCCGAGGCCGCCCATTCAGGCCGCACATAGGCCTTCGCGCAGAAGTCTGCAAAAGCACCCTGCAGGTTATGGTTGTCCGCCAGAGACTTCTCCAGCGTACGTGCCGCGGCATGAAGCTCCGACGGCAGGCCGCCGGGTTCGGGAAATAAGTCACGCTGCTCGCCTTCCATGATATCACCCATGTCTAGGCGGTGATTGAAACGCTGGCAAGGTTGCTGTGATCACCCGACAGTAGAAGTCATGCCGGTTGACAAGGCAGATGGATCGTCAACGAGCGGAAATTTTTTCCTGATCCTCCCTACCAAGAGGCTGCGGAGCGGAAAGCGAGGTGCTCCCTTCCATTCGCCGGCCTTGATAAGGTTTGGCAAAAAATAAAATCACTCGTGCCGCAAGGCCTCGACAGGATTCATCATGGCGGCGCGGCGGGCGGGGTAGATGCCAAAGGCGATGCCGGTGAAGACGGAGATGAGGAAGGCGAGCGCGGGTGACCAGAACTTCACCACGGTGGTGACTCCGGCGAAATGCTGGACGGCGATGGGAATGCTGATGCCGAGGATGACCCCCATGATCCCACCTGCTCCGGAAAGCAGCACGGTCTCGATGAGGAACTGCACCACGATGTCCGCCTGACGCGCGCCCATGGCGCGGCGGATGCCGATCTCACGGGTGCGCTCCGTGACGCTGGCGAGCATGATGTTCATGATGCCGATGCCGCCAACGACAAGCGAGATGGCGGCGATGCTGCCAAGCACGATGCTGAAGATTTGCTTGGTGCGCTCGGCCTGCCTCAAGAGCTCGACGGGGACGATGATGCGCCAGTCTTCTTTTTTATGATTGCTCCTCAGGATCTGGCGGATGGCCTCGGCGCGGCTCTCGACTTGATTGACATCGACGACACGCACGACGGCCTCATGGAACTCCACCTTCTCAGCCTCGAATCCGCCGCTTCGGTAGCGGAAGAAGGTCTCGCCATACTGGTCCATGAGCGTGGCGTAGGGGATGAACATCTGGGAGCCTGCGGAGCCCGTGGGGCTGTCCTCGCCGCCAACGCGTGCGCCTTCATTCTGGATGACGCCAAGCACCTTGTAGTAGTAGCCTTTGACGCGGATGGATTTGCCCACCGGTGTGGAGAGCGGGAAGAGCTCGTGCGCGGCGGTCTCGTTGATGGCGCAGACGGGCAGCTTCTCGCTCATCTCAAGATCACTGAAGAAGCGGCCGCTGAGCATCGGGCGGTTGCGCATCTCGGGATAGATCGGCAGGGCGCCAACGATCTGGCCATCGACACTGCGCTCAAAATTCCAAATGTTCTCAGTCAGCACGCGGGAAGGTACCACGACCTCGATGCCGGGCACGGTCTGGCGGATCTGCTGCACATCACGCAGCGTGAGGCCGTAGTCGATGACCATGCTGCGAGTCTCGGCGGCGGAGCCCTGGCCATCCGGCGGCTTCACGCTTTCGATGATGATGTTCTGGCTGCCGAGACGGCGGATCTGCTCCTGTGCCTCATGACTGGCGCCTTCACCGATGGCGAGCATGGCGATCACCGAGGCCACGCCGAAGATGACCCCCAGGGCCGTGAGAAAGGAGCGGAGTTTGTTCAGCCAGATGCTCTTCAGCCCCAAGGACATGGTGCGCCACAGATGCTGGGGCGAGGCAAACAGGCGGAGAATAGGATGACGGGCCAGAAACGACATTGGGGGGAGAGATAGCACGTCCCACGGGGGGAGTTTCTGTCATCCGCGGGTGGAATCCCGGGCTGCGAGCAGCAGGGCTTGGCTCCGGGGGATGGAAAGGGCTTTTTTACAGGATTAACAAGATGACAGGATGAACATGATTTTTGAGTTCCTGTTAATCCTTTCCAATTTGAGCGGACCAAGTTCGAGGTAGCCCATGGTTAGGCCATCTCATTTAGTCGTGGCGAGACGGATGCCCAGGAAAACAAAGAGCGCGCCGGCGGTCCGGTTGAGAACTTCCGCGAAGGTCGGGCTGCCGCGGAGGCGGTCGCCGAGGAGGGAGGCGAACCAAGCGAGGCAGAGGCACCAGAGCGTGCCGGTGACGACGAAGGTGAGGCCCAGCGTGATGAAGGCCGCAAACTTGGAAGGACTGTCCGCCGCGATGAACTGCGGCATGAAGGCCAGAAAGAAAAGCGCCACCTTCGGGTTGAGGACGTTGGTGATCAGGCCCTGCCGGAAGACCGCGAAGAAGCCAGACGAGGTGAAGGCCGCAGGGATCGCGGCTGCGGTGGAAGCACGGCTGAGCAGCATCTTCGCACCGAGAAAAACCAGATAGGCCGCGCCAGCGAGCTTGATGACGAGAAAGGCAGTCGCCGACGCCGCAATCAGTGCCGAAAGACCCAGCGCAGCCGCGAGTGTGTGGACGAGCGCTCCTGCGCCAATGCCCAGCGCGGAAGCCACGCCCGCACTGCGGCCCTGGGCCATGCTCCGACCGAGAATGTAGAAGGTGTCCGGCCCCGGCGTGAGGTTCAGGATGATGCCGGTGACGAGGAAGACGCCGAAGTCGTGGATGCCGAACATGGTGAATGCATGGGTGCGGCTAGAAATACCCAGCAATAGCTGTGTTGGTCACCATCGCGGGGGTGCCTCGAAGTGGAATGGAGGTTGGTGCCAGCGCTTTGTTCCTTCCGCCCTCGAGTTACTTAGCGTACTTCTTCTGCTTGGCCGGCTTGAAAAAGTCTCGGCGCTTAATCTTCACCATTCGTCCATCCGGGTGGTGCCAAACAACGCCTTCAATAGTTAGTGACTCCAGCCATGACTTCAGGCCATTGAAATCTCGGGGCGCATCCAAGATCTCCTTGCCGTGTGGGACAAGAATGTGAGTATCGAAACCGTCAGGGTTACCTTGTATCTTCGGGCCGCACAGCTCGTACGTGCCGTCTGTCAGCGAGCCTGCTGTCGTTAGTGCTTCGCGGTGCCACCCGTCTTCTGGGCCATCCCCCACGGGCAACCATCCGGGCCAATGTCCTGTTGTTGGGTCAGGCTCCTGAGCTGCGATAAAACCTTCCGGCGGCTCGCGGCCCTGTGTGCAATCAAATCGCTTGTAGAGCTGGCCATCTCTAATCATGCAGCAGGTGCCATCATACTTTCGAGTGGCTTGGCCCTCTCCTGCAAGAACCCATTCTGAACCCGGAACAACCTTGTCCAGAACAAGCCGAGTGCCTTCGTAATCACGCTGAAACAACGAGCTGATCTTCTTCATGTGGCGAGTGGTTTTGCTATTTGACTGAACTAGTTGATGAGAAACAATTCCGTCGGGCAGGTCAACTGAGTTTATCGTCCATGGTGCCGCTTTCGACGCCAATGCTATGAATGAAAAACAAACTGTCGGGTATACGCGTACGTGCGTCACCATGCCCAAAAAACGTTTCACACCCTCCTCGCATCCAGCCCCAGCACGGCAGCGGCATCCGCATTCTGAAAATGAGTGATGCCCACGGCAAGCGCATCCGCAGCATCGGCGGGTGGTGTTTCGTCGAGACGAAGCTGGGCGCGGATCATGAAGGCGACCTGGTCTTTCTGCGCGGCGCCACGGCCCACGGAGGCGTGCTTCACCTCCTTGGGCGCGTATTCATAGATGGGCATGCCGTGCTCGGCGGCGGCGATGAGGCAGGCGGCGCGGGCGGTGCCGAGAACGATGGCGGTCTTGAAGCTCTGCACGTAGATGGTGGACTCGATGGCACACACCGTGGGCTTGTGCTGGCGGATGACATCGCTGAGCTGCTCGCGGATGGCGATGAGACAGCCGGAGTGCAGAAGCTTCGCGGGATTGGAGATCACACCCCATTCGATGGCCTTGAGCTCGCGTCCGTTCTTTTCCAGGATGGCCCAACCAGTATTGCGTAAAGCGGGGTCGATGGCGAGCACGCGCTCGCTGGTCACGGGAAGGCGGCCTGTGCTGGCGCGAGGAGCCTCACGCGGTGCGGAGGCGGAGCGGTCTGTGACACGACGGCCGGTCTTCGCCACGTTCGCGAGAACGCGCTTGAGGTCAGCGGCGGTGACGCGTGCCATGGAGGGTTACCATTTCTTCTTCTTTTTCGGCCGGCTGGCCCAGCTCTCACCGATGTGGAATAGCTTGTCGATCGAGATGGCGCCAGAACCGAAGAGCAGCAGGGTGAAGGAGATGAGCAGATACAACCACGCGGTCTCCACCTGCGCCGCGCCGACCTTCTGCGCGTAAACCAAAAACAGCGCAAGAACGGGCATGAAGACGATGGCGAAGAGGCGTGTGAGGAAACCCACGGTGAAGCTGATGGCCACGGCGGTGAGGATGATGGCGGCGGCAGGCGCGGTGAACTGCGGATAAGGCAGGCCGGCATCGCCAAAAGCCTTCACCCACTCCCAGGACTGCTCCTCCCAGAGGAACTTATAAGCGCCGATCGCGGCGAGCCAGGCGTGCTGGGTCAGCAGCAGCGCGCCGGTGCCGATGCGCAGGATGGCGATGCTTTTGAATAGGCTGCCAAAGGAGCCCTGATTTGAGGCGGCGTTGCCGCCCAGGTAATCGGCCATGAGAGATTAGATATCGGGGGAAAGTTCGATGATGTCACCAGGCTCGGGCTCGAGTTCGTTGGCGGATTCCAGGGAGGAGAAGTAGCGGCGCTCACCTTCACGGACAAGATACACCCCGTGAGAGGTAGAGCCTTTTTTGCGGCCACCGGCCACGCGCACGGCCTGCTCGATGGTCATGTCTTCCCAGGCAGGGATGAACTCATCTGAGATCACATCTCCACGGACGGAGACGACGGGCGTGTCCTCCACGGAAATGATGTGCACACTGGTGGTGCGGCCGAGCGCCAGGTTCACGCGGAACGTCGTGGCGATGGTGGACGCCGCCCTGGCCAGACTGCTGCCACCGATCTTGGCGGTGCCTGCCTTGCCGAGATCGATCATGCCCTGCGAGTCGATCATGACCACATCGTTGTAGATGCGTTTGGGAGAGCGGGCGCCCTCATAGACATGGATGCGCAGCGTGTGGCCATACCCCAGAGTCCCGCGGGCATTGAAGGGCATCTGCGGATCATCCACGCTCTCCTTGTCCGTGTCCGGCATGCCGGGGATGATGTTCGTGATCTTCTTCAGGGTGGAGAAGCTCGGCATGGGTGGCATCGGCACCTTGATCTTGCTGAGGTCAGGCGTGAAGCGTTTGACGGTGGCGCAGGCGCTGATGCCGAGGGCGGCCACAAGCAGGAGCGGCAGGGAATGGAGCAGACGGGTCATGGGCAGAGGAAACGGGGCTGCGACCATGTCTGCCACACGGCAAATGACAAGGCGAACGTCATGCCGCAGTCGTGCATGTGTGCCGCCAGGCGCGGATCTGCTGCGCTGCGGCGTCCAGTTTCTCCAACACAAGCAGGAGGTCATCCACACGCTTCATGCCGAGGTCCGTAGGCCCGCGCTGGCGGAGGATCTCCGCCGCATGCTGAAGCCCCTCAGCAGCGGCCATGTGAAACTCCTCACTGATGACACGATCAGGGCGGGGCCGCAGCACATCCAGCATGAACTCGCCCAGAAAGTGGGGCTGGAAAGCCAGATAGATGCGACAGCCGAAGCGGAAGAGCTGCAGCGTGGTGGCGGAGAAGTCTGCTCGGCTTTGCCAAAAGTCCGCAAGAGCCAGCGCCTCTTCCAATTGATCCGTGGCTGTCATGATCCAGTCGTCGGCCTCGTCCACAGGCACTGGCGGTGTCTCGAGCAGCGTCGCGATGGCCTGGCAACTGAGATGGCGCGCTTTGAGGGCGGCATCCGCCGCCACGAGATCCGTGCGCTCCAGAGGTGCCAGACAAGGCAGCGCCTTCATGACCGCCTCTAGAGCTTCTCGGGGACGGGCAGGCTCTTTCTCCATTAGCAAAGCCGCGCGGTTCATCCACGCACAGCCCAGCGTACCTTGATCACGAGGCGTGGTCAGCGCGGGATGGCTGAGCGCTTCAATGGCAGCATCCAACGAAGCGAGTGCGGCTTCATCATGATCTGCCCCGAGGTCATGCAGCGTCAGGGCGCGGTTCATCCAGGCCAGTCCAAGCCTCCAGCGGAAAGCGGGCTCCATCTCCAGCGGAAGCTGCTGCAGGTGCACCAGTGCACGATCATAGGCCACCAGAGCTTCCTCGGCGCGTCCGAGCCTCGAAAGAGCATCCGCCCTGTTCATCCAGCCCGCCGTCAGGCCCCAGCGATACCAGGGCTGCGTCTCCAAAGGCAGGTGCTCACGCAGACGGATCGCTTCATCAAAACAACCCAGCGCTTCGAGGAGGTCGCGAGAGACTGGGGCGCTAAGCAGGGCGATGCCGCGCTGGGTCCATTGGTTGGCCTGAGCATGCCTCTCCTCATCCGTCGTCTCGGGCAGAAACGAAGGCGCTGGGGAGCTCTGAGAACCATCTGGCATTCTGGCAAGTAGCCACGACTCGAAACAATACCACTTTTTTGTGCGATAGCGTCTCAATAGCGTTTGACGCTCCGGCAAGATGAGCCACTTTTATCGCCCGCTCTAGCCTCATCCCCCTGCTTCATGACCTCCACAGTCCCTTTTGCTACCCAGCCTATTGGACTTTCCGTGTCCAAGGCGGCTTCGGCCATTCCCGCTACCACTGTGCGCCTCGGACTGCAGCAGGCGAAGGATCACTGCTTCCTCTGCTGGATGGTGGCGGTCACGACCTGCTTTCTTACAGTCGGCGTGATCGGGGTCTTTGAGGGGGATGGATATATCCCGCTGATGCTTTCCGGCACCAAGGGGGATCCTGGTGAAGGCCTAGAATCCCTGCAGGCCGCGATGGTCGAGGTCCAGTCCCAGGAAGTGTCTCCAGAAATGGTCGAGGAAACCGTAGAGGGGATCGACGTACCGCCCCCCTTGGAAGTGATCGAGGTGGCCCAGGAAATTCCTGAGATCGTCCCGGCCTTGGTTACTGAGGACGTGTTCACCATCCCCACCCCGCCGCGCGTCGAGACCGCTCTCCGTCCGGTCGAGCCAAAACCGGAGCAGCCAAAACCCAAGGCCAAAACCGTGGCAAAACCGAATGTGCGCCGCGGGCCTACCGCATCCCCAGCACGTGGGCCCCAAGGTTCCTCAATGACCGCCAGTGGGGGCGGCGGCAGTGGCGGCACTGGCAATGTGGGCAACAACCTCTCCCGCGGTCAGTTCAACCTTCCTCCGCCTTCCTATCCGAGCCACCTTAAGAGCGAGGGAGTCACCGGAACAGTGCGCCTTTTAATCATAATGAATGCCTCTGGACGAGCGGAAAGTGTCTCCATCATCAGCAGCAGCGGCAGTTCCGATCTGGACGAATTCACAGCTTCCTATGCCCGCCGCAACTCCCGCAGCAAAGGGGGCGTCGCTGGCAAGATCAGCATCCCGATTACTTATCGGTTCAACTGAATCGTTCCCCCCACTTCATGTTAGCTGTTCCCACTCCCCTCGCCAACGTCATCGTCGAATTCATCGTCAAAGGTGGTCCCATCATGTACCCCATCCTCGTGGTGGGCGCGGTGGCCGCATGTGTGGTGCTTGAGCGCATCTTCTGGTGGATCCGTTTCAGCGTGAAGCGCAAGCCCAAGCTGCTGGATCAAGTCTATGCCGAGCTGGAAGCCGGGCAGTTTGCCAAGGCCGTCACGACATCTGCGAACAGCTCCGATCCTATCGTGCGCATGATCCATCACGGTCTCATCCACCATCACAGTTCCATGCAGGGCGCGCTGGAAGTCGCCGCGGGTCGGGAACTCCAGGGCGCGGGTCGTTTCCTCAGCGCCATGGACACCATCGTGACTCTGGGTCCTCTTCTCGGACTGCTGGGCACCGTGACGGGCATCATGGGCTCCTTCAGTTCCATCGGCAGTTCCGAACTCGCCGTGGAAAAGGTCACGGGTGGTATTGGCGAGGCTCTCATCGCCACCGCCGCAGGCCTTGGTATTGCCATCACCACCCTGGTGCCGATGAACTATTTCCACAGCCGTCTCGCCACCCTCCAGTTCGAGCTTGAGGCCGCCGCCAATAACGTCCTCATCCTGGCCGCCCAGCACGGCTTTGACAAGGTCGGCACCAAAACCGGGCACTGAGAACCACGAACCGCGCACGTCCGTGAAACTCCACTCCCCCATCCCGCACAAAAAGACGCGGCTGGAGATCATCCCGCTGATTGACGTGATGTTCTTCCTCCTGGCCTCTTTCATGATGGTCAGCCTGACCATGACCAAGCAGCAGACCATCAAGGTCAACCTGCCCATGGCCTCCGCCAGTCAGCCCGACTTCAAACCGGACATGATCAACATCGGCGTCAGCGCCGCTGGTGACATCTACCTGGACACCCAGCTCACCACCCTGCCGGATTTTGAGCGCAAGCTCTCCGCCCGCCATGCCCAGGACGCCAACACACCTGTCTACATCAGCGGTGATGCTGAGACGCGTCATGCCGACATGGTGAAGGCTCTGGATGCCGTTCGCCGCACCGGCTTTAACAAAGTGGCCTTCAATGTGAAAGCCTCCGCCGGTGGCGCCGCTCCAGGTCCAGCTCCGGCCTCAGGTGCCGCTCCCGCGCCCGTTGGTGCAGTGGCCCCAGTCCCCGCCGCAACTCCTGCTCCCGTCCCAGCGAAATGAAGCGCGCTCTCATCTCCCTGCTCGTTCTGATCTCCCTGGCCCTCTGCGGCATCTGCGTCTTCCAGTGGCAGCGCGAGTTCCGCCTGCGCGCCACCATCGATCATCTCTCCAACCTCCTCATCGCGGAAAACAAACTCCGCGTCGCTGCCGAAGAAAAAGTGGAGCAATATGGCCGCGAGATCGAGCGCCTGAACACCCTGCGCAAGGAGATCGAAGTTCGGCTGCTCGATGGCACCGAGCAGATCCAGCTTCTCACCGACGATCAGGCCGCACGCGGCTTTAGCATCGCCGTCCTCATGAATGAGACCATCCGCTCCAGCAACGAGCTCGAGGCCTACAAACGTCTCGCCGGCCAGGGCAATGATGCGCTGAAGAAGCACAATGACACCGTCACTGCCCAGAACAGCGCCATCGAGAAGGCCAACGCCCAGCTCAAGCAGCTCGTGAAGGAGCGGGACGAAGCCATCACCCAGCTCAACGCCCGCACCCAGGAGTTCAACGAACTGGTGCAGAAGTATAACAAGAAGTGATCCACCTCACTTCCCGTCCCAAGGCAGTGAGAACTGATGCTGCTCCACGTCATGCACATGGCTTGTTTCCTCGACGAGGAAGCCTTTCCGCACCTCATAGGTGAGCACGTCGATCCGCTTCTCCGCCGGAATGAAACGCATGAGACGCAGCGCAGGCTCGCTCATGTAATCACTGAGCAGTCCGTGGATGATGTGCCCGTCATCCGCCGCGCGGTCTAAACGCAGCGCCGTGACACGACTCTGATCGCCGCACAGGACCAGGAGAAGGTTCGCATGCTTCCTGTAGAGCTTGTCCCAGATCTGCTCGCCAGTGTTGCCACGCTCACCGTGGATCTTCACCCATTTCATGCGGCCTTTCAGATCCTTGATGTAGCCGGCATCCTCCTTCGGCTTGTCGATGATGCCCAAATCCATGTGCGTGGTGATGATCGCTCGCCGTGCCGCATGCTTCGTGAGCATGCCATCCGCCCAAACCAGGGCATCATCCGGCGCATTGCACTCCAGACTGAGGTGGATGAAGTCCACCCCACCGGCGCTGAAGAGCTGCGCGCTGTTCACATTGTTCGCGGACACGTTCTGGTCTTCCCGATCGTGCGAATAGGCTCCCACATACCAGGGATAGTCTTTGAAGCTCGCCGCCGGAAAAGACTGCTGAAACAGATGCGCATCACCTTTGCTGCTCATGTCATGGTTTCCCACCGTCAGGCTGAAGGGCACCACGCCGCGCAGCCGGTCCAGATGCTGCTTCGCCACCTCCCACTCCTGCTTGCGATCATACTCCACGATGTCTCCCACATGGCTGACGAAGACAATGTTCTGCGCCTGCTGGTTCGCGAGGATCCACTGCACCTGTGACTGCAAAGGATCGTTGCGCACCGGTGCTTCCAGAGCCTTCGCATCATTCTTGCTCACCTTCGTCCCCTTCCCCGTGTAGTGCTGCGTGTCTGGTATAACTACAAACGTGAAAGCGGCCGCTGGCAGAGGAGGCAGCGCCTTCGTCCCTTTCAGCTTCGCCGGCCCCTCAGGCTTCACCTCATCCGGCGGCGGCTTCTCCGCATGAAGTGGAACGATGATGGCAAGACCCAGAAGACAGGCGAACAAACGACGAGGCATAAACATCCCCTCTCAACGGCACCCACCGCCCATTCTTCAAAAACAATCATCCAGCCGCATCCCTCCAAACCCGGCAGTCTCACGACATGCCGCTACACCTGCCACTCCATCACTCAAAGCTCTCCCGCTTTTGCCGACACGGAAGCATGGATGGGCCTGCGTTCGGTAAGCCGGGTGGCGTGATACTCATGACCGCTCCACAGCTTACGCTCCCAGTGGTCACCCACGGTGCGCATCGCCTCCATGCCGACGTCATCCTGGCCAGCAAACACGGCCAGCAGCCCCAGCCTGTTGCGCAGATGAGAGCTGCCGGGAGCTGACTCCAGAAGTGCCTTCATGCTTTCCCGCAGATCCTTCAGAGGCAGGCCCTCCATCATCACCTTCACTGATTTCTCCGGCAGGCATGTCAGGATGCGCGCGGCTTGCTCCACAGTCTCTTCGTGCGTTGCCAGCTCCCTCAACATGCTGCCACAGTGACGGGTCCCGTTCTCTTCCGCTGCCAGGCGCATCAGCATGAAAATATGCATCGGCGTGTAGTCGGGAAATTTTTGCTGCGCCTTCTGATAGATGCCAGCGATCTGGTCCAGCCGGTCCTCCAGAGCGATGCTGATGATCAGCTCGATGAACGGTATCTGTGGCGACACCGGCCCGATCTCCCCCACGGTGCGCCGTAGTTTCAGCAGAGCCTCTTTGGTGGAACCGGCCAGTTCCACCTCACCCTTGAAGCGATAAAGCGTGAACATCACATTGGCGACGCGCGCATCCACCGAGGTCGGCTTTTTCTCGCGCCATTCCTCAAGGCGCCCGCCCATCTCATCCCACGCCGCAGCAGACCAGCGCTCGCCCTCCAGAGGGTGAATGCCGCTGTAGATGGCGTCGGACACCCATTCACCATCCGCCGTTTTCAGGGACCGGACGCGAGCCTGGCTGGCGAAGTGCTCGAGGCTGTCAAAGTCTCCCTCGCGCAAGCGCAGCATGGCCATGTCCTCAGCCGCCTGCTCCTGGGCCCAGGCATCGTGCTCATCCATTTCAGGCGGGAACTCAAACGTGTACATCGTCCGCTCCCGAATGGCACGGTAGATCGCGCAGGCATGCATGTGATAGCGCAGGCTCCGCCGCACCAGGATCACCCGGCGGTCCGGCCTCAGCAGCAGTGCATGAGGAAATTTTTCATGGATGAGCTTAATGCTCTCCTTCGCCTCATTCTCCCGACCGTAATAGAGCAGTGTGTAGCAGCGGGCCAGAAGGATGGCTCCAGCATCATGATAAGCCTGCACCCGGTGAGCCTCCTCCCAGGTCGGCACCTCCTTGATCCAGGCAGACTGGCGCATTGCCGTGGGCAGCACCCGTGCGAGCGCGGCATCCATCTCCGGCAGGTTTTTGGGGTTCCGGCTCTCATACCAGTAGCGAGCCGCCGTCTGATTGTCGTCATGCATCTGACGTCCCTCAGCGGGCATAGCTTCCCGCTGCTTCATCTGCGTCACATGATCTGGGCTGCGAAGCTGAAGCTGCCCCCACGCATTTCCCGTACAGCCTGCCAAAACGGCAAAAAGAAGGAGAAAAGACAAGCGCAGGAGGTGCATTTATGGAAATTATAGCACCTTCCCATCCCTGGCAAGCAATGACTGCCCCCGAAGATAGCCTCAAGGCCTCGTCAAACTCACCGCCACGTGATCACAACCCGGAAGGATGCGCTTCTTCAGCTCGATCGTCACGCTCTTGGCCCGGAACTCCATGATCAGGCACTGCGCCATCTCCGCCGCCAGGGTCTCGATCAACTGCCGCGGTCTCTCCGCAGCCAGCAGGCGAAGGCGCAGCGCCACGGAAGCATAGTCGATCGTGGCTTTCAGATCATCCCACAGCTCTTCAAAGCGCGACGCGAGCGTGAAGGAGACATCCGCGTGCAGCGTCTGCCACATTTCCCGCTCCGCCTCCGGCACGCCGATGCGCGCCGACAGGTCAAGTCCGCGAAGATGGATGGAGTCGTCAGGAGTACTCATGGCCGTGTGTGCAGGTTCAAAGATCAGCGCCTGCCCTGCTGCTCACGTTGCACCTTCTCAAACCCCATCTTGATGAAGGTGTAGTCACGGCAGTGGGCCTTCGCGTCCTCCAGCGTGATGAAGCCATGGGTCAGAAGATGGAGCAGGCTGTCATCGATGGTGTGCATGCCATCACGACCGCCAATCTGGATCAAGCTGGCGAGTTGCTGGATGCGCTGGTCACGGATACAAGCCATGACAGCGTTGTTGATCGTCATCACCTCTGTGGCCATCACACGGCCCTCGCCATCAGAGCGGCGGATCAGATGCTGGCACACGATGCCGCGCAGACAATGGCTGAGCTGCGCCGCCACATAGTCCTGCTGCTCTTTCGGATAGCTGTCCAGGATACGCGTGATCGTCGCTGGCACATCCGTCGTGTGCAGTGTGCTGATCACGAGATGTCCGGTTTCCGCTGCCGTCAGCGCAGTGCGCATCGTCTCCAGGTCACGCAATTCGGAGACGGTGATCACGTTCACATCCTGCCGCAGCGCGCTCTTCATGGCGCGGGCAAATTCATGCGTGTCAAAGCCCACCTGCCGCTGGCGGATGAGACTGTTGCCATGCTTGAAGACGAACTCGATCGGGTCCTCGATGGTCACAATGTTGCAGGACCGCGCCGCCGCGATCTGCTGCGTCATGCTGCACAGCGTGGTGGTCTTGCCGCTGTTGCTCACGCCTGTGATCAAGATCAGGCCGTCACGCATCTCACAGAGCCTCTCCACCGTCGGCCCATGCCCCAGGTTGGCCAGTTCAGGGATGGCATCCGGGATGTAGCGGAAGTTTGCCTCGATGCGGCCCATGCAAAAGCAGGCGTTGCCACGGAAGCGCCCGAGGTTCTCCACCTCAATGGCGAAGTCCAGCTCCCACTCCTGCTCCAGCTTGGCGCGCTGTGCGTCCTTCAGGCCGCCCAGCACCAGCTCACGCACGTCCACCGCATCCATCACCTCTTCGGTGACCGGTGTCATTTTGCCGTGCAGACGCATCGTCGGGGCGGCGCCAGGGGAGAGGTGCAGGTCTGAGGCCCCAGACTGCATGGCCATGGCAAGGTATTCAATGAGGTCGTATTGGCGCATAGAGAATCAGGCCGCAATAAATCGGCTGCCACCCTTGATGTCGAGCAGCGAATGAGAAAGCTCAAGCGCCTGGCCGACACCCAAAAAAGAAACGGCCTGGGAAACCCCAGGCCGTCTTCAAAAACCAAGCTACCCAACAGACGATTTACAGGATGACAAACCGTGACCGGCGCATGCGAAACACCAGGACCATGCCAGCGGCCATGAGCAGAAGCGCACCGGAAGGCTCCGGCACACAGGCCAGCACGGAGACATTGTCCAGATAGAGGGATTCCGTGCTCGAGTTGGCACCTGCAGCCACGATCTGAAACGCCAGCGAATCACCGGAGGTCAGCTGCATCCAGGAAAAGTCATTTCCCACCAGCGTGTCGCCATCAAAATTGAAGTTGTTGCCATCAGGATTCGAGATGTCCCAATGGAACTGATTGCCGGCTCCAGGGGTGAGCTCGATGAGTTCCGACTGCCAGACATGGCCGCCGTTCACCAGCACGTTCACAAAGAGATTCGTCGGACCGTGCAGGCCTGCGGCATCACCGCCGCTGTAGACATCAAACGTGAAGCCGGAAAGCTTCACCATGGAATCACCTGTGTAGAGCAGGTCGAAATTGATCGTCCCCTGATCACCATCCGACGGGAAACCCGAGAAGGCCCCCCACTGGCTGCCACCTTGATCGACCGTCATGGGGCTGCTCGGACCGTAGATGTCCGTGGCGATCACGTCTGGATGGACATAGCTCGGAGCAATGCTCGGCACGAGCTGACCCGTGGAGAGATTTTCAAAATCCCAAGCACCCAGGGTGGCCTTGATGGCATAACACTCCTGCCAATCGGCAGGCTCGTTCGTCGCTTGAGCGAAATTCGCGGAACTCAGCACAGCCAGAGCGGTGAGAGCGGAGGAGAGGACTCGAAGGTTTTTCATAAAGACTAGCAACCTGTGGTTATTAATTTTGAAAACATTCACAACAAATGAACTCAATAATGCGCATTATGCTAAAATTCCTTCAAGTCCGCAACCTGATAAATATCAATTATGAATTTATTTTCACAATTGATTGTTAAAATAAAGAATCTTGAATAGTTAGGACAATATAGCGATTTTAATATTCAAGATTGGATAGTGATTCTTCTAATTATAGAAAATAATAAAAAGACGCTCACTGGCTCAAACAGCAGCCTTGTGGCGTAGCCTCTGCGGCTCCGTCTTTTCTCGTTTTTGAGGTTTGTTCATCGATAGAGGCATTGCAGGCCATCCGGCTCGTGCCAAAACTCCGCTCCCATGTTATCTCCCGCTGAAAGCATCGCCCACATCCACCAGTCCATGCCCCCCGAGGGTATGTTCCGGGACAAAGAATGGGTGCTTTCGCATCAGGCTTTCCCTCTGAGTTCCGAGGTCCAAAGCCTCATTCACGATCTCGGCCCTGCCCTTCGTGCCTTCCAGCGCGGCTGCAATGACCTCTATTTCGCCAGTTTGGACGCTGTCCAGAGTGAGATCGCCTGGGTGGCCCCTCTTCTCGACCAGGGGAAACCTGCCCGCGTTATCCGGCTAGGCCGTCACGAGCGCTGGCGCGCCGATCTCCCCAGCGTCCTGCGTCCTGACCTGGTGCTCACCGAGGAAGGCGTGGCCATTTCGGAACTCGATTCCCTCCCCGGCGGCATCGGGCTCACCGGCTGGCTGAATGAAACTTACGCCTCCATGGGCCAGTCCGTCATCGGCGGTGCGCATGGCATGATCGAGGGCTTCGCGGCGGCCTTTCCGCAGGAGGACATCCTCATCTCCCGCGAGTCCGGCGACTACCAGCCCGAAATGGAATGGCTCGTCGGCAAGCTCAATGAGCACTCCGGAGGCTACCCACGGCGCGTCATGAACCCCTGGAACCTTACCCCCAGTGAGCTTCATGGCAGCAGCATCTACCGTTTCTTCGAGCTCTTCGACCTCGACCAGGTGGATCTCTCTTTTGAAATGCTGCGCATGGCTGAGCTGGGTGAGCTCACCTTCACGCCGCCGCTCAAAGCCTTCCTCGAAGAAAAGATCTGGCTCGTTCTCTTCCACAATTCTGCTCTGCAGTCCTGGTGGGAAAAGGCCCTCAGCGCCGAACACCTCGCCCTCCTGCGCCGCTGCATCCCGCAGGGCTGGCTCGTCGATCCCTCCCCGCTGCCGCCTCACGCCGTCCTCCCCGGCCTGAACATTCACACCTGGGATGAGGTGAAGCGCTTCGGCAGCAAACAGCGCGAGCTGGTGCTAAAAATCAGCGGGTTTTCCGAGATTGGCTGGGGTTCCCGCAGCGTTTCCATCGGTCATGATCTCTCCCAGGAAGAGTGGACCACGGCCCTGGATGAGGCGCTCGCCAGCTTTCCGAACAATCCCTTTGTTCTGCAGCGCTTCCACCGGGCCAAGGTCGTCCACCATCCTGCCTGGGACGAGTCACGTGGCATGACGGCTCCCATGAAATCCCGTGTGCGCCTCTGCCCTTATTACTTTGTCCCCGCAGGCACCGAGGAAACGCACCTCGGCGGCGTGCTCGCCACCGTCTGCCCCGCCGACAAAAAGATTCTCCACGGCATGCGTGATGCCATGATGCTGCCGTGCGTGTGAACATGATGAAGGCATCCGTGCTGGCCCTCCCGGTCCACTGCAGCACCCAGGTCTCATGATCCAGGGTGCGTCAATCCGGCGCTCAATTCAGGCTGAAAGCCTGGCCGCCATCAAACACCGGTGCCATCACGCAGTGTTTCGCCTTCACCTTCTTCCGTGGACACACCAGCGCCGAATCAAAGAGCATGGACACATTGAACAGCAGTGTCCCATCTTGCCTCCGCACCTGCGCACACTGCACCACAAAGCCCTGCATCATCACCCACTGGCCCTGCGTCTCAAGCTTCGCCTGAAGCTTCGGTGACAAGGAATCACGCCGCATGCGCATCTGCAGTTCGGAGCCGATTTGAAAGCGGCGCCTCGACCAAAAGACGAGACCGTTGTCAGTCACTTCGCTCATCTCCACGACGGTCTGCCCGCCCCCGCCACGTTTTGGCGCGGAGGTGTCCTGCGGGTGCTGGCCGTGGTTTGCCATATGACAAGACAGGAATAAGTGTGACGGTGCAGAACAAGCCACGCCTCTGATTTTCGTCAAGGGTGGGGAATACCCTACCTCACGCCTTTCGCTCTCACCCGTGAGTCACGATCAAGTCGTGCAAACAGCACGCATCCGAGTGTCGAAGCAGCACTGCTAATCCACGCTTTTCGGATCAAACGCATCCCGCAAGCCATCCCCCAGGAAGTTCAGCGCCAACAAACTGAGAGACATGAGCACCGCCGGAAAAGCCAGCAGCCACCACTTGCTATCGACCGGGTTGATCACCTGCGCGCCGTCCTTCAGCAGAGATCCCCAGCTCGCGGCCGGGTCCTCGATGCCGAGTCCGAGGAAGCTCAGGAAGGATTCGTCCAGGATGACGGCGGGAATCGTCAGCGTCAGGTAGGTGAGGATGATCGTGCTCAGATTCGGCAAAAGATGCTTCCGTAGGATCTGCCAGTTGCTCTGGCCCATGGCGCGCGAGGCGGTGACAAAGGTCAGCTCACGCAGCACCAGCACCTGACCGCGAATGATGCGCGCCATCGTCAGCCACTCCACGAGTCCAAGACTGAGGATCATCACCACGATCTTCGAGTAAGGCATCAGGTAGCGCGCCGCGCCCTCCACACTGCTCCAGCCACTCTCCTGCGCCCCCAGGCGGATGCCATCCAGCCAGTCTTTAAACATGCTGTCAAAGGCCGCGATGAAGATCATGATGAAGAGGATGCGGGGCACCGCATACAGCAGGTCCACCACACGCATCATCAGCGCATCCACACGTCCACCCAGGAAGCCGCTGATCATGCCATACAGTGTGCCGATGATCAGCGAGATGGCCGCGCCGACGATGCCCACGCCGAGCGAGACCTGCGCGCCCGTGAGCAGACGATAAAACAAGTCCTGGCCGTTCTTGTCCGTGCCGCACACATGCGTCACCGGTGCATCCACACCGCTCGCCAGCGGCGGGAGGAAGGCACCATTGCTCGTCGTCTTCAGCGCGGTGGGCAGGAAGAACGGCACGGTGAAGGCCAGCACCACGAACACTGCCAGAAAGACCAGTGAGATCATCGCCGGCTTGTTGCGGCGCACGATCTCCCAGCCATTCGGCCGATATAGGACAGCGGATGTCTTCGGAGCGTCAGCCATGGAGTCGGATGCGCTTGTCGAGGACGCTGTAAAGCAGGTCCACGATGAGGTTGAAGACGATGAGCAGCGTGCAGTACACGATCACCGCGCCGCAGAGAGGAAACACATCACGATTCTGGATCGAGTTCACAAAAATGCTGCCCGCGCCGGAGATGTTGAAGACAGTCTCCACGATCATGGAGCCCGTCAGCAGGTTCGCGGCAAGAGGCCCGAGGTAGGTCACCACGGGCAGAATGGCCACCTTCAGCGCATGCCGTGACACTGCCTGCGCCTCGGTCAGCCCTTTCGCGCGGGCCGTGCGGAGGAAATCACTCTTCAAAACGTCTAACAAACTATTTCTCATCAGCCTCGCCACATAGGCGATGTAGGGCATGGAAAGGCAGATGGCGGGAAGGATGAGATGCGTCACATCACCCCAGCCTCCCACCGGCAGCCAGCGCAGCCAGAGCGCGAAGATGGCGATCAAAAACGGCCCGGTGATAAAGGAGGGAATCGAGATGGCCACGAGCGCGCCAAACATCGCGCCCCAGTCCACCGGCGTGTCACGGCGCATCGCCGCCACAGCTCCCAGCAGCACGCCCAGCGTGCTCGCGATGATGAAAGCAATGCCACCCAGCTTCAGCGAGGAGGGCATCTTTTGCGCCAGAATCTCCGCCACCGACCAGTCTCGATACTTCGTCGACACGCGCAGGTCCAAGTGCGCCAGGTCTGCCATGTAGGACGTGTACTGCTGCCAGAGGCTGCCATTGAGCTTGTATCTCTCCTGCAGCACCTGCTCCACCTTGGCCGAGCCACCTTTCTCCCGGTCAAACGGTCCACCCGGAAGCAGTCGTGTGAGCAGAAAGGTCAGCGACACCGCAAAGAACAGCACCAGGATGCTGCTGAAGAGACGGCGCAGGAGGAAGACAGGCATTCGGGGAAGATGCGGGGAGGTTCGGCAGCCTCCATTCATGTCCGTGAAAGCCCGCGAACCAACTCCGAAATGCGAAAAGTGAGCTCCCACGAGGGCATGTCGATGCCCACACCCACTGGCTGTGTGGATGCAGACTCCATCGCTTTTCGCTGCATGACCGACGAAACCCGCAAATGACCGGGCACCGTTTCTGTATGGACTTCTGACAACCAAGTCATTAGACGCTCTTCTGCGTCTTAACCGAAAGACTCATCCTATGTCCGTCAGGACCGGTCCCCCGCTCTTCCCAGCCCTGCTCGCGTCTCTCGCGCTCATGGCCCTCCCATGGCAAAGTTTCGGAGGGACAGTGGTCCATGACCCTTTCACGGACAACAGCGCCACGAACACCACCGGGGGCGATCCGCTGGGCCTCGTGTGGTACCGCAACAGCACCTCCGCCGCCACCCTCGCCGTGGGCGATGATGCCAGCGTGGCTCCCGCCAGCAAAGCCCTCATCCTCACTGCCACCTCCACCTTTCGCGGCATGCTGGCTTTCTTCCCCGTGCAGACCCTGACGGCGGGACAAGTGCTGACTCTCCGCTTTGACTTCCGTTTTACCTCCGCTCCAGCTGACAATTCTCAGAGCTTTCGTTTCGGACTCTACCATTCCAACGCAACCAGGCAGACGGGAGATGCCACCGGCACGGCCACACGGTTCGATGACTTCGGCTATGGCGTGTATACCAATGCGGCAGCTGACAGCCCGAGCGGCACCCGCCTCTTCCTCGAAAAAGCAGGCGATGACATCCTCGGCGGCAGCAGTCCCGGAGGCCTGTCAGGACAAGGCACAGCCAGCCAGTCCTTCGCCTGCGGCACCACGGCCAGACATAGCGCCGTCATGCGCATCAAACGGCAGGCCGATGACAGCCTGCTGCTCACGGCTCAGCTCGACACCGGCACCATCGCCAGCGCCACCATCACCGCCGCCGCCGACAAGTTTTTCAGCTTTGACATGATCGCCCTCCATAATGGTGGTGCCTCCGCCACGGAGAGCTTTCTCATCGATAACGCGACTCTCGTCGTCAATGCACCGCCCACGGTCGCGCTCACCGCACCCGCTGCGGATGCCGCCTATGCCGCAGGCGCCACTGTTTCTCTCGCAGCCACGGCGACAGACGACGGCACTGTTTCAAAAGTGGAGTTCTACCGCGGCACCACCAAGATCGGTGAGGACACGATCGCACCCTTCACCTTCGATTGGACGAATGTCGGCCCAGGGGTGCACACCTTCACCGCAGTCGCCATCGACGACAATGGTGACAGTGGCGTGTCTGCTCCCGTGGATGTGCGGGTGACCGGTGGCGTGCCGGATGAATACGACACCCTGCGCGGCCGCTGGCTAGCCCAGATCACGGGTGGCTCGAGCTACAATCTCTCCGATCCGGAGATCTCCGCCCGTGTGAGTTCGGTGGCTTCAGCCGGACAGACCCAATGGACCAACATGCTCAAGACCGGCGGCAACAGCCGCGCCCATCTCTGGAGTGATGCTGCCAGCAGCACCATCTCAGCCCACGTCAGCACCTGCTACCAGCGCCTGCGCACCATGGCGCTGGCCTATGCGCAGGCCGGTTCCAGCCTGCAGGGCAATGCCTCGCTGCTCACTGACATCGTGGGTGGACTCGACTGGATGAACGCCAATCGCTACAGCGAAGCCGTCACCCCTTATGACAACTGGTATGACTGGGAAATCGGATCGCCGCAAAGCCTCAATGACATCGTCGTTCTGCTTTACGATCAGCTCTCCGCCTCCTGTTTTATGAATCAAATGCGCGCCGTGGAGCGCTTTGATCCGACGGCGGAGACATTCACGTTTAACAACACCTACAACACAGGCGCGAATCGTACGGACAAAGCCTGCGTCGTCGCCGTGCGCGGTGCTCTGGTAAAGGAAAGCAACAAGCTCGTCTCCGCGCGCAATTCGCTCAGCCCTGTCTTCACCTATGTCACCAGCGGTGATGGCTACTACACGGACGGATCCTTTATCCAGCACGGCGCGCATCCCTACACAGGTGGTTATGGCGCTGACTTGATCGACTCCCTCGGTCCCACGCTTGCCATGCTCAATAGCTCGACCTGGGCGGTGACAGATCCGAACCTGACCAACCTTTACCGCTGGATCTACGACTCCTATGATCCCTTCCTGTTTCGCGGAGCCTTCATGGACTGCATGAGAGGGCGCGGGGTCAGCCGCAGCGGCAGTGAGGAGCACGCCCGCGGGCATGACGTCATCAAGTCCATCCTGCAGATCGCTGACTTCGCGCCCACGGCGGATGCCCTGGCTTACAAACGCATGGCCAAGGCCTGGATCAGCGCGGACACCGCCCGCAATTTCATCACCAGCAACACCCTGCCCGCCGTGCTGCGCGCCAAGGCTGTGCTCGCTGATTCAGCGATCACGCCGCGTCCGGAACTGACCGGGCACCGCCGCTTTCCCGGCATGGACCGAGTGGTGCACTGGGGAACCAATTATGTGTTTGCGCTTAGCATGAGCTCATCCCGCATCTACAACTACGAGTCCATCAACAGCGAGAACCTGCACGGCTGGTATCAGGGAGATGGCGCTAGCTATCTCTACAATACTGACATCGATGCCTACAGCTCCGCCTACTGGCCCACGGTGAACAGCTACCGCCTCGCGGGCATCACCGTGGACTCGCAGACACGCGCGGACGCCGCCTCGCAGAGCACCTACAGCACCAAGAGCTGGGTCGGTGGCGCGGACATCCTGGACCTCTATGGCAGTGCAGGCTTCGAGCTGGATGCCTCAGCCAGCACGCTGACCGCGCGCAAGTCCTGGTTCATGTTTGATGATGAGATCGTCATGCTCGGCTCAGGCATCACCAGCACCGACAACCGCTCCATCGAGTCCATCATCGAAAACCGTCGCCTCAAGGTCACGACCAGCCCCATCACGGTGGACAGCATCGTCAAGCACGCGGCAAGCTGGAGCGAGACCATGACCAATGTGGGTTGGGCGCATGTCGCAGCCACCGGTGGTTATGTCTTCCCCGGTAGCGCCACGCTGAAGGGCATGCGTGAAGCGCGCACCGGCCAGTGGCATGACATCAATGCTGGCGGCTCCACCACCCCACAGACCAACACCTTTGCCACCCTCTGGTTTGACCACGGCAGCAATCCCACGGACGCCACCTATGCATCCATCCAGCTGCCTGGCAGGACCGCCGCTCAAACCGCCGCCTATGCCGCAAGCCCTCACGTGACTATTTTGGAGAACTCCGCCGCCGTTCACGCCGTGCGTGAAGGCAGCCTCGGGATCACTGCGGCGCATTTTTGGAACGACGGCACACGCGGCGCAGGCCTCATCACGGTGGACAAAAAGTCCGCCGTGCTGGTGCGTGAGGCATCGCTTCAGCTGGATGTGTCTGTCTCAGATCCCACGCAGCTTAATGCCGGCACGGTCACCCTTGATCTCGCGCGCCAGGCCTACAGCGTGGCATCTGCGGATCCCCGCATCACCGTGTCTCAGCTCACGCCGTTCACCCGCCTGATCGTGAATGTGAGTGGCACCGCCGGGCGCACTCTCAAGGCCTCTTTCATCCTGCCCAATGCCCAGCAGAGCTGGCGGCAGCAGCACTTTGGTCTCATGACCAGCACTGGCAACGCCGCTGACGGAGCCGATCCCGACAAAGATGGCCTAGCTAATATCATCGAATGGGCATGTGGCCTGAGTCCCGTCACCAGCAGTGCGCTTGCCCACACCACCGTGCGCAATGGCGGCATGATCGAGTTCACCTACAGCCGCAGCGTCTCCGCCCTGAATGCCGGCACCACTTTCACCGTGGAGTGGAGTGACACGCTGCCGGGCACCAGTTGGAGCAGCTCCGGCGTGACCGAGCAGCCCATCTCTGACAATGGAACCTTGCAGCAGGTCAAGGCCAGCGCGCCCACAGGCAGCGGCGGTCGTCGATTCGTCCACCTGAAGGTGACCTCACCGCCGTGATGCCTCCGGCTGCGCGCTGGCATGCTTGATCTAGAAAATTGGGAGGCCTACTCCAGTGTCTCCTTGCGCCGCTCCTGGAACTCCTCCTCCTTGATCACCAAGGCGCTGCCATCATTCTGCACGATGATGCGCTTCTCACCACGGTAGGCAAAGGGTGTGGCCAGCAAGATCGCCTCTGCAGGAGAAGACTCTGTCAGCGTCGCATCATAGAGCCAGGGCAGTGGCTGCGAGGATTGGGGATCAGCGACGACGAGCAGCACGTCATCCACGATCAGATCTTTGGCGATGAGCGCGGAGAGCTTCTCCGGATAGCGTCCGTCATTACCTGCGGCATAGACCTTGAGGGCAATCCCAACCTGCTTTCCATTGGCAGACACCTTGGTCTGATTTGCCGAATCCTGGATCACATTGAAGCTCGGCACTGCCAGGCTGGAGAGGATGGAGATCGTCGTGATCGTGGCCAGCGCGGAGCCCTGGGAAACCGGCAGCGTGGTGTTAGCGCTGCCGAGTGTGCCGTCCGCCAGATTTGCCTGGGTGAAGGACTGCGCATGAGCCGTGTAGGGCTTCACCCATTCCAGGATGGACTTCATCATCTCCAGGTCCGCCGCACTGCTTTTATCGCTCTTCTTCATCGCCTGTGGCACCAGGTCCAGGAGCGCCTGCTGGAGGCGTGTGGACACGTACAAAGCTCCATTGCCAGATGTCGGCAGGCCCTGCCACTCGCTCTCAAAGGCAGGCGTCTTCGCCAGCTTGTCCGCCGGATCCAGCAGCGCTTTCAGGAAAGCCACCCGCGTCGCCAGGATCACGCGATCCGTCGTCTTGTCCCAGTGCAGACAAGGTTGGAAATCCATCGGCTCAGGTCCCATCGGTCCTTTGAAGGTCAGGATCACCGTATTACCCTCCTCCTTCAGATCCACTGGTGCGCCACCGTTCTTCAGCAAGGGCAGGAACTGCTGGGAAAGAGGCTCCAGCAGCCAGCCGATGCGCTCGATCACCAGCGCCGCGTCGATGCCCGGTAGCGTCACACCGGAATCACCGGCTGGAAGCTGCTGGTCAGGATTCAACCGCGCGACCAGGGCCACACGTGCCGCCAGCCGCTCGATCAGTTCGCCCGAGGTCAGTCCCAGCACCGGGATCGGTGTCTTCAGCGACTCATCCATCTTCGCCTGCTCCGCCTTTGGCATCAGAGGCCGCATATGCTCCAGGATGACCTTTGCCGCGTCCTTCGTGTGCAGCGGGAACTCCAGCACCAGGTCCGTGCCCTTCGGCGATACCGCATGCAGCAGGAGCGGCTCCGCCGGCCCCCCGGAGAGCGTCATCAGCCCCTTGCGCCCTTCCGGGATGAAAGCAAACGTCGTTAGGTGATTCTGCCCGTTCGGCATCGTCCGCACGCTGGATCCCACCGCCTTCACCAAGTCCAGCCCCATCACCTCAAAGAGCTTGGCAAAGGAAAGGTTCGGCGGGATGTCCTTTTTTTGCTCCGCTGGCATCTTTGCCAGGGCACTGTCAAAAAAAGTGCTCAGGCTCGCCCAGATGGAGCTCTGCTCCTGGTAGCTCAGAGAAGACCCGCCCACCTCCAGGTGAGACATCACTTTCATGAAATGCGGCGAAGCTCCCTCCGTGATCGGGGTCAGAGTATCCGCGCCATAGAGCGCACCCACAGAGAAGCCCAGAAGGGCAGAAGCCTGAATCAGTCGTGTCTTCATAGAGAGAGAAATGGAGAAGACCTCTCCTACTCCCCAACCCACCCCCGAGGCAAGCCCCACACCACCCACTTTCGGAGTAGATCCTCGTGGTGCGCGAAGGTGCCCAAGCAAGTCCAACATAGTGAAGGGGCGTCCCAGCCTGGAAGGCCCCCTCTGAGCGGATCCCTTCCCTTCCGTGTCGTTCCCATTTTCCTTGGTCATTGTCATCCAGCTTCCCCGCTCACAAAACTTGTTCTGCCTTGCACGAACCCACCGCCTGTTGCGTATGGTTATGCTCGTTTTCGATCCGAAAAGACAAAGTAAACCATGAACCCATCGTCCAACCCTTCCCGTCGTTCCTTTCTGACCACCGCCGCTGGCGCCGTGGCCGCCCCGTTCATCCTCCCCTCCCGCGTCTGGTCCGCTGACACCGCCCCGAACTCCCGCATCAACGTGGGCTTCATCGGCATGGGCAAGATGAACTCCGGCCACCTGGGCAACTTCCTCGGCCGCGAAAGCGTCAACGTCGCCGCCGTCTGTGATGTCGACACCAACCGCCGCAACCACGCCAAGGCCACCGTCGAGAAACGCTACGGAGAGAAAAAAGACGGCAGCTACAAAGGCTGCGATGCCTATGCCGACTTCCGCGAGCTCCTCGCCCGCAAGGACATCGACGCCGTCGTTGTCGCCACCCCGGACCATTGGCATGCCTTCATCGGCATCGCCGCCGTGAAGGCCGGCAAAGACGTCTACGGTGAGAAACCTCTCACGCACAACGTGCACGAAGCCCTCACGCTCACCAAGGCTGTGCGCGACAGCGGCAAGATCTTCCAGACCGGCTCCCAGCAGCGCTCCAGCAAGGAATTCCGCGTCGCCTGCGAGCTCGTCCGCAATGGCGTCATCGGCGAGCTGAAGACCATCACCACTTCCTTTGGCGATCCCGCCCCCGTCTACAATCTCAAGGAAGAGCCCGCCGAACCCGGCCTCGACTGGGACATGTGGTGCGGCCCAGGTCCGCTGAAGCCTTACAACAGCATCCTCAGCCCACGCGGCGTGCACAATCACTTCCCCGCCTGGCGCAACACCCGCGAATTCGGTGGCGGCATGATCACCGACTGGGGCGCACATCACATCGACATCGCCCAGTGGGGTCTCGGCGTCGACGACAGCGGCCCGGTGGAAGTGCGTTCCGCAGGTCCGGACAAAAAGCGCGGCGCGCAGCTCGTGTATGCCAACGGCGTCGTCCTCACTCACGGTGAAGGCAAAGGCGTCTCCTTCTACGGCACCGAAGGCGAAGTCCACGTGAACCGCGGCAAGTTCGAGCTCTGGCTCGGCGGCAAAAAAGTCCACGGCTTCATGGACAAGGAGCAGGACAAAGGCACCTCCCTCGACCGCGAAGTCGTGCTCACCGAGCGCGAGTTCCTCAAGGACGCCAAGGTCAAGCTCTACGAAAGCAAGAACCACCACGACGACTGGCTCAACAGCATCAAGACCCGCGAGCGTCCGATCTGTGACGTCGCCGTCGGCGCCACCACCGTCATCTCCTGCCATCTGATGAACATGTCCTACTACAGCGGCACGAACTTCAAGTGGAACAACAAAGAGCGCACCTTCGCTGAAGGCGGCGACCCCAAGTGGCTCACCCGCGACTACCGCGCCGCCTGGGTCGTCTGATCCTCAAAGCCCTAACCATCAACCAAACACCCCACGAAGGCGGTTCCCCAAAGGAGCCGCCTTCTTTGCGTCGAAGTCGCGGAGCGTCCCGGAGTACGTGTGGCAGAGACGCACGGGCCACCGTGCGTCGTCGACACCGCTTAGGACGACTGATCCCGCCAACACAAAGCCCCACAAAATGTGCACGGCGTTCAGGGCTGCTCCAGCACTTCTCGCAGCTGTAATCCTATAGAGCTCCACTGTCCTCACTCGCAGGCTCCCCTGTTTAATGCTCACAGAATTTTGAACCGCTAATGAACCGCTGATAAGACGCTAATATCCCTGATCTCCCAGTCCTTCTTTATTAGCGTCTCATGAGCGTCATATCAGCGGTTAAAAAAACTTCTTCGACTCAGCCACTTAGCGAACACGACCACTATTCTCAAACGGCTCGGTCATTCGCGTCTCTTCGTGTCCATTCGTGGTTTAGATCTTCTCGGCCCCGCTCCGCCAAATACCGGTGCTCCTGCCGCTCCAACGGCGTCCTGAACATCATCGCCACGGTAAACGTCGTGACCGTCCCAAACATGATGCGCCACGGGAACTCAATCACCGGCATCCATTCCGGACGACTGATCCCTTTGCCGCCAAAGAGCCCCATCACATCCGTGTCCAGCCCGCTCATGTAAGCCACCACGATGAACCCGGCAATCATCGCAATCACATTGCCAAAATCATTCCCACGCGTGCGGGTGAAGAGCCCTGTCATGAACACCCCCAGCAGCGATCCGTAAGTATAACCAAAAATGCCCAAAATGATCGGCAGGATGCGCAGCTGCGGATTATGGGAGGTCACCCAGGCCGTCGCCAGCGCCACGGAAACCAACAGCGCGGCAAACAGCACCGTGCCAAAGCGCAGCACCTTCACCTTGCCCTCATCCGTCGCAGGCTCACCAAACCAGCGGAAGTGGAAGTCACGCACATAGCTCGTCGCCAGGGAGTTCAGCGCCGTGCTCAGGGAGCCCATCGTCGTCGCCAGCACCCCGGCGATCACCAGTCCACGCAGCCCAGCGGGCATCACGGTGAGCACGAAGTAAGGGAACACCTTGTTCGATGAAACCACGCCCGTGGCGCTCTTGGGCAGCAGGGCGTCAACATTCTGCTGGTAGAAGACATACAGCAGGATGCCGATGCCCAGCACCACCAGCGTGATCGGCACATCCGCCACACCGGAAAGGATGGTCGCCATCGCGCTCTGCTTCTTGTTCTTCGCCGTCAGCATGCGCTGCACCATGTCCTGGTCTGTGCCATGCGTGGCCAGCGTCACAAAGGTGGATCCCAGGAACGCCGCCCAGATCGTATATTCCTGCTCCAACACATGCTTCACATTCCCCCAGAAGCCCGCGCCTTCCTTCAGCCCGAGATCCCACACGGCCAGATCCTTCGGCCCAGTGAGCATCGTCACTGCACCATCCCAGCCACCGGGGATGTGGCCCAGCAGATAGATCAGTGAAAAGCTCAGCGCACACACCAGCACGCCGATCTGGATCACATCAGTCCAGATCACCGCGCGAATGCCCCCCAGGGTGGTGTACACCGCCGTCGCAAGAGTCACCAACACGAGCGCCACTGCGGTGAGCCAAAACTCCGTCGAGGGCGAGATCGTCTGCCCCGGATACTGCAGATGCCAGATGATCACCAGGATCATAGTCGGCACCCAGAGTCGCGTGCCACTGGCCAGCAACCGCGTCACCAAAAACACCCCTGATGAAAGACGATGCGTGATCGGCCCGAAGCGCGTGCCGAGAAACTCATAAATACTCACCACCCCATGCCGATAGTAGGCCGGAATGAACACCGCGCTCACCACCACACGCGCCAGCAGATAGCCCACGATGAGCTGGATATACGTAAAGTTGCGCAGCGCATAGCCCTCGCCAGGCGCACCAAAGAACGTGCCCGCGCTGATCTCTGCGGCCAGGATGGACGCCAGCACGGCCCACCAAGCGATCTGCCGGTCACCCAGCGCGAAGCCTTCCATCGACCCGCTCTTGCTCCGCTGCGAAAGGCCGATCCACATGATCAGCCCAAAGTAGGCGAGAAGGACGACAGCATCGAGAATCAGAGCGGGGGACATGGCCGCGAATATGAAGCGCGCTCCCCGCTTTCGCCAAGATATATCTGGAAGCCTGAAGAACGCGGAACGTAGAATGCACTCACACACATGAACCGCCGCACAGCCCTCCTCCTGCCCCTGATCCCGCTCCTCGCCTCCTGCGGCAAGGAGAACCAGGCCAAGCTCAACTCCGTCTCCCCCAGCAAATCCGGCAAGCCCCAGATCTATGTGGCCAACTACCCGCTAAAGTATTTCGCCGAGCGCATCGGTGGAAATCTCGTGGACGTACACTTCCCCGCACCGGGCGATGAAGACCCCGCCTTCTGGCAGCCGGATGATGCCGCCATCGCCAAGTATCAAAGCGCCGACCTCATCCTCATGAACGGCGCCACCTATTCCAAATGGGCGGAGAAGGCCACGCTGCCCGAAGCCAAGATCACGGACACCTCCGCTGCCTTCGCCAAAGACTACATCCAGATCAAAGCAGACACCACTCACAGCCACGGCCCGGGTGGCGAGCACAGCCACGCCGGCACCGCCTTCACCACCTGGATTGATCTGCAGCAGGCCATCCAGCAAGCTTCCGCCGTGTCAGATGCACTGCAAGCCGTCGCTCCCGCAGGCTCCACGGACGCCATGAAGGCGGCCTTCACCACGCTGAAAGGCGAGCTTGAATCCTTGGATCAACGTTTGTTAGCCGTCGGCAAGCGCATCAATGGCGCGCCACTCGTCGCCTCGCATCCCGTGTATCATTATTTCGCTCGGCATTATTCGTTAAACCTTCAGTCCGTCTTGTGGGAGCCCGAGACCGTGCCGGATGACAAGGCCATGGAAGACCTCAAGGCCATCCTCGCCAAGCATCCCGCCAAATGGATGATCTGGGAAGGCGAGCCCGCGAAGGAGAGCGTTGCCAAGCTCGAAGCGATCGGCGTCAAATCACTCGTCTTCGATCCCTGCGGCAACGTGCCTGATTCAGGCGATTTCATGACTGTGATGAAGGCGAATGTGGAGGCTCTGGAGAAGGCTTTTCCGTGATGCCTAGGGCCATCTTTTTGAGAGTGCCTTTCAAAAGCTCCGCTCTAATAAAATTCTTTATTTTGCATTTGACGACTCTAATGGGGCGTGTCAGAATCATCGCACCTTCAACACACGCCATGAAATCCTATCTACCATCAACAACCGCCGCGAAAGCGCTCTTCGAGCGTTGCGAGGTTGCTCTGCATGGTTGGTTCGGAAGAACGGCCCAGACCCAAATTTTGATGGGTCGTGATTGGAGCAACCCGAGCCCGGAGGCACACGAGCAGAGACAGTCCTGAACTGTCGGTATCAAATACCAGCTTTTCCCAGAGAAAGCCCTGCTCGCCGAAGACGCAAGCAGGGCTTTTTCTTGGTCTGAGATCCCGCCCAGCCACCCCTTTCCATCCAAACTCACCCATCCTTCCCTCAATCTAGACGGTTGAACTCTTAGCACAAAAAACCCCGGCACCTGTTTGCAGCAGATACCGGGGCGAGATCCAGCCTTGGACGACTCCCGGAGGAGTCATTGAAAACCCAGAGCGTGACCTTTTCATAGGTCGCACCCTTCCTCCTCGATGTCAACCATGGCCATCTCCTCGATAAATCTATTTCCTAAGCCAAGGCTTCGGAAAGAGGGGCCTTTTTGCCCCGAAAAAGACATCACGAAACGGCTTCCCGGGAGGTGTGCCATAAACACCGAAACATCCGCCGTGAAAACGCCTGCGGGTGCGACGCCAGAGGTGAACCAGCTTCATCCGAGTGCGTGGCAGCGGTGTTCGTTCTTTTATGGTTGGTCATCAGTATGACCGATCCCGAGACAAGCTCTCCGGACGGTCATGATACGCATGACCAGCCATGAAAGGGCACAGAGCCCCGGTAAAGTTGGATAGGTTGCGTGGGTTCGGGGGAATCCGCTAGCAGTGGCATGACCGTCTCTGTGTCCTTTCATGGTTGGACGGCACCCTGTTGGATAGCCAACTGCAAGTTCATCAACCCATAATAAGAGACGGCGGTGGCAGACAAGCAATGCACGGGACTCCAAACCCCGCAAATGTGGGCGCGATACCCACCCGCCGTGCCATTTTCAGTCAAGGTGGTGCAAGCTTCCAGCTTGCCCGTCCTAGCATCACTTTCATGGAGCGCGTGTGCCATGACCGGCACAGCACAGGATCACTTCACCACAGGATAGGTGAGTAGGCTGTGTCCCAACACACGCGCTCCATGGCCACCCAGCCTGACAAAAAAGAAAACATCAACGCGGCGGTAGTTCGTTAAAGACGCGACGCGGGCTGTAACCCCGATGCCACCGAGCCGACACGGAGCGTTACCGTGACGCCGCACCATTTGATGTAGGCGTCCCGCATGCGGGACCAGAATGCGGAGCACGCACGACGAGGCAAACTCGTCAAAGCTCCATCATCGCAATATCCATTTTCAAAACTGCAGGGAGAGCCAGTGCTCTGCCCGGTCTCATAAGCCGGTCTTCGTGGGTGCAACTCCCATCCCTGCGTCCAATTCCAAAAGGTTCGTTAGCTCAGCCAGTCAGAGCAACCGCTTGTCGAGCGGAAGGTCGCGGGAGCAAAGCCCGCACGAACCGCCAGTTTCCAAGGGCTTGAAGTGTTAAAGTAGCACGGCTGTCTTGCACACAGCAGGAGACGGAGCGTTACCGTCCTCGTCCACCATTTCAGAATCCCTCGTGAGGTAAAGTAGCCTGTCGGCCTGTTACGCCGATCGTCGTGGTGCGAATGCCATGCGCGATAGCGCTACTACTCAAGCGAAGCCAAATTGCATGGCCGAAGGCAATCCACGCCGGGGAGCCAGTTTAGTTCATCCCGGCGAGGTCCCAAAGGCCTAACAAGGATCATTCGCGCGAAGCAAAGTAGCCATCTCGCTCCCGCGAGATGAGCGGTGGATCTGCGAATCCAAAGAGCCGCCATCGAACATTCGTAGACCTTTCAGGCCTGCGCAGTTCATCCCAATTTTTCAAAAGCCCACAAGGTGTAACGGAGAGTCTGCACGCGCCGCTTCTAACGGCCGAGGTTCCAGGTTCGAATCCTGGTGTGGGTACCAATTTGTGGCTCGAAGGCCAAAGGCCTTCCGCATCATAGCGAAGGGTTGGTGATCCCGCCTGCGGGAGCGCCTACCCTGGACGATTCTCTGGTGCTCCGCCATTTCCATTCATCCCTTCTGTAGCTCAACAGCAGAGCAGCCGGTCGATAACCGGCAGACCGTGGAGCGTCACCACGCGGAAGGACCACTTTAAAGTGGTGCAACCATCCTGGTTGCCCTCCCATCCTCGCTGGATGGCTCAGACAGATGAGCGCCCGGCTGAAGCCCGGACCAGGTTGGCGCGATACCGACTCCAGCGGCCATCTTCATGCAAACGCGGCATTGATGTAACAGCAAGCATGTCTGTCTTCCAAACAGAGCGTGTCGGGGCAGCACCGACATGCCGCACCATCTCTTTTCCAAGCTCCCGAAGTGTAACAGACCTGCACGCCACTTTGCGAAAGTGGAAGCTCGAGGTGCAATTCCTCGCGAGAGCACTTTTCATCGCTGTGACCTGGTCATCAACCATGCTCACCACGCCCCTTGTGGCCGACCTAGAAAGGCACCGATTTTGTAAATCGGATCATGTGAGCGCGAATCTCACCGGGGGAGCCATTTCATTCAACACTCCCTGCATAGTGTAACAGCAGCATTCCTCGTTGTGAACGAGGCGGTGCCGGGGCAGAACCGGCTGTGGGAACCAGTTTATTTTTCGCCTAACCAAAAAGCGTGCGCACGGCGAAGTCGTCGAGCCAGTGGTTTGCAAGTCCACGTAACCCGGTGCGAGTCCGGGGCGCACGTCCAGTTTCTTCAGTTTCATCGGATACGAGAGAGCCAGCTGTTCTCGCCTGCTTTGGGAGCAGGAAGCGCCCGGGGCGGCACCGGGGTATCCGACCATTTTCCATGGCTTCATAGCTCAACCACGTGGAGCAGCCGCCTCTTAAGCGGAAGGTTGCGGGTGCAGGTCCCGCTGAAGCCACTTTTCATTTCAATAAGCGGATACGAGAGAGCCAGCAGCACTCGCTTGCTTTGGAAGCAAGAGCAGTCCGGGGCGGCACCGTGGTATCCGACCAGTTTCATCACCAAATCGGTCCGTAGCTCAATGGCAGAGCATCGGAGTCATAATCTGAAGCGCGTCGGTTCGACCCCGGCCGGACCTACCAAGTTAACAGACTGCCTCGTAGCTCAATCAGTCAGAGCATTCGCCTTTGAAGCGAAGGGTTGGCGGTGCGAATCCGCCCGGGGCTGCCATTTCAGTTTTTCACGCCCACGTAGTCCAACAGCAGAGACAACCGCCTCAGAAGCGGTCCAGTGCAGGTGCAAATCCTGCCATGGGCACCATTCCAACGAAGAACCCCATTCCAATGGTGTTCAGCCCGCGAGCAACTCGAATGCTGGAATCGATCCACCACTCCGATCTTCCGCCTGGGTAGTCCAACGGCAGAGACAGCTGACTTAAAATCAGCCCAGTGCAGGTTCGAGTCCTGTCTCAGGCACCACTCACATTCACCCACGCCTGTGTAGTCCAACAGCAGAGACCTCCGCCTCAAAAGCGGCCCAGTGTGAGTGCAACTCTCACCACAGGCACCAGATCCAACAAAACATCCACCTACAGCCTTGAAATCAATCCAAGACTTCCAGACGAAACACTTGCTCGCGCTTGATCGTGAAAGCCAGACGAAACACTTGCTCGCGCTTGATCGTGAAAGGCGGGCTCTTTGGGATCAATCCCGTCACATGGTAACCTTGGAAAAGCCCATTCAGCGCGGCTGGATGCGTTGCTACTTCCTCACCGCTGCCGCACGAGAGCGTTCAGATGCCAGAGTGCTCGAAGACATCCTCAAGGAGATCAATGTCATCCAATACCACTGGAAGCACAGCTTCACCCCGACCAAGAGAAATCGGAGGGCTAAAATCCAGCAGCTTCATCAGCCTCTCAAACGAATCAAGCCATGGAGCCGCCGTCAGAGTGATCTTCCTCACGAATGGAAGAACTACTTCAACATCGAGGCCGTTTTCCAGGACACCCAGTGGAAGCACACCTGGTATTTCCGCTGGCCCCAGCTCTTTGAGCTGCGCGTCGTGCCACGGATGGTTTATAAGCTCCCTGTCTGTGATCCAGCGGCTGACTCACGCCTGAGTGAGATCGATGCCATTTTCGACAATCCCCGACATGCTGGACGCCTTGCCAAGCTCCAGGGGCTTCGTCGCTGGCAAAGCGAAAACCTTCGTCAAAGGCTCCTCGAACGCCTCGGCAAGCAGCGTGTGCATGCAGCACTCAATGGAGACCTGGAGGCAGAAAAGATTGCATTCGCATCGTGCTATCCTTTCTGCCTCCACCTTCCCCATGCTCCCGTAGCTCAATCATAGAGCGCCGCGCTTCGAACGCGGAGGTTGAGGGTGAGATTCCTTCCGGGAGTGCCATTTCAAAAAGGTGTGCTGCAGTTGATGCATGGCCGCCGGAGCGGCAAATTCCTTCCGGGAGTGCCCAATCAATTTTACTTCAAAGGAACGCCAACCGGACAAGCGAGCCGGGACTCACCGCTAATGAGATCGTCCCGCCCAAGGGCGGGTTGAGGAGCATCCCCTCGACGTTCCGCCAGTTTCTAAAAGCCCACGAATGCAAAGGCGTCGAGCAGCAGGTCCTTCAAATCTGTCCTAGCGGGTGCGAGTCCCGCCGTGGGTGCCAAAGTTCAATTCAGAAGATGAAGAGCCCGGCCGCGCGGCGCGGCACTACTCCAGGACTCCATCACTCCCTTTCAATCACGCTCATGTAGTCCAACAGCAGAGACACGACGTCGAGGGCGTCGCAAGTGCAGGTGCAAATCCTGCCATGAGCACCATTTCATTCCATCATTCGATCTAAAGCTTAGAGAGCGAAGCAGCCGGCTTTTAACCGGCATAGCAGGGTGCATGTCCCTGTGGATCGACCAACCCCTTTTGCGGCAGCTAGAACGGAGTTCCTTCGTAGCTCATTGGTAGAGCACTTGCCAAGAACAAGTAGTAGCTGGTTCGACTCCAGCCGAAGCGCCGGGAAACCGGCGCTTCATCTCTCCGTTCACCTTTCTCCGCAAATCCTGAGGCAGCGAGGCCAGGGTTCCTTCGGTATGGAAACCACGATCGCAGCATCCCTTCGTCGGGGATGACGATCATTTTCCCTGGCCGCCCATTCTCCTCAGACTCCATTTTCATCCCCTTTCGCGGCAGTGAAGACAGGATTTCTTCGCTCAACTCAAAACTGAACACGCGTCTGCCCAGTCGGTGGGCTTCGGCCAAAAGCCGGAGCCGGGTTCGATTCCCGGCGGAAACAGTTAGACCCTGTCTGCCTTTCTCCGCGATCCCTCTTCGTCCTCGGTCAAACTTTTAGTTTGGCCGAGGGCGCAAGCATTGGACTGCGGCAGCCCTGCTGCCGCTTTCCCCAGGCCAGCCCGCTGGCCGCCGGAAACACCAAGATATCAGGAGTCCACACAATGTCTCCTCCCGGCAGCAGGGCTGCCACACCTCAAAGCGGCAGCAGGCTGCCGCAGTCCACGGTCACACCGTCAACCCTCGTCACTTCAACCTCTCCCGACCATGAAGTTTAACTTCCTCAAGAAACGCCCACGCGCAGACACGCACAATCTCGCCGGTGGAGAAGCATTTACGGAAACGCCAAAGCTCGAGCTGGCTTCCCTCATGCTCACCGCCTTGCTGAAGGACGAGTTCTACCGCAGCGGCGATGCCACCGCGAAGCACCTGCGAGATCTCATCGCCAAGCAGCTGGACAAGCGCTTCGTCGCCAAGGCAGCCCTCTATGCCCGCAAGGAAACCGGCCTGCGCAGCGTGAGCCATCTCACCGCCGCCGAACTCGCGAAGCAAGTGAAGGGCGAGACATGGACTGCCGGTTTCTATGACCGTGTCGTGCATCGTCCTGATGACGCCATCGAGATCCTTGCCTGTTACCGTGGCCTGCATGGCAAAGTCATCCCAAACTCGCTCAAGAAAGGCCTCGGCCGCGCCCTCTCGCGTTTTGATGAGTATCAGCTCGCCAAATACCGCAAGGACAAAGCCGAGTTCTCGCTGGTCGATTTGGTGAATCTCGTTCACCCGCCGGCCACCGAGGCCCTCGGCAAGCTTGTCAAAGGCACGCTTGCACCGGCTCAAACGTGGGAAACCAAACTCACGCAGGCCGGTGCTGCCGCGCAGAATGAAGAAGACCTCGCCACGCTGAAACGCGATGCCTGGACGGATCTCATCCGCACTCGCAAGCTCGGCTACTTCGCCCTTCTGCGTAATTTGCGAAACATCCTCGAGTCCGCTCCAGAAGCCGTCAGTGATGCACTCGCCATGCTGCGTGATGAGAAACTTATCCGCCGCTCGCTTGTGCTGCCCTTCCGCTTCCAGACAGCTCTCGATGCTGTGCAGGCCAGCCAGCTCCCACGGGCTGCAGATGCACTCGCCGCCCTCAGTGATGCCGTGGACATCTCGCTCGCCAATGTGCCCGCCTTTCCAGGCCGCACCTTGATCGCGCTGGATGGTTCCGGCTCCATGATCGGCCGTCCTTTGCAGATCGGCTCGCTGTTTGCGGCCACTCTTTTAAAGGCGAACGATGCTGACCTCATGCTCTTCAGCGATGACGCCCAATACGTCACCCTGAACAAGCGCGACAGCACGCTCAGCCTAGCCAAATGGTTGCAAAGCCAGGCGCAGGCGGCTGGAACAAACTTCCACGCCATCTTTAACAGGGCCAGCCGCGCGTATGACCGTATCATCATCCTCTCTGACATGCAGGGCTGGGTGGGAAACCATGCGCCCGTGGAAACCTTCCGCCGCTGGAGGACACGCTTCCACTGCCAGCCAAAGGTCTTCAGCTTCGACCTCCAGGGTTACGGCTCCCTGCAGTTCCCAGAAGCTCAGGTCTGCTGCCTCGCCGGCTTCAGCGATAAAACGCTGGATACCTTGAAGCTGCTCGACTCCGACCCACGCGCCCTCATCCGCATCATCGAGGCCGTGGAGCTCTGACGATCACCGGGAGTGATGGAGTGGTGGAGCCTTGGAGTGTTGGGCCTCAAACCCCAGTGCTCCATATCTCCATCACTCCAACTCCACGTCTCATTTCAATCTCAACCCAACCTTTCCCGATCTCATCAACCTCATGAAACTCAGCAAAGCCCTCAAACTCAAAAATCAGCTCGCGGGTGACGTGACCACTCTCAAGGACCGCCTCACCAGCCAAAACTCCCGCGCCTCCAAGGTGCCATTCGACTACGATAACCTCCAGGTCCTCTCCGACCTCCGTGCCAAGCTGGATGATCTGGTGAAGGTGAAGACCTCCATCGCTGCCGCCAACGTGGCCCAGTATGCGCGAATCTTCCGCCTCGCCGAGCTCAAGGGCCTCGTGGCCATGATCAAAGGTCTCGATGTCCGTCACGGTCTCTTCAAGGAAGGTGGAAGCTACATGCAGGCTGCCTTCGAGACTGAATACATTGCCCAAATCAAGAAGGCCGATGCGGACCAGCTCATCGCCGAGCTCGAGGCTGAGATCATCAGCCTCCAGGATTCCCTGGACGAGTTCAATCATACACACTCCATCACGGAGTAATTCCCACTTTTGAGCATGTGAGCTGTCTCGTCTGAAGGGAAGGTCCTCCAACAGGTGCTGAAAGGCACCCTCGCGTTTCACCAACGTGGCCACCGATGCTGATGTCGAGTGTCAAACCCCATCGCGCAACGGGTCAAACCGCATCCCGTAAAACTCAGGCCTCAAGCCTTAACTGGGCCCCATCCTCTCATTCAGACAGCCGCATGACTCAAACTCCGCGCATGTTCACGGCATGCGCGGAGACTTCTTTTCTCCACCTCAAACCTAACCAACGACATGAAATACCACCCCACTTAGCCAGCGCGTCTTCCCGCTGGCGTCACCCTTGTCTGGAAGATCGCTGTCACATCCGTCCAGCGTGTCCGTTCGCGGACAATCAGCACGGATGATGATTCGATGATTCCTTTATGAAACTCGAACATCTTGAACGCGCCTTTGAATCCATCGGGGCACGTCTTCGTGTGGGAACCCCGGCACCGCTCACTCGCGGCTTCCGCTCGGTGACCACTGCTTACTCGCTTGATATCGGCCATGATCGCGAAGGGCAGTTCTTCGCCCTCCGTGGTGATGACGCAGCCCTCGCGGCGGTGGAAATCTCCCTGTTGAACAAACAGGCGGATGACCGCCATCTGCTCATCCTTGTGAAAAACGAGGACGGCACCCGCAAGGACCGCTTCCTCTGCGGTCATGACGAGCGCGAATGGTTTGTCGCCGCCGTCCCAGGCACTGCATCCACCGTGGTGCAGGCCAAGGAGGCGCTCAAACCTGCTCCCGTCCGTCAGGCACAGGCTCGCAAGGGCCTCAATGCCCGCAAGGCCAACACCCGGCATAACGCGGCCTTCCGCCGCCAGGGTGAATGGTTCTTCCTGCCCGTGGAGCGCCCGCTGACCGTCGACCCCAAGCTCATCCTGCGGAATGAACCGCTCTCCCGAGGTGCTGGCAGCAAGCCGCACCTTGTCGAGCAGATCTACCGCACCGGTGGCGAAGTCGTCTACGTCAGCCGCAAGCATCCACGCGGTATCACGCAGGTTCAGTATAACAAACTGATCAAGCACAACGAAGCCGCGCGAAGCATGGCCTGGCAGCAGCTCCGCCGTAACCCGGCCGTGTATGCCCGTGGTGCCGTGCGTCATCCCGACCACGAAACCATCGTGCTTCACGATTGGTGCCGCGTGCTGATGAATGAGGAGCACCAAGCTCCCGCTCGTCAGAACCTCGCCTTCCTCGATTGATTCAAAACAAATCCAATCGCGCGTTCATCCACCTCGCGTGCGGCATGCTTCACGGTGTGCCGCACGCGTTTTTGCTCATTCCCGATCAACCACGATATCCAGTGCCTTTGGGCCTCTTTTCGAACTTCGGGCAATAGTGAGTTTCTTGCACATAATCGGTCAGCTGGTCCCACAACGCAAAGATATCAGACTTTGATTTAACCTTTCGATACTCGTCGGGCACATCTCGGAAGCATGCCATATTGCCGAAGCTCATTGAGCCAGCGGGACTGTAGTCACTCAGACCGCAGGTGATGCATGCATGGAGCTGGAATCCCTGAGGTAACTTTGACACAATAGACAACATCTCATCTTCAAAGGCTCCAGAGGTTCCTCGAGATGGGATAGAAAACTCCGGCTGCTCGAGATGCAGCCGAAGATCTCCTGGGGCGGGCCAACCATAAGCATTGAGTTCACCAATGCTGACAAATGCAGACATCCCGACCTCACGAATGCCATCCGGTGTTTCAAGCCTCACCGGAATGCTAACGCTAAAATCACACGCATAAAGATCGCCACGACAGAGGTCAAACTGGCCGGTCTCCTCCGAAGTGCCTAACGAGTCAAAATCAGAACCTTCAAAAGTGACACCACGTATAACGACGGTCAGACATGTCCCATCCGTTTGGATCTCGATAGGTTCGGAGCCACGTTTGTCTCGGAAAGTGCCTGTGATGACTTTCATGTGGAGCCCACATTGGCAGGAAGCTCCAACGTATCAAGCTGACACATAGCTCGTCGGCGTGAAGGCGGCCCGAGGTCGATTCCCCGTCCCCAAAAGAACGAACACCGCTGCCAGCACCTTCGTGCCCGCATAGTTCCATTCAACAAACCCATCGACTCAATATTCAGCTCAACGACAAATCACCATCCTCATCGCGCTGCATTCGGCGAGCCTAGCCTAAACTTCAGCCATAGCCGCCAAAGCTCGCGTATCATCCAGATGAACAGAGATAGCGCGCCGCTGTTTGTCCAGCCTGTTGCGACGGCGAAGACAACGTCCGGCATTTTGGGGAAGTAGCCAAAGACCTGGGGTTCTCCTGTCATTTTCAAGGCCAGAAATGGAGCCAGAAGACACATCACCAAGCTCCAGACCACCAAGCCTGCCCAACCAACAAGCGTTCCAGAAAACACTCTCTCCCGTTTCCAGGCAGTCATCACACAAGGGATCAAACAGATCACCGCAAATATCAGACATCCCCAATTCGCCACCGGTGCCAGCCAGTCCAGCGCAGCATCATGCTTACTCGGTGAGCGAAGGATCTCCGCCAGGATCACAGGCATGGTCACGCAGTTCATTTTCACAGCACTCTAGCCCATGAGCCCAGCCGCACGGAAGCAGAAACTCCATCACTCCCTTTCTCCAAAACTCCAGGACTCCAAGTCCCCTCCATTTCTTCAATGAACTCTGAAACTCTCACCTCACCCCGCGTGCCTGTGCGCCAGGTGCCCGCACCCTGGTCCCAATGGGGATCCGGCCTCGAACCGCAGGCTGTGCAGCAAATGGCGAACGCTTGTTCGCTGCCCGTCGCGGTCGCCGGAGCACTGATGCCTGATGCGCATGCCGGTTACGGTCTGCCCATCGGCGGCGTGCTCGCCACGGATGGCTGTGTCATCCCATATGCGGTTGGTGTCGACATTGCCTGCCGCATGCGCCTAACGGTTTATGATATCAAGGCCAGCACCATCGCGGGGCAGAAAGGCCGTCTCGCGAACATCCTGGAGGATGAGACACGCTTTGGCATCGGGGCTGCGTTCAAGGATCGTCGTGATCATGACGTGATGGATGACGAGGACTGGAATGTCTCGCACGTCACACGTCGTCATCGCGACAAGGCCTGGGATCAGCTCGGCACCAGCGGTTCGGGAAATCACTTCGTCGAGTTCGGTGCTTTCACTGTCTCGGCGGATGACTGCACCGCGCTGAAGGAGTCCGGCGTCGACATCCCGCCTGGCGACTACATCGCGCTGCTGTCTCACAGCGGCTCGCGGGGTGCAGGCGCGCAGGTTTGCCAGCACTACAGCCGCATCGCCACGGATCTCCATGAGGATCTGCCAAAGGAGCTGAAACACCTCGCGTGGCTCAGCTTTGAGGAAGGCGCCGGCCAGGAATACTGGACAGCCATGAACCTCATGGGCCGCTACGCCGCCGCGAACCATGCCGTCATTCACAAACGCATCGCCAAGAAAGTGGGTGGTCATGTCATTCTCGACATCGAAAACCATCACAACTTCGCCTGGAAAGAGACGCATGTGATCGATGGCGCGGAGCGTGAGGTCATCGTGCATCGCAAAGGTGCCACTCCCGCGGGTGCGGGCGTGCTCGGGATCATACCCGGGTCCATGGCCACTCCCGGTTACGTGGTGAGGGGCAGAGGGAAACCCGGCTCCCTGGACAGCGCCTCCCACGGCGCAGGCCGCGTTATGAGCCGCAGCCAGGCGAAGCAGAGCTTCACCTGGGGTGGCGTGAAAAAGCAGCTCGCCGCTGCCGGTGTGGAGCTTCTCAGCGCCGGGATCGACGAGGTCCCCGGCGTCTACAAAGACATCCACAGCGTCATGGCCGCCCAGGCCGACCTTGTGGACGTCCTGGGCACTTTCCACCCCCGAATCGTCAAAATGTGCCCTGCGGGGGACCAGGCGGAGGACTGACCCCCAGCCCTCCATCGTTACATTCTAACCTTTTTTAAATTACTTATGTCAAACTTGGCACTTGGCAAAGCAGCTCTGCTGCATAGCCTCGTTGTCCCAGAACGAACACCGCTGCGCGGCTCATGTCGTGCGGTGATGCTCGAGTTTACTTTCTCAGCCAGCCCTTATGAGTGACGTTCTGAATAAATCGACCGTTTTGGTGTTGAACCGAAACTGGCAGGCCATCGCTGTCAAAACCCCCGCCGAAGCCTTCAGCATGATGGCCACCGGCAATGCCACCGCCCTGAAAATCTCCGGAGATGACGACATGACACCCGTCACCTTTGAGGACTGGATGACCCTGCCCGTGACGGCGGGAGACAACAGCATCGGTACCGTTCATGGCCCGGTTCGCGTGCCCACCGTGCTCGTGCTGGCCCGGTTTGACAGAGTGCCCAAGCGCCGTCCGAAATTCTGCGCCAAGGCCATCTGGGAGCGCGATGGCGGTGTGTGCCAATACACCGGCCGCAAGCTCAAGCCCAGCGAAGGCAACATCGACCACATCGTGCCTGTTTCCCGAGGAGGCAAAAGCACCTGGGACAACTGCGTGCTCGCGGACAAGAAGGTGAACAGCAAGAAAGGCAGCAAGCTGCCTGACGAAGCCGGCCTGAAGCTCCTGCGACGCCCCACTGCTCCCCGCGAGATCCCCGTGAGCCAGCTCATCCGCAATACCCACCAGGTGCGCGACTGGGAAGTCTTCCTGGATCACAAAGGCGCCTTCGATGTGACCGCCTAACGAAAAATAAGTCAAATCGTCAACCATTTGGCAACTGCCCGCGAAGCAAAAAATTCGCGGGCAGTTTTTTTGCGCCCATAGAGCCGAGGCCGATAGCATCTCATCCGCATCCACACTCACCTCTCCAGCAGCTTCATCCGCCACCAGGCCGACTCCACGGGAAAAAACTGGCTGAGATACACCCGGGTGAAATCATAATGCGTGATCACCTTTTCGATCGCCGCGCGCTGGGACATCACGTACTCACGATCTGGGCACAGCGTCACCACCCAAGCCGCAAAGCACGGCTCGCGCAGATAGTCTTTCTCGATGTGCATCCTTGGCGAGGCCCGGTGCTGCACCTTCAGTCCGGCCAGCGCCACCTCCACAGATTCCAGCTCGCTCGTCTGCGGTTTCCAGGCCTCGTTCATCACACGCCAGTCCACATTGAAGACCTCCGTGCCGTTCACATCAAACTCGGAGATGAGCGCCAGGCTCTTCGCGGAGAGCTCCGCGCTATGCCGCAAACCCTCGGCATACACCGCCTTCAGCGCCGCATCCGTCTCCATCTCCCACAGTGCACGCAGACAGATCACGCCCTCGGAGCCCGTCCACGAGTGACGCGGTCCCTGCCCTGGATCAAACACCATGCCCGCGCGACAGAAGTCGATGCGTGGCCGCTGGGACTTGCCTACCTTATCGTTCGCGGCTTCCAGATAGCGTTTCTGCCAGGACTCGTCACCGGTGAAGGCGTGCATGGCCTTCATCACGAAGAGCAGCCGTGGCGCACCCTCCCAGGTCGGCTTGTTGAAATCACCTCGATACTTCGACGGTGGCCCATCCGTCGGCATCTTCCAGCCGTTCGCATCCAGCATCGCCACTTGATCGACAAATCGCCGCACTAGGTCCCTTTTCTCCGCCTCATCCTTGGCCAAGCCATCTCTGACATAGCGCCAGATACCATAGAGCCAGGGGGTCGTCTGATCATTAGATCCCATCGAGTAGGTCGTCTTGCCATCCGTGGCGATCCCGCGCGCGATGAATCCCGGTGTCTCACCCACCGTGGAGACCTTGATCAGTCCCTCGATCAGTCGCCGAGCCTTCGCGCGATCCTCTTCGCGCTTCGTGATCGTCCAGCGACTGCACATCGCATCCAGGTACAGCCCGTTAAACATTGGCCCGTCCTCGTTCGGCACGCCCCAGCTCAGCGCGCTCGGTTTCATCTCACGACAATCCTGCGGTGTCGGACGCACGATCTCACCCCTCAGTCCCACGTAGTCGAGGATGAGGTTGTGCTCATCCACAAACCTCCGCCAGACTTCGTCATGCGCCTTCTCCACGGCCTGTTCAGGGGTGTCCGCAGCCATCGAGGCACAGGCGAAGCAGAAGAAGAGAAGACAGCGGAGAATCATGATTCAGATCGGTTGGAAATTTTTTGAGCGGCACGCTGATACGCTTCTGCGAGCAAAGGCTGCACGACCGCCCGAAAAGTTTCCTGGCTCGGATTCAGCACGCAGAGCCAGAACATCTTTCCATACACCGGATGCGGCATCACCTTGTCCAGCGCGGTGAAGTCATGCTCCTCACCGGAGACCGTCGCTTCGAAGCTCGCCTTGCTCACACCGATGTTCAGTCGGAACACCCCCTGGCGGTTCAGATTCGAAGCTGCATCAAAGTCGCCGTAGTCCTTCGTCACGATGGTAGCGAAGGGGAACTTCTTTTCCGGCGCCAGCGTGCCGTCCGGATCATAGGAAAAGAAAATGTCTCCCCATGCGACTTCAGGAGATCCAGCCTCCTTCGACCCGACGAGGACATCCACACCAGGGAAAGTGTCCGTGATATGGCGAGTGATCTCGATTTCCGTCATGCTCATGCGGCACATGCTGGCAGAGCGAAGGAAAAACTCAAAGCTTCTGCAGCTTCCACTTTCCGCGCCGGAACAGAAAAAAGCTCCACACCGCCAGCAAAGAATAGGCGATCGGCACCGAGATGACCGCGCCAATCGGCCCCCAGCCCAAGGTCTTCGCCAGCAGCCAGGCGATGGGGATCTGCCCTACCCACAGGCACAGGAAATTGAGCCGCGCTGGAGTCCACGTGTCACCTGAGCCATTGAAGGCACCTTCAAAACACATGCCGGCGGCATACAGCGGGAAGGCCAGGCTGATGATCCAGAGAGACTGAGTGCCAAAGGCCAGCACCTCCGGGTCCGTGGTGAACAGACGCAGCAGTGGTCCCGCAAACAGCACAAAGAGCACGCCCACCACGCTCAGCACCAGGATGTTCAGCTTCATGGCGATCCACACCGCCGCCTCCGCTCGATCAGGCTTCTCCGCACCGAGGTTTTGTCCGACCAAGGTTGATCCCGCGTTCGCCAAACCCCAGGCAGGCATCAGGGCAAAGGCCACGATGCGCATCGCGATGGTGTAGCCCGCCAGCGCCGTGCTGCCGAACATGCCCAGGATCTTGAACAAGCCCACCCAGCTCGTGGTGCTGATCAAAAACTGCGCGATGCCGCTGCCGGACTTGCTCAGCACCATGCTCATGATCTCGCGTCGCGGCTTGAAATGGACCCAGCGCACCTTCACGCGGCTGCGGTGCCCGGCCAGATGCCAGAGCTGATACAGCACGCCCACACCGCGCCCGATGTTGGTGGCCACCGCCGCACCGGTGACGCCCATCTCCGGAAAGATCCACCAACCAAAAACAAAACAGGGCCCGAGCACGATGTTCAGCGCATTCGCCAGCCACAGCGTGCGCATGGCGATCACCGCATCTCCCGCGCCACGGAAGATGGCGTTGATCAGAAAGATGAGGAACACTGTAATGTTCCCACCGAGCATGACCCGCGCAAAGGAACCTCCGATGCTCACCACCCTTTCATCCGCGCCCATCGCGCGCAGGATGTCTGGGGCGAAGATGCCGAGCACCACGCCAATGCCTGCGGCCATCAGCACGCCTAACAACACGATCTGCGCCGCAGCCTGTGCGGCCAGCTCAGGCTCCTTCTCACCGATGCGGCGTGACACGATGGCCGTGGCCGCGATCGAGATGCCAATGGCCACCGCATAGATCAGTGTCATCACGGATTCCGTGATGCCTACTACCGCCACTGCTTCCTTGCCCAGCCGCGAGACCCAAAACACATCCGCCACCGCAAAGAGGGACTCCATGATCATCTCCAGCACCATCGGCACCGCCAGCAGGATGATGGCGCGGTTCATCGGCAGCGCCGTGTAATCATGATCCTCCCCGCGCAAAGACTGCGCCACGCTGCGCCAGAAGGACTGGTCGGGTGGAGAGGTGGAGGATGTGTCCTGGCTCATGTAGACAAGATGGCGGGGCGACCGGCGGCATTACGCCAAAATGACGAATGACGAAACCCGAATGACGAAGGCATGACCAAATCTTAAATCTCGAGGCTTCGTCATTCGTCATTTCCATCTACGGCTGCCTTCCTTCATCCACATCGATGAACTGCGTGATCGTCTGGATGTCATCACGATCACCCAGTCCACTGTCAGCCTTGCGTTTCTCCAGCGTCGCAGAGATGTGGTCATTCCAGCCAAGCTTGAGGACATAGTAGTTCCACACCAGCTTGTCTGTGTCATTGAGCGCTCGACCATGCTCCTGGCACCATTGGAGGATGTCCTCATCCATGCCGCCCTCCAGCACTCGGGCCTTCAGCTTGTCATAGTTCACGTGCAAGAATCCCGCGCATGAGCCATCCGAGCCCTTGCCCAGATTCCCATGCAGCTCCTCCCAAAGCTTTCCCTCCGCATGCAGGCGGATCTTCGCCAGCATGCGCGGGAAGTATTTCAGACCAGCAGTTTCATCCAGAGGACTGCAAGGCAGCGTGGCAGGATCAGGCTTGGCGGACATGCGTGGCACTACATGCCGCGCGCGCCGATTCGCAATCAAAACTGCGGCTTCATGACTTCCTGGAGACGAAAGGCCGATGCCTCGCCCGGACCCGCATAGGCTCCGCGATGCCGCATGCCCTTGTCACGTCCGTCGAAGTCCAGCGTGAAGTAGGTGTCACGCTCAAACGGCTTGAGGTTCAGCGGCACGCCCTCACAACGGCCTGGAAGTGGATGCAGATCCAGCTCGCCCAGCACCATCACGGGCCGCTTCACATGCTCCGCCGCGGCCTTCACCGGCGCGGTGATGTTCTCACTCACCTGGGTGACGCTCGCATGCAGCGACAACGGCTCGTCCGCAAAGATCACATTCCCCAGCACCGCGTGCCCCTCAGAGGCAGCACTGGCAAAGCGAACACCGCGCGCAGCGGCAAAGAGGGTGTTGTTATAAATATGCACCCGCTTCACCGGCAGATCATGATCACGCACCATGATCGCCGCGAAACCAGCATCCGCGCAGTCCCCAAACACATTGTCATGGATCGTCACACGTCCTGACACCTGCAGCAGGGACTCACGTGGATTATGCCAGAAAAAGTTCCCGTAGATCTCATACACATCCTGCGAGCCCGGCCCCTCGTTTGGAAAGCCGCCCACCAGCACATTCGCGCGATTCCCGTCCGGACTCGGCCCGTCACCTTTGATGAACACATTGTCCCGGATGATGGTGCGGCTCGCGATCTGCGGCATGCCCTCCTGCACAGGCCGTGGCTTCTGATATTTGATCTCCATGCAGTAACCCACCGGATTCACCACCAGGTTATTGGCGATCAATCCGCCGATGAAAGGATCCGCTCCGTTTGAGTTTCCCAGATACAACCCTGTGCCGCAGTTGCGGATCACATTCCTGCGGATGACCCAGCCCCAGGTCGGCGTCTTCGTGGAGATGCCCACCGCCTGCTGCGAGGTGTTCCAGTCGCTGACCATGCAGTCCTCAATGAGGATGTGATGCACGCTGTTCTTCAGCCCTCCCTGCGCGCTGATGCCAAACAAGCCCGGCCTTCCCTTCGGACCGCCTCCGAGGATGGAGAGCCGCTTCAGTGCCACATGGCTGCACTGGCGCAGTTCCACGCAGTTCGCCACCTGCGTCTGCCGGATCTCCGCCACGCCTGCCTCAGGCCCCTGGATGGTGATCCACTCATCCTCCGTGCCATGCACCCCCGTCACCGGCAGCCCATGATCATACACCCCTGCCGCCAGCACCAGTGTGTCCCCGGCCTTCAACTCGCCTAACAAACGACGATAACTCTCCGGATGCCCATGTTTCACTTCACCTGCCTGCAGAGCGGAGGAGACCAAGAGGGCAAGGAGACAGGCAAAGCGCATCAGAGAGATCCTGAAAACGCTCTGACAGGACCGTCTACTTCAGTTTTTCCATCGGAATCACGGCCATCTCCGCGCTGTTCAGGTTCCCGCCCCGTCCGCCATTGTTGGAGAAGCCCACATACAGCTTCCCTTCATGCTCGGTCGCGCAGGGATAGCTCAGCGCCGCTTTCGCATTCGATTCGCCCGGGCCGCTGTGCTCCGCATGACGGATCACGAAGACCTTGCTGAAGACCTCCTTGCCAGGCTCGCTGATGGCGATGGTCAGCGGATAGCGCTTCCCGCCATTGTTCGCCGCATTCGTGGCCACGAGATAACGTCGCCCATTGCTCAACATGCCCGCGGCGGGCTTTGACGTGGTCATCGGCAGGTTGCTCTCCCTCATCGTGCTCCAGGTGCGGCCATGGTCCGCGCTCTTCGCGATCAAGGCCAGTGGCTTGCCGCCATAGCGGGCGATGTTCAGCACATTCGCTCCATCGACAATGACCGCCGACTCACCCCACAGGCGGATTCCCTCATGCACCGGGATGCTGACAAAATCCCACTTCGTGAAATCATCTCCATGACTGATCGCCACCGCCGCAGGGAACACCTTCGTGTTGGAGTAAGGCCCCGCGCTGATGCCCGCCATGATCCAGTTTCCATCACTCATCTTCACCGGCTGGTTCAGTGCCCAGAAGCCATTCTCCAGCACCACGCCATGCTTCACCCACCGGCCCGTCTTCTCATCGAGCGAATACGCTCGCGTGTGAATGCGCTCCATGTGGTTGTAATACGCGCCGTGGAAGGCCCACAGCTTCCCGCCTTGGGAAAGGAACACTCCATGGCTGATCGCCAGATCCTTCTCATCACCGGGATCGATCACCTGCAGCCCGCCCCATGTCTTCCCGCCGTCCTCGCTCACGCGATACTGCGCCTCCTCCGTCACCGTGTTCTCCGCGCCCTTGTTATGCCCGATCGAGGCATAGAGCTTCCCTTGATGCCAGGCGAGACCCACGCCATGCAGGAAGGTATAACCATCCGCCTCCTTGTCCCATTTCTTGATCACGTGATGCTGGATGCCCTCCAGCACCGGCAGGTCCTTCACCTCGCCGAGCTTCGCCGTCACATCCCACAGCGGGAAATCCGCCGTCTTTGGCCTTGGCAGCTCGTGCGTGGCCGTCACAGGCTTGTAAGCCGCCGCGATCTCCTCCGCGCTCATCGTCCGGGATTCGATGCGCAGCTCATCCAGCGCTCCCAGGAAAGTCTGGCGCGACTTCCCTTCGTCAAACGTGCCACCAAGCGTGATGGGAGCCTCCGTGGCAGGCACCGTCTTCTTCAGCGCCACCTCACCCACCGGTCTGCCATTCAGATACAGCACCGTCTTGGTCACATCCATCGTTAGGCAAACCTGATGCCACGAGCCCGCCTTCAACGGCTCCGGACATGAGATCGTGCTCCAGCCACCCTGCTGCACATAAGCCTTCAGCTTCCCGTCAGGCTCGATCAGCACTCCCCACTGCCGTTCATTCAGTGAATAGCGGTTCTTCCCCACCAGCATCTGCTGCCCGCCCTCCAGCACATATGGATTAAACCAAAGTGAGACCGTAAAAGCGCCCCCAGCCAGCTTCGCACTATCCTTCACCTCCAGCAGCGAGTTCCCATCCAGCACTAAACTCTGCGCGGTGGCACCCGCCGCAGTCTTGACCTCTCCGCGAACGCTCAGGGACTCATCCACGGCATCCAAAGGCCATGTGGAAGCCAAGGCCAGCACCGGCGAGGCAAGAATGAGGAGGGCGAGAAAGCGCATGGTCCTCACAACGCCGCATCCAGCCCGTCTCTCCCGCCTTTCTCAAGCCGCACCCTATTCACAATTCGAGACTGACTCTTCGGTGACGTCAGCCATGAAATAAAAACCCGAGCCGCAGATCTCTCCGCAGGCTCGGGTTTTGACGATTTAATTCAGCTCACACTTCAGGCAGTCGTGCTTGAGGTCGCCTCTTCGGCCACTTCAGGCTTCGGTGGGGTCTCCGCAGCGAACTTCAGGCGCTTGGTTTCAGGATCAAACGTGACCTTCACCACATCGCCTTCGCGGACATCGCCACGGAGGAGGTGCTCGGAGAGCGGGTCTTCGATGTTTTTCTCCACGGCACGGCGCATCGGACGGGCGCCATACTGCGGATCGTAGCCTTCCTTCATGAGGAACTCGGTCGCGGTGTTATCCAGCGAGATGCTGATGTTCCGCTTCTTCAGACGGGCGACGACCTTCTCGACCTCGAGATTGACGATGACGCTGAGCTGCTCCTTGTCGAGCATCTTGAAGACGATGAGGTCGTCCAGACGGTTGAGGAACTCCGGCTTGAAGAACTTCTTCGCGGTCTCGTTGATCTTGGTCTTGATCGCCTCGTTGTCCGCATGGTCCTGCGTCATGGCGGCAAAGCCCAGTGTGGTCTGACGCTTGATCTGCTCGGCGCCGACGTTCGAGGTGAGGATGACGATGGTGTTCCGGAAGTCGATCTTGCGGCCGAAATTGTCCGTGACCTGACCTTCTTCCAGAATCTGGAGCAGGAGGTGCATGACATCCGGATGCGCTTTTTCGATCTCATCGAAAAGCACCACGCTGTAAGGACGACGGCGCACGGCTTCGGAAAGCTGACCGCCCTCTTCATAACCGACATACCCCGGAGGGGCACCGATCAGGCGGGAAGCGGTGTGCTTCTCCATGTACTCGCTCATGTCCAGCTGGATGAGAGCATCCGCGCTGCCGAACATGAACTCGGCCAGGTTCTTCGCCAGGAAGGTCTTGCCGACGCCGGTGGGGCCGAGGAAGAGGAAGCTGCCGATCGGGCGGCGCGGATCCTTGAGGTCCGCACGGCTGCGACGCAGCGCCTTGCTGATGGCGATGACGGCTTCGTCCTGACCGATGACCTTGCCCTTGAGCTCGGTTTCCATCTTGAGAAGCTTCGTGGCTTCCGCCTGCTCCATGCGCTGCAGCGGCACGCCGGTCCATTTCGCCACCACGGTCATGATGTCGTCTTCGCTGACTTCGACCACACGCTCCTGGTTGTTGTTACGCCAGGTGGTGAGGACATCATCATAGCGCTTCTTCGCATTCTTCTCGCGGTCGCGGAGACGTGCGGCCTTCTCGAAGTCCTGGTCCTTGATGGAGCCTTCTTTCTCCACGCGGATGGCTTCGATCTCGGCATCGATCTCCTTGAGTTCAGGCGGACGCGTCATGGCAGCGATGCGGCAGCGTGAGCCAGCCTCGTCCATGATGTCGATGGCCTTGTCCGGAAGGAAGCGGGCGGTGAGATAGCGGGCGCTGAGGGTCACGGCCTGACGAATGGCTTCATCCGAGTAGTGCGCCTTGTGATGCATCTCATACTTGCCCTTGAGGCCGATGAGAATCTTGATGGCGTCATCCACAGAGGGTTCTTCCACCTTCACCTGCTGGAAGCGGCGCTCGAGGGCGCTGTCCTTCTCGATGTATTTGCGATACTCGTTCAGCGTGGTGGCGCCGATGACCTGCATCTCGCCACGGCTCAGAGCGGGCTTGATGATGTTGCTCGCGTCCATGGTGCCTTCGGCGGAGCCGGCGCCTACCATGGTGTGCATCTCATCAATGAAGAGGATGACGTTCTTGGCGCGACGGATCTCATCCATCACCGCCTTGATGCGCTCCTCAAACTGGCCGCGATACTTCGTTCCAGCGACCATGAGGGCGAGGTCCAGCGTGATCACGCGCTTGTCGCGCAGGATCTCGGGGACATTGCCGTTGACGATCTCTTGAGCGAGACCTTCGACGATGGCCGTCTTGCCCACACCGGCCTCGCCGATGAGCACAGGATTATTTTTGGTTCGGCGGCAGAGGATCTGAATGACTCGTGCGATCTCTTCCACACGACCGATGACAGGATCCATCTCACCCTTCTGGGCAAGCTCGGTGAGGTCGCGGCCGAAAGCGCGAAGGGCGGGAGTCTTCTCGCTCTTCTTTTTCTTCTTCGGTTCTTCCTCTCCCTTTCCTTCAGGTGTCATAGGTTCAGATGGTTCATCCTCTTCTTCCTCCTCACCGGAGCTGAAGTTCGGATCAAGCTCACGCAGGATCTCATTGCGGGCCTTGTCGAGATTCACATCAAGATTGCGCAGCACCTGGGCGGCCACGCCTTCACCTTCACGCAGCAGGCCGAGCAGAATATGCTCCGTGCCGACATAACTATGATTGAGTGCCTTGGCTTCCTTGCTGGCGAGCGCGAGCACCTTCTTCACACGCGGGGTGTAAGGAATGTTGCCGACCATTTTGGTCTCCGGGCCCGAGCCGACCTGCTGCTCGACCTGCAGGCGGACGGTTTCAAGATCGAGGCCGAGTTTGCCAAGGACGTTCACAGCCACACCCTGACCGAGCTTGATGAGCCCGAGGAGGATGTGCTCCGTCCCGACGTAGTTGTGGTTGAAGCGGTCTGCCTCTTTGCGAGCGAGGGCCAGAACCTGTTGGGCGCGTGGGGTGAAATTATTCATTAGAGGAGAGGGTCAGCGGCTGACTTGAAAACTGCCTTTCGCGTGAAAGCTAAATCGCGCGCAGGGCAGAGCAAGCAAATGCCTTTGAAATTCATCAATGGCAGCAACCATGCCAGGTACGGCTTTCCCCCATCAAGCGTCACTGAAATGGCTGCACTCATCGGTTTCAAAAACATCTACGAGCAACACCCTCTTCCAGATGATTTCTCAAAAAGCATTTTTTGGAGAACGCTGCTCAAAAGATCAGACACTGGTTCCAATCCATAGCTTCAAAAGTTCTTCAGAGGTTTCAAAAACATCCGCTTCCTCAACTTTTCAAAAAGATCAAGCAAGGCGGGCGTGGATATGCTTCAAGATTCCCGCGCAGCCATCCTCCAGCAGGTCCAGGACATGCTCAAAACCCTGCGGACCGCCATAATAGGGGTCCGGAACCTCCTTGGCATCGTGCTCGGTGCAGAACTCACAGAAGAAGCGCACCTTGGCCGTGTGCTTGCCAGATGGATCGAAGGGCCGGATGTCGAGGTGGTTTTGCTCATCCATGATCAGGACAAGGTCAAAATCTGCCAGATCCTGCGGTGTCACCTGCCGGGCCAGATGGACGAGGTCCAGGCCGCGTGTGGCAGCCGCCTTGCGCATGCGGGCATCTGACTTGTTGCCTGCATGCCAGCCTCCCGTGCCAGCCGAGTCGATTCGGATGCGCTGGTGCAGTCCGGCTTCACGGACCAGGCGCAGCATCACGCCCTCCGCCGCGGGAGAACGGCAGATGTTTCCCATGCAAACAAAGAGCAGACGGAAGGTGGTCATGAAATCAAGGGGCTAAGAAAAGAGGCATTGGGAGAGCTTCCAGCCCAGTGCGGCCGCCAGGATGCCCGCCGCCATGCTGCCCAGCGCATTCAAAAGAGCCAGCGTGGGGTGCTGGTTGATCCACAGTTGCAGAGAGTCGTTCGCCAAGCTCGAGAAGGTGGTATAACCGCCCAGCACGCCGGTGGCGGCAAAGAGCCAGGGGGCGGCATCCTTGGCCTTCATGACCGGCCAGGCAAAGAGAAAGCCGATGATGAAGCTGCCCAGCACATTTGCGATCAGCACGCCACGCGGAAACGTACCATCAGGCCATAGCCGCTGAGCCGCCAGCACGGTCCAATAGCGCAGTATCGAGCCGAGACCTCCACCGAGGAAAACGAGAAGGGAGAGCTTCATTGTCCGCGCTTTAGCGCCGAGCCGAGACATGCGCAAACATAAGGCGTTTTCAGTCGTGCCAAACCGTGCAGTTTGCATGCATACACACCTCCTAGTTAAGTATTTACAAGGGAGGCTGCTAAGCGATGATTCTCGCCATGAATAACGGCTCGATTTCATTCAAAGGATCGGAGACGTGGCGATGGGTGGAAAAGATCCGCTCGACCGCGCTGCATGTCACATTCGCAGCCGTGTTGCTTGGCTTGCTGGGTGTGTCACCCATCTATGGCCAAAGAGGCGATGGGGATTACATCATCATCTCACCCGGACCCGGCCCGTCAACTCGGCCCACAGTCCCGCAGCGGCAGTTTGATCCTGGCGCTCCCGACATGCGCCGGGCACCCGGCCCGCTCAAGGCAACGACCGTCGACAAAAACAAGGTCAAGTCCCTCTTCGAAAAAGCCAAAGGCCAGTCCAGCCCCAAAAAGAACTCGTCAGCAGGTGTGGCGACCCAGAGTGCTGAAGGAACCAGCAAGTCAGAATCCAAGCCGAAACCGCGAGTGGTGCAGACGCCACCCAGCAAAAAAGGCGGCACCCTGAAGGTGGACAAGGAGGAAGTCAGAAAGCCTGAACTCAAGAACCGGGTCGATGACGCGCCACCGCCGCCCCATCCTCCAGAAGCCGATATTGGCGAGAGCAGGACCTTCAAACAAGAAGGCAGCCTGCCCACGATCGGTGCGGATGACGTGGCTCTTTTCCCTAATGTCGCACCCAAGGTGCTGGATCTCGGCATTTATCAGCAGGTGCCCGAGCGGCCCGGCGTGGAGCTGCCCACAGGCGGCCCTCAACTCCCTGGAACCGGTATGCCCGGGGATAGCGGCATTGGCGGACTGCGCGGCGGCCTCCAGGGCGGGCTTACCCGGCCGGACCTGAATCAGAACACAGGCGAAGAACATTATGAGCGGGGTTTCCCGGGAGCTTCGGATCCAGCCACCAGCCCGTCCGGTGCCATGGGAGATGCAGGTGGACTCCTGGGCACCGCTGGCCAGGCCGTCGGTGGCAAGACGGGCCAGAGGATGGAGCAGGCAGGTGGCCTGCTACAGTCTGAAAGCGGCGCCCAGGCACTGGGCCGTGGCGCAAACATTCTGCTTCCGGGCAGCGGCAGCATCGTGGAAGCAGCAGCCAAAGGGGACACTCAAGGAGCGGTCAACGCCGGCGCGACGGCCGCAGGAAACTTGGCTTCAGATCTGGCCATTGGCCTCATCGTTGGATTTCTGGGCGGCGGCCTCCTGGGCATGGCCATCGGTTATGCACTTTCCGCCACGGGCGTGAGTGGCATGATTGCGGACGGAGTTTCCGCCGCCGTGAAGTGGGTGGCTGAGAAGGTAGGCGTTGGCGGCGGCGAGCCGGCTCCGGCAGAGCCAGCACCTGAGCCAGATCCACCGCCGGATTCGGGATCGTATGACGAAAACTACTCCAAGCAGAACGGCAAAAAAGGCCCATCGGTGGTCAATGAAAACCAGGTCAAGCCCCTGCAGGACAAGATGAAAAGAGATCTTCTGGGTGAGAACCGCGACGCGGAAGCGTTTGTCGATTCCTCCGATGCTCCGGCCCCAGGAAAGGTGGCCGTCATGCCGGGCTGTGATCCTGAGAATCTGGGCGGTCGCGTCGGCGGCGCCTTTGATCCAAACAGTCCCTTGCAGATCAAGGACATGGAGAGACCCGGTTACGACAAGTCTTGAACAAATCCGGAAAAGCTGGCCATCCCGCCTCTGCCCCAGATACATTTCGTCACCGCATTAAAATCCGCATGCATTTCCACTCACTCTTTTTGGTAGGCCTTCCCTTGGGTTTCTTGATGTCTGCCGCCACGTTGCAGGCGCAGTTAAGCCCCGCCGAGCAAAGACTGGCGGCAGTTGTCCGGGAAGGTGATCCAGCACGCAGCATCGCTGCGGCGGATGCTCTGCTGCAGGATTCGCCGCAAAACGTCACGGCGCTGCGGGTCAAGGCCATCGCCTTGATGGAACAAGAGCAGCTGCCCTCTGCCATCGCGCTCCTTCGGCAGGCCTTGAAGATTGATCCAGACAGTGTCGCCTGCCGTTACTATCTGGCGGAAGCCCTGGGCACCAACGGTGACATCACCGAGTCCGTGGAGTTGCTGGATGAAGTGAAAAGACGCGCCCCGGACTCCGAGTATGCACGGCGGGCGGATGTGGTGCTGCCTGAACTGCGCCCCATGGCAGCCAGCCTCTCTCCCACCTATCAGAGCACCTCGCTCGGCGGCATGATGCAGATGACTGACAATGCGGCGGCGAGGTTCCGGTTCCAGGCCCGCGCAGCGCTGGAGTATGATGACAACGTGCCGCTGCGTGGCGAGAACTCGAACCTTCCGGGCCCGCAGGCCTCCGGCCGCGCCGTGCTCGGATGGGCCTTGGACTACTCACCCTGGCAGCAGGAGCTGGACAGCCTGGCGGTCAGTCTCGGCTTCACCTATGACGGCTACCGCAGCTGGCATGAGCGGACCGCGCTTAACAATTACGATGTGAACCAGAACATCCTCGGCGCGTATGTGGAGCGGCAGGGAGAGCTCGCCACCCTACCCTACCGCGCCCGTCTCTCCGGCAACTGGGAGTACACCGAAGTGGGCAACGAATTTTTCAACCATGCGGAAGGCTTCAAGGTGCTCTTTGATCTCCAGTGGAAACCGTGGACGCTGACTTCGTTTCACTACAACTACGATCACAAGGACTTCAGCGACAACACCTCCTTTCCCGCCGCTTTTTCTCGTGACGGGTCGTACCATAACATCGGCCTCGACCAGTATTTCTACTTGTTGAACAACAAGCTCATCCTGGGTGTTGGCTATGCTTATCGATGGACAGAAACCCAAGGTGCCCAGTTTAACACCAACTCACACGGCGTGAACGTCTCCGCTCAGGTGGCATTGCCGTGGAAGATCACCTGGCGCAGCTCGGCAGCCTACGGCTCCGAAGACTACACTGACTACGTTCCCAATCCTCAGCGTCTGGACAACTTCTGGATCTTTTCCACCGCCCTGTCCCGGCCCATCTGCACGGACAATATGACCGTTGAACTGAGCTACACTTACTCCTGTGCCGACTCATCCGTCACTTTCGCCGAATATCAGCGCCAAGTCGTCGGACTGGGCCTGCGGTATCGTTATTAACTCCTCAAAACCTGCCAATTTATGAAAACAACACTCGCCCTTTTCGCCCTCGCATCTGTCCTGGCCAGCACAGCCTCCGTGCAGGCCGGACCGGTCAAAAGTGAGGAAGCCTTCGACCGTGCAGCCGGCCTGTTTGACCGCCCTGTGCAAAAAGTCCCCACGGTGGCGGCCTTGCGCTTCCCTGCACCCACACCACCCCAGGTCCAGCCGGTCCTGCCACCTTGGTCACAGCAGGCTCAGGGCGCCCAGACACCGGCACCTACGTTCATCACCGTCATCGGTGGGGGCAAAAACTGAGCCGAGACGGCCTGCTGACGCTTGCCGCTGCTTGTAGAAAGAAAACATGAGTCTTCCGAGGCTGGGGTAGAGCGCCGCAGCTCCGAAGAAGGCATTCTCACGAATGCTTCCACATCCAGCTATTGAGCCTTCTGCCGCTTGAAAAAGCGACGGAAGGCGAGGGCAAAGCCAGTCCACACGAGAAGAATCGCCGAAAGGGTGCAAAGCACGGCGAGAGTCTGGCCGAGGAAGCCAAAAAGCTCTCCCGTGTGCAGAAAACGCGCATACATGCGCAGACGGCGCCCCAGATTGAGCTGCTCGAAGTTGTCCGGGCTGGGCTGGATCTCCTTTTTAGCGAGATCGAGGTTCAGCATGGTGCGCAGATGCGGCTGACCACGGCCACCCTTGTCCAGCATGAGCGGGAATGCTCCGCCAGGAGCCTGGGGCATGCGCAGGCTGATGCTAAGCCAGCCCGGATGACGCTCCTGCACTTGGGCAAGCAAGGAGTCCAGACCTTCCACAGAAACAGGCGGACCTGCGGGACGTTCCCCACCAGGGGCTCCGCCCATGCCAGGACCACCACCTTCACGACGGCGCTCCCCCTCACCACCACCAGGACCGCGACGACCTTCGCCGCCACCACCTCCAGGGCCGCCAGGACCTCCTGCCATGGCACCGGGCGGGCCGGAGCGCGGCGGAGGCGGCTCATTGCCCGTCATTTTAAACAGCAGGGTGTTCGCCCAAGAGTAGGACATGATCAGCCCGGTGAGAATGATCAGCAGCATGGGGAAGGAACTCCAAAAACCGATGACGTTATGCCAGTTCCAGTCACGCGCGCGCCCTTTGAGCTTACGATTGAAAAGCAGCGCCGCCTTCAGGTTCGCCGCCCGCCAGTGGCGCGGCCACCAGAGATAGATGCCGGACACCAGCAGGAAGCCAAAAAGCAAGGTGCCCGCCCCCGTGATAGCCTTGCCCACAGGGCGCTCCAGTCCCGTCTGCGTCAGGAAGCGATGCCAGTCCGTGGCCGCATGGAAGAAATGGTGCCAGTTCTCGGCTCCAGAGCCGAGGTTTTGACCGGTATAGGGATTGAAATAATACGTGCCTTCACGCCCGATGCTCAGGGTCACCGGCAGCGCAGGGTCCGCCTTCCAGGTCACCCCACTCGGGGACAGATTTTCAGCGCGAGCCTTGGCCACCAAGGCCTCAATGCCGAGACGAGAGCCATCCGCTGGCACGGCGACACGCAGGTCACGGCTCGCCCAGTCCATGAGCTGTGTTTCATAGGCGATGAGCAGTCCGCTGACGGCCATGGAGAGGATGATGACTCCCACCAGCAGACCAGCGATGAGATGAGACCAGAAGATGAGGCGATGAAACGTGAGACGCATGAAGGAAAAAATGACGAAATTGGGAGCTGGATGATGAAGTAACAGCGCCTCAACGGCGGAGTTTCCCGCCCGTCATTCGGGCTTCGCATTCGTCATTCAGCGGAACGCGGTCACATCTCCGCCCACTGACGGAGCAGATTGTGGTAGACGCCAGTGAGCTGCACGGAGGTCTTCTCAGCCACCGGATTGCCTTTGAGTTCCGAACTGAGCCGCTGGATGGCAAGATCGAGATCAAACATGAGCGAGCGCTGGCCATCGTCACGCAGCATGCTCTGCAGCCAAAAGAAGGAGCAGATGCGCGCGCCACGTGTGACAGGCGTCACATGATGCAGGCTGGTGGAGGGGTAGAGCACCATGTGCCCTGGCGGCAGCTTCACGCTGTGCACGCCATAGGTGTCTTCGACGCAGAGCTCGCCGCCATCATACTCCTCAGGTGCCGCAAAGAAGAGCGTGGCCGAGAGATCTGTGCGGATGCGCACCGGCGTGCCCGGCACCTGGCGGATGGCATTGTCCACGTGCGTGCCAAAGGACTGGCCGCCGGAGTAGCGGTTGAAGAGCGGCGGAAAAATCTTCAGCGGCAAGGCCGCCGAAAGGAAGAGCAGGTTCTTCGAAAGACCGCTGAGCACCATGTCACCCAGTTCCTTGGCGGCAGGGCTGCCTTCCGGGAGCTGCATGTTGTCCTTGGCACGGGCGGACTGATGACCAGCGGTCACCTTGCCGTCCACCCACTCGGCGGCATCGAGGATCTGGCGGGCCTTGGCTACTTGCTCGGGCGTGAGAACATCAGGAATGGTGATCAGCATGGAGGATAAAAAGGGAAGGCCGGACGGTGGAAACGTGAGTCACGTTTCACACCTGCCCGGCGGTATCTCAATCAGGAGATGTTAGAACTTGTAGCTGGCCGTCAGCATGGCGGAACGTCCAGCACCAGGAACGAAGTGGCCACCACCCACGCGGTCAATGTACTCCTCGTCAGCGAGGTTGTAGACGTTAAGGCGCAGGGTGAAGTTTTTATTCACCTCGTAACCAAGCATCGCGTCAAAGAGGCAGAAACCGGGGGCTTCACGAGCGGTGCTGGCGTTGGAGCTGAAACGAGTGTCAGTGAACTGGGCACCGAGACCCACCTGGAAGCCATGGGGAAGGTCATAGACCGTCCAGATGCTGGCGCTTTGCTTGGGCGTGTTCAAGACCTCATGCCCCACTTCGAGCGGGTTGGCAGACTCGATAACCTCGCTGTCGAGGTAGGTATAGCCGCCGAAAACGCGCCAGTTGTCCGTGATGCTTCCAGCGAAGCCGAACTCGACGCCTTGAACACGCTGTTTGCCATCCAGGACAATCGTATCCCCGTTGTTTGCGGGATCTTCCGTTCGTGCATTCGTTTTGTCAGTGCGGAAAACGGCTGCTGTAAGCTGTAGTTTGTCCTGAAACAGGTCCCACTTGGTGCCGAGTTCAAAGGTGCGGTTGCTTTCAGGATCCAGGTTGAGGTTGTTGGCCGAGTTAGCGGCGGTGCCCAGCGTAAGACCTTCCGCCGATGGATTGAAGGAAGTCCCATAACCGAAGTAGATGCTGCCATTTTCCACGGGCTTGTAGACCAAGCCTGCACGCCAGCTCACCATGTCGTCGACACGGGCAAGGTTGGTCGCGTCTCCTGCGGCAGTGACGGTCTTGTAGTCCACATCAAAACGGTCATAACGCAGCCCGCCTGTCAGCTGCCAATGTTCTCCAAGGCTGATCGTGTCGAAGACATAGGCGGCCAGGGAGACCGTTTCCGCCTCGGTATAGGCTCCTGTGCGGAAGATCTTGCCAGTGAAGGTCTGGTTAGGATTGGGATTGTTTACACTAGGGGAGGTCGGTATGGCGCCGGTGGCCTGGCGGGCAAAGTTCTTGGAAGTCTCATAGATAAACTCACCGCCGAGCACGAGATCATGCTTTAGCAGACCCGTCTCAAATTTGCCAATGAGATTGATCTGCTCAGCCACGATGCTGTCCTTCTGATCGCGGGACTGCAGCTGGTGGTTGATGCGCCCCGTGTAGGTCGTGCTGGTGGGAGGCAAAGGGCCTGGAGGATCGACCACGATCGACTGAAAGCGCGGCGCTGAGATCACCGAGTCACGCACGGTCTGGCCCACGCGCACAGTGTTGGTCAGCTTCCACTTGTCGTTGAACTCGTGCTCAAACTGTACGGTGGCGATGTCCGTGCGGATCACTTCATAGTCACGATCCAGAAGACCAAAGTAGCTGTTGTAGGGCACATGCGGGTCATCGTTGACATGGTCAGCGATTCCAGCGGGATAAATGGTCACGCCTGTGGCCGCCGGAGCTGGCACCCAAGGGATACCATAATCAGGCTGGGCTTCCGACTCCATGTGAAAGTAACTGATCGTCAGACGTGTATCCGAACCAAGGCCAAAGGCCAGGGCGGCGGCGATGCCCTTGCGCTCCTCTTCGACGTGATCACGCCCAGGAGTCGAGGCAGTATGATACACGCTGTTCACACGCAGGGCCATGTGGTCACCTATGGGTTGGTTCACGTCGACCGTAGTGCGGAGATAATCATTCGTCCCAACACCCACATCACCGAGATAGCTCGCTTCCAATGTCGGTGCCTTGGAAACCATGTTCACCGAACCACCCGTCGAACCACGGCCAGCGTTGGAGGAGGACGGGCCCTTGGAGACTTCTACCTGCTCCATGTTGAAGGGGTCGCGGGTGTAACCACCGAAGTCACGGATGCCATCCACAAACATGTCGGTGCGGGCATTGAAGCCGCGGATGCTCATGTTGTCACCGGCTGGCACACCGCCTTCACCGGCCTGCATGGTCACCCCGGGGACGTTGCGCAGCACATCGCGCAGGCTGGTGGCACCACGCTCCTGCATGACGGATTTCGGCACCACGGTGATGGTCTGCGGAATGTCACGCAGCGGCTGGGTGTACTTGGGCGTCTGGACGCGGTCAGGCTTGTAAACCTTGTCCTGGGTTCCTTCGACGACGATCTCGGCAATCTCGGTGGCGTCTTCGGTGGATTGATCTGCGGGCTTCACGGGAGTCGCGTTTTGAGCGGACAAGCTGCCAGCAGCGACCAGGAGGGAGGTGAGAATCACCCCTTCTGAAGAACAGTTCGGGAATCGGAGAGAGGGAGCAGGGAGCGCTTTTTTCATGTCGTCGAGAGGAGAAGGAAAAGTGTCAGGAAGCCTCACTAAAATGAGAATCAATAGCAAGTAGCTTGATGCGATTAGGTCTCATAAGCAGTACTGTCAATCGCTTCGTGACAGTTTTTTCCAGCTTTCGTGGTCTGCATGTCAAAAGCTCCAGGGGCCGAGAGCTACCTGATCCTCCACCAAACAGCCTTATGGATTCTAGGGGCTCCCATGAGACACCTGAAATGGGTGAAAGACACGATGCCTCTGCCCGTCGCAGCCGAAGAAAACTCTTCAAAAGAGACTCATCGAGGAGCCGAGCGGTGCTCCATGTCATTGACGCCCTAGAAGCGCTGTCGTAAGCGTTACCCCGGCGGTGTGTCAGGCGTATGTAGTTCATCACATCAGGCACACGCTGCCTGAAACATTCTCTCCAATCATGAAGTGCGACGTCTGCGAAAGTGAGGCCACAGTGTTCCTGACCCAAATTATCAACGGGCAGATGACCACAGTGAACCTGTGCGATGCGTGCTCCAAAGCCAAGGGCGTGACTGATGAGGCCGGTTTCGGCCTCGCCGAGGCCTTCCTCAGCACCACCGCCCCCGAAAGCCACTCAGCCGAGGTCGTCTGCGGAGCCTGCGGATTCACCGCCTCCCAGCTCAAGAAGATCGGCCGCATGGGCTGTCCGGAGTGCTACACGTCTTTCCGTGACGGCTTGGACAATCTCCTCCGTGCCATGCACAAGGGCACCCGCCATGTGGGCAAGGTCCCGGGCCGTGCACCAGCTGTATCGCCCGTCTCTGAGGCTGGGGAAACGCCCGCACCGGTCAAACCAAAAGCGTCGAAAAAGGCACCGCCCGCCCCCAGCGTGGCCAAGCTACGTGAGCAACTGGACGCTGCCGTGCGCGATGAGCGCTATGAGGATGCCGCTGCCATCAAGCGCGAGATCGACCGCCTTTCGACGGCCAGTTGATCCCCTGCCCTGCCACATTCGTATCGTTTTCCGGACCTCGTTTCCCCCTGCTACATGCAATTCAAGACCTTGATCAACCACCCTGCGGACTGGATGCAGGGCAGTGGTCCGCATTCAGACGTCGTCATGACCTCCCGCGTGCGGCTCGCACGCAATCTGCGCGGCTTCCCCTTCCCTGGTTACAGTCAGGAATATCAGCGCCTGGAACTGCTGAACATGGCCCGTCCCGTGGTGGAAGGCCTGCCGGAGATGAAGGAACGCTACAGCGAGGACTACGCCACCATTAGCAAGATCAAGAAACAGGTGCTGGTGGAGCGCCATCTCATCAGCCGTGAGCACGCCGCGCGGGCCGCTGGATGTGCCGTGGTGGTGGATCGTAGTCAGAACATCTCCATCATGATCAATGAGGAGGACCACTTCCGCATCCAGGGCATCCGCGCCGGGCTGAACCTGCGCAGCGCCTGGGAGCTTGTGGATCACGTAGACACCGAGATCGAGGCCATGCTTCCGTATGCCTTTGACAGGGAACTCGGCTACCTCACCGCCTGCCCCACCAATGTCGGCACCGGCATGCGCGCCAGCGTGATGCTGCACCTCCCTGCCCTGGCCCTCACCGAGCAGATCAATCCCGTTATCAAGGCCGTGGGCAAGATCGGCCTGGCCGTGCGCGGCCTGTATGGCGAAGGCACCGAGGCCCTCGGAAACCTCTTCCAGATCTCCAACCAGCACACGCTGGGCGAAAAAGAGAATGAGATCATCACCTCCATCGAGCGTGTCATCGAGCGTGTCGTGACCTCGGAGATCAATGCCCGCCAGAAGCTGATCGAGGAAAACTCCATCATGCTGAAGGACCAGGTCGGCCGCGCCTACGCCATCCTGGCCCACGCGCATATCCTGACCTCCAAGGAAGCTCTGAACCTCCTCTCCATGCTCCGCCTGGGTGCGGACATGGACATCATCCAGAACTGCGACCGCAGCCTGCTGGACCTCCTGCTTCTGGAGATCCAGCCCGCGCATCTCCAGCTCCGCGCTGGCACCGAACTCACTCCCGTGGAACGTGACATCCGCCGCGCCGAGATCACCCGCTCCAAACTGCAAACCATGTGCGGTCCCACGAGCAAGCCCTGTGACTCACCACCCGAACCTCCTCCAACGGAAACCGGTGCTGGGGAAGCCTAAGTGGAGAGGTTTTAACCGCTGATTAGACGCTAATCTAACGCTCATAAATGCCTTGGATATTAGCGCCCTATCAGCGTCTCATTAGCGGTTAAAAAAGACCGCCGCCTCCACGACTAGATGCGTGTTTCGGCCCAGCCCTAACCTTTGCAGTGGCAAACCAGTCGCATCCGGCTATGGACTCGGCCCCTCAAATTGAGGGCTCACATCGCCATGCAACCTACGCCTGCCCCAGAACCTACCGAATCCGAACTTCTGCAAGTCCGCCGTCACAAGCTGGAAGAACTGCAGAAACGTGGCGTCGCAGCGTTTGGCGGCAAGTTTGAGGTCACCAATGATCCCGGCACCCTGAGGAACACGTTCAAAGAAGGTCTCGTCGCTGAAGGCGCGGATGTCCGCGTCGCGGGCCGTATCCTTTCCCGTCGTGTGATGGGCAAGGCCACCTTCTTCGACCTCGGAGACATCACCGGCCGCATCCAGTGCTACCTGAGCAAGAGCGATGTCGGCGATGAAGCCTACGCGCTCTTCAATGACCTCCTCGACATCGGCGACTTCGCTGGCGTGGCCGGCCTGACCTTCATCACCAAGAAGGGTGAGCACTCCATCCATGTGAAGGAACTCACGCCGCTCTCCAAGGCCCTGCGCCCGCTGCCGGACAAGTGGCACGGCATCGCCGACAAGGAGATCAAGTATCGCCAGCGCTACCTCGACCTCATCTCCAACGACCGCAGCCGCGAGGTCTTCGTGACCCGCAGCAAGATGGTCGCCGAGATCCGTGCTTATCTGCATGGCCGTGACTTCCTGGAGGTCGAGACCCCGATGATGCAGGACGTTCCTGGGGGTGCTGCCGCACGTCCGTTTGAGACCCACTTCAATGCGCTGGATCAGAAGATGTATCTGCGCATCGCCCCTGAGCTCTATTTGAAGCGCCTGCTCGTCGGCGGCTTCAACCGCGTGTTTGAGCTGAACCGCAACTTCCGCAATGAAGGTGTCTCCCGCCGTCACAATCCCGAGTTCACCATGCTCGAGGCCTACTGGGCCTATGCCGATTTCGAGCAGATGGCTGACCTCGTCGAAAGCATGATCTGCCAGCTCGCCGAGAAATTCTGCGGCGGCCTCATCATCGAGCACAAGGATGAAGAAGGCGCCGTCACCAAGACCATCGACCTCACCCGCCCCTGGAAGCGCGCCTCGTATCGCGATCTCGTCAAAGGTGCTGCCGGTGAAGACTGGTTCACTCTGAGCAAGGAAGACAAGGTCACCCGTGCGCAGAGCCTCGGCGTGCATGAAATCCATGCCGGTGATGAGCATCACGAACTGGATCAAAAGGCTTTTGAGAAGCTCGTCGAAGAGAAAAGCTTCAACCCCACCTTCGTCACCCATGTGCCAAAGGAACTCGTGCCTCTCGCCAAGCAGAACACCGCTGACGACAGTGTGGTGGATGTGTATGAGCTCATCATCAACGGCCAGGAAATCAGCCCCGGTTACTCCGAACTGAACGACCCCA
>JAZKCU010000019.1:0-103794 GCA_040387935.1 Verrucomicrobiota bacterium | reverse complement strand
CGACCTGCCAGACATCAGCGCCAGCGGCTACGCCTGGGACATCAGCCGCTTTGGCGCCTCCGGCTCCGTTGTGGTGGTGATGATCCCCGAACCATCACGCCTGCTCCTGCTCGGCCTCGCCCTTGCCGCGATGTTCTTCCGCCGTCGGAGGTCTTATCGGGACTAATGGGGATTGACACCCTGGAGCCGGCGCTCATCAACAAATTTCAATCAGTCGGGTCACCGGCTGCGGAACGGATGTTAGTCATTTGACTAAAGTGACATTTTTCTCGGACAGGCCGGAGGGTTCGTGGAAAGGGAGGTGCGGGCTGCCTGCTTGATGAATGACCTGCCTTTTTCAACACTGCCTCTTCCGGATCGGGATGCTTCGGCCGAACCTGCGCAAGAGTCTGGAGTCATAGACCCGGGCTGTGGCACGAGCGTGCCTGAGTCATCAGGAAACTCTGGTGACCGGGCAAACGAGCCGCGCACGGAGGAGCCATCCTCCACCGAACTGCTGAGCGCGAATGCCAAACACATCCTGGGGGAGATGCTGGGCATCGGCACGGGCTGGGCTGGCACAGAGGGCGAGGGTGACTGCATCGGTCCCTACCGTCTGTGTGAGATGCTTGGCGCCGGAGGTTTTGGCAATGTCTGGCGGGCGGAGCAGACGCAGCCGATCCGGCGCGAGGTGGCGCTGAAGATCATCAAGCTGGGCATGGACACGATGCAGGTTCTGGGCCGCTTTGAGCAGGAGCGCCAGGCGCTGGCGAGCATGGATCATCCCAGCATCGCCTCAATGCTCGATGCGGGGGCCGGGCCGGGAGGCAGGCCGTATTTTGCCATGGAATTGGTTCGGGGCACGCCCATCACGCAATGGTGCCAGGAGCACAGCGCGTCCCTGCATCAGCGTCTGCAGGTCTTCCAGCAGGTGTGCCAGGCGGTGCAGCATGCTCATCAAAAGGGCATCATTCACCGTGATCTGAAACCTTCCAACATCCTGGTGACGGAGATCGACGGCCAGCCTGTGCCGAAGGTGATCGACTTTGGCATCGCCAAGGCCATCCATACCGACAGTCCGCATGAGCACACGCTGCTCACGCAGGCCGACCAGGTGCTGGGCACGCCACGGTTCATGTCCCCGGAGCAGATCGAAGGCAGTGCCGCCGTGGACACGCGGAGCGACATCTACTCCCTGGGTGTGGTGCTGTATAAACTGCTGACCGGCGTCCCGCCCTTTGATCCCAGGCTTAGCGCGGGCGAGCTGAAAAGACTGGTGCAGAAATGCTCACCTCCGCGCCCGAGCACGCAGATCCGGCGACGCCCCGCCGCGGACACGCCAGCGCTGGCCATGCTGGCGGATGACTACTCCAATGACCTGGACTGGATCACCATGCGGGCTCTGGAGAGAGATCCGGCCCGCCGCTACCAGACGGCGGCTGAGCTGGCCGGGGACATCCAGCGCTTTCTCAACAGTGAGCCGGTGGTGGCCCGGCCGCCGAGCCTGGGATACGTGGCCAGGCGCTGGATCAAGCGTAACCGCAGGTCCTTTGCCGCCGCGTGCTTTGTGCTCTTGTCCATGGTGGCTGGCACGGGGGTGGCGCTTTGGCAGGCCCAGGCTGCCCGTCTGGCGCGGCGCTCTGCGGAGAGGGAAACAGAGCTGGCCCGCGCGGCTGAGAAGCAGGCGCATGGAGCGCGCCGGGAGGCCCAGCACACGGCGACCTTCCTCCTCGCGCTGCTGGACCGGATCAGCCTGGAGGCCAGTCAAGGCCGCAACGCCGAGGCGCTGAAGGCAGCGCTGGCCAGCAGCGATCACGACATCCTCGAGCTGGAGGCAGGTCCCGAACTGCGGATCCAGCTGCTGGACAAGATCCAGGGCATCTACTCCACCATCGGCGAGATCAAGCTGGCGATCCCGCTGGCGGCTCTGAAGGCACGGGAGATCGCCGCGCTGCAAGGTGCCACCAGTGCGGAGGCGTTTGCGGCGGAACTCAGCCACCTGAAGATGGTGGTCAACTTTGGCGCCCGCGCCACGGCTCCGGCACTGCTTGAAGATCTGCGGAAGCGTGTGGAGAACGCCAAGGGACGCGACAACAAACTCTGGATGGATGTGCAGCGCGAGCTCAGCCGTGCGTGGATGAAGCTCGACATCCCCGACAAGGCTCTCGCCGCCGCCGAGGAGCTGATGGATGAAACGCGGAGGCAAAAACTCACGCCGCAAAATTCGTTGGGCAATGAGATCGCGCTGGCGGCAGCCCTGGAATTTGCAGGGCGCTATGACGAGGCCTTGAGCCTGCTGGAGACAGCCCGCAGGCACACGACGGACCCCGGACATTTCAGCCGGATCGATGAACGTGTGCTCTTCCTCCTGCAGAGGCAGGGTGACTTCAAGCGCGGGGCGGAATTGGCCAGGGCCAGCCTGGCTGACCTGAAGAAGAAGCCGGACACCCAGGCGCGGGACATCATCTCACTGCTCTTCCTGCTGGCTGAGCTGGAGAGTCGAAATGATGAGCATGGCTCAGCCATCTCCCACAGCGAGGAGGCGCTGGAGATCGCCCGCGCGCAGCTCAGCGGAAGCGCCCCGGCCTCACTGCTGCACTACAAGGATGTTTTCCAGGCGCTGCTGAATATCTCCGAATATGAGAGCGAGGCGGGGAACTTCGGGGACGCTCTGCCCCATGCGGACGAAGCCTTCCGGCTGGCCCGCAAAGTGAACAACGATCAGATGATCACCCGGAGCCTCCAGGGGCTGTGCGACATCCATCAGGCGGCGGGAAAACTGGATGAGGCCTGCGACTTCCTGCGGCAGATCCATGACCGCATCCTGGACAGCGGGGCGAACCTGCGAGAGGGCGAGAAGGCGCTGAGCGAGATATGCAACATCCGGCGGCAGCAGAACCGCCCCGAGGAGGCTCTGAAACTGGGGATGGAACTCTGGACGGAGATACGGCGACGCCCGGAAGCAAGCGAGGATGTCATTCATCTAGGCTCCATGGCCCGGATCATCCTGGCCTCTTATGATGCTCTCAAAAAAGCCCGGCCCGAAACACCAGCACCGCAGGAGCTCGCTGAATGGAAGAACGCCGTGGCCGCAGCCGCAGCGGCCAAGTGATGCGAGTTTTCGCTAACAGGTCCCGCGCTCCTAAATCCACCACGCTGCGCCGATGAACTTTCACGGTAGATAAATATCCCATGGCAGGCGCGCAGTGCACGGTTATAAGGGGTGGCTGTCTCTCATCATGCCAGACTCCCCAGCTCCTCATCGTTTTCCCTCGACGCGCTGGACTCTGCTTCAGCGAGCGCGTGACGGATCAGAGACGGAGGCACGGGAGGCTTTGGAGATCCTCTGCCGCTCTTACTGGCAGCCCCTGTACAGCGTGGCGCGGCACAGGCGGCTCAACCAGCACGATGCCCAGGATGCGGTGCAGGGCTTTTTCGAATGCGTGCTCCGACGTGAGATCTTTTCCTCCGCCGACGAGTCCGCCGGCAAGCTGCGCCAGTTTCTGCTCCGCTCCTTTGACAACTACTGCACGCAGCAGTGGGCCCGGGCCAACCGCCAGAAGCGCGGCGGTGGTGTGGAGCATGTGGAGCTGGCTGACTACATGGACACCAACAAGGCTGAGCAGCGCTTTCAAAGGTCCGACGCGTCCACCATCACCATCGAGGTGCTGTATAACCGCGAGTGGGCCACGGCCGTGCTGGAGCGGGGTCTGGAAGCCCTGCGCGCCGACTACGTGAGCCGCGGCTGGCAGGAACGCTACGAACTGCTAGTGGGCACGCTGCTCCAGCAGAATGATGAGGAGAATCTAAGGCAGCTCGCCGCCCGGAGCGGCATGAAACCGGGCAGCCTGCGCGTGACCCTGCACCGCCTCCGTCAACACTACCGGGACAAGATCGAGCGCGAGCTGGCCACCACCCTGGACACGGACGATCCGGCGCTGATCCGCGAGGAGATGGCAGACCTTTTCAAAGCCTTCCGCTGATCATGCCCGCCTCCATGGATGCCAGTGGCAACAGCCAGGACAACACCGTCCGGTTCGATCTGCCGTCCGCGTCCGAGCTGCTGCGCAGGAATGCCGGCAGCATCCTCGAGGACATGCTCGGCAGCAGCGGTCTGGCGGGCATGGAGAAGGCGGGAGACACGGTGGGCCCCTACCAACTGCGCGAGATGCTGGGCGAGGGCGGCTTTGGCAATGTCTGGCGTGCGGAGCAGACCGAGGTGGTGCAGCGTGAGGTGGCCGTGAAGGTGGTGAAGCTGGGCATGGACACGGCCCAGGTGCTGGGCCGCTTCAACCAGGAACGGCAGGCGCTGGCCAGCCTCGACCATCCCAGCATCGCCACCATGCTCGACGCAGGGGTGGGGCCAAACGGACGGCCGTATTTTGCCATGGAATTGGTTCGCGGTGGTCCGGTCACCGGGTGGTGTGACTCCCGGCAGTCATCCCTGCCTGAGCGGCTGCGCCTCTTCATCCAGATCTGCCGTGCCGTGCAGCATGCGCACGACAAGGGCATCCTGCATCGTGACATCAAGCCTAACAATGTGCTCGTCACCGAGATCAGCGGCCAGCCGGTGCCGAAGATCATTGATTTCGGCATCGCCATGGCCCTGCATTCCGGCTCGCTCGCGGACCTGACGATGCTGACGCAGGAAGACCAGGTCGTCGGCACGCCCGTCTACATGTCTCCGGAGCAGATCGAGGGAGGCCGCAGGCTGGATGCCCGCAGTGATGTGTATGCGCTGGGCGTGCTGCTTTATGAACTGCTGACCGGTGTGCAGCCCTTTGACACCACAGGCGTCAGCCATGGGGGTCTGGCGGCAGTGAAAAACCTCATCCTGGAGACGGTGCCTGTGCGCCCCAGCACGCGAGTCCGCGAGAAGGCGGCGGCTGGAAAGAAGACGAAGAAGGGCTTTCAAACACGTCTGGCCGCCCTGCCGGCGGATCTGGACTGGATCACCATGCGCGCCTTGGAAAAGGACCGCCTGCGGCGCTACCAGACAGCGGCGGAGATGGCGGCTGATCTGCAGCGCCATCTGGACAACCAGCCTGTCATGGCCCGTCCGCCAAGCCTGGGTTACAAGGCGGGAAGGTGGCTGCGCAGACATCGCCGGGGAGTGGCGGTGGCCAGTCTCGGGGCGGCCGCGGCTGCGGCGTGCATCTTCACCGCGCTGCATCTGCAGGTGGAGGCACGCAAACCCAAGCGCATCACCCTGGGTCCAGGTGAGACACACACCAACAGCCTGGGGATGAAATTTGCCCCCGTGCCGGGCACGGATGTGCTGTTCTGCATTCATGAGACGCGGAACCGGGACTTCGCCGCCTATGCTGACGAGGTGCCGGGTGCCATCGGCCTCTGGCTGACCGGCATCACCTCCGGCCTGGACCCGGTGGTGGCCAATCGCGATGACCACCCGGCCATGCGGCTGAACTACGAAGAGTCGGCCTCCTTTTGCCAATGGCTGAGCGCCAAGGAAGGCCGCACTTACCGCCTGCCCACGGACCACGAATGGAGTCTCGCGGCGGGCATTGGCAGTGAGGAAAGGTGGCAGGCGGGCACCACGCCCCAGGCTGTGTTCAAGGTGCCGGGCCACTACCCCTGGGGCCGGGCCTGGCCGCCGCCGTCCAGGGCCGGAAACTACTGTGATGAATCACGGAAGCTGCAGGAGCCTGAGACCGTGGCCTACCTCCGGGCCTACAACGACGGCTTCCCCACAACCGCGCCCGTCATGCATTTCCAGCCTAATTCGTTAGGCCTTTATGACATGGGCGGCAACGTGAGCGAGTGGGTGGAGGAGTGGTATGAGCCGGGATCCAGCCTCCGTGTGCTGCGCGGAGGCAACTGGGGAAGCCATGAATCCGAAGATCTGCGCGAGACCCTGCTCACGTCCAGCCGCCACATCCGGGACTATTCAGGGGCGATCAAATCTCCCGCATATGGCTTCCGCTGCGTGCTGGAAGCCGCGCCAGCTTCCGGGGCCAGGCCATTGCCCGCCCTCGCTCCGCCGGTGGCGGCCAAGGCTGCGGTCCCCACAGCCATCGTCGCGGTGGCACCGGCCGCCTTTCCGGATCCTCTGCCGGCCTCCGAGGTGGCGAAGCGCAGCCTAACGAACAGTCTCGGAATGAAATTCATCCCCGTGCCCGGCACCGAGGTGCTCTTCTGCATCCATGAGACGCGGCACCAGGACTTTGCGGCCTATGCCGGCCTGCACGAGGTGGCCGTGGCGTGGAAGCTCATGCACCGGGCAGGCAGGCCCGCCGGTGCGGAGGATGATCATCCCGTGGCTGGCGTGAGCTGGCAGGACGCGCAGGACTTCTGCGCATGGCTCAGCCGCACGGAGCAGCGTCTCTACCGCCTGCCCACGGACCGCGAATGGAGCATCGCCGTGGGGCTGGGACCGCATGAGACGGAAGGCGGCAGCCCTCAGCAACTGGGCCAGATGGGGCGCACGGAATTTCCCTGGGACAGGACGTTTCCACCGCGCAGCGAATGGAGAGCCGGCAACTATGCGGATAGAACCTGGCTGGCTGCCTTTCCCAAGATGCCGTCCATCGTCGGCTATGACGACGGCTTTGCCACCACGGCTCCGGTGATGCGTTTCGCTCCCAATGCCTTTGGCCTTTTCGATCTGGGTGGCAATGTGGGTGAGTGGTGCGAGGACTGGCTGAATGCGGTGGCCACCGAGCGCGTCGTCCGTGGTGCTGGCTGGGCGGATGACAATTCGCAGGTCATGTTCTCCGCCAAACGCCGGTCCATGCAGCCAGGCGTGCGCAATCTGCAGTTTGGCTTCCGCTGTGTGCTCGTCCCTGGCGGCAAGCCGCCTGCCCTGCGGGACAATGAGCCCATGCCCCGCTCACCGACGCCGCCGGTGCCGAAACCGCACCCCGGCGCCATCTCCAGCCTGCAGGCCCGTCTCGTGCCCCAGTTTGCCCCCGGCATGACGCCGGATGCGGCACGCCAGAAAGGTCTAACCAACAGCCTGGGAATGGAACTCCTGCCGGTGCCGGGCACCAGCGTGCTCTTCTGTGCGCATGAAACGCGGCGGCGGGACTACGCGGCCTTCGCCGCGGAAACGCCCGGGGCGGACCCGTCATGGCAGCGCCAGACCTTCAGCGGCTACACCTTGCAGGGCCAGGTCGAAAACCATCCTGTGATGCTCGTCAACTGGACGGAGGCGCAGGCCTTCTGTGCGTGGCTCAGCCGCAAGGAGGGCCAGGGCCGCGTCTACCGCCTGCCGACGGACCGCGAGTGGAGCTTTGCCGTTGGCATCGGCCACCTGGAAAGCTGGGATGAGAAGACCACCCCGCAGACGGTCATCAAGCCGCAGGGCTTCTTTCCGTGGGAGGGCGTCTGGCCCCCTGTGGACAGGGTGGCCAACTATGCGGATGAGAGTCGCAGGAGGCTGATGAAGGACACCAGCATCCATGTCAAACACGCCACCGGCTACGACGACGGCCACGCGTGCACCGCGCCGGTGATGAGCTATGCGCCTAACCAACTAGGCCTGTATGACATGGCCGGGAATGTCAATGAATGGTGTGAGGACGCCTTTGGTCATGACCAGTGTGACATGCCCACCCGTGGAGGCGACTGGGGCACCGCCGACGGCGTCTATACCCAGTCTTCATTCCGCCTGCCCCTGCCCTACCACCAGCGCCGTGAAATCACCGGCTTCAGAATTGTGCTGGAAGCGGAGCCAGACAAATGAGGTCCGCGAGGAAGTGGGCCGAGCCGGCTGCGCGGGAGGCGCGACGTCCATTCGTGTGACAAAATGTTCACTGTCGAAATCGTTGAGACGCAGGATGTGACGAGAGGGTGAAGAGGGCCCTTGATGAGCGGCGTGAGGTGCCTGCATCGGTGGTGGTGAATGCTCTACCTGCCATGCCTGGAGCCTCACGCCCAGCTTCCACACGCCCGCCGGATCCAGCGATCCGGCCTCCCCTCACCTCTCCCTGCTCCATGCATCGTCTGTCCAGCCTCCTGGCCGCTTTTTCCTTCCTTTTGGTTATGCCTCCGGGCCACGCTCAAACCACTGAGTTCGGGGGAATCACTGTGGTCCAGATCAATGAGGAGAACACGGATGCCTCGGTCACGCTCACCAAGACCCCGGGCAGCTCCCCCTACCTTGCCATCACCGGTGGCAACCGTGGGGACTACGGCCTGGACTTTGGCGCGGGGGTGGATCCTCTTTCCGGGGTGCTCATCCCGTATGTGGCGCAGCTCTCCCGGGACAACACCGCCCAGGGCGACACGGTGGGGCGATTCTTTGCCACGGCGGCCATCGGGCCGAATGACGGGCTGTCCGATTATACGATCGCCCTTTTCAGCGCGCCCGCCGGTGACGAGGTGAACATGGACGTCACCTTTGGATTCTTTCCTTACAACAAATGGATCGGCGGCATCGCGCGCAATGCGGCGAACAATGGCGAGCTGACCGAACTCTCAGGCAGCTCCGCGCTGGTGCTGAACACCCACTTCACCGACCTGGCGACGCCCGCCGGCCAATACACGCTGAACATCAACACCCTCACCGGAAACAATGCCGCGCAGAACGGCATCCTGCTCGTCACCGGAGCGCGCAATGAGGACAACTTCGCGCTATCACAGGCGAATGCGAACGGCAGCTTCACTATCTACTGCCATGACAATGGTGTGGACGGTGCTGGCTACGAGAATGACGGGGTCGGCTTTGTGTACCTGCCCACTACCAAAGTGGGCACGGATCATCTCACGGCCATCGGTCGCGTGAACAACAACGCCAGCCTGGATGTCTCCGCCAAGATCCCTGGAAAAACGGTCACGGTGACCAAGGGGGCCACCGGCATCTGGTATCTGCAGATCAGCGGTGAGTCTCCAGCCACGGGCACGATGCTGGTGAGCCCGGAGGGTGGAGTCGGCAACACCACAGACAACATTGTTTCCTGTGGTTGGGAGGAAGCAGGCAGCCGGTGGGTCATTGAAACACGTGACCTGCCGGGTGCCACGCCGGGCCTGCAAAATGCCACGGCGGCTGCGGATGATGTGTTCAGCTTTGCCTTTTTCACCGCTCCGGTGCTGCCGGCCGTCACGCTGACTTCTCCTGCCCCGGGCAGTGCTGGCACAGCGCCGGCTGGCGTCACGCTCGAAGCCACCGCCACGGATGCGGATGGCAGCATCACCCAGGTGGAATTTCTGCGCAACGGGCTGGTCATCGCCACCGATGCTACTGCGCCCTACAGCTTCGAGGACAGCAACCTGCGGGCGGGTCATCACGACTATCAAGCGCGTGCCACCGACAATGAGGGCAATGTGACCACCACGGCGGTGAGCCAGGTCCAGGTGACCCTGGTGCCGGCAAGCATCCCGGCGAACACCGCGCTGTCCTTTGATGGCACGAATGACTACGTGACCATGGGGGCCGCGCCGACGCTGAATGTGGGACAGATGAGTGATACGGGTTTCACCCTGGAGTGCTGGTTCAGCCGTGAAGGAGCAGGCCGCATCTCGGGCTCGGGATCAGGAGGTGTCAATGGAGCGCCTCTCTTTGGCAAAGGCCGCGGAGAGAGCGATGGCACGAACGTGGACTGCAATATTTTCTTCGGCATCAATGCAGAGGGCCGCCTCGTGGCCGACTTTGAAGCGCAGCCTGCCACCGGAGTGGCGGCTGGCGAAAACTTCCCGATCACCGCCACGCATGCACCGCTGACCAACAGCGCCTGGCACCATGCCGCAGTGACTTACGATCACGCGACAAGCACCTGGAAGATGTATCTGGATGGAACTCTCGCGGGCAGCACGACGGTCACGGCGAATGCGCGCCCACGTTTTGACAGCATCCAGCATTTTGCGATCGGCACGGCATTGAACTCCACGGGCGTGGCCGACGGTGCGTTCCGAGGACGCATCGACGAGGCCCGGGTGTGGAACTATGCGCGCAGCGCTACGCAGATCTCGGCCAGCAAGGATCAACCCGTCAGCACGGCGCCAGGGCTGATCGGCCGCTTCGGATTGAATGAAGGCACTGGCACCTCCACGGCGAGTTCCGCAGGTTCCCATGCCGGCACACTGACCAACGGCCCGCTTTGGGTGGAGGGCGTGCCCTTTGGTGCCACCAACACGGCACCGACGGTGGTGCTGACTTCACCCGCGTCCGTTTCCAGCAGCGCGGTGTCTGCTCCAGTCACCCTGGAGGCGACGGCGGCGGATGCCGATGGCGTGGTGATCAATGTCGAGTTCCTGGTGGATGGGCTGAAGGTGGGCGAGGACTCGACATCTCCCTATAGCTTCACCTGGACACCGCCAGCCGTTGGAAACTACACGCTGCGCGCGCGGGCGCAGGATGACCTGGGCGGCACCCGAGAAAGTGATCCTACCACACTCTATGTTATGCCAACAGGCAATCATCCCGCCGTGGCTCTGAAGTCTCCGGCGGACGGAGGCTCGGTGACGGGTTCAACGGCGAATCTTCAGGCGGAGGTGTTTGATGCGAATGGTGATGCCATGACCGTCACCTTTTATGGCCGCCCGACCGTGCCAGCGACTCCAGGACCTGATTTCAGGATCGTGCAGATTCCCGACACGCAGTTCTATTCGGAAGGCGCCGCGGGTCATGCCGACACGATCTCCGTGCAGCAGCTCATCGCCACCTTCGGAGCCCAGACCCAATGGGTGGTGGAGAACCGGCAGGCGCGGAACATCGCCTTTGTGAGCCACATGGGAGACATCGTGCAAAAGGGCAACAACGGCGGCAACAACATCGAGTGGACCCGGGCCTCCGCCGCGATGGCGAAGCTGGAGAACCCCATCACCTCCCTGCTCGCGCATGGGGTGCCGTTTGGCGTGGCGCCGGGTAATCATGACATCTCCCCGATCGGGGACTATGACGACGGATCCACCTCGTTTTATAACCAATTCTTTGGCACGAGCCGCTTTGCCAAGCGCAGCTACTGGGGCGGCAACTACGGCAGTGACAACACGAACAACTATCAGCTCTTCAGCGCCAGCGGGCTGGACTTCATCGCCATTCATTTCGCGTATGACACCACGCCGAATGCGGCCATCCTGAACTGGGCGGATGCTTTGTTGAAAGCGCATCCTCACCGCCGGGCCATCGCCACCAGCCACTCCATCATCGGAGGTGGAAATCCGGCCAGCTTCAGTGCCCAGGGCCGTGGCATCTATGATGCGCTGAAAAACAATCCCAACTTCTTCCTCATGCTCTGCGGCCACATCCACGCGGAAGGCCGGCGTGCGGATGTCTTCCAGGGCCGCACGGTGTACTCCGTGCTTTCGGACTACCAGGGTGCCACGAATGGCGGCAACGGCTTCCTCCGCACGCTGACCTTCTCTCCGGCGAGCAACTCCATCAAACTCGAAAGCTATTCGCCGACCCTCGACCGTGCGGTGAATACGAGCGACTCGATCCCCTCCTGGGAGAACACGGTGAACCTGCCTTACAACATGCAGACGCCGGTGATGGGCTGGGTGCCGCTGGGCACCGTCAGCGTGGCGGCGGGAGGGCGCAGCGCCGCCCTGAACTGGACCGGGCTGGAAGACGGCAAGAACTATGAATGGTATGCGGCGGCCTCAGATGGCAGCCTAACCAGCAGTTCCGCTGCAAGGCGCTTCACTCGCGCGCCCAACGCCGCACCCACCATCACGCTCACCACGCCTGCCCACCAGGCTGTGTTTGGCACGCCGGTCACCATCGACATGACTGCCACGGCAGCGGATGCGGACGGCAGCATCCAGCGCGTGGAGTTCTATCGTGACGGCACCAAGCTCGGCGAGGACTCTTCCGCGCCTTATTCCCATGCCTGGGCCAATGCGACCGTGGGCACCCACAACATCGTGGCCGTGGCAGTGGACAATGACAAGGCAGCCACACTCTCCAACATCGCCAAAATCACGGTTGTGGTGGGTGATGAGCCGCCGGTCATTGCCATCACTGCACCCGCCAATGGAACCGCTCTTCCCGCCCCGGCCAGTATCACCCTCACCGCCAATGCAACGGATGCGGAAGGTCCGGTGGACAAGGTGGAATTCTTCTCGGGCAGCACTTCCGTCGGGGTGGATGCTCAGGCACCCTTCACTCGCAGTGTGACGAACCTGGCGCCGGGCACCTACACCTTCACCGCCAAGGTCACGGACAGCATCGGCCGGGTGGTCACGTCAGATCCGGTCATCGTGTCGGTCTTTGTCGAGGCCGCCGCACCGACCGATGTGTCCAAAAGATCGGCGGGCTTGTTTGACCCGCCCGCATGGACCGTGGCGGCCACCAGTCCGGCCCCCTATCACTTCAATCTGCCTGGCAGCAACGATGGCGATGTGGCGCTAAAGATCGCTGGGGCCAATGTGCCGTTCAATGGCGGCATCACCCTAGCCACGAACTGGAACAGCCCGGCCAGCATCGCGGGCAATGTGGACGCCTATGACAACCTGTCCCTGCCCTTTGCCGGTGCGGATGGCAATGCGAACATCAGCGTGCTGGACAACACCAACAACAATGCCAGCGACGACAATCCCGCGACCTCGGAGCAGACGTCTGGTGTGAGCGTGGCCTACCTGCCCTACTCGGCAGGCTGGACGGGTGCGAGCGTCAACGCCGCCGGCGCCGTGACGAGCGGGAATCTGCCTGCGGGCGTCACCGTCTCCAAGCTGGGGGAAGCAGGCTTCTACTCCATCAACGGGCTTTCCACCGCTGGCAACTTGCTGGCGGTGCCGAACGGCAACGGCGGCACGTCGGGCGACAACGTCTGCTCGGTCCGCATCGAGGACGGCCGATGGGTGGTGGATGTCCGTGACAACGGTGCGTCAGAGCAGGATGGCGACTTCAGCTTTGTCTATATCCCTCCGACCACGACCGGGGTCTTTGCGGCCGCTGTCAGCAGCACGGGAGCGGTTTCACAAAGGAATGCCGGACTCAGCGCCTTCGGCACACTGACGGCCACTCCTGGCGCTGAGGGTCTGGACCTGCAGTTTGGCGATGGCTCGGTGATCAATCCCGCCACTGCCGCACTTTTTGTTACGGCAGATGCCACCCGCGCCACCAATGCCCTGGACAATCTGGTGGCCTGGTCGGTCAATGGCAGCAAGTTCCGCGTGTTCACCCAGGACCTGCCGCAGGTCAGCGGCACGCATCAGGCGATCGACCTTCGCATCCTGGTCATCCCCCTCGCACCGCCAGTTTCCCAGCCTGCCAACACGGTCACCATCAGTGCTCCGGATGCGTCCGCAGGTGAGCATGGGGGCGACGGGTCCCTGAGCTTCATGCTCACCCGCACTGGCAGCACGGCGGAGGCGCTGACGGTGCTGCTCGCGGCGGCTGGCAGTGCCACTCCCGGAGCCGACTATTCCGGATTCAGCAGCAGCCTCGTGATGCCGGCGGGGCAGCCCTCCGCCAGCCTGCCTCTCACTGTGCTGGCCGACGATATCGCCGAAGGCAGCGAGACGGTTCAGATCAGCATCAGCTCCGATGCAACCTATTCGTTAGGCACGACCGCCACGGCATCCGCCAGCATTGCAGACCATCCTGCGCAAGGCTGGTCCTTTGCCAACATCAGCCATCCGGACAAGCGCAGCCCTTCCGCCGATGCCGACGGCGATGGCCTCTCCAACCTGCTGGAATACTTCATGGGCACGCCACCTGAGGACGCCAACAAAGCGGGCGAAACGTCTGTGCTCACCACGGAGACCAGCGCTGTCTTCACCTTCAGGCGCGCCCTAAACCGGGAGGATGTCACGGGTGACGTCGAATGGTCAACGGATCTGATTCAATGGTTCCGCGGGGGACAAAGCAACGGCACAGTGACGCTCAACATTCAAGTCACCACGGCATCCTTGCCGATGGATGATCCGCAAGTGATGCGCGGCACAGCCACAGTCGCCGGCGGAGGACCGCTGCCGGAGAAATTGTTCTTCCGGCTCAGTGTGACGGAATGAGGGTGAAGGGGGGATGTCAGACCACGCCGGCTCCAAGCATTCCTTTCCTTCACCCGTGGGGTGATGCACAGTGCTTCGGACCTTGTTCGGGATTGGAGGGCCAAGGGCCTGAAACTCCTCAGCCCAGGGCGGCAGCCCTGGGTTCATCGTCCTAGAGACCTTTCTTTGAGCCAGAGCGCTGAAGGTGCGATGCTCGACTCCTGAGGTCTATTGAGCAACCCTCCCGAGGAGTCGAGCATCGGCCTTTCAGGCCTCGACGTCATGCGATCATTGGCGGTTACGCGGAACCCCAGGGCGCTGCCCTGGGCTGAGGAGTGCCGCCTCTTCGAGGCTCCCATCGGATTTCCCTTTGCTTGGCCGCACGAGTTTTAGACGAGTCTCAAACCCTGTCATTTTGTTCGGGCGACAGCGCTGCTTCACAGAAAACCGAGCCAGCCGAACTAAAAGTGTGTCTTTTTCGAGACCCCTTAGATGACGTCGTTGCGCAACTGGGCAAACTTCAGGCTGCCGTCGGAGCCGGTGAAGAAGATGACGATCTTGTCCGCGCGGACATCATAGTTGAGCACGCAGACCTCCTTGCCCTGATAATCGATGGTGGGAAAGGTGCCCATGGCGCGGGTGATGGGGATGCGGACCGGCTGGCCGGAGCGTGCCGATGCGGGAGTGCCGGAGACTTTGAAATCCATCACCTCTTGCGCGGTGAGCTGCAGGATGGTGACACTCGCTTCCTTCGAGCCAGCGATGCTGGCCGGTGACTCATCGAGATGCCAGACGAGACGAGGCCCCGGCTTCTTCGGCTCAGCTTTCGGGACCTTGGCCACCTTCGGCTCCTCCGGCGGCTTCTCCGTCTTGTAAGCGACGATGGTGGAGATCCGTCCTGTCTGCAGCGTCACGGGGAATTTTTCCTTGCCCAGGGTTTCATGCTCCAGCTCCACCTGGTAGATCTTGGGAGCGAGGCCGATGCCCTCCGTGGCAAAGCCCTGCTTGAAGCCCGCAGGATCCGCCTCGATGCCATCCACACGCATGTAAAGAAGACCTGGCAGTTCCACAGCATCCACCAGACGGAGGAAGCCGAGGTCCGTGGGAACCTCCAGGGCACGCAGCGACAGAGGAGCCAAGGCCGAGGCAGCCAAGGTCATACTCCTGGTTAGGAAACGGCGCCGATGCCAGGACGGGGGGCTTTGAACAGAAGGGGTCATGGAAAACGAAAGGAAGCGGGACTAAAAAATGGAACGCGAGCGGAAGCTACAAAGCGAGGGTGGGCAGGCGCAGGCGCATGGAGAAGGTGCGGACCTCACGGTCATCCTCAAACACGTCGGGTGTGCCGTTGGTGAGCTCACGTGCGAGGACGCCCTCGCCACGCCAGTCCTCGGCTGTCTTAAGCTGGCGGCCGGTGGAGCGGTTGGTCACTCGCAGGGTGACCTCCAACCAGTTAGGCAACTCATGCAGCGGCCAGACTGGCGGCTGCGGCTGACCTGGAGTCAGGCTCTGCAGCGCCTTGCAGTCAAAGCGGATGACGTCATGAGCGAGAATGGCATTACGAGGGCCAGGGGGTGTCCCAGCGGGCACCGCCGGGGCATTTTCAGGCGGGGTCTCCAGCTTCACCCAGTCGTCTTCAAAGACCAGGGGCTGCCCGGTGACCCGGTGTCCCTGAAGCCTGAGGTAGGTCTCCGCGGGCGAGAACTGCCGGCGAACGAGCTTCTGGCTGCGGGCATCCATTTCCAATCCGCTGGCGCCGCCATCCTGACTGAGGGTCACGCCGTAGAGCACCAACTGCAGGTCACCCCTGCCGCTGTCGGCACCATTGACCGCACGCTTGGCGGTGCGGAGGAAGGCCAGGCGGCAGGTCGACACGGAAGTCGCGGTGGCGGCCTGGACCAGGAAACGCATGGGCTGAGCACCGGCCACCGCCTGGGGATCCTGCTCGAGAGGTCCGCCGCCGGGAATGACCACAAGGGACGCGAGATCATCCGCGAGGAGGCGCAGAGCCGCCCGGGCCTCACGCTGGCTGGAGAACTGTTTGTCCTGCTTGGTCCAGGAGTCCAGCGATGACACCATGCTCTGCATGAGCGCGGTCATCACGATGAGCGCCACGGCCATGGTGACGAGCAGCTCGATCAGAGAGAAGCCCGACTGGCGATGCGGACGCTGCGAGGAAGGACGAAGATTGTGTTTCAAAGTTCGGTGCATGCCGGCATCATTTCGGAATCAAGGCGGCGTATTGCCGCACGCTGCGTGCGGCCGCGGGACCCGAGGCGGGGGACTCCACACGGATGATGATGCGGTCCATCAAGGGGTCTGCGGGATCGACCACGCGATCAGCGCGCGCAAAATAAGTCGCGCCGGGCAGCTTGGCCCCGGAGTCATACATGGCCAGTGTGTTCTGGGCAGGCACGCTGCTGTGCTTGAGGATCCGCATGGACTCGTCCAGCAGCATGACCAGCGGCTGGGCCTGGGCACCCGCTTCAGTGGGCCGTGGCAGATCACGGATCTCACCAGCCAGCTGGCGGATGAGGACACCGGAGATGGTGGTTTCCTTGGAATCCTTGGCGATGGTCAGGGAACCGGCCAGCATGCCGATGATGCCAAGGAGGCAGGTGGCCGTGATGGCCACCGAGAAGATGCACTCAACCAAGCTGAAGCCCTGGAGGGATCTTCGTGAGTGCCCGGCGAGGCGTGCCGCGGAGGTGTGTTTTTTAGGGGGTAGGGTCATGGTAAAATCATGGGCGTGCCGGAGTTTCTGCGCACGGCCACCCAGCGGCACTCACCGGGACGGTGCGGGCTGCCGAGCCGTGAAACAGGACCGTTCGCGGATGCATCACCTTCCGCGATGGCGATCAAAAGAGTGTCCTGGGCAGTGGCATCAGCCTCAGGAAAGACGACCTCACCGAGCGCGCCAAAACCCAGGCACGGCAGCGACACGGCCTCATCACTCCCCGGCACCTTGACCCTGCGGGTCGAATTGGGAGTTGTCAGCACATTGCCACCTGCGGTGGGCGTGGCAGCGGCAATGTTGCTGAAGACATAACCTGCGGGAAGGTAGAACCACTCCGAAATGGCCACGTAGTCGTCAGCGGCCTCGGTGGTGGTGTCCTCAGTGCACAGAATGGCGGAGCGATAAGCCTCCCCGGTGGCGAGTTCGCCATTGGCGGCAAAGGCCACCATGACAGGCCCTTCCCCGTTCATGGAACGACCACGGGCGAGATCACACAGCGCCGTCATCTCGGTCACGGCGGTCATGCCCTGGGTCTTGCCGATGACTCCGGTGCTGCTGCCCACGAGGCCGATCATGAAGGCGAGCACGGCGACGACGACAAGAATCTCGACCAGGGTGAAGCCGCCTTGAGGAGCTTTCACGAGCCGAAAGGGAGATTTTAGGCGTAACGAATGATGCTGAGTGAACATTGTTTTACAGCTCTCGTTTTCACGAGAAAAAGGTAGTCGGCTGAAACGCGCGGGCAGGCAACCCGGGCTGTGTGTCAACCTTGTCAAACAAGGGACGCTTTAAGCGCCCGTGAACCGGATGATTTCACATCCTGACTTTCCAAGCAGGCATTCGGCTGAAACGCGCGGGATGACAACCCGAGTTGTGTGTCAACCTTGTCAGACAAGGACATTTAGACCGGTTCTCAAAAATCCTGTCACTTTGCTCGGGCGGCGGAGCGGCCTCACTGGCTGCGTCAGGCGCTTGCCTGTTATTTCCTAATAGCAGGCGGCGCACCTTCCTTGCCATTGAGGCCGCTGCGCTCGCCGATTCAAAATGACATTCTTTTCGAGAACCAGTCTAGAGCGCGCGTGAATAGGTGATCTCCACATCCTGGCGCTCGATCGTGCCATCCGCACGGCGCACCGGCCTAACAAACACATGAAACAGACGTGACCGGGTCGCGGTCACATGCGTCGTGCCGTCACGGTCGGTCTTGATGGCCTGCCCGCACACCACCACCTGGAAGTGCCGGCTGCGCACGGAGCTGTTGTTCCAGAGACGGGCAAAGAGCTCCTCAGCGGCGGCATCATTCCACTCCGGCACGACCTTGCGGTCATCGGAGGGATCACGCTTGGTGTAGCCAAAGACAGGTGTGTTGGCCGCCAGAGGCAGCAGGGATGCCTCTTTGTCCATCGTCGCCGCATCTGCGGGAGACAGCACGGCTTTCTCCGCCACCTCAGCCGGAGTGACATACGGGCGGTTCTGAATGATGGCCGTGGCCATGACATCCGCCTGGGCATCTGCCCGGCTCTTCGTGGCCGGCAGCATGAGGACCGGTGCTGAAGTGTCCGGCTCAGGATCCGTGCTCTGGCGTTTGAGCCTCGGATCGGTGGACAGTCTGCCGGCGATCAAGGCACGCAGTGTCTCACGGCTGGCGGTGTTGATGTTCACGTGGCCGTCGATGCGAGTGAAGGGTCCCGTGATTCTCGCGGCTTCCATGGAATTCGCGTCACCACAGTGAAACATGTCCAGGAGAGAGGAGGCGGCGACTCCACGATTCCGCGGACGGCCGGCGCCGGGCTGGGCCCGGTAATCAGGCCGGAACAGGCTGTGCTCCACGCGGCCGATGCGCAGGGTATTGCCGCCGCAGAAGAGCTTGTGGGCATCGAGCTCCTCCTGAGATGGATTGAGCTTGAGGGCGCTGGCATCGAGATCCGCGTGCTGGGCATAGGTCGCCTGCTGGTCAAACCACGTGGCTCCATTGGGATTCCACATGATGGGGTCAAAAATGTGCCCCAGCTCGGTCATGCTGTAAAAGCGCCCGGCATTGGAGATGCGCTGCACAAACTTCTGCCGTTCAGCCAGACTGTTGAGCGGGTTGACGGTCGGAGCCAGATCACGGCTGTCCGGGTCCAGGTTACGGTTGTTGATATGATCGGTGCACGGGATGGTGTCGTGACCTCCATCGGGCCACAGGAAGGTTCTGGATTCGCCCGGGAGGTAGGAGCCCATGTTGCTCCGCAGATTTCGCCCGCCAGGGCTGGAGCCGGCGGTGTAGGAGATCTCCTCCTGATGATAGTCGATGTAATAAGCCGCCCTGGAGTCACCCACGTTCCAGGCAAAGCCTCTTTGCCGGAGACGATAGGCGAGTCCAGGCTCGTTGACGTTGAAGAGCTGCTTCGGAGAACTGGAGTTCACCTTCTTTTCGTAGCGCTCCAGAGGGGTAAACGGCAGGTCCACCACCGTGTAGTTAGGCACGACTGCATTGCCGGACCCATCGATGGGACGAAAGGCCAGACGGTAGCGGCTGTCGCGATCATCCTGGTAGTTGTTGTTCACCGCGGTTCCGTAGTAGGCCACGCCGGTCACATTTCCCAGCTCACCGCCATCGAGCTTGAAGATGACAGGAGAGAACGCCAGAACCTTGATTTCGTTAGGCTGCAGGGTGATTGACTGCGGCTGGAACCAGTAACCCTGAAGGCCGTCAATGGGCTGCGGTTTCTTCCCATCCGGATCCTCCTCGTCCACCATGTGGAGAGAGTTCATCACCTGGTAGCTGCGGGAACCCAGGCTGAAGCGGCCCTTGGCCTCGAAGCAGCAGGTGACATCCCCCGTGACGATGTGGTTCGTGGGATTATAAAGCTCCACGTAGTCGGTGATGGAGACCTTGACATGACGCCCGAGGAACTCGTCAAAGCGGTAGCGCTGCCAGTATTCGTTCACCACGGGATACGAGTCTGCTCCCCGGTATTCAATGGCAGTCTCATCCACAGGTGACGCGGCGCCACCTGACGGAACATTGATAGAAGGCAGGCCATCCATGTCGGCGTAGTCCAGCATGCCAGCCGCCAGATTCTTGAGATAGGCCATCTGATTGATCTCACGGTTCCCGGCATTGCGCGGCCGCGGATACCCGCCAGCGCGCGACTTAAAGTTAGGCAGGTGGCGGTTGATGTGCGTGGCCATCTCATTCACCGAATCGACCATTTTCTGATGGTTCACAGGACCTGTCGAGCCCCCGGTGTCGACGAGGAACTTGTTGAGGTTCAGCTTGCGCTCACCGCCAAAGGCAAAACCGGGGCCATGAGGCACCAGCGCCAGCTCATCATACGGCGCGAGGTAGCCGGTGGTGTTTTCCTCGAGGGTCCGGAGCTGGGCATCCGCCAGGGAGCCATTCGGCAGCCGCGCTGCGGGACCATTCAGCCGCACGAGTTCCAGACCCGGCCAGTTGGTGAGGGGATCTGACACCAGCAGTTGCTCCCGCCACATCTCCGGGGTGAAGGCCAGGCGCTTGGTGTTGATGGCCGTCAGGCGACGGTGCATGGCATTGAGGTCGGCCGGGATGGAGCTGACGGAGAGAGGCTCCAGGTCAGGGCGCAGGAGTGTCCAGACCGAAACAGGGCTGCGGCGCCAGCGGGCGGCCTGATCAATCTTCAAGCCCGGTATGTACGGAATGGGTGCTGGAACGACGGTCTGAGTCATGTCCGTCTCATAATGCGGCAAGTTTTTGTCGCTGTCATGGACACCGGCATTGGCCAGGTTCAGCTTGCCCTGCAGGTCTTCGACATAAAAGCTGTAGCGGGCCACGAGCTTGTCTTCCGCAGGCGGTGCCTCCTCTGCCTGCCCTTCTTCCGTCTGCCCACCCGCGGCCTTGCCCGGCAGACGCATCTGCATCCAGTAGCGAGGAACGCGCGCGGCCCAGGGGGAGGGCGTGGGAAGCCGCCGGGCTTCGATGGCATTGGCATCCACCGCAGGCCCGACCACCTTGTCAGTGGCGGGAGTGGATTCAAAGCCCGAGATCGGCATCTTCAAGGTGTCACCATCCGCCGGACGTGCCACGCCCGAGGCCAGGGGCTGATATTTCCACACACCGGCGGTGGCATCAAAGTTGGCCGCCATGAGCATCTCACGGGGGCGCTGCTTGTCATCCAGGGCAGGCGTGAGAGGCACTGAAAACATCACGCCCAGCTCATCTGCCAGAGCCCCTTTGAGCATGAGGCCCACCCGGTCCAGGCCGGCCTGCACAGCCAGGTCCGCCTGATCCACCGCATCGTAGGTGGCGGAGGTCTGCCGCTCCCGTGACACGATGCCGAAAAGTCCCACCACCAGGATCGTCACCGCAGCGAGGATGACGAGGGTCACCACCAGCGTGAAGCCTTCCGGTGTGCGACCGCGTCTGGCTGCCGCGCCTAACCATTTTTGCAGTCTTTGATATTTTGAATGACTGCCAAGGGATTTGTCTTTCTTTTGGGGGATCAACATCACGGGGTCTTATTTTTCAAGAAGCAGGGAGGAAGTTCGGAACTGGCCCTTTTTGCCGGTCACCGGGACACGGATGAGACCGGCGCCGACGCTGCCATTCGGCAGGCCGCGGAGCAGCACACCACTGACGGTGGTTTTACCAGCCAGGATCTCGCCAGAAGCAGGCAAGGTCAGCGTGCCGCTGAAACCTTCGTCCGCCTTGGTCACCGTGCCGGTCCAGGCAGTGGAACCGCTGGCTGGGGCAGAAGTCGTCAGGGCGAAATTGGAGGCCAGGGCAAAGGCCGTCGGCAGGGTGATGGGAGCACCTGGTCCATTGCTCAGGCCGCCACCTTCGATCTCCACCTGCAGTGTGGAAGCGGTGAGTCCGAGGGCGGTCGCGAGGTCCGTGGAGGTCTTCACCGCCTCGAGAGGAATCGGGGCGATGATCGAGGTGACCGGCAGCGGGGCGGCAAAGCCTGCGTCGTAGCACAGCTCCTTCACATCCGCTGCTTTGTTCCAGAGGCAGCCAGCAGCCAATTGCTCGACGGTGGACTCAGGCTGGCCCACATCCGGCAGCACGATCACGCCGCCGAAGTAGGAGCCCGCTTTGTTCGCATAGGGCTGGTTCCAGAGGATGGACTGGCCCGTGACACCCATGTAGGCGGCCAGCGTGATCGCCTGCCCGTCACCGAGCTGGCCCTTGAAGGCAATGGCGCCCAGATTGCTGACTGAGCCCTTGGCCCAGCCGATGCCCGCCGGGTAGGCGATGCCATCCTGGTCACCCGCATCCCATGCGAGGTTCAGCTTGCGGGTCGTCGGCGGGCTGCTGCCCATGGTGGCCAGACGCAGACCGCGCAGGCTGCCGGTGGCGGCTCCATAGGTGTAGGTGCCGCTGAGCAACGCGGATTCCGTGGTCACATCCACGCGGACGATGACATCGGGCGCGGGAGCCTTGCCCTTGAAGGTCATGCGCAGTTCGGCACGCGGGCGGCCCGGAGTGAGCTCGTAACTGCCGGTGCCGGCGATGCGGGCCTGGCCGATGATGTCCAGAGATCCGGTCCACAGGTTCGGGCGCGTGAGGTTCATGCGCACGATGCCTTGGGGCCGGCCATTGGCATCTTCCAGGAGGGCCTCATAACCTGCCAGCAGGCGCACCGGGAAGGCTTCGACATCGAACTGGAGATTGATGGCCTTCACAGGTTCAACGCCCTCCATCACGACCAACTGCAAATCATAGAGCGCCGCACTGCCGCTGATGATGCCGGTGAGGCGGTCGGTGAGAGGATCAAACTTCAAGCCCGTGGGCAGCTTGCCCACCAGCTTCAGCGTTTGCGTGCCAGTGGCAAAGGCCTTGAGGTTGAGATCCACCTTGTCGCCAACGCGGAGCACCGAGTCACGGCTGGCGCCGAGGATGAGTTCCTCAAGGTCGGTGAAGCCATCACCATCGCTGTCCTGGCCCGCCACAGGTGGCACGGTGTCAGCACGCTTGCTCAGGTTTTGGATTCGCTCATCGAGAGCCTCGGCCACTTCCGCCATGCGGTAGGCCAGCGCCAGGCTGCCATGCTTCTGCAGCAGATATGAAGCGAGGGCATCTTGCTCGCCCAGGCCGTTGACAGGGAGCTGCGGACTCACGGTGAAGTCCAGCGCCTCATCCGCCAGCACGGGCCCGAGAGTGCCATCCGCCAGCAGGTAGCGGAAGTTCTCTCCGTGGGCCTTCATCGGATAACCAACTGTGCCATTGGCGAGTGTGTTCAGAGTCACGATGCGGATCAGCGCCGGGGCTCCTGGGATCAGGCCAGTGCCAAGACCGCCCAGCTTGTAAACGGGTGTCACGGTGGTTCCGTCCTCATTCAACAGCGCGATGGAAAGGATGCGCGATCCCGGCGCCAGGCTGGGATTCCAGGCGAACTGCACACCGCCAATCTGCGGAAAGCGGTCCTGGCTCACACCTTCAGCCACACCATGCTCAAGGATGGCCTTCAGGCCTGCAGGCGTGGTGTCAAACACCATCAGACGTTGATTGCCGCGGAGAGCGTTTTCGATGTCGAGCTGGGAGATGGCACCCACGGCCTTGGACAGGGCGGGGTTCGCCAGAGGCGCCCCTTTTTGCACCGTGTTACCGCTGCCCGTGACAGCGCCGATCTGGCCGCTGATGCTGCCCGCGTGACGCAAGGAGACGATGGGCACGCTGCCACCCACGATGGTCCGCAGCGCCCGCTGGCCTGCGTCCGCAGTGAGATTGCCGAGGTTGGACTCCTGGTTACGCAGCCATGGAGCCGCGCCTTCCAGATAGACCGCCGAGTAGCCGTAGACGATCTTGTCCTTGGCGGTGATCTGCGCCTGCAAGGCAGTGGTCACGGCCTTCACCTGCGCGCCCTTGGTGCCGGTGGCAAAGGCTGTGGTCGCGAGAGATGCCTCCGCCACACCCCACGCTGCTGCCACATTGGCCGCCGTGGAGGCATGAGCACCGCTTTCATATTCGTGCTCGGTCAGCGAGTCCGTGATGACGTCCCCATTCACATCGAAGTCCACGACCAGACGGCCCAGGTAGGTGTGCTCGCTGTCGGTGTTCACGATCAGCAAGGGTTTGCCATTCAGGTCGACCGTGCGCACCGGATAGGCGCCGGCAAAGCTGGCGGCATGACCGGCAAAGACAGCGGCCACATCATCACCATCGCCTAACCGAGTGTTCGACCCAGCTGCCACGATGACGTCCACCCCCGCCACCTTGGCGGCCAGGGAGCTCTCCAAAGCGAGGTTCCCCAGATGGGAGAGCAGCACGATCTTGTTGATGCCCTCCGCGGCCAGCTCATTCACATACGGCTGAATCTGCGCGGCGAGGACGTCCAAGTTCACTGCATTGCCGCCTTTGACGGTGGTGCCTTCCAACGTGGTGAGGGAGGCCAGCAGTTGAGTGGTCACACCCACGAGACCGATTTTCTGGCCGCCTTTGACGACCGTGGTGACCGGCACCAGACGGCTCTTCAGAGTGGCCGCATCTGGCACGGCGGTGGTATTTGCATCCAGCGGCACGGGGGTCACCTGGCCGGAGAGCTCGCTATCGGCACTGAAGTCCAGATTCAGCGCCAGCAGCGGGAATTTGGCACCCGTCCAGGCATCCACGGGACGGATGGCATTGGCGAAGACTGCGGAGCCGAGATCCCACTCGTGGTGACCGATGGCAGAGGCCTCCACACCGATGAGATTGTGGATGGCAAAATCAGGCCGTCCTGGAGCCGTGGCACCCACGGCGGAGAGGGCGCTGAGCTGGGAAGCCGTGCCAGCGCTCATGAAGGGACCTGGCACGAAGCTGTCGCCACCACTAACAATCAGTGTGTTCGCATAGTCATCCTCAAAGGCGTCCACCATGGCCGCGAGATTCGGCGCGGTCTGGGTCGAGATGAGACCACCCTGGGCGTCCGAGAAGTGCAGCAAGTGGAGGGTATAGCGGCTGATGTTGAAGAAGCTCACGGTGTTGCTCACCTCATTGGTCACCGCGATCATGGGCTGGCCATTGGGGGACTGCGCCGCAGTGATGAAGGTGAGACCTTCGGGGTTCAGGTCTCCCGGGAAGGCGACAAAGCCCGCGCGAGTCACGTGCAGTGGATCCGTCACATCAAAAACCATCACGCCGTGCGAGCGCTCCAGGGCGACAAAGGCATAGAGACGGCCTGCCACCTCACCGATCGTCACGCCTTCAGGCTCGGGTCCCTTGTTGTCACTGCGGCCATCGTCAAACGTGGCACCGCCGATGCTGGCGGCCATGCGCTCAATGAGGTCGGCGCTGTCATAGACCCTCCCGCCTGCGGCATTGAGGATGGAGATGGAGCGTCCGCCGTAGGCGAGGATGCGGTCCACATCGCCGTCGTTGTCAGTATCGCCCCGCAGACCGGCGGAGTTGGACACGGCAAGGCGGCCGAGCTTGTCATTGGCCTTCAGAGCCTCCGCGTTCGGGAAGACAGTGGGATCAAGCACATAGCCCGCATTGCCCACCTGGATGGTCTCCTGCTGGAAGTCATTGCGGTCATCGCCCTCATTCGCAGTCACATAGTAGGTTTGGCCATTGGCTTGGAAGGCGGCGATGGCATCTGGCATGTAGAGGCCGAACACAGGATTCCCCGTGGTCAGGTTGGTGATGCCTCCAGTGCCTGCTGCGTTGTCGCGATCACTGAAATCCGCCAGCAGGGTGCTGAAGTCCTTTTCGCCGAGGGGCACGATGGACGTGAAGGCCTTGGTGGTCAGGTCCAGAAGGGCAACGGCGTTCGCCTCCTGCAGCGTGACCATGGCGGTGAGGCTGTCCGGAGAAATGGCGATGTACTCAGGCTCAAAGTCCAGGGATGGCAGGCGCAGAGTGCCGGACCCAGGTGGGTTTTCAAAGATGCGCACTCCCTGAGCCTTCAGCGTGGCGGCCTGGGCATCAAAGGCGGTGAAGCCAACCGTGGTGACGACAGGTGCCGCGAATCCGGAGATGACATCGATGATGGAAACCGAGCCTGGAGCTGTGTCAGCACCAGCGGCCTGCATCTCGCCCTCGTTGGCCGTCAGCACCTTGGTGCCGCTCGGGCTGAAGCAGATCATGTCCGGAAGCACGCCGACGGTGACGATGCTCAGCAGCGCACCATCAACGGCATTAAGGAACACCACCTTGCCGGGCTGGTCCTTGACGAGATCCGGCACAGCCACGGCGACCACGCCATTGCGGACGGCCACGCTGGTGATGTCCGTGGAGTTCAGGCTGAAGGGAGCCAGGGTGAAATTGATGATGGGCAGCTGCGCCGGAAACACCGGGTCATTCATGGCCAGGATCTGCAGTCCGCTGCTGCTGGTGACAAACATGCGCTTGCTGGCGGGGTCATAAGCGGAGATTTCGGAACCCGCCAAACCCACGGTGGACACATGGGAGAACTGCAGCGGCCCACGCGCCGTGATGGTCTGCGCGGGAGGAACAGTGGAAGCCCCGCTGATCACGCCAGGAGAGCCGACGTCCGTGCCGACTGCTGCAGCGCGACCGCCAAGACGGAAGGCATTGGCCGCCAGATAGCGAGGTGCACCCGCTGCCGATGCCGGGTCATAGACCAGGGCGGTGAAGTCATTCGCCGCTGCGGCTGAAGGTCCGGCGTGACCACCGAGCGAGGCAATATTGAAGGGGCGGAGGAAGCCAGCGGCGGCATAACTAAAAGTAAACACTTCGACGCCGTTGTTGGTGTAGAGCGTGATGCTGTCGTTCGCATCCAGGGCAGGCGCGCCCGTTGTCTGAAACACCTTCACCTGAGCTCCCAGGCCCCACCAGGCACGGAATTCAGCGGGATCAGCGGTGGTGAGCACGGCGGATTCACCCGCTGCCAACGAGGCGCCGGCTGGCAGCTTCCATGCCTGGGCTGCCACCACGTCACGGCGGCTGTCGTCCCAGGTAAAGCCTTCCAGAGGAACTTCCTTGGTCGTAAAGTTGGTTACCTCCCAATAGTCGGCCGCGCCTGCCGGAGCACCGGTGGACTGGGCGGACTGGATCTCGGTCACCCGCAGATCCGGTGGTGGCAGATCACTGTCATCCAGCACGATCAGATCCTGGCGGGCGGGGATCGCCGACGGGGCAGTCGCGGACACCTGGACGCGCTGCGCGCCATCGACAAAGAAGTCGTTCAGCGCCGTCACGTCGAACGTGACCGAGGCCTGCTCGGCAGGGATGGTGACCGTCACCGGCACCACGACTTCCGTCACGTCACTGGAGACCAGGGACACTTCCAGAGGCGCTGTGAGATCACCCGAGCGGATCAAGGTGCCAATCGCGGCTGGATTCAGGGCGCTCTCCGAGAACAGCTTGGGAGCGATGGCCAGTGAAAGAGCAAAAGTTGGTTCGGCAATAGCACCGCCGCCGTTGCCGGGAGAACCCACATCGGTGCCCGTGACGGCTGTGGTGCCGCCATTGACGCCGGTGCCTGAGAAGGTGTAGCGCGGATGGACCACGCCTGAAGCCGCCTCCCAAACCAGGGATGAGGAGGCGGGACCGCCTGCGGACTCACCCGCATGGCCGCCGAGAGAGGAGAGACCGTTCGCGCGGTTGAAGCCGCCCTGCGCATAGGACAGCGTGGTCACCGCCGTGCCCGTGTTGTTGTAAAGAGTGATGCTGTCATTGGCATCCAGTTCGGGTGAGCCAATGCTTTGGAAGACTCGGACCGTGGGTGCCAGACCCCACCAATTGCGGAAGGCGGTGGGATCCGCCTTGGTGAAGATCACCGCCTCACCGGCGGCGATGGTCGTGCCAGCAGGAATCGCCCACGCGGCGGCGGCGGAGAAACTGCGGCGGGAATCATCCCACCGGTAGGCAGCCAGCGAGATGGGTGCGGTACTTACGTTGGTCAGCTCCCAGAAGTCCGCAGTGCCGACGGGTGCCGTCAAAGACTGGCTGGACTGCACTTCCGAAATGATGAGCGCCGGCGCAGCCGCCACCTGGATGGCCACAGCTTCCGAAGTGGTGATCAATCCGGCGGAGTCAGTCACCACGGCAGTGAGCGAATGCGCGCCAGTGGCCGCACCTGCCCATTCAAAAGTAAACGGCGCTGCAACATCTTCGTTAATTTTGGTTATGCCGTCAAAGAACTCGACCTTGGCGATAGTGCTGCCCGGAGCAGCCGCGGCTGCAGCAGCGAGAAACACATTCGTGCCAGGAACAAAGCGATCACCGGAGAGCGGCTGGGTCAGCGCCACCTGCGGGGCCTGCAAGGTGACTGGCGCACCTGGAACCCACACGGGTCCGTTGACCAGCGTTCCCTTTGTCTGACGGCCAGCGCTGCTGGAGGTCTGGAGTCCCCTGCCCTCATCAAGGCCCAGGCGGCCAACGAGACCACCGGCGTCCAGCACCACCGCATCACGCTGGCTGAGGATCTCTGCGGCGGATCTGGCATAGTTCCAAATGCGGACCTCATCCATCACGCCGGGGAAAGCACCCTGGGGCACACCTGTGGAGTTGAGGGCCGTGCCGAGACCGACCGGCATGATGCTGTCGTGACGCGGCAGAGCACCTGTGGTGCTGGCGGCCGTGCCCGCTGGCACACCATCGAGATAGAAGGCCCAGGCGCCCTGGGCGCTGATGTAAGTCACCGCAGCGTGGTGCCACAGATTGTCCGCGATGGGCGCATGGGTGGCGGTGGCGCTGAAGTCTGCGCCAGCCGTGATGCCGGTGCCTGCAAAGGCTTCAAACTGGGCTTTCAGAAGGCCGCCTGAGGTCAGGCCGAGCGCGTAGTTGTAGTCCAGGTTGCTGTTCTCCGCCTGGTCACGGCCTTTGCTGATCAGAGGCAGCATATTGCCCGCGCCTGCGGCCAGCACACCTTCACCTTCCTTGCGGAACCAGCACTCCAGCGTGAATCCATTGGCAGGAGGAGCAGCCACGCGCAACTCAGGCGCGGCACCCAGCGTGACGTAGTCATTGACGCCGTCAAACCACAGCGCTGAGTTCGCGATCGGAGCCGCAGGATCAATGTTCACCGTGATCTGCACAGGGGTGCTGGAGACGGCCATGCCGTTGTCATCCGTCGCACGTGCGATGTAGCGATACGTGCCCGGCTGCAGCGCGTTTTGCGGCAGCTCGTAAGGGGCCTCGGTGTCGGTCAAGACCACCACGCCGTTGAGCAGGAAATCGACTTTGCTGACGAGGCCGTCCGCATCTGCGGCGGTGGCGCTGACAGTGAAGGTGGCCGGAGCCAAGGTGTCGCCATTCACCGGAGCGGTGATGGAAACGGTGGGGGCTTTCAGCGCGCGGAAGAAAGCGAAGCTGAACATGTCTTCCGTGGCCGCGCCGTTCTGCAGCGCCGGCAGCGTGGTGTCATCAATGATGTCACGGCTTTCGACGACATAGCGGCTGTTCGCCGGATCCCACTGATAGGTGACCACGTTGTCAAAGTTGTTCGCACCGCCGCCTTCTGGACTCACCATGAGTGTGCCTGTCTCCGGGCTGTGGTTTGTGACCTTGATATACCACTGGCCCGTGCCACCCTTGGTCACCTGGACAGGGCCGGCGACCACGGCGGTCGTGGCATTGCTCTTCACACGGCCGAGGGCGACGAGGCCGTCTGTGTTCAACGATGAGACCGGCACATAGACGAAGGCGACCGGGTCCTGCTCGTTGGCGGCACCCGTGGCGGCGTTGTCACGCACAAACATGTTGAAGGTGCCGTCGGTGTTGGCGCGGGCCGTGGCGTAGTTGGCCTCGTTTTTGCCGTGGTTGACCAGCAGCACGCCGTTTTGAGCGGTGTAGTCGCCGAGCGTCTTGAGATTGAGCAGGAACACGCCGCTGCCGAGGGTGCGGAACTGTGTGCCGAGGGTGATGCTGGGGCTGGCGCGAAGCTGGTCCGTGACGCCGCCATTGGTTCCGGCGGCATTGCGGGCGAAGCCGCCGAACCAACGATTGTAAGGGAAGAATCCCGCCGCCACATGGACGTTCACCTCGCCTAGCTTCGGGCTGTCATTGACGGGAATGAAGTAGCGGAGCCCTGAGATGTCCGTGCAGGAGGTGCCAATGAAACGGCCGATGGTGTCTCCGAAAGCCGTGTTGTCACGGACATTCTCCGCCACGCAGGTCACCATGACGCCGGTGTTGAGGTCCTCGGCATTGCCAAAGGTCACGTCATAGTCACCGCGGTTGCCACCCAGCACAGTCACGAAGTCGGAGCTGCCCACGGAGCGAGTCAGCACCACCGAGGTGGCGTTGTTGAGGGCGTCATTTTGCTTTGCCAGAATGGTGCCGACCTGGGTAGTCTGCGCGGAGGCGAACCACGGCAGGGCGAGGCTGAACAAGGCCAGGAAAAGGGAACGTCGTTTCATCATCGAGGGGATCAAAAAGAGGAAAGGGTCAGCAAAGAGGATCAGCGCTGGAGCAGAATGGAGGAGGTGCGGAACAGGCCCTTCTTGCCAGGGACAGTCACACGGATGAGACCGGCGCCGACCGTGCCGTCCGACAAGCCGCGTAGCACGACTCCGGTCACAGGGGCCTTGACCGCCAGGTTCAGGGGAGTCGCAGGCAGGGTCAGCGTGCCGGTGAGGGCACCATCCAGCTTGTTGATCTTGCCCACCCATGCCACCGGCGGGCCTTGAACAGGGGCCGAGGTGGTCAGGGCGAAGGTGGTCGCAAGCTTGAAGGCTGTTGGCAGAATGTGCGTGGAACCCGCAGTGGCGCTGAGAGGGCCGCCATCCATCTCGACATTGAACGTATCGGCGGTTAGGCCCAAGGCGGTGCTCATGTCGAGCGAGGTCTTGATCACACCCACCGGAGTCGTGATAGGATTGACCGGCAGCGGCAGAGCGAAGCCAGCGTCATAGCTCAGCTCCTTCACATCCGCCGCCTTGAACCAAAGAGCACCGGACACCAAGGCAGGGCTGAGTGCCACAGGCTGGCCGAGATTTGGCACTGGCAGCACACCGCCGAAGTAAGAGGCCACCTTGTTCACATAAGGCTGCACCCAGGCCAGTGACTGGCCGGTGACACCGAGACGCAGGGAAAGGGTCACCTTCTGGCCGTCACCCAGCTCGCCTGCCAGATTGATCGCTCCGGTGGTGGTCACGGTTCCCTTGGCCCAGCCAAAGCCGGCGGGATAGGCGACGCCATCCTGAACACCCGCATCAAACACCACCGTCATCGGGCGGGTCACGGGCACGCTGGCACCTGTGGTGGCGACGCGCATGCCGCGGATGTTGCTGCTGCCAGAGGGCGCGCCCGCATGGGTGCCAACAATCAGCGGAGTGTCCAGGTCGAGGACGAACTGCACCGTGATCTCAGGGACGTTCTTGGCGGACTTGAAGAGCATCGGCAAAGTCACTTTGCGGTTGCCAGGCTGCAGCACAAAGGTGCCAGTCGCCGTGCGGCGTGCAGCGCCCAGCGTGTCCAGGTTCGCCGACCATGAACCTGCCTTGGTCACAGCCACGCGCACGATGCCCAAGGGCGCCGAAGAGGCAGTTTCCAGGAGGGCCTCATAGTTGCCTAACAAACGAGATGGGAAGGCATCCACCGCGATCGGCACCTTGATGGCCTTCACCACGTTCTTGCCGCTGAGGATCTGCACCTGCAGGTCATAGAAGGCCTCGAGCCCGGTGAGGATGCCCGTCAGGCGTCCGGTCTTGATATCAAACTTCAATCCCGCAGGGATCTTGCCGACCAGCTTCAGCGTCTGCCCGGGCAGGAGATACAGGGAGAAGTTCATGTCCACACGCTCACCCACGCGCAGGCGGAACTTCGGATCAGTGCCGAGAATCATCTCGGTGAGGTCGGACATGCCGTCACCATCGGTGTCCTGACCCAGAATGGGCGGCACAGAGTCGGAGCGGAGATTCAGGTTCTGAATCCGGGTGTCCAGGTCTGCTCCCACATCCACTGTGCGGTAGGCCAGAGCCAAGCTGCCATGACGAGTCTGGATGTGCTGCACCAGCGCGTCCTGCTCGCTCTCCGCATTGTTAGGCAGTTGCGGCGCCGTGGTGAAATCTGATGCCTCGCTGACCACCGGGCTCAGCGTATTATCCGCCAGCAGGTAGCGGAAGTTGTCGCCGTTGGCCTTGATCGGATACCCTTCCCCGCCATTGGCGAGACCATTCAGCGTGACCACACGGATCATGGCTGGCGCGGTGCTCAGCGGGCCGGTGCCCACATTGCCCGTTTTGTAGACAGGGATGGAGGAGCCGTCGTCCTTCAGCAGGGCGATGGAGACAACTCTGGCTCCGATTGGCAGATCAGGATCCCAGGCAAACTGCACGCCGCCGAGCTGCGGATACCGCGCTTGATTGCCACCCTGTGCGACACCGTGCTCAAGAATGGCCTTCAATCCCGCAGGCGAGGTTTCAAACACCATCAGGCGTTGATTGCCTCTCAAGGCGTTTTCGATGTCGAGCTGGGAGATGCCGCCCACCTGCTTGCCAAGAGCCGGATTACCTTCCGGGGACTCCTTTTTGACCAGGCCGTCCCTGTCCACCACCGAGCCAATCTGTCCGGTGATGCTGGCCGCGTGACGCAGCGAGACAATGGGGTCCGTGCCCACCAGGATCTTGCGCAGCGCCTGCTGATTCGCGTCTGCCGCCAGATTGCCAAGGTTGGTCTCCTGGCTGCGGGTGAAGGGAGCCGCACCTTCCAGGTACACGGCGGTATAACCATGAATGATGCTGTCCTTTGCATCCATCACGGCCTGCACGGTGCTGGTGACCTGACGAACCAGCGCGCCTTTGGTGCCTGCGGCAAAGGCCGTGGTCTCCAGAGTCTCCTCGGTGGCGCCCCACGCAGCGGCCACATTGTCCGCCGTGGAGGCATACGCGCCGCTTTCGGCGGCGTGGTCTGCCAGGGACTGCGCGATGATGGTGCCATCCAGATCAAAGTCCACCACCAGACGTCCCAGGTAGGTGTGCTCACTGTCCGTGCTCACGATCAGCAGCGGCGTGCCATTCCGGTCCTCGGTCACCAGCGGGTAGCTGCCATCAAAGCTGGCCTCGTGACCGGCAAACTCGACCGGCACATCATTGCCATCGCCTAACCGTGAGTTCGATCCGGCGGCGACGATCAAGTCCACGCCGGCCAGCTTGTTGGCCAGCGCGGTCTCCAGGCCGAGATCACGCAGATGAGACAGCAGCACGATCTTGTTGATGCCTTCCGAAGCGAGTTCATTCACATAGGGCTGAACCTGCGCCGCGAGGAGGTCAAGGCTCACCAAATTACCACCTCTGACCGAAGTGCCTTCGGGCGTGGTCAGGGAGGCGAGCAGCTGGGTGGTCACGCCGACCAAGCCGATCTTCTCACCACCCTTGACGACCACCGCGGTCGGCACCAGGCGGCCTTTCAGGCTTGTGGCTGCGGGCACCGGAGTGTCATCGGTGTCCAGCGGCACGGCAGTGATCTGGCTGGCGAGGTCGCTATCAGCACTGAAGTTGAGGTTCAGAGCCAGCAGCGGGAACTGAGCTCCTGTCCAGGCACCGGAGGAACGGAGCGCATTGGCGAAGACGGCGGAACCGAGGTCCCACTCGTGATGGCCGATGGCGGAGGCCTCCACACCGATGAGATTGTTGATGGCCATCTCAGCTCGGCCAGGGGCTGTGGCGCTGATCGCTGGAAGGGCGCTGAGCTGGGCATCCGCACCAGCGCTCATGAAGGGACCCGGCATGAAGCTGCCGCCGCCGCTAACAATCAGTGTGTTTGTGTGGTCGTCCTCAAAGGCGTCCACCAGGGCTGCCAGGTTGGGGGCTGTCTGGGAGGTCAGCAGTCCGCCCTCAGCATCGCTGAAGTGCAGGAGCTGCAGCGTGAAGGAAACGGGCACCGTCAGCGCGCCTTTGCCAGGAGAGCCGACATCCGTGGCGCCCGGTGCCTGGAAGGCCTGATACACTCCTTGTTTGGCTGCCACATAGCGGGGAGCATTGATCCCGGAGGGGACCGCCCAGACCAGCGCATCCGTCGGCGCACCACCACCGGAGACACCGGCGTGGCCGCCTGCCGCTGCCGTGCCATCGAGCTTCACGAAACCCTGGGCGGCATAGTTGAAGAAGAACAGCTCGCGGCCGCTGGCATCAAAGAGGGCCACACCACCATTGGGATCAAGATCAGGCGCACCCACGGTCTGCAAAACCTGCACGCTAGGATCAAGGCCCCACCAGGTGCGGAAGGCCGCGGGATCTGCCGTGGTGATGACGATGGACTCACCGGCGGCAATGCTGGTGCCCACTGGAAACGCCCAGGCCTGCGCATCCACCGAGGAGCGGCGCTCATCATCCCAGGTGAAGCCAGACAGGCTCACTGTGGCGCTGCCATGATTGGTCAGTTCCCAGTAGTCCGCAGCGCCCGGTGCGCTGGATTGGCTGGACTGAATTTCCGTGAGGAAAAGTGTCGGCGTCGGCAGGTCACCATCATCCTGAACGGTGACCACCACCGTGGCCAGTGACACGCCCGGGCCTGCAGCGGCAAGCAGCACCTGCTGGTTGCCATCTGCCAGCACATCATTGACGGCGGCCAGATCAAAGGTGGCGGAGGACTCACCTGCGGCGATGACCACGGAGGTCGGCACGGTGGCTTCGGTGACATCTGCGGAGACCAGTTGAACGGTCAATGCGCCCGTCACATCTCCATAGCGCCGAACGGTGCCCACAGCGGCCGCTGCACCTGCGGCTTCACTGAAGGATGCTGGAGCGACTTCGATCGCGAGCAAGTTCACCGGATCAGCGCCGGTGCCACCAGCACCGCCGGGGGAGCCGACATCGGTCCCGCCAGGTGCGCTCACACCGCCATTCTGGCCGGTGCTGGCCGCCATGTAGCGCGGCAGACCGCGGCCGGAATTGGGATCCCAGGTCAGTGCCTGGGTGGCCAGACCACCTGCCGAAGTGCCGGCGTGTCCGCCGAGCGAAGGCAGACCATTGCTGCGAGTGAATCCACCTGCCGCATAGCTGAAATAGAAGACCTCCGCGCCGGTGCTGTCATAGAACACCACGCCATCATTCTGCCCCAGGCCGGGAGAGCCCGGCGACTGGATGACGCGAACCGTGCCGGGCAAGCCCCACCAAGCCCTGAAGACTGCGGGATCCGCGCCGGTGAACACGATGGACTCTCCGGGTGCGATGCTGGTGCCAGCAGGCAGTGCCCAGGCCAGCGCCGCTGCATGGCTGCGGCCTGAATCATGCCAGGTGCAACCCGCGAGGGAGATCGCGCTTGATCCAAAGTTGGTTAGCTCCCAGTAGTCCCCTGCCCCGGCTGGCGCGGTGGCCGAGGGGTTCGAATGCAGCTCAGTCAGCAGCAGGTCTGGCAGCACGCCCACGGTGATGTTCGCCGTCTGGACCGCCAGCGCGGCTTTATCATCCGTGGCCACGGCGCGAATGACGTGTGCGCCAGCGGAAGCGCCGGTCCAAAGGAAGCGGTAGGGCTCCGTGGTGAACTCCGCCAGCTTGGTGGTGCCATCAAAAAACTCCACCTTGGCCAGGGTGCCATCCACATCACTCGCGGACGCGGAGATGAGCATCGGCGTGGCGCTGCGGAAGATCTGGCCTTCCTTCGGCGTGTTCAGCACCAGTGACGGAGCTTGGTTGGTGAGTGGCGCGCCTGGCACCCATAGTGGCGCCCAGCCTGCGACGGGGACGCCATCACCGTCCTCCGGTCCGCGCACCTGCCCGGTGATGCCACCCACAGAACTGGTGATGGTCGTTCCTGTCGCCTCATCGAGGCCAAAGCGGCCGACCAAACCAAAGGCGGACGTCACGGAAGAGTCCCTGGTGGAGGCGATCTCATCCTTGCTGCGGGCGTAGTTCCACGCGCGCACCTCATCGATGGCTCCAAAGAAGGAACCCGCACGCAGGCCTGCCGTGTTCAGAGCCGCACCAATGGCGAAGCCATGGTTGCTGTCATAACGAGGCATCGCACCGGGAATGGTCGTGCGCGTGGCGACCAGCGCACCGTCCAGATACAGCTTCCACTCGCCCACCTTGCCGTCATAGGCCACCGCCGCGTGATACCAGCGTCCGTTCACCACGGGATCATGGGATCCGTAGACCGCAAAGTTGGTTCCCCCCGGCACTCCGGTGGAAGGAAAGGCTTCAAAGTCCGCGGCCAGGAAGCCGTCCGTCGTCACGCCTACCAAAAAGTTAGTGTCGGTGGTGTTGTTGTCCGACTCACCGCGTCCCTTGGAGAACAAAGGCTGCACCGTGATACCGCCGGAACCAGAGCCCGCCGTGGCGCCAGGGCCCTCCTTGCGGAACCAGCACTCAAGCGTGAACCCCTTCGTGGGCGGACCACCGAGCCCCAGCTGCGGCACAGGCGCGGTCGCCGCGTGCTCCACCAGACCGTCAAAGAAAAGCGCGGTGTGCGTGGGCGGGTTCGCAGGGTCCAGACGAACCAGCGCTGTCACCGCCGTGCTCATCGGAGCCAGGCCGTCATTGTCCGTGGCTCGTGCCACATACTGGTAGCGGCCGCCATCCAGACCGGTCTGCTCAATCGAGTAGGGTTCAGTGGTGTCCGAGCCGATGAAGAAGCCGTTTCTGAAGAACTCCACCTGGGCCACATTGCCGTTAAAGTCCGAAGCATCGGCGGTGACGGTGAAGGAGGCCGGACTGGTGAAGCTCTGGCCTTCGGTCGGTGAGGTCACGGTGATCTCCGGCAGGATGGGCGCGCCAAAGAACACAAAGCTGAACATGTCTTCAGCCGCCGTGGCACCATTCTCAGCCACCGGCAGGGCCGTGGTGCTGACGATATCCCGGCTTTCAATCACCCAGCGGCTGTTGAGCGCATCCCACTCGGAGGACACGATGTTGTCAAAGTTGTTGGTGCCACCGCTCTCGGCGCTGACAATGAGGGTGCCGGTCTCCGCGCTGCCATTTGGAATGGTCAGAAACCACTGGCCGGTGCCGCCCTTGGTGATGGTGAAATCACCGCCACGCACATCCGTGGAGCCATCATTGTTCACGCGGCCCAGTGCCTGCACGCGGTCGGTCCCCACCTTGCTCACGGGAACGTAAACAAACGTCACAGGATCCTGCTCCGTGCCCGGGTTGCCGGTGCCGCCGTTGTCACGGATGTGGAGACGCCAGGTGCCGTCGGCCTGCACAAAGGAGGAGCCGTAGTTGTCCTCATTCTTGGCGTGGTTCACGAGGATCACCCCATTGGCAGGAATGGCCGTGGGGTCTGCGGAGCGCAGGTCCAGCAGCGTCACGCCGGAACCAATGTCGATCAGGTTTGAACCCAGCGCCAGGCTCGGGCTGCCGTTGAAGCGATCCAGAGGCAGGCCGTTGCCGCGGTCTGAGATCCAGCCTGTTCCGCACAGGTATTGATCATAAGGGAAGTAGGCGAAGGAGACGTTGACATTGACCTCCGAGCCCTGGGCCGCGCGCTCTGTGGCGAGGAAGTAAGAGATTGGTGGATCATCACCTGTGGCGGTGGCCACGGACACGGTCGCATAGAACTGTCCGATCGTGTCACCGGAAGGGTTGTTATTACGCCCATTTTGAGCGACCGACGCGATCAATGCGCCTGAGGTGAAATCATTCTCATTGAGGAAGCTGATCGCAAAGTCGCCACGGCTTGAAGAGAATGGAATGGGCTCCCAGCGCAGCGTGCCGCCCGGCGCGCGAAACAAGGTGACAGAGGTGGCGGTGTTGAGCTCATCATTCTGGGTCACCTTGAGGGTGCCGAACTGCAGGGATGGAGGCGGGATCGTCACCTGCGCGTTCAGGCATGGCGACAACACCGTCATGACGACGGCAAAAATCACGCTGCGAGTGACACGCAAACAAACTCCAGCAGCAGACTGATCTCGGGGGGTAAGACTCATCATATGAAGATGTCATCCAAAGCATCCCCTTCACCTGTCAGCCACGTCATTAGAGTGACGAAACTGACGTTTGAGAATTGCGACTCGCCTTTGAGCGAAGGCCTCCTTTTGTCACAGAAAAGTTGCATGAAACTCAAGGGGGCTGAGCCGTAGTCCTCACTCACTCAATGACAGATTCGTTCGCGACTCAGGTTTATATCGTCATACTTCGTTAGGTATATGATCGAATAAAATGACACTTTGGATCGCTCCTTATTTACCGTGGTGGGGCGATTCACATGCTGACGGGCAGAGCTGCGCCACCCGCCAAGCGCCCATGGACGGATGGCAGATCGTGCTGCCTGCCAGCCGTGTGAGTGACGAAATGAACACATGGCCGAACGCCGGACGGCAGACGGGCCTGATGATTTGGATGAGAAAGGCCGGGTGGTGGATGCGTTGACGTGTTGCGGTTTCTCCGTCTTCCATACCCCGCCCTTTTCCCCCTTGCTGATTATGCCTGAATTTTCCTGGAGCCAAGAATTGATCAGAGGCGGCATCACCGTCGCCAGTGTAGCCATCGGCGGCTGGATCGCGCTGCGGAACTACCGGTCAAACGCGTGGTGGGAGGCGAAGCGGAAGGCGTATGAGGAGGTGATCGGAGCGCTGGAGGAGTGCGGGACTAGCTACCAGCAGATGGCGAATGCACGCCATGACACTTCTGTTGAGGCACTGTCTGATAAGATCGAAACGGCACGGATCCGAATTTTCACCCTGAAGCGACAGTCCACGTTTTTGATGTCTGATGAAGCTCTGACAGCACTCGACTCCCTGGTGGTGCAAGAGCTCGGGAGCCACATGAAAAGCGATGATGAAGTGGCGAAGTTCCGAGCGCTCCAACTGCATTATGATGGCGCGTTAAATGCCTTTGTGCTGGCCTCTCGAGTCGATCTCGGAGTCGCAGGCCTCCCGACACGCATCAAACATGGGTGGATGAGAACGCGGGCCTCCACCCGGTCTCTCTGGAGCAGGACGGCTCCGGCACGTGCGGAGCTGGGGCCGAAGGCGCAGCACAGCTTGTTATGCATTTGGTTCGGCGATGCGGAAGCGGCGAGAAGAAAGGCACGGGGCCTGGAGCCGCAGGACGATGGCAAGCCCACGCCTGCGGCTTGAAGCGTCGAGAGTCGCTTCAAACCCGGGGTTCGGGGTAGCGCTCAGCGGTGACGGAAGCAGGAGCGCCGTGCTGGGTGAGGAGGTCGCGCACGGCCTTCAAGGTGACGGCCTGCTCGGCGCTCGAAGTCGCCGTGAGACAGCAGCAGGCGGGATCGTCCGGGAGCATCACGCCGGAGATTTGAACCGTGGCGCTGCCGCGTGCACAGGAAAAGGCGATGCCGAACCGGAACTCCTGGGCGGTCACGTGAAAGCCTGCTGCCGTGAGCATCCCGGGGATCTGCGTGGCACATGGACTGGGGAGGCGCAGCTGAAACCAGGCGCTCTCAGGGAGCTTGGGCAGCTGCTCAAAGGGGGTGACGGGATTTAGCGACTCCCAGCACGCATCGCTGATCCACTGATCCACATCGAGCCGGTGAAAGCAGGCGTGGCAGACCCTGGCCACACGCCAGTCCGAACGCTCACGAGCTGCGGAGGTGGGCTGGCAGTCGAGCGTGAAGAAGGGTGAGATGGGCTGGTCATCCACAACGCCATCTTCGGGGAATGGATAGAGCTCGAGGGCATCGGGATCTTTCTCGATGCCACAGGCGTGGCACTGCTGTTTCATGGTTCACGGCATTCTGTCTGCGGGTCTGGTGAAGACAAGCCGGAAGAGCGGTGCTGCACGCCACGGCGATCATGGTCCATAAGTCCGATTGATCGATGAGGAGCGATTCATAGGAAATGTCTGCTGGCTCAACCCCCACCAAGCGGCCCCGCCCCAAGAAGCGGACGCAGCCAATAGGCAATGGCAGCCATGCCAGGAAGAAGGGAACGCGTAAGGAGCGATACTTCGACCTGTTGGGACGGAAGCTGGGGCCGCTCACGCTGAGAGGATGGCTGGAAGTGCTGGCCGTGGTGATCGCAGGGCTGGTGATGTATAACATCTTGTTTGTTCGCCGCTTACTGGTCGAGTACAAGCCGCATCACTCCTTCACGGTGAGGTCGCCGGAGTTTTTCAGTTCCGCGCATGCCTCGGCGGATCCTCTGCCGATCGTCGGCAACAAGGTCACCATCCTGCACAATGGAGTCGGGACATTTCCCGTGATGCTGCAGGCGATCCGTCAGGCCCAGAAGACCGTCAATTTTGAGGCGTTTCTTTTTAACTCTGGCGAGGTGGCCGACCAATTCATCCAGGCGTTTTGCGAGCGGGCCCTGGCGGGTGTGCAGGTGCGGATCATCCTGGATGGCATCGGGTCTGGCACGGCCCTGAAGGACTCTGATGTCCGGCGGCTGGAAGACGCGGGCTGTAAATTTGCCTACTACCACCCCACCCGGGCGCTGCGGGTGGATCGTATCAACCGCCGCACCCACCGCCGGATCCTGGTGGTGGACGGCCGTGAGGCCTTCACCGGAGGGATCGGCTTCTCGGATGAATGGCAGGGCAATGCGGCGAACAAGGATGAATGGCGCGATGTGCACGCCAAGATCGAAGGTCCTGTCGTCGCCAAGTTTCAAAGTGCGTTTCAGCAACATTGGCTAGGCGAGACGGAGGAGATCCTCACCGGGAGCGATCACTTTCCGGTGCTCGCAGAGGCGGGAACGCTGAGGACGCAGGTGACGAGCTCGAATGAGTTTACCGTCGCGGCCATCCCGCTGATCCAGGCGGTCGCCATCGCCGCGGCGGAGAGGACGATTTACATCACCAATCCCTACTGCACCCTGACGGACGATCAGGTGGAACTGCTGAGGGATGCAGTGAAGCGTGGCGTGGATGTGCGGCTGCTCCTGCCCGGCCTGCACAATGACCAGCCCCTCACCAAATCCGCCGGCCGAGGGGCGTATCAAAAGCTGCTCGAAGGCGGCGTGAAGATCTTTGAATACACGCCCACCATGATTCATTCCAAAACGATGGTGGTGGATGGGATGTTCTCCATCATCGGCACCTCAAATCTCGATGCCCGATCTGCCCAGATCAATGACGAGATCGATCTGAGCATCTACGACGAGAGCTTCGGCCGTGAGATGGAGAAGATCTTCCTCGGCGATCTGGAGCACTCCAAGCCTTACACCGAGGAAGACCTCAAGCGGCGCTCCGTGAAGGAGCGGATCATCGAATGGATCGTGGAGCCGTTTCGGTCGCAGCTTTGATGACCAGCCTCCCACAGCCTGGTCAAGGATGGTCCTATCAAAGGCCGATGCGGTCTGCACGTGCGATAGACAGGTGTGAAAACAGCACGCCTGTCCCAGATCATCTCCGAATGCGGGAAGCCAGAAGTCCATCTGGTGCTGGTCGATCCCAAGAAGGACCGGACTCTGCAGGCGGCGGTCAAAGGCCACCGGGTGATGACGCTGAAGCAAAATCTCAAGGGCACGCAAACGGACCGCGGTGAGGTCGGCTTTGATCCCGGACGTAGCCGACAGTATTTGATCTTCCCCAAGTCGTTGAAAAGCTTTGAAGGGCGCAGCGTGGTGGGCATCCGCTATGAGCTGTTTACGGAGGCCGCCGTCCAGCCCAAAGCCAAGCCAAAGGCGCAAAAGCAATCTCCCCGAGGAACGCGCAAGCCCGGCAAACCTAAACGGCAAGCGCCTGAGAAAAGGGCGAAGCATGAGCCGCCACCCAAAGATAAAATCATTCCCTTCCAACCAGAGAAAGAAGAGGTGACGGAAGATGAGGATCCCAAGGTGTCAGCCCTCAAGGCCCAGGTCCGGCGCGCGATGTCTGCGCTGAAGCAGGGCAAGCAAGTGGCTGCCTTCAACCTGCTCCAGAAGATTGTGGGAGATCAGTGACACGCTTTCGTGGGCGGTTGTTCAGTGCCGCAAGTCCACAGCGATGAGGTGTCACGATTGGAACAAGGTGAAACCGCCACTCTTCATCATAGCCCTTGCCTTGGCGATGCCGAGCTGTGCACACCGAAGCAGCTTCAGCACGTCTCCTCATTCGACAAGCGCGGAGACGGCCCGCGATCTCACGATCGCCACCTACAACATTTATGTGGGCAACCGCGACCTGAAGCAAAGCGTGGCGGTCATCCGAAAGATGAATGCTGATGTGGTGGCGCTACAGGAAGTGACCGCGTCCAGTGCCGCCATCTTGGACAAGGAATTCTCCGGCGAATACCCTCATCGCTATTTTTCCACGGGTCTGGGGCTAATGTCTCGGCTTCCTATGAGAAACCAGCGCTTCGAGCGGTCTCAACGAGGCATCAATGGCTTTGTGTTTGCGGAGATTGTCCATCGCGGCCGACGCATCCAAGTCGCCAATCTCCATCTTGATCCCCTTCATCTCTGGACTCTTCCTGACCTGGCCACCCTGCCCTTCCAGCTACGCCGTCAGCGCCAGATCCAGCGGGAAGAACTCACCCAGGCCCTCCAAAGCATCATACCTGGCAAGCCCGCCCTGCTGGTCGGCGACTTCAACCGGGTGGGTAATGATGTCATCGATCAACTCAAGTCATTGGGATATGTGGACAGCTTTGCGGTCATTCAATCACTGCCTGACGCCATCGCCACGCTTCACTTCTGTATTTTAGGCATTCACTGCGGTCACCGGATTGATTTCATCTTCCACGATCCAAGCTTTCAGACGCATGAAAGCATCGTCTTCGATGGAGAACCCTCGGATCATGATGCGCTCGCCAGCCGTCTTCATCTTCAGTGACATGTCACGGCCTAACCAACACACATCGGGAGAGTCACTGAGTCGGGCATCAGCATCCTTACGCGACTGGATGAATACAGCCGCCTTCACCCTTGTTCCCGAAGCAGATGTGCCAACAACGGCGCAACCATGAAAACCACCTTTTATACTCGGCTCACCGTCACGACGCTCGCTGTGCTCAGCATTGCCGCGATGGCAGCAGACGACAAGAAACCCGCACCGGACAACACCGAACGTAATGAGCGGGACCGTGCCGGTCAGAACCTGACGCCCGTGGATCAGTCCAACCGGCCTGAGGATCTGAAGCTGGTCGCGGAGATCCGCAAGGCAGTCGTGGCGGATGACTCGCTGAGCATGACAGCCAAGAACGTCAAGATCATCACCACACCCGGCAAGGTGACGCTTCGCGGACCGGTGAAGAACGCGGACGAGAAGACCAAGATCGCCGCACACGCGAAGGCCAAGGCAGGCACGTCCGAAGTGGTTGACCAGCTTGAAGTCAAAGCCGCCGATAAAGCCCAGTAACTCATTTCCCATCCTTCATCCCCAACCTAACATCATGTCTAAAAAATCTGTTTTCTGCATCGCCACTTCTGAGCCCCAGGCCGAGCGCATTGTCCAAAGGCTGCAAGCCAGCGGCTTTCCCACCAGTGACATCTCCGTCCTCCTGCCTGATTCCTCAGCTCACGGTGACTTCGGTCACGTGAAGTCCACCAAGGCCTCGGAAGGCATTGCTGCCGGTGTCACCACGGGCGGTGTGGCAGGCGGCGCCATTGGCCTTCTTGCCGGCATCGGCGCTCTGGCCATTCCCGGCCTGGGACCCTTCATCGCCGCAGGGCCTATCATGGCGGCGCTCAGCGGTGCGGCTGTGGGAGCCACAGCTGGCGGCATTGTAGGCGGCCTCATCGGCCTGGGCATTCCTGAGATCGAGGCCAAGCGCTACGAGGACCGGCTGAACAAAGGCAACTACCTCATCTCTGTGCACGCGGTCGATGGCGATCACGCGGACCGCGCGAAGGAGATCTTTGACGCTGAAGGAGCTGAAGACATCAGCACCATCTCCGAGGAGAAGGCGCCGAAGGCCTGATGGCCGACACGTGACTGATCTCATGCATCCTGCGCCCTCAATGCGCAGGATGCTTTTAGTTAGGCAACAATGTGGACAACCAGCATGGATCCTGCACACCAACATCCGGGCATGGCAGACAGCCCTCCTCACCAGGAAGTGAATGCCCACGCCCCATCAGGGGGACGCCCGCGCCAACCCGATGGCATGGCGTATCACCTTTGGGGATGGATCGAAGCCATGCTGAACTGCGTGCGGCTGCGCACAGAACTGGCCCTTGCGGAGGCGAAGGAAGCTGGATCTCATTACGGACTCATCGCCGGGCTGTTCGGGGGTGCCTTGATCATTCTCCTCTTTGCCTATGTGTTCCTCATCCTCACCGTGGTCTTTGCCCTGGCCGAGTGGATGGACGGTGAGCACGTCTGGATCAAGATCATGGGTGGTGCCACGGCACTGCACCTGATCCTGGCCATGGCGCTGGCGTGGTGGGGGAAGTCACAGTTGAAGGCCGGCGTGTTTGAACAGACAAAAGAAGAATTTAGGAAGGACAAATTATGGTCGAAAACTCATCACCAGCCCGAAGGCAAGCAGATCTGATCGCCGAGATCGCGCTGAACCGGGAGGAGCTCTCCGCGCATCGTCTGGGTGTGCGCCGTGCCTCAAACGTCACGGATCGCCTTCAGCGCTCTTTTCATGAGCACGCAGGCCTGTTCTTCGGCGGCGCTGTGGTGTTAGGAACCCTGCTGGCACTCATCCCCTCCGGAGGCCGGAGCAGCCGTGAAAAGCGCGCTCTCAAACGTGCCCATGAATGGAAAGAACAAGTGGTCCACGAAAAGAAAAAGCAGTCCCGCTCCATCGCCGCTGTGTTTGTCGGTTTGTTAGGCAAGGTCGCGGTGGATCTGGGCAAGCCTGTGGTGCTCAAGATGCTTCGTGAGCACTTTGAGAAACGTGCCCAGCCCTCGCCTCCATCCAGCCCAAGGCCTGTGTAGCACCGGCTTTCCAGGCAGTGCTCACGCTGGCAGGGTCAGTTCCCATGATCTGCCGGGTGAAGAATGAACCCGAGGCTTGAGGGGTTTTCCCGGACGATCGCCGGAACGGAAAAAAGTTGCTCTAGGAGGCCCACAAACTGAGTCTCGCCCGGATCATCCACATACGACCCTGCAAAACCCAGTGGATTCGTGATGCCTCTCTAGAGCAAAGGTTTCCACCTCACCTCTAGAGACCGCGTTCGCTGTGCATTTGTTCATGCAGTCGTCCGGAGATTGGACACATTTATTGTTTCCGACCCGGCTCAAGCATGCGCCGCAGGGTGCCTCCGTTCATTGAACCCGTAGATCAGGAGCGGAACCTGTCGACAAGTTCATGGAGTGTGGCCTTGCCTGACATGACTGGGGCAGTTCCATACTGTCTCTGATGAACCTAACAAAGGCCAGGAATGTGTGTCTCAAAATTTCCTAGGGATCATGTCAGCAATCCCGCCACAAACACGGGAAGGCCAGGAAAGGTTCTTTCTCCGATTCAACATCAGAAACAGCCCTTATTAAACCGTCAGGCGCGGCTGTGAAGCGGCAGCCAGACACATCTCTCTCGACGTCAAAAGCATTTTCATGTCTACTAGCTCACGCGGGCCCAGGTCTCGCGTCTTTCGATCACGTGACTTCTTCCTTATCTTCAGAAACTCTCACCCGGCTCAGGGCTGCAACGGCGATGGCGCATCGCGAGTTGGAGGATCAGGTCAACATTCCCAAAGTCTGCACGACACGGGCGGGGTATCAGCGCCTGCTGGAGGATTTCCTCGGGTTCTTTGAGCCTCTGGAGAGCCGGCTTCAGGAGAACCAAGGCTGGGAGGAGAAGGGCTTTCGATGGAGCGAGCGGGCCAAGGTGGGCATGCTCTGTGAGGACCTGCGCGCGCTCGGGCACTCTGCCGAGACGATGGCTGCGCTGCCGCGCTGCGCGGAGGTGTCACGACCTGAAAATCTCGCGGAGGCTTTTGGCTGCGCCTATGTGCTGGAAGGTTCCACGCTGGGCGGCCGGCACATTGTCAGCGTCCTGGAGCGGAGCGAACTGCCGCAGGATGCACGTCATTACTTTTCCAGCTACGGCGCGGAGGTCGGCACACGCTGGCGCGAGTTCTGTGCGATGCTCAGCGAGTTCCCAGACACCGAGGCTGAGGCGATGACGCCCCTGGCCGTGGAAACCTTCAACCATCTGGGCGCGTGGCTCAGCCGCCCGCGATGAGTGATCCTGTCAGCACCGCCCAGCTTGATGCCTGCAGTCGTGAGCCGATCCACATCCCGGGCTCCATCCAGCCTCATGGAGCGATGCTGGTGCTCAGCGGGGATGACCTGACCTGTGTGCAGGCGAGCGCGAACTGTGCTGAGTTTCTGGGCGGCGAATTTGAAGGCCTGGTGGGTCGGAAGATCCTGGAGGTGTCAGAGACGTTGGCGGCTGCCTTGAGGCCGGCGCTGGCGGAGTCACAGGTGGTCATGGCATCCCCGATCACGGTGGAGATGGGCGGCAGGCGTTTTGACGTTTCCTTGCAGAGGACGGAGGCGGGATTGATCGCGGAATTCGAGGCGGCCGGGCCTAACCATGCGCATTACCACCGGCAGCTTCAGCAGGCGCTAGCGGAACTGAAGGCAGCGCCTGACCTCAGCACGCAGCATGAGCGCGCGGCGAGGTTTGTGGGTGAGCTGACCGGCTTTGAGCGTGTGATGATGTATCGCTTCGATGCGGACTGGCACGGGCAGGTGGTGGCGGAGCATCTGAGCGCGCCGGTGGACTCCTACATGGACCTGCATTTTCCTGCCACGGACATTCCGGTCCAGGCCCGTGAGCTTTACAGGAAGAGCTGGCTGCGGCTGATCCCGAACTCCTCCTACCGGCCCGTGCCAGTGGAGCCGACGGTGAACCCACGCACGAGCAAGCCGCTGGACATGAGCTTTGTCTCACTGCGCAGTGTCTCGCCCATCCATCTGGAATACCTGAGGAACATGGACGTCGCGGCGTCCATGTCGATCTCGCTGATCGTGGAGGGCCGCCTGTGGGGATTGATCGCCTGTCATCACCGCGAGCCGCGCCTGCTGCCGTATGCCATCCGGGCGATCCTGGAGATTTTCGGCCAGGTGGTTTCTTTCCAAATAGGTGCCCGTCAGGAGGCGGCGCTGCTCTCCCAGTATGTGCAGGCCACGGAGATCCAGTCCCAGTTCTTTGACGTGATCTCGGGTGAGAGAAACGTGCTGGATGCGCTGGTCAAATACACGCCTCAACTGCTCCAGTTCATGGGCGCCACGGGAGCAGCGATCCACGTGAACGGACATACCACCTTGTTAGGCGCCACGCCCTCGGAGGAGCAGGTCACGGAGCTCATGGCATGGCTGCAGACCCAGGAGATGAATCCGCTCTGGGAGACGGACACCCTGTCCCAGCAGCATGCGGCGGCAGTGGACTATCATGAAGTGGCGAGCGGACTGCTGGCGGTGAAGCTTTCACGGGTGGAACCGCACTACCTGCTGTGGTTCCGGCCTGAGGTCATCCAGACCGTGACATGGGCGGGGCAGCCGGACAAACCCGCCGATCCGAACGAGCGCCTGACGCCGAGAAAATCCTTCGCCGCGTGGCAGCAGACGGTGACGGGCCGCGCGCGGCCCTGGGGAGAGGCCGAACGCAAAGGCGCCCGCGAACTCATCCTGGCCATCAACGCCCTCGTGCTGCGTCGCACCCAGACCCTGCTGAGTGAGAACGTGGAGCTGGAGCGTCGTAACACGGACCTGAACTCCTTTGCCCACATCGCCGCGCATGATCTGCGGGAGCCGCTGCGCAACATGCAGAACTACCTGCGCTTTTTGCGCGAGGATCATCAGCATGAGTTCTCCACGGAAGCGCTGCGGAAGGTCAGCACCGTGGATGCACTGCTGCATCAGTCCAAGGAGCTGATCGACGTGCTCAATGAATACTCCAACATCGGACGCCTGGAGATCAAAGTGCGTCAGGTGAACATGGACACCTTGCTGGATGATGTGCTGGCGACTCTGGCCGCGCTGATCCAGGACAAGGGCACGGAGATCCGCCGCCACCCGCTGCCGATCGTTTCCTGCGATCCGGTGCTCTGCCGCGAGGTCTTCTCAAACCTGCTGACGAACGCCCTCAAATACAATGCCCGGGATGAAAAATGGATCGAGGTGGGCACGACCGACTCGCCTGGAACCCCCGTTACCTTTTACGTGCGGGACAATGGCATCGGCATTCGCGAGAAACACTTTGAAGACATCTTCCGGATGTTCCGGCGCCTGCACGCGCAGGGCGAGTATGGTGGCGGCACCGGCGCGGGACTCACGATCGTGAAGAATGTGGTGGAGCGGCATGGTGGCCGCATCTGGGTCGAGTCCACGGCCGGTGAGGGGACGACTTTCTTTTTTCAACTTCAGCCTGTGATATGACCAAGCCTGCGAATTCCCCCGGCACCTCTAGCTCCACCCCTCTGCGAATCTTCCTGCTGGATGACAATGCCATCGACCGTGAGACCTGCCGCCGGCATCTCGCGCGCGTGGAAAATGTGTTCTATGAATTTGTGGAGCACAACTCCGTGGACGGTGCCATCGAACTGGTGCTGCAGCATCAGCCTGACTGCATCCTGCTGGACTATCATTTGCATGATGGCACGGGCCTGCAGTTTTTGCAGACGCTGACCACCGTCGGCGGTCCGCGGACCTTTCCCGTGGTGATGCTGACCGGCACGGGGAATGAGCGGATCGCCGTGGAGGTGATGAAGATTGGCGCGCAGGACTACCTTTCGAAAGACCACCTGAATCCGGAGCTGCTGCAAAGAGCCATCGAGGGAGCCATCTACCGTGCTAACACGGAGCGGCTGCTGGAAGCCCAGCGTGTGGAGATGGAGCGGCTTTTCAAAGAAGCCCAGATGGCGAATGCGCGGAAGGATCAGTTCTTGGCCACGCTCTCGCATGAGCTGCGCACGCCGCTGACACCGGTGCTGGCCGCGGTGAGCCAGGCAGATTTCACGGAGTTCACTCACCAGGACATGCTGGAGACCTTCGCCATGATCCGGCGGAATGTGGAGGTGGAGGCCAGGCTCATCGATGACTTGCTGGACCTCACCCGCATCACCAGCGGCAAGCTGCAGATCCACACGCGCGCCGTGGATGTGCAGGAGGTGCTGAGGCATGCCGCCGAGTCCTGTGAGGCGGAGAGGAAGGCCAAGAACATCCGCCTGGAATGGCGCCTGAGTGCTGAGGCCATGCCGCTGCATGCCGACCCCGCCCGCATCCAGCAGGTGTTTTGGAACATCCTGAAGAATGCGGTCAAGTTCACGCCCAAGGATGGTGCCATCACGGTGACGACACGCAAGTCCGGCGAGCAGATGGAGATCGAGGTCGCAGACACGGGCATCGGTCTGCCCGAGGGCAGTGTGGAGAAGATCTTTGATGCCTTTGAGCAAGGGGACTCGGAAGTGACGAGGAAGTTCGGAGGCCTCGGCCTCGGACTGGCCATCTCGCAGGCGCTCGTCGTGGCGCATGGAGGCAGCATCGCCGCAGCGAATGTGCCGGAAGGCACGGGCGCGGTCTTCACCGTGTCTCTGCCCCTGGGCGTGGAACCCGGCGGCCATGATGCGGATGCCCCCGTGCCTCAAGCAACGACTGCTTCTGTCTCCGCTGGGGCGACCGTGCTGCTGGTGGAGGACCATGAGGACAGTGCGGCCGTGATACGCCGCATCCTGACCGCCCGCGGTTATCAGGTGCATGTGGCTCCGAACGGCCGGAAAGCGCTGGAGCTCTTCAAGGCTTATCCCATCAACTGCATCGTCAGCGACCTGGGGCTGCCAGACATCACAGGGCTGGAACTCATGAAGCAAATCTCGGCGATACGCCAGGTGCCGGCGGTGGCCGTCAGTGGCTATGGATTGGACAGTGACATCCAGAAATCCATGGCAGCGGGCTTCACCCAGCACATCACGAAACCCGTGGATGTGCAGCAGCTTCTCCAGGTGCTGCAAACGCTGAACGCGTGAAGACTGAGTGGGATAGCCCATTTTTCCCGATATCGAAATAAGCGACTTGGCTGACCCGCAGCGGGACAGGAGGGGGCGAATTGATCGATGCCATGAAGATCACTATTCTCACCCTCGCCCTGGCGCTCGCCGGTCTGACCGCAAGCGCTCAATCGACCTCCTCAGGGACCAGCGGCTCAGCCACGAGCAACACCACCGGCGGCACGACCGTGGGTGGCAATACCACGGGCGGTGCCACGACCGGCGGCACCACCAACATTGAAGGTAAAAACTTCAACAAAGCCACGATCGACACCTCGACCACAGGTGGCACCACGACCGGCGGAAACACGACCGGCGGAAACACGACAGGTGGCGCGACCACGGGTGGCAATGCCACGAGCGGCTCGGGGTCCACCGCCACGCCAAATCCGCCCACGAATCCGCAGCCGCCGCCGACCACGCCGACGCCGCCCGTGCGTCCAGGCTCACGCGATAAACCCCCAGGTGTGGACCAGGGCACGACCAGTCCCACCACGCCAAGCTCACCCGGTGCCAGCAGCCACACCCCGGGCCGTGGTGACACCACTGCACCCGGCCAGGGTGGCACTGCCCCCGGCCAGAAGATGAGGCAGGAAACGGACCGCGATCGTGACCGTGATCGTGATCGCTCCCCTGCCCCGCCTCGCCCGCTCGAGAGCGACAGCAAGTCCACCAGCAAGGAAAGTTCGGGCACGAGCAGCCCAGGCACTTCCACCTCGGGGACGTCCCCGAAATCTGGAAACTAATTTTTGGTTAGGTCATCAGTGGGTCCCACCCAGCGAGCGCTGCGGTGGGACTTGACCGTCATCGCTGGCACGCCGTCGCTTTTAGCGATGGGGGCGAGTCAGCGCCCACTCAATGACTGCATTTTCGAGGAGATGTTTTATGAGCCACCACCTCGTCCAGATCCTCCTGCCGATGTTTGACAGCGAGGGCGAGATGCTGCCGCCGGACCTGCATGAGCAGGTGAAGGTGAAGCTCACCCAGGAGTTCGGGGGTGTGACCGCCTATGTCCATGCTCCGGCGGAAGGACGCTGGAAGCAGGATGGCCGGGAGATCGACGACGACATGGCCATGTATGAGGTCGTCACGGAAACTCTGGACACCGAATGGTGGGCGCAATACCGCACCATCCTCATGGGCAGGTTCCAGCAGAAGGACATCCTGATCCGGGCGCTGCCGACCCAGCTCCTGTAGACGGATCGTCACGCCTGTTGCCCCATGGCCCTCTTTTCGAGGAAAGGTCTAACAAATTATGCATAGGCAAACCATCAGCATGCACGCGGAAAGTTGTTTCGGTCGAGCTGTCTGCCAGACTCTGGCCGGGGTCCCGTCAACCTAACGAGTGATGAGCAAATCACCTCTTCACGGAGGCGTTTTTCCAGAGCTTTTCCGGGCGGTCTCCAGGCGGCTTTTCGTCAGGGGCAGCACCTCATCCCTCAGCCTGCCGTCCGCTGTCTCCAGCTGGGTGGCGGCTTCTTCCAGGAGGGGGACGGCCTCGGCATGGCGGCCTTGGGACATGAGTAACTGGGCCAGGCCGCTGGTGTCTCCCCAGCGCTGCTTGTCATCCGGACGGAACTTGGCCAGGAGGGCGATGATCTGCTTCTGACAGGTCTCGGCCTCCGCCCAGCGCGCGTCCTTGCGCAGCAGTTCCAAATACGCGCGCAAGACGGGCTCCGCAGTGACTTGCAGGCCGCCCTCCGCCAGGGTGAGGCGGTCCAGCCAGTCTTTGATCAGGGTCTCGGCCTCCTGGGTGCGGTCCGCGGCGATCAGGGCCTGGGAGAGATTCTTGACGCAGCTGGTGGTGCGCAGGTCGTCCCCTTGCAGCCGGGCATGATAGGCCGAGAGGGCCATCTGCAGGACCTCCACGACGGCGTCAAAGTTCCGGCTCTTCTGCCGGAGCCGGATGACCAGGGCCAGGCAGCGCTGGGTGGGCGGGATCTGCGGATTGGCCGCTGCAAAGAAGATCTCCAGGGCCTGGGTGCCGATGCTGACCGCCTCCTCCTGCCGGCCCTGCGCCTCACACATTTCGGCATGGTTCAGCAGCACGCGGCCGGTGAGGTAGCTTTGAGGCCCGAGCTCTTTGAGCGCCTGGGCGACGTTTTTCCGGCCCTCCGCCAGCGCCTCGTCCTGGCGGCCGCTGGTGTTCAGCGCGAGCGCGTAGTCCAGCCGGTAGAGAAAAGGGGCATTGGCCTCGTAGGCGGCCGGCTTTTTCTCGGCGGTGTTGAGCGCCTGGGACAGCAGGGTGACCGCCTCCTGGCTCTTGCCGGTGAAGTTCAGGCTGCGGCCGAGCTGATACGCCGAATGGACGGTCTTCGGATGACTGGCACCCAGCTTCCGGAGATACCAGTCATGGGCGCTCCGCAGGTCAGCCATCGCGTCTTCGCGGGTGTGGGCCTGGACGGCCTTTTCCTTGGCGAGGGCGAACCGCAGGTCATAGATTTCCATGTCATCCGCTGGCAGGAGGGGCTGCGCCAGGGCCAGGGCCTCCTCACGCACCTTGATGGCCGGCGTGTTCGGGGAGACATCTGCGAGCTTGGAGAGCAGCCGGACCTTGCGCAAAGGATCTCCCCGGTAGCTGCGCACTTCATCGACGATGCGGGTGACGAGGGAATTGCGGTCGAGCAGCGGGTCCTCGCTCTCGCTTGCCAGGTTTCCCAGGGTGCCGAGCATGATGTCCGTGGCGGCATCGGCATCCATGAGCAGCCGCTCCGTCGCATGCTGGGCACGCGTGGCGGCCACGGCCATCCAGACAGACACCCAGGAGCCGACGACGAGGGACAAGCTGGTCAGCAGGATGGCGCAGGCGGCGGTCTTGTGCCGGCGCACCCATTTCCAGAGGCGCTCGTCACTGGTGACCTGGCGCAGGCGGATGGGGGTGCCGAGGCGCCATCGCTCCAGCTCCTCCGCCAGGTAGCCGGCGCTCGCGGGCCGCTTGGCGGGGTCTTTTTCCAGACAGCGGGCCACGATGGTGGCGAGATCGCGATCACGGATCATGACCGTGCTCATGGTGGTGGGCGCATCCCGATCTCTGCCGGATTGTGTCAGGGTCTGGGTGCGGTGGGTGAGATGCCCCAGGGAGGTCTTCAGCCGGTCGGAGACGAAGGGCTCCGCCTCCGCGTCCACGACCTTGCGCAGGATCTCCGGCACGCTGTCTCCGGTGAAGGGCAGCCGGCCGGTGAGGAGCTGATATAAAATGACCCCGAGGGACCAGACGTCACTGACGGTGGTGATCTCACTGGAGCGGCCGGCGGCCTGCTCAGGGCTCATGTAGTGAGGGGTGCCGAGCTGGGAGTAGGAGCGGGTGAGCTGGGTGTCAGCATCCAGCAGCTTGGCCACGCCGAAGTCGGTGAGCTGCGGCTCGCCGCCCTCCTCCAGGAGGATGTTCGCGGGTTTCAGGTCGCGGTGGAGGATGCCGCGCTCATGGGCATGCTGCACGGCCCGGGCCACCTTGCACATGAGGCGCACGGCCTCCACGGTGGGGACGGGTCCGGCGGCGCGCTGGAGGCGTGTGGAGAGGGACTCTCCCACCACCAGGCGCATGGTGAAATAAGGCACGCCCTCCTCCTCCCCCACATCATAGAGGGGGACGATGTTCGGGTGATCGAGATTGGCCACGGCCTCCGCCTCGGCGCGGAAACGGGCCACCTCATCATGCGTGGCCAGCGCGGGGCAGCGCACCATCTTCAGCGCCACGGTGCGCTTCAGCCGCAGGTCCTGCGCCTCATAGATGATGCCCATGCCGCCGGAGGCGATCTCGCGGACGAGGCGATGCTTGGCAAAGTCACACGGCAGGGTGATGCGGCCGAGCCGAGCGAAGACCGGAGAGGAGGTGCCGCTGGTGCCAGACTTCAGCACGGCGGTCTGCGCGGGGGCCTCGATCGCCTCATTGAAAAAACAGCGGAGACAGATCCCGTCAGGCTCCAGCACGCCCTTGCACAGGAGACAACGCTCGGCCTGCAGGTCTTTAGGTTCAGCAACAGTCATGAATACTTCATTCCACGCACAAAACTCACCCGCGTTACGGTTCTTCGATGAGCAAATTGGCGAGATAGCGCAATTCGCCATCCACCTCGCCATCCTCGCCCACAATGCTGCGCACCTCTGCTCTTAGAAGGGTGGCGAAGCGCTGCCTCAAAACATGCCCGGCCTTCCGCGCGGCCCCCTCTGCGATGCCATGCTGATGGGCAAAGACTTCCCACGTGGCGCCCTGGCCGCTGGTGTCAAAGACCTGCCTGCGCAGGTCCTCGAAATAAGCGCGGCGCTCCTTGCTGGCGATGTCCGCGTCCAGGCGCAGAAGGGCGCGGTCATAGACGGCACGTGCCCAGCGGCGGTCAAAGATGCTATCGGGCGCGCCTGCAGCGGCGGTGCTGACTGCATCCATCTCCATGGCCTGAAGCTCCTCCAGCGGCACGATCTCCGCGCCGGCTCCGCGTCTGAGGGCACGCTCCCGGCGGCGCATGCCGCCGAGCCAGTTTTTAAAGCAGGTGAGAAGCCAGGTGCGGAAGCGGGTGTCACGGCGCTCCACGCTGCGCAGGGCCTCATGCGTGAGCAGATGCTCAAAGAAGCTCTGCACGGAGTCCGCCGCCTCCTCGTGGGAGCAGCCCCGGTGGCGCGCAAACACGTAAAGCGGGCGCCAGTAGCCACGCGCCAGATGCTCCATGGCCCGCATGGATTCACACTCATCGTCGCCCACAGCGAGCAACTGTGTCCACATGGTTCCTGGAAACAGTCCGCCTGAAGCTTGTGACATTCCGGAATCGGCAAAAGTCATTCGTGAACAGGGCTCTTTTTCAGGCATGAATGGGACCGCGCGTGCATGTCAATAGAATGGCAAAACTACGCCAGCCTTTCAGATTTTCATACGCCATTTAAACTTAACTATCCCTCGACAGCTAGTCGTTGCGGAAGCGTGCAAATGGCAAGCCGGCAGCTCTGCATGTCTCCTGGTTTTAGCGCCGACTCTTAGGCCGAGCTTTAGATTCGTGGGAGTCGTTTACGTGGACGTCAAAAATTTGTAAAATCTCCCGGTAACGCCGGGTCATGAAAACCATGTACCGGGGGATATGATCTCCCATTCCTCACGGATACTCCCCAAAACAGGTGCATCGGCAGCCCTCCGTGGCCTCTTCGCTTTGCCACTGCTCTGCCTGGCTGTCCTGGTAGTTCCTCCAGCATTGGCGCTGCCCCCGACGATCAGGACCACGAGCGATGCCCCGCAGCTCTCAACCGTGCTTTCACGGGTGGACTCCTCTGCGGCGACCCTGACCGCCCTGGTGCCTGGCCTTTATCCGTTCGTGGACGGCGTGACCGGCAGCTCTATCGGCGATGGGGGTGACGACATGTTTGATACTGGTAACATCCTGAATACCTCTGCGGGCCCTGCGATACCCTACTCCGACGGCGTTCTCAGCACTCATGCGGGAGTCGGTGCAGGCGGCAGTTATTTCACGCGCAAGCGCCCCGGACTCTTTACCTTTGCGGCGGATCTCGATGGGGCGACGAGCTTTTCCATCACGGGAGAGCTGGGCGCAGACGGCGATGGGAGCCAGACCACGGCGGAGCTGACCCGCACGGTGGGCGGCGTCACTTTCAAGGGCTTCGTCAAGCGGGTGTATGGCGCGGGAGGCGGAGACCCCTCGGTCAATCACCTCATCATCACCGCAGATCGTCCTGGACTGGCCCAGTCGATCGGTGCGACGACGAATAACGATCTGCACACGGTCACGGGCCTCAGCGGCCAGACGCGTCTGTATTACCTGCTCTTTGCCACGAACAACGGTGGCTTCGTCTCTGATACGGTGTTTGGCAATGTCATGGACACTTTCCTGGCGGACGTCGCTGGAAGCAGTGCCATCGTCCGCGCGTCTGGAGCCAGTGCCGCTCCTGCCGCCATCGCCACGGTGAGCGATGCGGAGACCGCCGCAGGATCTCTGACGGTGACGGCGACGACGGTGCCAGCGGGCATCAACGTGACGAGCATCGTCAATACCGCAGGTGCCATCACGGCCGTCATCACGGCGGATGCAGGCACTGCGCCAGGGTCCTACACGGTGATCCTGACCGTCTCTGACGGTGCACTCAGCACCACGGGTAGCCTCGCCGTCACTGTCATTGCAGGAGCGCCCACGGTGGCCGCCGTCTCCCCCGGATTCGGCAGCACCGCAGGCGGAGCCCAGGCGACTGTCGTCGGCACCAACTTCACCGGCACTCCTGCTGTGACCTTCGGCGGCACCGCCGCCACGGCCGTGACCGTGCTGAGTGCCACCACCCTCACCTGCCTCACACCTGCCCATTCGGCAGGGGCAGTGGACGTCAGCGTCACCACCTCCGGCGGCACCAGCAGCCGCACCAACGGCTACACCTACTACATCGGCTCCGCCGGCGTGGCTTTCAGCAACTTCATGGACGCCACCACGGTGGTCGGCCAGACAAGCTTCACCACCGTGAGCCCGACCGCCAGCCAGACCATCACTCCGGGACCGGGGCAGGTTGCGACAAGTGTGACCGGCAAGTTTGCCATCGCGGATTCCTATGGATCACGCGTCCTGATCTGGAACAGTGTGCCCACCAGCAATGGCGTGCCTGCGGACGTGGTGGTGGGCCAGCCCAACTTCACGAGCACCACAGGTGTAGCCAGCGCCTCTCTAATGGGCGCTGTGAACGGCGTGGCCTTTTCGCGAGACGGACAGAAACTGATTGCCGTGGATGGCACCAACAACCGCTTGCTGATCTGGAACACAGTGCCGACCAGCAATGGCGCGGCGGCGGATGTGGTGATCGGTCAAGCCAATTTCACCTCCAACAGCAGCGGCGCGACGGCCAGCAAGTTCTCGGCACCCCAGGGACTGCTGGTGACACCCGATGGCAAGCTTCTCGTGGGTGACCGGGTCAACAACCGGGTGATGGTGTACAATGCCATCCCCACCACCAACAATGCGGCGGCAGACGTGGTGATCGGCCAGCCTAACAAGACATCCGTCACCTCAGGAACGGGAGCCGCCCAAATGGACCGCCCCTGGGCACAGGCACTCGCGCCCGACGGGCGGTTGCTGATCGCTGATGAATTCAACCATCGTGTCCTGGTGTTTGCCAGCGTCCCGACCTCAGACGGGGCTTCTGCCAGCGTGGTGATCGGCCAGCCTGGCTTTGGCAGCAATGCTACAGCGACCACCCAGACGGGCATGTTTCAACCTGTGGGTGTGGCCGTTTCACCGGAAGGCAAGCTGGCGGTCAGTGACTACAATAACCACCGCGTGCTCATCTATAACAGCGTGCCAACCGCCAACGGCGCGGCTGCGGACTTTGTCCTGGGCCAGCCTAACTTCACCTCCAGCACCCCTTTCAACGGCGGCACTTCCGCGCATTCCATCAGCGGGCCCTCCGCAGGCATGTTCACGCCTGACAGCCGTCTGGTCGTGCCAGGCTGGGGCATGCGACGTGCCATGATTTACGGCACCGCGCCCTTCGCGCCGGCCCTCACCTCCATCGCCCCCGTCAGCGGCACGACTGCGGGCGGCACGAGCGTTGTCATCACCGGCACGAACTTCACCGGTGCCAGCAGTGTGACGATCGGCGGCACCGCCGTGACCAGCTACACCGTGGACAGCAACACGCAGATCACCGCCACCACCGCTGCTCATGCGGCGGGTGCCTCCAGCGTCGTCGTGACCACCCCGGCAGGCGCCAATGCTGCGAACACTCTGTTCACCTACATCATCCCGAACGTGGCCCCGACGGACATCACCCTCAGCCTAACGAGCATTGACGAAAACAATGCCATCAACGCCACCGTGGGCACCCTCACGGCCACGGATGCGGATGCCGGGCAGACGCACACCTTCACACTCGTCGCTGGCAATGGCACGAACGATGTGGACAACGGCAGCTTCACCATCAGCGGCAGCAGCCTGCGCCTCACCCCGGTGGCTGATTTTGAAACAAAGGCCAGCTACGCCCTCCGTGTCCGCGCCACGGACAACGGCGCGGGCAACCTCTCCTATGACAAGTCCCTGGTGGTGACCATCACCAACGTCAACGAGGCACCGACCCTGACCGTGACCAATGCCGCGGTCTCCGCCAACGAAGGCAGCACGATCACCAACAGCGGCACGTTTGCGGATGTGGACAGCTCCACCATCACGCTGAGCGCCAGCGTGGGCTCGGTCAGCGCGACAGCTCCGGCCGTCCTGCGCTCAGACCTCACCACGGGTGCGGCCTGGCGCCGCCCGGCGGTGAACAAGCCTCTCGACGCGGACGGCAACCATGTGTACGGCACGGATGGTTATGCCATGTGGGGCCTGGGCGGCACCATCACCAATGTGGCGCCCGCCTATGCCACCGTCACCAAGCTCGCGGCTGGCTACTACGGAGGCAATGGCAGCTACACCTCCATCGACAATCCTGCCGATCCGGACGGCGCCAAGGTGGTGACGGGCATCAACTACGCCAACCCTGGAGTCGGCGCCTCCCAGAACTTCGTCAGGGTCACCTTCACCCAGGCTAAAACCGTGCGCATCGGCGTGCTGGTGGACAATGCGGACAGATTGACCCTCTCCCCCGCCACCTTGCGTCTGCGCCAGACCACGGGCGGAAGCTACGACACCGGCCATCTCGCCGCCGCCACAGCGGCGACGAGAAACAAGAGCAGTGACTGGTATTTCTTTGACGTCGTGGCCAAGGCTGGAGACATCTTTGAACTTTCCGGCAACAGCCATGCCACGGACAGTGAAACCGGCATCGGCGGCGTGGTGTTTGACAGTCATCCCGGCGCCCTGCCGTTCAGCGGCTCAGGTGCCTGGGCGTGGACCTATTCACCGAGCGATGGTCCGCTGAACTCCACCGTGACCATCACCGCGAATGATGGAGCTCTGGACGGCACCACCAGCTTCAGCCTGAATGTGGCGAACGTCGTGCCGACGGGCACCTTCGCGGCAAGTCCGACGACGACGATCGAGAACACCTCCACACCGCCTGCGGTCAGCTTCACGAGTCCCGTGGATCCGAGTTCGGCCGATACGAGCGCAGGCTTGCGCTACAGCTTTGACTTCAACAATGACGGCAACTGGGAAATCGGCGATGGCACCTATGCAGGTGGCACCACCAGCAGCAGCCAGACCGTCCCTGCCACTCTCTTCATCCACCCTGCGCCGCCGACCCGCACGGTCAAAGGCCGCATCATTGATAAGGACGCTGGCTTCACGGACTACACCGCGGTCATCACCATCAACCGCGCGGTGCCGGCGATCACCAGCGTGTCTCCGGGCTTCGGCGGAATTGCAGGTGGAGCCGATGTCACGATCACCGGCACCAATCTCACGGGAGCCAGCGCGGTGAACTTTGACGGCATCCCCGCCACCAATGTGACGGTGGTGAATGCGACCAGCATCACGGCGAAAACTCCAGCGCATGCAGTGGGCTATGTGGATGTCAGCGTCACCACCGGCGGCGGCACGGCCACTCTCACCAACGGCTACATCTACTACACCGGCTCGGGAGGCATCACCGGCAATTTCCCCGATGCCAGCCTGGTCATTGGGCAGCCAAACTTCACCACTGCTACAGCGAGCAACACCCAGTCAACCATGCAATATCTTTGCAGCGGCACGGTCAGTTCCACGGGCAAGATGGCCGCTGTTGATCTCTCTGCCGGCCGAGTGCTGATCTGGAACAGCATTCCCACAAGCAATGGCGCTCCCGCCAATGTGGTGGTGGGCAAGCCTGACTTTACCTCCACGACCCAGGGCACAACGCAGTCACTGACACGGGTCTGCCGGGACGTGACCTTCACGCCTGATGGTCAGAAGCTGATCGTCTCGGATCAAAGCAACAACCGGGTGCTGATCTGGAATACCATCCCGACCACCAATGGGACCCCGGCAAGTGTCGTTTTAGGACAGCCGGATTTTGTCACCAGCACGGCCGGAGTCACGGCCTCGAAAATGAACGGGCCCGTCGGATTGCTGGTGACCCCTGATGGCAAGCTGCTAGTGGCGGACGGGAGCAACAATCGCGTGCTGGTCTGGAACTCTGTTCCCACCGTCAACAGCACCCCTGCGGATGTGGTTATCGGTCAGGCCAACAAGACCTCCAACAGCGCTGGAACAGGCGCCCATCAAATGAGCATCTCACGCGGTCTCGCCCGGGCGCCGGACGGACGGCTTGTGGTCGGCGATCAGGGAAATTCCCGCCTCCTTGTTTTCCCAAGCGTGCCCACGACCGACGGAGCCTCGGCAAGCGTGGTCATCGGCCAGTCGGCTTTTGGAGTGACTGGCGGCGGACTCAGTCAGACCAAGTTCGGCGGGACGAACGGCGTTTCTGTATCGTCCTCCGGCCAGCTGGCTGCGGCTGATTATAGTTACAACCGGGTGATGATCTGGAACAGCATCCCCACCACGAATGGAGCGGCAGCCGACTACGTGCTGGGCCAGCCGAATTTCACCACTTCCACCGCTAGCAACGGGGGAGTCTCGGCCCGTTCCCTGAACCAACCCTACGAGGTCGAATATGCGCCTGATGGCAGGCTTTTCGTAGGGTCGGCGTATGAGCATCGTTTGCTTGTATTTGGCACCAGCTACCTCCCCACCATCGCCTCCGTCTCCCCCAACGTGGGCCCGATCGCAGGCGGCACCAGTGTGATCATCACTGGCACCAACTTCACCGGTGCCAGCAGCGTGAACTTCGGCGGCACGGAGGTGACCAGCTTCACCGTGGACAGCAATACGCAGATCACGGCCACCACCGCGGGTCATGCGGCGGGTGCGGTCAGCGTGCTGGTGACCACCCCGGCAGGCACGAATGCGGCGAACACGCTCTTCAACTACAACCTGGCTCCGACCGACATCGCCCTCAGCTCCAGCAGCATCGCAGAAAACAACACCGCCGGTGCCACGGTCGGCACCCTCACGGCCACGGATGCGGATGTGGGGCAGACGCACACCTTCACCCTGGTCACAGGCGCGGGCAGCACGGACAATGGCAGCTTCACCATCACGGGCGGCACCAGCCTGAAGCTCACTCCTGTGGCGAACTTTGAAGTGAAGCCTAACTATCTGCTGCGTGTGGAGGCCAATGATGGCGCAGGCGGCACCTACCAGAAGGCGCTGACGGTGACGATCACGAATGTCAACGAGACACCAAGCCTGGAGACCTCCCAGCTCGTGTATGAAACGGTGACGCCCAAGCGCAACGTCGGCGGCGACATCGTCTATTCGGTGAACAATGCGGCAGCTTTGGCGGGTGCCTCCTTCAACCGCGCGCGCTACCGTATGGAAACGCGGGTGGATGGCGTGCTGCGCTACGCCGACGCTGCCTTTGATGCCTGGGCGGGCCTGACCCCGGCCGGACTGGCGGTGCCGACAATTAACAACCCTCTGGTCATCCAGCGCAATGTGTCCAACATGACCGTGGACTCGAACTTCACGGGACGGTCCAATGCCACGGCGGTCACCACAGGCCATGGCTTTACCGGACGCCTGGAAGTCTGGCCTTATGATTACGATGAGCCGGCCGTTGCCAGTCCCAGCGTTGGCGGCAGCAGCATCCTCTTTGACTTTGATGACACGAATCGCGGGAGTGCCCAATATGGCAGCTTCCAGGTGCACAATGTGTCTGCGGTCGCCAAACATACGGTGTTCTCGTGGAGCAATCATGCCAACTCCATCACTGCGCAGGATGTGGGCTTTGGCAGTCAGATCGGCACCGGCACGAACAAACATCCTGACTGGACCTTTTCGGCTGGAACCAGCCTGGGCACGACCAACTGGAAGCTGCAGATCTTCCTGGGCTCACAGCAGATGCTCTCGCTGGCGGAGAATGCCGCCGCCGGCACCACCGCAGGCAGCCTGTCCGCCGTGGATCCTGACACCGGTGACACCGCCACCTTCACCCTCGTGTCTGGTGCCGGGGATGCCGACAACGGCAGCTTCACCCTCAGCGGCAGCCAGTTGCTGAGCAGCGCGCCCTTCGACTTCGAAACGAAGCCCGCCCTCAACATCCGCGTGCGTCTGACGGACACCGCCGGTCTCTTCACCGAGTCCGCCCTTGTGGTGAATGTGACTGACGTGAACGAGGCCCCGACGGACATCACGCTCAGCCCAACCAACATTGCGGAAAACAACACCGCCGGTGCCACAGTGGGCACGCTGGCCGCCACGGATGCGGATGCCGGGCAGGCGCACACCTACACCCTCGTCACCGGCGCGGGCAGCACGGACAATGGCAGCTTCACCATCACCGGCACGAGCCTGAAGCTCACCCCCATGGCGAACTTCGAGGTGAAACCCACCTATGCCCTGCGCGTGCGCGCCACGGACAACGGCACTGGCAATCTCTTCTATGAGAAGGCGCTGACGGTGACCATCACGGATGTCAATGAAGCGCCTACTCTCGCCACATCCCAGCTCGTGTATGAGACGGTGACACCACGGCGCAGCGGTAACAACATCGTCTACTCGGTGAACAACTCGGCGGCGCTGGCCGGCGCCACCTTCAGCCGCGTGCGCTACCGCATGGAGACGCGAGTGGACACGGTGCTGCGCTACGCGGACGTGAGCTTTGATGCCTGGTCAGGCCTGACGACGGCCGGACTAGCCGTGCCAACGCCTAACAATCCATTCATCATCCAGCGCAATGTGGACAACATGACTGTGGACTCGAACTTCACGGGCCGCTCCAATGCCACGGCGGTCACCACGGGCAGCGGCTTCACCGGACGTTTGGAATTCTGGCCTTACAACTACAATCCGGGCGCTGTGGCGAACCCCACTGTCGGCGGAAGCAGCACCCTCTACGACTGGGATGACACGGCCTCTGTCGGCGCGGCCTACTATGGCAGCTTCCAGGTGCATAATGTGTCTGCCCCCACCAAGCATCTGGTGTTCGGCTGGAGCAACCATGGCTCGGCTACCCCGGAAATCGGTCTTGGCAATCAGATCAATGTCGTGGATGGCCATCCCGACTGGACCTTCTCGGAAGCAGCCAGCCTGGGCGTGATCAACTGGAAGCTGCAGATCTTCATCGGCGCCGCGCCAAATCTGACGCTGGCGGAGAATGCCCCCGCCGGAACGAGCGCGGGCACGCTGACCTCCAGTGACCCGGATGCCAGTGATACTGCCGCCTACACCCTCGTGACCGGCACGGGAGACACTGACAACGCCAGCTTCCACATCAGCGGCAGCCAGTTGCTCAGCAATGCCGCCTTCGACTACGAAACGAAGAGCAGCTACACCATCCGTGTGCGCGTCACCGACGCCGCCGGTCTCTCCACGGAGAACGCGCTGCTGGTGAGCGTGACCAACGTCAACGAAGTGCCGACAGCGCTGGCCCTGACCGGCAGCACGGTGAATGAAAACGCTGCGGTCAACACAACGGTGGGCACGCTCAGCGGCAGTGATGTTGACGCGGGAGACACCGCCACCTACACGCTCGTCAGCGGTGCAGGCAGCACGGACAACGCCAGCTTCAACATCAACGGCAATGCCCTGCGCACCAGCGCTCTGCTCGACAACGAGGCCGGCGCCACCCGCAATGTCCGCGTGCGCATCACGGACACGGCCGGGCTGTTCATGGAAGACACCTTCACCATCACAGTGACCAACAAGAATGAGATCCCGAGCTTCACCAAGGGCGGCGATCAGCGTCATCCTAGCTCCACCACGGGCGCGCTGACCGTGCCAGGCTGGGCTTCCAACATGAACGATGGTGACAGCACGGTGACGCAGGCTCTCGCCTTCAACGTGACGAACGATGCCAATGGCATGTTCAGCACGCAGCCTGCCGTCAATGCGACCACGGGTAATCTGACCTACACCCTCAACGGCACCAGCGGTGTGGCCACGGTGAGCGTGTCCCTCACGGATGACAACACGATCAATGGTGACGCCGCGCTGACCAGCGCCGTGCAGACCTTCACCATCACCGTGGATCCAGCACCGGACTACGTCGTCAGCACCACCGGCAATGCCATCTTGGTCACGGACATGAGCGGCAATGGCGAGACGCTGACGGTCAGCGAGCCAAGCGTGGGCAGCATCGCCTTCGCCGCAGCAGGTCGCACGTTCAGCGTGGATGGCGCGCTCAATACCACGGGCAACTCGGGCAACGTTTCGCTCACGGGCGTGACCTCCATCACGGTCAATGCCGCAGGCGGCAATGACACGATCAGCGTCGGCGGCTTCAGCGGCATCACCTTCCCCAGCCTGACCCTCAACGGCGGCCTGGGCGATGACTGGGTGGCAATGACCGGCGACATCACCTTCGCGGCAAACGCCAGCCTGGACGCCGACCTGCAGAACGATCATGCCACTCCTGGCGCGGACAGATTCACGGTCAGCAACAACAGCAATCTCCTGACCTCGGGAACCGGTTCCGTGACCGTCAGAGTGAGCCGGGATGTCGCGATGAACAGCGGCACCAGTCTGGAGACCGTCAATGGCGGCCTCGTCCTGGAGGCCAACCAGCAGGCCACCGCCACAGCAGGCTCCTTCTCTGGCATCTCCCTCTCAGGCGCCACAGTCAAGAGCAGCGGCACCGGACTCGTCACCCTGAAAGGCAAGGGCGGCGACGGCACAGCAGGCTTTAACACTGGCATCTCCCTCAATAGCACTGCCCAGATCACCACCACCGGCTCTGACATCAGCCTCACAGGTGTCGGTCGCGGGACTGCGGCAGCCGGAACCATCAATTACGGCATCACCATGTTTAGTGGTTCGAACATCTACGCGGGCGGAACGGGCAACCTCACCCTCCACGGCACAGGCGGCCTTGGCACAGCCGGCGCCAGCGGGGCAATCTTCAGCGATGCCGGAACGACGGTGAGCAGCGCTTCAGGCAACATCACCATCACGGGCATCGGCGGAGTGACGACCGGCACCAACAACCGGGGGGTGGTTGTTCAGACTGAGTCTGTCATTTCCGCCGGTGGCACGGGCAATCTGGTGGTCAATGGCATCGGAGGCACTGGAACGACTTCCAACCATGGCATCATCCTGCTCAATACGAGCAACGCCAATGGCAGCAGGCTGGCCAGCGCCAGCGGCAACATCACCCTCAACGGCACAGGTGGCACCGGCAGCTATGGCGTGCGTGTTCTGGACAGCGGCCTGGTCACCACGGTTGACGGCGCGCTCACCCTCAATGGCAGCGCGGGCACCACCGGCATCCACGGTGTCAACCTCAACACCAACAGCGCCGGCAACGGCAGCGGCCGAGTGACTGTCACAGGCACAGGTTCCGCCTTCATCCAGGCCTCCACGATCGTCCTGGATGCCACCTCTGAGGTGAATGCAGGCACCCGCCCGGTGACTCTCCGGGGAGATGTCTCAGGTCGTGCCATCAATCTGGGTGCCGCGGATGTCCTCGGCACCGTCGTCGGCCTTACGGATGCGGAGCTTGACCGCATCACCTGCGGCACGCTGAACATTGGCGGCTCCACCAGCGGCCAGATCACGGTCAGCGCGGCCATCACACGTGCGGCGGCCACGAACGTGAATGTCACCTCGTCCTCGACGACGGGCATTGATTTCACCTTCGGAGGAACCCTGAATGCCAATGGTGGAGATGTGAATCTTGCCGGAGGTGAACTGGGTATCATGTCCCAAAACTCCAGTGCCACGGTCCTCGCGGATGACTTGGTCCTGTCGGCCACTGGGGATGGTGAAATCGGGGGCGGCTCCTATGGGTTCCGATTCACGGCGAACACGATCACGACCAATTCCGCCGACTATCAAACCCTGGGCAGCATGGGTGCGGTAACGATCGCGGACAATGATCTGAACGCGGGGAGCTATGGGACGGTCGTCTTGGCCTTAGGCACCTGGTCTCTGACCAGCACCGGCAGCATTTTGAGCACCGCCACCATTGATGATGATGCCACTCTCACGGGCATCGGTGCCACTAAACTTGTATACAACGAGGGCAACCTGACACCAGGAGCCGCCGGCCCGGGCATCATCACGTCGGATGTTCTCAGGCTGTATGACGAGTCCACCCTGAACATCGAGATCGGCGGCACATCGCCGGGCAGTCTCGCCACGAACCACGACCAAGTTCAGGTGAGTTACGGCGTCTCCCTTTTGCAAGGTTTTACTCCCCTGCCAGCTCTCAATGTGACCTCCTTCGGTGGCTTCGTTCCAAGTGTGGGCCAGACCTATGTGATCATCCGCAACGACGACACAGACCCCGTGGAAGGCCACTTCGAGGGCCTGCCGGAAGGCACCATCATGCCAAACTTCCTTGGCTCCGGCCTCAATGCCCTCATCACCTACAAGGGCGGCGATGGCAATGATGTGGAGATCGTCACCACCGTGCCGGAGATCGGCGTGCAGGACTACCTGCTCACCGAACTGGTGGACGGCAGCACCTCCTACACGGTGCCCTTTGGCACCACGGATGTCGGCGTCGGCCTCACCCGCAGCTTCCGGATCAGCAACACCGGCACCGGTGACCTCATGATCGGCGCCATCAGCTTCCAGACCGGCCAGTCGGCGGACTTTGCCGTGACGACTCCCCCCCCTGCTGTGATCCCTGCCGGCGGCAATGCCACCTTTGCCGTGACCTTCACCGCGCTGGGCAGTGGTGCACGCACGACGGTCATGAGCATCGCCAGCAGTGACTTCGATGAAAACCCCTTCGACATCCAGATCGGCGGCGTGGGCAGCAACACCAGCGGCGGCACCTGGACGAACCCGAACACACCACCGGTGATCATCCCGCCGAATGGCAGCTTTGTGGCCACCGGCCTGAACTTTGGCACCCAGCTCGGCTTCGCCCCGACACCTAACCAACGTTACACCTTCATCGACATCCAGGGCCCACCGCCTGCGCGCGTGATCGGCAACTTCAACGACCTGCCGGAAGGCGGCGTGGTGGCCATGGCCTTCAACGGTGTCATCTACTACTTCCAGGCGGAATATTCCGCCGGTGTGGACAACAACGACCTCGTGCTGAGAAACTTCACTCCGGCCGAAGCTCCGGCCTGGAAGTGGGTCTCCGGCCCGAGCTCGCGCAACGGCGTGGGCATCTACGGCAACCTCGGCGTGGCCGCCCCGACCAACAACCCCGGTGCCCGCCAGGGTCCGATGAACTGGCGCGCCCAGGACGGCAGCCTGTGGATGTTCGGTGGTTATGGTTATGCCACGGCGGTGACCAATCCGCCGCGCTACCTCAATGACCTCTGGCAGTATGACCGTGTCCAGGGCCGCTGGATCTGGCGCGGTGGCAACAACACGCCTAACAACTACGGTGTCTACGGCACCCAGGGCACGGAAGCGGCGGCCAATGCTCCAGGCTCACGCCACACGGGCACGACCTGGACGGATGGTGACGGCAATCTCTGGCTCTTCGGCGGCTTCGGCGTGGGCACCACACCGGGCGCGGCCGCGCTCAATGACCTGTGGCGCTTCAACATGAGCACGGGCCGCTGGACCTGGATGAAGGGCAGCACGGTCATCAATGCCTCCGCTGTCTACGGCACGCAGGGTGTGGCCGCGGCGGCCAACACGCCGGGAGCGCGCAGCAGCGCCACCGGCTTCTACCGCAATGGCAGCCTCTGGCTCTACGGTGGCTACAGCGGCACGAACAGCTACAACGACCTGTGGCGCTATGACATCGCCACCGGCAACTGGACCTGGGTCAAGGGCAGCAGCACACCTAACCAAAATGGTGTCTATGGCGAGCTCGGCCAGAGCGGCACCTCCACGAGCCCCGGCGCCCGCCGTGATGCCACCGGCTGGGTGGCCCAGGACGGCACGCTGTGGATGTTTGGCGGCCTGGGCCTGCCGGACAGCGGCACGGCTCTGGGTGATCTCAGCGACCTCTGGAAATACGATCCGGCCACCAACCGCTGGACCTGGATCAAGGGCGTGAAGACCACCGGCGCTGACGGCATGTATGGGGCCAAGGATGTCTCGCATCCGATGAACCTGCCCGGAGCACGCAGCGCCGGCAGCGGCTGGACCACCGTGGACGGCAAGTTCTGGCTCATCGGGGGCTTCAAGAACAGCATGCTGACCTTCAATGACGTGTGGATCTATGATCCGACGACGAATGAGTGGACCTGGAAACAGGGCGCTGATGGCACGCTCAGCGTTCCAGGTGTCTATGGCACACAGGGCCAGGCTTCAGCCAGCAACCAGCCGGGCGGCCGCTTCACGCCTGCCACCTGGGTGACGCTCAATGGCACGCTGTGGATCTTCGGCGGCGGTGGTGCGGACAGCTTTGGCAACACCGGCCGACTCAGTGATCTGTGGAGCTTTGGCATCCCGAATCCGTCCCAAACAACATCTGACAATGAGTTCCCGGCGGCCTTCCCGGACAACCTCATCGTCAATGCCGCGCCAAACGCCAGCAACGCCACCGCCGGCACCACGGCCTATGTGCCGGTCAGCGGCAAGCTCACCGGCACGGACACGGATGGTGACCGCATCCTGTTCAGCTCTGCCAGCGCCACGACGATCAGCCAGGGCACGCTGACGCTGAATGCGGACGGCACATGGACCTACACGCCTGCGTTTGGTTTCACCGGCATCGCCAGCTTCCAGTTCAAGGCCAGCGATGACTACGGTGGTCAGAGCGCGGTGAAGACGCTGGTGATCACGGTCATCACCAATCCTGCTGACAGTGATGGCGACGGCATCGCCGATGAGTATGAGCGCAGCATCTGGGGTAATCTCGCCACCGCTGATGCGGACGGTGATGCTGACCGCGACGGTCAGAGCAACTACTTCGAGTTCCTGGCGCAGACCGATCCGCTGGATGGCGGCGAGCGTCTGCTCACGGCGCCGACGGTGAGCGCGCAGGGCACGGTGCTCAGCCTGAACCACGTGCGTCCGGGGGTGAACTACCATCTGGAGACTTCGGGCAATCTGAAGGACTGGAGCCGTGTGGGCACCTTCACCTTCCAGCAGGCTGGCAGCGCCACCATCGAGCCAGGCACACCGCCAGCAGGCGCGCCGGTGTTCTACCGCGTGAGCCTGGAGGCCACCACGGCGATCATCGTTCCCTGACCGGAACGCCCGTGGATCCAGTCCAAGGCGGAGCCGCAAGGCTCCGCCTTTTTCATGGGGCAGGCTCATGTTTTTTACCTTCAAGTTGGTTAGGCTAGTTGAGCCAGGGACTTGGCTGTCTTCCTCGTCCGATGCCGCTGCGCCATCTTGCATGAGCCTCGAAGAGGCGGCACTCCTCAGCCCGGGGCAGCGCCCTGGGGAACGTGCCAAACCGCATCCATCGGCTCGTGCCAGAGGCCTGAAAGGCCGACACTCGACTCCCGAGGTGGTGTCGATGGATGGCCCCGAGGAGTCGAGTGTCGCACCTACGGCGCTCGGGTGCAGAGAGTGTGGAAGTTCCGGAGAATCCCAGGGCGTTGCCCTGGGCTGAGGAGTCACGGGCCTTTGGCCCTCATACCGTGATTGGACCTCAGGACAGGGATCCCGGATGCTCAGGGGGGTGCGGCGAAGCGGCGGAGGGCCTGGCGCACCTGCTGGATGGTGACCGGCTTAACCAAATGCTCGACAAAGCCTGACGAGGCGGAGTCCAGCAGGTCCTCATCCGTGCCATAGCCGCTGAGCGCGATGCCGCGCAGGCCATGGCGGGCGCGCAGCTCCATCATGAGATCAAAGCCTGTGCCGTCCGGCAGGCCGATGTCTGACACGACGACGTCAAACTTGGCACGTCCGGCGGCGGCCAGGGCATGCGAGACATCCTCCGCGGTGATGACGTCATGCCCCGCGCGGCGCAGCAGGCGGGCCAGCACGTCACGCGTGGTCTGGTGATCATCCACCAAAAGGATGCGCATGGGCTGCTCTGAAGAGGGGTCAGACGGGTCCTCACGCCGGCTGGGAGCCGCGCCCGTCACACCTGCCACACCGGTGCTCGCACCCAGCCCCACACCGATGGGCAGGGCGACGGTGAAGGTGGCGCCTTTGCCAGGCCCTGGGCTCGCCGCTGTGATGGTGCCGTGATGCATGTCAATGATGGCACGGGCGATGGCGAGCCCAAGCCCCAGGCCGGGAAAGCGCTGGTCACCCGCCACGTCTCCCTGCTCAAAGGGCTCAAACAACCGGCTGGCGCTGGCGGAGGAAAAGCCGATGCCGGTGTCACTGATCTCGATCCACAAACTGGCTGGCTCACTGCGGCCCGCGAGAGGTTCGCCGAGCCGGGAGGTGAGACGCACAAGACCCCCTGGAGAGGTGAATTTCACAGCATTGCGCAGCAGGTTCCAGATCACCTGCTGCAGACGTGCGGGGTCCCCCTGAATGGTCAGAGGCTCAGCTAAAAGATCGACCGTGACGTGAATGCGCTTTTGGCGGGCTTCATCACGCACGATGTCCACGGCCAGCCCGATGAGGCGGCATGCATCACAGGACTCGGAGTGCAGGGTGAGCTTCCCATGGGTGATGCGGGTGAGGTCCAGCAGGTCATCAATGAGGCGGGCCTCCAGCGCGACATTCCTCTGGATCATGGCGAGCTGTTCCCGGGTCTCCGGAGCCAGGGAAGGGTCCTCGCTCAAAGCCGCAGCGGTCATCAGCACAGGCGTGAGCGGCGTCCTCAGCTCATGCGAGAGCTGCGCGAGGAACTTGTCCTTGGCGCGTGAGGCGGCCTCCGCGCTCTCCTTGGCCGCGAGCAGCACGTCCTCATTCTCCCGCAGTTTTTCCTCGGCGAGCTTGAGCTCATTGATGTTCACGCCGGTGCCGATGAAGCCGGTGAACTGCCCGCCCACAAAACGCGGGACCCCTTTGAAAAAATTCCATTCATAGCCACCCGTGCTGGCGATGAGGTGACGGATCTCAATGGTGTAGGGCCGCTGCTGGATGACCGCTTCTTCATAGACACGATGCAACACGGGCAGATCATCCGGATGCACGTGGCTCTCCCAGGCACGGCCGGTGAATTCGCTCACGTCCTTCAGCTCGAGGAAATCAAGGAAGGGGCGGTTGGCGTAGGTGATGTTCACGTCCACATCCGCCACCCAGATGAAGACGGGGGTGTCATCCGCCAGCGAGCGGAAGCGTGCCTCGCTCTCCCGCAGTTCGTCCTCCGTGCGTTTGCGCTCGGTGATGTCACGGGAGATGGCCACCAGGCCATGCACCTCCCCTTCCTTGCCGAGCCAGCGTGTCTTCACGGAATGGAAGATGCGGGTAATGTGGTCCGCTCCGGAGAAAATCTCCTCATAGGTGCCGGCCTCTTCCCCGGCGATCACGCGACGATCATTTTCCAGGATCCGGCGCGCCTGCGGGGTGTCTCCGGCCAGATCGATGGCGTTCTTGCCCAGGAAGTCCCTGGCCTCGCCGCCCAGCATCCGCGCGGTGGCCGGATTCAGATAGATCAGACGGCAGTCCTCATCCTTCACATAGACGAGGTCGGTGCTGTTCTCCGCCACGGCGCGCATGACGGCATTCGCATTCGCCAGCTCGCTCCCCACGCGCTTGATCTCCGTGATGTCCGCCGCGGCTCCCGTGGCCAGGACCGGCGTGCCATCCTCCGCACGCATGATGCGGCCGCGATCCCGCAGCCAGCGCACGGTGCCGTCCGGACGCAGGACGCGCATCTCGCACTCATACATGTCCGTGCCTTCCAGAGCCTTCTGAAAGCGCTGCCGCACCAGCTCGCGGTCCGCAGGCAGGATGAGGGTGAAGAACTCATCCAGCGGCTGGGTGGTCTCCACGGCTTCCAGGCCCAGGATGCGGTTCATGCTGCCATCCCGCGTGGCGAGACCGGTGAGCAGGTCGACACGCCAGATGCCGACCCCGCCCGCCTCGGTGGCATCATTCAGCTGCTCCAAAGCCTCCGTGACGCGGCGCTCGCTCTCGCCGCACACCCGGGCACGCGAGAGGTTCACCTGCACACGCGCGAGCAGTTCACGGCGGCTGAAGGGCTGGATCAAATAGTCATCCGCGCCGTCTTCCAGATCTCCAGGGCAGGTCTCCTCATCATCGACGGATGCGATGAGCAGGATGACGGGCACATTTTGCAAAGTTGGATCGGCGCGCAGCGCCTGGGTGAGGGACACGCCAGCCAGTCCGGGCATCCGCGCATCACTCAGCACCAGATCCGGTCGGCTCTTCCGCGCGGCCTCCAGCGCGGTTTGGGTATCCGGCACACCTTCCACCTCGTGGCGCACGGCCAGCATTCCGGTCACCTGGGCGCGCAGGTCCGCATCCGCATGGGCGAAGAGGATGCGCGTGACTTCGGATTTGTTCATGGAGGCTGGCGGCGATACCGCAAGATCATCGCACCTGCCTCCGCGGATGGATGCCTCCCCGCCTTCACACGCGGGCGCCCATGAGCACCTTCATCATTCCTTTTTCTGCGCCTATGATTTTGACTTGGTTTCAATCAGCCGCTGCCTCACACTCCACGGCTATGAAAGGAGTCCTGACGGCGGGCATTCATCTGTTGGTTTTCAGCCTGCATGGGTCAGCCTTGGCAGCCGATCCACCGCAGTCTGCTTCCCAGGAGGAAAAGCTTATCACGCGTGCCTACTCCATCCCGCCTGATTTCGGAGCCTTCGGTGCCGAGGAAAAGGACCCATTTGTCGTTCCTGAGGTCGATCCGGCTGTCCCGGGAAAGTCCGTCATTCTGAGCCGCGCTGGCACGCAGGGCTGGCCTGCGGGCGCAGGGGTGGTGGTGGACCGCCAGACTCACCGGATGGTCATCCGAAACACCGAGGCGAACATGAAGGGGCTGGAGTCCTTGATCGCCCAATGGAACGCCGACTGGCAGAAGCGGCAAAAGGACCCGCAGCCGCTGATCTACTATGATGAGGTGACCTTCGCAGTGACGCCGTGCAAGCAGGCCGGACGCCTGCTGGAGGCGGTGTATGTGCTGCCAACCAACTTTACGACAATGGATCTGGCCGAGGAGCTGAAACAGCAGGGAGTGCCCTTTCCGGAGGATGGGTCAGCCAAATGGGACCCCGCGACCCGCCAGGCCACCCTTCGCACCACCCGCCCCAACCTGGATCTTATCATCTCCTGGTTCGCCGCCCTGTGGGAAGCCTCCAAGGAAACGCCTCCGTTTCAAAACAAAGCGCCAGTGCTCCTGGAACAAGGCCGGGTGGACCAGGCCATGCGTGACCTGGCTTCCCAAAAACCATGAATCAGTCCGTGACCGTGGGCCGAAGCGATGCCTTCACACGCGGGCGCCCATGAGCACCTTCATCACATCATCCAGGGTGATCCAGCCGATGATGGAGCCGTCTGGAGCATCCACCAGGGCGGCGACTTCGCTCTTCTCCAGGAACAGCGCCAGGAGCTGGGTCAGCGAGGCCTTGGCATCCACATGCAGCACGGGGCGGATGAGACCCTGCCAGGGTGTCTGAGCACCTTCCGTGATGTTTTGCACGAAGAGCTCGCGCACGCGGACATAGCCGCTGACGGACTCCAGCCTGCCGATGGGACTCACGGGATAGCTGCGGTGAAGCTTAGGTCCCAGGGTGCGCACATTCTGCGCCAGATCCTGGCCGGCATGGAAGACACGCACCGCTTCCAAAGGCACCATGGCGCTGCGCACGCGGCGGGCGCTGAGCGTGGCCGCATGGATCATGATGATCTCTTCCTGGTTATGCAGGAGCTGCTCCGCACGCGCGGACTCCACCAGGGTGATGATGTCCATGATGCGGTCACTCTGCGAGCGCCCGCCCACAGCGCGGCTTTTCAGGCGCTCGCAGAACTTCTCCATCACCCGCACCAGCGGATGACAGAGCCAGAGCATCCAGGTGAGCGGCGTGATGAGCTTCGGGGCCAGTGAGCTGGCATAATGCACGCCGATGATCTTCGGCGTCATCTCACCGCCGAAGAGCATGGCCACGGTCATGACGGCGGAAAAAGCCCACAGCCAGTCGGGTCCATACAGATCCACAAACTGCGCGCCCGCGAGGGTGGCGAGGCCGGTGTTCGCCAGCGTGTTGAAGACCAGGATGGCGGAGATGGGGCGCTCGATGCGCTGCTTCATGGCGAGCCAGCGCCCGGCCTTGGCGATGCCCTTTTTCTCCTGCACCTGAAGCTCCAGGGGATTCAGGCTGAGCAGCACCGCTTCCGTGAGCGAGCACAGGGAGGAGACACCGATGACCGTGAGGGTCGTGAGGATGAACAGGAAAATCATAGACATGACCCCGTCTGGCCCGGCATGGGCATCAGGCGAAGGTTTTCAGCAGCGTGCGGACGCTCAGACCGATCACCACCAGGCCCACCAGGATGAGGAAGGGCCGGTGCGGCACACGCTTGCAGATCCAGGCACCCAGGGGCGCGGCGAGGACGCCGCCCGCGGCCAGGCTGAGAATGACATCCCAATGGCCGAAGCCGATGCCTAACAAAAAGCCTAGTGATGCGGAGAGCGTGACGAAAAACTCCACCGCGTTCACACTGCCCACGGTCTCGCGAAAGGGGCTGCCGCGCGCCAGCAAGGTCGAGCCGACGATGGGCCCCCAGCCGCCGCCGCCGATGGCGTCAATGAAGGCACCGAAGAAGGCGAGGGGCCGCAGATGCGAGGTCACGGACTTCGGCGGGAAGGCGCGGCCGGCCTTGACGATGAGCACCACGCCCATGAGCAGCAGATACACGGCGATCCAGGGCTTGATGGCATCTCCCGGAATCTGCGTGAGCAGATACGCGCCGATGAAGGCCCCGATCACCCCTGGCAGCAGGAGGCGGAAGAAGAGGCCCTTGTTGATGTTCCCAAAGGCATGATGGGACACGGCGGAGGCGCCGGTGGTGAAGCACTCCGCGGCATGCACGGTGCTGCTGACCACCGCCGGAGGCAGGCCGAAGCCGATGAGCAGGCTGGAGGCGGTGACGCCGTAGGCCATGCCGAGCGCGCCATCCACCAGCTGGGCCGCAAAGCCGATCAGGGCGTAAGTAAGCAGGGTCTCGTCCACAGGATGACAGATTAAAGGTTAGGCGCGTAAGCCTGCAGGAGACGGTATCTGGCCAGGATGGCCTTCACCGCATCCACGGTGGCGGCCACCTGACGGTCGATGGGGGCCAGTCCTGGTGTTTCAAAGACGATCTCCAGCGGCTTCACCTCCTGCTCAGGCGGTGCGCTGAGGATGCCGAGATAGCCTTCCTTGATGATGCCTTCCTTGGCGAGAAAGCCATCGATGAGGTGCTGGGAATTCCGTGGCAGATGAGCGTCCGCAGCTTCCAGGGCAGGCTTGAGCAACTGCTCGCTCAGAAGCGTGCCGTTGACGAAGCCGTAGCAGCCATCGGAATCCGTGTCGGAATGAAGGGAGATGATGCCGTCATAGCGCTCGCGGCGCAGCTCGCTCTCGAGATACCTGACCTCGGGCTCGAGGGAGCCATACCAGAACTCGCGGTTCAGATCGAGGTCGCTGTTATTGTGGCGGGTGCCGAGATTGCGGCCGGTCGGATTGCACACAGGAAAAAAGTGCAGCTCGAAGTCTCCGAGCTCGCCGGGCTTTTCCGAGGCCCAGCGGATGAGCTGCTGCGTGGCCAGGATGCCCGCCTCCTCATCGCCATGGATGCCGGCGAAGATGCCGAACTTGAAGCCGGCGCCTTTCTTCAGCGGCTTGCTGACGATCTTCGGGATGTAGATGCCCTGGTCAGGCGGCAGGCTTTCCAGGATGATGCGAGGCACCGGCCGTGTGTAGGCAGGCAGTGTGGCGGGGGAGAGACGATCGCTGACAAGTGAGGTGAGAAGCATAACCAACGAGATGTTAAATTTTTTGAGGGGACTCAGGCGGTGACTTTGCCACGGGCTTCATCAGCCAGGGCGGTGGAGAGGTAGCGCTCACCGGTGCTACACCCCACGGTCACGATCAGCTTCCCCGCGCTCTCAGGACGCGCGGCCACTTGCAGAGCGGCCCACACATTGGCTCCCGTGGAGATGCCGACGAGGATGCCCTCCTCAGCGGCGAGACGCCTCGCGGTCTGGATGGCGTCTTCATTGGAGACCAGGATCACTTCATCGACGATGTCGAGATGGAGGTTCTTCGGCACAAAGCCCGCGCCCGTGCCCTGGATCTTGTGCGGACCTGGCACCAGCGGCTCACCGCGAAGGGTCTGCGTGATCACCGGCGAGTCCTTGGGCTCCACGGCGATGGATTTGAAGCCGGGTTTGCGGCCTTTGATCACTTCACTCACGCCAGTAATGGTGCCGCCCGTGCCGACCGCGGCGACGAAGATGTCGATCTTGCCATCGGTGTCCGACCAGATTTCTTCCGCCGTGGTCTCGCGATGCACCTGCGGGTTGGCCGGATTCGAGAACTGCTGCGGCATCCAGGCACCAGGATTTGCGGCGAGCAGTTCCTCCGCCTTGCGGATGGCGCCCTTCATGCCTTCCTTGGCAGGCGTGAGCACCAGCTCCGCACCGAGCAGGGCGAGGAGGGTGCGGCGCTCCGTGCTCATGCTTTCCGGCATGGTCAGCGTGAGCTTGTAACCCTTGGCAGCGGCCACGAAGGCCAGGGCGATGCCGGTGTTTCCACTGGTGGGTTCGATGATGTGGCCGCCGGGCAGGAGAAGTTCCTTGGCCTCCGCGTCCTCGATCATGGCGCGGCCGATGCGGTCCTTGACGCTGCCGAGCGGATTCTTGAACTCACCCTTGAGCGCGACGGTGGCACCCGTGCCGGCGGACAGGCGGCTGAGCTGAACAAGCGGCGTCTTGCCGATGGAGTCGATGATGGAGGTGTGCAGGGCCATAACAAAAAGTGATGTTAAGATGAAAAAAACTCGGGCCTCACTTGCCAGAGGCAACGGTGAGCTCGGTAGGGATGCGGGTCTTCTCCAGGCTCTCCACCTGGGTCACACGACCCTCATGGACGATGAGCTGGATGGAGCCGAAGCGCATGCCGGCCAGTTTCTGGCGGACGATTTCGACCCAGGGTTCAGGGGATTCAGCGGTGGAGGTGAGGACGGACTTGCTCATGTGATGCGGATTCAAGCCTTGTCTTTGTATGTATATCCGTCAAGTAGGAATTAAACATTAAAAAAGACTATTTCGAATGGAGGTTGATGGCTTGGCACGGATCACCCAAACCACCGAAAAAGTATACCCTGCCCAGAGGCAGTGAGCCTCACCAGCGCACGTTTTCGAGAAGCCGCCTCAGATGCTGAACTCGCCGATCTCGCGCTTCGTCTTCTTGGCGTTCTTGTCCATGATGTGCAGGCCTGCCTCCTTGGTCACCACCAGCGAGTTCGGAGGCACGCTGTGCATGAGAGTGACGTTCGCGCCGATGGTGGTGCCTTCGCCGATCCGGGTCTCGCCACCGAGGATGGTGGAGTTCGGATAAATGGTGACGTTGTCCTCGACATCCGGATGACGCTTGGTGCCGCGGATGAGCTGGCCTTCACCATCCTTGGCGAAGCTGCGCGCACCGAGCGTGACACCGTGATAAAGCTTCACGTTGTTGCCGATCTTGCAGGTCTCGCCAATCACCACACCCGTGCCGTGATCGATGAAGAAGTGGGTGCCAATACTTGCGCCGGGATGGATGTCGATGCCCGTGCGTGAATGCGCCCACTCCGTCATCATGCGCGGGATGATGGGCGCGCCTTCCTTGTAAAGACGATGCGCGAGACGCTGGATGGCGATGGCCTCGAGGAAGGGAAAGGAGAGGATGATCTCCTCCTGCATGCGCACGGAAGGATCACCTTCAAGCGCAGCCTCGACATCATGCTTGAGCAGCTCCCGCACGGCGGGGATGGCCTTCACAAATCTCTTCATGATGGGCACGGTCCGGCCGGTGGGCTTGTCCGGATTGCCGATGCGCACGGCTTTCCGCACCTGCTCCTGAAGACGGCGCACCACGGAGAGCATGCGCTCCACGGTCAGTTGCGCGAGGGTTCCATCAGGGATGGCATCGTGATCATGAAAGCCGGGAAAAAGAAGCTGCAGCAGATCATGGCAGATCTGATTGACGGCGCCTTTGGAAGGCAGGTTGCTGGAGCCGTTTTCATTGAACCCGCCGAAGCGCTCATAGGAGGCGAGCAATTCGGGGATGTGCCAGTCCGCGAGAGCGAGAGCTGGGTTCGGCGATTGGCGCGAGGACATGAACTAGGCTTTTTGATTCCACGGCGCCTTGGCCAGCAAGAGACCCATGCCGCACCAGTCCGTGATGCCGGCAAAGATGAGTCCCGCGCCGACAAAGGCGGAGAGCCCGATGAAGGCGGGATTCACAAAGTAGGCCAGCAGCACGCCGCTGAGCACCAGAGTGCCTGCGGCGATGCGCACCTGGCGCTCCAGGCCGATGACACTGGTCTTGCCACGGGTCACGGGCAGGCCTGCGGCGATCCATGCGAGGGTGCCACCTTCGACGACGAGGGAATTCGGATAACCTGCCTTGGCCAGTTGATCGGCGGCCTTGGTGGCGCGCTGACCGCTGCGGCAGAGGATGTAGACGGGCTTCTCGATGCTGAGGCGGTAGGTCTCATGCAGTTCATCCGGCTTCAGCGAGTCCAGCGGCACGTTCTTGGCGGAGTCAACATGGACCTCGGCAAACTCGACGGGCGTGCGCACATCGATGACGTTCTGGAAGGCTTTGTCCTGCAGGACCTCGTGCAGAGCGGCGGGGGAGATGGTGGCCATGATGGTCAGCGTTTGGGGAGTTGATGCAGCGCGGCGACAAGGGCATCGACTTCGCCGAACGTATTATAGAACGCCAGCGAGGGCCGCACGGTTGTGTCCTGACCAAAATGACGCTGCGCGGGAAGCGCGCAGTGATGTCCCGCACGCACGGCGATGCCCAGCTTGTCCAGATGATGCGCGATGGCCTCATTCGAGACACCCGGGATGATGAAGGAGAGCACGCTGGCCTTGTTTGCCGCTGTGCCGATGGGGCGGAGCCGTGGCACCGTGCTCAGGGCATGCGTGGCATATTCCAGCAGCGTGTGCTCATAGGCCGCGATGCCGGGAATGCCGATGCGGAAGAGATAATCAATGGCGGCACCCAGGCCGACGACACCCGCGATGTCGGGTGTGCCTGCCTCAAACTTCTCCGGCGCGGGACGGTAGATGGTCTTCTCAAAGGTCACATCCTGGATCATGTGTCCCCCGCCCTGCCAGGGCGGCATGGCATCCAGCAGATGCTTTTTGCCATAGAGCGCACCGATGCCGGTGGGCCCGAAAATCTTGTGCCCGCTAAAGACGTAGAAGTCAGCATCCAGTGCCGAGACATTCACCGGCAGATGCGGTGTGGACTGCGCACCATCGACGAGCACCACTGCACCGACCGCATGAGCGAGCGGGATGATCTGCTCAACAGGATTCACCGTGCCAAGCGCATTGGAGACATGGGTCACGCTAACGATCTTTGTTTTCTCGCTGAGCAGCTTGGCAAACTCCTCGAGGATCAATTCACCGCGATCATTGATGGGCACGAAGCGGATGACAGCGCCGGTCTGTGCGGCCAGGAGCTGCCAGGGAACGATGTTCGCGTGATGCTCCAACTGCGTGAGCAGGATCTCATCACCAGGGCCGACATGGTGCCGGCCATAGCTGTTGGCGACGAGATTGATGGCCTCCGTGGTGCCGCGAAGAAAGACGATCTCCTTGGCATCGGCCGCGCCGAGAAACTGGCGCACTTTTTCACGACCTGCTTCAAAGAGCTTCGTGGACCGCTCGGCCAGCGCATGAGCCGCGCGGTGGATGTTGGAGTTGTCCCGACCGTAAAACTGCGAGGTGGCATCCAGCACGGCCTGGGGCTTGTGCGTGGTGGCGGCGTTGTCGAGATAGATGAGCGGATGGCCGTTCACACGCTGATGCAGCGCGGGGAAGTCACGCCGCACGCCTTCCACATCAAAGGCGGTCAAGGGCGCGGCCACCGGAGGCAGCGTGGCACCTTTGATGCCTTTGAGGAAGTAGAAGTCAGGCTCGTCGATGACCTGCACACCTTGAGGGAACGATGGCTCGCGGTAGAGCGTGTCCAGCTGATGATCCACGGGCGTGTCCGTCTGCCGGGTGCCGATGAGATCATTGTAGTAGCTAGGCTCGCCGTATTCGAAGGTTTGAGCATCGCCGCGCGAATGACCGCCTGACACAGGCTGCTGGGAAGCTTTGGATTTCGGCGCAGGCTCGGATGAAACCACCGTGGGATGCACTGGCGGAGCCGATGACGTGGTGGTGGGGAAACCACCATTCAAACCGGCATCGCGCGAGTCCACCGAGGGTGGCGCGGCTTGTGGAGAAAAGGGGAACTGCGCAGGCACACCGGCGAGCGTGGCGGGCACGGTGGCGGGCAGCTCAGGCGTCTGCGGATGACCTCCGTGAAACAGCTCTCCCACAAGCCGGGTGATGAGCGAGGTGTCCTCCCCATCCAGGTCCGGACCGGCGAACGGTGAGTGGAGATCAAGCCTTGGGATAGACATACTCGTGGTAGTTGGTCACCGAGACGTTTTCCAGCAGGCCGATCGCGTCTTCATCCAGGGCCGCGACGGAGAAGTAGCGGGTGACGAGATGGGAGGCGATGGAGTTCTCATTGGTGCCCATGTAGCGCACGGAGAGGCCGGGTTCGATCTCGCCCGTGACGCCGGCTTTCTGCAGGCCGACGACGCCGCGCTGGTTCTCACCCACGCGGAGGAGCAGGATGCTGGTGAGGCCTTTCTTCGTGAGCGGCAGTTTGTCACTCGGGATGAGCGGAATGCCGCGCCAGGTGATGAAGGGAGAGCCAAAGAGCGAGACGGTAGGCGGAGGCACGCCACGGCGGGTGGCCTCACGACCAAAGGCAGCGATGGCCTTTGGATGCGCGAGGAAATAGGCGGGCTTCTTCCACACGAGGGAAAGCAGCTCATCAAAGTCATCCGGTGTCGGCGGGCCGTTGCGCGTCTGGATCTTCTGCTGCGGCGCCACGATGTTCAGGATGCCGAACTTCGGATGATTGAGGATCTCACGCTCCTCCTTCTCCTTCAGGGCTTCGACGGTGAGGCGCACCTGCTCACGGAGCTGGTCAAAGCGGTTGCTGTAGAGGTCCGTGATGCGGGTGTGCGTGTGCAGGATCGTCTGGATCGTGCTGAGGTGATACTCACGCGGCGTCTCCTCGTAGTCGATGAAGGTGTTCGGCAATTTTGGTTCGCCCTCATCGACGGTCAGGAGGTCCACGGTAGGTCCTGGCACCTTGGAAACGACGCGGTTCACGCGATACACGCCGCCATCGACATCGACATAGGGCAGCAGCTTCAACAGCCAGCGCGGGGAGATTTCGTCCCACTGCGGGGCGGTGACCGTGGCGGTGGCGAGATTGCGCGCGGCCTTGGCATTGAGGGCCGGGAAGGAATGGGGGGTGCTCATGAAAAGGGAGAGAGAAAGGGAGGAAGATGCAAATTGGCCTAACTAACGGGTGAGGACGGCTTCTGGCAGCAGGCCGCTGACGCGGCGGGGATGCAGCCGACATGAAGATCTGCCGGAGGTCAGACGAGACGCGGTGGAACCACGACGTGTGCCGGAGACCGAGGCGAGCCTGGGCGCATCCGCAGAGCGCTGCACCCGTGCGTCACGATACTTCAACTGCACGCGTTCCGGGCTGGAGGGGCTGAGGGCCAGCCAAACTTTTTGCTCCGGGGTGGCATGGGCACCGAGCAGCGCGTGGCACAGGCCCCCGCGGCTGAAGCGGCGGATGAGATCCACCACGCTGCGGGTGCTCAGAAAGGCCTTCGTGGCGGCCTCGATCACCGTGGCGCCATCATTCAGGAGGAGCAGGGCCCTGGCGCGGATGCGCGTGCGGCTGTGGGTGGAGGGATTCTTGCTCACCAAAGTGGCGAGCAAAGTTTGTTCGCCAGAAAGACCGGTGAAACGGATGGTTTCCAAAAGCGCGGCATGGGGAAGCTGAAGATTCATGACGATTTGAACGAGGGGGTTGGAGGGTGAGGGCCGGAGCGTGGAGATTCGCTGGTTCAGCGGGGCTTCCGTGGCAGTGGATCACCCTTGTCTCCGCGGCTGCGGCTTATATTATACTTAAACAGTATGTATTAGTGGGGCTTTAAATCCTATTCGTCAAATAGGTTTTAAACGAATCGCGCTTTTTTCGCCCCTTATTCCGGACGGAAGCTGCTGATATGCCCGGTCACGGGATCCAGCTGCAAGGCCACGAAGTTCTTCGTGAGCACGGCGGGATCCGGAGTGGGCTGGCGCACGAGCGTGAGGGTCCAGGAGACTGCTTCCGAGAGGTCCGTGGAGCCATCTGGACGGAAGCGGAAGGCCACATAGGGCCTGTCTCCCTGGTCAGTCACCAGCGTATGCGGGGGCAGCGTCCACAGGGAACTGAACTCATCATTGGTGCTGATGCCGATGGAGCTTGGCAGCGGATCTTCATCACCTTCCGGCACAAACTCAATGCTCAGAGGTTCATCAGGATCTGCGGAGGTCCCGGCATCCACCTCGCGCAAGCGGAGGACCTGGATCCCCTGCCCCGAGCCACCATCCACTGCGGGGATGGGGCTGTTCCGGAAGATGCGCACCTCCACGTCCGAGGCAAAGGTCACGGCCAGTCCGCGTGCCTCGGTGAGCCGGCCCTGCACGATGTCTGCCGCCTGGGTCATGCGGTTCGCGTCCAGCACGTCCAGCAAGGTGGGCGTGGTGAGGGCCACGAGCAACAGCACGGTGCTGACGCAGACGCAGAGCTCGATCAAGGTGAAGGCGGCACGGAAGAGGCGGCGTGGCAGAGGGCGGACGGTTTTCATGAGGCGCGGGTGCGGGCGTTAAAAAGTCTGGCTGTCCCAGCGCGCGTTGCGCAGGGTGATGACCTCGGAGAAGACGCGGTAGTTGATCTTGCGCTCCTGGAAGTAGTCCTTCACGTGCTGGATGTCGGTCTGGTATTGGGACGCTGTGGTGAAGGGCGCGGAGGCGTCCAGTTGCAGATCCACAGGCTCGTCTCCCGTCATCTCAGCCCAGCGTGCGGCGCCGGCCTCATCGAGAGCCACGAGGGTGAGGCGGAGCTGAGGTGGCAGCAGATGCTGCGTGCCCTGGCGGATGTTGTTCAGGATGTCCACGGACACAGGATCCACCACCGGGCTGGCGTTGTTCACGGTGTCCTTGGAATTGTAGCGATAGGCGGGCGCGATCCACCAGGGATCCGGCACGGCTCCGCTGGCCGTGGGGACCAGGGCCTCCTCAGGCACCACCGGCATGATGACGAGCAGGACGATGTTTTCCGCGACCACGCGCGAGGCGGTGGCGATGCCTTCACGGAACCAGACATCCGGCTTGCTGTAGACGGCATTTCCCGGTTTCGTGGCCGTGGCGATCTCCGCCGGCGGACGATACTCCATCAGGCGATAACGATGATGCAGACGGGTGATGGACTCCGGCAGGAAACCGGGGCGGCGCGCCTCATCACTGCCGAACTGAAGGTAGTAACCGCGGGCATTCAGCAGCGCCGCGAGTCCGCGATGCCGCTCGGTCTGGCCCAGCGGTGCCTGGAAGAAGACGCCGTGGCCTGGATACTGGCTCTGCGTGGCCGTGGCGGAGACGGCCTCACGCGCGGGGCCGCTCCAGAAATGCAGCTCCGACTGGCGCACGTAACCAGCGGGTGGCGTGGAGCCGTTCACCGCCGGCACATTCGACCTCGTCTCCGTGTAGTAGTAGTCCCAGTAGGTGTTCAGCGTGGCCTGGCTGAGATTGCGGGACATGACCTCAAAGGCGGTGCGCGCGCCGCGGAACTGCTCCACCCGCACGCGGGTGGCCTTCCACGACCGCTGCATGCTCTCGAGCGAGGTCAGCGAGATGAGCATGAGGATGGAAAGCACCACCGTGGAGACCAGGATCTCCACGAGGGTGAACCCGTGCCTAACACGATGTGCTGCAAGACTGGAGGTCGGGATGTTCATCGGCCGGCTCGTGCGATGAGCGTGGTGTGGCTGCGGATGGCGAGGCGGGGTCCGTTTTCGAAGTCGAACTCCGGATCCCCCACGCTGGCCACCTTCACCGTGACGCGGCGGAGGTAGGGATCATTCACCGCAGCAGGCTGGGAAGAGCTGGCCGTGCCGGACGAGGGGAGGACCACGTCCTGCGGCGGCACCTTCACCTGCGCCACGTAGGCCACCCAGCCGCTGCTGCCGGCTTCCGCGGCCGGGATCTCGATGCCCTGGTCATCAAAGAAGAAGCGTTTGTTGTTAAACCGCTGCGCCAGCACATCCTGCCCGGCGTTGCTCTGCCAGGGTGACTGCGAGAGGCTGCCGAGCAGGTGGCGGGTGATGTGGCTCTGCGCGTTCAAGTTGCCCGCTTCACGGACGTTTGACAGGCCCTGCGGCACCAGGCCGAGCACGGAGGTGATGGCGATGGCGGTGATGCCCGTGGCCAGCGTGACCTCGACCAGCGAAAAGCCGGAGCGCAGACGGCGCGCGATCTTCTGACGGAAGGAGGGGCGGAGGAGTTTCATAGATACTTTTGGTTCGGGGGGTTATGAGAGAGTGGTGATGCGGAGGCGGTCAGAAGCCGAAGCGGCGGGTCTCCAGCACGCGGAGGCGATGGAAGTGGTCCAGGGTCTGGCCGTTGGCATTCGTGGCAAAGTCCGGCAGGTCAGGCTGCGTGGGATCCAGATGACGCTCGATGAGCGAGGAGCCGCGATACTCACCGGTGACGCGGTCATCCGGACCGATCTCGTCCACGCGTGAGCTGCGGTCCTTCTTCAAGGTCTGGGCGATGAAGTGAACACGGAAGGTGTTAGACCGGGTAGTGACGCGGGGATAGATGCCGGCGTAGGGGCGCTCGCGCGTGTTGTCACCGGTGAGGCGATGCTCGCTCCAGAAGGTGTCCATGTCCCTGTAGGAGCTGACGCTGCTCACCCCCTGGGGGACGAGATGGACATCGCAGATCTCACTGGGGCTGACGAAGGCCTTGCCCTGGGCAAAGCGCTCCTCAAACTGCGCGAGCGTCTTTTCCGAATCCACTTTGAAATGCCAGGTCTTGGCCTGGGTTTCTCCCCAGAAGGCATTCTTGTTCGAGTTGTCCGGGAAGCTCTTGTAAGCCGGCGCGTCCACGGTGGGCACGGCATGGATGACCTCTCCGGCCAGCACCGCATGCATGCCTGTGGCGCGGCGGATGTGGGTGAAGGGGAAGATCTGGTAGTTTAGGTTGACCTTGCCAGCGGTGGAGAAGGGCTCGCTGATGGCATAGGGCTCCACCACGGGCATCCAGAAGAATTCCAGGAGCAGATGGTCCGGAGGATTGCTGCCGCCGAACTTCGGCGGACCGCCGGGATGGCCCTGCTGCGGACGGAAGAGGAGGGTGCGCCAGGCATCACCCGCCAGCACGCGGGATGGCAGGGAGCCCAGGACGACGGGTGATGGGATGAGACGGTTCGGCGAGTAGAAATCCTTCTCCGTGGAGCGGTGCAGCCCCCCTTCCGTGAAGTAACCGAGGCCGTTGTTATCCACCACGACGTTGAGGTTGCCTTCATCAGGCTTGTTGATGTAGGGGCCGTCACGCGCAGGGCCCACGCCATTGTCAAAGTCACCGTAGCGATGCGCGGCAAGCGCGGCCTCTTCATTATACGGGAAATCCGGCACGCGATCGACGGGATAGGTGGCCGAGGCGGTGGTGGGGACGAGGTTGTCCTCCAGGTCGTCTGATGAGCCATAGTCATAACCCGGAAGATGATCCGAGACGCTCTTGGTGAAGTTATGCGCGAGGCGGCGCTGGCCAAAGAAGCGGTGCTTTTTCCACATCGTTTCAGGCACCACGGGCAGGGCGGCGCTGAGGCGGTAGTCACCATGGGCGATCTGCACGGTCTGCACCACGTCACTGCCTTCGGTCTCTTCCGCGAGCAGCAGCTCACTCATCGTATCACCACGCACCTGACGCGGACGGAAGACACGCTTGGCCCCGGTCAGCGGGTAGTCATAACCATAGAAGAAGGCGCCTTTCAGCGGCACCGTGGGACGCTGCGCGCCGGCATACGGAGCGCCCTGGCTGTTCCAGAGACGACCGCGCTGGTCCACCACGCGCACGCCGGTGTTTTGCGCCAGGTTCTCCACATCAAAACCGAAGGCACCTTTGGAATAAAAGGTCCAGTAGGCCACGGGCTCGACATCCGGCGTGGACTTGTTCACGCCATTGGCAGGCAGGGTGTTTCGGATCAGCGTGGGGGCCTTGAGCTCAGCGGCGGGGAAGTTCAGATTCAGGTTCTGCACCACGGCAGGTGGCGTCTCGCCCGTGGAGGCGTTGCGGCCATAGTGACCGCTCCAGAGTTCCAGAGACAAAGGGGTGTCCGTGAGGGTGCCAGCACCGGAGGACAGCGCCATGAGCTGGGAGCCGTCACGAGCGACGTTCACATCCACAAAGTTGCTGATCAGATCATAGTTGATCACGCACAGGCGGTCACCGGAGGAGAGGTTGGTGGGTTTGACCTCCCAGGCATCCGCGCCCCAGTTGTTATCCGCAGGCATGGGGGCACGGGCCGGAGCGAAGCGCTGGGTCTGCATGCCGGTGACGCCGATGCCGTAACCGCCGGAGCGCTGGTTGCCATTATGGATGGCCCGGCGGCTGCTCCAGATGATCTCCTCATCATTCGGGAACAGGCGCTGGCCGTTCAGCAGGAAGCGGCTGAGGCCCGTGACACGGACGGTGAGCTCAGGCTCCAGGATGGTGTAACCTGCGGCTGGCACGAAGAACTCCAGCAGCAGACGGGCCTGCACACGGCGGTAGCCAGGCTGCAGCGGCGTGTTTGCCTCGAGCTGATGATTCCAGTTCGGCTTCTGGTAACCTGGGTGCTGCGGGTTCGTGCCGTAGGGGTAGCCGCCGGTCAGCGGATACTTGGTGTTGTTCGCCGGATTCTTGCCAGGGATCGGAAGCGGGCGCGGCGGGAAATTGGAATACCACCGGTCATTGCCTGAACCATCATCCACGGCCTTGGGCGCGCTGCCACCGCCGGGCTTGCCGAGGAAGGCATACTTCTCCTCCTGCGGATTGTTCGGGTCATCCGTGTTGTCCGCGGCGCAGATGAAATGCAGGCCCACCTCCGTGATGGTGGGGAAGCGGCCGATGCCCTGCACGGTGACGCCGCCGGTGGTCCAGCGGGAGGGCGTGGTCTGGCCATGACCGGGGAAGCCCTGGCGCTCTGTCTGCCCGGCCTCGTCCGCGTTCGGGTTCTCCGGATCAGGCGCGAAGAAGCGCGGGTCGGTGAATGTTTTAAAGTTGGTTGGGCGCGCCGAACCAGGAGCGTAACCGAGCATGAAGTTCTGCGCCTTGCCCTCGCCATTGAACTTGTCCGTGGGCTTCACCAGCGTGCCGTCATGCAGGTTGATGCCACGGATGTAGTCAAAGATCTCCACGAGGATCTGCGGGGCGTCATCCCCATACTTCTTGGTGAAGGTGTCCGCGGCGCTGCTGGCAAAGCCGGGGTTCGGCTTGCTGAGCAGGTCCTTCAGGTAGCTGAGGAGCTCCGAGTTCGCGGGATAGGTGACGTCCTGGGTGGGTGAGTCCGCCCAGCCGCGCTGGAAGGCATAAGCACGGCGGCCGGAGGCGGAGGCATTCCGCAGCGTGGAGCAGTGCATGACCATCTGGTCAAAGGGCGTGCGGTATTCCGCGCCACGATAGCTGACCGGCCAGACGGCGATCTTGGGAAGGCCGAAGGGATTGGACTCAGGCGCGCGGCCCTGGGCGGTGAGGAAGAAGCTGGAGCGCTGCACGGCCGCGGCGGAGATCTCCACGCCACCCAGTTTGTTAGGCTGGCGGTTCTCGCCGAGCAGCAGCTCATCCACGCTGGCAAAGAGCCTTTCCCGGCGTGCCTGGGTGAGCTGCACGGCCTCCGCCTCCGGATCACTGAAGGCGCGTGTGCCGGCCAGGCTGCCGCCGGAGGAGACCTTGGGGATGACCTGGTAGATGGACTCCTTCTGAGCCACGGTGACGTTCTGCCCGGGAAACAACACGGGGCTGAGCGCCGTCATGGCGGGATGACCTGGGTAGCGCTGAAACTCACCATTCAGGGGCTGATAGCGGGCATAGCGCGCATCCTGATCATAGAAGAAGGTCGGCACAGCCCAGGCGGTCGGCTCAGACGCGGTGTTGATGTTCACCTTGCTCGACTCATCATCCGACCAGAAGGCGACGCGGCCGACGATGGGATTCGCGGAGGTGGGCTGGCTGGCGCCCTGGAAGACACCGGCCTCACTCAGGGAGCCGAGGCTGCCGTCCTTCAGGACATAAAGCCACTCCACCGGCATGGGCACGCGCTGCTGGTCACCCCCGCTGACACGCACGCCGCTGAGCTTGGAGCCTGCGAGGTTGGTGTCTTTATAGGAGAAGCCGCCGACGGAGCTGCTGGGAGAGCTGCTCTGGGCGCGGGGATCGATGACGGGGAAAAGCAGCAGCGGTGTGCCGTCTGCCGCAGCGCGCACAGCGGGCTTGTTCAGATCGACATAGCGGTTCGGCTGCAGGTCCCAGCCGGTGGGCGGCACGTCTTCCAGCAGCTTCTGCTCGATCTGGCCTGCGTCACGCAGCACGAGATGCTTGCTGGAGTAGAGCTTGTAGGCTTCCTGCGTGACTCCGGCGGTGGAGAAGCGGCGCACGAGACCGGGCTGCGAGGCCCAGGCTTCCCAGCCCTGGGTGCCTATGTTTTGCGAGGTGGCCTTGCGGATCTGCGACATGGCCAGATTCACGGCCACTTCCGAAAGCTGGCGCGCCTCCTGTCCATGGGAATGCGTGTGGGCTGCTTTCAGTTCCGACTCCGACACGGAAAACATCGCGAGCATCAGCATCGTCATCAGGCCGACAAGGGCGAGAACGATGATGAGCGCGAGACCGCGGCGGCGTGAATGGGGTAGACGGAACAGTTTCATAAGCAGAAAAGGGGGGAACTCGGAGGCACGGCCTCCTCAGGCGCCTTCCCGGCCAGGATCGGCGTCTCGTCAGGACGAATGACCTTCCCTTCATGGGGATCAGTCACGGTGAGCGACACCGCTTAATTCATTCCAACGCGGTATGTTTTAACCCTCTAATCCCACTTGTCTAGTGTGAATTTGATTCTTTTTTCCTATTAACCCCATGGGAATTATCTGACATGCAGCAAGATGCGTGCTAACTTGTTCATCTTGAAGTCATCAGGAAGTCGCCTGACTGTGACATCAGGTGGGAAATCAATGCACCCGTGAGGGTGTGTAGCAGGTGATGACCTGCACTTCCGACCGTGCTTGCTGAGTCAGCGTGAGCTTGACTCGTGGATCAGTGCGGCTCAGAGCTTGCCCGTCTTCAGCAGGGCCAGGAAGCCATCCGCCGGGTCGGCATTGCGAGAGCGGGCGGCCTTTTTCACGACGGCCTTTTTCTTCGGTGCCTCCTGCTTCTCCAGCTCCTGTTTGCGGAGCGTGACCTCGACCACATCAAAGAGAGTGTACTTGTCCAGGATGTTGGCGATGGCATTGCGCACATCGATCATCAGCATACGGAGGCCGCAGTGCTCCTCATCCGGGCAGGAGCATTTGACATACTCCGTCTCGCTGGCGCAGCCGATGGGGGCCAGCTTGCCATCGATGAGGCGGACGATGTCCCCCATCTTGATGGCCTTCATGGGCTTGGCCAGGCGGGCGCCGCCGTATTTGCCACGGACGCTCTCCACATAACCGGCGGTGCGCAGCTCAAAGAGGATGGCTTCCAGGAACTTGAAAGGCAGGTGCTCCTGGTGGGCGATGTTTGAGACTGAGATGACTCCTTCACTGTTCCATTCGGCAATGCCGAGACGGATCATGGTTCTCAGAGCATACTCTCCTCGCTTGGTCAGTGTCATGGTGGCAGGTGAGTTACGAATAAACGGCAACTCAGATCGTGTAAATAGGGATTCATGCCTCCGCAGCATGCGTTTGCGGCCCGGCGGCGGCTGTTTTTGGGGGGGGCGATCGGGCGGCGATCAGCCTGGAAGGCGCATCCGCCACGAAGCTGTCACCCTTTGGCGCGAGCCAAGGCGGGACGTGTGGAGGAGGATAATATCTCCTCCCACCGCCAATGCGGGAGGGTCAGCAAAGCATGCCGCGGTCACATTTCCCTGCCAAACTCCTTGCCACCCCCTTAGCCGCTGCTTAAAAAGGCACATTCGCCCCATTTTTTTGACGGCACGCCCTATGAAGTTCACGATCAGCAAGGAATCCCTCCAGCAGGCCATCAACCAGGTCCAGCACGTGGTCAGCACGCGCACCACTCTGGCCATCCTCTCCAATGTCCTGCTCCGGGCCCGCGATGGCGCGCTGGAACTGACCACCACCGACCTCGATGTGGGTGTGACCTGCACTGTGCCGTGCGAGGTGACCCAGGAGGGTGCCACCACACTGCCTGCGCGCCGTCTGGCCACCATCATCCGCGAGCTGCCGTCCTCGGAGATCGACATCAGTGTGGATGAGAAAAACTACGCCTCCATCCGCAGCGGCCCTTCCTTCTTCAAGGTGGTGGGCCTGACCAGCGAGGAGTTCCCCGCCCTGCCGCGCTTTGACGAGGCGCGTGAGTTCACCCTGCCTCAGGCGGTGATGCGTGACTGCCTGCGCAAGACCTCCTATGCCATCTCCACCGATGAGACGCGCTACGTGCTCAACGGCATCCTTTTCTCCTTCAAGAACAATGCGCTGACCATGGTGGCCACGGACGGCCGCCGTCTGGCCATGGTGGAGCAGGAAGTCGAGTTCCCGCAGAGCCAGGAGATCGACATCATCGTGCCGACGAAGGCGGTGAACGAGCTGGCCCGCCTCTGTGGTGACACGGGAGACGTGATCATCCGCGTGACCGGCAGCCAGGTCGGCTTTGACCTCACGGACAGCCTGCTCATCAGCAAGCTGATCGATGGCAACTACCCGAACTACCGCCAGGTGATCCCGGGTGAGGCCAAGGAGCGCATCGTGCTGGAGCGCGAGGTCTTCCAGCGGGCCATCAGCCGTGTGTCCCTGCTCGCCAGTGACAAGTCGAACTCCGTGAAGTTCCAGTTCACCGAAGGCCAGGTGGAGATCATCGCCAGCAGCCCGGACATCGGTGAGGCGCGCGAGACCATCGCCATCAACTACAAAGGCAAGGACATCACCATCGCCTTCAATCCTGAATTCACCATGGCTCCGCTGAGAAACCTGAGCGCCGATGAGATCACCCTGCATCTCATTGACGAAATCAGTCCCGGCGTGATCCGCACCGGCACGAACTTCCTCTACGTGCTGATGCCCATGCGTGTGAACAGTTGATCACCCCTCTCTCTTAAACCCTGACAAATCCCCGATGCCACGTCTCCTCCCCCTCCTTGTCGTCGCCACCGCCGCGCTGTCTTCCTGCCAGTATCCGCAGGCTGGCAACCAGACGCGCCCGTTTGCTTCCGGTCGCAATGGTCAAAACCTGGAAAAGCCACCGCAGCGCTACGGTGAAGACAACCGCTACGTGACCCCGGGTGCCGACCCGAACGAGGGCCCCATCTCTCTCGGCATCGATCCGCGCACCGCGGCTGAGGCCGCTGCTGCAGGCATCGACCCGCGCACCATCCCGCCGAGTGCCAACACCGCTCCTCCGTCCAATGTCCCTGCCTCCGGTGCCACCCCACCGCCGAGCGTGGACCAGGGCCTGAGTGTGGCACCGCCGACGACTGGCATGCCTCCGGTCACCCCCGGTGCCAATCCTCCGGCTGCTCCGGGTGAAGTGCCCTTTGCCCGCGCCGTCCCCGGCAAGCCCGGCTACGTCTACAGCCCGAAGGATTCCCGCAAGGTCATCAGCGTCGAAGGTCTGCGCGCCGGCTCCAAGGCCAAGGACCCTGAGACCGGTGAGATCTTCCGCGTGCCTTATCAGTGAGATGCAGACGAGACGCTGAGTCTCGCCTGAGATCCTTTTCAAAGCTCCGGTTCGCGAGGACCGGAGTTTTTTGTTTCCTGGGGCGGAGGCTAACTTGGACGATGAAGCGAAGAAGGGGGAAGACATTGGCGCGCGGGCGTGATGCGGCCTGGCGTGATGGAGTCGCGGCAGCGTCGTGGAGTGCGGTGGTCGAGATGCCAGGGCCGCCTGGCATCGGTGACGCCGCTGTCGTGCGCACACCATGTCAGCGCCTTATCAGGCGTCTCCTGCGCGCACAGCGGTGTTGCTCTTGAGCGCTTCCCACCGCACTCCACGACGCTATCGCGATGCTCCAGGCCTAACGAACAGCGCGACTCATCGACTCCAGCGCCGCCATGGCCGGCCCGCACGGACAAGTACGTTGTTCACGCTTCAGCGTGGGATTGGAGCGTCATTGAACACGCTGAAGCGTGAACAACATACGAGTCACACACAATCCGCCATGGCCAGGACGGTCTGGAAGTGCGGGCAGCGGGTCTCGCGGTGGACGATGCTGGTCTCGATGTCTTAGAGCATACCTGGGTGCTGATAAGCAATCATCGGGTGAGACTGATGTCTTTTTCGGCATCTGCGCGCGGGCGTGATGCGGCCTGGCGTGATGGAGTCGCGGCAGCGTCGTGGAGTGCGGTGGTCGAGATGCCAGGGCCGCCTGGCATCGGTGACACCGCTGTCGTGCGCACACCATGTCAGCGCATCACCAGGCGTCTCCTGCGCGCACAGCGGTGTCGCGCTTGAGCGCTTGCCCTGAGCTTTACCATAAGTTTGGAGCAGTGGAATCGCGAGCTGGAGGCTCGCAAGAAGATAGCCGGTGGTGAAGCGAAACCGCGGAGCGGTGCAGCGAGAACCACCGGAACCCGCACCAAAACCACGCAGGTCAATCACGCGCCCCGAAGGCGGCGCGAGAAGTCAGCGAGCATCAGGCCCTGGGTGAAATCGCCACTTCTCGCGCACCTGTCGGCGCGCAGGGAGATGGCGTTAATGTTGACCATCCTATCCGGTGGTTCTCGCTCGTTCCTCGCTTCACCACCGGCTAATCTCTTTCGAGCCTCCGGCTCGCCAAACCGGCGCAGGATTCTCAACAAACTTGCGGGTAAGGCTCAGGCGCTTGCCGACGCTATCGCGATGCTCCAGGCCTAACGAACAGCGCGACTCATCGACTCCAGCGCCGCCATGACCGGCCCGGACGGACAAGTACGTTGTTCACGCTTCAGCGTGGGATTGGAGGTCCATTGAGCACACTATCGTGCGCACACCATGTCAGCGCCTTACCAGGCGTCTCCTGCGCGCACAGCGGTGTTGCGCTTGAGCGCTTCCCACCGCACTCCACGACGCTATCGCGATGCTCCAGGCCTAACGAACAGCGCGACTCATCGACTCCAGCGCCGCCATGGCCGGCCCGCACGGACAAGTACGTTGTTCACGCTTCAGCGTGGGATTGGAGCGTCATTGAACACGCTGAAGCGTGAACAACATACGAGTCACACACAATCCGCCATGGCCAGGACGGTCTGGAAGTGCGGGCTGCGGGTCTCGCGGTGGACGATGCTGGTCTCGATGTTTTGGAAACCGGCGTCCGAGAGCATCTCATGCAGCTCGGCCTCGGAGAAGCCTAACCAAAGATCGGCATAAAGATCACGGGCCTTTTCAAACTGGTGCTTCAAAAGGTCCAGCACCACGATGCGGCCGCCGGGCTTGATGAGGGAGAAGGCGGCGCGGATGGCCTGCGCGGGCCGCTGCGCATGATGCAGGGCCTGGCTGAGGATGACGAGGTCCACGCTGCCGGGATCAATGGGCGGGCTCTCCAGGTCACCGAGACGGAACTCGAGGTTGGTGAAGCCGTGCTGCTTCGCGAGATCGGAACCGTAGGTGACCATGTTCTCACTGTTGTCCACGGCGATGACCTTCTTCGCGCGCTGGGCCAGCAACTGGGACAGGGTGCCTTCACCGGCGCCGAGATCGGCAATGACGAGAGGCGGCAGCAGCTTTAGCAGCACTTCACCCAAACCCTTCCAGGAGCGGCCGGGGATGTAGTGGCGGCCAAACTTGCCCGCGAGCGCGTCAAAATAAGCCTGCGCGGTGCGCTCACGTTTTTGCAGCACCACTTTCAGCGCGTGGATATCCTGCTTCACCTCGCGGAGTTCATCGCCCGCGGACTCCAGCAGGGCCATGAAGTGCCCCCACGATTCCGCCGCGCGTGCGGCGGGCTGCTCGAGCTGGTAGAGGCGGTTCTTGCCAGAGCGGCGGTCATTGACGAGACCGGCGGTCTTGAGCTTGCCAAGCTGCGCTGAGATGTTTGACTGCGGCAGGGAGAGGATCTCCTGAAGCTCTGCCACGCTGAGCTCCTCACGCTTCAGCAGCAGCAGCAGACGCACGCGGGTGGGATCCGCGATGAGGCTGAGGGACTTGAGGAGAGACTGCACAACAGGAGCAACGTATCAACATATCGTGATACATCAATACTGAAGACTCAGCCCTTTCTCAGCCAGCCGGAGCCTTCCATGATGCGCATGAGCTCGGGGGAATCTCGCTTCAAAGGCCGGATGTGCACGCCCATGTTTTCACGGGTCCACCAGGCGCCTTCCGCATGGCCAGGCTCGGCAAAGTGGTAGCGGTAGACGCTGACCCGCACCCATGTCGGCGGTTCATCGGGAAAGGGATTGTGCGCGATGAGGCTGAGCGTGCCGGGATCATTGTGGAGGAGCTTCCAGAGGAAGTGCGGCACCCATTGATTCCGCCCCGGCAGCTTTGACCACGGGAACCACGCGGCCCAGTCCAGCCGGTAATGATAAGGCGTGATGATGACGGGACGGCGCATGGGGTCGGTGGGCTTGGCCTTGAACTCATACTCGCGCCACTCGGAGAACATGCCGGGGACGTTGTCCGAGGTGCCTTCAAAGACGAGCTCATAGCGCTCGCGGTCGATGCTGCCAAAGGCGCCGTAGGTGTTGACGAGGTGCAGTTTGTCAAAGGAGCTGTTCATGGCCTGCTGATCGGCGAAGAAGAGATTCTTTACCGGCTCGCGGCTCAGCCAGAGCACCACACCGGCATAGAGAAGGGTGAGGGCGAGCTGCACGCGTGAACTGCGTCTGCCCTCACGTGCGGCAGCAGTGTCCGACCATGCCACGAGTTTCCAGGGCAGCACTTTTCGCCAGAAGCTGTCATCCAGACAAGCCAGCGCGGGGATGATGGTGAGCCAGTTGAGAAAGGAGAGATTCCCCGTGATGATGAGGGCCACCATGAAACCCACCATGAGCACGCCGGCGATGTGGCGCGCCCAGCGGCCGTAAAAGCTGAACCACGGCACGATGAGCTCGACGAAGTGATTGGAAAGCACCCCGGCCTGATGAAACCACTTGGGCGCGAAGTGCAGCCAGCGGCTCAGCGGATTCGGAATGGGCTGGGTCTCATAATGATAGTAGAGGGCGGTGAGATCCCGCCAGCAGGAGTCGCCACGGATCTTGATCAAGCCCGCGCCAAGCATGATGCGGAAAACCAGCCAGCGGTAGAGCCAGATGATGACCACGGGCGGCGCACGGCGCGGGAAGGGTCGCGGATCCAGCAGCGGGCAGAGCAGCGCGCCGAGCAGGCCTGTCTCCAGAATCTGGATGTCCCAGCCATAGCTGAACCACTCCTGGCCGATGGGCAGCAGGGAAAGGTAGAGCGCCCAGAGCAGGAGCATCATGAGGCTGTTCGCGAAGCCGCACATGACCAGGGCAGAGATGACCACGCCGGTCCAGGTCACGGCCATGATGGTGGCATCATCACAGCGGAACCAGAAGAGCGAGGGCATCTCCCAAAACGCGGCGGACGGAGACCCAAAATGCTCCACGACGCGGTTCAGCCATAGATCCGCCGGCAGCAGCCCGTCATGCCCGACCAAGGGGATGAACTGCTGCGCCGCTGACAGGAAAGCCGCGAACCAGACGAGGCCTGTGAAGCGCAGCAGCACGAAGCGTGTGAGGCGATAGTTCTCCCCTGCCCTCTCCAGCCATGACTCCATGCGTCGCCAGCGCGATTCCGCCGCCGCCACAGGAGCGGCGGCATCGGCAGTGAGCGGGATGGCTTCTTCAGACATGGGTCAATGAATGATGAGCCATGGTGGAAAATCTGCCACGAGGCGTCAATGCTCAAGCGAGGACAGACCGGCGAAGGTGGGTCAGCAGAGTGGGCATGCCACCCATTTCCATTGTGCTGTTTCTTACAAGGAGGGGGCGTGACTCGCGTGATTTGCCACGAGCGAAAACTCTCCCGCCGTGGCGATGACGCGCCACTTGTTCAGGTCGAAGCGCTTTTGGAAAGTGCCTGTGCGCACGATGCCGTGGGCGGTGGGACCATCGGTCAGTTGTGCTGCGCAGTCCTGCGCTGAAGCGTAAAGATGGGTGGCCTGCTCGGCGGTGGGAGTGCCCGTGAGGTCGGACTCGCGCCGGGTGATTTTCATCAACGTCTCGGCGTAGTAGGCCAGGCCTTCGGCGCGTGTTTCACAGGCGAAAAGGATCGCTTCATGGACATCGGGCTCCTGCTCGCGAAGCTTGACCACCAGTTCACGGGAGGATGCCTGGACGCCGAAATGATCGTTATTTTGTGAAATTACAAAGTCGAGCGCGATCAGGCAGACGGCTGTAGGCAGAGCCACCACCCAGGCCCGTCTCAGGCTGGGCAGGGTGCAGGCGATGCCGAGGGCAAAGGCGGGCATCAGGGGCAGGATGTAGGTCGGCAGCTTCGATCCGCTGAAGGAGAGGATGCTGAGCGGGAGGATGATCCAGCCGAGGAGCAATGTCTGCCAGGCCGTGAAGGGCGCCGCCCGGCAGCGCTGCCAGATCCGGCGCAGGGGCAGGGTGAAGACCCATGGCAGCAAAGCCGCTGGCAGGATGGCGAAGAAGAACCAGAAGGGCTTTGAGCGACCGTGCGTGCTGGAGCCAAAACGCTCCACGAGTTCATAGCGCCAGAAGTAATCGAACAACCGGTGGTCCAGAATCGCCAGGGTGATGAACCAGGACAGGCTGATGCCAAGGGTAAGCAGGAGACCTCGCTTCCAGGGCAGGTCGAGTTTCTCCTCGGGCATGGCTTTCCACTGCCAGCCGAGGACTGCACCCAGCGGCACCACAAGCGCCATGGGGCCCTTCGTGAGAAAGCCGAGACCCATGAGAATGAAAAACCACCCGTGTTTCCGGTAGAGCGCTGCCGTGATGGCGGCGGTGATCCAGAAGGTCATCGTCATGTCAGGCGTGAGGAGCCGGCTCATGGCAAAGAAGCCTGCCAGAGTGGTGAGCACGAGCGCCGACTGCACCGCGACGGACCGTGCGCCGAACAACCGAAGCGCGGCGAGGTAGGTGACGATGACGGTGCCGAGAGCCATCATGGCGGATGGGAAACGCGCCGCCCAGTCATGGTGACCAAAGGCGCGCAGGCTGATAGCTGTGAGCCAGTAGATGACCGGCGGCTTTTGGACATGCGGCATGCCATTCATGTGCGGCACCAGCCAGTCACCATCCACATTCATCTCACGCCCGATCTCGGCATACCTTCCCTCATCAGGCTCGTTCAGCCCGCGCTGACCCAGCAGGGTAAAGAAGACAAGCCCTGCAAATAATAACCAACTGTAGCGTTTCACCAGACTCTTCATGCTCAGGAAAGAATGGCCGGGGTGACCTCTTCATATCGACGCTTGGTGAACCACCAGACGCCCAGCATGTCCAGGATCGGACGCCAGAGCATCACGCCCAGACCATACTTGGAGACGCCGGTATCCCGGGTCCGATGATTCACCGTGAGTTCCTTCACACGATACCCTGCCGCCACTGCCAGCGCGGGCATGAAGGAGTAAAGCGTCCGGATAGGGATAAAGGCCGACCGCACCTCCCGGCGGAAGACTTTCAGCGCACAGCCAGAGTCCGTCACGCCATCATGCAGCAGACGCTGCCTGACCGCATTTGCCAGGCGTGACATGCGCCGCCGCAGCCATCCATCGCGCCTCCTTCCGCGGACTCCCGTCACCATGTCAGACCTCGAGTCCTCCAGCACCGCGAGCATCGTCGCGATGTCTGCCGGATCATTCTGTCCGTCCCCATCCATGGTGATGAGCACACGTCCGCGCGCTGCACGCAGCCCATCGAGCAATGCCGCCGCCTGTCCGCGGTTGCGATCAAAGGCGAGCATGCGCAGGGATGGCCAGTGCCTCATCAGTCCCTGGATTTGCAGGCGTGTCCTGTCAGAGCTGCCATCATCCACGGCGATCACTTCGTGGCCACGCCTCAGCGCCTGCATGGCGGCACAGGCCTCGATGAGCACGGCCTCCACACTCTCCACCTCATTGAAAAAGGGGATCACCAATGAACAGGACAATGATCCATGCTCCAGCATTGGATCAGGGCGCTCAGCCATATGATCATGGGAGTCAGAGATCATCGCAGCGTCAGGAAGAAGCTGCCGAGGGAGGCGTGTTTAACCATGGCGTGCAGATGATCATGCAAAGCGCTACCACCCCATTGTTAAAACACCTAATGACAGAAGCGTCATGCACAGAAGGAGGTGTGTGAGATGCAGGATGGTGCGGCGTGAAACCCAGGCAGAAAAGCGTGATTACCGAAGAACCACCGCCTGACAGCGTTGTTCACGTTTGGCAGGGTTCTCCACCAGCGCAAGGCAGGTCAGGCGCGGAGGATCTGGCCCGTCGTCAATGACCTCACCGAATCTCGATCATCCCATGAAACTACTCCTCGCCACCTTTGTCTGGGCCACGTTTGCCAGCGCGCAGACGCCTGCGGGGCCTCGTGCGTCTTACTACAAGGACGGTGAGATTCACATCACCGTGCTCGGCACACCTGAGACCAAGGCGGTGACCCAGGGACACTGGGATTTCAAGCCTTCGTGGTCGATCACGGGTGACCATCTGGTGTTCTTCCGCCGGCTCAAGGATGACCCGGACGTGAACCAGTGGATCACGGCCATGTGCATCATCAACACCGACGGCACGGGCTTCCATCAGCTCTCCGATGGCACCCGCACGGACTTCAACCCAACCTGGACACGAGATGGCACAAACACGCCGGTGTGGAATCGCAAGGTGCCAGGGAAACTGAGCTACTACATCATGGCAGGCAGGATCGGCGGCAAGCCGGGAGAAGAGGTGCAGCTCACGGATCCCGGCCATCACTCATGGGTGCACTCCGCCCTGCGTGATGGAAGGCTCTTCGTCTCATCCACGCCTCCGGGCCTTGGCCGTGGCTACTACCTGATGACGACGAATCCAGGTGGAAAGCCGACCTTTGAGCGGGTGGCGTGCGGCGAGCTGGCCACCGAGGGCATCCTGGACCGCGTGAGCGTGTCACCGAGCGAGACGAAGATCTGTTTCGAGTATCAGAAGGGCTTCAAATACGAGTTCCCGGGCCGCACCCTCTACGTGGCCGACTTTGAGGTGAAGGAGCGCAGGATCAGCCAGCCCAAGGCGTTCGCCAACGCTGAGGCCAAGAAGGTGTGGTTTGCCTACCCACGGTGGACGAAGGATGAGTCGGCCATTGTCTATCATGCGGCAGGGAAGCTCTGCCTCCACACTATCGCCGATGGCAGCACGAAGCAGGTGTCCACCGATGACCAGGCTGACTACCGCTACCCGCACGGTGAGGCCACCCCCAATTGAGGGCCCGACTCCTCAGCCGCAACGCAGATTCTGAAAGGGACAGCCGCAAAGTCTGAATGACAGGCGGCTTTTCAGCCCGTATTCCCATGCGCTGACACCCAACCCCATCCTACCTATGCCAGAAGCCAAAGTCCTCGTCGTCGTCGGTGATGCCACGGAAACCGTGGATACCCTCTATCCTTTCTTCCGCCTCATCGAGGGTGGTTACAAGCCCATCGTGGCCGCGCCGGAAAAGCGGAAGTATCAGATGGTGCTGCACGAGGTGAAGCCCGGCTGGACCATCACCAAGGAGTGGGAAGGCTACAGCATCGATGCGGACATCGCCTTCAAGGACATCAATCCCGAGGAATACGTGGGCATCTTTTACAGCGGCGGCCGTGCCCCTGAGTACATCCGCGAGGACCAGGACCTGATCCGCCTCGCCAAGTGGTTCTGGGATAACAAAAAGCCCTGCGCCAGCGTGTGCCACGGCGTGGAGATCCCGGCGCGTGCAGACATCGTGAAAGGCCTGCGCATGGCCACGGTGGCGAAGTGCAAGTTCGACCTCGAGATCTGCGGCGGCATCTATGTGAACGAGCCCTGCGTGATCGACCAGCACATGTACTCCGGCCGCACCTATCATGACAGCGGCCACTTCATCGGGCCGTGGATCAAGGCGCTGGATGAAGAGGCCAAGCGCATGGGCTTGAAATAAGCGGGAGAGAATGACCAAGGACCACCACCCCATGACCCAGGAAACCCCCATTTTCAAAGCCCAAGCCTCAAATCAGAAGCGCTCCCTTTGGGACCTTCGGGCTTGGTCATTCCTTGGTCATTGGGCGTTGGGCCTCGGGGTTTTAAGCCTCGGCTCGACACTGCAAGCCCATCCTCTCCAGGCCGAGCCGATCAATCACGCTTACGTCTTTAACTTTGATCAGTTCAATCTGCCCGAAGATCCTGACGAGCATGTGACGGAGGGCGGTTATCTGCTGCTGGCGGAACTGAACTGCACGCAGTGCCACAAGGCACCCGAAGCGTGGAGTGAAAGGCTGGCTCCCAAGGACGGTCCAATCCTGAGGGGCGTGGGTTCACGACTGGATGCCGACCAGCTATGGCTCTTCATCCGCAGTCCGCAGTTTCTGAAGAAGGGCACACAGATGCCCGGGTTCTTCGCCGGTGAGGAAGGTGATGCGGAGAAGGTGGAGGCGCTGACGGAATACCTGAGCGCCCTGAAGCAGGACAAGCCGCAGATGCCTGCGGGTGATGGTGCGCATGGCAAGGAACTGTATCACAAGATCGGCTGCGTGGCCTGCCATGAACCGGGCACGGATTTCCGGCCGGAGAAAGTGCCCGCCGCCATGGAGGTGGAGAAGCCGGGGAATGCGTCCGTGCCCATCGCCTTTGCGGATGTGTATGATGTGAACTCGCTGGCGTATTTCCTGAAGGAGCCGCTGGCGCATCGCCCCTCAGGAAGGATGCCTGACTTGCATCTCACGGATCAGGAGGCGGCAGACATTGCCGCGTATCTGCATGTGGGTCGCCAGCAGACTCCGGCGAGCGAGCGCAAGGCGCTGAAGATCAAACCGCAGGGTGTGGACAAGGGGCGCGGGCTCTTCGTGAGCATGGGCTGCTCCAACTGCCACAGCGCCGAAGGAAAGCAGATCACTCGTGTGTTCACCGAACTGGCGGCACTCAAAGCGGACCAGGGATGTCTTTCCACGAAGCAGCCCACGGGCACGCCGCGCTTTGATCTGAATGATCTGCAAAAACGCGCGCTGAAGCTGGCCATCACCGCCATCCAAAAAGGTGATGCGCCGCAGCTCACGGCGAAGCAAAAGGTGGACTGGCAGATGACGCGGCTGAACTGCTACGCCTGCCATGATCGCGATGGCAAAGGCGGGCCGGAAGATCCACGCGCGCAGTATTTCACCAGCAATGATGGCAGCGCTGAATCCCTGGGTGAGCTGGCGCATCTGCCGCCACGGCTGGACAACACGGGCCGCAAGCTGACACGCGGCTGGTTGGAGAAGATTTTGTTCGGCGAGGGCGGCAGCGTGCGGCCGTATATGAACACGCGCATGCCGAGCTTTGGTCAAAAGCAGACGGAGATGCTGGTGAGCCTGCTTCCGGAAGCGGACAAGCGTGAGAAGCCCATCGAGATCGATGTCAGCGGACTCGCGAAGCATCATCGCGCGGAGGCCGGGCGCAAGCTGATCGGCATGACCGGCCTGGCCTGCGTGGGCTGCCATGGCTTGAAGGATCGCAAGTCTCTGGGACCTCCGGTGATCAAGCTGAACAACACCATCGAGCGTCTGCAGCCTGAGTATTTCAAGGAGCTGCTGCTGAATCCACAGGCCACTCAACCAGGCACGATGATGCCGCCGATGTTCATGGGGCGGAAATCCGCGGACAAGGATGTGGAGTCCATCTGGATCTATCTGAAGGAGCTCGAAGGCCAGCCGCTGCCGGATGGTCTGATCTCCAATGAAGACTTCGAACTGAAGCCCGCGAAGGGTGGTAGGCCGATCATCTTCCGCAGCTTTGTGGAAGGGGCTGGCAGCCACGCCATCGCGGTGGGTTTCCCGGAAGGTGTGAACGCGGTGTTTGATGCCGCGCAGGTGCGCTGGACGCTGATTTGGAAGGGTCGCTTCCTGGATGCGATGAGCAACTGGCAGAGCCGCGAGATGCTGCCGATCAAGCCACTCGGAACCGATGTGAAGGAAATGCCTGAGGCCAGCGGCAAGCGTGAGTTTGGGGGCTATCGCCTCAGCAAAGAGGGCGTGCCGACGATGCTCTACAGCATCGATGGCAAGAAGGTGGAAGATACCCTGAAGCCCTCTGGCAAGGGTTTCGAGCACAGCGTGACGATCAACGGCAAGGCGACGAAGGAGGAGATCCAATGGTAAAAGCAGTTCTCAGTTCCCTGTTCACGGTTCTCAGTGTTTCCGCGCTCTTCGCGCAGGAGCAGGATCAAGGTGACTACTACCGCACGGTCACCCTTGAAACGCCTGCGGGCGTGAACATGGAGGCCAGCGGACTCGCGGTGCTGCCCGGTGGCAAGCTGGCCGTCTCCATCCGCAAGGGGGAGGTGTGGATCATCGAGCATCCAACCGCTGAACCGCCGACGCTGGCCAATCTGGGCTACAAGCTCTTTGCCAGCGGCATGCATGAGATCCTGGGTCTGGCCTATCATGAGGGTGACATCTATGTGACGCAGCGCGGCGAGGTGACCCGTCTGCGCGATACCGACAAGGATGGCGTGGCGGATGAATACTATGCCGCGAGCAAGGGCTGGGGTGTCTCAGGCGCCTACCATGAGTATGCCTATGGACCGGTCTTTGACCGTGAGGGCAACATGCACAACACGCTGAACTGCTCCATGGGCAAGAAGTGGACGGGTGCCGGTGAGGAGGCCCAACATACTTTGTGGCGCGGCTGGAGTGTCATCACGAAAAAGGGCACGACGACGGCCACGGGTTTCGCCGCCGGTTTCCGCAGCCCCTGTGGCATCGGCCTGAATGCCGAGGGTGACATCTTTGGCACGGATCAGCAGGGCAACTGGACGCCCACAAGCCCGATCATGCACATCCGCCAGGGTGCTTACTTTGGTCATGCGGAAGCGCTGGAAGATGCGAAGCGGCCTGACTCTCCCGTGAAGCCTCCGGCGAAGATCCTGGATGGCATCACGGTGGCGGAAGCGGTGACCAAGGTGCCGGGCTACTGCCTGCCGGCCGTGTGGCTGCCGTATGTGAAATTTGGCCAGAGCACCACGGGGCTGCGCTGTGATCTCACGGGCGGGAAGTTCGGCCCGTTTGAGAAACAAATGTTCGTGGGGGAGTTCGTGCTCTCCGGCGTGAACCGCGTGTTCCTGGAGAAGGTCGGTGGTGAGTATCAGGGTGCCTGCTTCCCCTTTGTGAGCGGCCTGCAGAGCGCCGTGCTGACGCTGAACTTCCTGGAGGATGGCTCCATGATCGTGGGTGAGAGCAACCGCGGCTGGAACAGCTACGGCAGCAAGCCGTATGGTTTGCAGCGCCTGGTGCCCACCCGCAAAGTGCCGCTGGAAATCCAGAAGCTGGAGGCGCTCAAGGAGGGCTTCCGCTTCACCTTCACCCACCCGGTGAAAGGTGCTGACTGGACCCAGACAAAGGCGCAGAGCTACACGTATCTGCACACCGCCAAGTATGGCAGCCCGGAGATCGATCCGCAGCCGCTGGAGCTGAGTGACTGGCAGCTTTCCGAGGATGGCCTGAGCCTCACGGTGAAGGTGGCGAACCGTCGTGAAGGCTACGTGCACGAGTTCGAGCTGCCGGAAGTGACCGCCCAGGATGGCAAGCTGCCGCTCTGGCACCGCCTGTGCGCGTACACGCTGAACAAGCTGCCTTAATTTTTGCTGAGGCAGGCAGGATGGTGGCGCGTTTTAAGGAAAGATGGTTAGGCGCGTGAAGCCGGTCCGGAACCCCGTTGGGGTTCGGGCTTGAACGGGGCGGTGGGAGGTTCGGCGTTACCAGGGTAGACTCGCCAAGGCTCGCCAACCCTTCGCTGTGATGCGGAACCCGCTTCGGGGTTCCTGAGGGGCATGGTGGTGGTGGATCGAGTTGGTCGAGACGATCGACAGACGTTATGCGTTTTGGATCGCCGGAGGCGTGGTATGGCCCTGCTCCGTTCTTCGTGGCAAGACTGTGAAGGATGAGTGCGTCCTGCCCTTTACCCACCCGTTTCATGGGCTAGCCTGCGCGAGTCCCGCGACATATTCGAATATCTCGACCGCCATGCTTCCCGCCTTGAACCACGGAGTGGTTCCCCATGAATAGCCAGGGCGTGAAGCAAGCGTAAGCGCGCGGAACCCCTGGTCAGGCGTATTCAACACCCCTCTCGTGAATCAACTCCGGAGGAGTTGCCCCATGCGCGGTATGTTCCAATCACATGGGTGACACATTCTCCCAAGCACATGGGTGACATGGGGATGGCCCGCGCAAGTGGCATGGCGCTGGGGATTTCCAGATGCCGTGTGCATGGGGCAACCCCTACGGGGTTGATCCTGAGTGATGCGTTGATCGCGGTGGACCCGGGGTTCACCCGCTTCGCGGGATCACCCCGGGCTATTCACGGGGAACCACTCCGTGGTTCGCCGATCCAAGGACTTCGACGCCAGCGGCCATGGGGGATAGAGTCTAGACCGGTTCTCAAAAATCCTGTCACTTTGCTCGTGCGGCGGAGCGGCCTCA
>JAZKCU010000018.1:0-62760 GCA_040387935.1 Verrucomicrobiota bacterium | reverse complement strand
CGAAAGTAGGACACTGCCAGTTTATAAACCCCTCTCCAAAAGAGAGGGGTTTTTTACGTACAGCGACCAGCGCTGTTGCTCAAACAAGCACGACCCCTTCGTCTAGCGGTTAGGACACATCCCTTTCACGGATGCGACACGAGTTCGATTCTCGTAGGGGTCGCCATTTAACCCATCGCTGCCACAAGGCCGCTGATGTGGCGAGCGCCATCCTGCTGCGAATGGATCACGCTCAAAGCTTGGCAGCGCATCTTCAAAGCACTGTCGGCGAGTGCCTGAAGCAGCACTGATTCAAGATCGACGTGGCCACGAGCTCGCAAGGCCAGCCCGTGCTCGACGAGGCGTGTGGCATAGTCGAATTGATCATAATCTTGGGGTAGTACGACGGCCGGTTTTCCGTGCCGCAGACAGTGGTTTAAAATGCCCGTGCCGGCATGATGGATGACGAGATCATACTTCGACACATGCTGTACATAAGAGACATGGCGGTATTCATGAAAGTTTTCCGTGGGGGGCCCCAGGTCCCCTCTCGCGCTGCCATGAGTGAAGTGAAACATCATCTCCGGATGACGTGCCGCGATCTCTCGCATCACCTTTGCCATGCCAGCTTTCGCGTGGGGCAGGTGAGTGCCCAGCGTGATGAGGATTTGGGGGCGGCCATCTATGGCAAAGGCGGGCTCTGGCACATCCTCTGGCGGGGTGTACAGCACGGGGCCGGTAAACTGAAACTGCCTCGGATAGGTGCGCGGAAACTCGATCTCCGGAATGCCAAGCCCGAAGATACGATGCGGCGAATACACGGCCTCGGATCCATCTCTACGATAGATCGAAGGAAAGCCAATAGCCCGCAATTCACGACGGAAAAGCAGGTGCATGGATCTTTTGAAGGCACGTGTGGTTTGGCGAAGGAACGTGTGCTGTAATCTCTCCATTGCTGTCTTCGCAGGGCCGAGCCCGCCGAAGTAGGATGGAGGGCCATCGGGCGTTTCAAACACACAGGGCGAGGGCACTGTAGTCCACCATTCGAGACCCATTTCTCCCGCGACGATACCCGCCAACGGGATCGTGAAGTCCGCGATGATCAGATCCGGCTTCTCCGACCGAAATAAGGTTTCCAGCTCCGTCTTCAGATCCCTCAGCAAAGCGATATTGGCCTTGAGCTGACGGTAAAGAAGCAAGGGATTGCTCTTCACATCCTTCCCAGGTTCAGCGATCGCCCATACGGTGTGCTCATGCTGTGCAAGGATGGGATGAAAAGGCAGTGCGCACACACGTGCCGCGCTTGGAGAACTCAGCACCTTCACGTCGGCGATCTCACGCAAAGCCTCACCTATCCCCAGCAGCGGATGCAGATGTCCGCTGAAAGGTGGTGCGATAAGGAGGACTTTTCGGCGGCTCATGAGTTCAAGATTTGGCGGTGATACTCGTTCAGCAACTTGAGGGTCTCCGGCGCCTCCAGATACCCCATGTGCGCGCAAGGGTATCGGTGATCGGCGCGCGGATGATAGAATCGGGAAAGCCAGTCATGCCGGCCTTGCACCAGGAGATGAGATGCCACCTCCGGCAATCTGCGGGAGACCGCACCGTAAGCAAAGATGTGAATTTTGCGGCGTAGCTCGTTAGATAACTGGAGGTTGTTGAACAGTTCCAATCCGCAACTCCCCGCCAGCAGCAGCACAGAGTCATAGGGAGTAAAGAGTTTAGTCACCGCCTCGCGATTATCCGCTGCAAACTTCTCCTCCTGCGACCGGAGATAGTGCCTCACATTGTTCGCGCTGGCAGACAGCAGCCGAAAGGGCTCAGGGAAGGGGAAGGTCTCATTCCAAGGAAAGTTATGCTGCAGCCAGTGCTCCAGTGGGATCCCCGACCTGCGTTGGAAATCCTTCTGCTCCCGCGAAAGGCCCGTGCAGCCTGGCACGCTGTGCCCGGTGATGAATCCCGCGATGAAGCTCATACGGCGGAGAAATCATGGGTGTCCCGAACCTTGTAGAGCCTGGTCCTCCAGCGGATCGTGCGGACGGCCAAAGAGTGAACGAGGTGGACTGGCTGAATGAGTTCGGAGAGCAACGAGACCACGGGCCTGATAAGCGGCATGCCGAAGAACTTCTTCTGCACTTTCCTCGTGATGACTTCCCTCATGGACAAAATCAGCAAAAGTAAAAGGGCTGATCGATCATGCGTGACAAGGTAAGCCATGAGTACGACGAGCGCCGGCAGCAGAAGCAGTACGAACATTTGGTGCAGCCGCATGATGAAGAGTGTGACCAACACCGCCAGAAAGCGCACGCCAAACTCTCCGCTGGCCACGCCTAAAATCACCGTGCTTGCCAGCAAGATCGGAGGCAATCCATGCAGCAAGAAAATGAGGCACTGGGTCGGTATCGATTGCCGTTTTAGCAGCAGCAATGTGAAGACATACCAGCGGTGCATCATCTGGAAGTAGTGATGCAAGTCACGCACACCCGTTTGCACATGCAGTGGAGCCTGGGACTGGTGAATGCTTCCCCCGAGCTTCAGCACCAGGGCGGCGAGGGCTAGATCATCCGTCAGTTCATGGAGGATGGGTTTGAAGTACTCGATGCGGTCCAGTTCCTCCTTCCGCATCACATAACCCATCCCATTCAGTGTGAAGGGCGGCAGCAGCCGCGAGGTGCCGAGGTAGGTGAAAACGGAGTTATTGTTGACGAACTGTGCGAGCAGTCCCGAGGCCAGGCCACCACTGTCCTGATAGCACGGCAGGCCGGTGGCCACGGTGCAGTCTTTCGCTGCTTCCACGAGCGCAGCCGCGCTGGATGCAGGTAGTGTTGTGTCATCATCGATCACTGCAAAAAACGGTGTCTTCACCTGCTTCGCGGCCATCTCCAGTTTCCAAAGTTTCGGGTTGGTTGCGTCCGGACATGGCGGGCAGAACTCCACCTGGAGAAGTGGATGCTGCATCCTCTCCGCGATGCGGCGCGCCTCGGCATCCTCCTCATCGATGAGCCAGATGAAGTGCTGATCGGGAAAGGTCCTGAGGTTGGCTTCCAGCCGCGATTCCAGCAACGGATCACCACTCAGGATGGCCTGCGCTATGGTCAGCGTCTCTGGCTGCATGGGCTGCTTCGGCAGTGGCGGCAGGCTCTTGGCATAGGAGAGAGCCAGCCAGCTTCTCACCACTAGTGAGACGGCGTAGATCAATGTGAGGATGACGACAAGAGTCATGCGGCGAGAAGAGGCTTTTGCCAATCGATGAAGCTGCGCAGGCCTTCCTCGATGCTCACGGAGGGCAGGCCAAGCACGCCCAGGCTTTTGCGGACATCGAAGGTCTTGCTATAGCCGAGGACGCCCACGCCGAAGCGCGTGATGGGCGGCTCCTTCCAAGGCAGGAAAAGTTTGAAGGCTGTCTCAATGACTGTCCCGATAATCATCGCCGTGCCTCTGGGGATGCTGCGCTTGGGTGCTGGCAGGTCCAGTTCAGTAAAAATGCGCAGCAGGAAGCCCTGGAGCTCCACTGGATCATTATTCGTTAGGTTGAAGCTGCCGGTGATGGATGGGGCCAGCGCCGCACGCAGCATGTAGTCACACAGTGAATCGATATGAATCAGGTCGCCGATGGCTGGAGGCTCACCCGGGCGGCTGATGAAGGCCATCTTGCCCTGCTGTGCCGCTTTCAGGATGCGGGGGAACAGGACAGTGTCTCCGGCTCCGAAGACTGCCCTGGGCCGCAGCACGCAGGCGGAGCCGCGAAAGCTGCGCACCAGCTCCTCGCCCTCATATTTCGTCCTGGCGTAGTGGTTGACGAAGTCAGGGCCGATGGGGCTTTCCTCGGTCATGTTAAGTTGGTCTGCCTCACGGTAGAAGACGGAACTTGAGGAGATGTAGATGAGCCTCGGCACCTTCTTAGCTTCGCAGAAGTGAATGACGTTTTGCGTGGCCTGCACATTCTGCTTTCGAAACTCTTTCAAGCTCCCCCAGGGTGAGGATCGGGCCGCCGCATGAATGACCACGTCAGGCTGCCAGTCGAGCTGCAGCGGTTGTGTGAGGTCAGCACGGACGTGGTTAGGCAGATCGGTGGACCTGCGGCCAATGCCACGAATCTCCACGTCCTCACGCGAGGCAAAGCGTCGGCAAAAGGAACTGCCGACGAAGCCGGAGGCACCGGTTATGAGGATGCGCGTGGGATTCATGACAGGGGCGTGATGCAGCGGAGTCGCTTTTGTTTCTCCTCAGGCGGCTGATCCGTCCAGGGAGGAAAATGCAGGATAGGCAGGGACAGCTTCAGTCCACGAATGAGTTGTGTGATCGACTCACGCACCGCCGCTTCGATCTCAGGTGTGGATTCGCGAAGATGAATGCGCCACTCCTCGCCATGTTGTTCGATGCGGTAGAGATCCAGCGCTTGCTGGATGCTGTAGAGCGCCTGGCGCAGCACATCCGGGAAGACTGGTTGCGGCTTGTCTGTAGCATCACGGCACCAAAGCACTTCTTCGGCACGGCCCTCAATGCTCTCCAGGCTTGTCGTGGTGCTGCCGCAAGGGCAGGGGGCGGCTGATGGACGAAGGATGTCTGTCAGATGATGGCGCACAAACCATTGCGTCTGCCGTGAGAAGTCCGTGATGATGGGCTGGAAGCGATCCCGCCGCTCATCCAGCCACTGTTTCTCGACATGGAGATCATCCTCATTCAGATGAATGCGACCATGGCGACAGGTCGCTCCGAGAAAACCCTCGGCGGCTTGATAGATCTGTTCCACGGGCCGGCGAAACGCTTCTTCAATAAGCACACGATCCCGGGAATCGAGCACCTCAGCGACCGAGATGACCTGCTGAAGATTTGAGGAGATAGATCGATGCTGAACATGCTGTCTGGCGATCTCCGCCAGCACAGTCGCTGGACCCACTAAGATGTGAGGTCGCTGCTCCGCGAGTTCATCCAGCAGCAATGGGAAGGGGCGCGTGAGATCGTAATAGCTGAACTGTACTCGCCGGCTGCTCAGAGTCGTGTAGAGATTGCTGTTCGCCCGCAGGAAAAAAGCGATGCGAAGGGCAGGACGAAAAGGATTCAGCACTTGCAGAAGTGATCGCGTGGAAAGCATGCGCGCCAGCATTTGTCCGGCCCAGCGGCAGCGGTCTTCACGCCCTACCAGAAACACGTGTCTGGCACCTGAAGTGCCTGATGACAAACCGATGGTGATGCCTCCAGGAAGCTGCGGTTTGAAATTTCGATCTTTCTCGGCACGCAAGGCAGTCTCGGTTGCTTCATCAAGTGTGATCCCCTGACGATTGAGCTCGGAAAAATGAGCGAGGTAATCTGGCTTCGACATCACCGGAAAAGCATCCAGTTCCGGCTTCAAATCGCAGTAGCGCGGACAATCACGGACGACCTCCTCAAGAAAACGGCGGAGGTTGAGATGGGGCGACCTCGATGGCAGCCAGCGGGTGCGGATGAAGTGCCAGAGAATGAGGAGCGGTTCAGTCACGATGGATGTGTCGTGTGCCGCCGCGCAGCTTCCAAAGTGTGGAGCAGTGGGAGGGGATGATGACGGGCGGCACCGCTGAAAGATGAAGCTGCCGCAGCTTTGCGAAGGTGTCGTTATAGCTCCGGGTGTCGTGAAACAGATTGTAGGCGAGACGGGACGGCGGCCGGTTTTCGGTCAACCCTTCGATCTTCCAGCACGCGTCTCCCACAAGAAAGACCGGCGCGCTTTCACCCTCCACCACGAAGGTGATCCCGAGTTGAGACGCGGTATGGCCTGGCAGGTCGATGCCAAGCATGCTGGCATCCCCCAGCAGATCGTGAGCGCTGCTGAAGGGCTGCCAGACTTGCGAGAGCCTAACGGAAGGTGTGTTTTCAACCAGAGTCATGCGCTGGTCCAGGTCAGCCGGGAGCAGGTCACGCAAATAGGCGCGGCGCAGACGGCCGATGCGTCCCTTGCTTTCCACCAGCCTGCGTTCCGCAGAGGTGGCGATGAAGCGTGCCTTGGGGAAGTCTCGCAGTCCGGCCACATGATCCGCATGGAAGTGGGAGATGAAGATGGTGCTGATGTCTGAGGGGGATAGACGGCGCGCTTCGAGTTGGTTCAGCAGTTCCTCCTCAGGCGGCAGCTGCACCGGTGTGACCATTCGATACAAGCACTCGGGGAAGCTTCGCGTGGCCTCATTGAAATGCCGCGAGTAGCCTGTGTCATAGAGCATGAGGCCATGCTGTGGATGTTCGATGAGGCCCACTAGGGCAGGGAAGTCGATCGCTCGTCTGCCGCCACCACGCAGAGCAGCGCATTCCGGATGCTGGCAATGGCCCACCTTCAAAAGGTCGAATTTCAAGCGCGTGGTCAGCATGAGTGATGAAGTTTAAAACTCAAAAACAATGCCGCCTATGCTCACACCCGCTCCAGAGCCCAGCAGCAGCACCTTTTGACCATGCTGCAAGCCGTGGCGCTGAATGGCAAAGTGCAGCGCGGTGGGAAGGGAGGCTCCGACCTGGTTTCCGAACTCACCAAACACGTCGACCATCCGGCCGTCATCAAAGCCGAGCATCTTCGCTACATGATCCAAAGCCTGACGGCTGGCCTGATGCGGGATGAGCCACGCAATGTCCTTTTTCTGCACACCCGCCTCGGTCAGCAGTTCATCCACAAACGCGGGCAGATGCCTCCCGACGAGTGCGAAGAGCTGCCGACCCTTCATTTCAAAGAGCGCCTCGGAATGTTCCGGGGATCCCCGGCGATGCCAGCGCGAGCCACCGGTGCGGATCTGGCATAGTTCCACACCCTCAGGGAGGGTCATGCTGCGGCTGGCCAGGATGCGCGATGGACTGCCCGCCGGTGTCCGCCTCACCACCGCAGCGGCGGCGCCATCGCCAAAGATGCCGTTGTCACGCAGGCTGCGGTGATCCGTCGTGAAGGTCGAGATATCAGCGGAGGCAATGAGGACCGTCTCAAAGCGGCCCGCTTCAAGCGCGAAGCTGGTAAGGTCCAGCGCCTGAAGAAAGGACAGGCAGCTTGCGCCCACATCCAGGGTGGTGATGCGCTTCGGGTGCTCTCCCAGTTCGGCATGCAGCATGGCCGCATTGTAGGGCAGTGCCTGGTCCATGGTGGCGGAGGCACAGACGAGGCAGTCCACCTCCGCCCACGTCACACCGGCTGCCTTCAGGGCAGCATGGCAGGCCTGGGCAGCGAGCTGAGAGGCGGTTTCATGCACCGTGACATGCCGCTGACGTACGCCGGTCACGCGTTCGGACTCTCCAGCAGGTAGGCCTAGGTGCTCGTCGAGGGCCATCCCTGTCAGGACCTTCCCGGGCACGGCCACCCCTGTGCCGAGGATTGAAATCGAGCGGGAGAGATAGGCTGGCATGTCAGGAGCGGGAGAAACTGGCCCATCTGCGGAGATAGACATCTGCAAATTCACTTTCCTCCGCCGTTAGTAGTATGGTGGGCCTCCGTGACCTTTTCATGAGAGGTTTTGAGATTCACTCAAAAGAACCCCGTGAAGTCTGGAAAGAACCCTGCTTAACTGGGCGTGTTCACGCGTTCCATTTTTGCCCGCTCGACCGCCTTCCGCGTTCTTTTTTCGTCCGCTCTCTTCTTTCCCCCATGTCCGATACCGCTGCTGCCGCCGCCCTTGTCACTGGTTTCAACAAACTCAAAGCCGCTCTGAGCAAGCGCATCGTCGGTCAGGAGGCGGTGATTGAGCAGGTGTTCATTGCCATCGCCGCCGGAGGTCACAGCCTGCTGGAAGGTGTGCCCGGCCTAGCTAAGACCCTCCTGGTGAAGTCGCTGGCGGATGCCATGCACCTGACCTTTCGTCGCATCCAGTTCACGCCCGACCTGATGCCGGCAGACATCACTGGCACGGAGATCATTCAGGAGGATGCCGAGACCGGACGCCGGAAGCTGGTTTTCATGAAGGGGCCCATCTTCTCTCAGATCGTCCTGGCGGATGAAATCAATCGTACTCCACCGAAGACCCAGGCCGCGCTGCTGGAAGCCATGCAGGAGAAGCACGTGACCGTCGGTCAGGAGACCTATGAACTGCCGAAACCTTTCTTCGTGCTCGCCACGCAGAACCCCATCGAGCAGGAAGGCACCTATCCGCTGCCCGAGGCGCAGAAAGACCGCTTCCTCTTCCTGATCAAGGTGGATTATCCCAGCCGCAGCGAGGAGCGCGAGATCATCGCGCGCACCACCGGCGGTGCGCAGGAAGAGATCGAGGCCGTCATCACGGCTGAAGAGCTCCAGGCTGCTCAGCAACTCGCCCGCAAGGTGCCAGTGCCCGATCATGTGACTGACTTCGTGCTGGATCTCGTCCGTGCCACCCGTCCGAACGAACCTGATGCACTGCCCTATGTGAAGGAGATGCTCGGCTGGGGCGCTGGTCCGCGTGCGAGCCAGATGCTCGTGCTCGCTGGCAAGGTGCGCGCTCTGCTTCACAATCGCACTCATGTCACCACGGATGACATCGAGGCGCTGGCGCTTCCGGCGCTCCGCCATCGTCTCGTCCCCACCTTCCATGCTGAAGCCGAAGGAGTGACCGTGGACATGATCATCAAGGAGATCATCCAGAAGGTGAAGAAAGGCTCGGCGAAGGTGCTGTAATCCCCTCAAGAAATGCCGCAGCACTAATGACGAAGTAAGCCCGAATGCCCAAGTCCGAAGTCTCTCGCATGGTGCCCCTGTTTCTTCGTCCGTCGTCCATCACTCGTTCGTCATTCGTCATTCGGAATTCGTTATTCCTCCTCCCTTAAGTGGCCGCCCTTTCTGACATCCTCCACAGCGAAGACATCACAAGTCTGCAACACTTGCAGCTCTTCGCGCGCACCGTGGTGGAGGGCTTCACAACGGGGCATCATGCCTCGCCGCACAAGGGGTTCAGTGTCGAGTTCCGCCAGCATCGACCTTATGTGCAGGGAGATGACCTGCGTCGTCTGGACTGGAAGATTTTTGGCCGTGCCGACCGCTTCTACATCCGCGAGTATGACGAAGAGACAAATCTGCGAGCGACTATCGTGCTCGATGCCAGCGGCAGCATGGCTTATCGGGGCACCAAAGGCGTGCAAAAGTTTGATTATGCCCGCAAGCTGGCCGCGGCCATGTCCTACCTTCTGGTGAGCCAGCAGGATGCCGTGGGACTCATCACCTTTGACACGAAGGTTCGCGAATTCATACCGAATCGCACGCGCATCACCCATCTGCATCACTTGCTGGAGACGATGGTGAAGACCACGCCAGGGAAGGAGACCACCCTGGCACCGGTGCTGGAATCGCTGGCGCAGCGCCTGAAGCGCCGTGGTCTCGTGATCCTGATCAGTGACTTCTTTGATGATCCCGCTGCCATTCTGAAATCCATCGGCGTGCTGCGCAAACAGGGTCATGAGATCATCGCCATCCAGCTTTGGGATCGTGATGAGCTGGAGTTCCCTTTTGGTCAGTGGTCACGCTTTGAGAACCTGGAGAAGGATGATGACTTTCTGCTGCTCGATCCTGCCACCGTGCGTCAGCGCTACCTCGAAGTCCGCCAAGCCTTCCAGGACCAATTGACGGAAGGCTTCCGCAAGCACCAGGTCGACTTCCTCCCTCTCCCGACTGATGAACCCCACTCCGCCGCTCTGAGGAGCTATCTTGCGTTGAGAATGAGATGACTTTCCTCAACGCCATCCTCCTCGCGGGCGCTGCGGCCTTCCTCATCCCGCTCCTGATTCACCTGCTGAACAAGCGCAAGGTGCAGACGGTGCATTGGGGGGCCATGCATCTGCTTCAGGAGGTGATGCGGCAGCGGAAACGGAAGTGGAAGATTGAGCAATGGCTCTTGCTGGCGGTACGCATCGCCATTCCCATCGTGCTGGCGCTCTGTTTGGCCAGGCCGGTGCTGACGGCGTTGCGCGCTTTTGGCTTGGGCAAAACATCTCTCGTGATGCTGCTGGATGACTCCTTCTCCATGCGCGCACCTTCAGCCGGTGGATCACCGGCGGACCGGGCAAGGCAGGACATGACGCGGATGCTGGAAACACAGCCCAAGGGTAGTGATGTGCAGATCGTGCTGGCTGGCGGTAATGCGCACAAGCTCCTGGACCAATCCACCACCGCTCTGGATTTGCTGCCGAAGCAGCTTGCTGATGTGCCGACTCAATCCGGACCTGTGAAGGTGAATGATGCGCTGCAGGCTGCCGCAGCCTCACTTTCGAAAGCCACGAGCGGTGCTCGTGAACTGGCCATCGTTTCTGACTTTCAGGCCAGCGACTGGCAGAGCGTGGCGGATGGTGCGGCGCTGCCAGCCTTGGAGGCTTTGCTCAAGCAGGATCCGAAACCACAGGTGACCTTTTATCGTCTCGCCAGTGATCTGACGGAGAACCTCAGCATCGCCAGCGCGGACCTCTCCGCGCTCGTGGTGGCGGAGCAGCAGCCCGTGGGCCTGCGTGTGCGCATTCAAAACCATGGCAAGCGTCCCTGGCAGGATGTGGCCGTGCACCTCGAGGCCGATGGTGCCCGGCTGCGCACATCACGTGTGAGTCTGCCGCCGGAGGGTGAGGCCATCATCGCCTTCACCCATGCCTTTGACAAAGTCGGCGATCACTCGCTGGCCGTGCGCCTGGAGGGTGACAGCTTTCCGGATGACAACGCCTTCTATTCCGTCGTCCAGGTGCGTAACCAATTGAATGTTCTGCTCGTGGATGGTGACCCGAGTGATGACCCTCTCGGCGGTGCTGCGGATTTCCTCGAGCTGGCCCTTACGCCCTATCAATCTGCGAGCGCGACGCTCAAAGACCTCATCCGCACCACGAAGGTCGATGCGCGGCGCCTGCGTGATGAAGACATGAAGGGCAAGGAAGTGATCATCCTGGCTGACTCCGAGCGCTATCGTGGCAATCTGCAAAGCCTGGAGAAGTTCGTGAAGGCAGGCGGTGGTCTGATCGTCTTTGCCGGACCTCACGCTGACATCAACTGGTATGACCGCGACTTCTACCGCAAGGGAGAGGGGCTGTTCCCGGTCAGCATCAAAGGCCTGCAGCATGCCACGAGCGCCGCACCCGCGCGCATCCTCCAGCAGCGTCTCACGCACCCGGCCACGATCTACTTCAATGATGCACGTGGTGGCCGTCTCCAGGAGGCCGAGTTTCAGACCTGGTGGGAGTTTGAGGCCAGCCCAAATGCCAAGCCCATCATGCAGCTTGATCGCGGCACACCTCTGTTCGTTGAGAAGACGCATGAGCGCGGACGCGTGATCGCTGCCGCCACTTCGGCTGATGCTGAGTGGTCGAACCTGCCACTCCAGCCCTTCTTCGTGCCACTGATGCAGCGGCTTGTGACCTATCTGGCCACGCAGAGCACCATCAGCGCCTGGGACCAGGTGGGGGCTCCCCTACGCATGGTCATGGGCAAGGAGCGCGTGGGGGTGGAGTACACGCTGCGTGATCCCACTGGTCAGACTGAAACAATCAAGGTAAAGGCAGATGGCGACAAGTCACTGCTGGAATCCAAGCCCATCGCGGCACCCGGCATCTACAAGCTGACACAGGGCGCGGAGACCCGTCTGCTCGCCTACAACCTCGACCCCACGGAGTCGAACCTTGCCCCGCTGGCCGCGGACAAAGTGCAGGAGCTCGCTAAGCGGCATGACGCCTCTTTTGTGGACAGCATTGATGGCTGGCAAAAGCTCGACCGCACCCGCCGGCATGGCAGCGAGCTCTGGCAGCCCTTCCTGATGGGGCTGCTCGGCCTTCTGTTCCTTGAGGTGCTGCTGCAACAACGCATCGCAAAAGGTTGACCTGCTTCAATCAAAATTTGTTAGTCATCGCCTCGATTTCACTGCCCCATCCAACTCCCGAATGAATCCCACCACCGAAACCACGCTACGCTTCGCCGGGGACTACTCTGTAGTCACGGTGTGGGTGCTCGCGTTTGGGTTGTCGGCCTTGATGTGGTTTCTGTATCGCCGTGAGTTGAAGTTCCAGACCGGGCGCTTTGCGTGGGTGCCGGCGGCCTGCCGTACGCTGGCGGTTTTCCTGCTGGTGCTCGCATTGTCAGGGCCTGTGCTGCGCCGCGAGACCACCCAGCGCCAGCTTGGTCGTGTGGTGCTGGCCGTGGATACCTCCGCGAGCATGAAGCTGGAGGATGCTCTGACGGAAGGGGCAGACAAGGCAAGTATGAGTCCAGATTCGCGGCTCACTCGTGCGGAGAAAATGCTGCTTTCAGGCACCACCCCGCTGCTGAAGAAGCTCACGGAAACGCAGGACGTGGAACTGGTGCTCCTGCGTGGTCAGCAGACGCAGCGTGCATGGTGGCATCGTCAGCAGGGCAAGGACACTTCAGGGGAGATGCCCGTGTCACTCCAGACCCAGGCGGATGCGCCGATCACGAATCTCGACAGTGCCTTGCGCGATGCGCTTGGACCCGCAACTCCTGGCACCGCGCTGGTGGTGCTCACCGATGGTCAGCACAACGGGCCCGGCTCGCCGGAAGAGTTTGCCACCGCGATGAAGCAGGCGGGCACCCCGGTCTTCACGGTCGGCTTTGGCACGGAGATACCACCGCCGGACATCAGTGTGCTCAATGTGCTCACCGCCGAGTCCGTTTTCAGTGAAGAGAATCTGCAAGGCCGTATCGTGGTGCAGGATTCTTTGCCCAGCGGCACTCCGGCCCAGGTCCGCGTCAGCAGTGGCGGCAAGCTGCTTTGGGAGCAAAACTTCACGGGCGAAGGCAAGGGTGAGCGCCGCTTTGACTTCATGTTCCCGGTGAAGAACCTGCCTCCTCCGCCACCGACCGAGAGCGACAAGACGCTGCGTCTTCTCAATGTGCAGGTGGCCGTGCAAGGCGATCGCTCGAACATCGAAAAAACTCGCGCCAACAACAGCCGTGAGATTGCGCTGCATCTGCTGACGAAGAAGCGCAAGGCGCTGATCCTTGATGGCCGGCCGCGCTGGGAGACGCGCTACATCCACAACCACTTTGACCGTGACGAGCGCTGGGAAGCGAAGCTCGTTTTCGATGACTACGCGGACAAGCCGGAGGATGGCGCCATCCAGAAGAACTTTCCGAAGACGCGTGAGGAACTGCTCAGCTATGACCTCGTCTTGTTGGGCGATGTTTCCTCTTCGCGCTTGGCTCCAGCACAGCTCGACTGGCTGGTCGAGTTCGTGGAAAAACGCGGCGGCGGTCTGGTGCTGATCGATGGGGCGCGAGGCTCGTTGAAGGACTGGGCGAAAGGAAAGTCTTCGACGCTCATCCCTGTGACCTGGTCGCAAGGCAATACCAAGGCCAAGGGGTATACTTGGCAGCTGGCTTCTGAAGGCGAGCGTCAGACCGCGCTGCGCCTGAGTGACAGCCCGAGCGCAAATGCCTCCCTCTGGCCCACCATGCCCGAGATGAGGTGGGCTGCCCAGGTGAAGGAACTCCCAGGCTCGCAGATCCTGGCCGAACTCAAAGGGGAGGGCGGGAGCACCCGCACACCCGGGATGATCTTCCGCCAGGTCGGCGCAGGTGCCGTTCTTTATCTGGCCTCAGACGATCTCTGGCGCTGGCGCTATCAGGTGGCGGATCTCTACCATCAGCGTCTCTGGATGCAGCTTGCAGCCTGGATCGCCGCACCGCCCTTCCAAGCCGAAGACAAAGCGCTTTCCATCGGCACGGATCGGATGCGGTACACGCCCGGCGAGCAGAGTGAGATCCGCGTCCGTGTGCGCAATGCCAAGGGTGATGCGGTGAGCGATGCCGAGCCTCGTGCCTTTGTGCTTCTCGATGGCAAGGAAGTGGCCAGTCTCCAGCTTGAGCCCGATCCTACGCACTTCGGTGTTTATCGCGCCCAGACGCCTCCTTTGAAAGCCGGTGCTTATGAGATCGCCGTGGCTGAAAGCGCATCCGCCCCCCGTAGCGATCTGCGCCTATCCCTGCGGGTGGCTGATGCTGGCAATCCCGAGTGGGCGACCCTGACGATGAATCGTCCGTTGCTTGAGTCCATGGCCAACGCCAGCGGCGGCCGTTTCCTCCGTGAAGAGCAGGCGGCGACTGAATTGCCAAACCTGCTCCAGTCCATTGATCGCAAGCAGGTGACAGTGAAGGAAACCCTCCTCTGGTCCAGCTGGTGGTGGTTTGGTGCGGTGATCCTGCTGCTCACGATCGAATGGCTGATGCGCAAGGGATTGAGGCTTGTGTGAACAAAGTACTCAAAAGTGACCAAGAAAGAGCACTTCCTTGAAAGATTTCCTTCGGAGGTGCTTATTAATCGTCCCCCCCAATTTGTTTGACTGACCGCTGCTTGCAACCTCCCTGGCGCAGACGGGCCGTCTCCTGTCCCATCCCTCTCTCTTCATCATGCGTTGCTCCCGTACTACCCTCTCAGTTCTGCCCTTGGCTGCTCTGAGTGTGCTGCTGGTAGGGTGCAGCCAGGGCTTTTACAAGAAGTGGGCTGACAAGCAGGTCTTCGGCATTCTGAGCAAAAAGTCCCAGATGGTGGCCGGGGCAGATGATGACGTCCTTCAGAGCATCACCCCGCCGGGGCCAGCGAAGCTTGACGCCTTGATGAAGCAGTCGGAAACCGCTGACTTCCTCGGTGACCGGGCCTTCATTGAAAAAGGTGCCCGCGTGGTCAGTCTTCCAGGCGCTTTGGAGTTTGCCGTGCATCGGAACCGTGTCTATCTCGGCCGCAAGGAGCGTGTCTACCTCAGCGCCCTCGCCCTCACGGAAACCCGGCAGCAGTATGGCCCCATCGCCGAGGGTGGTGGAGGTTCCGTCTACCGTGAAACACAGGTGCACAACCGTGTGAACGATTTTGTCCGCACCTCCACTTTGGATTCGGACGGTGGTCTGGGTGTCGACTACCTGATGAAGACGGGCGCCCGCCTGGCGCTGGATCTCACGACAGACTTCACCCGCTTCTTTACGGGCGGTGTGCGCCATGTCAGTGATTCCCGCGCTGCCGTATCCATCACGCAACCGTTGCTTCGCGGGGCAGGTGTCTTGGTCGCTGCTGAGCCGCTGCGTCAGGACGAGCGCAACGTGCTCTATGAGATCCGCGACTTTACGCAGTATCGAAAGGGCTTTGCGGTGGACATCACCCGTCAGTATCTGCGTGCCCTCCAGGCTCGCGAGCAGGCCCGTAACCGTTTCGTAGCCTACAAGGCCTCTCTTGGTTCCCTGGAGCGTGATGGCGCCCTGGCGGATGCTGGTCTGCGCTCCCAATCCCAGCTCAAGCAGATCCAGCAGGGTAGCATCGCCTATGAGCGCCAGTGGATCACCTCCATCCGGACTTATGAGGAAGCACTGGACGACCTGAAGATCGCCCTCGGCTTGCCCGTGACTGAGAAAATCGTCTTGGAGAGCAACGAGTTGAAGCAGCTCACCGTCATTGATCCTGAGGGCAGTCTGGATCAGCTCATGGACGTGGCCTTGATCACCCGTCTGGACCTCTTCAATCAGCGTGACCGCGTGTGGGACACCGAGCGCCGTGTGAAGATCGCCCACCAGAGCACTCTCCCGACCGTGAATGCGCTCGCCGGCTATGACCTCCGCACGCCCACAGGTGGCAGCACGACCGGCATCGGCATCAATCATCGTCAGCGTCAGGCTTTCGGCGGCGTGGATATCGATCTCAATCTGAACACCCTGCCGGAGCGCAATGATCTCCGCGCAGCGCAGATCTCCGAGCAGGCCACCCGCCGTGCGCTGGATCTCGCGGAGGAAGAACTGCGTAGCACCATCCGCAGTGACTGGCGCGCCCTTCTGGTGGCCCGCCGCCAGTATGATTTGGCCGTGAAAAGCCTGGAACTCTCCCAGAATCGACTGGAGATCGAGGAAGCGCTCATGGCCGAAGGGCAGGGCACAGCTCGTGACATCGTCGAATCCCAGGACCGTTTGATCGTCGCCCGTGACCTTGTCATTTCCACCCTGATTGACCACAACCTCGCCCGTCTCCAGCTTTGGACAGACATGGGAGTGCTGTTCATTCGGAAAGACGCCCGCTGGGCAGACGTTTTAAAACAAGAAAAGCCACAAGGAGACTCATGAAGAAGAAGGCAAACTGGAAAACTTGGACTTTGATCGGCACCGTCCTCACGGGGATTGTCGGCTGGTTCGTTCTGGCTCCCGGGAGCGAGGAAGTGAACACTGTGCCAACTCGTGTCATCACACGCGGACCGCTTCAGGTGGCCGTGCTTCAGGGCGGCGAAATCCGCGCCCTGCAGAACTACGAGGTCAAATCCGAGATCGAGACCCCCACGAAGATCCTCAGCATCATCCCTGAAGGCTATCTTGTGAACGAGGAAGACATCAAGGATGGCAAGGTGCTCGTGGAACTCGACAGCACGGACATCAAGACCCGCATCCAGAATCATGAGATCGAGTTCCAGACCACTGTCTCGAACTACATTGATGCCGATGAAGGCCGTGAGATTCAGAAGAGCGAAAACCAGAGTCTGGTCCGCGACATGAAGGAGAACAGCACCTTCGCGCTCATGGACTTCGAGAAGTATCTCGGGCGTGAGCTCACCACCAAGCTCCTCGAGGATGCCGGCCTGCCGAGCACCGTCGAGGCCCTGGACAAATATGCCCTCATGCTGGATAATCAGGCGAATACCCCGGTGGATCCTGCTGTGGCCAAATCCACCGCGTCGGCTGGCGGCAAGGCCAAGGCTGGTGCTCCTGCTCCCGCCAAAAAGCTCACGGTCAGACCTCTGCAGACCCGCGTGGACTTCTCTCCGTTTCTTGAAGGTGCGGCCGGTGGCGATGGTGAGGCCCAACAAAAATTGCGTCAGCTTGAGGATGAGCTTCTCCTGCGCAAATCCGAGCTCGCCGTGGCCAAGCAGAAAGTGGAATCCTCCGAGCGCCTCGCTGCCCGCAGCTTCATCTCGAAGACCCAGCTCGAGAACGATCAAGTCACGCATGAGAAGGTCACCCTTGCCGGGAAGACCGCCACGACTGAACTGGATCTCTTCAAGAAATACGAGTTCTCCAAGCAGTGCGCCCTCCTTCTTTCCGCTTATCGTGAGAGCCTCACCAAACTTGAGCGCACCGTCCGCGCTAATCGGTCCAAGATGGCGCAGTCGGAGACACGCTTCCAGACATCCAAGCGCCGTTATGACATGGAACTGGCCCAGCGTGAAGACCTGGAGCATCAGCTCAAGGCCTGCACCATCAAGGCCACCCAGCCCGGCCTTGTGGCCTACGGTGACCTGGATGCCGGCGCTTCCTACAACTACAGCAACAGCATCGAGGAAGGCGCGACCATCCGTCTGCGTCAGACCATCCTCACCATTCCGGACATGAGCCAGATGGGCGTCAGCGTGAAGGTGCATGAGTCCCAGATGAAGAAGGTGAAGATCGGCCAGACCGTCCTGATTCGTGTGGATGCGGAACCGGGTAAAGTTCTGGAAGGTCGGGTGGCTGAGCTGGCTCTCATGCCGGACTCCTCCAGCAGCCGCTTCACGCCAAACCTGAAGGTGTATCCCTCCAGCGTGCATATCAATGGTGCCTATCCCTGGCTCCGCCCTGGCATGAATGCCAAGGTCGAGATCGTGGTGGATCAGTTGGCCGATGTCGTCTTCGTCCCGGTTCAGTCCGTCGAAGTCGAGCAGGACCAGCACTTCTGCTACATCCGCAGCGGTTCCAAGCTGGAGCGCCGCTCCATCAAGACCGGTGTCTTCAATGACGAGTTTATCGAGGTTCGTGACGGTGTGATTGCGGGTGAAGAGGTGGCTCTTTCGCTGCCGAAGAAGGCCGCGACGGACGATACACGTCCTGGCAGCCATGGTGCTCCGGCGGGTGATCCTGAGCAGCCGACCGAGCCAAAGGGTAAAGGCAAGGGCAAGCCCAAGGCGGTGGCTTCGGTCGCGCCAGCGCCCACCACGGCGGCTCGCTGATCCCACTCTCCGTCATTCCTCTCTAGTCCACCGTTCCTGGATCATCCATGCCTGAGCCCATCATCAGCCTGCGGGACATCAAGAAGTCCTACAAGATGGGAGACATGACCAGCCATGTGCTCCAGGGCATCTCCTTTGACATTTTTCCGGGTGAGTATGTCTGCATCATGGGCCCTTCGGGTTGTGGCAAGTCCACCCTCCTGAACCTCCTCGGCTGCCTCGATCAACCGACCTCGGGCGACTATTTCCTCGGCGGGCAAAACGTCGCCACCTTGGAGGACGATGACCTCTCGGCAGCCCGCAATCGCAACCTGGGCTTCATCTTCCAAAGTTACAATCTCATCCAGCAACTCACCGTCCTCGAAAACATCGCCGTGCCCATGTACTACGGCGGCGCGGAGGATGCCAAGATGCGTGAGGTGGCGGAAAGACTGGCAGGCCAGGTGGGTCTCAGTCATCGCCTCGGTCACAAGCCTACCGAACTCTCCGGTGGTCAGCAGCAGCGCGTGGCCATTGCGCGGGCGCTCTCGAACGATCCTATCGTGATCCTGGCGGATGAAGCGACCGGGAACCTGGACAGCAAGTCCGGTCAGGAAATCTTGGCGATGTTTGACGACCTCAATGCCCAGGGGCGCACCCTGGTCTTCGTGACCCATGACGAACGCATGGTGGAGCGCTGCACCCGCATCATCCGTCTCAAGGATGGCTATTTGGACCGGGATGAGCCCGGAGCCAGGGCCAAGAAGATGGCGGCTTGATCAACTTTGGGGCTGCACGGCAGCTCAATTCATCTTCTTTCAGGAAAGGCCCACTTTCCGCTTCCCCATGGGCTGAATCCGCGCATTCTCCGCGCGCTCATTGTTTTTGAGCATCCATGGAAGCCGTCAACATTCAGTTCGCCCCCGAGACTGGCACCGAGGAACAGTGGAACGAGGCCTATGCGCGCCTCGCTGACTACTTTCGTTCCTACCAGCTCCATAATCGCATCCGCCGTACCCAGTTGATTCTGGAGACGCTGCGGCGCGCTGCCTTGGCCCACCAGAAGGATCCCTCCAGGACACCGACCACCCACAGCATCGAGCAGGCTCGTCTGATGCTGCGCGAGTGGCTGGCTGCGATCTACAGTGACATGAACCTGAACGAGTCCCAGCTTGAGGCCACGGGCCGGCTGGGCTTCCATCTCAGTGGCGGCCCCGCCCGCTGGCCGAACTTCTTTTTGGACAAGGCCAACCTGCCTGATGCCATGCGCGAGGCCATGCGTGCCGCCATCCGGACCTCAGGTCCCGGCATGAGCGTCAGCAAGATGACGCCTCGTGACATGGACCTCGGCATCGTCTCGGACGTGGCGGAGGACACCTTTGATCGTCTCGGGCGCCATCCCATCCTGCGTTATTCCATCCTCCTCGGCATCGTCGGTGGTGTGCTGGGTTACCTTTACCATCTTCTCGCATGAGCGTCGTCGGAGCACAGACTGCCAATATCAATCTCACCGCTGGGATGCCGCCGAAGCGCATCGCACGGATGCGCCGCGCCACCTTCTTCTCGTTCGTGGGCCTGGGCACCATCGTGGGCACCTGGCTCATGTACACCTACCTGGCAGAGCAGGGGATGAGAAAGGCGGAGTGGCTGCTGCTGGCCACCTTCTTTCCCCTGTATTACCAGCTCAATGTCGGCTTCTGGACAGCCATGTTTGGCATGTGGCTGATGAACCGCCCCAAGCCTGATCCGCTGAACCTTTGGCGCACCTTGAAGCCTGAGGATCATGAGGCTGAGATCACCGCCAGCACCGCCATCATCATGCCGGTTTTCAATGAAGATGTGACCCGCGTCTTCGAAGGACTGCGCGCCATTTATCTCTCCCTGGAGCAGACGGGGCACTCGAAGAATTTTGACATCTTCATCCTGAGTGACTCGAATCAAACGAGCCAGTGGATCGAGGAAGAAACCGCCTGGCTAGAGCTCTGCCGCCAGCTCAATGCCTTCGGTCGTATCTTCTACCGGAAGCGCCGCAAGCCGATCAACCGCAAGAGCGGCAACGTCTCCGACTTCTGCCGCCGCTGGGGCAAGCGCTACCGCTACATGATCGTGCTGGATGCGGACAGCCTCATGTCCGGCAGCCTGCTCACCAGCATGACGCGCATCATGGAGAAGAACCCGGGGATTGGCATCCTGCAGACCTTCCCGAAACAGATCGGTGCGGAAACCCTGCTGGGCCGCGTCATGCAGTTCGCTCAAAGCCTCTACGGCCTGCCCTTCATGGACGGCCTGGACTACTGGCAGTGCGGCGAGGCGAATTTCTGGGGCCACAACGCCATCATCCGCCTGGAGCCCTTCATCAAGTACTGCGCCCTTCCAGCGCTTCCGGGCAAGGAACCCTTCGGCGGCCATATCTTGAGCCATGACTTTGTGGAAGCCGCTCTGATGCGCAAAGCTGGTTATGCGGTGCGCCTGCTGCCGACCAACCGTGGCAGCTATGAGGAAGGTCCGCCGACGCTGGTGGACATGCTGAAGCGCGACCGCCGCTGGTGCCAGGGGAACATGCAGCACTTCTGGCTGCTGTTCGCCAAGGGCTGGCACTTCATGAGCCGGATCAACTTTGCTCACGGCATCCTCAGTTATGCCAGCAGCCTGCTCTGGCTCCTCTTCCTGGTCTTTTCCACCTTCCTGGCAGCCACGCCGGTGGCACACACCGATCCGCAGGCCGTGCTGGCCATGCAGATTCTGCTCGGCGTCACCGTGATGCTGATCTTCCTGCCGAAGTTCGCCATCCTGCTGGATGAGATGATCACCGGCCGCATGCACAAGACGCTGAAAGGTCGTCTGCTGACCTACATGAGCAGCATGGCGGACACCGTGGTCTTCACGCTGATGGCACCCGTGCTCATGATCTTCCACTCACAGTTCGTGGTCTACACCGTGCTGGGCAAAGGGGTGCGCTGGGTCACTCAACGCCGCAAGGTGGATGGCGGCGTGGACTGGGCTGAGGTCTTCTTCAATCTCTGGCCCATCACGGCCATCGGCGTGGTCTGGGGTATCATCGCCTGGATGGTTTCGCATGGCTTCCTGCTTTGGATCAGTCCGATTGTCGGTGCCTTGCTCGTGTCGATTCCTGTGGCCATTCTCGTCTCGGGCCGAAGCTCAGGGCTGCGCTTTGGCCTCTTCCTCACCCCTGAGGAGACCGATCCCCCGAGTGTGTTGTCCACGATGAACAACAATCTGACCGAGATCAAAGGCCGCATCCATCTGCCGCCTGAGCTCGAGAAGTTTCACGGTCTGCTCCAGGTCTGTCTGGACCCGTATGTGAACGGCCTCCACGTCAGCCTCCTGCGCCGCCGCAAGAGCATCGACGTGTCACGCGCCTATCTTGACCAAATCGCGGATCGGCTCATCAAGCAGGGGCCCTCATCGCTGAGTCCTCAGGAGATGAAGGCTATGATTCACGATACCGAGACCATGACGGATGTGCACTATCGCATCTGGTCCGCGCGTGATTCCGACCTCGCCCCCTTCTGGGCCACAGCCATCCGCCAGTACAACCTCGCCGCGAGCAGCCCCTTCACCCACACCCTGGCTCAGCCTGCTGAGCCGGTGGTGGCATAAGAGCCAGGGCAAGGACGAGTCTCGCAGCAGGTCGTTGAGTGCGGCGGAAAGCGCTCAAGCGTCACACCGCTTTGTGCGCAGAGAAGGTCTTTGAGAGAAGAAACGTTATGCCCGCACTGGGGCGGTGTCGACGAGGCACGGTGGCCCGTGCCTCTTTGCCCTGAGCTTTACCCACAAGTGTGGAAAAGGTCGCTGGCGGACTGGCCGAACGTAGGACGACCGTGGCGAAGCCCGGTCGTCCCTTAGCGGGTCGAGCACACGCAGAAGCAGCGAATGCTTCGGCATGAAGTTCGCAGGCGGTTGGAATTGGCCACCTCGTGGTGGACGGGCGGGCTACGCCACGCACCATCCTACATTAGCCTGCGCTGAGCATACGACTACTCATCGTCCTCTTCATCAAACTCCAGCTCGCGTCCGCCACCACTGGTGGCCTTCTTCTTCACGGGCGAGATGTTCCGGTGCACCCAGACGCTCTGCATCATGCCCATCAGGAAGAGCGTCACGATCATGAAGGTGCCCCCATAACTGATGAAGGGCATGGGCAGGCCGATCACCGGCAGCATGCAAAGATTCATCCCCGCGTTCTGGAAGGTGTGGGCGAAGAACATCGTCACCACGCCGACGACAATCAGCCGCCCGACCTGGTCTCGTGAGTAGAAGGCAATGAAGACCCCTTGGACCAATAAAAGCGCGATGCCGCTGAGCAGCAGCACCGATCCTCGGAAGCCGAACTCCTCGCAGATCACACTGAAAATGTAGTCACTGAAGGCTTCGGCCTCTGGATAGAACATGCGGTGGATGGAGCGCTGCTCAGGTACCTTCTCCGAAAGGGGGCCCTTGCCTTCAAAGCCGGCTGAAGCCACCGCCGTCTGCACGAAGTTTGGCACCCAGCCGTGACCGCGGGTGTCCACCTTTTCCTGTTGGTTGGTCAGCAGATACCACGTCTGGTCGATACGCTCCTGCTGGTAGGGTTTCAGCACGAAGAAATACACCACCGGGATCATGCAGAGCGCGCTCAGGATCATCGTGATGATGTATCGGAAAGGGATGCTGCCCACGACCATCATCGCCAGGAACACGGGTGCCCACACAAGGCCGGAACCAAGGTCTTCCTTGATCACCATGGCCGCAGGCACGCCAGCCAGCATGCCAGCCACGAGGATGCGCAGCCACGGTCGTCTAAAAGCAGGCCAGATGCGCGGCAATTCACCGAAGACGACGGCCAGCAGCACGATGCCAGCCATGATGGCGAACTGGGAGGGCTGCATGGAGAGACCTCCGATGCTGACCCAGTTCTTGTTACCGTTGATCTCAATGCCGAAGAGATGGAGGTAAACGAGGCCGCCGATGCCAGCGATGTACATCGGCCAGCAGGCCCAGCGCACCCACTTATAGTCGATGAGCGCTGCCGCGAACATGAAAGGGATGCCCATGCCAATCCAGGTGATCTGCTGGCGCCACTTGATGGCCAGATCGGCCGCCTCTCGAAACGACGACGCATTGAAGATCGCATACACGCCGAAGGTCAGCAGGCCCCCCATGGTGAGCATGAGGATCCAGTTGATGCCGAGGAACTTCTTGAACAGCGGGGTCATGAAACAGGGAAAGAAGAAGGGAAAGGCTAGCCAAGCACAGGAATGGAGGCCAGCAGCTTCCGGGTATAGTCGTGCTGCGGACGTTCGCAGACATCATCAGCACTTCCGTGTTCAACGATGACGCCACGATTCATCACGATGATATCATCACTCATGTGCCGCACCACCGCCAAGTCATGGGCGATGAAAAGATAAGTCAGGGAAAACTCAGCCTGCAGGTCCTTCAGCAGATTCAGGATGGAGGCCTGCACACTCACGTCCAGCGCGCTTACCGGTTCGTCACAGATCAGAAACTTCGGCTGCACGGCCAGGGAACGGGCGATGCCGATCCGCTGCCGCTGACCTCCACTGAACTCATGCGGGTAGCGGGCCAGGGAGTCCTCAGGCAATCCCACCCGCTTCAGCAACGCGGCGGAGGCCTCGCGACGCGAGGCACGGCCGCGGGCCTTGAAATGAATCTCCTGCGGCTCGCCGAGGATGGACTCGATGGTCATGCGCGGGTTCAGGGAGCCGATCGGGTCCTGAAACACCATCTGCATCTCCTTCCGCAGCGGACGAAAGGCCGCCTCGGACATCGCCAGGATGTCCTGGCCATGGTAGAGCGCCTTGCCTCCAGTCGGCAGGATCAGCTTCAAAAGCGCCCGCGAGACCGTGGACTTGCCACTGCCGCTCTCCCCCACCAGCCCGAGGGTTTTTCCCGGCTGGATCTCAAAGCTCACCCCGTCCACAGCCTTCACGACATCACGCTTTCCCAGCCCGGAACGGATGGGGAAGTGGACCTGGAGATTTTCGACACGCAGCAGAGACATGGGCGCCGATTCTACGCGACGAATGGGGACTGTCACGCAGGCTCTTGGGAAAGGCGCATGGACACTCTTCGCCACCTCTTTGGTGAATCTTTCCTGGGGCACTCCATCCGGAAAACCACGGACAGGAGAGTCCGCCCACCCCTTCAGATCCATGACCTCTTGACGGCCGTCCTCAGTTCTGCTTTTATTCCAGCCTCCATGACCGCGCCCGCCAAGGCTCTGCTCCTCCGTCTCTCCCTGCGACTCACGCAAGGGTAGGCGGCCCGCGTTTCCTCGTCATGCCCTTGCTGTCACGTCACAGCATCTCCTCCAAGGATCAGGAAAATGGTCCTGGAATCCTGTCCTCTTGTTAGTCCTGTCTAAAGAATCTTTGTTATGTTGAAGAACCCCGTTTCCAAATACCAGCGATTTGACCCCGTCAAACTGCCGAACCGCCGCTGGCCTTCCCAAACCATCGAAAAAGCGCCCATCTGGTGCTCGGTCGATCTGCGCGATGGCAACCAAGCCCTCGCCGTGCCGATGAACGTGTCTCAGAAGCTCGACATGTTCGATGCGCTGGTGAAGTGCGGTTTCAAGGAAATCGAGGTCGGTTTCCCCAGTGCCTCCAACACCGAGTTCAGCTTCAACCGTCGCCTCATCGAAGAGAAGCGCATCCCGGATGATGTCACCATCCAGGTGCTGGTGCAGGCCCGTGAGGACCTGATCGAAAAGACTGTGCAGAGCCTCATCGGGGCCAAGCAGGTGGTCATCCACATGTACAACTCCACCTCGCCAGCGCAGCGCAAGTATGTGTTTGGCAAGTCAAAGGAGGAGATCATCGCCGTGGCGAAGAATGGCGCGAAGCTGATCAAGGACCGCCTGCATCGTCTGACGGAAAGCGGCACGAAGGTGACCCTGCAATACTCACCCGAGAGCTTCAGTGCCACCGAGGTGGAGTTTGCCAAGGAGATCAGTGAAGCGGTGATGGATGTCTGGCAGCCCACGCCAGAAAACAAGATGATCCTGAACCTGCCAGACACGGTCGAGGTCTGCATGCCGAATGTGTATGCGGATCAGATCGAGTGGATCTGCACGAACATCAAGAATCGCGACAGCCTCATCATCAGCCTGCACACGCACAATGATCGTGGCACTGGCACTGCCGCCACGGAGCTGGGCCTGCTGGCTGGAGCGGATCGCGTGGAAGGCACGCTCTTCGGCAATGGCGAGCGCACGGGCAATCTGGACATCGTCCAGGTGGCCATGAACCTCTACATGCACGGCACCGATCCGAAGCTGGACTTCAGCAACATGAACGGCCTGATCGAGATGTATGAGCGCACCACGGGCATGACCGTGCCGCCGCGTCATCCTTACTCCGGTGAACTGGTTTTCACCGCCTTCAGCGGCAGCCATCAGGACGCCATCAAGAAGGGTTTGAATGGTTATGACGACCACAAGACCATCTGGGACGTGCCGTATCTCACCATCGATCCGCATGACATCGGCCGCGAGTATCACGAGGTCATCCGAGTGAACAGCCAGAGCGGCAAAGGCGGCGTGGCCTACCTGCTGGAGAGCGAGTTCGGCATCGAGCTGCCCAAAGATATGCAGCGCGAGTTCGGCCCGATCGCGAACGACATCGTGGATTCCCTGGGCCGCGAGGTCAGCGGTGCGGAACTGAAGCAGATGTTCTGGAAAGAATACATCGAGCGTGAGACTCCCTTCTCCCTGCATCACTTTCATGCTGATGGTGTGGACGGTGTGTTTACCTGCCGTTGCAGCTTGGTCAAAGACGGCCGTGAAATCGGCATCACCGGCGAAGGCAATGGCCCCATCGCCGCCTTCGTGGATGCATTGATCAAGGATGCCGGCGCGCCGAAATTCGAGGTCGTTTCTTACCGCGAGCAGAGCCTCAGCTCCGGCACGGGCGCCAGCGCGCTGGCCTACATCCAGATCAAGACTGCCACTGGCAAACTTGTCTGGGGTGCCGGCGTGGACACGAACATCGAGCTCGCCTCCATCAAGGCGGTGGTGAGCGCGGTGAACCGGGCTTCTTAAAAAGTACGCATGCGCTTTAGCTCGTGAAGGCTCGTCACGCCGTGGGATGAAGTTCATGGAATGAACTGAGTCTCACGGCGGATCGAGGTGGGTGCGGGCTAAAGCCCAGCACTACTTTCCCTTTGCCACGGGCCGCGCCTTGTTTAAACAAGGCAGGACATGGATACCTCCAAATCTCCCTTCCGCATCGGCGTGGCCGGTGTTGGCGCTATTGGCAAGAACCACGCCCGCATCATGGCCGAGATCGCGACGAAGAGCGAGGGGGCGATTGTCTTTGGCGCGGTGTATGATGCAGATCCGGCTCGAGCGGCGGAGTTTGCGGCGCAGTATGGCACCTATGCGGCGAGTGATCTGGGGGACTTTGCCTCGCGCGTGGATGCGGCCACGGTGGCGGTGCCGACGATTTACCATCGTCCGACGGCTGAACCCTTGATGCAGCGTGGCATTCATGTGCTGGTGGAGAAGCCGATCTCGGAGAGTTATGCGGAAGCGCAGGCGATGATTGCTCTGGCCCAGGAAAAGAATGTCATTCTTCAGGTGGGGCACATTGAGCGATTCAATCCGGTGCTGCGCCAGCTTGAAGATCGCATGAACCAGCCTCGCTTCATCGAGGCACACCGTCTTTCGCCTTTCCCGAACCGCAGCATAGACATCGGTGTGGTACTGGATTTGATGATCCATGACATCGAGATCGTACTGCATCTGGTGAAGTCATCGTTGGTGCAGATTGATGCCGTGGGCATCAACGTGCTCACGAAGCGCGAGGACATCGCCAACGCCCGATTGAAGTTCGCCAACGGCTGCATCGCCAACATCACGGCCAGCCGCATCAGCCCGGAAAAGATGCGCAAGATCCGCGTGTTCCAGCAGGACAGCTATCTCAGCCTCGACTACCAGGAGCAGAGCGGCTGGATCTACCGGAAGGACGGCATGCAGATCATCCGCGAAGCCGTGGAGGTGGAGAAGGATGAGCCGCTGAAGCTGGAAATTGCGGCTTTCGTTGAGTGCGCTCGCCTGGGCAAAGGCCCAGTCGTCAGCGGTCAGGAAGGGGCGGAAGCGGTGCGCATCGCGCTGGAAATCACCGACCAGATCGAGAAGAACGCGGCGCTCGCTGGATAAGCGAGCTGTAGTCTCACCTCACATGCTCCGCGCCAGCGTGACATCTGCTTCGATCTGCTTCTTCAGCTCATCAATGCTCCCAAACTTTTGCTCCGGCCGGATGTAATCACCGAGCTTCACTTCGAGGCTCTGGCCATAGAGATCACCACTCCAATCGAAGACATGCACTTCGAGCGATGGCGAGGTCTCACCTGTTTCCACGGTGGGTCTCACACCGAGGTTGGCGATGCCTGAATACTCCTGCCCCTCGATCTCCGTCTTCACGGCGTAGACTCCAAAGGGCGGAAGCATCTCCACCTGAGGGGACACATTGGCGGTCGGAAAGCCCAGCTTATTGGCAAGCTGGCGGCCATGCACCACCTCGCCGTAGAGGGCATAGTCACGGCCTAACAAGCGACTGGCTTTCAGCAGGTCGCCGCAGGACACCGCATCGCGTATCAAGGTGCTGCTGACGACGGAGCCATCGACCCGGATCGGCGGAACGCCATAGACGGCGAAGTCCTCGCGCTCACCATGCTCCATGAGCAGGTGAATGTTACCGCTGCGGTTCTTGCCAAAGGTCCAGCCATAACCCACCGAGATGCAGCCGAGCGGGCGACAGTCACGAACAAGGGTATCCACAAACAACGACGCTGGTGTCGCGGCCGTGGCTTCATCAAAAGGGCAGAGCAGGGTGGTGGAAATGCCCATGCGCTCCAGAAGCACCTGCCGATAGTCCGCACCGCAGAGCCGCCGCGGTTCAGATCCTGGGCGCAGCACGGAGAGCGGATGTGGATCAAAACTCATCACCACCGCTGTGCCATGATGCTGGGCGGCATGCTCCTGCGCGGCACGAATGACCTCCTGATGACCGACATGCAGCCCGTCAAACACCCCGATGGCGAGTGCCACGGGGCCAGGAACGGAGGCGAGTTGGTCGAGCGAACGAAGGACGGTCATGCTGAGCGTTGATTTACCCTGCAAGACCGGGGATGCAACCCGGGTTCGGGATTCAGCACGCACCTTGGTGCCTGGACTCGCCTTGTCGGCTTGGCCGCCCTGAGGGAAGGGGGAACGTCCGGGCATTTTATCGGTGGTCGATGATGTCCTTGGACTCAAAGCGCACCTTGGGCAGACCCGCATAGCGGTCATCAGGATGACGGTAGCCGGCAGGGCAGAGGACGGCAGTGGTGTACCCACTGTCCGCAAGACCGAGGACCTCATCAAACTTGGCCGGGGAGAAGCCCTCCATCGGGCAGGTGTCCACCTCCAGCAGCGCAGCGGCCAGCATGAACTGGCCGAGTGCGATGTAGCTCTGCAGCTTGGCCCACTGCTCCAGACCGCCCTTGGTTTCCAGACCGTCCCGGAAGCCGCTGACCATCTTATGGAAACCGGTCAAGGCATCAGCCGTGCCACCGCGCACTTCGACCATGCGGGTGACATTGGCATCGATGTGCCCGGCGCTCATCACCTTCGGCACCGTGATGACCACAAGATGAGAGCAGTCAGCGATCTGACGCTGGTTCCAGGCATGCGGCACCAGCTTCTCACGCAGGTCTTTGTCCTCAATCACCAGAAACTTCCAGGGCTGCAGGCCAAAGCTCGAGGGGGTGAGGATCAGGGACTGCTCGAGCTGCTGCCAGACATCCGCAGGGATCTTTTGAGTGGAGTTGAAGAGCTTGCAGGCATAGCGCCAGTTCAGGGCGGAGACGATGTCAGTCATGGGAAAGGGCAGGGCAGGAGATCAGGATACGCCCCAGTCCATGGCCGGGGGGCTGATTTCGTCAACCGGGCATCCGTGAGGTTGCTGAAGGTTTCCTGTGGATTCATCGTTGATTCGGCGGAGCGTCAGTGCTCCCAACTCAGCCCCCAACCATGAAAATCCTCGCCCCTCTGTTTTGCCTTGTGGCCGCCATTGGCCTCGTGCTCGCGGCCCCCGCTGCCAAAAAGCCACGCATCCTGTTCTTCAGCAAATCCAGCGGCTTCGAGCATAGCGTGATTTCCTGGAAAAATGGCAAGCCCAGCCATGCGGAAAAAGTGCTCCAGGAACTCGGTGGGAAACAGGGCTGGGAATTCGAGTTCTCCAAGGATGGCTCCAAGTTCTCCAAGGACTACCTCGCGCAGTTTGATGCGGTCTTCTTTTACACCACGGGCAATCTGCTCGAAGAAGGCACCGACAAGCAGCCGCCGATGAGTGCTGAAGGCAAGCAGGCGCTGTTTGATTTCGTGAAGGCAGGCAAGGGCTTCATCGGCACGCATTCTGCGAGCGATACTTTCCACACGAATAATGAGGCCAAGAAGGGACCGGATCGCTATCTGAATCATGGTGATCAGGCAGACTCGTATGTGCGCTTCATTGGCGGTGAGTTCATCAAGCATGGCGCGCAGCAGGTGGTGAAGAACTCGGTGGTGAATCCGAAGTTCCCAGGCTTTGAAAAAGTGGGTGCTGACTATGCCTTCATGGAAGAGTGGTACTCACTCAAAGACTTCTCCCCGGACATCCATGTGTTGAGCGTGATGGATGCGCCTGCGATGAAGGGTGACGAATACAAGCGCCCTGCATTCCCAAGCACCTGGGCACGCAAGGAAGGTGATGGCCGCGTATGGTATACGGCGATGGGACATCGCGAGGATATGTGGACCAATCCAGTGTTTCAAGACATCCTCATCGGTGGCATTCGCTGGGCTCTTGGTGAAGTGCAGGCTGACGTGCCAGCTAACATCAAGGAAGTGGCTCCTGGCGCATACACGAACCCGCCTTACATCGAGCCAAAGCCTGCTGCTCCATCAAAGCCGAAGGCCAAGTAACATAAGCCTTCAACGCAACATCTTCTATCAAAAGCCGGGCTTCCATGGCCCGGCTTTTTCATGCCTTTGAGATGCTCACAAAAGCCATGTGAGCGAAGGCATAATCAAGGTGTTATCGATGGACAAATGACTTGCTAAAAGATGCTTCGGATATGTGAAGGTTAAAAACTTTGTGGAACATCCAAGATGTTTCCCAAGTCTTTTTAAAGAGCCTGAAGTTTTACTTTGAATCGTGTCAGATTCGCCATACACAAGGAGAGTTAATTTTTGAAAAAACTGTGCGGCGCTGTCTCTCCCGATTCAGCGCCGCGTTTGTCCTCTCTCGAAACGCTCTCATTCGTCAGTCCAGCACCAACCTCAGCATTATGGAGACAGCTCATGAAACCAATCCTCCCTCCCCCACTCCAGATGCCCGCGACCTCGAAAGTTCGACACCCATTTTGGAAGTGATTCCTTCCCCGTGGGAACGCATCTGCACCATCCTTCTGAAGAAGCTCGGCAAGGACAACTACACACGCTGCTTCTCCGGCACCACAGCGCGCATCAGCGATGACCATCGCGTGACAGTGCATGTGCCGAATCCGATTCATCAACTGCTGATCGAGAGCAACTTTTCCGGCACCTTTGCGGATGCCGTGGCTCAGGTGCTGGGCGCTGCTGCCAGCATTCATTATGAGGTCGCCAGTGAGCCGCTGCGCCCCCTCCCTGCGGATGCGTCTCTGGAAAAGAAAGCCGCCCGTGTCATCTCCACCCGCAATCATTCCGATGAGCGTGCGAGCCCGCATGTGCATGATGACTCGCTCAGCATCCGCTCTTTCTCGGACGCTGGCCTGAATGCCAAGTTCAACTTCGACAGCTTCGTCGTCGGCAGCAACTGCAGTTACTCAGCAGCCGTGGCCAGGGCCGTGGCTGAGAAGCCGGGCCGCATCTACAACCCGCTGTTCTTCCATGGCCCGACTGGTCTGGGTAAAACCCACCTCATGCAGGCCATCGGCCAGGAGGTGCTCATGCGGAAGAAGCGCGCCGTGGTGCGCTATGTGACTTCAGAGCAGTTCACCAACGAATACGTCGAGGCCATCAAGAAGCAGACCTTCAGCCAGTTCCGCCAGAAGTATCGCAAAGTGGACGTGCTGCTCATCGACGACGTGCAGTTCTTCGCCGGGAAAGACAGCACTCAGGAAGAATTCTTCCATACCTTCAACGAGCTCTTCAACTGCCAGAAGCAGATCGTGCTGGCCAGCGACCGCCCGCCAGGTGACATCAAGGACCTCGAGAGCCGTCTGGTTTCCCGCTTTGAGTGGGGTCTCACGACTCAGATCCAGGTGCCTGATTTCGAGACCCGCGTGGCCATCCTGCGCCGCAAGATGCATGACTACAATGTCACGCTCGAGCCCTGGATTCTCGAATTCATCGGCCAGCGCATCCGCACAAACATCCGTCGTCTGGAAGGCGCGCTGATGCGTGTCGCCGCCCATGTGTCCTTGGAAGGCACCATCGCCAGTGACACCGCGCTCGCACAGCTCCTTCACGACGTCATCGATGAGGAGCCCGCGAAGTCTGTGACTGTCGATCGCGTGCAGCGTGCAGTCGCCACCGAGTACGACCTCCGGGTCAGCGATCTCACCGGCCCGCGTCGTCCGAAGAACATCGCCGAAGCCCGTCAGGTGGCCATGTATCTCACCCGTCACATGGTGAAGCTGCCGCTGATCCAGATTGGCGAAGAGTTCGGTGGCCGTGATCACGGCACAGTCATCCACGCCTGCAAGGTCATCAGTTCCCGCATGACCCAGACGGTGGAGTTCCGCAGCATGGTGGACAGGCTTCAGTCCAAGCTGCTTGAGGCTTGAGCCCTTGAGGATTTCAAAACACAGGGTGGTGTGCTGAAAAGCGCACCACCTTTTTGTTAGCCACGTTCTGCCGCGGGTGCCCGTTGTCCCCGGTCCGTCCCTGGTCGCCGGATCTTATGCGTCCTCGCCGCTGGTCGCATTGCTGTCCAGATGGACGCTGATGGCGGCTTCGATGTGCGGATTCAGACTATGCCTGATCGTCTCACAAGCCATGCGCAGCGCATTCTTCATGGCGTAGGGGCTGGCGCTGCCATGAGAGATGATGGTGATGCCATTCAGACCTAGCAAGGGCATGCCACCGGCCTCATCCGCGCTGGTCTTTTTATGAATGGCTTTGAAGGCAGGCTTGGCCAGCATACCGCCGATCTTGGTGCGGGCCGTGCTCATGATGCCTTCCTTGATCATGGCAAACATGGCATGTGCCAGCGCCTCGGAGGTCTTGAGGATGATGTTGCCGGTGAAGCCATCACAAACCACCACATCGGGTGGGGTCTCCCAAAGATCGTGACCTTCGACGTTGCCGATGAAGTTGAGGCCGGGGGTCTTTTTGAGCAGCTTGCCCGTCTCTTTGCAGAGAGCATTGCCCTTTTCTTCCTCGGTGCCGTTGGACATGAGGCCAATGCGCGGGTTGTCACGCCCGAGCACATGCTTGGCATAGGCGCTGCCCATGATGGCATTCTGCACCAGATGCTCAGGTAGACTGTCAGGGTTCGCCCCGGCATCGATGAGCACCCAGGGCGCCGTCATGCTCGGCATGATGGCGGCGATGGCAGGTCTCTCGATGTGCGGCAGCGTGCGCAGTTTGATGAGGCTGGCCGTGACGGCCGCTCCGGTGTGACCGGCGCTGACCACCGCATGCGCCTTGCCTTCCTTCACCAAGTCCACCGCACGTGTGATGGAGCTGTCCTTCTTTTTGCGCACGGCATCCAGTCCGCTGTCACTCATGTCCACGATCTGCATGGCCGAGACGATCTCCAGCCGGTCGCTCATCGGAATGCCCTGGGTCCGCATCTCGCGCTCGATGGCCTGGGGCTGGCCGACGAGATAGATTTTGTCAATCTGGGGCAGTTCCTCCAGGGCGAGCTTCACGCCCCCCATCGGGTTCTGCGGGGCGAAGTCGCCGCCCATGACGTCGAGTGCGATTTTCATGCAAGATCAAAAGGAAACCGGAACAGCTTTAACCACGAAGGGGCACTCATGTGCACTCATTTTCCAAACCATGGATACCGGGCCGGGCTTTGAACCATGAGGCCACTTGGCCATCAAAACTCAAAGCCAGCCCACACGAGGGATCAATGGAGGAAATGACGGTGACCGGTGAAGATCATGGCCATCTTGCGCTCATCCGCAGCACTGATCACTTCCTCATCACGCATGCTTCCGCCGGGCTGGATGGCGGCTGTGGCACCTGCTTCAGCGCAGGCGATCAGGCCATCCGCAAAGGGGAACATGGCATCTGATGCCACGACACTGCCTGCGAGTGAGAGACCGGCTTCCTTGGCCTTCCAAACGGCGATGCGGCAGCTGTCCACGCGGCTCATCTGGCCGGCACCGATGCCGAGCGTGCGGTCGTGAGAAGCAAACACGATGGCGTTTGACTTCACGTGCTTCACCACGCGCCAGGCGAAGCGCATGGCCTCGATCTCCTCGCGGGTCGGCGGGCGCTTGGTCTTCACTTTGCTCTCGAGGTCTTCGAGGCCCAGGGCGCGTGGATCGCTGTCCATCACCATGAGGCCGCCAGGAGCGGAGCGGATGATCGGCTGGCTGAGTGCCTCAGTGACACCGGGCAGCATCTGGATCAGGCGCAGGTTCTTTTTCTTCTGCAAAAGCGCGCGTGCGTCAGCATCAAAGTCCGGCGCGATGATGACATCCGTGAAGATCTCAGAGATGATCTTGGCCAAGCCGAGCGGCATGCTGCGGTTGATCACGATCACTCCACCGAAGGGAGCCTGCTTGTCCGTTTCAAAAGCCTTGGTCCAGGCTTCGCGAAGGTCTTCCTCGGCGCAGCCGACACCACAGGGATTTGTGTGCTTCAGGATGGCCACGGTAGGTCGGCGGAACTCGTGGATGAGGCCTGCGGCTGACTGGATGTCGAGCACGTTTGTGTAGCTCAAGTCCTTGCCATGGAGCTGGGTGAAATAGTCGCCGAAGTTGCCATAGAGCGCGGTCTTCTGATGCGGGTTGTCGCCGTAGCGGAGCTCGCTGTGCAGCGGCAGGCTGACGGAGAAGGTCTTTTGGGTGACCTGCTCCTTGTTCAGGAAGCTGGCGATCGCCGCATCATAAGAGGAGGTGCGCTGGAAGACCTTGCAGGCCAGGCGCTCGCGGGTGGCGAGTGTGGTGTCACCATTGTTTTCCTTCATTTCCGCAAGGACCTTGCCGTAGTCGGAGGGATCACAGATCACGGTGACCCAGCGGTGGTTCTTGGAGGCGCTGCGCAGCATGGATGGGCCGCCGATGTCGATGTTCTCGATGGCTTCTTCCAAGGTCACGTCCTTCTTCGCCACGGTCTGCTCGAAGGGATACAGGTTCACGATGACGAGGTCGATGCACGGGATGCTGTGCTTCGTGGCATTGCGCTTGTCTTCATCATTGTCACGGCGCTGCAGGAGGCCGCCATGGACCTTCGGGTGCAGGGTCTTCACACGTCCGTCAAACATCTCGGGGAAGCCAGTGTATTCCGACACATCAGTGACCTTCAGGCCGGCGTCCTTCAGGTGCTTCGCGGTGCCGCCGGTGGAAAGCAGCTCCACGCCGAGTTCGGCGAGGCCTTTGGCGAAGTCGAGAAGGCCAGATTTGTCTGAGACGGAAAGGAGGGCGCGTGCGATGGGCATTTGAGAAATGGGAGGATTCGGGAGGGGCCGGAGTAAAGGGGGGAACTCCAGGGTGGCAAGCCTGCTTTTGGAGCAGTTCTCATGCAGACCGGCTCTCAAAAATTCTGTTGCTGGGCTCGGCGGCGGAGCGGGCTCACTGGCTGCGTCACGCGCTTGCCTGTTATTTCCTAATAGCAGGCGGCGCACCTTCCTTGCCACTGAGCCCGCTGCGCTCGCCGATTCCAAATAACATTCTTTTCGAGAACCGGTCCAAAAAAGAAGCGCCGTCTGTTTCCAGACGGCGCTTGAGGGGAGATGCAGGCCTAGAGAGCTTGGCTGCAGGATTACTTCGTTGGCACTTCCGAGATCGTCTTGAGGATCCGGGAGGCGATCTGGTAAGGATTGCCCTGGCTGTTCGGACGACGGTCTTCCAGGTAGCCCTTCCAGCCGTTTTTCTTGAAGCTGTGAGGAACACGGATGGACGCGCCGCGGTCAGCGATGCCCCAGGAGAATTTGTCGATGGACTGAGTCTCATGCAGGCCGGTGAGGCGCAGATGATTGTCGGGGCCATAGACGGCGATGTGCTCCATGCAGTTCTTCTCGAACTGGGCCATGAGGGCCAGGAAGTACGCTTCGCCGCCAGTCTCACGCAGATAGGTGGTGGAGAAGTTGGCGTGCATGCCAGAACCGTTCCAGTCGGTTGCTCCGAGAGGCTTGCAGTGATACTCGACATCGATGCCATACTTCTCGCAAAGACGGTTCAGGATGTAGCGGGCGACCCACATTTCATCGGCGGCTTTCTTGGAACCCTTGCCGAAGATCTGGAACTCCCACTGGCCCTTCGCCACTTCGGCGTTGATGCCTTCGTGGTTGATGCCAGCGTCAAGGCAGATATCCAGGTGCTCTTCGACGATCTGACGGGCGATATCGCCGACGTTCTTGTAGCCGACGCCGGTGTAATATGGACCCTGGGGGGCTGGGAAGCCGTTCTCAGGGAAGCCGAGAGGGCGGCCGTCCTGGTAGAAGAAGTATTCCTGCTCAAAACCGAACCAGGCGCCAGTGTCATCCAGGATCGTGGCACGATCATTGGAGGCGTGGGGAGTGCCGTCAGCGCTGTAAACTTCGCACATGACGAGAGCACCATCCTTGCGAGTGCTGTCGGGATACACGGCCACAGGCTTCAGCACGCAGTCGGAGCTGCCGCCGGGGGCCTGCTTGGTGGAGGAACCGTCAAAGCCCCAATCTGGAAGTTCTTCCAGCTTCGGAAAGCTTGCGAATTCTTTGATCTGGGTCTTGCTGCGGATGTTGCGGACGGGCTCATAACCGTCGAGCCAGAGGTATTCGAGTTTGTATTTGGCCATGGTTGTGGTTTTCGACTTTATTTGGGGTGCCTGACGGGGGGAGATGATCCTTTCCGCCGATAGCGATTCTGCCTTAGAGCACAGGCCGTGCCAGCCGGGAAGGCATTTTTGAGCCAAGCAGGCAAAAAAACGTTTCTGGGTCGCAAAAGTGGAACAGGTTTTTAACCTGTTTGGGTCGCAAACAGGCCGCGCCGTTGCCTTCCCGACGAATTGGAAAGCTCGCGGCCTCTTTGGTGGTTCCAGGAGACCGGTTACAAACCGGTCCCACTTTGTGCCCTGCGCACAACGAAAGTGGAACAGGTTTTCAACCTGTTTTGGGGTAAACATGCCGCGCCATTGCCTTCCCGACGGGTTGGAAAGCTCGCGGCCTCTCAGTGGTTCCAGGAGACCGGCTACAAACCGGTCCCACTTTATTCCCCGCGGATGCTCACGGAGCGGCCGTGCGCGTCCAGGCCTTCTACTTCGGCAAAGGCACGCACTATCGGCTCGGACTTGGCGCAGCTTTCGCGGCTCAGGCGGATGATGCTGGTCCGGCGCTGGAACATGTCCACCGTCAGACCCGGGAAGGACTTCCCGGCACCGCCCGTGGGCAGGGTGTGGCTTGGTCCGGCGACGAAGTCACCCACCGCCACCGGGGAGTGATTTCCCAGGAAGATGGCCCCTGCGGTGCGGATCAGCGGCAGGATGTCTGCCTCACGTTCAGTGATCAGTGAAAGATGCTCGGGTGCATAGGCATTCACGAGGCGTGCGCCTTCTTCCAAGGTGGAGGTCAGGATGAGAAACACACCCTTGTCCAAAACGGGCTTCAACTGGTCCTGACGAGTGAGGCTCTGGCACTGCCTGTCCACCTCAGCCACCACGGCATCCAGCAAGCCGGCGTCATCCGTGATGAACCCTGCCTGGCTGTCCTTGCCATGCTCAGCCTGAGCCAAAATATCTGCCGCGATGAAGCGCGGGTCGCCGCTCTTGTCCGCGAGGATCAGCACCTCGCTAGGACCCGGAAGAAGGTCGATCGACACTGCGCCAAGGCATTGCCTCTTTGCCTCCACGACATAGCTGTTTCCTGGCCCAACAATCTTTGCAACAGGCTGGATCGTTTCCGTGCCATAGGCCAGCGCGGCGATGGCCTGCGCTCCGCCGACCTTGTAGACTTCCGTGGCACCGGCCAGCTTCAGCGCGGCCAGCAGACCTGGATTCACCTTGCCATCACGGCCACAGGGCGTGCACACCACAATCTCCGGCACACCGGCAGCAGCCGCCAGCGTCACCGTCATGATGGCAGTGGAAACGAGCGGCGCTGTGCCTCCAGGCACGTAGCAGCCCACACGCTCAAAGGGGTGATACACCTCGCCCACCTCAGCGCCTTGCTCGTTCGTGCCATGCCAGTCCTGGCGCATGCTTTTGCGCGAGAAGGTGAACACATTCCGGTGAGAGGCTTCCAGCGCCGAGCGCAATTCAGGAGTCGCTGCGTTCCAGGCGGCTTCGATCTCTTCCGCACTCACATGCAGCGTATCAGAGGTCAGCTCCGCACCATCGAACTTGGCGGTGTATTCGATCAGCGCCGCGTCACCACGCTCACGCACGGCTTTGACCACGCTGGACACGACTTCGCGCACAGCATCGCTGGCTTCGGCACGGCGGTCGAGGTTGGTCAGCGTCTGCTTCCAGTCAGCATCAGTATGGCGGAGGATCTTCATGGTTGGTCTTGAGTCTTTCTTTGGGTGGCGCGGGATGCCAAAGCGTCAACGAGGAATGATGGTGGAAGGGCAGGGGAGGACAGGTGTTCCGTGTGGAAGTCGGCCTCTCTCATCTCTTGCGTTCCATCCTTTCTCTCGCGGTGCTATTCCGGCGGTATCCGAGCCTGTTTCCAAGCCGGACACCGCAAGAGGAAGGAGGAACGCGAGAGGTAAAGGCGATCAGAAATCAGCCCGCCACCAGATCATACCCACGCCATTCCTTGATCATCACATCGGTGAAAGAGCCAACAGGCAGTTTCTTGTCCACATAGACCGTCGTGTCGATGTCTGGCGCATCCATCTCGCTGCGGGCGACGCCCGGCTCTTCCACGAGCACGCGCATCGACTTGCCGACATGGCGCTGATTCACATGCTGCACATTGCGCTCGATCGCGCGCATGGCCTCATTCCACCGGGCTTTGCGTGTCATGTGATGGACGTGACCTTCCATTTTGTCAGCACGGGTTCCTTCCTCGCGGGAATAATTAAAAATGCCGGCACGCTCAAATTTCTCGTCCTCGATGAACTGGAGCAGCTCATTGAAATCAGCCTCGGTCTCACCGGGGAAGCCCACGATGAAAGTCGTGCGGATCGCGATGCCTGGAATGCCTTTGCGGATGCGCTTCAGCAGATCACGGATGTAGCCGCCGGAGGTCTCACGACGCATCAAGGTCAGCATGTTGTCGCTGATGTGCTGCAGCGGGATGTCGATGTAGCGCGCCACCTTCTTGCTCTCCGCCATGGCGGCGATGAGGTCATCGCTCCAGTGCGCGGGATGCGTGTAGAGCAGGCGGATCCAGAAGTCGCCTTCGATCTCGTTCAGGGCACGGATCAGCGTGCTGAGGGACTCGCCCTTGTTGCTGTCCACGCCGGAGGTCGGCTTCGGCCGCTCACCCTCCCACTTGTCCATGCCAAAGTAAGTCGTGTCCTGGGAGATGAGATTGATCTCCTTCACGCCGCTCTTCACGAGCTGCTCCACCTCACGTACCACGCTCTCCTGCGTGCGGCTGCGATGACGTCCGCGGATGCGCGGGATGATGCAGAAAGAGCAGGGATGATTGCATCCCTCGGCGATCTTCACATACGCCATGTGCTTCGGCGTCAGGCGGAAGCGCGGCGTGTCATAGTCAGGGATGTATTGCGGGCCCTTGGTCACCAGGTTTTCCTGCTCATGATCCTTCACGCCCACCAGGCCCTGGATGATGGGCGCCACCTGGGTGATCTGGTCCAGACCGATGAAGGCATCCACATCCGGCATGAGCGTTGGAAGCTCATCGCGGAAGCGTTGGGACAGACAACCTGCCACGATGATCTTCTGCTTCTTGCGCTTTTTGGATTCCTCACGGGCGTCCACAGCCTCGTGGATCGCTCCCACGCTTTCCTTCTTCGCCATGTCGATGAACGAGCAGGTATTGATGATGAGTACGTCTGCCAACTCCGCATCTGGAGTCATCATCATGCCCGCCTGCTGGAGGTGGCCGACCATGATTTCAGAGTCGATGAGGTTTTTGGCGCAGCCGAGTGAAACGAGTCCGACTTTGATCATACGTGGAGTGGAAAAAGGGCGTGCAACATAAGGTAAAACAGTCAGGAAGAAAGCACGAAGATGCCCCATCCAAGAGCAACTCTTGGATTTTTTAAGATTTTTAGATGTAACTGATTGAAAATCAGTTGGATGCAGTCAATTTGTGACCGATTAATCTGTAGCTTTAGTCTTGCCTGGCCTGGACGTTTTTCCCTTGCCCTTGCCACCCGACTTCGCCTTTGGCACCGGCTGCTCCGCCAGTGTCTGCCTCGCCAGCATCGTATACGCTCCTGTCTTCTCCTGCCAGGAGGCAGCCAGCTCTTCTACCTTGTCCGGCATGGTCTTCGCCAGATCATGCTGCTCCGCCCGGTCCGTTTTCAGATCGTAAAGCGCCCAGGCATCATCCTTCGCCGCCACCAGTTTCCAATCGCCGATTCGGATCGCGCGATTGCCCTCATGCAGCCACCACAGGCTGTCGCGGGTGATCGTCTCATCCCCGGCAAAGGCTGGCACCAGACTCTTCCCCGGCGCTTCTGGAATTGGCTCGCCCTCCCAAGTTTTCGGTTTCTGAATGCCTGCCAGATCCAGCACCGTCGGCACGAAGTCGATCACATGCGCGGGCGACTTCCGCAGCTCACCCTTCGTGGTGATGCCTGCAGGCCAGTGCACGATGAACGGCGTGCTGATCCCGCCCTCATGCACCCACGTCTTGTGGCGGCGATGCGGTGTGTTGCAGGCACTCGAGAAACCCGGCCCCAGGCAGAGATACGTCTCAGCACTGCCCGGCTCCGCCTTCGGATCATGGCCGCCATTGCGCACCATGATCTCCGCGCTCGCGCCATTGTCAGAGGCAAAACAGATCAGCGTGTTCTCATAAGCCCCCATGCTCTTGAGCTGCGCCAGCACCCGGCCGATCTCCTGATCCATGCGATCAATCATCGCCGCATGAATGGCCATTTTCGTCGCTTGAAAGCGCTTCTGCTCCTGGGTGAGGCTAGCCCAGGGCAGGGGACGGTTCACCTCGCCAGGACCTAGCTTCTCCATCGCCTCCGGGAAGTCATACGGAGGTCCCACCTTCTCCTCCAGCTTCGAAAGCTCAGTGTTGGTTAGGCCCATGTCCTTCTGCCGCGCAAACCGTGCCTCACGCATGGCCTCCCATCCAGCCAGATACTTGTCACGATACTTCGCGATGTCCTCCGGCAGCGCGTGCAGAGGGAAGTGCGGCGCGATGAAGGCGATGTAGTGGAAGAAAGGCTTTCCATTGTGGTTCTTCGCATGGTCCTGCAGGCACTCGATGGCGTGATCCGCCGTCGCGATGGTCGCATAGTAGTCCTTTTCATCTGTTGGCGGCTTTACTGGCACATCATCAATACTGTTGCCCGCCGAGGTGAAAAAGTTCCCCTGGTTCTTCATGTCCAGTGACCGGTCAAACCCACCCGCCAGCACCGGCCCGTCGATATGCCACTTGCCGCTGTGATAGCTGCGATACCCCGAAGGCTTGAGGAACTCCGGCAGCAGCCGCGCCCACTTCTGCCGCACCCCTTGTCCACCACCCGGCACGTCCGGCAGCGCATCCCGATGGATCTGCTGCGCATAAAACCCGCTCATCAGCGCACTGCGCGTGGGCCAGCAGCGCGCCGTGTTGTAAAACTGCGTGAACCGCAGCCCGTTCTTCGCCAGCCCATCCAGATTCGGTGTCGCGATCTCCCCTCCATAGCACCCCAGGTCCGAATACCCCAGATCATCCGCCATGATGAAAACCACATTCGGCGGCGGGGCGTCCTGAGCAGACAGAGACAGCGAACATCCCAAAAAAAGCAGAGCAAAGAAACGCATGATGCATGTGAACGAGTTGGCCCTCCTCGTCTATCACAAGCCGTCCGTGTGCTCTCACTTCCGCTCCCAGCGAAACTTTCGCTCACTCCCGTCGATTCGTTGGTCATTGATGCTCGCATAGCGCTTCGCCATGTAACCATCGTCATCAAATTCCCAGTTCTCATTGCCATGACTGCGCCACCATTGCCCGGCATCGTCATGCCATTCGTATTCAAACCGCACCGCGATGCGGTTGCCCGTGAAAGCCCAGAGCGTCTTCTTCAAGCGATAATCATTCTCCCTCTCCCACTTGGCGCGGAGGAACTCCACCACCTCTGTCCGGCCATCGAGAAACACGTCCCGGTTGCGCCATTCCGTGTCCGGCGTGTAGGCCAGCGAGACCCGCTCAGGATCCCGGCTGTTCCAGGCATCCTCAGCCATCTGCACTTTTTGTTGGGCCGTCTCTTCAGTAAAGGGCGGGAGGGGTGGACGTGGGTTCATGGTGTTTGGATCTTAAGTTGAGATTCAAGTTCGGCAATGCGCGCTTTGAGCGGAGCAATCGCGGTCTGCACTTCCGCTGCGGTATAGCGCGGAGTGATGTATTTCGGACAGTTCCAGTCAAAGCCGACCACTCTAATCCGGACTAGTCGCTCGGTGATTGGCGCAAGATCCGCAGTCGTGACCTGCCGGACGAGTTCCGGATGCTCACGGGCATCCAGTACCTCCGCATGTCCCAGCAGCTTCAGCCGTTCACGGTTCGGGTAGTCCATCATGAACAGACAGACGCGATTATTGGAGGCCACATTACCCGTGCTGAGCATCTGCCGGTTGCCTTTGTAGTCAGCAAACACCAACTCATTCGGTCCTGTCACCTTGCAGAAGCCAGCGGGACCGCCGCGATGCTGCACATACGGCCATCCGGCCTCGCTCACGCTGCTCATGTAAAAGCTGTCACGTGCCTCGATGAAGGCAGTCTCCTCGGGTCCGAGCGGATCATCATGCTCCGCCGGTGGCAGCATCTGCGCACGACCATAGTAGTGCTGCTGAGCGTGCAGTACCTGCGGAGTAAAGCTGAGGTCGAGGAACTTGTGAGCCATGGTGTGCGTTAGGTTGGCTGATCCATCGCCTTCCAACGCATGCCTGGGTAATGCCAGTTTGGCGTTGCGGTTATGTTTATTAAACATAACCTGCTTCACATGATCGACCGTATCCGCGCCCTGCTCGCCGTCATCGAAGAAGGCAGCGTCAACCGCGCCTCGGTGCGGCTGCGCATCACCCAGCCAGCACTAAGCCGCCAGATGAAAGCTCTGGAAGATGAGCTGGGCGGCCGCTTGCTCGAGCGCGAGACAAGTGGTGTAAAGCCCACGGGCCTCGGCCATGCCGTGGTGAAGGCGATGATTCCGATCATCACGAACTATGACAGTGCTCTAGCGGACTTGCGTTGTCAGGCTCGGGGCGAGCGCGCCGAACTGCGTGTGGGCTACCTCGGCTCTGCTGCTCAGAGTTTTCTCACGCCTGCGCTCGCGCAATTGCGCAAAACCCAGCCCAAAGCACGCTTGAAGCTGCACGACATGTCACCGCGTGAACAGATCGATGCATTGCGCTCCGGTGAGCTCGATGTGGCGCTGATAGGGCAGGAGGGCACCCTCGCCGCCAAGGAATTCCACAGTTTGAAGCTCTGCTCACTCGGTGTGTGCGTGGCATTGGCCGACAGCGACCCGCTTGCGTCTAAGAAAAGCATCAAACTCAGAGACCTCAAAGGCCGCGACTTCATTGGTGTCGACGAAGACCAAGTCCCGGGCCGCAATCGTTGGGCAGCAGCCCTCTGCAAAACAGCTGCCTTCAAGCCCCGCTTCATCGTGACTGTGGACGGCCTGACCAACGTGCTCTCGCATGTGGTTTCTGAATCCGCGGTGACGCTGCTGCCCGCCTACTTTGCCAAGTCATCGCATCCCGGTATCACCTTCGTGCCCGTCAGCGATCCCAAAGCCCGTTGGGACTTCATCGTCCTCTGGCAGCGCGGACATGCCTCCCTCCTCACACGTGAACTGGTGAATGCTTTGAAGAACGTCGCCGCAGAGTTGTGACAAACGGCCTCACTTCTTCGCCACCACCCTCAAACGAATCGGCGTTGAATAGACGATGAACGTGGTATCCTTCGCCGGATTCTTCGTCGCTACGTCCTTCGCGGCCTTGTCCGCATCCGCCTTGCCCTTGTCGGCCTTCGCCAGCGCTGCCGTGAGTGCCTTGATCGTCGCTTCCTGCGTCGTCTTGCCCGCCTCATCCTCCGTCTTTAAACCTTTGGCCTCTTCCAAGGCTTTCTTTGCCAAACCCTGCGCATCACCGGCCTTCTTCGCCGCGCTTTGAGCCGCTGCAATATCCTCCGCCTTCCGCTGGAACGCGACCTTCACCGGCCCCTGCAAGATCACTCCATATTCACCTGGTAGCAGCTTCAGCGTCTTCAGATCCAAACTGAGCTTCCCCTCATTCGCCTTCGCTGCGATCGTCACCTCAGGAGCTTTGGCCGCATCCGTCAAACCTAGCGCCTTCAGTTTGATCACATCCGTGCAGTTGCTTTGACGAGTGACTTTCAAAGGCACGTCCACCTTTCCATCCACCACGACCTCCACTGGATTTGGCAACGCTACCTCGATGATCGCAGGCGCCATGTCAGGCACCACACCGATGACCGGCGCGCCAGACATGCGCACGTGCATCGTCTCGCGGCCAGTATCCTTCACCGGCCAAACGAGACTGGCCGTGCTGGAAATTCCCGAAAGCACTGCGGCACCCGCAGGCGCATCCGCACTGGCTCGGAGCGCGATGTATCCCAGGCTTTGCCCTTTTGCGACAAAGCCGCCGAGACTCGTCACACCCGCCGGGAGATTGCCGATCTGCACCTCTGTCGCCACGTTCATGCCCGTGCGATTCGGCAGATAGACTTCCATGGCCAGAATTCCGCCGCGCCACACATTCGCGCTCGGGATCTCATGCGGTCCGATGGCTGCCGCTAGAGGTAGTTTCGCATTTACCGCGATTGAACCCTCCTGAGTTGGCTCGCTGGTTTTTCGAATGCAGAGACGGAACGGATATCGGCGTCCATTCGCCGCATTTGAGGGATCACTCACTGAGATGCGAAACACCCCATCTGCCTTCGCGTCATAAGCATAGGTCGGATCCAGCGATAAGATGCGCGTCCCCGGCGCAGGCACGAGCGCCGCCAGATCATTGATCTCGCCTTGTAGGGTCACCGTCTCACCCTTCACCGCTTCCACCAGCAAATTCGGATCCGTGGCAAACCCCAGTTGCTGCGAGGTCACCTCGATGTTGATCCGGTCACCCGTCTTGAAGGCGAGCTCAAACACCTTCGCCATCCCATTGGCCGGAAACCACCCACTGATAGTCTGTCCGACCCCGATCGGCGTCACACCCTCCTTGCTCGCCGCTTCCATGTTCTCCGGCAGCGCGAATGGCCTAACTGGGGTTGCCGCGATCAACGTCGCCATGGTCGCCGCATCCGCTTGCAGATGTTCCAGCGGCTGACCGCGATTCACGCGCAGTCCGCTCACTACCTGACCTCCTGGCAGGTTCCATCCATAGACTTCCTCCTTGCCCGCAGCCCACACCACAGCGCCTGTGGTCAGCGTGAGCCGGTATCCATAGTCGTCACCCGCCGCGAACATGAGATCATGAACCTTGATCTTGTAGCTGCCATTTGCGGGGAGTTTCACATCCACCAGCCCGTCACGCATGCGCGCAAGCTCACGTCCATTCGCATCATAGATGCCACCCACCAGTGAGGTCCGCACATCAAAGCCGCTGCCGGTGAAAGAGCCGAGCACCCGCTGATCCTTCTTGCCTTCAAAACTGAACCAGTGCGGCACCCCAGCCTTGAACGTTCCTTGAATGACCGAATCCGCAGTCACGATCATAGCCTTGTCAGACTTCGTGTTAGTCCCTGGCGACTCCACCACATCCGCCGCACTGATCTGAAACACTCTCGGGTTCGAAACTCCATAGCGAGCCATCAGCCGAATATCATAGAGCCCCAGAGCCGCATCCGCCGGAATCTGCGCTGCCAGCACGCCCTTCTTCGCCGACACCTGCTTCACGGGAATCGTCATCGCCTTGCCGCCCGAGAGACTGCTCAGCAGCACCGCTTTGGCCTCATCCAGCTCAGCTCCTTTGAAGCTAAACTCCACGGTTGTCCCCGGCTTTCCGCCCAATGGAGAAACCGCCGAAATCGTCGGTGAGGGCACCGGCACCACCACCTGCCCATGGGCGATGCTAACGACGAGCGCAAAAGCCGCGGTCACGCCGAACAGGGAGGAAGTCAGTCGAGAAGGAAGCATGTAACAATCGTGATTCAAACCTTACGCCTCGCAGGCCGATGATCTGTCGTTTCTCAAGTTCGGTGTTCACTCTTTAGCGTGCTCTTTGAATGCCCAATCGAACGCTCAAGCGTGAACTACATACACCAGACTCGTGGCTTATGAGCGGGCTCAGTGATTAAACAAAAACTCCTTCGTGTTCAGCAGCGCCCAAAGCACGTCCTCGAAGGCTTCCTTCTTGGCCTGCAGCGCCGCCTCTCCTGCCTTGCCTGCGCTCTTCCTGGCCACGTGTCCCTGGGCCAGTTTCATCTCCTCAGCGTTCGGATCACGGCTCAGCGCGATGTGATACATGTCGGTGATCTTGTCTTCCTCCGGGCTGGCATCCTTAGCCATCTTCTCCGCACGACCATCCTTGCGCGTGAGCTGCATCTGAATGTCCGAGGCATTCAAAAGGTGCAAGCTCTGCGCCAAACTCGCCTCCTGCGTGCGTTCGCATTCACAAGCGCTGGATGAATCCGGGCGGCCAAACACGGTGAGGAAATAGTTCGTCTGATTGTAGCTGTTGTCCGGCAGCGCCACCGCGCGCGTGCCTGGAGCCTGACCCGCAAAGGTGCTCTCCACATCCAGCAGGCGGTTCACCGCATCATAGAGTACCTCGGCGTTCAGACGTTTCGGATAGTAGCGGCTGAAGTTCTGGCGATCCTTGGCATTGTAGGCATTCGGCGCCGCGCTGAGCTGATAGGTGGTGCTGTTCGTGATGCTGCGCACCAGCGCTTTCAGATCATACCCGCTCTTCACAAAATCCGCCGCCAAGGCATTGAGCAGTTCAGGGTTTACTGGCGGGTTCGTCTCACGCATGTCATCCTCAGGCTCCACCAGACCGCGATTGAAGAAGTGCTTCCAATAGCGGTTCACCAGTGTGTGAGCGAAAAAAGGATTGTCCTTCCGGCTCATCCACTCTGCCAGCACCAGACGTGGATCTTGCTCAGGCCGCAGCTTCACCGCCTCGCTGCCCAGGCTGGTGGGCATGACGGGCAGCTTTGTGCGGATGTTCGTCATCTGCGCCGTGCCGCGCTTGTTAAAGATGATCTCCTCATCCTTTGCTGTGGCCGTCTTGCGGCTCACGTTGGCAAAGAACGCCGCGAAGCCATAGTAGTCCTGCTGGCTCCACTTTTCGAACGGATGATGATGGCACTGCGCGCACTGCATGCGTGTGCCGAGGAAGAGCTGCGCCACATCCTCCATCTGCGTCTTCGCCTCCTTCACCTGCCGATACCAAGCCACCGGTGGATGCTGATCCAGGCTGCCTGAGGCAGCCACCACTTCGCGGGCAAACTGATCAAAAGGTTTGTTGTCCGCGATGCTGTCGCGAATCCATGACCAGAAAAGATAACTGCCTCTGGCATAGGTCGGCTGTGTCCGTTGGTTGCGCAGAAGCGAACTCCATTTATTGGCGAAGTATTCCGCATACTCCGGACTGTCGAGCAGGCGGTCGATGCACTGTGCGCGCTTTTCGGTCTCCTGGGAAGCGATGAAGTCCTTCATCTCCTCCGCCGTCGGCAGACGACCCGTGATGTCCAGCGTCACACGTCGCAGGAACGTCCCGTCATCACTCATTTCCGAGGGTGGCACACCGATGGTCTTGAGCTTCGTAAACACCAGTTCGTCGATGTAGTTGGTTGCGGCAGGCAGCTTCTCGACCGGTGCGCCTAGCGGCACAGTGGCGCGGAAAGTGGTGACCTTGCCCTGATAGCGAATCATTACCGCCACATCACCGGGCAGGTCGAAGAGCTTCACGCCCCCGGTCTCGGTTGTTTCAGCCATGGCCTTCTCATTCGGCTCGTAAAGCGCACGTTTGGTCACATCGCGTGTCGAGCCATCACTGTAATGGGCCGTGACCTTTAGTTGCGTGCTGCCCTTCATCGGCATCGTGAGCACTGAAGGCTCCACGTTGATACGCTCCATCTTCTGATCGCTGTCCTGGCCATACGGCATGCCTTCACGAATCCAGCGCACCAGATCCGCATATTCCTCGGACTTCACATCGAGCTTCTTGCCACCGCCATGAGGCAGTTGGGCGGCACCTTTGGTCAGCAGCAGGCTCATCTCGGGTGCCGCTGGAAACACACGTCGGCCGCGGGCTTCCTTCACGATGTGCTCATAGTCTTCCTGCGGCTCAAACCCGAGCAACGAAAGCTTGAACCCATTCTGTCCGCTCGCCTTGCCATGACAGCCACCGCCATTGCACCCGCCCTTGGTCAGGATGGGTACGATGTCGTTGGCAAAGTTCAGCGGACGTGGTGCTTCCGCAGCCAGGGCTGGCAGGCCAAGGCAAAATAACACGGCTGTGGCCACAGGGGAAAGATTCATGACAGGTTGAACCTACGGTCCGACGGTCGAAATCTTGTCGCCGGAGCGAAGGAAGCTGCATGTCCCTTGCTGGGACCAATCTTCAGCGCTTGGCTCGGGTCTTCTCCAGCCATCGGAACAGGTCGAGGCTGACCTCGGCACGCTGCACGTCATGCAGGAGCAAATGATAGCTCCGGTTATACCAAAGAAGCCGTTTGGTGGGTGACCTGATCTGACTGAAAAGCGTCTGAATCTGGTCCGGTGAACTCAGGATGTCATTCGGCGAAGCCAGGAACAACACGGGCATGCGCAAACGCTTTGCTGCGTCAGGGTTCTCATCCAGCAGCCCGCCGATCTCGGACAGCAGGCGCACGCTGAAGGCGTTGATGTGATGCTCTGTTTTCTCCATCTGCCCTCCATGGGTGGTCGTGCTGGTCACCTGGATCTTCGATTCATCCACCCCGGCGAGGTCACCCAACGAAAAGCGTGTGCGCGGCAGCAGCGCCGCGGTCGTGTCCAGCAGCCAGCGCCGGAAATGGGACACGGTCATCTTCAGGCCTGCCACCGGTGATGCCAGAATGATGCCATCCGGATCACGGCGGTCATTCAGCCGGTTCGCCGCTGTGTGCAGGCAGATCAGACTGCCCAGGCTCTCCCCATACCAGAACACAGGCGTCTTCGGATGCTGCCTCCGCACCAGCAGGTGGAAGGTCTCCATGTCACGCAGCCACTGCAAGGATGAGTCGATGTCGCCGCGCTGGCTCACGTTGGGATCATGCCCCTGGCCACGCAGATCATAAGCATACACGGCATAGCCATCTTTAGGCAAAGTAGCCCCGAGGAACCAGAAATCTGAGCTCGCCCCGCTCAGCCCGTGCACGGCGATCACCACCCCGCGCGGCTTTTCTGTGCCGGGCAGCCATTTTTGATAGGGCATGACCTTGCCATCATAGCTGACCCAGTCCTGCTCACGCAGAGCTGGGCGCACCGGCAGCTTGGTCAGGCTGCTACAGGCGCTGAGTCCCGCCAGCAGAAGCATGGCGAGACAGCATCGATGGAAAAAAGTCATGGTTGGTGGTTGGCGGCCCGCGCGGCCAGGCGGATTGCCGCATCGACAAAATCCGCCTGGGTTTGGACCCGGTCATCCAAGCCGAACTCGGATGGAGTTTCAAACGTGAGTGTGACTGGACAGCCAAGCTGCCAGAGCACGATGGCCTCAGGCATCCCCGGCAAGTTGGAAGGGATGGCTCTCGGCCGGATCACGCCATCTTTGGCACGTCGACCATCGATCATGCCTCGCGGATCCGCGCCGATGCGTTTAGCGCACTTCTTCAGGACATCATGGCTGAGCGTCTTCGGGTTATTATTCAGCTCATAGACATAGAAGCCCTGACCATCGTAGTCCTCATGCAGGCAAAGGCTGAGCTTCGGAACGCTCTGCCTCACCACATCCAGCCAAGGGCCGCAAAGAGGGTCTGTGTCGATGTGGAAACGCCGATTGATGTCAAACCCACGACGATCCAGCCGCGTGTTTGCCCGCAGTCCATGCGGGTTCATGCACGGGAAGATGAGGTGATTGCCATGCCGCAGTTGCTCGATCTCGCGCTGCGCCCAGGCCAGTAAACCCCAGGCCGAGCCAGGCTCGTCGCCATGGACTCCGGTGGAGAGGTAAACCGGTGGCGAGGCAAGCCGATCACGCTTCTGCAGGTAAAAGACTTTTTCACCGTCCATCTCCACCAGTCCCCTCATCTGCATCCCCGCCGCTTTCGCCACCTCACGCCAGCGCGCGATCAAGGCGCGAGGATCATGAGCTTGATGAAGCGGCAGCAGGGGCACGGACTTACGTTGGCGGGTGGTGGATTTGGGTCAAGAAGTCAACAAAGCTACGCTCGTCAGAAGGTAGAGGTTCCAAGGATCTCAATCCTCGGACTCCTTGACCCCTGCTCACGCAATAAGCTCCTTGATGACCTTTCGATGCTCCACGCCCGTGAGCTTCTGATCGAGCCCCTGGAACTTGTAGGTGAATCGTTCGTGGTTGTAGCCCAGGAGTTGCAGCACCGTCGCGTGGAAGTCGCTGATGTGCAGCGGATCCTTCACGATGTTGTAGCTGAAATCATCCGTCTCGCCATAGATTGCGCCACCCTTGGCACCGCCACCGGCCATCCACATGGTGAAGCAGCGCGGGTGGTGGTCACGACCATAGTTCTCCTTCGTCAGGCCGCCCTGGCTGTAGATGGTGCGGCCAAACTCACCGCCCCAGATGATCAAAGTGTCTTCAAACATGCCGCGTTGTTTCAGGTCCTCGATCAGCGCATGACATGGCTGGTCGATGTCCTTGCACTGGCTCGGCATGCGGCCGCCCACGTTGCTGTGGTGATCCCAGTTGTTCAGGTAGATCTGCGTGAAGCGGACGCCGCGTTCGGCGAGGCGACGTGCCATCAGTACGCTGTTCGCAAAGGTTCCAGGCTTCTTCGCCTCATCGCCATACATCTTGAAGATATGCTCAGGCTCGCTGTTGATGTCCGTCAGCTCCGGCACACTGGCCTGCATGCGGAAGGCCATCTCATACTGCTGGATGCGCGTGTGCGTTTCAGGATCGCCCACCTGCTGGTAGTTCAGCTCGTTGAGAGCATTCAGCCCTTCGATCGTGCGCTTGCGCACGCTGGTTGGCACACCAGGAGGATTATTGATGAAGAGGATGGGATCACCCTTGCTGCGGAAGCTCACGCCCGCATGCTCGCCCGGCAGATAACCGCTGGACCACAGGCGAGATGAGATGGCCTGCTCCTGCTCGCGATTCGTCGGTGTCGCGATGAGCACCACAAACGTCGGCAGGTTTGAGTTCATCGCCCCCAGTCCATACGAAGCCCATGAGCCCAGGCACGGACGACCGGTGATCTGGTTGCCTGTCTGCATCGCACAGATGGCCGGCTCATGATTGATCGCCTCCGTGTGCAGGGACCGCATCCAGCAGATGTCATCTGCATTCTTCGCGAGGTTCGGCAGCAGGTCCGAGTTCATCCACATCCCGCACTGCCCATTCTGCGCAAAGTTGAACTTCGAAGGAGCGATCGGAAACCTCGCCTGACCGCTGGTCATCGTCGTCAGACGCTGACCATTGCGGATGCTTGGCGGCAAATCCTTGTCATAGTAAGCCTGCATCTGCGGCTTGTAGTCAAAGAGGTCCATCTGCGCAGGTCCACCGACCATGTGCAGATAAATCACTCGCTTCGCCTTCGGCGCAAAATGCGTGGTCACAGATCCCGGCGAGGCATTAGCCAACGAGTCGCCAAGCAGCGAGGCCAGTGCCGCACCACCCAGCACATTTTTACCGCGAGCGAAGAGCTGGCGACGGGTTTGATAGGTGTCCCATTCGTGAAGGATGCTCATGGAAAGAGTTTAAAGTTTAAGGTTTAAAGTTGGGGGCATGCTGGGGGGCGATGTCAGATTGGATCACGCATTGCCGCTGCGGATTAGTGACGGGAAACGAGGTCTGGCTACGCAGACGATTAATCAATGCTTCGCTACCGTGTTGCTTTGCGAAGACGACTTCTTGAAAAGAGACGCCAACAACTTGGATGAAAATAGCGGTGCCCGAATCTTGGACGAGTGCACCTTCTACATGAGTGGGGGCTGCCAGCAAAATATCTGTGAGAGTGCTCGTAGCGAAGTCGATAGGACTGCCTATTGGAATGCGATCGTTACGAGTAAGGGGCTGAGCCTCCCCCCATTTTCCCAATGCATATCCGATCTGCAACGTCATCATTTGGTGAAGCCTTTGAATTGGCCAGTCTACCTTAGTTGGCGTTTCGAGAATGAACTCACAACCAAAACCAGAAACAGTAGAGGGATCTGGCTTCTCATCAAACCAAGCGTTGGACAGTCCCGAAGACACGCAAAGCCAGCTTGTTCTGGCGGGGGTCGGTGCAAAGCGAAACACCCCGCAAGTGCCCCACCTGGGGTCTGAGATTTTACCTGCTTCCAGCCTAGAATAGGGAATCGGGAAAATGCCCTCGACTTCGGTGCCAAACAGATCTGGGTAGAGCACCTCTTCACGGTGTTCCCAAATGTCTTCGAACCAATTTGAATCGTCGTTCATACTTACTTGTTCAGCACTTCGTCCAGGTTCATGACTTGGTTACAAACCATGGTCCATGCAGCGAATTCAGGTTTGGCGAGCTTCTCGTGCGCCTTGGATTCCCCGACCTTGAGCAGTGCTTCAGCGTCCGCTGCATTGGCGGTGTAGTGGGCACGCAGATCAGCAAGGCTGGCTTGTAGAATAGCTGTCTCCTTGTCCTTCAGCGGACGGCAGAGCAGACGCTCGGCGATGGCACTGAGCTTGGCGTTGTCGTCACCCTTCACATTGTTCAGGGTGTGCTGGGCGAAGTTACGTGCGGCTTCGATGAACTGCGGGTCATTCATCGCCACCAGTGCCTGCAGCGGTGTGTTGGTGCGGTCGCGGCGGACGCAGCTCATCTCACGGCTTGGAGCATTGAAGATGTCCAGGCTCGCAGGCGGAGCCATGCGCTTCCAGAAGTTGTAAAGCGTGCGGCGATAGAGGCCCTCGCCTTTGTCCTGCGTGTATTTCTCCGTGCCCATGCCGACCACTTCCCAGACATTCTCTGGCTGGTAGGGCATGGTGCCTGGACCCCCCATGCGCGGGGACAGCGTGCTGCTGACCGACAGCGCGTAGTCGCGGATCATCTCCGCATCCATGCGGAAGCGTGGACCGCGGCTGAGGAAGGCATTGTCACGATCTTTCTCGATCTTCTCCGGTGTGATGAGAGCTGCCTGACGATAGGCCGCTGACGTCACCAGCATCTTATAAAAGCGCTTCACATCCCAGCCGCTGTCGCGGAACTCCACGGCCAGCCAGTCGAGCAGTTCAGGATTCGAAGGCGCGCTGCCCATGATGCCGAAGTCTTCGCTCGTCACCACCAGGCCACGTCCGAAAAGCTCCTGCCACATGCGGTTCACGGTCACACGTGAGGTCAGGGTGTTGTTCTCGCTGACCAACCATTTGGCTAGGCCGAGACGGTTCTTTGGCGCATCGGCAGGCAGCTTGCCCAGGGCCACAGGCACCGCTGCATCCACCTGCTCACCCACCTTGTCATACTGGCCGCGCATCAGGATGTTCGCCATCGGCATGGTGTCTGTCTTCTCTTCCTGAATATGAGTCAGAGGACTGCGTGTCTTGATGGCCGTCTGCTCGGCCTCAAGTTTGCCGTTCAGACCATTCGCCGCCTGATACCCGGCATGACGCGTGACAAGGTAGTGCTCAAACAGAGCGTCCTTCTGCTTCGGACCACGCTTGCTGCTGGCCAGCATCTCACGCAGAGGACCGACCTTGGAAATCGTCATGACCTCCGCTGGGGCTAGCTTACGCTCATAGATGCGCACATCCTGCACACTGCCCTCATGGAAGATCTGCACATGGCTGCGCTGGCCGATGCGTGTGGGCGTGGTCGTCTTGATGCTGCCTTTGAGCGCGTTGGCCTCGATCTTCAGCTCTGTGTCCACGCCATCGATGTACATCTTCACGCCCTGCGCCTTGCCGCTGCCGTCATAGGTCACGAAGACGTGCTGCCAGACGCCCGGACGGATGCTCGGCTTCTTGGTGCTGACCTTCAGTGCGTCATCCGGCCAGGTGTTAACGATGTGGACGGAATAGGTCCGGTCATTCTGATACAGGTCCCAGCCTCGGAAGCCGCCCTTCTCATCCATGCGCGCCAGGATGCCGCCAGACATGCCGACCTTGCCAGCACGCACCCAGGCTCCATAGCTGAAGGCCTGGTTCTTCTCAAAGTCACCCACGTTGCCGATGTCAAAGGTGCCATTCGTCTTCATCACCGGTGCCGGGCCGATCTTGCCATCCGGTTTCCAGGAGACTTCACCCGTCGCCTTGAAGGTTTTCGTGGCACCACAGACACCCGTGACCTCGCTGCCCGAACCTTCATTCAGCGGCACATGCGCCACAATGCCCTTCGTCGGCACATCCTTGTCCAGATCCGCAGGCTTCGCAGAGGTCAGCCACTGGTCAAACTCAGGCCGTGCCGCGGTGCGGTTCTCCTGCATCTTCGTTTTGGCAGTGGCGATCTCCGTCGGAAGGGCCTTCCAGCGTGGGCGATCGGTCTCTGAAGGCAGTACCAGGATGGGGCCCAGGCCGTCCTTCACATTGCCATCCTTCGGCTTCTGTGTCGTGTTACGGAAGAAAGCCGCCAGCGAGTAGTAATCCTTGGCCGTGATCGGGTCGAACTTATGGTCATGACACTGTGCGCAATTCGTGGTTAGGCCCAAATAGACCCACCCCATCGTTTGCACGCGGTCGGAAGCATAGTTCGCGAGATTCTCTTCATCGATCGTCCCGCCTTCATTCGTCGTGATGTTGCAGCGCTGCAGACCGGTGGCGATGAGCTGGTCCTCGGTCGGATTCGGCAGCAGGTCACCGGCGATCTGCTCGACGGTGAACTGGTCAAAGGGCTGGTTGCTGTTGAATGACTTCACCACCCAGTCGCGGTAGGGCCACATCTCGCGCGGTTTGTCAAAGTGCATGCCATGAGAGTCCGCATAGCGTGCCGCATCCAGCCAGTAGCGTGCGCGGTGCTCGCCATACGCAGGCGACTTCAGCAGCTCATCCACCAGCGTGGAAAGCTGCGCATCCGTCAGCTTTGCGCCATCCTTGGGCAAATGGCGCTGCATCAGTTCCGGGGAAGGGGGCAGGCCCGTGAGATCCAGTGCGACACGACGGATCAACGCGCCAGCATCCGCTTCCGGCGCTGGCTTCAGGCCGATCGCCTCGAGTTTGGCGAGCACAAATCGATCCACCGGCGTCTTCACCCATGCGTTGTCCGTCACCTCCGGCTGCGCTGCTTTCTTGGGCGCGATCAAGGACCAGTGTGGCTGCCAGGGCGCACCTTGCTCGATCCACGCCCTCACCTTCGCGATCTGCTCCGGCTTCAGCGTCTTGTGTGAGTCCGGCGGCGGCATGATGTCGTCCTCATCCGTCGCGGTCAGGCGCTGGAAGAGGCTGCTCGCATCTGGCTTGCCTTTGATGACGGTCGGCTCCTCACCTTCCTTCGCGGTGAAAAAGCCCGCCTCTGTGTCCAGTCGCAGACCGGCCTTGCGCGTGCCCGGATCAGGCCCGTGGCAGTGAAAGCACGCATCCGCGAGAATGGGGCGGATGTCGCTGTTAAAGCCAACGGTCGGCGCAGAAACGGCCGCGTTGGCAGTCAGCGAGAGCAGGGCGAGTGCGAGGGTGGTGTGCTGCATGTGGAGTGGTCTTAAAATTCACCCGAGTGGTGCTTTTGTGCTTCTATCTACGGACATTCGGAGGCCGATTTTGCTGGGATTCAAACATCGCTGGCAGACGCCTAAAACGCGTTAGGAGCCAACTTACATCATAACGCTGTGCAGAGCCAGACGCTCTGCCTTGGGCAAACTGCAGGTGGAGATGGCCTTCCAGGCCGCATTGATGTCTACGCGGCTCCACAGGGCAGCCAGGCAGTTCCCCAGGCTCATGCGCTCCCGGGGCGCCCGCACATGCGTCAGCAGCGCCAGGGCCAGGTCAGGACGGTGATGCTTCACCACCAGGATCAGATCACGCAAACCCGGGTCGTCCAGGGTGCTCATGGCCTTCGTGTCTTGGATCAGCACCTCCAGGAGTGCTAAGTCCTGGGCGCGTCCACGATGCAGGCAGCCAGCGAGCTTGCGCAGGCGCTCGCTTGCCGGGATGAGGTTCAGGGCGGTGTTTTTCATGCAGCATTAAACGTGATCCACCGGCCTCCTGTCTTGCACACCCCTGGCATCCTTGTGTAAAAGACGCGCATGATGGCGGCGATTTCACCACAAGCTTTTTTGCGTCAAACCCGGGCTGACGACCTTGTGCGGCTCTTTGAGCTGCTGCCGGACGTGAACTTCTTCATCAAGGACCGCCTAGGGCGCTTTGTGGCCCTGAACCGCCGCGGCTGGCAATACTGCGGTGTGCAGCGCGAGAAGGACGCCATCGGCAAAAGCGACCTCGATTTCTTCCCGCGACGTCGCGCCAGCGAGTATCGCGCCGATGACGAAGCCGTGATGAGCAGCGGCAAGGCGATCATCAACCGTGTGGAGAGCGCCCCCGAGGCCGAGGGCTCGCCACGGCTCGTCATGACCAGCAAGCTCCCCCTGCGGAATGCCAAGGGTGAGATCATCGGGATCGCCGGCGTCTCGCGCGAACTCAATCAAGTGCGCAGTCGAGAGAGCGGCGAAGCCCGCTTTGCCAAGGTCATCGAGCTCATGCACCGCCAGCCTGACACCGCTCTCGGCAGCGCTGAGATGGCGAAGATGTGCGGCCTGTCTCAAAGCCAGTTTGATCGTGGCTTCCGCCGGGTCTTCGGCACTTCGGCAAGGCAATACCTGCTCCGAGTTCGGGTGGAGGCCGCCTGCCGCCGTCTTGCCGAGACCGAGGACACCGTCGCCACCATCGCCGTTGAACTCGGCTTTTTCGACCACGCCCACTTGACCCGCTGCTTCCAGCGCCTCATGGGCGTTTCACCGACTCAGTATCGCCAGCAGCACCGCACTCCTCAAATGCCCGGGCGAATATGAAATGATACCTGTGCCGGTGGTGAATCCTGCCTGGAAATTCTGTGACATATCCGACGCGCACCAGGAAATTCCTGCTAGGATTGCCGCCTTTGACTCCCCTCAAGAGCTCCGCCTACATCCGCAGATTTGTCGATCCTGTTCCCAAGACTGACAAGACCTGCGGTGTTTCCGTTGATTTTGAGCAGGCGTCCAGTCCCCTTCGGCGAACCCAGGCCGCCATGGGCTGACTTGTCCGTCGTACGCAAACACACACGCCATGCCCACACCTAACTATCAGTTCGAAAAACGGAAACGCGATCTCGCCAAGAAAGCCGCGAAGGACGAAAAAAAGGCACGTAAAAAAGAAAAAGGCTCCAGTGGACCCCAGATCATTGAGCACACCCAGGTGGTCGATGACGAGGTGTCAGCGGAGCAAGCGACATCCGCCGAAGACACCCCACCAGCTATCGCCTCATAGAGGCAGGCTGGAACGGTTTTTTTAAAAGCAACTTTTCGAAAAGCGCGTCCGCTTGAACGCGCACTCGAATTTTTTTGGGTTGGCAATGATAGGGGGAGCTTTGGTAGCATCTCAGCATGCGTGTCAGAGTGCTCCTCATTTCAGTTGCCGCGATGTCTGCCATCATCGTCGGTTGCGATGAACCGACGGTAACTCCGACGTGCGTGCCTCCGAAGAGGCCGCAGAAGGCTAAGACCGCCATCCCGCAGGTAGCGGCATTTGCCCTGAGATCGTCGAAGAAGGCCACGAGTTCCGAGGCAACTCAGGCGGCGGTCCCGGCCAAGGAAATCTGGGAATTGAGGGAGACGGTGGCGGCCTTGCGCCGTGAGAATGTGGCTCTCCAGCAGCAACTGCTGAAGCAGAACATGCCATCAACGGCACCCGGACGGCCCACTCCCTATCTGCCTAACAAATCGGGCATTCCGATGGCTGCCATGCTGCCTCCGGCCATGCTGCGGTCGCGAAGCGCTGGTTTCCCGAACGTGGGCGGCACTTTGAACCGCGAGCAGTTCAGTGAGTTGATGACGGGGGCTGTGGAGTTCAATCCCGGGGCAATTTCCTCCAGTGAACGACCTGTGACGGCAAACACGCCCCTTCGCGTCGGCCAGGAGGTGCAGCTTAAATGGAACAGCACCTGGTGGGCGGCCACCATCACCGGCTTCGAGTCTGACGGCACCGTCCGCGTCAGCTACTTTGGCTGGAACCGCAGCTACGACGAAGCCGTGCCGCGCACTGATCTGCAGCTTGATACCAACACCCGCGAAAAAGCGATTCAGAGCGCCTACAGTTACCAACCCTAAGTCACCTCCACTCCAGCTTGTCCCTCAAAAACTGATACGTCCCCACACCGTGAATCGTGTGCGGTCCGTCAAAGTGCTCGATCGTGGTGCGGTCACCGATGAGCAGTTTGTTGTACAGTCGGCGGACCTTGGCGAACTCATAGTTCACCCATTCATCGATGCCCACGCCGTCATTGTGACCACGCTCCACCATGAAGGGCCTCGGGGCGATGAGGGCAGCCATCTCGGCATAGTTGAAAGTGCGGCCCATGTTCCACTCCCAGATCTCATACTCGTGGGTGTGGGTGTAGTTCATGGGGATGTCCGTGCACACGCACTTGCGCACCCATTCATTGAAGTCGCCGCTGCAGATGCTCAGGCAGTAGTCCTTCAGCACGGCCGGCGTGCGCATGGCTGACTTGCCACCATAGCTCAGGCCGTAGAAGGCGATCTTGTCTGCCTGAGTGAAGGGCTGCGCCTTCAGCCATTCGAGAACACGCTGATGCTGGCCGTTGATCACACTGTAGAGGGTGAGGCCTAGCGGATTGAGCTTCCGCTGCAAGGTGCGGAAGTTATCCAGACCGCGATACGGATTGTGCGGTGCAAAGGTGATGAACCCCATCTCGGCGAGGCGATAGGTGAAACCTTTGTAGGGGCCGTAACCCTTCTGCTTCTCATCCGTGGTGATGGTGTCCTCTGGCAAACCCTCAAGGCCATGCTGGCAGACAATCACAGGACGCTTCGTAGCGGCGAACGTGAGTTGGCCGTTGGCATCCTTACTGAGGATCTCTTTCGGCAGACACAGCCAGCCCCAGGCAAACACATCCTGCCAGACATCCAGCGTCACCTCATAGATGACCACCTTTTCCGTCTCGCGCACGAAGCGGCTCTTTGCATTCATCGGCAGGTTCGGATCCGGCAGACGACCGATGACCTCATTCCAGAAGCGCTCGCGCTCCTTGTCGGTATGCGCTTCATACTCAGGCATGGACTTCATAGGCAGCTTGTTCCAGAACTGCTCCTTGCGCTCCATCTCCGTGGTCACCAGCAGACGTTGCGTGAAGGCCTCCAGCTCGCGCACGAGCCGCTCCTGCCGTGTCGCATCGGCTTTAAGGGTGATCTTCGCACCCGAGACCTTCTTGGTCTTCAGTGCGCCATCTGCCGTGGCAGCAGGGAAGAGATGACGGATGATATCCTCATTGTTCGTCTCCATGGTGCAGACCTGGATGCGGCTCGTTGGGGCGAGCTTGTTGGCCTTCTCCACCTCCGCCTGGAAGAGCTTGAAATCAGGCTCGCCCAGCCTGCCGGGCGCTGAGATGGCGCGCACTCCTTGCGGCGCCTCCTTGGAAACTACAAGTTTTGGATAAAACAGGAACTGCAGCGACACCGGCCGCGGTGCGATGAGTGAGGCGATCTCCGCATCGCCGAAATCACGCAGCAGGCCGAAAACATTGCGGTAGATCGGCTCCGCCCACACGCTCTCACGCGGCGCGAAGTAGCCCGCCGAGTAAACGCAATCAATGCGTTCATCAACCGCGGCCGCATACAGGGCCAGCATGCCTCCTTCACCCACCCCGGCGACGAGCACGGGCGCGGGCACCTGGTCGGACCGCGCGTTGAACCAGTCCACCAGCGAGAGCACCTTCTGCACCTCATAGCCAATGATGTGGCGACCGAGTTCATACGACTGCCGGTAGATCCACTCGCGATGGGCGAGGTTTGTCTTCACGTTGAACTTATCGTTCGTACTGTAGGTGGACTCACGGCTCAACAGGGCCGGGATGACGATCTCGCACCCCGTGGTGAGCAGAAACTCATCCACCAGCTTCTCCGGGGTGCTGCTGGCATCCGGCATGTAGATCACGCGGGCATGTGGCTTCGACTTCGGTTGGATATACAGGCCCTCGCCATGCACGTTGTTAAAGACCGGCCAGCGCACGCGAAACACCCGGCAGAGATCTGTTTCCATCAGCAGGGCAGGGGATTCGGTATCGCCGATGAACTCCAGTGCCTTGATCGGCACCCGCTCATCCACCAGGCCGATCGCCGCCTTCAGCTTGTCCCGCGTCGGTTTGCGGCTCGACTTCGATTCCTCGATGAGCCGCAGTGCCATCTTGTCGATGCCCGCCACCATGGTGGCGGAGAAGTCTGGATTGGCCTCCAGCGGCTGGGTGCCGGGCAGAGTTTGGGCACTGGTCCAGACGGTGGAAAATGCCAAAGCCAGAACCATCAGGGGAAGGGCGCGAGGAATCATGGTGGGAGATGATACGTTGGGCATCGCCCTGTTTTCCCGACTGCTGTGACCAGGGCTGGTGCTTTTTGTTGTTTCGACGCAATTCGACAACATAGCCGAATCCGAGGCGCCGATGCGCTCCGAACGCCATTTTGCGGGCTTCCGCTGAAAAGAGTTCACTCCAGCACTCGTTTGAACTTTCCCTCCAGGTAGAGTATCCGTAGAGGGTAAAAGACACCGACCCCCATGCTGGAGAAAAAGATCAGGCTAGAACACTCGCACCGAATTCTCTTCACACGCGAGGTATTCGCTCCTGCGAACCCGACCATCCGGGACCTGCTCATGCTGGACAGGCCCACCAAGGTCCCCCGCGTGCTGATCTTTGCCGATGACCATGTGGTCTCCGCCAACCCTCGTCTGGAGGAGAACGTCCGCGCCTATGCCCGCGCGAATGCCGAGGTGCTGGACCTCGCCGGTGATGTGGTGGTGCTGCCCGGCGGCGAGCCGTGCAAAAACGATTTCGGTCTCGTCCAGCAGTGCTGGCAGGCCATCAATGACGCCGGCCTGGACCGTCACAGCTACGTCTTCGTCATCGGCGGAGGTGCCGTGCTGGACCTCGTCTGCTTCGCGGCCTCCACCGCCCACCGCGGCATCCGCCATGTGCGCTTTCCCACCACCACCCTCAGCCAGGGCGATGGCGGCGTGGGCGTGAAGAACGGCGTGAACTACTTTGGCAAAAAGAACTGGGTCGGCAGCTTCTCCGTGCCCTATGCCGTGGTGAATGACTTCTCCTTCCTGGAAAGCCTGCCTGAGCGTGGCCGCCGCAATGGCATCATCGAGGCCATCAAAGTCTCCCTCATCCGCGACCGCGCCTTCTTTGAGGAGATCGAGCGCATGGCGGATGGTCTCGCTCACCTCGAGCAGGCCGCGCTGGAACGTGTCGTGCAGCGCAGTGCCGAACTGCATGTGGAGCACATCGCCACCGGCGGTGATCCCTTTGAGCTCGGCAGCGCCCGTCCCCTCGACTTCGGCCACTGGGCTGCGCACAAACTCGAGCAGATCACCCACTTCGAAGTCACGCACGGCGAAGCCGTCGCCATCGGCATGGCGGTGGATCTCGTCTACTCCGTCAAGCGCGGCATCCTCGATGCTGCCACCGCCCAGCGCGTTCTGAAGCTCATTGAGCGCATCGGCTTCGAGACTTTCCACCCCGGCCTCCTTTCCGAAGGCAAATCCGGCGAACCCGTCATCCTGGAAGGTCTTGAAGAATTCCGCGAGCACCTCGGCGGCGAACTCACCGTCACCCTCGTCCCCAAGATTGGCCAAAAGCTTGAAGTCCACGAAATGGACCGCTCCCTCATCCTCGCCGCCATGGACGAGCTCCGCGCGCGTGAACTGGTGGAAGCGTGAGTTTAAGGAGAGGGACTTGCCAGGTGCCTTGTGTGCTGGGCTGTTCTGAGCATCAAATCGGAGTCTTGCCTTGATGGCTTCGATCTGAGAGCTTGCGGAGGTGAAGACTTCCTGCCTGCTTGTGATATTGTTTCTCGGCTCGCCGCTGAGCCAGTCTTTCAGCGCACCGAACGGGCCAGCGACAGTGCAGTTTTATGAAGTGCCGTTTGAGTCGGTATCGAGGGACATCTTGGAGAACTTCCACAAGAAACACCCGAACGAAAAAGGCCAGCGTGTATTAGCCCGGGCCTCACGAGGGAAAGTGACGCACTACAAGGTGGAGTTCACAGGTTCCGATGCCAAAACCATCTCAGTGGTCGAATCTGTGAAGGATGTCGCAACACTGACGGTCGAATGGCTCGACACCAACAAGGATGGAAGCATTGATCTGCAGAAGCACACGTTCAGCGGGACTGCGGATCGCGATGAGATGCTGAAGGACGAGGACTTCGACGGCTTCTTTGACACATTCACGCTTTTCGGTGCAGGCATTTCCGAAACACCGGTGCACATCGCCGTGCCAAAGCCTGTGGAGATGCAGAATGAGGCCATGGAAAAGTGATGTTCTCAAAACACAAAAAACCCGGCTTTCGCCGGGTTCTTTTGCAGTGCTTTGAACTTACTTTCAGTGGCAGCCATCTCTTTCGAGATGGTGCCCAGGGAGGGATTCGAAGCGTCCGGCATGCCTGGATTTTGCGAGGTTCTGGCGCGCTCGGGTGATTTACTCCCTATCTACTCCCTGGGCTGCTAGGTTTCCTGGCGGCCCACTCTCTGTAACGACGTCTCGGATCAGGCGACGGCGAGGGGGGAGCGTCGATGGCACGACAGATGCCATACGAGCTGTCGCCTGCATCTGTTTTGTTCGGCATGGGTTGCGGGTTGATGGCTCATTTCGGTGAAGCGATCTTGGTCGCCGGTCCGATGAGCCAGGCACGGATAGCGGAGGCCGCCTTCATCGGGACCGTATGGCCACCGGCATCCTCAAAGATAACGTGGTCGAGGCACCGGCAGCCTTGGCCTGGTCGATGATCTCCTGTGCCCGGGGCTTTGATGCAGTCTGGCTGGAGACCATGAGAAAAGGCTTCCCCTTCAGCAGTTCGTAATGCTTCAAGCGGCCGCCTCCCTCGATAAAGAAAAAGGCGGAGAACTGTCTTGTGATTTCTCCGTCGGATTCATCGATCAGACCCTGGGTGGTGTGTGCGCCGTTGGATGAGCCCCCGATGATCATTTGGCTTCTGTCGATGTTCGGGACAACATCGAAGAGTTTGGCGAGCATGGTGCGGAAGAAAGGCCACGTGTGCCGGGCGTCCTCATCCCGCATGACGACATTGCCGCCAGGGTCCTTCGGATCATTCTTCTTGAAGAAGGGCATGGAGGCGCAGACAAAGTCCCGATCCTCGGTCATCGCTGACACGATAGCCGCCTTGGGACCACCATTGCCGCCGCTGCCGCCATGCAGGAAGACGAGGAGCGGGAACTTGCCGCCCGGCGTATAGTTCTTGGGGAGCGAAATCGACAAGAACGCTGGCCCTTTATTCGAGGTAGCTATCGCCCAGTAGGTCGGCGGCATTTCCGGAAACGGGACGGTGAAGGTGCTCCCGGGAGTGAGCCGAGCCGCCGCCTCGGCGCCGAGCCCGACGCGGGCCCCCAGACAAACGCTCAACAATCCG
>JAZKCU010000017.1:0-430605 GCA_040387935.1 Verrucomicrobiota bacterium | reverse complement strand
CGCCGCCTCGGCGCCGAGCCCGACGCGGGCCCCCAGACAAACGCTCAACAATCCGGCGGCAAAGGTGGCGGTTCTGACGAGTTTCATGGCATTGGACTTCATGAGGTAGCCGAACGACCCAAGCTCAGCGACCCGGCGCTCGGGACGCAACGATTGCAACCGCGACGCTCCCGCCGGGTTTGCTGTAGCGCATGTTCGTTAGGTGTTGCGGCTGAGTGGTGAAAACTCATCGTCTCTCCTCGGGTAGAAGGTGGAACTGGCGCATGATGCCGAGCCACTGTGCATGAGCCGCAGCACACTCGGCGCGCTGGTCACGTGAATATGTTGCCTCCTGCTCAAGGTAGCTGGCAATGTCGCTGAACTGGTCAAAGTCTGATGCTGCCATCGGTAAATCAGCGGCAGCGTAGCACCGTCGCAATGTGTCGAGCCATAGCAGAAGTGCCTCGAAACGCTCGCGGTCGAAAACTCGCGCACAGGCCAACCGGTCCAGGAAGCGCGCACGAATATCGTAGAACTTGGCGCGCACGTGACTGCGAGCCTGGTCATCGCTCAGCGTGGACTCGCGTGGCGGTCTAGAAGTCATGGCGGGTAACGACGCCTAACAGTGAGGATCACTCACAGATCGTGAGGTTTGTCAGCAGCTTAATATCCGACGAATCTGGGGCGAAAGGACGAGATGGAGCGCTCATGGTTGTCGTTTTACACTTCTAGGTTGGAGTGCGGCAACAAAAATGTGGATCGGCGCCCACATGGGAGGGTGCTGCCTTTTGGCTGGTGCAGTTCGACTCCCTCTGACTCTCTAGTTTTGAGAGGTGTGCTGGGCAGAAGGCCAAACACAAAAAACCCGGCGGGTGCCGGGTTTCTTTGCGGAGCTTTCTTGTTCCTTTTCAGTGGCAGACACCACTTCTTTCGAAGTGGTGCCCAGGGAGGGATTCGAACCCACGACCAATTGGTTAAGAGCCAACTGCTCTACCACTGAGCTACCTGGGCATTTAAAAACTAAACAAACCTGACCTAACAAACTAAACTTTAACAACCATCAGCGTGGTACGCAGGGAGGGGATCGAACCCTCGACCAATTGGTTAAAAGCCAACTGCTCTACCGCTGAGCTACCTGCGCGGATGGGGGCCGGTAACTACTCATCTTCGGGGCGGCTGCAAGCTTATATTGATCCGGAAAGGACTTTTTCAGCGAGAATTTGGAGGTCTGCCTGCGGTCTCTGCACATGCCAGGCTTTCCACCCTGCATTTTGCGCGCCGAGAAGGTCATTCTTTTCATCATCGCCGGTATGCAAAATCTCCGCTGCGTTGGCATTCATCCTCCGCTCCGCTTCGGCGAACATGCGCGGATGGGGCTTCGAGGCGCCGACCTCGCTTGAGATGACGATCGTCTTAAAATAGGGCGTGAGGCCATGACCTTCGAGGATGCTGTAGAGGCGCCGGTCGAAATTTGAAAGCACGCAGAGATCAAAGTCTTCTCGCAGGAGGTTCAGGGCAGGGAGCACATCGTCATACACGATCCAGGCCTCGGGTTTGGCGTAGTGCTGGTAGAGCTCATCGAAGAGTGGCGAGAGCACTTCTTCATCAACAGGCTCGCCACGAGCTGCTGCGAATACTCGCCTGACGAGTTCTTTCCACCAGTAACGATCATCATCCGCAGCAGGGGTGCCTTCGGGATGCAACGGTGCTGGCAGCTGACTCCATACGGTGCGAAACGCAGGCTTCAAAGCTTCGGCGGTGACCGGCACCCCATGGCCGCCGGCAATCTCGGCGTAGGTCTGCGCCACAGGACGGGCGACCTGGATCAGCGTCCCGGCGGCATCGAAGGAGATCAGCCCGCGTGCCGCCATGTGAGAGGGTATCTGAACGAAAGGTAAGGACTCAACTCAGCGCGACAAAGGTCACGCTTTGGTACCAGGGGTCTCTTCACCCGGCTTCTTCTTCACCGGGGCGTAGTAGTAGCTGGCGTAGTTGTAGTAGGTGTACTCTTTCAGGTTGGTCGTGGAGCGGTTCAGGATGACGCCGCCGACATTCACCTGACGCTCATAGAGGAGGTTGAGAGCCTTGCCGGACAGACGTGCCATGGTGGAGGAGAGACGCACCACGAACAGCACCGTATCCAGCTTCGGCGCGAAGCTGGCCGTGTCATCAGCGACGAGCACGGGAGCGCTGTCGAAGATGACGTAATCGTATTCGTCGCTCATCTCGCGCAGCATTTCCTCGGCGGTCTTGCCCAGGAGCACTTCGGAGGTTTGGTCGAAAACTTCACCACGAGCCAGGAGATCAAGGCCGCGCACACCGGTTTCTTGCACGGCATCACGCCAGTGCATCTTGCCGCGCAGCACTTCGCTGAGGCCCGGAGTGGTGGGCAGCTTGAAGAGTTCGCTCACGCCACCGCGACGAAGGTCACAGTCTGCCAGCAGCACGCGGGATCCGGCGAGGGCCATGGTGATGGCCATGTTGGAGGTGACGGTGGTCTTCCCCTCATTCGGGACAGCACTCGTGACGAGGATGGTCTTGGGCATCTTCCCCTGCCAGTTTTTGAAGAGGATGGAGGATCGAACATTGCGGAAGGCCTCCGCGTAGAGATGGCGGTCGTCGTTCGGACGCAGCAGCGTCACATCACCACGTTGACGCTGCTCTGGAATCTGCCCCAGCACCGCCTCGGAAGGGAACAGTCCCTGGAACTCGGAGAAGGAGTTCATACGGTCGTCGAGACGGTCAAACAGCACCAGCACCAGACCTCCAAAAATCAGGCCGCCGATCAGGCCGAAAATCATGGGTTTGATCCAGTCTTGCACGTCCTTGTAAGCATTGGAGGCGCGCTCCTGAATGGCCACGTAGTCGGTCTGGATTTGCTGCACAGCCTGGAAATCCTCCACCTTGTCGTACATCTGGTCATGAGCCAGCTTGGCGGCCTTGAACTCTTGCTCAAGCCGTTCGTGCTCAGCGAGCTTCGCCGCGAGCTCGAGAGCTTCCTTCTGCTTCTCACCAATCTGTTGTTCCAGCACTTTGATCTGGCGGAGAAGGGTCGCCTCACGGCTGCGCATTTCCTTCACGATCTCGTCTGAATAGTTGGCCAGCAGCTGCTTCTCTGAATCGATCTTCTCATCGAGAATGACGATGTCAGGATGGCCGGGCTTGAAGGCCCGGAGGAGCTTGGAGCGCTCATTCTGAAACTTCATGATCTCCTTTTTGACCTCCAGGTAATCGCGCTCGTTGGAGGTCATGTGCAGGCTTGCTGCCGTGTTGTTATCGACGGTGCCCGGCGTGGGGGCGGCATTGCCATCCGTTTTCGGAGCCTGCGACGCACCTGCGGCTGGCGCCTGGCCTGCGGGTGAGCTGATCGTGGCTCGCTCGCGGTCCACCATGGCTGCATCCACGTCCTGCAGAGCCACCTGCAGATCACGCAACTCACCTGTAAGCAGCTCGCGCTTGGTCTTCAGGTTGATGAGGAAGGTGGCAGCTTCATTGTGGTTGCCGCTCAGTTGGATCGTGTCGTTAGACTTGCGGAAGGCCTCCAGCTTCTCGGTGCGTTCCTGGAGTTCCTTGCTCTTCTTCACCACAGTCTCGGTGAAGGTGTTCAAGGCGCGCTCCAGACCCTGCTCGCGAATCTGCTGGCGGAAGGCGATGAACTCGTCCAGCAGCGCATCCAGGAAGATCTTGGTGAACTTCGGTTCCGATCCGACGGCGAAGACGTTGAAAATGGCCGAGCCCTTGGTCTGCGCCACGCGGATGTCCACGTTTGAATCCTTGAGGTCTGGATGCAGGGCATGCACACGGGCCATGGCACGCTTCTTCATTTCAGCGCTCTCCAGCGTTTCGATGATGGTGCCGTAGAAGTCCGTGAGCTGCTCCTGCCAGTTGACCGCACCTTCACTGGAAACAATACGTCCGCCCGCGACGAGTTTGGCCAGGCTGGTGTGGCTGTCCGGCTGGCCGGTGATGCGCAGCGCCTGCACGCAGACGCCGATGCTGGCGGTCAGCAAAAGAAACCACCAACGCCGACGAAGGAGGATCTTGTAGCGTTGAAACTTGGCTGAGGTCTCGTGAATGCGGCTCAGCGTGGCCGACTGACCTGGGATAGGCGGCGGTAGAAGCAGGGTGTTTTCCATGACGAAAGCAAAGGGGTGGCGTCAGGCTCGAGAATGAGTCGGCTGAGGGCCACGTCGAACCGGGAGGGCCTATACTATGACCCAAAGCAGGCATTTCTGCACGAACTTTTGTTCAGCTTTGGCGAAGGTCGTGTTAGGCGGGAGTTCGCAGGGGGGGGCCAAGGGCACGGCTGCGATCAGAAATTCACCTTCTTCTCGTCCACGATGATCACGTCATTGTCTCGGATGTAGATGTCATACTCCAGATTGCCACGGCGCATGATTTGATCCAGGTCGACGACGATCGTCTTGTTTCCTTGAGGAGTCTTACGGACCAGTTTCACTCTCTGGGGATTGGCAAACTGGGCAAAGCCGCCCGCACGAAGGATCGCCTGGCTGATGGAGATGTCCTCGTCCACGGGCAGCTCATACTTGCCCTGGCGGAGCACCTGGCCGTAGACCGTGAAGAAATTAATGTCATACCCGGTGGTGCGCATGCGCTCATTCGGATTGTCCTGGCGTTTGAGGTCAATGGCCACAATGACGGTGGCGCTGTTGTAATAGTTCAGCTCAAGGCGGCGCTTCACGTCAAAGGCGAGCTGCTTGCAGGTCCGGCCTGCAGCCTTGGCCAGCCCGATGTGGGGGGCATTCACCTCGCCGGTGGCACCCACGCGGAGTTGCAGCGGCTCACGGCGGTCTTCCACGATGCGCAGGGAGATCACATCACCGGCCTCGATAGGCTGGTTGTCGTCCAGCACTTCCATGGAGTTCAGCACGGCGGCTGACTTTGCCACTTCGCCCGTAGGAGCTGAGGGGGCGGGGGACGCCGTTCGGCGCTCATCATATTCGCGGACACCGGGGTCCTGAGCGAAGAGGGAGCTGGAAGCTGTGACGATGACGAGGAGAAGCAGGGAACGCAGGGTGTACATGGGTGTACGGAGGGGATGAGGGCTGTTCGGTAGGCTCAGGAGATACATCGGGCTACCTCCCGTTCTAACCTTGGATAGAATCAGTACTCCTGGGACCGTGAAAGCAGATCAGAAGTTGTAATTAAAGCCCATCACGATGCGGTTTTGGTCGAAATCTTCGCCGCCAATCTTCACCCTGGTCGTGTAATAGCGGTAACCGACACTCAGAGTGGCCTTGCGTGAGAGCGCATAGGCGAGGTCAAAGTTAAAGGAATGCTGGACGAATTCGCTGTCTGTGGCGGCTATCGCGCCTCCCTGCGGGCTTGCATCTGTATAGCCGTAGTGGTAGCCGGCTCCAAGCTGGAGATTGCTGGTCAGGCGGTGGGAAATATGAAAGTCACCCCCATACTGGAAGAAGTCCTGGGCGAAATCACCACCGGAAGCCTCCGCGTCCTCGATGTAACCGCTGAGGCTGATGCGGCTGCCCTTCCAAGCGACGAAGGCAATGCCATAGTTGGCGTAGTCAGCCGTGATGAAGTTAGAGGTCAGGTTCAGAGCGGACTCATGGCCGAGGCTGAGTGCATGAGTCATCCGGGAGTTGAGCCGATTGCTCAGAGTCAGAGAGTAATAGAAGTCGCTAAGGTCGCTATTGTCACCGGTGTTAGTCCGGATTTCATTGGCCGTGGGGATGCCCCCGGCGATGCCACCGACGGCCGGTTGCGAAGGCGGTTGGTCATCAAAGTCGAAGAGTTGCACCCCTGCCGCAGCACGCAGGTAAGTAGTCTTGCCGATGGGAAGCACCACAAAGGCTCCGAGGTTGTTCAGCACGCCATCGGAATTGAACTCGGTTTCATAGTCCACCATGGTGGAGCCACCTTCAAAGCCGGCGGTCCAGGTGCCGTTGGGGCTGTAGGTGAGCGAGCCGTGAAGAGAATCCGTGACACGGTTGAACTCATCAAACTCTCCGCGCGAACCGCTGCCTTTGCGGCCATCGGACAGAGCCTCCGTGAAAGAGTGCATGTAGTTCATCGCCAGCGTCCAGTCGGAGTTGATTCGCCAGTTGGCGGCCAGGCCGGAATCGTTCTGAAACACGCCGAACAATTGATTCTGCGCGATGGCAAAGTCACTACGCGTGGCAGGGCGCACGGAGAAGCGGTTGTAGAGTGTGAAGTACACCGGTCCTGCCTTCACATCGAAGGCGATCGTGCTGCCTGGCAGCACATTGAGCACGAAGCCGTTGCTGCCATAGGGCGCCAGATCCGGATTCTCGAGGTAACGGTCGAAGCCAATTCCGGTCGTGATGGAAAGTTGGTTATTTTGAGTGATCCGGTAATTCGCGTCGATGCTGAGCATGGTCGTCGAGATGACATCACTCTCGGGATTCGTGGACGAACGATTGATATTGTCGTTGTATTCAAGGCCCTGGAAGAAGCCAAAGCCCACGTTGACGGGCCCGAGCTTCACGTTACGACGCCCGTCCATGAAGGGATCAGAGGTGTAGGTAGGCGCGAAAAAGCCGGTGGGGCTGGTGTACTGACCAGCGTAGTTGGTGTAGTCCCCGACGCTGCGTGCTGCAAAGGCGTTGCTGCCGCTGCGGATGGAAGGACGGCTCAGCTCACGGGCGGTCTCGAGGTCTGGGGAGCGCTGTCCCATGACAGCACCCTCGTTGTCGCGATACACACCGCTGGAGTAGTCATACGTCACATCGCCATCGCGTGTCCCGGAGCTGCCGGAGCGATTCTGTTGCTGCCGCTGCCGGAAGTCGTCGAAGAACAACCCCGTCTGTGATGGGGAGGCTCCGTACTGGCCATAACTCTGTGAAACAAGGAGGCTTTGGGCGAGCGCCAGTGCACCAAGCGAGAAAAAGGCTGGCCGCAGGACCTTCGTGATGAGCATAAGATGTTGGAAGAGAATAACGAGTACGGGTAAGAGACTGTGGATAAAAGCAATTTGGGTGCCTTTTGTCCATCCCAAAAACTTCGCTTTGGTATTTTTTGAGCGCCGCGATTACTCCCTAGTAAAACCTATGAAATCGACAAATCAATCATTTCGGAATCGACACGTCGCCTGCGGCTTTCTCGAGAGTCGAGGTTTTGAAAGAAAAGGTCCAGCTCTAATTGGACCTCACTTTGCTTAGAACTGCCTAAATCGCGTCGTCTAACATTCCCGGCATCAACACTGATCAGACCACGAAGTTGATGGAGCAAGCGGGCCATGGGGGCTGGGCGTCGGTTCATACGCCCATTTATAGTTCCAATGAACACTTGTATCAAGTGTTCATTGGAATAGTATCCAAAACTGAATGAATTAGCGCTGCTCAATCGGCACCACTTTCTGGCCGTAAGGCTTGCCGACGTACTCGCTCAGCGGGCGGAAGAGGCGGTTTTCGCTCCACTGCTCCAACACGTGGGCGGTCCAGCCGCTCATACGGGCGATCGCGAAAATCGGAGTGAAGAGGTCTGTCGGGATATCCAGGCTGTAGTAAACAGTGGCGGAGTAGAAATCGACGTTCGCGTTCAGGCCCTTCTGCTCGCGCATGATCTGGGCGATGCGCTCAGACATCTGGATCCACTTGGCCTCGCCGAGCTGTTCGGTGAGCTTGATCGCCATCTCACGGAGATGTGGAGCGCGGGGATCCAGCACTTTGTAAACACGATGGCCGATGCCCATGATCTTCTTTTTCTGGGCGAGAGCGTCGGCGACCCAGGCGTCCACGGCCTCCAGGCTGCCGATTTCCTGCAGCATGTGGATCACCCCTTCGTTCGCGCCACCATGAAGCGGGCCCTTGAGGGCGCCGATGGCAGCGGAAATGGCGGAATACATGTCGCTCAGGGTCGAGGCCACGACGCGGGCGGTGAAGGTGGAGGCGTTGAAGCCGTGCTCCGCATGCAGGATGTAGGCGATGTCCAGCGTGCGCTCCGCTTCTTTGGAGGGCACTTCACCATTCATCAGATAAAGGAAGTGAGCGGCTTCGCTGAGGTCCTTGCGCACTGGCAGCAACTCCAGACCTTGGCGACAGCGATGGAAGTAAGCGGCGATGACGCCAATCTGGGAGGTCAGGCGGATGGCGGTGGCCAGATTCTCGCTGACATCAATGTCGTGGCGTTTGAGATCATAGCTGCCCAGCATGGAAACCGCCGTGCGCATCACGTCGATCGGCTTGGCGTCCTTGGGAGCAGCCTTGAGATAATCAATCACGCCCTGGGGCAGTTCGCGTTCAGCGCGCAGGGCGGTGGTCAGCTTGTCCAGTTCGCCCTTGTTCGGCAGCTTGTTGTAGTAAAGGAGGTACACCACCTCCTCATAGGTCAGCTTGACGAGCTCATTGATATCGTAGCCACAGTAAAACAGCACCCCTTCAGCACCCTTTACCTCCCCGAGGCGTGTTTCTGCGGCAACGATTCCTTCAAGACCTTTGGAGACGACGGACATGGCGTATGTTGTTGGTGGGGGGTGAGATTGAGATGGTTGGAAGAAAGCTGCTAGCGAGAGGTGTGCCGTGCAATGCTACTTTTGCCGTTTAGCGCGCATTCTCCACAGGACAAGTACAGCCGCAGAGTAAAAATCAACCGGTGGGCAGGGGATGTCCGGAGTTGGTCCCAAACCGGTTCATGAGTGCCTGGAACGTCACGGTTCTCCATTGTGGCGGCGCGCACGACGCTGCCTTGTACTTTATGAATCGAACTCATTGCCAGGGCATGGGCGGCTCATGATGTCCTGCGCGGCTAAGCCAGTATCTCATGCACCACATGACCATGAACATCCGTCAGGCGGAAGGGGCGGCCTGCGTGGTTGAAGATCAGCTTCTCATGGTCCAGACCCAGCAGATGCAGCAGCGTGGCGTGGAGATCGTGCATGTGCACTTTTCCATCCACCGCCATGTGGCCGAGCTCGTCCGTGCTGCCGTGGGCATAACCAGCTTTCACACCGCCGCCTGCCAGCCAGACGGTGAAGCCGCCTGGGTTGTGGTCACGGCCGGTGCCATTACGCTCGGCATAAGGAGTGCGGCCAAACTCACCGCCCCACCAGACGATGGTGTCTTCCAGAAGTCCGCGCTGCTTCAGATCGCTCAAAAGACCTGCGATCGGCTTGTCCACAGCGGCCGCGTGGTCGCCATGCTTCGGCAGATTGCTGTGCTGGTCCCAGGCCGGATTGTTGGAGTTGTCGCCGTAGTTGACCTGGATGTAACGCACTCCTTGTTCGGCCAGGCGGCGGGCCATGAGGCACTGGCGGCCGAAGTTGTCCGTGACTTTTTCACCGATGCCATAGAGGCTCAGGGTGTCCTCCGTTTCACCACTGAGATCCAGCGTGCCCGGGGCATTGTTTTGCATGCGCGCCGCCAGTTCATAGCTTTCCAGCACTGCCTCGATCTCCTGGTCTCCAGGCTTCATCTGATGGCCACCGAGTGAGCGCAGGAGTTCCATCTGCTTGCGTTGCTGCTCCGGCGTCCAGATCGTGTTCGTGATGTTCTTGATGTTGCCCTCCTTGGCGGGCAGCCCGCTGCGTCCCACAGGCGTGCCTTGAAACACGGCGGGCAGGAAAGCATTGCCGTAGTTGCGCGGTCCCCCATTGCCCAGGCTCGGGCTCAGGGTCATGAAGCCAGGAAGGTTTTCATTTTCGGCACCGAGGCCATACAGTACCCACGATCCCATGCTGGGGCGGATGAAACTGGTCGTGCCGGTATGGAGAAAGAGCGTCGCCGGACCATGCGCCACACCTTCCGTGTGCATGCCATGCAGGAAGCACAGGTCGTCCACATGACGGTTGATGTTCGGAAACAGATCGGAAGCCCAGCGGCCCGTTTCGCCATGCTGCGCAAATTCCCAAAGCGGCTTCTTGATCCGTTGTGGGGAGCCTTTGCCCGTCTTCGCCACCGTCCGTGCATCGGCGATGTCGATCACCTTCTGGTCATCGCGCAGCAGCCGTGGCTTGTAGTCATAAGAGTCCACCTGGCTCACGCCACCCTGCATGAAGAGGAAGATGATCCGCTTCGCCTTCGCGGTGTGGTGCGGCTGTTTGTCCAGCAGTGCTCCACCCGCCGCCACGGCCTGCTTTTGCGCCAGCGCCGAGGCCGCCAGCCAGCCGAAGCCACAGCCGGAGGTTTGAAGAAAAGAGCGCCGCGAGGAAAACATGGGCGCTAGTAACGCTTCAACCGGCCGGGTTGTTTCGGAATCTGGCAAAGTCAGGGGTCTTGCACTTTGAGGACGTCCGCATATGAATCGACATCGTCGTAGAGGACGAGGCGGAAGACTTTCTCGCTGGGAAAGAAAATGAATTCAGCGGCGAACTCGCTTTCGATCTCAGGAATGCGACGGCCATGGGGATCTGTGCGGTGGGAATTCTTTAAGCAATAGCAGCCCCAGGTGTCGAGCCATTGAATAAAAACGACGCTGCTGCCATGGACGCGGTAGGTGGACTGGATCTGATCGACGATGTGGCCGGCTTCGTCGCGGATTGTCTGGGTGCAGGTCTGGTCAGACCGGAGATCAAGCTCCTCCTGGATGCCGTAGTGACTGCCACGATAAATGCCGTACACATCCGCCGGCCGCGCGACCGGGGGCGACGGCGCATCACCACAGCTTGTGATCCCGAAGATGGCTACGGGGATAAGCAAAGCCCAGAGAAGTCTCAGAGTTGGGGCCATGGCATATCCTTTATGTCCTTCCGAAACGGCGAACCGTGAATTGCCGCTTACGCCGCCGCTGGCACCGAAGGAATGCCAATGCCGACATCCACATCGGCACCGTAGTCCACACCGTTCAAGCCGAAGCCAAACAGGCGGAGGAAGCTGCTCTGATAGCCCTCGAAATCACCAAGTTCAGCGAAGTTTTCCGTGTTCACGGTCTTCCAGCGGTCATCCACCAGCTTCTGCACGGCGGGTGCCATTTCCCAGTCGTCCACGCGGATGCGGCCGACCTCGTCAGGCTGCGGATTGGCGCCATTGTAAAGGCGCTCGCGGAACATGCGGTCCATCTGCTCGATGGTGTCTTCATGCGTGCCCTCTGCCTTCATGACTTTGTAGAGCAGGGAGATGTAAAGCGGCACCACAGGGATGGCGGAGCTGGCCTGTGTCACCAGCGCCTTGTTCACGGACACCCAGGCCTTGCCGCCCAGCGGGGCCAGCTTGGCATCCAGGGCGCGCTGGGCGCGTTCCACGTCTTCCTTGGCGCGGCCAATGGTGCCGTTCTTGTAGATCGGCCAGGTCAGTTCAGGCCCAATGTAGGAGTAGGCCACGGTCTGCGTGCCCGGGGCCACGACACTTGCTTCCAGCAGCGCATCCATCCACATTTCCCAATCCTCACCACCCATCACTGCCACGGTTTGGGCGATCTCATCTTCATTCGCGGACTCCAGCGTGACTTCGTTCACGGCACCTGTGCCGGTGTTGAGATTCTTGTTCGTGTAGCTCTGGCCGATCGGCTTGAGCACCGACTTCAGAACTTCCCCTGTCTTCGGGTGCGTGCGGCGTGGGGAAGCCAAGCTGTAGATCACGCAGTCGACCTGTCCGAGATCGGCTTTGATCGCGTCAATCACTTGCGTCTTCATGGCATCGGAGAAGGCATCGCCATTGAAGGAGCGGGCATACAGGCCCGCAGCCTTGGCCTCGTTTTCAAAGGCGGCGGTGTTATACCAGCCAGCTGTGCCGCAGCGGTCGGATTCGGCGGGTTTTTCAAAGAACACCCCGATGGTCGCTGCATCGCCGCCAAAGGCCGCTGCGATGCGGGAGGACAGGCCGTAACCCGTGGAGGAACCGATCACGAGCACCTTCTTCGGCGCTCCGGCGATGGGGCCGCGGCTCTTCACAACGGCGATCTGTTCGGCGACATGCTTGGCGCAGCCCGTCGGGTGCGCGGTGGTGCAGATGAATCCACGGATTTTAGGGGCGACGATCATGGTGGGAAAAGGGGTGGTGGGTTGCTTGCCTGAGTTTAGCTAGCAGTCTAGGCCTGCCCGGCAACTGGTTTTAGCCTTCGAGCACCTTGTAGGCGCGCTTGCCAAAGCGTCGGTCGTGCGGAGATCGCGCGGCGCTCGCTCCCTGGCACAAGACCGGCTACCTCCCCAGCCTCCTCATTCTGTTCATCCAAATAAATTCAACACCTCCGCACTCCCTCAGGTCCATGGATGGCCCTCGCATCAGCCTGAATCCGGCGAACTTCCCGGGCACGCAGAAATTCAGGTATTGCAATCCTCAGCCAGATGCCCAACAATAGGCCGTCTTTTGAGCCATTGTTAATAATCAGACTACCTTAAACAATGCCCCGCGTTACCTCCCTTTTTCTCGCCTGCCTTGCCGCTCTCTCTCTGGCCTCCTGCGCCAGTTCTTCCGGTCAGAAGGTGGTTAGCCGCAAGGGAACACGCATTACCGGCGTCCGCACGACGGCCTACACCCACAGCGAGTCTGATCACATCATCTACGGGGCTCGCAGCGCTGTGGGTAGCCAGCTCAAGTATGGCACGGTACGCAGCGCCGCTGCGGATTGGTCAGTCTTTCCAGTTGGCACAATTTTCCAGATCGAAGGCAGCCCCTATATCTATCAAGTCGACGACTACGGCTCCGCTCTTGTCGGCACGAACACGATCGATATCTACCAGCCCACGAAGGCTCACATGAATGCCTGGGGCGTGCGCAACGTGAACATCCGCGTGCTCAAGTGGGGTTCCCGCTCCAAGAGCCTCGCCATCCTGCGTGACCGTCAGGCTTATGGTCATGTGCGTGCCATGGTCAGTCGCATCTCTCGAGGCTAAGCGCCGTCAAGCTGTGACCAAGGCTGAACGATCCGACTACGTCCTGAGCCGACTGGGGGAGCTTTACCCCGATCCGCCCGTGCCGCTTGACCATAGCGATGCCTTCACGCTGCTGATCGCCGTGCTGCTTTCCGCACAGTGCACGGACGTCCGGGTGAATCAAATCACCCCCAAGCTCTTTGGCGAACTCGGCCGCACTCCACAGGAACTGGCAAAGCGATCCGTTTCGGAGATCGAAGACATCGTGAAACCCTGCGGCCTCGGTCCTCAAAAGGCGAAAGCTATCCAAAAGCTTTCCCAGATCCTTCTCGATGAACATGCGGGCCAAGTCCCCGCTGACATCGAGGCCCTGGAGCGACTCCCCGGTGTCGGTCACAAAACCGCGCAGGTCGTCATGGCCCAGGCCTTCGGCGTTCCCAGCTTCCCGGTGGACACCCACATCCATCGTCTCGCCCAGCGCTGGAAGCTCACGGATGGCAAGAACGTCGTCCAGACGGAGCGCGACCTGAAGCGCCTCTTCCCTGAGCCCTCCTGGAACAAGCTCCACCTCCAGATCATCTTCTACGGCCGCGAGTACTGCTCCGCCCGCGGTTGCGATGGCACGAGCTGTGAAATCTGCCAGACGCTCTTTCCAGAACGGAAGAAAGCTTTGAAGACGAAGAAGGCATAGTGGCCGACCCTGGGTGAGGTCCATCACCTTACAGGGCATGGTTTCCGCCTTCCGGACCCAAAGCTCCGAACCAGGCCGTCCGATTCCACCCTTTTTTAGTCCGACGTCAGACATGCGTGCTGGCTTGACGGTTTTGGTGGTCTGCGTTCTCATGGCGATCCCAACTGCAAAACCTATGAACGAAGCTTTCCCCGACATTCAGAAGATCCAATTCGAGGGTCCGAAGTCCAAGAACCCTCTGTCCTTCAAGCACTACAACGCTGACGAAGTCGTGGCGGGCAAGAAGATGCGTGACCACATGCGTTTCGGCGTCGCTTACTGGCACGCCATGCGCAACAGCCTCGCCGATCCCTTTGGCGCCGGCACGGCCCAGCGTCCTTGGGATGACGGCACGGACTCCATCGCAAATGCCCAGCGCCGTGTTTGGGCCTGCTTTGAGTTCATGGACAAGCTCGGCGTGGACTACTACTGCTTCCATGACCGCGATGTGGCGCCTGAAGGCAAGAACCTCACGGAGAGCAACAAGAACCTCGATGCCGTCGCGGACGAGCTCGAGAAAGCCCAGAATGCCACCGGCAAAAAGCTGCTCTGGGGCACCGCCTGCCTCTTCGTTCATCCTCGCTACAACCAGGGTGCCTCGACCAGCCCGAACGCCAGTGTCTTCGCCTACGCCGCTGCTCAGGTGAAGAAGGCCATGGATGTCACGCATCGCCTCGGTGGTGAAGGTTACACCTTCTGGGGTGGCCGCGAGGGTTACGCTTCCCTTTGGAACACGAACATCAAGCGTGAGATCGATCACCTCGCCGCCTTCCTGCACATGGCGGTCGACTATAAAAAGAAGATCGGCTTCAAAGGCCCTTTCTACATCGAACCAAAGCCACGTGAGCCTTCCACGCATCAGTATGACAGTGATGCCGCTGCCTGCTTGAACTTCCTCCGTGAGCACGGCCTGATGGAGCACTTCAAGCTCAACCTCGAGACCAACCACGCCACCCTCGCCGGCCACAGCATGTGGCATGAGATGGAGGTCGCGGTGGCTGCAAATGCCCTAGGCTCCGTGGATGCGAACACCGGTGACGAACTCATCGGCTGGGACACCGACCAGTTTCCGACGGACATCTACCTCACCACGCAGATGATGCTCGTCATCCTGAAGATGGGTGGTTTCACCACGGGTGGTCTGAACTTCGACGCCAAAGTGCGCCGCGAATCCTTTGAACCCGTCGATCTATTCCACGCCCACATCGGCGGCATGGATGCCTTCGCCCGCGGCCTCAAGATCGCTGCCTCCATCATCGAAGACGGACGTCTGGATGCCTTCAAGAAAGCCCGCTACAGCACCTTCGACACTGGCATCGGTGCCAAGGTCGAAGCTGGCACCACCAGCTTTGAAGAGCTCGAGGCCTACACCCTGGAAAACGGCGAGCCTCTCATCGGCTCCGGGCGTCAGGAGATGCTCGAGAACCTTATCAACGACTTCATCTGAGTCTTTGTCAGACTTCCAGGTCTCTTAAAAAGCGCAAACCCCGCATGCTCATGCGGGGTTTGTCTTTGTGTAGGCGCACTTGCCAAAGTGCGGAGAAGGGGAGTCTCCTGAGTTGTTGCATACCCAAAGACATTGAACCGCAGATAACGCAGAGATCACAGATTGTATGGATCTCTGATCCTATCTGTGCCCTCTGCGTTATCTGCGGTTAGACTCTTCGAATCAGAGAGGCTGAAAGCTCGGATACTTCTGCTTGAGCATCTTGCGGAACTCACCGGCCTGCGCGGCCTGGCCGCTCTTCTCCAGCGCCTTTGCGGCCTTCTCGAGAGCTTCAGGCGTGACTTCCTCGTCGTCGAAGAACTGCGCGGGGATCATGTATTTGCCGGCCGCTCCGGCATACTTCTCGGTCGCTGCGGCAGCCTGGCTTTCGCTGGTGAGTTTTTCCCCGATCGCAAAGAGGATGTCGCCTTGGAGGATGAGCAGCAGCGCCTGGGGCTTGCCATCCTTGGCAAAGGCCAGGCCTTCCTGCACCACGGCTTCCGCCTCATCAAACTTGCCCAGGCCGAGCAGCGCACGCCCCTTCGTCACCAGAGCGCGGGCCTTCGGGGCGCCATCAGCGGTGACCTTCAGGAAGTTGTCCGTGGCCTTGACGCTGCTTTCATAGTCCTTCGTTTCCAGGAAAGCCATGCCCAGGTAGTTCCAGACACGCGGATCCGTGTTCTCGGGAGCCGTGGGCGTGGAGGCCAAGGAGAGATACTGCGTGGCACGCGGATAGGCCTTCTTGTTGAAAAGCGTCAGGCCTAACCAAGTCAGCACATTGGGCGGGATGTTGCCGGCGGCGTTCGCACGGCGATACTCGTCGATGCTCTTGCTCAGTTCCTCGGCGTTCTGCTGCACATACTGAGCCTGGATGATCATCTGGCTCGCCTGGTCCAGATAGGTCTTGCGATCCACATCGATGGCCCGCTGAAGAGCCTTCACCGCCTCCTGCCACTGCTGCAGGGAATAGTTCGCACGTCCGATGCCAAACCAGGCCTGGCCTGCCGCCGGGCTGGTGGCGAATTTTTTCACCAAGGTCTCAAAGGCCGCGATGGTCGCCTTATGATCCCGCTGGTCAGCGGCAATCAGCCCCATCTGCAGATAGGCCAGCTCAGCCGCCTCTGAGTTGGGGTGGTTCTGCGCCACGTTCTTGAAGTCCGCCATGGCATTTGGCAGATCCCGGCTCTCACGATAGGCCAGACCGCGACGGGCCAGCGCCTTGGCGGTCAGCTCGCTGCCTTGATTCTGCGCCAGGAAGAGCGTGAAGGCACCGATGGCATCCTGTGGACGCTGCGCCTCTGCCAGAGCCCAGGCCTTGTTGAAAAGCGTGCCGGGTTGCAGCTTCGCTGGAAGCTTCTCGATCTGCACATCGCTGAAGCTGGAGGCCGCCTCGACATAACGTTGTTTGTTAAAATGATGGTCCGCACGGATGAGGCGGGCGAGGTTCATGAATTCGCTGTCAGCGCGCTCTTCTTTGTATTTGGCGATGTAACCCGTGGCGAATTCAGCGAGGTCCTTGTCATCGAGCAGATAGAAGCAATAGAGCTTCCAGTAACCCGCCTCAAAAGCCGCGTCGCTGCCGGGCGCACCCTGCTCGACCATGAGATAAGTTTCCACGGCCCGCGCATAGCTCTTCTTCATGCGAAAGGCATTGCCCACCATGAGCAGCATTCTCGGCCGCGTGTCACCTTCAGGGAGGATGGTGGAGTTCGCGTTATAATTGCTGAGCACGCCATCGTAATCCCCTTTGGCAAACAAGGACTGCACCACACCCACGAGTGCGATGCCTCGGTTTGAGGGGCTGGTCTCTGTGATCTTCAGCACTTTTTCAAAAAGCGCGACGGCTTCCTCCGGCTTGCCCGCCTCTGCCAGTAGCACAGCGGCTTTCACGGAGGCCTCGGAAACAGTCGTATTGTCCTTGCTGGATGCGATCAACTCCTGAAACAGCGGCAGTGCCTCGGCCTTCTTGTCATCCGCTAGCTGCAGCGTGCCCAGGCTCAGCAATGCTGCCTCACGATAGGGATTGTCGGTCTTCACGGCGACCACGGCATTCAGCGCGGCGATCTGGCGCTTCATGTCACCCATCATCTGATAGGCACGCGCCTTGTTGAAGCCAGCGGCGAGCCGAACCTGCGGCAGTGCGGTCTTTGTTTCGCACAGCGCAAACATGCGGGCGGACTGGTCATACTGCTTCGCATTAAAGCGCACCGCACCGAGGCGATACGCCGCTGATGGCGCGCCTTCGCTGTTGGGGTAGCGATTCACCACCTCTTCATAGTAGGTCTCAGCCACCTTGAGCTGATTTTGCTTCATGTAACACTCGCCGATGCGGAAGAGTGCCATCGGCACTTGCTTGCCTGACGGATAGCTTTGCAGATACTGGCCAAAGGATTTTGCCGCCATCGCCCACTCACTGCGATCATAGGCCAGGCTGGCATAGTCGAAGAGATCTTCATCCGGACCCTTTACCGGAGCCGGGGCCGCAGGCTGGGTCGCGCGCACATCGTTTGGATCCACCGGCACGGCCTTTGGCACCGGGCGGTCCTCATCGACTGGCACCGCTTTGGACACTGACTGCCCCATCACTCCAGCAAGAGGGCTGAGAGTGGCAAGGCACAAGAGAGCACAAAGCGAGGGTCGCATGGTGTGGAAAGGGGGGCGGGGCAACATGGGCAGTTGGGACGTACGGTGGCTCATGTCACTTCACGGCTTTTTCGGGGCTTCAGCGTCAGGTCTGCGTGTGGCAAAGGCGATGTTCCAAATGCCTGCCTTCTGACAGGTGTCCAGCACGCGGATGACGTGCTTGTAGTCCACCACTTCATCACCACGCAGGATGACGGCCTGGTCTTTAAAGACGGTGACAATGTTCTTCAGCTTCGCCAGGAGTTCGTCCTCCGTGAGCTGTGCGCCATTCACGATGATCTCGCCCTCGGTTTTGATATTGATGATGATCTCACCGACGTTGCGGGACTCTTTCTCCTTGCCTTCTTCCGCGGCGGGCACGCTGATGTCCATGACCTGCTCGTTCTTCGCGTAGTGCGAGGTCACGGCAAAGAAGATCACCAGAAGGAAGAGCACGTCCACCAGCGGCGCGAGCTGCATGGGCGTGGGCTCGATGGAGTGTTGTTTGCGAAAGTTCATGGTGCTTCAGATGAAGGTCACGATCAATCAGGACGGCCTGCGGCAGCACGTGCGGCGCGCTTGTACTGCACGGCCAGCAACGCCATGATGTGCGTGGTGGCTGCTTCCATCTCGGAGATGAGACGGTTCACCTTGCCACGGAAGATGGAGTAGAAAATGAGCGCCGGAATACCGATCGCCAAACCGCTCGCCGTGCAGAAAAGGGCTTCGGACACGCCCTGTGCCAAGCCAAGCTGGTTGCTGCCACCATACTCAGTGGCGGAGATCTCATGGAAGGTGGTGATCATGCCGAGCGTGGTGCCGAGCAGGCCCAGCATCGGCGCCACCGCACCCACGTCACCGAGATAGGCGATGCGCGCCAGCAGCAGGCTGGACTGGCGATTGCCCTCCGCCTCCGTCACTTCCTTTACCTCCTCAAAGCTGGCCGTCGGATTGCGCGTGGCAAAGTCCAGGGTCTTGGCGGTGATGCGCGCGATGCATTCGTTTCGACGATTGCATACCGCGAGCAAACCCAGGTAGTCTTGTTTGCGGATCAGTGCATCCGCGCTGTTCATGAAGGCATCACTCACCACCGTGCCCTGGCGCACTGTGAAGGTGAAGAGCACGATGAAGAACGCCGTGATCATCGACAACGCAATCAATGGATAGGCCATGACGCCCGTGCGCTGAACAAAGCCTTCCAGCGTCAGTGCCGCGGCATACGGATTTTCTTCCGCAGGTGCCGCGCTGCTTGCTGCTGCGGGCGCACCCGGAGCAGGGGCGGCTTTAGGTGCTTGGGCCATCACCGCGGAGGTCATCCAGACAAAGAAAAGCGCGATCAGGGGCAAAGCGAAGATGTTTCGGGGGGACATGTGGGCGCGACAGTAGGCGTTCGGGGCAGGCTTGCAAGAAATCACACAGTCCTTGACGGACTCGACAGGCGTTGTTTTTCCTGACCTCAGCTTTTTCTGTCATCTGCTCATGCCTCTCGCCATCACCCCCCAGGCCATTATCACGCTCATGGAGGAGCATCACATCCTGGACACGGAGGAGGAAGTGCTGGCCGAAAGTGATCTCTTTGCGCTGGGGCTGGATTCCCTCGCCACCATGCAGCTTCTACTCCAGCTCGAGCGCAGCTTCGGTGTGCTCCTCTCACCGGCATCCATCCGCCGTGAACACTTCGCCACGCCGGCGGCTCTGGCAGAGATGGTGAATCAGCAGGCCAGTGCTTTGTGAGACCCATCGCAAAACGGCGGGTTCTTGCTCTGTTTGCAGTTGCATAGCCACACCTTCTTTGGCTCCGTCAGTGTGAACTTCTTTGGTCCTAAACCCTTGCCCTTGTGTGATCCATCACACATCGGTTGATGACCGCTCAATCCACAGGTGCACCACCAGTGGTCACCCGCCTCCAGTTCAAGCACGCAGGGTTTGGTGTCGTAAATCTTGGGTAGCGCTTCCATGCGCGCAGCCTACGCCATGGACTTCTGTTGATGCGAGCCCGAATATAGATTCCAGCCCACGAATGAGAGAACGATGCTGTAAGACGTGCCGCACGACTCCCAGGTCACACCCAAAACAAAAAACCGCATCCCGTGAAGGAAGCGGCTTTTTGGAAAGGGGGCAGGGTAGATTACTCTTCGCCTTCGGCTTCTTCGGTCGCACTTTCGCCAGAGGCGGTGACGGTGACCTTCAGGAAGCAGTTCACATCGCCATGAAGCTTCACAGGCACTTCGAAGGTGCCGGTGCTCTTGATTGGCTTGTCGAGCTGGATCTGGTGACGGTCCAGTTCCACCTTCGCAGAGCTTTCGAGCACCGCCTTGGCGATGTCCATGTTGGTGATGGAACCGAAAGCCTTGCCGCCCTGACCGGTCTGGAGGGTCAGCTTGAGCTTCAGCTTCTTCAGCTTGGAGGCGATCTTCTCAGCTTCCTGAAGTTCCTTGGCTTCGCGCTCGGCGCGGGCTGCCTTCAGGTGGTTGAGATGACGCAGGTTGCCAGAGCTGGCTTCGAAAGCCTTGCCCTGAGGAACCAGGAAATTACGGGCGAAGCCACGCTTCACTTTGACGACATCGGCCTCGGCTCCGAGACCTTTGATTTTTTCTTTGAGGATGACTTCGACGTTTGCCATAAAAGTAGCGCCCATCACGGGCGAGGGGGGCCGATAGTAGGCGTCTTCCCCGGCCTGTCAAACGGTCTGTCAATAAGTGTGGGAAAAGGTTTTGCTGGGTCGAGTGTTCGAGAAGCGCGAATTGGCACGTTTCTCTCCTGAGTACTGTGCAAATGACCGGTTGCTATTGGTGGGGCAGGCTGTCTGCTACCTTATGCTAATTTACCGGGGCTTAGGCTCGTGAGCAGTCAGCCGTCGCTGAGACGGGTGGCTTTCCTCGGGGACTATGTTCCCCGTCGTTGCGGAATCGCAACCTTCACGCGGGATCTCTATGAGGCTGTCAGCACGGCAGTTCCGGAGGCGGAATGCTATGTCGGGGCAGTGAATGACCAAGCGGAGGGCTATGAATACCCGCAGGAGGTGCGGTTTGAGCTGCTGGAGAAGGACATCGACTCCTACCGGCGTGCGGCGGACTACCTGAACTTCAACAACACGGGCGTGCTCTGTGTACAGCATGAGTTCGGCATCTATGGGGGGGCGGCGGGCAGCCATCTGCTGGCGCTCCTCAAAGAGGTGCGCATGCCGGTGGTGACCACCTTGCACACCGTGCTGCGGGAGCCGGGAACGGCCCAGCGCAAGGTCATGGAGGAGATTATCCGCCGTAGTGACCGGCTGGTGGTCATGGCCCGGAAGGGGGCGGAGATCCTGCAAGAGGTGTATGCCGCGCCGAAGTCGAAGATCCACGTGATCCCTCATGGCATCCCGGATGTGCCTTTTGGCGGCACGGAGGCGGCGAAGTCGCAGTTCGGCATCGCGGGACGCACGGTGCTGCTGACCTTCGGGCTGATCGGCCCGGGGAAGGGGATCGAAACCGCGATCCAGGCACTGCCGGGCATTGTGAGGAGGCATCCCGAGGCTTTGTATATTGTCCTGGGGGCCACGCATCCGCATCTGCTGGCCCGTGAGGGCGAGCGCTACCGTAGCAGCCTGGAGTGGCTGGCGGAGGAGAACGGCGTGAAGGACCATGTGATTTTTGACAACCGCTTTGTCTCCCCTGGAGATCTGCAGGAGTTCATTGCTGCCACGGACGTCTATGTGACGCCGTATCTGAACCGAGAGCAGATCACCTCAGGAACGTTGGCCCAGGTGTTTGGGGCTGGCCGCGCGGTGGTGTCCACCCGCTACTGGCATGCCGAGGAACTGTTGGCAGAGGGGCGCGGGATCCTGGTGCCCTTCAGCCAACCGGAGGCCATCACGGAGGCGGTCTGTGAGTACCTGGAGCGCCCAGGGCTGATGCTCCGGACGCAGAAGGCCGCCTGGCATGCCGGGCGGGAGATGATCTGGTCGGCCGTGGGCAAGCAGTACATGGAAGTCTTCCAGCATGCCTGTGCGGACTACCGCGTGCCCTCACGCACAGCCTTCGCGGGTTGGACGGTGGGGCACAAGGCGGAACTGCCACGTCTCAAACTGGATCACCTCGAGAACATGACCGACAGCACAGGCATCTTTCAGCATGCCCTGTATACCGTGCCTGATTTTCAGCATGGTTACTGCACAGATGACAATGCCCGCGGCTTCATCCTTTGCTGCCTGCTGGACAATCTGGGAGGCAATCTGCCCCAAAGGACTTTAGACAGTCTTGCCACCAGCTACCTCGCCTTTCTCTCGGCCGCGCTGGACCGGGATACTGGACGCTTCCGCAACTTCATGAGCTTTGACCGGCAATGGCTGGAGACTGAAGGCAGTGAGGACAGCCATGGGCGTGGCATCTGGGCTGCCGGCACGGGGGCCGTGCGTGCGCGCAATGCTGGTCACCGTGCTCTCTGCGCTCAGATTTTCGATGTCGGGCTGGCTTGTGTGGAGGGCTTCACCTCTCCGCGTGCCTGGGCTTTTACCCTCCTCGGCATTCATGAGTATCTTTGCCAGTTCCCGGATCACCGGGCTGCCTCAGCCGCGCGCGAGGTGTTGATGGGGGATCTCCTCCGGCTCTGGAAGAACTGCGCGACCGACGACTGGCCGTGGTTCGAGCCAGGCGCCACGTATGACAATGCCCGTCTCAGCCAGGCCTTGATGATTTCAGGGCACGCGGCCCAAAATGCCGAAGCCCTGGAGGTGGGTTTGAAATCATTGCGCTGGCTCGTCTCGATCCAAATGACGCCGAACGGCAGCTTCAGGCCCATCGGCAGTGAGGGCTTCTGCATCCGTGGCGGTGCCCGTGCGCACTTCGACCAGCAGCCGGTGGAAGCCCAGGCCATGGTCTCGGCCTGTGTGACAGCCTTTCAGATAACCAATGATGCGTTTTGGTCGCGCGAGGCTCGCCGCGCCTTTGAGTGGTTCCTCGGTCGCAACGACCTGGGACTGCCTCTTTACGATGCGGCCACGGGTGGCTGTGCCGATGGCCTGCACCCTGGCCGCGTGAATCAAAACCAGGGCGCTGAGTCCACCCTCGCCTTCCACATTGCCCTCGCTGAGATGAATCTCGCTCAGCATCCGCTTCCAGCCCGCGTATGACCTGCCTCGCCCTTCGCCGCCACCATATCATCCTGCAGCCGGAGAGCGCGCGCGTCATCGTCCGCCCGTTCATCCCCTCCAGCCCTCAGCGCCTCGCTACCATCATCGGTCGTGCTCTCGCGCTGACGGAGGAGGAGGTGGAGACTGAGCTTGCCGCCGTGCACGCGGACTTCGACGGCCGTCACTTTGACATTGAGCCCGTGCTCATGAGTCATTTTGCCAAGGTGCAGTCGGAGGTCTTCACGCAGCGCCCGCTCACACGTTCGCGGCAGCTTCTGATCGGCGCTCTCTTCAGCGGTGAGTATTCCCTGGAGGCAGCCGCCCTTTTTAATCCCTCCATCGTGCCGCACCCGGATCAAAGCGCCGTGCCTGAAGGCGGACTACGCTTCATCATGAGCCTCCGTGCCACGGGTGAGGGGCACATCTCTTCGATTGAGTTTCGCGAGGGAGAGATCTCGCCTGATGGGCACATCACCCTCGTGCCGGTCTCACGTTACGTCAGTCTTCCCGAGGTTCTGCCGAATCCAACCTATCGAAAAAAGCGCTTCATCGTGAAGCTTCACGAGATGGGCTTCGACAACGAATGCACTTCCTCGCTTATGGATGCGCTGGCTGATGATTTCACCCGCAGTGAGCTTTCTGTCCGTGTCGCCAGCTTTCGGCGGGAGAACCTGCCGCTTTCGCATGATGAGCGCCGTACTCTTGAGTGCGTCCAGTGGCTCGCCGACTCCAACTATGAGCTGTGCTTCTCCTCCAAGCTTGCCATGAGCGAGCGCATCATCTTCCCTGTCTCCGGCAATGAGAGCAATGGCATCGAGGACGCGCGCTTCGTACGCTTTGTGGATGATGATGGTTCCGTGACCTACTGCGCTACCTACACCGCCTACAATGGTCGTGCCATTCTCCCGCAGTTCATCGAGACACAGGACTTCCTGCACTTCCGCGTGCTCACGCTCAATGGCACTGCCGTCCAGAACAAAGGCATGGCCCTCTTCCCGCGTCGCATCCGTGGCCGCTATGTCATGCTCTCCCGGCAGGATGATGAAAATCTCTTCATCATGTTCAGCGACAATCCTCACCACTGGGGAGATCCGCATCTGATCCTTCGTCCTGCGGAGACCTGGGAAGCCGTGAAGCTGGGCAACTGTGGCTCACCCATCGAGACCGAGGCCGGCTGGCTCGTCATCACCCATGGCGTCGGTCCCATGCGCAAGTACTGCATCGGCGTCGTCCTGCTGGATCTCGAGGATCCTACCCGCGTCATCGGTCGCTTGCGCCACCCCTTGCTCTGCCCCGAGGGCGTCGAGCGTGAAGGTTATGTGCCTAACGTTGTTTATAGTTGCGGCTCCCTCGTCCATGGCGGCCAGCTCATCCTGCCCTATGCCATGAGTGACAAAGCCACGGCGATTGTCTCCCTGCCTCTTGCGGACCTTCTCGCAGCGCTTCTGGACAAAGAAAGCACTCTCGAAGTCGCGGCTGAATGACCCAGCCTATCCCCGGTGTGGAATGAAAAGGGTAGGAGAGCCATCTGGCACCGCCCTCAATGGCAGCCGCGTGGATAAAAACCGTCCAACTGCATCTATCCCTACCAAATCGCTGGTGCTCTGGATGTCTGCCTCGGTAAGAGTTAGGCAGGCTTCATTCTCGATCTCGCCGCCCATTGCCAGAAGAAACCCGCCCTCCGCTTCATCGCTGGCATCAGCAACCTCACCGACGAATCCTTCCTCACCCCAACCGCCGCTCTCTAAGGCGGTGCGCACCTTGGTTCTGATCACTTTCTCCTCTCCCGTTGTCACACAATCCAGCATTGAATTTGTGGGAAGGGGTCGCATTCTTCGTCATAGATTAAAGAAATCTCTCTCTGCCCGGTGGACCTCAAACTGATCAATCGTGAAATTCTCCTCTCCTTCTGGAAGGTGCATGTCCTGCATCACGCCGCCGAGGGAGAGGTGATCGGTCAGTGGATGCTGAAGGAGCTGGCTCACCACGGTTATGATGTCAGCCCGGGCACGCTCTACCCGCTGCTGAAGCGGATGGAGAAGAACGGCTGGCTCACTTCCACGGCTGATTCTAGTCGCGGTCCAAAGGCCCCACGCTCCTACAAAATCACCCCGGACGGTCGGAATGTGCTAAAAATCGTCCGCAGACAGCTCCGTGAGCTCGGGGTCGAGGTCGGCAGGCACTAAGCCGCACGGGGAATGGCGGCTCCCGCACCGTCACGTGACGTCTCCCCGAGTACGCGGCCTGGATTTTCTACAAATCGTGGAAAGATATTTGCCAGGCGACGTTTTACGGTGCCCGTAATGGAAGTCCGTAATCGATGGCCGTTAAAGGGGCCTCGTCATTCGGTCTTTTTGCTTCGCTGTCCGCTTCATGTCTCTCCCCCGTCTCGCTCTCCGCCATCCTTGGACCATTCTTGTCGCCGTTGTGGCGATCCTGCTGGGCTCATGGATCGCCACTGAAAAGATGGCGCGGGACGTCTTCCCTCCGCTGGGCATTCCCACGATCTATGTCGCACAGCCGTATGGCGGTATGGATGCGGCGCAGATGGAAGGCTACCTGACCTACTACTACGAGTACCATTTCCTCTACATCGCGGGGATCGAGCACGTGGAGTCGAAGAACATCCAGGGTGCCTCGATCATGAAGCTGCAGTTTCATCCAGGCACGGACATGTCGGCGGCGCTTTCAGAGACCATCGCCTATGTGAACCGCTCCCGCTCCTTCATGCCTCCAGGGACGCCAGGAGCCTTCGTGACGCGGTTTGATGCCGGCAGCGTGCCGGTGGGGAATCTGGTCTTCTCCACGGAGAATCCCACCCGCACGGTGGGCCAGATGCAGGATGCCGCGCTGAACATGGTGCGCCCGCTCTTTGCCACGCTGCCTGGAGTTTCCGCTCCGCCTCCCTTCGGCGGCAGTGCCCGCACCATCTTGATCAACGTGAAGCCCGACCGCCTGCGCGCTTACAGTCTAAGTCCCGATGACGTCGTCAAAGCCATGACCGAGGCCAACACGATGAGTCCCAGTGGCAATCTGGCGCTGCCTGGCAGCTACCCCATCGTGCCGACAAACGCCGTCGTGAAGAACATCCAGGACCTGGCCGCCGTGCCGCTGAAGGTCACGGACCAGGGCGCGGTCTATGTGCGGGATGTTGGTGAGGTGAGTGACGGCAGCGACCTAACCACAAGCATCGCCATTGTGAACGGCCGTCGCACCGTCTACATGCCGGTCACGAAGCGCAGCGATGCCTCCACGCTCAGCGTAGTGGAACTGGTGAAACAGAACATTCCCAAGTTCAAAGCCGCCTGTCCTGAGGACATCAACGTCACCTTCGAGTTCGATCAAAGCCCCTGGATCATCCGCGCCATCGATGACCTGGTGAAAGAAGGCCTGCTCGGGGCAGCGCTTACCGGCCTGATGGTGCTCATCTTCCTGCGGGATCTGCGCAGCGTCTTCATCGTCGTCCTGAACATCCCCATCGCCATCGCAGGAGCTGTGCTGGCGCTGTGGATCAGTGGTTACACGATCAATCTCATGACCCTCGGAGGTCTTGCGCTCGCGGTGGGCATCCTGGTCGATGAAGCCACGGTGGAGATCGAGAACATCCACCGCCGTATGAAGGAGGGCAGGGGATCTCTCGCCCGCATCGTCCTGGATGCGTCTGAGGAGACCATCGGCCCGCGCTCTCTGTCGATGCTTTGCATCCTGGCCGTGTTCGTGCCGAGCCTGTTCATGACCGGGGCGGCGAAGGCGCTCTTCCTGCCGCTCTCGCTCGCCGTGGGTTTCAGCATGATCTCGAGTTATCTGCTTTCATCGACGCTCGTTCCCATCCTGTGCATCTGGTGGCACAAAGAACCGAAGCAGGCGGCGCAGACCCAGGACGCACGTGAGTCCACGCTGCGCTGGCTCTTCCTTCCCTCCCTCACCACCCGCCACATCCTTGTTCCGGCTTATCTTGGCGGCGTCATCTTCGCCATCAGCATCATCCTGCCATTCCTCGGCACGGAGATCTTTCCTCAGATCGATGCCGGCCAGCTTCAGCTCCGTCTGCGAGCCCCCACCGCCACGCGACTGGAAACCACCGAGCAGATCGCCACCCGCGTGCTGGCCATCATTCAGGAAGAATCCGCCATCGCCACGAGCATGGGCCTCATTGGCGTGCATGCACCGAACTATCCGGTGAACCTCATCCATCAATGGAACAGCGGTCCCGAGGAAGCCATGCTTCAAATTCAGCTCAAGCCAGGCTCAAAGCCCATCGATGAGCTGCGCGAGACCCTGCGCGCCCGCTTTGCCAAGGAGTTTCCGCAGGTGCTTTTCTCCTTTGAACCGGCAGACATCGTCAGTCGCGTGATGGCGCTTGGTTCTCCGACTCCCATCGAGGTCGCGGTCAGTGGCAAAGATTTCGCCGCCAGCCGTGCCCACGCAGAGACGCTGCGCGCGAAGCTCGCTGAGCTCAAGGATCTGCGGGATGTGCAGTTCAGCCAGACGCTCGACTATCCCAGCGTGGATGTGAACATCGACCGCGAGCGCGCCGGTCTTCTCGGCGTGAAGATGAGTGATGCCACGCGCAGCCTCGTCGCGGCCACGGCTAGCAGTCGCTTCACCGTGCCAAACTACTACGCAGACCCGAAAACCGGCCAGAGCATGAGTCTGCAAGTTCAGGTGCCACAGACCCTGATGAAAAGCCTCGAAGATCTCCGCAATCTCCCCGTCTCTGCCCCAGAAAGGCAGCCCGTGCCATTGCGCAACATCGCCAAGATCAGCGAGGGCAACATCATCGGGCAATACGATCGCTACAACATGTCCCGCACCGTTTCAGTCCTCGCGAACCTGCATGACAAGCCGCTTGGCAGCATCGCGAAGCAGGTGGAGAAAGTCATCGCTGACAATCCTGCCCCTGCCGGGGTGAACGTCGCTTTGCGCGGTCAGGTGCCGCCGATGAAGGAACTACAGAGCGGCCTGCAAACCGGCCTTCTCATCGCCATCATCACCATCTTCCTGCTCCTGGTGGCGAACTTCCAGAGCATCCGCCTCGCGCTGATCGTGCTCACCACCATTCCTGCCGCTCTGTTGGGCGTTGTGCTGGCGCTCATGCTCACCGGCACCACCGTGAACATCCAGAGCTTCATGGGCGCCATCATGGCGGTCGGCGTGGCAGTGGCGAATGCCATCCTCCTCGTCACCTTTGCCCATCGCGCCCAGTTGACCGGCCTAACCAAACGTGAAGCGGCTTTGGAGAGCGCTGTCACGCGTCTGCGACCCATCCTGATGACCAGCCTGGCCATGATCGCCGGCATGATTCCCATGGCCCTGGCGAAGAGCCAGACCAGCCCGCTCGCCATCGCCACCATCGGCGGCCTCGCCCTCGCCACCGTCGCCACGTTGCTAGTGCTTCCTGCGGTATATGCGCTACTAGCTTCGAAGAACGCCCAGGAGGCGTCTCTCGAACCCCTCAACGACTGACATGAAGCTCACCCCTAAAATCCAGGCCGAGATCAAAGCCCTCAAGCTCGAGAAGAAATTTCTCGAAACCGAATACTATCCCGGTGCCGTCGATGAAGAAACCCGCCTGCGCTGCGAAGGGTTGGTAAATAAATTTCTCGACAGATGCGAATCACTCTTGGCTCGTAGCACGGTGGATCACATCCTCTACAAAGCTGCCAAGAAACTCCAGGATCAGTTCGATCTTGAGGATACTGAGGAAGCTGAGCGTGTGGGAGACTACATTGGCGACTTCATGCGAATCGTCGGACTCGATGACTGGACTGAGTTTGTTTAGCCCCTGCCATTTTCACCGCCTCATGCGCACCCTGATTTTCCTAGCCTTCACCACCCTCGCCGGAGCACTCGAGCTGCCGACGACCAAGCCCGCCACGGGCACCATCCATCGTTGGGTTTCCCTGCCTGCCACTCTGGCTCCCTGGCAGCAGGCCACGCTGCATGCGAAGGTCACGGGCTACATCGCCAGCATCACTGTGGACAAGGGCGATGCCGTGAAGGCGGGACAGGTGCTCGCCACTCTCGAAGTGCCGGAACTCCAGGCGGACATCGCCAAAGCGAAGGCTGAGGTCTCCGCAGCGCAGGTGGAAGTGAAACGCCTTCACGAGGCCCGCGCCAAGTCACCCGACCTGGTGCTGCCTCAATCCGTGGATGATGCCGAGGCCAAGCTCGCCATCGCCAAAGCCAACCTCGACCGAGGCGAGACCCTGATCCAATTCGGGACGATCAAGGCACCCTTTGATGGCATCGTCACGGCACGGCATGCGGATGCTGGGTCGCTCGCCACGGCCAACATCTCCAAGCTGCTCGAAGTCACCGACCTCAGCACCCTGCGTTTGCAGATACCCGTGACTGAACTGGAGACCGGGCTCGTCATCGTCGGCAAGCCCGTCAAGGCGCAGATCGATGCTCTTGGTGCTAGCGCCACGCCGGTGGAGGCCAGCATCAGCCGCATCGCCTATGCGCTGGATCCCGCCACCCGCACCATGCTGGCCGAGGCTGATCTGAAGAACCCCGAGCTCAAACTGCGCCCTGGCATGTATGCCATGACCAAGATTGCGGTCGAGAAGCATGATAACGCCACGCTCATTCCCGTCGCCGCTCTCGTCATGGAAAAGACAAATGCGTTCGTGTTCAAGCACGCCGATGGCAAAGCCATGAAGACGGCCGTGAAGATCGGCTTTAACGACGGCACCAACGTCGAAGTCCCCGAACTCAAGCCCGACGATGTTCTGCTCGTCCCCGGCACGGTCACTCTCACGGACAAACAAGCCGTCACTGCCAAATGAACGCCATGCCTTCTGTTCTCCGTCATCTCTGGCTGTGTATGTTCGCGGTCACATGCTTGGGCCATGCGGCTCCTGTTTATGTGAATCTTCCCACGGTGATGAAGCTCGCCGGCGCGAACAATGACGAGATCGAACTGGCGCGTGTGAAGCACACTGAGGCGATTGCCGAATCCAAGCTCGCCTGGCAGCGATTCTGGCCGGCACTCAGTCTCGGCGCGTCCTACAAGCGCCATGACGGGCGCATTCAGGATGTCGCGGGTGCGGTCTTCGACGCGAGCAAACAGCAATACACGCTGGGCCCCTCCATCATGATCGACTGGTCGCCGGGAGACATTTACTACTCGGCGCTGGTGGCGAAGCAGAAGGCTCTGGCGGCGGAGCAGCTGGCTGAGAAATCCCGACGTGACATTGTCACCCAAGCCACGGGGAGATACTATGATTTGTTAGGTGCAGAGGCGGCGCTGGCCATCATCGAGGATGATCTTCGCCTGACCCAGGACTATGAAAAGCAGATCGGTGGCGCGGTGGATGCCGGCACCGCTTTCCGTGCGGATCTCTTGCGCGTGAAGACTCTCGTCAGTCGTGAAAAACTGGCCATCCGCCAGCATCAGGAGAAGCGGGATCTGGCCGCTGCGGCCCTCGCGGAGACTTTGCGGCTGCCCGCAGAAACTGAATTGCGCCCTGCCAAGGCAGATCTGGTGCCGGTGCGTCTCCTGGATCGCAAGACAGGTGTCGCGAGCTTGATCTCCCAGGCTTCGCAGCATCGCCCCGAGATGAGGGCCGCCCAGGCGGCGACCGAAGCCGCGGGGATAGAGAGTCATCGCGCACGGGTGGCCCCCATGATCCCCAATGTGCAGGCCGGTTATACCGTGGGCGGACTTGGCGGTGGCTATGGCGGACAGACCGGGAACTCAGGAACTTCGCAGGACTTCTACGTCGGACTGGGGTGGAAGATCGGCCCGGGGGGACTCTTTGATCGTCAGCGGCAGGTCATCGCTGATTCACGTGAAGATGCGGCGCATCTCCAGATAGGCCAAGTCAAGGCGGCCATCGGTCGTGAAGTGGTGGAGGCTGCCGCGAAGTCCCAGAGTGCCTATGACCAGATCACCATCAATGACGAGGCTGTTTCCGCAGCCGAGGAGATGGTGAAGCTGGCTCGCGAGAGGCAGGCCAGCCGGCTCGGGGTGGTGCTGGAGTATCTGCTGGCTCGCGAAGAGCTGACCCGCGCTCGAGAGAGCCGGGTGCAGTCGGTGACGAACTTTAACGCAGCGCAGCACGAGCTGAAGCGGGCCGTCGGAAAGTAGTGTCTCAGGGAATGGGACGAGGGAGGCCTCAGGCCCGCCTGATGGCTGAGTCGGGGGCTGACACCCAGCCGGGGATGGGAGGAGGGGCGAACTCTCGGCACCATCACCTAGATAGATGGCAACACGAACAAACCATCGAACCCAACATGAAAACACTCCTCCACAGCATTGCCTTCGCAGTTCTGGCCGCTGCCTTCAGCGTTCAAGCTCAAAGCACCACCCAGACCACCACGACCACCGTCAATGAAGACGGCACGGCCTCGCGCACCACGAAAACCGTCACGAGCTCCGGCACCCTCACTGAATATGTGCCTGGCTCCTCCTTCATCGTGAAGGAAACCAGCGGCCCCATGACCTATCGCTACGGCACCAAGGTGGCCTACGTGACCCGCAGCGGCAAGATCCTGACCGAGGACGATGTCAAAACCCGCGTCAAGGTGGGCATCCCTGTCAGCGTGCACTACGGCCTCGAAGGCGAGACCCGCGTGATCAACCGCGTCGTCATCGACGACTAAACGCATTGTTTGTTAGCGGCTTCAAAGCCTAAAAGGCCGGTCACCCCTCTTCGGGGCGACCGGCCTTCTATTGTAGGATCGTTCGCCAGAACGAAATCAATGGAGTCGCGCGATATCACCAACACCTCGAACTCTTGCGAATGCGCCTACGCTGACGCCATCTTCTCCGCCTCACGCGCCAGGGTCACATCCAGCTCCGTCAAGCCGCTGGCGCTATGCGTGCTGAGCCGCACGGTGACCTTTCTCCAGCCCACGATGAGGTCCGGATGATGATTCATGGCCTCGGCGGCATGACCGAGCTTCGACACGAAGTCGATCCCTGCCAGATAAGCCGGAAACTTGAAGGTCTTCACGATCTCTTTGCCCTCCACGGCCCAACCATCAAGTGTGGCAAGGCTTGCGGAGAGTTCTTCCGGAGTGAGCAGAGAAGGTTTCATGAGAGTCGGAATCCGTGTTCGTCAGCGAGGCGGAGGCAATCAGCCACCGGGCGCAATCCCTCCGAAGGTGTGGGATGGGTCAGGCAGCTCGCCGCAGTGCATACCGCGAGCATCAAAGAGTCTACGATGGACCAGCCCTCATGGACTCCGTGGAGATAGCCCGCAGCAAAAGCATCTCCCGCACCCGTGGCGCCGACGATGAAGCCGCGGGGCAGATTCAATGAAGCCTGAATGGTCACATGACCTTCGCTGTCTGCCACGACCGCACCGGCCTCAAAGTGAATCACCACCTGCTTGTGCACGCCTTTTGCCAGCAAGGCACGCGCCGCATCTGAAACAGCGGACACATCCACCGGCACCGTCTTGAGATTCATGCCGACGATCTTCCCCGCCTCGACCTCATTGATGATGAGGTAGTCCGTATGTGGCAGCGCCGCTTCAGCGATGGCCTGGAAATGCGGGTTCTCCGTGCTGACCACGTCCACCGTGGTGATCAGGCCTGCCGCGCGCGCCTTGGCCAGCGTGCGTGCCGCCGGTGTGCTGTCATCCGGCAGGAGGCGGTCCATCTCATCCAGCAGCATGAGATAGCCCAGATGAAAGACCCGCGCCGTAGTGGTGCTGAAATCAAAGTCTGCCTCGCCCAGCAGCGCATTGGCACCCCGCTGGTGGAAGAAGGTGCGCCGCCCTGTGCTGATGGCCGTCATCGCATCCGTATAGGAGGTCGGCGCGCGGTCGGTTTGGCGCAGTTGAGCGGTATCAATGCCTGCCTTCTGGCAATCCCGGAGGATCCAGTCACCATTCGCGTCTTTTCCCACCAGTCCGGCGGCGGACAGGGGGTAGTCCGCACGCATGGCGGCGAGGTCTTTGAGCACGTTGTAGGGACCTCCGCCATTGCTGGAGGTCTCGCTGCGGATGTCGGCGAGCATGTCCTGCTCAGGGTAGCTGTTGATCAGCTTGACGTAGTCGATGATGTAGTTGCCGCCTGCGAGGATGCCTTTGCGCATGATGATGGGGGGAAAGAGAAGGGGGGAGGATTGGAGGAAGACGAGATAGCGACACTCAAATCGGGCGTCGAGAAGGAAATCTACCAGGGATGCAGGGAGAAGAGTGGCGCGCAGGGGTTGACACCCCCTCTCCGGGCTGCATTCTCGGAGCATCCGGGTGCGCGGCAGCCTTCGTTTGTTCTTTAGGTCCGTCAATCCTCTCCCGGGCACTCTCCTCTCTTTCCATGCACACCTCCCTCGAACTCAAACGCGAAGTCGAAGCCGTCCAGATCCCCAGCGGGGAAAGCATCAATCTGCCGCTCGGCCTGAAGGTGATCATCACGCAGTCCCTCGGCGGCACCTACACCGTGGCAACTGACTTTGGCCTTGCCCGCATCAGCGCCAAGGATGTAGATGCCCTGGGCATCGACCCTGAGGCGCAGAAAAAGGAGCAGGAAAGCAGCTCTTCCAACATCCCCGATGATGCCAACGATCTCGAGGCGCAGGTCTGGAACCAGCTGAAGAACGTTTACGACCCGGAAATCCCCGTGAACATCGTGGACCTCGGCCTCGTGTATGACTGTCATGTCGAGCAGACGGAAGACGGTAAAAGCCGGGCCCTGGTGAAGATGACGCTGACCGCCCCCGGCTGCGGCATGGGCCCCACTATCGCTGCCGATGCCCAAAGCCGAATCATGACCATCGAAGACATGGATGACGCCGCTGTGGAACTCGTCTGGGAGCCTGCCTGGAATCAGGGCATGATCTCCATCGAGGGCAAAATGAAGCTTGGGATGATCTAAGGAGTTTCGAGTTCGGAGGGCTGAGTTCGGAGTGAGATGTCCCGCCTTGTGGGGCGGGAAAAATGCTCAAGACTCCGCTCGTTGGAAACTCTGAATTTGAAACCTCTGATCCCTCGCTAGATCTCCGCCCAGTTTCACGAGGCACCCTCTTCCTTACTCCGAATTCCGGACTCAGCCCTCCGAACCTCCATGTCTGCCTTCAAGCCTCCTGGCCAATGCCCCAACTGCGGCGAGTGGGTGCCCAAAGGTGCGGTGGCCTGTGATGACTGCGGTGCCTGCGCCAAGTCAGGATGGAAGGAGAACTCGGAAATCTACGACGGTGTCGATCTCCCTGATGATGAGGAAGACTTTGATTATGATGACTTCGTCAAACGCGAGTTTGGCGAGGACCGGGAAGGCAGGCCTTCGCTGAGCAAAGAGCAGCTGTGGAAGATCGTCGCCGCGATCCTCCTGGCCGTGATGTTGATTGGCTACCTGCTTTCAGCGCGCTGAAAGCAGGTGCTTAACCAAGAGTGTGATCAGGCTGTCTTACCTGGCCCTCTTTCTCGGGTAGTAGCCGCCCTGCCGCTCTCCGAAGAACTGGTAGTTGATGCGGTCGGCACGAAAATCCACCTGCACTTGATAGGTAGGATGAAGTGCCTCGGGGACCTCGGTGGCGGGAGTGATCACGTTGTCGCGCACCAGCATCACATCCCGGATTCCGCGCACGCGTCCGACCCAGCGCTGTCCACTGGGCAGAATGACTTCATTGTACCGTGAGTTCAGGACCACGGAGGCTCCGTTGCCGATGGGACCTAATTCATCGATCCTCGTGGAACGAGGCGGAGGGTTCTGCCGAGGCGTTCCACTTTGAGGGGTGGCACAGCTAGTTCCCAGCGCCACCAGGGCGACTGCCAACGCGGCTCGAAGGCCGCAAGTTTTCCATGTTTTGCTCATGGGTATTCTTGATTCACCCATCTGCCCCAAGAGTCAAGTGTCCTCACTCATTGATGTCCCTCCCCGGCCACCTGAGCTGTCACTAGGGGTGCCTCCGCGGCCTTTCATGCACGCGGTGGTTAGGTGGGGGCCGATGTCCAAGCATACTCCGAATCCTCGTCACACCTTTCCAACCAGCCATGAACACCGCCGAAGCCCAAGACATCCTCCAGATGTATGTGAACGACATGCTCGCGCTCGAGCAAGACACCGCGAAGGCGCTCGCCTCTCAAAGCGAAGATGAGGACGTGAAGAAGCTCCCCGTCTCCGCTGTTCTAGTGCTTGATCTCGCCGCAGCTGCGCAAGCACGTGTCGCCGCCCTTGATAGTCTCGCCAAGGATCTGGGTGGAGGGGTGGGTAAAGCCGTCAAGGATGCTCTCGGCAGCGTTGCCGGTGTCCTCGCCGGGCTTTACGCCAAAGTGCGCAAGCACCCGGTCTCACGCATGCTGCGTGATGATTACACCGCGCTCTCGCTTGCAGTGGAAGGTTACTCGATGCTCCACACCACGGCGCTCGCCCTGCGGGATCCACGCGTCGCCGCGCTTGCAGAGCGCCACATGACGGAGATCACCCCGCATGTCATGCGTCTCGCCCAGGCCATCCCGGCCGTTGTCATCTCCGAACTCGCGGAAGATTTTCCCGGCCTCGAACGCAGTGCTGCGGACCAAGGTGCCGCAGCCAATCAGGCCGCTTGGAGGCAATAAGAGGGTGGCAGAAAGCCTAACCACTGATTAACGCAGGTTAGCGGCAGCTAGGCACTGCCGTGTAAAAAAGATCAGCATCCCCTGCGCCAGCGACAGTCCGAGGCCTTCGAACTACTCGGTCGCGACTCTCCGCGCCCAAGCGTCCGCTTCGATCAGCGCTTCGAGGCTTGGGTGCTGGATCACCTCGTGTTTTTCCATGACTCTTGCGACGGTTTTCCAGATGGATGGGAAGCTCGTGCGCTCATTCAGAAAAGCTTCCACAGCCACCTCGTTTGCCGCGTTTAAAACGGCTGGTAGGGTGCCGCCGACCTCGCCCGCATGGCGGGCCAGATCCAGAGCAGGGAAGTCCTGCGTGCGTGGCGCCTCAAAGGTGAGGGATGCCAGTCGCGCAAAATCCAGCGGGCGGAGATTGTTAGGCACGCGGTCCGGCCAGGTGACGGCGTACTGAATGGGGAAGCACATGTCACTATGACTCAGCTGGGCGATCACACTGTTGTCCGTGAACTCGACCATGCTGTGGACGATGCTCTGAGGATGCACGACCACCTCGATGTTTCTCATCGGCACATCGAAGAGCCAGCGTGCCTCGATCATCTCCAGGCCCTTGTTAAAAAGAGTCGCGCTGTCGATGGTGATCTTCCGGCCCATAGTCCAGGTCGGATGTTTTAAGGCCTGAGCGAGAGTGACGCTCGGCAGTTGATCTGCCGGCAGTTGGCGAAAAGGACCACCGCTGGCGGTGAGCAGGATGCGGCGCACTTCACAACCGCGATGCCCTTCCAGGCATTGGAAGATCGCGTTGTGCTCGCTGTCCACAGGCAGGATGTCCACGCCCTTGCGTTGTGCGGCCTCCATCACCGCCTCGCCTGCCATCACCAGGATTTCTTTGCTCGCCACCGCGAGATGCTTGCCCTCTTCAATGGCCGCGAGCGCCGGGGCAAGGCCTGCCACGCCCACGATGGCCACCAGCACCATGTCTGCATCACTGGCGCGGACGAGGTCCACCAAGCCGCTGGCACCCACATGCAGCGTGACATCAGATGGCAGAAGCGTGCGCGCCTTGGCAGCCGCAGCTTCATCCGTCAGCGCCACTTGTTTCACGCCTGTCTCCTGCACCTGGGCCACCAGTGCCTCGACACTGCGCTGAGCCGCGAGACCCACGATCTCCATGCGCTCAGGGATATCGAGCGCCACTTTGAGCGCGCTGGTACCGATGGACCCTGTGGAGCCGAGGAGGAGGACTTTGCGTCGTTTGATCATGCGTCGTTGCTCCAATGCCTCAGGCGGTGATCGCCTCCAGATAAAAATAAAACACCGGAGCCGTGAAAAGCAGGCTGTCCGTAAGATCCAGGATGCCGCCGATGCCGGGAAGCTTGTGACCGCTGTCTTTAATGGAAACGCAGCGCTTCAGCACAGATTCGGCAAGGTCACCTGACACCGCCGTGGCGCAAAGCACCGGCGCGAGGATGAGTCCGTGCATCCAGTTCAAAGGGGCAAGCTTTGGCCCAGCGAGCCAAAGGGTGATGACGGCCGCACCAAAAGAACCGATGAACGCGCCGACCAGCCCTTCCCAGGACTTCGCCGGGCTGATGTGTGGAATCATCTTATGCTTTCCAAACAACACGCCGACCGTGTAGGCGCCCATGTCACTGAACTTGGTGACGACGATGAGATAGAGCACCAGGAAGAGACCTGTCATCGTGCTGCCATCCGGCTTGAAATACATCAACCTCACAATGAAGCCGTAGAAGATCACCGTGTAGACCACGCCAAACACCGTGTGGAAGATGCGCTGGAGGGTGACGATGCCCTCTAGCTGATGCCGGTAGCATAGGAGGAACGAGCCATGCACGCTGGCCGTGAGCGCGGCGAGTTCCAACCACATCGGCGGCGCGCTCTTTTGATTGGTCACCCACCAGGTGGTGGTGATCCAGTAACCCAGGCAGATGCAGAGGCCGAGCAGATTGAATCCGCGGATGTGGTTGTCCAGCCGCAGGAGCCGGAAGTATTCGAACGCACCTGCCACGCCAAAAAAGCCGGTGAGCAGGACGATCATCCAGTGGCTCTTCCATTGCAGTGCCATGGCGATCACACCCCACAAGATCAGAGTGCTGAATAAACGGGACGCAAACACCCGGCGCTTGCTGGGAGCTGGGGCGGGTGCGGCAGTGGTCATGCGGAGTGAACGGGAATGGCGCACTATTTAGAGCAGGCACGAGAAAAACTGCAAGGCTTCCAGTGAATGTGTCGGAAGAAGTCTGCTGAATGGCCCGCCACGGCTTCTTTTTGAATAGACGGGACCGTTCAGCGACTCCCTTGTTCAGCCGGACAAGATCGGCTTATGCGCCGGAACTTTTTAGAAGAGCAGACTTGATTGAATGGAAGCTTTGCTTCCCTCGCCTCCACTCTCCTGAGGAGAGTGGCGACCCCTACGAGAATCGAACTCGTGTCGCATCCGTGAAAGGGATGTGTCCTAACCGCTAGACGAAGGGGTCTATGCTCTGTTGAGCGGGCGCGGAGATTGCTATAAAGCAGAGAATCTGCAAGGGAAAAGATGTCTTTATTTTACGTATGGCTATCCTCACCACCATGATCCCGTTCCGACCACTGCTTCTGTGCGCCCTGTCCGCGCTCTCCACCCTCGCCATTCAAGCCCAGGAACCTGCCAAGGAGGCGCCTCCTGCGGAAGATAAGAAGGAGGACAAAGAGAAGAAGGACGACAAGGCCGACAAGAAATCTTCCACCGAGCACAGCGTCACCATCGGCGGCCAGAAGCTCGACTACACGGCCACGGCCGGCACGCTCGCGCTCAAGGATGTCGCAGGCAAGACCACGGCGGACATCTTCTACATCGCCTACACTAAAAAAGGCGTGTCAGATGCAGCCACACGTCCTTTGACCTTCTCCTTCAATGGCGGACCAGGTTCATCATCCGTGTGGATGCACATGGGGCTGCTGGGACCGAAGCGTGTGAAGCTGCGTGATGATGGCTTTGCTCTGCCACCGCCTTATCAGCTCGTGGAGAATGAGTTCAGCCTTTTGGATGAAACGGATCTCGTTTTCATTGATCCCGTGGGCACCGGCTACAGCCGCGCGGCCAAGCCTGAAGATGCGAAGAACTTCTATGGCTTGAATGAGGACGCGAAGAGCATCGGCGAGTTCATTCGTCTATACATTAGCAAAGAGTCGCGCTGGCCCTCACCCAAGTTCCTCATCGGCGAGAGTTACGGCACCACGCGCGCGGCGGCCTTGAGCGGTGAGCTCATGCGTTCTCATCGCCTCAATCTGAATGGCATCATGCTTGTGTCGACCGTGCTGAACTTCCAGACCATCTGGGGTGGCGAGGGCAATGACCTGCCTAACCTACTTTATCTCCCAAGTTTCACGGCCGCGGCGTGGTATCATAAGAAGCTCTCCCCTGAACTGCTGAAGAAGCCGCTCACGGAAGTGCTCGCTGAATCCGAGACCTTCGCTTCAGGGGACTACAACCGTGCTCTGATCATGGGTGCCGGACTTCCAGCGGCTGAGCGTGCGAAGATCGTGAAGCAGATGGCCCGCCTCACAGGGCTCTCGGAGGCCTTTGTGGATGGTTCGAATCTTCGCGTGCCGCTGCATCGCTTCAATGCGGAGCTGCTGCGCGACAAGCGGCTTGTGACCGGCCGCTTCGACAGCCGCTACACCAACTATGTCCGCGATCCTCTCAGCGAAAGTGCGGAGAGCGATCCAAGCGCGGATGCCGTCTTCAGTGCCTATGCCTCCACCTTCTACCACTATGTGCGCAATGACCTCAACTTTGAGGATGACCGCCCCTATCATATCCTGGCCAGCGTCGGCAAATGGAACTGGGATGCGGAGAACCAGTTCGCGGATGTTTCTGAGGTGCTGTCCGAAAGCATGACGGCGAATCCCTTCCTCAAAGTGCATGTCTCCAATGGCTACTATGACATGGCCACTCCGTATTTTGCCAGTCGTTACACCTTCAACCATCTGCGCGTGCATCCCGACCTGCTGAAGAACATCACCCAGTCGGATTATACCGCAGGTCACATGATGTATCTGAATCTGCCAGACCTCAAAAAGCAGAAGGACGACCTGTCCAAGTTCATCCGCTCAGCCAGCAACCGCTAACCAATAGTAGCGTGGCTTCAGGGCGGCTGATCATCGCCCTGTAAAAGATTGAACGTTCCTGCCGCCTTGGCTGGATGTCTGAAAGTGTGCCGTCAAATCCGCATAAATCGGGTTTCCACATTGAACATCCATAGGGGTCTCCTGCGTCGAATAAGACAAGGAGGTCCACCATGACAAACACCTATCCCACTCAAAAGCCAGGGACGGGGATCTTGCGTTCCGCGAATGACGCTGCCGAGCATGGATCGAATTCTGCGGTCATCCCGGCATCCCCCCCTCGAATCGGTTTGGCTCTCTCAAGCGGAGGCGCCCGGGGCCTGGCCCACGTTGGCGTGCTCCAGGTACTGGAGGAGAACAACATCCCCATCGCCGCCATCGCAGGAGCCAGCATGGGCGCCTATGTCGGCGCCATCTATGCGGCCGGCTATGATGGCGCGGAGCTGGAGAGGCTCGCCAAGGAGATCACGGACAAGAAGGCGCTGAGGCGTCTGCTGGACTTTGTGATCCCTCCGACCGCCGGTCTAATCCGCGGAAACAAGATCCGCAAGCATCTCGAGCGGACCCTGGGCGAACTAACTTTTGAACAATTGAAGATCCCCATGCTGGTGGTGGCCACGGACCTGAACACCTTGCAGCCGTATGCGTTCGAATCAGGCCCGGTGGCTCCTGCCATTCATGCCAGCGCTGCCATCCCCGGCATCTGCATGCCCGTGACTCTGGGAGACCAGCGCTTCACGGACGGTGGTGCCGCCGACCCGCTGCCCGTCACCCTGCTGCGCAAAAGATTCAATCTCGACGCGGTCATCGCGGTGAATGTGATGCCCACGCACAAGGACATCTCTCTCTGCGGAGATACCTCGTTCGCGCCGCTGACCAAGACACCCAGCCTCATCTCCCGTCTGCTGCGCCCCATCAACCTCCTGGCAGATGGCAATGTGCTCGATGTCTTCCGCCGCGCGCTCATGTGCGCCCAGGTCGGACTCGGTGAGAAAGAGGGGCGCGAGGCCGAGGTGCTGATCCACCCCTATCACTGCGGCAGCTCCTGGAACGATTTTGAGAACCATGCCCGCTACATCGAGACCGGGCGTCACGCGGCGGAGGCGGCACTTCCTGCCATTCGTGCTCTGCTTTCAAGGACATCACCTCAACCCAACACCCCCAACCATGAAACTGTTTTCTGCTCCACCGAGATGGGATGCCTCGCGGCCTGAAGTCTGGCATGACTGGCAGCTTCAGCGCCTCCGCACCTATCTGAGTCATCGTGTGCTGCCCTTCAGCGCGCACTATCAACGTTTGTTCGCGGAGAACGACATTCATCCGGAAGACATCCAGACCTACGAGGACTGGGCCCGGGTGCCGTTCAGTTCCAAGAAGGACCTTACTGTGTCCAAGGAAGAACAGCGGGGATTCGTGTTAATTCCCAATGAAAAGGCGCTGAAACGCGAGTGGGGTGTCATCTGGAATGCCATCTCGCATGGTCCTGCCTATGCCAAGGAGCAGATCGAGCGCGAGTTTCGTCCGGTGATGATGACAAGCACCACGGGCCGTTCTTCAGATCCGGTGCCGTTTGCCTTCACCAAGCATGACCTTGCCAATCTGGATGTCACGGGACGTCGCCTCATGGAGGTCGGAGCCTCCCAGCGAGAGTGGAAACATGTGAACGCTTTCCCTTATGCGCCGCACCTGGCCTTCTGGCAGGCGCACCATGCAGGTCTCGGATTCGGCACCTTCATGGTCAGCACCGGCGGCGGCAAGGTGCTGGGCACCGAGGGGAACATGAACATGATCGAGAAGGTGCGGCCTGAGGTGGTCATCGCCATGCCGACCTTTTTCTACCATCTGCTGCGGGAGGCGGTGGAAACCGGCAAGCACTGGCCTAACATGAAGCGCATCGTGCTCGGGGGCGAGAAGGTGGCGGAAGGCATGCGTGCCCGCCTGCATGCGCTGGCCACGGAACTTGGCTCTGACGATGTGAAGATCATCAGCACTTACGGCTTCACGGAGGCTAAGATGGCCTTCCCGGAATGTCCCACGAGTTTGGAAGCGGGAGCCAGCGGCTTCCATCTCAGTCCTGACCTGGGCATGGTGGAGCTGGTAGATCCAAAAACCGGCATCCCAGTGCCGGAAGGTCACGCGGGAGAGATCGTTTTCACGCCGCTGGATGCACGCGGCACAGTCGTCATTCGTTATCGCACCGGAGACATTGCGGAGGGTGGGCTTAGCTGGGCGCAGTGCCCGCATTGCGGTCGTATGTGTGGCCGTCTGCTCGGCCCCATCAGCCGCGTCAGCGAGGTGCGCGAGCTGCAGTTTGACAAGATCAAAGGCACACTCGTGAACTTTAACATCCTCGAACATTTGCTCGATGACATGAAGGGCGTGGCGGCATGGCAGGTCGAACTGCGGAAACTGCACGACGACCCCCATGAGGTGGATGAACTGCTTCTCCACGTCGCGCCGGAGGATGATATGAACACGGTTGAGCTGGAGCATCGCCTGGGGCGCCGCTTTGCCGAGGTCACTGAGATCCGTCCGAATGAGATCCAATTTCACGATTTGGCCGAGCTTCGCGACCGTCTGGGGGTGGGCCGCCTTCTTAAAGAGGCGAAGATCCTAGACAGCCGCCCGAAGGACTCCGCCCGTATAGTATCAACATCCACCAACTAGCGTCTGCCATGAAACCTCTTTTCATCATCGCTGCTGCGCGCACACCTTTTGCGCGTGCTGGGTCCTCACTGGCATCCCTGGACGCCGTGGATCTGGGAAAGTCGGCTGTGTCATCGCTGATGGTGCGCGGCGGGATCGATCCACACGTGGTGGATGAGGTCATCTTTGGCTGCGTAGGTCAGCCTGCGAATGCGCAAAATATCGCGCGTGTCATCGGCCTGCGTGCGGGACTGCCAGAGTCGCGTCCGGCCATGACCGTGCATCGCAACTGCGCTTCAGGACTTGAAGCGCTCACCACTGCGCATGCCAAGATGTGCGCAGGGCAGGGGGAGGTCTTTGTGGTCGGTGGCACGGAGAGCATGAGCCAGATGCCGCTCTATTTTTCACGCCGTGCGGTGGACAAGTTCACCAACCTTGGCAGGGCCCGCGGCCTTTCCCAGAAACTGGGAGCCATGACCGCTTTCCGGTCAGGCGACTTTTCGCCTGTGATCGGCCTCAAGCTGGGCCTCACTGATCCGGTAGTCGAGATGAACATGGGGGAGACGGCGGAACTGCTGGCGCGTGAGTTCTGCATCAGCCGCGAGGAGCAGGACGAGTTTGCCCTGGGCAGTCATCGCAAGGCTGCTGCGGCAGCCGCCGCGCTTCAGCGCGAAGTCACCCCTCTTTATGTGGTGGGCAAGGGCGTGATGCCCGTGCTGGCTGACAATGGCATCCGCCCAGATTCGAGCTTGGAAAAACTGGCCAAGCTGAAGCCCATGTTTGCCCGTGAAAACGGCAGCGTGACAGCAGGCAACTCCAGCCAGATCACGGATGGTGCCGTGGCCCTGCTCGTGGCCAGCGAGGAAGCGGTGAATCATCACGGCTGGGAGCCCATTGGCAAGCTGGTCGAATACACTTACACCGGTTGCGATCCACGTCGCATGGGCCTCGGCCCGGTGCGCGCCATGGATGCCGTTTTGCATCGCGCCGGACTGACGCTCGACGACCTGGACGTCGTCGAGATCAATGAAGCCTTTGCTGCACAAGTGCTGGCGGTGCGGCAATGTTTGAAAAACCCAGCCAGCGCCCGCCGTGCCGGATTGGAGGAGCCTCTTGGCGACCTCCCTGAGGCTAAACTCAACCCGCGCGGCGGGTCTATCGCCCTGGGCCATCCCGTGGGAGCCACGGCGGCCAGGCTCGTCCTGACCGCTCTTGACCAGCTCCGCGAAAGCAAAGGCAAACGTGCCCTGGTCACGATGTGCATCGGCGGCGGCCAGGGCGGCGCTGCCATCCTCGAAAGAGTCTGAATTTCAACATAGTCGCTCATCATCATGAAAACTCACCTCCTCGAATCCCTGGTCATCCATCCGGAATCGGAGCAAGCCAACGCGCCGATCAAACACTTCCGAGTGGAAGTGGATGCCGATCACTGGGCCTGGATCACTTTCGATATGGCCGGCAGCTCGGCGAACGTCTGGAACATCACCACGCTGCGTGAATTTAACCACTGCCTCGACCATGTCGTGCATGACTCGAGCGTGCGTGGCCTCTTCATCCGTAGTGCGAAGGACCGTGTGTTCATCGCCGGCGCTGATCTGAAGACTCTGCGCAGCTCGGCCGCTCGCAAGCTGGAGGAGCTGATTGATCTGGGGCAGGCCACCTTCAACCGTCTCGCTTCCATGAAGATGCCGAAGATCGCCCTGATCCATGGCGCCTGTGTGGGCGGAGGATTGGAACTCGCGCTCGCTTGCGATGCCCGGATCGCCAGTGACAGTGATCATACACGTCTCGGCCTGCCAGAAACTCAGATCGGCCTCATCCCCGCCTGGGGGGGCAGCACGCGTCTGCCAAAGCTGCTGGGACTTCCCAAGGCGCTCGATCTCATTTTGACGGGCAAGCTGCTGAAACCGTCTGAGGCCAGATGTGTCGGCTTGGTGAATGCCGTCGTCTCTCGCGAGTATCTCGAGGATGCCGCCAAGAAGATGATCGGCGAGATCGAGCACGAGCAGCCCACCGCCCGTTTGCGTGATCGTTTGTTAGCGCCCTTGATTGCCAGCCGGGCCAGGTCGGTGCTGCATCACAAGATGCGCGGCCTTTATTCGGCGCCCTTCCGCGCGCTCGAGGTCGCCAGACGCGCTCCGTTTACCTCCATGGCCAAGGCCATGGAACTCGAGAAGCATGCCATCCTCGATCTCGCGCTGACTCCGGAGACGGAACGGCTGATTGATTTCTTCTTCCGCAAGGAAGATGCTTCCAAGAAACCCTGGCCGGCTGGAGTCGCGCTGACTGTGCATGACGTGACGGTCATCGGCGCCGGTGTCATGGGGTCAGGCATTGCTCATTGGATCGCCACGCGGGGAAACAAGGTCTTGATGCAGGACATCAGCACTGAATCCCTCGGCAAGGGAGTCGAGCGCATCAAGGGCCTCTTGGATGAGGGCATCAAGCGCCGTGCGATCACGAAGCAAAACATGCGGGAGACCATGGACCGCATTATCCCTGAGCATGAGCGCGTGCCGCTGACTCATCAGCAGCTGATCATTGAAGCCGCCACGGAGAGCATGGCCGTGAAAAAGAAGATCTTTGCGGATCTGGCCGCTCGTGCCAGCCACGATACCATCCTCGCCACGAACACCTCGGCATTGTCCGTGAGTGAACTGGCGGACACAGTGCCGCATCCGGAGCGCGTCATCGGCCTGCATTTCTTTAATCCCGTGCACCGCATGCCGCTGGTGGAGATCATCACCACGCCGCACACCTCGGATGATGTGATCGCCACCATGGTGAGTTTCGTGCAGCGCCTGGGGAAGGTACCCGTGGTCGTCTCAGACAGCCCTGGTTTTATCGTGAACCGCATCCTGGTGCCTTATCTGATGGAGGCAGTGCATCTGCATGAGAGCGGCGTTCCTGCTGAGTTGATTGACGAGGCCATGCTCGACTTCGGCATGCCCATGGGACCCATGCGCCTGCTGGATGAGATCGGTCTCGATGTGGCCGCCCATGTGGGCCGCACGTTGGATGAAGCCTTTCCGGGCCGCTATACCAAGACGAGCATGATCCAAGATTTGATCAGTCAGGGCAAGCTGGGCAAGAAGACCGGCGAGGGCTTCTATCGTTATCCAAACACGCATTCACGTCACACCTCGTTCTCGGAAGCTGACCATCATCTTATGGAGCGCGTGCGCGAACGTCTGGGCGGCCTGATCGGAGAGGAGGCCCGCCGCATCTCCGAGGAAGGCATCGCTCGCAGCAATGAGGACATCGAGCTCGCGATGACCCTTGGCACAGGCTTTCCGGTTCTGCGTCCGCTGCTAAGCCCGAGCCTGCACTGATGCCTACCATTGAACGTTTAGACCCAAATTCCTAACCAACCATGCATCAACCTTACTCCCATGAAAACATCTACCACTCCCGATCTCCCGGTGACGATGATCGACACCTCGAAAATGAGCGAGGGCCAGAGGGCGGCTCTCGAGATGGCTGAAGCGGCCCGTGACGAACGTCACAACACCGGCCTCGCCGCCGGCATCTTCTTTGGCAATGCCGACTTTGCCCGGTACGTGCCTTTTCCTAGGCAGTCAGAGGTGGACAAAGACCAGGGTGATGCCTTTCTGACCCGTCTCCGCGCCGTGCTGGATGCTCACGCGGATCCTGATGCGATTGACCGTACGGGTGAGATTCCTGATGTGTTGATCAATGCGCTGGCGGGCATCGGAGCCTTCGGCATCAAGATCCCGGTCAAGTATGGGGGGCTGGGTCTTTCGCAAACCAATTATTCTCGCGGGGCCATGCTGCTCGGCGGCGAGTGTGGCAATCTAGCGGCGCTGCTCTCCGCGCATCAATCCATCGGTGTGCCGCAGCCGCTCATCCTCTTTGGGACCGAAGAACAGAAGGCGAAGTTCCTGCCGCGTGTGGCAAAAGGTGAGATCAGTGCCTTTGCGCTGACGGAGGCAGATGTCGGCAGCGACCCTGCCAAGATGACGACCACGGCAGTACCGGATGGCCCGGATCATTTCATCATCAATGGTGAGAAGGTCTGGTGCACGAACAGCCTGAAGGCTGGCCTCATTGTGGTCATGGCGCGCACTCCCACCAAGGAGAAGCCGAATGCCACCACGGCCTTCATTGTCGAAGCCAAGTCTCCTGGTGTGGAGATCATCTGCCGCTGCCGCTTCATGGGCCTGCGCGCTCTTTACAATGGTGTGGTACATTTTGAGAATGTCCGCGTGCCACGCGAGAACATCCTGGGCGGTGAAGGGAAGGGGCTCAAAGTGGCTCTGACGACTTTGAACACTGGCCGCATCACTCTTCCTGCCGCTTGCGTGGGCCTCGCCAAACGCTGTGTGGACATCTCCAAACGCTGGGCCAATCGTCGAGTGCAGTGGGGGCAGCCCATCGGCAAGCATGCGGCTATTGCCGACAAGCTCGCCCGCATCAGTGCGGATGCTTTCGCCATGGAAGCCACGGTTCGCTATGTCTCGGCCTTGGTCGACAAAGACAAGCATGCCGATGTGCGTCTCGAAGCCGCCATCGCCAAACTTTGGGGCAGTGAGCATGCCTGGCAGATCGTCGATGAAACCATGCAGATCCGCGGTGGACGCGGGTATGAGACCGCTGATTCCCTGCGCGCTCGTGGTGAGGAACCTGAGCCGGTGGAGCGCCTTATGCGTGACTGCCGCATCAACACCATCTTTGAAGGCAGCAGCGAGATCATGCGCCTCTTCATCGCTCGTGAGGCTCTGGAGCCGCATTTGAAGATCGGTGCCGAAGTGGTGAACAGCACGCTGCCCTTCAAGCAACGCGCCAAAGCTGCTCTGCGCGCTGGTTTGAGCTACGCGAAGTGGTATCCACGCATGTGGCTGCCCTTTGGTGCGGGAGATGCTGCCGACAAGCTTCACCCTGCCTTGCGTGAGGAATTGAACGTCATCGCCGTGGAAAGCCGGAGGCTCGCCCGCACCTTGTTCCATGAGATGGCGGCCAATGGGCCTTCACTGGAAAAACGTCAGGTCCTGCTCGGTCATTTGGTGGACATCGGTGCGGAGTTGTTTGTCTGGTCATGCGCCATCGGCTTTGCCGAAACGAAGATCACCGATGCCTCGATGATCTCGACGGAGGTGGACAAGCTCACCCGCATGATGAGCTACTTCGGCAAGCTGACCCGCAGCCGCATCGCCAGTCATTACGCGGCGATGAAAGCAAAGCTCGATCTGGACTCGTATCGCGTGAGCAAGGATGTGCTGGCCTGAGGACTACGCATCCTTTCGCAGCACACCGGTGCTCAGCACCTTCGCCCGAAGGCCGCCGTGGTTTTTCATAGCAGCCTCGGCACCTTCGGCGAAGGCTTGATCCATCCAGTAGCAGGGTGAGCACTCGGCTGTGCCGAGAAAGCGCACGCCTTGCACTTCGAACTCCTCACCGATCAAGGAATTAAGATCCACACCCTTGGTGATGATGTTCCGGCGGAAGATGGAAGGCGGCACGCCCATGATCTGAAACTGCTCGCAGAGGCGCTCATAGACCTCATGCGCGAAGAAGGTGACCTGGCCTTTGTAATCTTCCTTCCAGTCGAAGAAGCGATCTCCCACCAGACCTTTCTCCGCCACGCACTCGACTTGGTCCACCTCGATCATGGGCGCCTCACCGGGAGGCTTGCCGTGATGACCAAAGTAGTTGTGCTCAGGCGAGATGTAGATGTGGAGGAGCTTCACGAGGGGGATATGAATGATGCTGAACAGGGAAGGTTCAACTCCTGCTTCCGCCCTGGCTGCTTTTGTGCCAAGGGAGGTCCATGAACTTCGACATCACTCCTCTCCGCATCGGCATCGTGGGCGCAGGCGGCATTGTGAAGCAGCGCCACCTCCCCGGTTTGCTCGCGCTTCCAGGCATTCAGATCACGGCCGTGGCGAACTCATCCCTGGCGAGCTCCGAAGCCTTCTGCCGTGAGTTCGCACCCGAAGCCCGACCCATCGCCCGCTGGGAGGATGTGGTGGACAATGATGATGTCGACATCGTCTGGGTCGGCGCCCATCCCCATATGCATCATGATGCTACCTGCTTTGGACTCGACTGCGGCAAGCACGTCTTCACCCAGGCCCGCATGGCGTCCACGCTGGAGCAGGCGGAGCGCATGTGGGAAGCCTCGCAGCGTTATCCCGAACTCGTCACCGGCATCTGTCCTGCACCGCAGGGCATGAAGAACGGCGAGATGATGAAGAAGCTGCTTGAGGAAGGTGCCATCGGCACACCCTTTCATGCCATGTTGCATAGCTTCGGCGGCGGCTGGCTCGATGCCTCACAGCCCGCGCATTGGCGGCAGAAGATGGAGATCAGCGGCATCCAGATCCTGACCCTGGGCATCTACATCGAGGTCATCCAGCGTTGGCTCGGCCACATCGTGGAAGTGGAGGCGCGTGGCCATGTGGTCATCCCGCAGCGTGGAGATTGCAGCGTCGAGACACCTGACTTTGTGAACGTGCTGGCACGCTTCCGCAGCGGTCTTGAGGCCACTCTCATGTTCAGCGGTGTGGCCTCCCACGGGCCGACGGACAAGCTTTGGATCTTCGGCAGCGAAGGCACGCTCAGCTATGATTTCGTGACGGATGAAGTGAGTCTGGGCAAGCCTGGTTCAAGCGCTCAACCCATGGCCGTGCCCACGGACATGCAGCGTGACTGGACCGTCGAGCGCGACTTCATCCAAGCCATCCGTGATCCAAAGGCTTCGCGACCCAAGCCTGACTTCACCGAAGGCGTCTGCTACATGCGTGTCGTCAATGCTGTCTGGGAGGCAATGGAGACTGGCGCTGCTGCGAAGTGCGTCTGATGCTGCTAGATGCCACGGCTGGGCGCAAAACTACGCCGCGCCTGCCCCGATGGTAATCCGCTTCTCAGGAATGGGGGACTCGATAATGCCTTCCTCAGTCTCCTGCTTCAGGCGAAGCTGTCCGCATGCCGCCGCGATGTCGTGACCTTTCTCCAGGCGCAGCGTGGCAGTGACTCCACCAGCAGCGAGAGTATCTCGGAAGGCGATGCACTGCGCTTCTGACGGACGAACCCAGGGAAGCCCTTCCACTGTATTGTAGGGAATCAAATTCACACGCGCATCGATGGAGCGCGCACGCTTCGCCAGCAGGCGGGCCTGCTCCAGCATGTCATTCACACCTTGGATGAGTATGTATTCCAGCGTGATGCGCTGCTTGTGCTTTGTGCGCCAGTATTGCAGTGCCTCAAAGAGCTCGGCGATGTTGTGCTTGTTATTTACCGGCATGATCAGGCTGCGCACGTCATCGCTGGCGCCATGCAGGGAAATGGCCAGACGGATCTGCAGGGGAACATCCGCGAGCTTCTTGATCTGAGGAGCCAGGCCGCTGGTGCTCACGGTCATGTGCCGTGCTCCAATGCCGATGCCCCACTCCGCGTTTAGGATCTCGATCGCCTTCACGACGTTGGAGAAATTTGCCAGCGGCTCTCCCATGCCCATGAAGACCAGGTTGTCCACGCGGTCCGCGGCATAGGCTTCTGCCTGCACGATCTGCTCCACAATCTCACCCGCGGTCAAATTGCGTGTGAAGCCAGCCAGACCACTCGCGCAGAATTTGCAGTCGTAGGCACAGCCCACCTGGCTGGACACACAAAGTGTTAGGCGATCCGAGCGCTCGCTGTAGAGCGCCGGGCTTGCTGGAATGAGCACAGTCTCGACATAGCGGCCGTCATGCAGTTTCAGCAGGATCTTCCGCGTGGTGTCCTCTGATCCCGCCACACTCGAAAGTGTCATGCTGCGAGTCACAAACTTTTCCGCCAAGGCCTGCCTCAACGGCTTGGACAGGCTGGACATCGCCTCGATGCCGGTCGCACGCTTCTTAAAGATCCACTCGACGATCTGCTTCGCGCGGAAGGCCGGCTCGCCGAGGCTGGAGACGAACTCGGCCACCTCTTCGGGCTTGGTGCCGAGGAGGGATGGGAGGGCTCGCGCTGGGGGATTCGTCGTCACGGTTTCAGAATCAATCACTCAATCAGCGTGGAAGGCACGCACGACCTCTTTCACACGCGGGATGCCGCCCTTGTCCTTGGCGAGGATGACTTTGCGCTCATGGTAATATTTGGTGGACCCCTGAGGCAGTGAAAACAACCACTCGGTGTCGTTGTCGCGACGCTCAAAAGGCACGCCGAGCCACTCGAAGACCTGGCGTCCGTCCATGCCTGGCTTGATTCGCGCGAAGTGACTGTCCGAATACTTCATGGCGTAGCGTGTGTTGGATTGGAGGAAATGGCTGGTGGCCTCCACGGCCTCGCTCACAGGATAACCGAAGGCCAGGATATAATAGGCCAGGATGACCGCAGGCATACCGACCAGCAGCAGCGGGGTAAACAGATACCAATTCTTTTTGAGCATGAGGGGGTGGTGGAGAGAGGGACGTGCAAACTCCGGCACAGGTGGCTTGGCTGCAAGGATCAATTGGAGCGCTTTAGGCAGGGCTGAGGCCGCTCCTAGCGCTCGGCCAGGTCCAAACGATGAATCTCCGCCGGGACCTCGGTTTCCAGGAACTCCAGCAAGCTCTTCACCCGCTGCGGAAGCTGCTCATGCGAGGCATGGGCCAGCTGGAGGTCGATGGGATGCATGTGCCAGCCCGGCAAAAGCTCGACCAACCGGCCTGCGGCGATGTCCCGGGCTGCCATCCACTCCGGCAAGGTTGTGAAGCCAGCGCCCTCGATCGTGGCTTCCCGCAGGGCCGTGACGGTGTCCAGGAGCATCACAGGTGGCAATTTCAGGCGCACGACCTTTTTCCCCTGCCAGAGCTCCAGGCGGTCACGGGAATAGAAGTGCGGCTGCAGGATGCCTAGCCAGGGCAGGTCATTTAGATCCTGAGGATCCTGCGGTACCTGATGATCTTTTAAAAAGGACGGCGCTGCGACGAGGCGCCGGTGCAACTCCGCGATCTTTTTCACGGCCACACGACGATCTGAGGGCACACCGACCGTGATCCCGCAGTCAAAACCCTCCTTCACGAACTTCGTGGCGCGGTTCAGCAGATGCAGCTCTGTGGTCACATGCGGGTGCAGGCGCTGGAAGCGGGAGAGCACACGCGAGACGATCCACTGACCTACATCGACCGTGGAGACCATGCGCAGGTGTCCGCGCAGAGAGCCCCGCTCCGTGCGCAGTCTGCTGCCCATTCGATCAGCGAGGGTCAGCAGCTCACGAGCATCCGAAAGCAGGATGCGCCCCGCCTCCGTGAGGCTCATTGTGTGCGTGTCACGGCGGATCAGCGGCGAACCGATCTGGCCCTCCAGGGCCGCAAGATGGCGGCTCAGCGTGGGCTGGGACATGCCCAGAATTTTCGCTGCCGCGGAGATGCCGCCCGAGTCGGCGATCTGCACAAACTCGCGGATCTGCTGCAGGTCATTCAAATTAGTCATTCAAATACTGTATAAGCGATATGTCAGTTATGCGCTATTGAAGATGCGTCCACGTTCGTAATCGTATGCCATGACGAACCAGTCATTCTCTCTCTCCTCTCTTCGGCTCCTATGTCAGCCGCTCTCTTTTGGGCTGCTCATAGCCCTTTCTCTACCTGCCTGTAAGCGTGACGGCGGGGCTGCTGGCGGGGCTCCGCAGGCCCAGATCCCTGAGGTCACCGTGGCCAAACCCATCACCCGTCATTTGACGGATTGGGATGAGTTCACCGGCCGCCTAACCTCGCGTGAAAGGGTGGAAGTGCGCCCGCGTGTGTCGGGCTACATCACGGAAGTCAGCTTCAAGGAAGGCACCGAGGTCAAAGAGGGTGACCTGCTTTTCACCATCGATCCTCGCCCGTATGAGGCCATCGTGCAGCGAGCCGAGGCCATCCTCGCGGAGGCCAAGACCGCTGCCGATCTCGCCGCCGTGGAGGCCAAGAATGCCACCGCGCTTCGTCAGGGTCAGGCCATCTCTCAAGAAGAGTCTGAGCGCCGAGTGAAGGGCTCGGCGGGTGAGCAGGCCGCGGTGCGCGGTGCAGAAGCGGCGGTGCGTGCTGCCAAACTGGATCTCGAGTTCACCCAGGTGCGCGCGCCGATTGCGGGCCGCATCAGTGATGCTCGTGTGACCGTGGGAAATCTTGTGACGGGAGGCAGTCAGACCTCGGCGCTGCTGACCACCATCCTGGCACTGCATCCGATCTACTGCGATATCGAGGTCGATGAACGTTCGGCGCTGAAGTATCGCGAAATGCACAAGACCGGAGAGCGTGCGAGCGCCTTGTTTGAGCAGATCCCCGCCGAAATGGCGCTGATCAACCAGGCAGGCTGGCCTAACAAGGGGGTGATCGATTTCGTCGACAACCAGATCAATCCGGCCACCGGCACCATCCGCGCACGTGCGGTGTTTCCGAATGAGGACCGTCTCATGTCCCCGGGCTTCTTTGCCAAGGTGCGCATCCCCGGCAGTGGTGAGTATGATGGCCTGCTGATCCGCGACTCCGCAGTCGGCGATGACCAGGGCAGCAGCTTCGTGTGGGTCATCGATGCGGAGGACAAGGCATCCTATCGTCCGATCACGCTCGGCCCGCTTTTGGAAGGTCTGCGTGTCGTGCGCAGCGGTTTGAAGGCGGATGAGCGTGTGGTCGTCACTGGCATCATGGCGGTGCGCAATGAAGCCAAGGTCAAGCCCACGGAAACTGAGATGGAAGTCAAGCCCGCCACCACGAAGGACAAGCCATGAATTTTGCCCGCTTCTTCGTGGATCGCCCGATCTTCGCGGCGGTGCTGAGCATCGTCATCACGATGCTCGGTGCCCTCGCCTATTTCTCACTGCCGGTGGCGCAGTATCCGGAGGTCATCCCGCCCACGGTCGTGGTTTCGGCGACCTATCCAGGAGCTGATGCTCGGACATTAGCAGAGACGGTTTCCACTCCGCTGGAGCAGGAGATCAACGGGGTGGAGGACATGCTGTATCTGTCCTCCTCATCGACGAGTGACGGCCGCGTGCAGATCACCGTGACCTTCCGTCTCGGCACGAATTTGGATCAGGCGCAGGTGCTGGTGCAGAACCGCGTGAATGCCACTGTCTCCCGCTTGCCGGAGGAGGTGCGCCGCCTTGGCGTGATCGTGAACAAGCGGTCGCCTGACCTCACACTCGCGGCGCAGTTCTATAGTCCGGATGGTTCGCGTGAAGTCGGCTATCTGAGCAACTATGTCACGCTGCAGATTCAAAATGAGCTCGCCCGTATTCCGGGTGTGGCAGAGGCCTCCTCCCTGGGTGGTCTGGACTACTCCATGCGTGTCTGGCTGGACCCTGAAAAGGTCGCTGGTGTTGGACTTACGGCGGGTGATGTGGTGCGTGCGATCCGTGAGCAGAACGTGCAGGTGGCCGCAGGCTCGCTAGGCCAGCCTCCGGCAGCGAGCGATCTGGAATTCCAATACACACTGACCGCTCCAGGCCGCTTGAAGAAGGTGGAGGAGTTTGCGGACATCGTGCTTAAAACTGGCACGCAGGGTGACGTGGTGCGTCTCGGCAATGTCGCACGCATTGAGATCGGTTCACGCGACTACTCTAGCCGCACCTACATGGACACATACAATGCTGTGTCGCTACGTGTGTTCCAGCTTCCTGGGAGCAATGCCATCGAGACGGCGGATGCCGTCTATGCACGTCTCGCTGAGCTCAAGAAACGCTTCCCGCCGGGCATCGACTACGCCATCAACTATGACACGACGAAGTTCGTGCGCGCCTCTATTGAGTCCGTGCTGCACACCTTGATCGAGGCGGTGCTGCTCGTGGTCTTCGTGGTCATCCTGTTCCTGCAGTCCTGGCGTGCCTCGGTCATTCCATTGCTGGCCGTGCCCGTCTCGCTTATCGGCACATTGGCGGTCATGGAGGTCTTTGGCTTCTCGCTGAACAACCTGTCACTCTTCGGGCTCGTGCTCGCCATCGGCATCGTCGTGGATGATGCCATCGTGGTGGTGGAGAACGTCGAGCGTAACATTTCCAAAGGCCTGGCTCCACGTGAGGCCGCCGTGCAGGCGATGAAGGAGGTGAGCGGTGCCGTCATTGCCGTGGCCCTCGTGCTTTGCGCCGTGTTCGTGCCCACAGCGTTCATCAGCGGCATCACCGGCCAGTTCTACCGTCAGTTCGCTCTCACCATTGCTGTGTCCACGGTGATCTCGGCCTTCAACTCACTCACGCTGAGTCCTGCTCTCTGTGCCATCCTTCTGAAGCCGCATGGTGCCAAGGAGGACTGGTTCACCAAATTGATCAACTTGTTGTTCGGCTGGTTCTTCCGCATTTTCAACAAGGTCTTCGAGTTCAGCTCGGGACTGTATGCCGGACTTGTGCGCAGGCTGATCCGTCTGGCTGTGCTGGTGGTGCTCGGATACATCGGCCTGCTCTTCCTCACATCCAAGGTCTTCAATGCTGTGCCCGGCGGGTATATTCCCGCGCAGGACATGGGCTACTGCATTGTGCTCGTGCAACTGCCAGACGCTGCCGCCTTTGAGCGCACGGACACGGTGGTGCGCAGGATGGAGAAGATGGCTCTGGATATCCCAGGCATCGCTCACACCTTCGCCATCTCAGGTTACTCGTCAGTGCTTCAGGCCAACCAGCCGAACGTGGGCGCCGCCTTCCTGGTCTTTGATGACTTCGCAAAGCGTACCACGCCAGAGCTCAACGGAGATCGCTTGCTCGGAACCATCCGGCAAAAGTTTGCCACTATCCAAGAGGGCCGTGTGCTCGTGCTGCCGCCACCGCCGCTGCGTGGTCTCGGCAATGCCGGTGGTTTCAAGATCCAGGTCCAGGACCTGAACAACGCAGGACTCGATGCGCTCGAGGCAGCCACGCAGAAGCTGCTCGCCGCCGCGCAGAAGGAACCCGGCCTCATCTCACTGGTCACCGGCTTCCGTGCCCGCACGCCGCAGTTCAAGCTGGAGATCAATCGTGCGCAGGCAAAGACCATGGGTGTCTCGCTCGCCGACCTGAACGAAGCGCTGCAGGTCTATCTCGGCTCGGTGTATGTGAACGACTTCAACCTCTTTGGCCGAACCTATCAGGTGACGGCGCAGGCGGATCACAACTTCCGGAAGGACCCGACAGACGTGGCTCGCATCAAGATCCGCAACCAGCGGGGAGAGATGGTGCCGCTCAGTGCCATCGTGAAGGTCGTGAAGACGGGTGGCGCGGACCGTGTGCAGCGCTACAACCTATACTACTCAGCGGACATCAATGGCAACACGCTTCCCGGCATCAGTTCCGGCCAGATGATCGAGAAGATCGAGCGTCTCGCCAAGGAGCATCTGCCGAGTGGGTTCTCCATCGAGTGGACGGACCTTACCTATCAGCAGATTCTCGCGGGGAACACACTCATCTATGTGTTCCCGCTGTGCGTGATCTTCGTCTTCCTGGTGCTCTCCGCCCAGTATGAAAGCTGGAGCATGCCTATGGCCATCATCCTGATCGTGCCGATGTGCCTGCTTTCCGCCATCGGCGGGGTGTGGCTGCGAGGTCAGGATAACAACATCTTCACCCAAATCGGTCTGGTGGTGCTGGTGGGGCTGGCGGCGAAGAACGCCATCCTCATCGTCGAGTTCGCCAAGCAGCTCCAGGATACCGGCATGGACCGTGTGCAGGCTGCTGTGGAGGCCTGCCGTCTACGGCTACGCCCCATTTTGATGACCAGCTTTGCCTTCATTCTCGGCGTGCTGCCGCTCGTGCTGGCCACCGGTGCCGGTGCGCAGATGCGTCAGGCACTTGGCACGGCAGTGTTCTTCGGCATGATTGGCGTCACCATCTTCGGTCTCCTGTTTACGCCCGTGTTCTACGTCATCCTGCGCGCTTTCGTGGAGCGCCGTGAAAGTCGCCGCGCTCCTGCCTCCACCACTCCTGCTCCCGTTCCCCATGCAGCTCACTAAACCTTTCCTGCTCATTTTATGTGCGGCTTCTGCCACCAGTTGCACGGTCGGGCCGAAATTCAAAAAGCCTCAGCCTGACATGCCTGCCGACTTCGCCTCGCGTGCCGGTGCGAGAAAAAGTGAGGCCGTGGATGCTGCCTGGTGGCGCAAGCTGAATGACAGCACGCTGAATGACCTCATCGCCCAGGCCGGTGCGCAGAACAAGGACATCGCCGTGGCGCAGTCGCGCCTGCTTGAAGCCCGCGCTCTGTGGCGTGAGGCCATGTTCAACTATGCGCCCACGGTGACGGTGGGCAATACTTACACGCAGACCCGCAACGGTCTCACCACACCGGCCGGCGGCCAGTCGCGTAACAATGAATTGTATCGCGTTGGCTTCGATGCCGACTGGGAGCTCGATATCTTCGGTCGCGTGCGCAGTTCCGTGCGGGCTGCCAAGGCCACCTCCGCGGCAGTCGAGGCTGACTTGAATGATCTGCTCATCTCTCTGCAATCTGAGGTCGCTTTGAATTACCTGGAGCTTCGCGGTGGGCAGGCGCAGCTTGCGGTCGCTCGTGAGAATGCCGGCAATCAGGCGGAGGCCATGCGCATTGCTGAGATCTCGCTCAAAGGCGGCAAAGGCACGCAGCTCGATGTGGCTCGTGCCAATGCGCTGTGGAACACCACGCAGGCGCAGATTCCCACTTATGAGGAGAGCGTCGCGAGATCGATTCACCGCATCGCCGTGCTTTGTGGCCGTCAGCCATCCAGCCTGCGCCCCCAGCTTGGCGTGAGCAAGCGGCAGCCTTCGGTGCCTTCACGCATCAATGTCGTGCGCCCTGAGGAACTGCTGCGCCGTCGTCCGGACATCCGCGCTGCGGAAAATGCGCTGGCTGCCGCCACTCATCGTGTCGGCATCGCCGTCGCCGATCTGTTCCCGCGTGTCACCTTCGGCGGCCGCATCAACCTGGAGGGCCAGACCCTTGCCAGCCTCAGCCAGAGTGGTGCGGATGCGTTCAGCTTCGGTCCGCGCATCAGCTGGGCCTTCCTGAATCTCGGCCGCGTGCGCCAGCAGATCAAAGCGGCAGGTCACCGTGCCGATGCCGCGCTTTCCACGTATGAGCAGACAGTCCTGCTGGCTCTCGAAGAGACCGAGAATGCGCTCACCTCGTATGATCGCGAGCGTGTCCGTCTCAGTCATCTCGAAACTGCTGCCTCCAGTGCCCGTGAAGCCGCCACGCTTGCCCGCCAGCGCTATCAAGACGGCATCGCTGACTTCCTGACCGTCCTGGATGCCGAGCGCGTGGCCATCAATGCCCAGAATGATGTCGTTCTCAGCCGAGCGCGTGCCGCCGCCGCCTGGGTCCGCATCTACAAAGCCATGGGTGGTGGCTGGGAAGGGTAAAAGTAGTTAGGCCTGAATGAAAAGATCGGTGAGGATAGGTCGCATGAGTCCTATGCGACGCATAGGACCCATCTCTCACCGTATTTCCGCCATCTCACATGGCAGGTGGCGTCTCAATCCGGTAGAAGGCACGGCCCGCAGGCGGCGTGGGGTCCACAAACGGAATCACACCATCATCACCCGCAGTCACGGTCGCCACAGTGCTCCAGCTTCCTGGTGCCAAGGTCAAACTGCGGCGAATCAGATACTGCGCGCCTGCAGTTCCCTTGAAGGCGAGATCGATCTTGCCATCGGCTCGACGTCCAATCGTGGCACCGTTCTCGGAGGGCAGAGTCGTGCCGATGACGGTGACGTTCACGGTACCATTCACACTGCCGCCGCGACCATCCTGGATGACGGCTGTGAAACTGTCCGCACCCACATGTCCATTGGCGGGGACGTAGGTCACATTGCCGGCGGTGACGGCGGCGCTGCCACCTTGTGCGCTTGCAGGTCCCGCGCTGTTGACGGTGAGGACATCACCATCCGCATCATTGGCGTTGCCGAGCAATTCTCCAGCCGGAATCAACGCCGCCGTGTTCATCGGCGTGCTGAATTGGTAGCCGCTGAAGGTCGGCGCTGAATTTGTCACCGTGAGAGCTGCGGCAGCACTGAAGGCGCTCACCAAGTTTTCTCCTGTCACCACCACGTCATAGTCACCTGACTGCTCACCGGTGATGCCAGTGAGTTCCAGCCAGGGCAGGGTGGCACCCGGGATCGGCACCAGGTTGCGCCGCCACTGATAGGTGGTGCCGACGGTGGTGCTCTGAAGTGTCACCCCAAAGGTGGTGCTGGTGCCTGGATTCACCGTGCGGGATGTGGGCGAAACTAGAATGACCGGCGCATCACCAAAAGGCGTGCCGCCTGCCCGGGCGAGCACGTAAAGATTACGCACTGTGTAGGTGTTGGAGTTGGCGCTCGTCGTCCAGTCCGGATGACTGGTGGATCGAGTGCCGATGCCAATGTCAGACGTTGAACCTGCGGTGGAGCCCCAGTTGCTATAGGCGAACAAAACTTGCTGCTCCGCATGATTGTGCACCTGGAGGCTGCCGTAGCCACCCGTCGAGTCCATGCGGTCACCCCAGTCATACAAGGTGGCGCTCGCATTCGGCACACTGAGCGCATTGGCTTGGTTAAAGTTATTGCCCCAGAACTCAATGTTGCCGCCTGTGGCGAAATCGCCCGTCGTGATGCCCGTGGCAACATTCGTGGCGACCGTGAGGTTGCTGACATTCATCTGGAAGGGCGTGCTGGTGACGTTGAGGGTCGGCACACCAATCTTGCTGAAGGTGGAGGTGTGGCGATCAAAGGACGTGAAGATCCAGCTGCCATCCAACTCCAGGACATAGGCCACACGGTCAAACTGCATGCTGCGGAACTTCGGCTCATCCACGCTGTAAGGGATGGCATTGAGATTCCATTGGGGACGGGCCGTGGGAATCGCCACTCGATACACAAGCTCATACCCTGCAGCCTGAGGGATGCCGGAGATCAGCGCCGGCACCTGATACGCGGTGAAGCTCACGGTCGTCCCTGCGGCCACCCCATTGCCACGGGTTGAGATGTCTTTCACATTGCTGATCGCGACCGTGTAGGCGGTGCCTGCTGTCTGGGCGGAGGTGGTAAGAATCACCTCGCGCTGTCCCGGCAGCAGTTGGGCATTCGCGACGGTCAAACCAGGGATGCTGAAGTTCCCGGCGACCACATCCGTTGCATCCACGGTCTCATTGAAAGTGATGGCGACCTTGTCCAGCGAAGCCGCGCCCGTCGCATGCATGACGACCGGGCCTGTGAAATCCGGATCACCGGGCAGCACGAACACATGCAGGATGCGGTTGCTGTAAGTGTCGCTGTTAGCTGCAAAGGTCCAGTCCGGGCTTGTCGGTGTTGGGCCATTGCCAATGCCGAGACCAAACTTGTTCACCAGATTTCCGGCAGTCGCCCAGTTGCTGATGGCAAACAACGTTTGTGACGCTCCGTGATTGTGGATCTGCATGCTCCCGTGACCGCCGCTGGAACTGCGCGTGTCGCCAAAGTCATAGGTCGTGGTGCTGGTGGTGTTGGGAATGTTGATCGCATTGGGGGCGCTGTAGGAATGCGGCCAGAACTCGATGTTGCCGGTGGTGATGCCGGTGCCGTTTACAATGCCGCTCTTGTTGGACACCACGTTCATGTTGTTCACGATCCTCTGATGGATCGCCCCTGAGGTCGCGGTCGGCACACCGAGGCGCGTTGCATCCGTCGTGAAAGCGTCCATGGAGGCCCAGACAAACTCAGGCGTGTTGGAGCCGGTTTGAAGCTGCATGTAATACGCTACTCGGCTGAAAGGGCCGACTTGGGCACTATTGTTCACGGTGTAGGCGGGCGCGGTCATGTTCCCCGCGCTGGGGATGTTCAGTGAGTAGAGGAGCTGGTAACCCTGAGCCTCCGGCACATTCGCCGCCACTTCGGTCGGCAATGCCGGCGTTGCTGGCAGCACCAGTACGTGCAGGCGGCGCTTGTAGTAGGTCCCTGCATTGGCCACGCCGGTCCAGTCAGGTATCGCTGCAGTGTTGTTGCCGATGCCGACATCGAGCGTGTTGCCATCGGCACCCCAATGGTTGACGGCGAAGAGCGTCTGTGAGGCACCATGATTGTGGAGCTGCATGGAGCCATAACTGCCTGTGCCGCTCCTCGTGTCACCAAAATCATACTTGGTCGCATCGGCATTCGGAATGGTGACGCCATTGGCCACGCTGTAGTCCGTGGGCCAGAACTCGATGTTGCCCGTGGTGATGCCGCTGCCTGTCACCACGCCTGCCACATTGCTCATCACTTCCATGTCCTCCACCAGGGCCTGGTGCGATGCGCCTGATGCCAGTGTCGGCACGCCGAGCTTGCGCCGGTCAAGAGAGAAGGGCTTCATGGAAACCCAGACATACTGGGCTGCAGCTCCAGGCTTCTGCGTCTCCAAATAATACGCCACGCGCGAGAAGGGTTGAGTGGCTGCGCTGTCATCCCATGAATAGGCCTTGCTGCCCAGAGCGTTTAGATTCCCCACCTGCGGCAGGTCAATGGTGTAGACGAGCTGGTAGTTGTTTGCAGCTGCCCCGACTCGGCTGGTGATCTCAGCAGGCACTGCTGGCAAGGCCACATTCACCGTCGTGTTTGCCGCGATCCGATTTGCTGAGGGTGAAGAATCACGGATGTCATTGACCGTAAGCACCAGGGTTTGACCCACCGGCATGGGTGTTGTGGTCAGCACAGCCTGTCTGCCATTGCTGCTCAGCTCCACTGCCAGCACCGTGACACCGTGGCTCAGTGCAAAGCTGGATCTCAGCACGGTCTGGGGCAGCACAGGCTCGGAAAAGTCCACATACACACGTGCACGGCCATTGGAGGCCGTGGCGGCGACGATGGTCGGAGCCACGGAGTCCATGGAAGCACGAACCAGGACATACAGTTTGCGTGAGGTGTAGAGAGATCCTGATTCCGAATGGGTCCAGTCTGGGTTGCCCGTTGGCTGGTTGCCAATGCCGATCTCCAGTATCGGCGGGGTGGTGGCGGCATTGCCCCAGTCATTGATGGCAAAGATGGTCTTCTTGTCGGTCGTGTTATGCACCTGCATCGAGCCAAAGGTCCCGGTGGTGGAGCGTGTGTCATCAAAGTCAAAGCCGGTGCCTGCGGTGCTGCTGCCACCGATGCCATTGTTGGCGCCCTCAGTGTAGTTGGTGGGCCAGAACTCGATGTTGCCAGCCATGGCATTTCCCTGAAGCACGCCTGGAACGTTTGAGGCCACATTGATGTTCGTCACGCCCTGCTCAAAGATGGCACCTGAGGCAAGGGTGGGCAGTCCGAGCTTGTAGATGTCATTCGTGAAGGCGTTCATGGACACCCAGGCATAACTAAAAGTGCCATCGGTGTTCTCCAGCTCCAGATAATACGCCACGCGGTCATAGCCGGCGATCAATGCGCGGTTGTCCACGGAGTACGGTGGGGCCACAGCGCCATAGGCGGCTTGCTGGGGCAGGTCGATCGACTGCACCAGCGTGTATCCCGCAGACTCCGGCACATTCACCGCATAGCCACGCGGAAGCGGTGGCGAGAACGTGGTCGTGGTGTTAGGAGGCAAGGGCAGCGGCACCGTCTGCCGGTCCACGATGTTGTTGATGGTGATCGTGTAGGTCGTGCCGACCGTCTGCAGAGCTGTGCTCAGTGTCACCTCACGCTTGTCCACGCTCAGGCTGGCCGCAGTCACCGTCAGACCGCTGATGCTGTAGTTCGCCGGATCGGCGGCGTTGTCTGCCACAGGCTTGCTATAGCGGATGGTGACCGAGTCACGGCTCTGCGGGCTGCGCACCGTTTGCACATAAGGCGGATAGGTGACTCCCCCAGGGGCAACCACGGCCTGGATCGCCGACAGCCAGGCATTGGCCATTTTCACATAGCCCGCGTCGTTCGGATGCAGGCTGTCCGGCATGTCAGAGAGTGGCACGGCGGCGCGCATGTTGAGGAAGGTCACCTTGCGCCCAGCATTGGCATGAGCCGTGACGATGCCCGGCACCTGCGGATTGAACATCGACACGATGTTGGCGTTATGTGGCTCGCCACGCTCCATCAAGTTGGTCACGATGATCTGCGCATTCGGGCGCAGCGTTGCCATTTTTAGGATCAGAGCATCTAGGCGTGCCGCAGCCGTGCTGATGTTGTAGCTCTGTCCGAAATCATTGGTGCCGATATGCAGCAAGATCACGTCCGGATCGGCGACGCTGTTAAACCACGTTTCAATGTTCGCGTCAATCTGGTCAATGCGCCAGCCACCTTGCCCTTGGTGATTCTGATCCGTGATGAGGCTGCTGTTATTTGTCTGCGTGCCGATGAAGTCAGGCGTGTAGCCAGCATCCGTCAACAAGGTGAAAAGGGTGCCTCGGTATCCTCCCATGTTGGCAGTGCCGCCTGATCCCACGGTGATGGAATCTCCCAGCGGCATGATCGTGACCACAGGTGGATCAGCCTGCGCCTGGGCAGGCAAGAGCGGAAGGATGAAGGTGAGGATGGACGCGCAGACAAGATGGCACGAGACGGCGAGGCAGGATCGCTTAAACATTGGTGGCTGTTGGTGGAAAGCTGAAAACCTTTGTGGTCCCACCAATCCATGGTGATAAAACAGAGTATTCGGACGAACATTTCGACAGTCTTCGAGAGTCTGTCTGACGCCACGTGGCCATCGTCTCCTTTTCTACAAAGATCGCTCGCTCATGAGACCGGGTTTGGGGCTTTTTAGAATTGCAATAAATGGGGGTGACCGAAATAGACATCATCATCGTGGTTTGACAGCCGCGCGGCAAACCTGCAACCTCCCGCCCATGAGCCTTCCTCTCACTCCTCGTCAGGTCGCCACGCAGTGGTTTCAGAGAATCTGGAATGAACGTGACGAGTCGACGATCACTGAACTCATGGCACCCGATGCGCATGGTGTGCACGAGGGCGGCCTTGAAAGTCACGGGCCCGAGGATTTTAAAAACTTCTTCCGGGATCTCATCCGCACCTTCCCTGACATGAGCATCGAGCTGCTCGATACGGTAGAAGAGGGCGAGAAAGTCTATATCCGCTGGAAGGCGACAGGCACGCATCAGGGGGATGCTTTCGGCATCAAGGCGACTCAGCAGCCCCACGAATTTTGTGGCGTTTCTTGGCTGGTGGTGTGTGACGGCCGTATCATCGAGGGCGGTGATTGCTGGAATCTGAATGGTCTGATCTCCCGCATGGCCGCTGTCGCCTAACTTTTTATTAAATCTGATCTTCTCATGCCATCCAACGTTTTCGGAACTCCTCTGCAAGGTTGCTGCAATGATCCTGTGACCGGCTTTTATCGCGATGGCTACTGCCGCACAGGTCCGGATGACAAAGGTCTGCACACAGTATGCGCGGTGATGACGGATGAGTTTCTCACCTTCAGCCGTCAGCGTGGCAACGATCTCTCCACACCTGTGCCAGAGTTTGAGTTTCCGGGTCTCAAGGCTGGAGACAGATGGTGCCTGTGCGTCAGCCGCTGGGCCGAGGCTCTGGCTGCGGGAAAGGCACCACCCGTGGTGATGGAATCCACGCATGTGCATGCGCTGGAGTTTGTGTCTCGGGAGGACTTGCAGGCTCACCGAGCTGTCTGAGCCGCCTTACTTCTTTGTCGGATGCGCCACCAGTTCAGTGGTCATCTGCTGCACCTTTTCCTGTGAGGCAGCATTCTCAGCCAGTGGCTTTTCATCACATGCCGGCAGCAGATGGTCCCAGATGGCGTTCATCTCAGTTTGGAAGGCATTCGCATCGGCGGTGATTGCCACCACCATGTCCTGTTCTGGGATCACCACGCAGAGCTGCCCGGCCCTGCCATCGCCACGGAAGGCATTGTGTGTGCAGCGCCAGAACTGGAAGCCGTAGCCCTGCTGCCAGTCCACGCCGATCTTCGAGTGTCCCGCTTTATCGTTAGGCACCTGCTTGCTCGTGGCTTGGGCGATCCATTCTTCGCTGATGAGCTGCCTGCCGTTCCACTTGCCCTTTTGCAGGTAGAGCTGGCCAAATTTGGCGATGTCTTCCGTGCGGAGATACAGGCCATAACCGCCGAGGGAGGGGCCTTCGGGGCTCGCATCCCACACTGGGTTCTCGATGCCCAGAGACTCAAACAACCGAGGCTTCAAATACTCCAGCACGGTCTGGCCGGTGACCTTCGTCACGATGGCAGAGCACATGTAGGTGCCATAGGTGTTGTATTGGAAATGCGTACCCGGCTTGTGCGGCACGGGCTCGGCCAGGAACTCCTTCGCGGTCGCCACATGATTCGGGATCTTTGTCTCAACATCGTGACCACAGGACATGCTGAGGAGGTCACGCACCTTCATGGCCTTCAGATTCTCGGAGGGATCCGCAGGAGCCTCTCCCGGGAAGAATTTGAGCACTGGATCATCAACGCTTAGCTTGCCCTCCGCAACGGCAAGACCGACCGCTGTGGAGCAGAAGCTCTTGCTGAGTGACCAGAGCACATGCGGCTTGTCCGCTGCCTCCGGCTTCCACCAAGCTTCCGCGATGACATGACCATGCCGCAGGATCATGAAGCTGTGAAGCGTGTTGATCTTGTCCACGGCCTCAATGAAACCGATCACGCCCTTTGAAGATACACCCTGGGCTTCCGGTGTGCTGCGTGGCAGAGGATCAGCCGCGGCGACGGGAAGAAAAGCTGCGAGCCAAAGCGCAGCGGTCATCGGGAGAAGAGCAGGGAAGTGATGTTTCATGCGGTGGGTAGGTGAATGGAATGAACGGCTGATCGAGGGAGATTACTTCACATCCACTGCCGGAATGATGTAGCGCTGGAGCATGTCGAAAGGCTGTTCGGTGAGCTGGCCAATGTTCCAGCCCGTGAAGACCGCGACCATGGCTTTGGCCTTCAGCATTGGTTCTGCGGAAATACTCATCGAGGACAAGCTTGCCTTGTGAGCGAGTAGCACGCTGTGGATGTTCTTGTAGCTGCCGTCCTCGAGCTTCTTCAGCATCTCGTCCAGCGGCGCGGCCTTAAGGCCCGCGTCGGCCGCTGAAACCTTCTCCCAGCCATCGCTCACCTTGTCTGGCTCGCTCGAGGGTGAGGGCTTCGCCGCAGGCTCCGGCAGGGTGGCGACTTTGTCGTCAGCGCACAGCGCCGTGCTCATCAACAGGGAAAGGAGAAGGGGTCTCATGGGAAGCATCGACGAGGTGGAACTTGGCAAGAGGCGGTTGGTTTCAAGAACTCACCGACGCACAAGCTATCAGCATTGTGCAGGCTCAGCCTCGCCAGAAAGAAGAAACGATGGTATGATTCGAAGGCACGAGCCTCTCATTCCCGATGAACTCTGAAGATTTTCCATCTGGTCCCTGGACAGGCTATTACCAATATTCCAGCGGCCAGCGAGGCTCGCAGGATCTGGTGCTCGTTTTTCAGAATGGCCGGATGACGGGCAGCGGTCATGATGAACTGGGTGGCTTTGAGATCCAAGGTTCCTATGATGATGGCAGCAAGGAAGCGGACTGGCTGAAGGTCTATCCCGATGGTCATGAGATCATCTACCGTGGCTTTCGTGAGGGGCCGGTGCCGGGAATCTGGGGCACCTGGAACATTCCAGGAAACTGGTCGGGCGGTTTTCACATCTGGCCTCTGGCTTCATCGTCTAAAGAGTTGGAGTCGATGGAGGCGGCCGAAAAGCAAACCCGCCAACAGCCCGCGCTATTGCCTGGTTGAGAGGCCGCATGCCGTCTATCCTGCATGTCATGACTCGTCTACTGCAGTTCTTGTGGCTTCTCCTGCCTTGCCTCCTCCTTGCGCAGGCACCACGCACCGTCATTGTGTTTGGTGATTCCATCACGCAGGGCGGCTCCTTGCCCAAGGAGCACAAAGACCAGTTGTGGGTGACGCGGGTGGAGAAACAAGCCGCTGGCGCGTTGATCCTGATTAATGAAGGGAAAGGCGGTCGGCCTACTAACAGCGTGGACGAGTTCGAGGACATGCTGAAACGTCATCCCAAGGCAGATGCGCTGGTCATTGCTCTCGGCATGAATGACTCCCGTGATGTCACCCCCAACTGCGTACCCAAGGCCGTGGCGAATGTGCGGATGATGATCGAGAAGGCGCGTGCCGCGTATGGCGGGAAGCTCCCTGTGCTGCTTGTCGGCCCAACCAATATTAATCAATCAGCCCTGGGGCCGACGAAGCCCATTGGCGATCAGCGTGAGGCCAACCTGCGTGCATTGGGCGATGCCTTTGCCAAACTCGCCGCAGATGCTCATGGCGATTTTGTCAGCCTCTTGGATGTGGTTCCTGATGCTTCACTGCTCAAAGATGGCGTGCATCCTGATGCGCAGGGAAACAAGGCGATTGCAAACGTCATGAGCGCGAAACTCCGCACCTGGATGGCGGATTCGAGCCCTTGAGAGGGCATAACCAACTTTGCCTGATAGACCGCTAGGGTATTATCCTGGCGACAACTCGCCTCCATTTTGCATGATGCTCAGGCATCCTGCACGGACTGTGTCCATAATAGTGCCAAGCGTTTGGTGTTGGTAATCAACGGTTTAGGTGCTTACGAAGCTGTAGCGAGGTTTCTGCGTCGGAAATAGGGAACCGAAACCGAGAGCTGTTCCGAATTTCATTTCGAGAACTGCGTCTGTACTGCTGAACTCCAAACCCTCAAAACTAATGAAACATCTTGCCTTGTTATTCTGTGCCACGCTTCTGGCGTTCACAGCACCGGCGCCGTCAGCGCGAGCTGACGTGTCGGTATCAGTGGGCTTCTTCTTTGATGCCCTCGACCCCTATGGTGATTGGGTCTACACCCCCAGTTACGGTTACATCTGGCAGCCTGCGTCTGCACAACAGGCCGACTGGTCCCCTTATTCCGATGGCTACTGGGCCTACACGGATGCAGGCTGGACCTGGATCTCGAATGAAGACTTCGGGTGGGCCACGTATCACTATGGCCGCTGGGCCCGTCTGAACAGCCGTTGGTCTTGGATCCCTGGCTATGAATGGGCTCCAGCGTGGGTTTCATGGCGGCAAAACGATGACCACGTGGGCTGGGCACCGCTGCCTCCAGAAGCACGCTGGTATGCAAATACGGGCTTCAGTTCCTGGACGGACAGCTACTATGATGTGGGACCTTCGTATTATAACTTCGTTCCGGTGAACCGCTTCTCGTCTCGTGGTTCATTGAGGCCTTACATCGTGGATCGCAGCCGCAATGTGACTTACATCGACAATTCGGTGAACGTGACGAACATCACCTATCGAAACAATGTGGTGAACAACATCTTCGTCGGTGGTCCAGACCCAAGTCGCCTCGAGCGTCTCGGCGGCAGCCCGATCCGCCGGATGAACCTCCGCCGTGATGACGATGGATTCCGCCGCGACTGGATGGATGGCCGTGATGGTCGTGGGGGCCGTGATGGGCGCCCGAATGACTTCCGTAGCCTCTCACGCATTGAGAATGACGATCTGGTGGTCGCTGCTCCATCGGTGAGGAGAGATGACACTCCTGGCCAGCCACGTCGCGTTCGCGATAATATCGAGAGTCCTGAAGTGGACCGCGGCTGGCGTAACGCTGGAGATTCCAAGCTCGTTGACCGTCTCCGCGAGCGTCAGCGTGATGAACTGAAGAAGATCGGTCCTGACAAGATGCCTGAGAAGACACCGCTTGTCGTGACTGGCAAGGCTCCGCCCAAGCAGCTAGACCGCACCCCTGGCGACAATCGCCCAGGCACACCAGGGCGCCCTGGTGACCCACGTGGTGATCGTGATGAGGAAGTCCGCAAGGGTCTGCCTCCGATGGCAGATCGCAACATTCCCGGACGCGTGCAGGACCAGCCTCCTGGTGACTCGAAGATGAACAAGGATGGAACCCCCAATCGCAAAGGCGGCGTTGCTGACCGTGAAGATGGTCCCAAAGGCATGCCCGGCCGCGATGGTGTGATCCCTGGTCGTCCAGGTATCGTCGACCGCCCAGGCGGCCCTACGGATCGCCCCGGTGGTCCTCTGGATCGCGATGGCCTCGACCGCAAAGGTCCTCCAGGTCGCGATGGCAACCCGATGGATCGTGATCGCAAAGGTCTGCCAGGCCGTGAAGGTGCACCTCTGGACCGCAAAGGCGGCCCTCCTGGTCGTGATGACATGCCCAAAGGTGATCGCGATGGCCGTCCGAGCCGTGGACCAGATCTTGACCGCCTGCCAGACCGTGTGGTGCCTGGGCAGCCCCCAAGCCTTCCACGCGCCACTCCGAAAGCCGGTCCTAGCCCCGAAGAGACTCCTCCACGCCGTGTCGCTCCGCCAGACGCACCATCCCCTGGTGGCAGCATCATGCCTGAACGTAAAAAGGGTCCGCCAAAAGCTGGTCCTGACATGCCGGAGCCAAAGGGTCCCGAAACTCGTCGCTCCCTGCCAAACCCGCTTCCAGAAGCCAAGCCCCGTGTAGCCCCAATGCCAAAACCGGATGTCACACCCCGGACGGCACCGATGCCGAAGCCTGAGCCTCGCCGCGCTGAACCTCGTCCGATGCCGCAGCCGAAGCAGAATCCTACAGCGGTGCCTCAGCCAAGAAAGGAAATGCCCCGCGCCCCTGAGATCAGATCATCAGCACCGCCTAAAGTGAAGTCGCTGCCTGTTCCGCAGTCACGGCCTGCACCTCAGGCGCGCCCCATGCCTGCCCCCCAGGCACGACCAACCCCGGCTCCCCGCCCAGTCGTCCCACAGGCTGCGCGTCCTGCCCCAACTCCAAAACCTGCCGCCGCCCCTCCAGCCAAGAAGAAGGATCCTCGCCGCTGATAGCAGGTTGGTTTTGATGAACTGATCGCTATACCCGAGCGGGTGCTCTCACGAGCACCCGCTTTTTTTGCGGCCAGACCTCACCGCATGAGAAGATTGATTTAACTTTCTTTTGGGTTACTCACTAGGCATCAAGACAAGTCATGCGGAGTCAGAAGATCAACAACCGGGCACCTCGCCCTTTCAAAAATCAAGGTGGTTCAGGACGCTGGTCCAGTGGCCAGGGCGGATTCATCCCGCCTCCCAAGTTTTCTCAGCCCGTGAAGAAGACAGACAAGGAGGCTCCCTCGAAAGACAGCGATGAGCCAACCACGCAGTCTTAGCGAGACCTAGATTTTGATGATAAAGCGTGTCGGGGGCTTCGTTTCAGGGGCCGCCCCCCATGAAGTCTCTTCTCTGCATCAGCGCTGTTCTTCTTTCGATGTCCTGTCTTCAGGCTGAAGAGCCACCGGCTGTCGATCCAGATCTTCCACAGCCTCTTGATTTTAGCTTTGCGGATTCGCTGAGCCAGTCCCCATTCACGCGTTCCGTGAATCTGGAAAACACCCTCCAGCTTACCGGGGTGGCCTACATCAATGGCAGCCCGGTCGCTACGGTGCTAAACAAGCAGACCAAGCAAAGCGTCTTCGTGACGGAACAGCCGAATGAATTGGGCTGGCGACTCCTGGCTGCGGATGCGGGTGCCGACCCCAGCAACACGCAAATCCAGATGATGGTGGGTCCTGAAACCATCACCATGCATTATCATGGACAAGAGATGAATGGCGCACCTGAAGGCAAGGGCGGTTCAAAGACTCGCCTCGCGGGAGCGGGCTCTGGAAAGGGTGGGGAGAAATTCCGCACATCCTCACTCCTGGGGGATGAGGGGAAAAAGCTCTATGCCTCGCTCTCACCAGAAGGCCGCGACAAGTTCAAGGACCTGCTGAAGTCTCGCATGGAGAAGCATCCCGAGATGACTCCGGAGCAGAACTCCGACTATGCCAAGAAAGTTTTCGCCAAGATCAAAGCCACGGATCAGCCCAGCTCCGGTGGTGCTAAAACTCCGAAGAGCGGCAAGGTGCCGAAGAAGAAGCAAGGCGCGTGATTTTGGGATAGGCGGACAGCCGCCAGCGGTCAGCTTTGTTTCGGTCGGATCATCAGCACGATAAAGATTGAAAGCATAGCAATGGCAGCGAAGGCACCAAAGATGTAGTCGATCGGCACGCCTCGGTCTCGCAGGGCACCATAGCCTTTATCCCCAAGACCGCCGAAGGTCATGCTTACCATGTTCATGAGGCCATAGCCGGTGGCGCGAACTTCAGGACGTGTGATTTGGCTGAGGATTGGCATGTTGTTGCAGTCAAAGAAGCCCCACCCCAGACCGAAGACGGCCAGTGCCACAATGGCGAGCGTGATCGTCGGTGCATGCCCCACACCGAAGAGGGCAGGGAGAAAGAGCGCCATGCCCAGCGCGCTGGCAAAGATGCGCCCGCGCTGTGATTTGCGCATCAGGCGATCGGCGAGAAGCCCGCCAGCAAGCGCGCCAACTAGCGAGGCGATCTGCACCGTGAACACCGCTGTCATCCCCGCCTTGCCTTGGTCGAGATGGAATTGATCACGAAGGATCTTGGGACCCCAGTCACGAATCACCCAACCCGCAATCGCGGGCAGCGTGAAGTAGGCCACCAGCAGCAGGAAGTTCCGATTGGTGACCAATTGCTTTAGATCTTGCCCCGGCGATGACTTCTCCGTGCGGTCCTCCTGACGTGGTGGATTCTTCAGCGCCGCCAGGAGCGGCATGGCATAGATCACACCCACCATGCCGCAGGTGCTGAACATCCATTGCCATCCGTAGCCTGGCGCATCCGCCACATAGCCCGCAAGACCTCCCAGCATCTGGCCCAGATAGATACCCGTCTGGTGCACACCCACGGCAAATGAGCGTGTGTCGCCTGTGTGGAAGTCTGCGATTAATGCGAGCGCTGCGGGGATATAGAAGGCCTCGCTAATACCCATGGCGGCACGAGCCCACACAAGCTCGTCCATCGTGGTCACATGACTGGTGAGCCAGGTCACGAGTGACCATGCCAGCAGACTGAAGCCAATTACACGTCGGCGGCTAAAGCGGTCTGCGATAAATCCACCGATGGGGCTCAGGAAGGCATACGTCCACTTGAAGGCTGCCAGCACATCTCCCCAGGCTTCTTCATTGGTGATGGTGGGAATGTCCTCCACCATGGACTTCTGCATCGTGGCCAGCATCTGCCGGTCCAGGTAGTTCAGCAGCGCCACGGGGAAGAGCAGCGCCACGGCCATCCAGGCCATGCGGGAGGTGGAGGGATGGGAGGTGGATGGCAGGGCGGTCATGAGGTTGGGGCGTCCGTTTAATCATAGCGCTGCGGCGCGGCAAAGTTAAAACGATGCGCATGCTTGACCTGAGCATGACCGGAAGGAAGGCCAGATGCATGGCCAACAGGACTGACCATGACCGCTTTTGGCTCGGTACCCTTAGCTCTAGACACTAAGCTTTAGAGAAGGATTGACCACGGGCGGCGTTCTTTGTCACTTGCATCCAACCCATGAGAATCCTCGCCACCACACTCCTCGCCGCAGTCATCTCCAGCGCTGCTTTCGCGGCTGAAAACTACCACGTCTACTTCGGCTGCTACACGACTCCGAAGTCCGGCAGCAAAGGCATCTACATGGCCAAGTTCGAGGCGGAAGCCGGAGAACTCAGCGACGCAGTCCTGGCAGTGGAGACCGGCAGCCCCAGCTTTCTCGCCATTCATCCTTCGAAGAGGTATCTCTACGCCGTCGGTGAAGCCGGCACGCCGGGCCAGACGGGCGGTGGTGTGAGTTCCTTCAGCATCGCCGCCGATGGCAAGCTGAAGCTGATCAACCAAGTGTCCTCCGTCGGTGCAGGGCCTTGCCATGTCTCGCTCGATCAGACCGGCAAGATGGCCATGGTGGCGAACTACGGCGGCGGCAGCGTGGCCAGCTACGCGCTTGCGGAAGACGGCTCTCTCAGTGAAGCCAAGACCTTCGTGCAGCATGAGGGCGGCAGCGTGAACAAGAAGCGTCAGGCCGGTCCCCACGCGCACAGCATGAACCGCAGTCCGGACAATCGCTTCGCCTTCGCCTGTGATCTCGGCTTGGACAAGGTGCTCATCTACGCCATCGATCCCGCCACCGGCACCATGAAGCTCCATGGTCATGGCACCTCACCTCCGGGCAGCGGTCCGCGTCACTTCGCCTTTCATCCGAACGGCAAGTTTGCCTTCGTGAACAACGAGATGCTCATGAGCGAGACCACCTTTGCCTATGATGCGGACAAAGGCACTCTGACCGAGGTCGCCACCGTCTCCACCATCCCTGAGGAGGATCGCAGCAAGACCGGTCTCAGCACGGCAGAGACCGTCGTCCACCCCAACGGTAAGTTTGTTTATGTCTCCAACCGCACTCATGACACCATTGCCGTCTTCACCTGCGATCCCGCCACGGGCAAGCTCACGCTGATCCAGAGCGCTTCGGCCGAAGGCCAGATCCCGCGTAACTTTAGTCTCGACCCCTCCGGCAAGTGGATGATCGTGGCCCACCAAAACAGCAACACCGCCGCCCTCTTCAAAGTGGATCAGGAGACCGGCAAGCTCACCTTCACCGGCAAGAAGATCAACGTCGGCGGGGCCGTCTGCGTGCGCTTCCTGGCGGTGAAGTGACCTTGGGATGGCGTCGAAGTCGCGAAGCGTACCGGAGTGCGGTGGCAGAGATGCAAGGGCACCCTTGCATCGTCGACAACGCTCTCGTGCGCACATCCATCCCTACCCTTGACAGAGCATCCTCTGCGCATCTGGCGGTGTCGCACCTTCGTGATTGCCACTGCACTTCGGGACGCTCCGCGCGTGCCACGTCTCTTTAGCGCTCCATACCTAACAAAAAGCGCACCCATCTCCGGGTGCGCTCTTCGTCATTCGTGTTTCATCATTCCGCTCAGGGAACGGCCACCTGGGGCAGCTTCCACACCTTCTTGGCGTAGTCGAGGATGGTGCGGTCAGAGCTGAAGAATCCGACGCGTGCCGTGTTGAGCACGGTCATCTTCGTCCATAGCTCAGGCTGCTTGTAAGCCGCATCCACCTTCGCCTGGGCATCCACATACATCTGGTAGTCGGCGAGACAGAGATAGGGGTCGCCGTGCTCGAGGAAGCTGTCGCGCAGTGGTTTGAAGTCGCCTGAATTGCCCGTGAAGTAGTCACTGCCGATCCAGTCGATGGTGTCGCGCAGGGCCTCATTGTTCCAGTAGTACTCCCAGGGGTTGTAACCACGTGCCTTGAGGTCCGTGACCTGCTCCACGGTGAGGCCGAAGATGAAGATGTTATCATCACCCACCTCTTCCGCGATCTCCACATTGGCGCCGTCCAGCGTGCCGATGGTGAGCGCGCCGTTGAGGGCCAGCTTCATGTTGCCCGTGCCGGAGGCTTCCTTGCCAGCAGTGGAGATCTGCTCGCTGAGATCCGCCGCAGGGATGATCTTCTCGGCCAGCGAGACACCATAGTTCGGCAGGAAGACGACCTTCAGCTTGTCCCCCACGCGCGGGTCATTGTTCACCTTGTTGGCGAGCGAATTGATGGCGTGAATGATGTTCTTCGCCAGGAAGTAACCCGGCGCGGCCTTGGCCCCAAAGATGAACACACGCGGATGGAAATCAGCTTTCGGGTTGTTCAGGATCTGGCGATACAGTGTGACGATATTCAGCAGGTTCAAATGCTGGCGCTTGTATTCATGCAGACGCTTGATCTGCACGTCAAAGAGCGCATCCGGACTCACGCAGACACCACAGCTGTCCTGGATGATCTTCGCCAGCACCACCTTGTGCTGGCGTTTGATGGCGCGGTAGCGGCCGCGGAAGCTCGCATCATCCGCATAAGGATCGAGATCACGAAGCTGGGACGCATCCTTCTTCCAGCCTTCACCGATGGTCTCGGTGATGAGGGAGGAGAGCTGCGGATTGCACACGTCCAGCCAGCGGCGGAAGGTGACACCATTCGTGATGTTGATGAAGCGCTCGGGGAAGAGCTCGTTGAACTCAGGGAAGAGCCGTTCGCACAGCAGCCGCGTGTGCAGTGCGGCCACACCGTTCGTGGCATGGCCACCGAGCACGGACATGTGCGCCATGCGGACGTATTTGCCGCCACGCTCATCGATGAGAGAAAGCGTGCGCTTCTTGGCCGCATCTCCAGGCCAGCGGGCCTCCACAGGGCCGTCGAGGAACTGGGCATTGATGCGGTAGATGATCTGCAGATGACGTGGCAGCACGCGCTCAAAGAGGCCGACGGACCACATCTCCAGTGCCTCAGGCAGCAGCGTGTGGTTCGTGTAGCTGAAGGTCTCCTGGCAGATCTTCCACGCGCTGCTCCAGTCCAGGTTCTCCTCATCCAAAAGAATGCGCATGAGCTCAGGGATGGCCACGGCAGGATGCGTGTCATTGAGCTGGATCGCCGCCTTGGAGGGGAACTCGCTCCAGGGCAGGGAATAACCATTTTTGAAACGACGCACGATGTCTGCAAGCGAGCATGCGACGAAGAAGTACTGCTGCACAAGACGGAGTTCCTTGCCAGACTCGGTGGCATCATTCGGATACAGCACCTTGGACACCGTCTCCGCGATGGCCTTCTCACGCAGCGCCTCGATGTAGCTGCCTTCGTTGAAGATCTTGAAGTTGAAGTCCTCATCCGCCTGCGCCTGCCAGAGGCGGAGCACGTTCACCGTGTGGCTGTCATAACCCACGATCGGGATGTCCCAAGGCAGGCCGAGCAGGCACTTCGTGTCCACCCACTGCGCGTGAGGATTGCCATTTTCATCGAACCGCTGGGTCACACGTCCATAGAGCTGCACCTTCTGCCGGTAACTGGGGCGGGCGATCTTCCACGGTGAGCCGTCACGCATCCATGCATCCGGATGCTCCACCTGACGGCCATTGATGAACTCCTGGCGGAAGAGGCCGAACTCATAGTGAATGCCGTAGCCGATGGCGGGCAGATTCATCGTGCTCAGGCTGTCCATGAAGCACGCGGCGAGACGGCCCAGGCCACCATTCCCCAGGCCCATGTCAGGCTCGCTCTGTAGTAGCACATCCAGATCCTTGCCCATCTCACTGAGCGCCTTCTTCACGGAATCATAGAGGCCTGAGTTCCGCAGATTGTTTTCCAGCAAGCGGCCCATGAGATACTCCAGGGAGAGGTAATGGATGCGGCGCACACCCGATTGACGGTGCAGCGTGCGTGACTTCGTGGCACTATCCATCACACGATCCCGCACGGCCAGGCAGGTGGCTACCCACCAGTCATTCGGGCTGGCCGAGTCCACATAGGCTCCGAGCGTGAAGCGCACATGATTGACGATGGAGGACTTGATCGCCTCCGTGGAGTTGCCGAGGTCACAGGGTGCAGGTATCATGGTGGGGGAAAGGGGAGGTGTGGGGAGATGCAGGGGTTGAGAATTAACGAATCTTCAAACCCAAAGGGCGAATGTTAGGGGCACACGTTTACCATGTGATCCACTTGGGCAGTTCAGCGGGAGCGATGATGAGGGTGATTTCACCTTTGGGCGGTCGGGTTTGGTAGTGCATGAGCACTTGCTGTGCCGGGCCGCGCTGGAATTCTTCAAACTTCTTTGTCAGCTCACGCGCCACGACCACCCGATGGTCAGGCTTTGCCGCCGCGATCATGCCCAGTGTGTCCACTAGGCGGTAGGGACTCTCAAAGTACACACTGGTGGCCTCACGCTGCAGCCCCGCCAGCAATTCCTTCTCACGCTGACCCTTCTTATGGGGGAGAAATCCCCCGAAGTAAAAGGGCACCGTGGGCAGGCCGCTGGCGGCGAGGGCCGTGAGCACCGCACTGGGGCCGGGCAGGCTCTCCGCCCTCACGCCTGCGGCCACGACGCTCTGGACCAGCCGCTGGCCCGGATCAGAAACCGTGGGCATGCCAGCATCTGAGATCAGAGCCACGCTGCCGCCTTTTTGAATATGAGCCAGGAGCTCTGGAATGCGCCGGGCTTCATTGTGCTCATTCAGGCTTACCAGCCGGCCACGGATGCCGTGATGGTTCAAAAGACGGCCCGAGTGTCTAGTGTCTTCACAGGCGATGAGATCGACCGTTTTCAGCGCCTCCAGCGCGCGCAAGGTGATGTCCGCCAGATTGCCAATCGGCGTGGCAATGAGATAGAGGCCTGGTCCGAGGATTCTGGACCCCGTCTCAAAGGGCTCAATCGGCTCGTAGACATCCTCCGTTTCAGGGGATGCCTCAGGATTTTCGGTGTCCTCGGTGTTCAAGCGTTTTGGAATAACAAATGATTAGACGGAAAGCGGCGGTGAGAAGGTCGGCAGGCCCTGGTCACCCAGGGCGGCCCACAGGCTTCATCTGTCATTCGTCATTGACCCTGAACGGGTCCGCTCACCAGCCTTCAGAGATCTCGTTGGCAATGCTCGTGGCGAGACGTTGCGCGGCATCATCCAGCGCCTGCGCCTCTGAGTTCTGCACGTTGGAATCAAGGATCACGTAGGACATGCCGGAAGTGGCTCCGACATGAATCGGACGCCCCGAGGCTGTGTCCTTGATGGAGTAACTGGCGAGCAGGCGCATCTGAAGCTGTGAAGTGCGCAGCACGTTTCGGCGTACGGAGCGGAACTGGGAGCGGTCCACTCGGGAGATGGTTCCCTCAAGCACGGCCTCAGCATCCTCCTTGGCGACAATTTGGTAGGAGCCATCCATCTGAATCTGCTTGATCAGTGAGTTCGTCACCACGGAAGACAGCCTCGGTTCCAGCGTCTGGTTCTCAAAGGTCGGCACCGCCAGCTTCGTGATGTTCGCCATGTGGGCTGGCTTTTGACCGCCGAGGTGGTAGCCGGCGCAACTTGAAAGAACGAGGGAAAGGGCGAGCAGGCACAGGGTTTTCATCCGGGAGAGAAACAGGGAGCGTGATGCAATACAGAGAGCGGGAGAACTGCTTGGCGGCGGGGCAGGTGATGGAAGAGAAGGGCAGCACGCCCACCCGTCCTCTGCCTGCGCCCTAGGGTGCGGGAGCTTACGGCGCAGGGGGCTTCGGCGGCACCGGCAGAGGGGTGCCAGGCACTGGCACCGTAGGACTCAGGGCAGGTGCTGCTGGCTCAGGCAGCATGGCAGGTTTCTCTTCAGTGGCTGGCAGCCCTGACGCCGGAGGCAGGAGCGCTCCTGGGGCAGGCGCAGCACCTGGCTTGGTGGGCAGCGCAGGCTCAGTGAGCGGGATTGGCAGGAAGTTGTCACTACCAGCCCGCATGCGGGACTTCTGGCTCAGCTTGGCGAGTTCAGGTGCCAGCGGCCCGATGTAATCATCCCGGTTCTTCAGATTCTTGGCGCCTGCTACGGTGTAGTCCTGGTCAGGCTGGCCTTTGCGGGCGTCAGACACGGCATCAGGATCTGTGGCAGCCAGTTCAGCCAGCAATTCCCGGGCCTCGGCGGAGGCCTCGGGCGAGCCATACTTCAGCGCTTCATTCAGATAAATCGCGGCCGCTTTGGGCTTGTTGACGCGCATGTAGAACTTCGCCACCGTCAGGGATTGCGTCGCTTCCACCGCATTGATCTGGCGCAGGCCCAGTTCAGCCTCGCTGGCACGCTCACCTTTTGGATTGGTGGCCATGTAAGTGGTCAGCGCATCACGGGCCGCGACGATGTTGGACTTGTCCTCGCTACGGTTGGCCGCCACGCTGCTGATGGAACCGATGCGGAACTGCGCCTCACCGGCCTGCTTCGTATTTGGATAATTTTCCACCACGGCTTGGTAGCCCGCCACAGCCTTGTCCTTCTCGCCCAGATCCTGGTAGATCTCACCGATGCTGAACTGCGCCAGCGGAGCCAGTTTGCCGAAGGGGGCGTTGGCGATGATCTTCTTGTACATCGCCACCACATCTTCACCGCCCATTTTGATTTTCAGCAAGATCAGGCTGCGCTCCTTTTTGCCGCCCTTCGCCGTCTCGGCAATCTCATACTGCTGCTGGATAGCATCCTCAAACCGCGCGCTGGAGCGATGCTGATCCACAAAATTCTGGAAGGCATCAAAGGACTCCTGCAGCGCCCCTCCCGACTGCTTCACGATCAGCGCGTTCGCATAGGAAGCTTCCGAGGCGGCCACGGTGAAAGGATATTTCTTTGAGATCTGCTGGTAGATGCTCTGGGCGCGGGTCGTGCGGCCTTCATTCTGAGCCTCACGGGCCTGCATCAACATCGCTGTGGCTTCGGATTCCTGGCGCTGACGCTCATCGGTGGCTGGGGCCACTTTGTCCTTCTTTTCGAACAGACCAAGGAAAGCCGGAGCTGGGGAAGGCAGGGCACAAAGGGCCGCTGCCGCGAGCGCGCAGACGGATAGGCGTGGGAGGGTGAAGTCTCTCATCAGGGGTGTGATACTAAAGGAGTGTAAAAGAGGCGTCAAGGCAGCTTCCTAAACGGAAACGACCCGACATGCGAGCGCCCAAAGGGGCGACTGAAGGAAGGGAATGGTTGGCAAACACCCTCAGGGAGCAAGAGGAGTGCCTGCATACACCCATTTTCCTTCTTTGTCGGCCAAAAACTGCCCAAACTTGCATCCCCCCCGGCACCTGGGTGTGCAGGAACCTCGCGACATCCCTCTCTCGCAGTGACCCTCCTACAAACCGGTTCAATCGCTGAGTGGCCTTTACCAGCCCCTGTGAATGGCGGGTCTGCCTGATTCAAAAAGCAGAAGTATTGATCCAAGAATCTCCAATTAATCCACAAACTTATTGGACCTATGAACATCTAAGATTGTTAAAATGTTAAGATCTGCTAAATAACTCGCGCTTTTCTAAAATGTCCGCCAACACCTACCGCCTCAGTGCCCGCGAGCGTGCCGAGCAGAAGCTCGAGCGCTCCAAGCCCGCGAACGTGCGCAGCCACCCCAAGGCTAGGCTGCAGAAAAAGGTGCGTACTTATAAAGGGCTCGTCGGCGGCTTTCTCCTGCTCCCCCTTGGCCTCGTCACCGCCTTCACGCTGGTCGAGGTCTTCTTCCGCGCCATGACCCGGGCGGAGTTCTGGCGCTCGGACCAGTTCGTCTTCTTCACCACTGGTGGCATCGCCTGGGCCGTCTCCTACCTCGCCGGCTGGCGCCCCATCCACGCCTATGTCCTCGGTCATGAACTCAGCCACCTCATCGTGGCCCGCGCCTTTGGCGGCGAGATCTTTGGCTGGAGTGCCTCCCCGAGCGGCGGCTATGTCGAGACCAACAAGTCCAACACCTGGATCACACTCGCCCCCTACCTGATCCCGTTTTACTCCATGATCGTCATGATCGTGTTCGGCCTGCTCGGCATGTTCTGGAACCTCCATGACCCCTTCACCCTGCCCATCGGTCGCGGAGTCGTCCTGCGTCCCGTGTGGCTCTTTTACGCGGCCCTCGGCCTTACCTGGTGGTTTCACGCCACCTACACCGTGAAGACTGTCCTCACCCATCAAAGCGATCTCGAGCGCAATGGCGAGTTCTTCTCCATGAGCCTGATCTTCCTGATCAATATCCTGCTCATCACCGCCCTCTACCTCTCCGCCTCCCCAGCCCCCGCCCACGAGTTCATCGAGCTCGGCCGCTGCTGGCTCGGCACCGTCGCCTGGGCCTTCTCCCTGATCCGCCAAGTTTTCGCCTGATCGCTTTTGATCGCTCGCGCAATAAAGTGACTCAGTCAAAGTTGGCATATCCTGTTCCCATGTAGATCCGGCTTGAAGCCCAACGGGCTTCCGCATCATAGCGAAGGGTTGGCGAGCCTTAGCGAGCCTACCCTGGAATCCAGCCATACATTCGCACCTCCCAGGTCGGACCCCAACGTGGGTCCCGCATCTTTCTCTAGCGCTCTCTCCTGAGGCCGTTTCCCCCTGACTCAGGAATCAGGAATCAGGAATCAGGAATCAGGAATCAGGAATCAGGAATCAGGAATCAGTTTGACTTAGTGTCCATCATACACATACAATAGTGTATGAAACACACTTACCAATACCCGCGCGCCGCCCTCACCGTCGACTGCGTGGTCTTTGGCTTTGATGGCGGTGACCTCCAGGTGCTCCTCATCCGCCGCGCCATCCCACCCTTTAAAGACCACTGGGCCCTCCCCGGCGGCTTCGTCCGGGTCGAGGAAACGCTCGATGAGGCCGCGCGCCGCGAGCTCGTCGAGGAGACCGGCCTCAAGGACGTGTTTCTCGAGCAGCTCTACACCTTCGGCACCATCGACCGCGACCCGCGCGAGCGCGTCGTCAGCATCGCCTACTACGCCCTCGTGAAGCCTGCCGACCACACCACCGCCGCCTCCACCGATGCCGCCGAGGCACGCTGGTATCCCATCAACGACATCCCTGCTCTCGCCTTCGACCACGCCACCATTCTCGACATCGCCCTTAAACGCCTTCGCGGAAAGCTCACCTACCAGCCCGTCGGCTTCGAGCTCCTCCCCGCCAAGTTCACCCTCACCCAGCTCCAGCGTCTCTACGAGGCCGTCCTCGGCACCGAGATCGACAAGCGCAACTTCCGCAAAAAAGTCCTCAGCTTCGACCTCCTCATCCCCCTCAAAGAACAACTCCGTGATGGCCCCCATCGCCCCGCCCAGCTCTTCCGCTTCGACCCCGTCAAGTATGAGCGCCTCAAGAAAAAGGGCTTCCTTTTTGAAATCTAAACACAACCGTCATGAGCACAGCTAATCCATCCATCCCTTACAACCATATCGTCATCCTTACCGGAGCCGGCGTCTCTGCGGAGAGCGGAATCCCCACCTTCCGTGGCACAGACGGCTTGTGGGAAGGCCGTGACGTCACCGAACTTGCCACACCACAGGCGTTTCGAGCCCAACCACATGTGGTTCAAAAGTTCTACAATGAACGTCGCCAGATGCTCCTCGATAAACAGCCCAACGCTGCGCATGAGGCCATCGCTAGACTTCAAAAAAACTACAAAGGTCGCGTGACACTCATCACGCAGAACATCGACGATCTTCATGAGCGCGGTGGCTCTGCCGAGGTCTGGCACATCCATGGAGAGCTGCTCAAAAGCCGCTGCGTGAAATGCGCCGCCGTGACCGACTGCCGCCAGGATCTCGATGATTCATCCGTCTGCCCCGAATGTCACGCGGCAGGTTCGTTGAGGCCCCATGTTGTTTGGTTCGGCGAGACACCTCTGTTCTTGGACGAGTTGTCGGATCGCACCTCGGATGCGAGCCTCTTCGTGGCCATCGGCACCAGTGGCCTGGTCTACCCAGCCGCGAATTTCGTCCACATCGCCCGTTCCCGCGGAGCCGAGTGCGTAGAGTTCAATTTGGAATCTAGCGAGGTCTTTGACCATTTCATCGAAGGCCCAGCCACCCATACCGTGACGCACTGGGTCGACTGGCTGCTCAGCGAAAAGCAGCCGTGAAGAGTAACATGAAAACAGACCTTACCATCACCTGCGACGAACTTCTTTCGGCCATGCAGAAAGGCTTCCGTCCCAAGTGGGCCTTCTTCTGGGGCCACACACCTTCCCAAGATGGTTCCATCACCAAATCCTGCTTCAGCCAGTGGTGGGACGGCCATCCCTTTGCAATCGACGGCATCACCTACACCACCGCCGAGCACTACATGATGGCTGAAAAAGCCCGCCTGTTTCGTGACAAGGCCACCCTCGCTGAAATCATCGCCGCCAAAAGCCCCGCCATCGCCAAAAAACTCGGCAGGCAGGTAACCAACTTTGATGAAAACCTCTGGCTCCGTCATCGCTGGGACATCGTCGTCCGTGGCAATGCCGCCAAGTTCGCCCAGCACGCGGAATTAAAAACCTTCCTCCTTCAAACCGGTGACCGCATCCTCGTCGAGGCCAGCCCCTTCGACCGCATCTGGGGCATCGGCATGTCCGCCACCCACCCCGATGCCGAGCGCCCCCAAAACTGGAAAGGCCTCAACCTCCTCGGCTTCGCCCTCATGGAAGTCCGCCAACAACTTCAAGGAAGTTCACCATGAAGATGATCTCACAGCGATCCCAGCTATCTCGCCTCCCCAAGGCGATGCGCTACGAGAGGAGCGCGGACACTCCTGTCCGCTGCTTCATGGTCCGAAGCCCCAAAGGGGCGAAACAGCAAAGCGAAGGGCAAACGGGCGAAGCCCGCGAAGGGCTGCGTTGGCGCAGCCAACGCAGCCCTGGAAAACCGCACCACATCACCCACACAGCCAAAGCCCCAAAGGGGCGAGACAACGGACCCGCGAACCATCAACACCCCTCGCAGGCCCTCAACGACTCACACTTTCGTGACTCTTGATCCATGAATGCCGAAATCCACAAAGCCGCCGAGCTGATCGCGCAAGCAGACCACCTCCTGATCACCGCCGGGGCAGGGATGAGCGTTGACTCTGGCCTGCCGGACTATCGAGGCAAGGAAGGCCTGTGGAATCACTATCCCGTGTATCGCGAGTTAGGCGTGGACTACGCAGCCATGACCCGCCCATCAGGTTTTGAGCGCGATCCGCATTTCGCCTGGGGCTTTTACGGGCACCTCTTGAACCTGTATCGAAAGGCACTTCCTCACGAAGGTTACTCCGCTATGCTCGAAATCGCACAGCCATTTGGGGGTCGAGCCTTCGCGCTCACTTCCAATGTCGATGGTCTCTTCCTCAAAGCCGGATTCAGCTCGGACCACCTGCGCGAATGTCATGGCAGCATCCATCGACTGCAATGCATCCATCCCTGCCAGCGCACCACCTGGAGCGCCGAGGGCTTCATGCCCGAGATCGATCCCGCGACCAGGCGCTTGCTCGGAGATCTCCCACGCTGCCCGCATTGCGGAAGCGCCGCCCGTCCTGCAGTCTTCGCCTTTGGAGATACCAAGTATGTCTGGGAATCCACCCATGATCAGACCACCCGCTATCAAGCGTGGAAGGCCCGAGTCCAAAACCATCGCCTCGTTGTCCTTGAATGCGGTTCCGGCCCCACCGTCCCCGGGCTGCGGCGCGAAGGCGAATCATTGGTTCGGCAACACGGAGGCCACCTCATCCGCATCAACCTCAGAGACTCCTCCGTCATCCATCCCGAAGACATCGGCATCGCCTTCTCAGCCTCTGAGGCCCTGTGCATCATTCAGCGGCAGATCGCGTCTTTAGCATCATTCGCAGCCCCCCAGCCCACTCACTTTTCATCGATATCATGACCCCCAAATCCCGCATCCTTGGCGGCCTCTACGGCTCCCTCGTTGGCGACGCACTTGGCGTTCCAGTGGAGTTTAAACCTCGTGCCGAGCGAGTGCTCGATCCCGTGATCGACATGCGTGACTACGGCACGCATGGCCAACCTCATGGCACTTGGTCAGACGACGGGGCTCTGCTGCTCTGTGCCGCTGAAAGTCTCGCTGAGCAGGGATTCGACACCCAGGACATGGGTGAGCGATTCCTCCGTTGGTTCACCCATGGTCTGTGGACGGCACGCGGAACACTCTTTGATATCGGCTTTGCCACCCGGAAGGCCCTCCGACTGATCGAAGAAGGATGTCCGGCTGAAATTGCAGGTGGTGAAGACGTCCACAGCAATGGCAACGGCTCACTCATGCGCATCCTGCCAGTTCCCTTGGCCTCATTGCGATGCGATGACGACATCTTCGTCGACCGCATCTTTCGCGCCTCGGCCATCACTCACGCCCATTCTCGATCACGGCTTGCTTGTGTGCTTCATGGCTTGTTCGTGAGATGCTTGATGAAAGGCGATGACAGCCAGACCGCCCTGAAGCACGCACAGTCCTCGTTCCGCAAGATTTACAGCGGCCATGCGGAGTTCGCCCATTTCTCAAACGTCTTGGGTGAGGACCTCTCCACGCGTGAGGAATCGACGATCAAATCGAGCGGCTACGTCATACACACCCTCACCGCCTCCCTCTGGTGCCTGCTCACCACCAGCAGCTTCTCCGAATGCGTCCTCAAAGCCGTGAACCTTGGCGATGACACAGACACCACCGGCTGCGTCGCCGGCGGTCTCGCCGGATTAATCTACGGCATCGACTTTATCCCTGCAGATTGGCTGGCAGCGCTGCCGAGAAAAGATGAACTCCGGACTCTTTTCGATTCATTCATTCAAAACTCTGTTCATGACTCCTGATACACAAACCGCCCTCGATCGCGCATTGCTCTCCCTGGATGGGCTGAGTGTTGGGGATGGCTTTGGCCAGAGCTTTTTCTTTGTCACCCCAGTGACCGCGGACAGCCGACTTGATGGGCGTCACATTCCCCCTCCACCTTGGTTTTACACGGACGACACGGTCACGGCGCTCTCGATTGTTCAATCCCTGATGCAGAATGAGAAAATCGATCCTGATTGGCTCGCCAATGCCTTTGCAGCCGAGTATCGGCGTGAACCTGATCGTGGCTATGGTGGCACAGCGCGCGGCATCCTCCAAGCCATCGGTGAAGGTGTGCCATGGCAGGAGGCCGCAGGTCGTGTCTTCGATGGCGACGGATCTTGTGGCAATGGCGCAGCCATGCGCGCTGCTCCCATCGGCGCATTCTTTGCCCATGATCTCCAGCGCGTGATCGTGGAAGCTCGGAAGTCCGCCGCAGTGACCCATGCAAACGAAGACGGACAGAATGGCGCCATCGCGGTGGCCTTGGCCGCTGCCTGGATCGTCGACCAGTATGACTCAGCGCGACCACCCGGCATGCGCATGATCGAGTTTGTCCTCGCTCATTTGCCGCAAAGCGAAACCTACTGGCGTCTGAAGAAGGCGCTGACTCTCCCACTGGAGATCTCAGTCAGAACAGCTGCACTCATCCTTGGCAATGGTTCTCAGGTCATCTCATCAGACACCGTTCCATTCTGCCTCTGGTGTGTTTGCCGTCACATCAACGATTACCCCGAAGCTCTGTGGCAGGCCGTGAGCGTGTATGGAGACATGGATACCAACTGCGCCATCGTCGGCAGTCTGGTTGCCTTAGCTACAGGCCGTGAAGGAATCCCCGCCGAGTGGCTTGAATCCAGAGAGCGTCTGGATCTGCAGCTGCCCAAGGTCTGATCCATCTCCGCATCACTCCACCGCTCCAATACTCCCGTTTCAACTTCCCATGACCCCTTCCCAAACCACCGCCACCAGCAAGTTCCTCAGCCTGGTTCTGCGGCATCAACCTCACTCCGCCTACGTCACCCTCGATCCTGCTGGATGGGTGGACGTCAGCGCCCTGCTCGCCGGTTGCGTCCGAGCCGGCAAACGACTCTCGCGCGAGGATCTCAATCACATCGTCACCACCAATGCCAAGAAGCGCTTCGAGTTCAGCGAGGACGGCACCCGCATCCGCGCCAGCCAGGGCCACTCCGTCGAGGTGGACCTCGACTACACACCGCAGACACCTCCCGTCGTTCTCTATCACGGCACCGCCACTCGTTTCCTCGACTCCATCCGGACCCAAGGCCTTCTGAAAATGCAGCGCCATCACGTGCACCTCGCGGAGGATACGAAGATGACCCTGGATGTCGGCGCGCGTCACGGCAACCCCGTCCTCCTCACCATCCTCTCCGCCGAAATGCATGCCACCGGCCACATCTTCTTTCGCAGCACCAATGGAGTATGGCTCGTCGATCAAGTCCCTGCACAATACATCCAGTTCCCATGACCGCCCAACTCCAAACCCTCCAAGGCGACATCACCCAGCTCGATGTCGATGTCATCGTGAACGCCGCGAACTCCTCCTTGTTAGGCGGCGGTGGAGTCGATGGTGCCATTCATCGTGCCGCCGGTCCTGAGCTCCTCGCCGAATGCCGCATGCTCAATGGCTGCCGCACCGGCGAAGCCAAGATCACGAAAGGCTACAAGCTCAAGGCCCGCCACATCATCCACACCGCCGGCCCCGTCTGGAACGGCGGCCGCAATGGTGAGGCGGAGAAGCTGCGCTCCTGCTACGCCAACTCGCTCCGCCTTGCCGCCGAGCAAGGCCTGCAAAGCATCGCCTTTCCCTGCATCTCCACCGGCGTCTACCGCTTCCCTCCAGATCAAGCCGCCCAGATCGCCGTCGAAACCGCCCGCACATTCCTGCAAACCCCATACTCCATCCAAACCATCATCTTCTGCTGTTTCTCAGAAGCGGACCGGCTTCGTTACGAGCCTTTGTTGGCACAACTATGAAAACGTCTCAACCAGAGCGCCGCCACGGCTTCCGCATCTCCACGCTGGATCTGCTGATCCTCATCGCGGGAGGCCTCGGCATCACGTGGCTCTGGCGAAATGAAAATCCACTTTGGTGGATGGCTGCCATTGCTCTGGGGCACTTCTTTCTGTTCTGCAATGTCTTCCTCGTCTGGCGTCGATGGGAGCTGCTTTGGGCTGCAACATTCGTCGGAAATGTGATGGTCCATGTCGCACTCGGTTCTCTGCCCGCTTGGTCGGTGCTGTTCTGGCAATTGCCCATGACCCTCTTCGTCATCCTCCTGCAAATCCGCTCGCCCTGGTATCACGGAATCTGGGCAGAGCGCTTGAATCCTCGACTGAACGACTATCTCCATCATACCCTCTAGCCTTTCATGAACACCAACACCCCGCTGCTCACCGATCTCTACCAGCTCACCATGGCCGCAGGCTATTGGAAGTCTGGCAAAGCCGAGCAGGAGGCCGTGTTCCATCTCTTCTTCCGCAAGCTGCCATTCAGTGGTGGATACGCCATCGCCGCAGGACTCGGAGATGTGGTGAAATGGCTGGAAGGTTTCCGCTTCGGCAAAACCGAGCTCGACTACCTCGCCACGCTCCCAGGCCGCGATGGCAAACCCCTGTTTGAGCGCGGCTTTCTCGACTACCTCGCCACGATGGAATGGCGCTGCGATATCGATGCCATCCCGGAAGGCACCGTCGTCTTTCCACATGAGCCGCTGCTGCGAATCAAAGGCCCGCTGATCCAGGCTCAGCTCGTCGAGACCGCGCTGCTGAACATCGTCAACTTCCAGACCCTCATCGCCACCAAGGCCGCGCGAGTCTGCCTCGCGGCTCAGGGCGAGCCCGTGCTCGAATACGGCCTGCGCCGCGCTCAAGGACCCGATGGTGCCGTCATGGCCAGCCGCGCCGCCTTCATCGGCGGCTGCGTGGGCACTTCGAATGTGCTCGCGGGCATGACCCATGGCATTCCCGTGCGCGGCACGCATGCGCATTCGTGGGTCATGTCGTTTGAGTCAGAGCTTGAGTCCTTCGAAGCCTACGCCGAGGCCATGCCTAACAACTGCATCTTCCTCGTCGATACTTACGACACGCTCGAAGGCGTGAAGCATGCCGTCACTGTCGGCAAACGACTGCGCGAGCGTGGCCATGAGCTTGCTGGCATCCGTCTCGACTCAGGTGACCTTGCCTGGCTCAGCATCGAAGCCCGCCGCATCCTCGATGAAGCAGGCTTCCCGAAAGCCGCCATCGTCGCGAGCAATGATCTCGACGAGCACCTGATCGAAAGCCTGAAGCATCAAGGCGCGGCCATCAGCGTCTGGGGTGTCGGCACCAAACTCGTCACCGGCGGCGAGCAAGCGGCTCTCGGCGGTGTTTATAAACTTGGGGCCATCCGTGATGAAAACGGAGCCTGGGAACCCAAGATCAAACTCAGCGAGCAACCCGCCAAGGTGAGCAATCCCGGCATCCAGCAGGTGCGCCGCTTCACGCTGAATGGCGAGTTCCGTGGCGATGCCATCTTTGATGAAGAACACGGCTGCCCTGAGCTCACGCAGATCGTGCATCCCGGTGATGTCCAGCGCATGAAGCAAATGCCCGATGGCGCTACTCATGAGGATCTGCTGAAGCCTGTGCATCGCGCCGGAAGGCTCGTAACCACGCTGCCATCCCTGCAAGACATCCAAAGCCGCTGCCGCGAGCAGCTCACGCGCTTGAACCCGACCACCAAGCGTCTGCAACATCCGCACGAATATCCCGCCGGAGTGGAAAACAGCCTGCATGAGCGGAAGCTCGCCATGATCAAAAAAGCCAAGGAGACAACGCTATGAATGACAAGCACCTCTATTCCATGGTTGATGGCCGCGTGCGCACGCGGTCGCTCGAGACGCACATCGTGGATCATTGCAATCTGCGCTGCGCTGCCTGCTGCTCGCTCTCGCCCCATCTGCCGAAATGGGAGGTCGATCCCGCCGCACTCGCGGAAGAGCTGCGCCTCGCACGTCCCGCGCTCGCGCCCACCTGGCTGAAGCTCGTTGGAGGCGAGCCACTGCTGCATTCCCGGTTGCTCGAATGTATCGCTGTCGCCAAGGAAGCCGGTATCGCCGAGATCGTCTCCCTAACCACGAATGGTTTCTTGCTGCCACGCCAGCCCGATGCCTTTTGGGAAGCACTTGATGCCATGACCATCTCGCTTTACCCGCAGCCAGCGCTGCCCCGGGCCACCATTGATGACATCATGGCCAAGGCCGAGCAGTTCAACGTGCGCCTGAACTGGAAGAAGCAGGACTCCTTCGTGCAGATGGATCGTGATGAGCCCTGCGCCGATGAAGCCGAGAACGCGGCCATCTGGGACACCTGCTGGCTGCGCCACCGCTGCCACATGATCCGCGATGCCCACTTCTATGCCTGCACCCGTCCCGCCCACTTCGGCAGCTTCTTTGATCAAGATCCGCGTGGCGATGGTGTGCGCCTGCACGAAGGGCCAAGCCTCGCCGAGGAGATCAAAAAGTATCTTGAGCGGCCTCAGCCTCTGGATGCCTGCGCTCACTGCCTCGGCGGAAACGCGCCCGAGCAGCCGCATCGTCAGTTGAAGCTGGGGGAAGGGAGGGCGCTCGTCGCCGCATGAAGCCCTCGCCCCTCGGCATCCTGCCTCACTACCATCATGAAGGCGGCTCTGGACATGGACCCACCATCCGTAGCGTGCTCGCTCACATGCCGCAGCGTGATTGGGATGAAGCAGGAGTCCGCCTCTATTTAAATCGCAGCCCGGATGGTCATCGCACCTGCTTTGATAAGGTGCGCATGGTGGCACATGCGCGCATTCAACCCTCAAAGAATCTCACCGCAGCCACCGCATTGGAGCAGGCAATAGATGAACTCGCCCAAGAAAATCGCCGCGCCGCCATCGCACTCAGCGGCGGACTCGATAGTGCTCTGGTGCTTGCCATGCTGCGTGCTCGCGGCCGCGATGACATTCCCGTCGTGACCCTCGTCAGCAGCCTCCCCGGCTATTGCGAATGGCCGACCACAAAGGAAGCCGCGAACACCCTCGGTGTGCATGACCTCCGGCCCATCGAAGTGAGTGCTGACGACTTCATCACAGCCTTTCCTCAAGCCATCACCGCAGCCGAGTGCCCGCTCTTCAATCTGCATCCCGTGAGCCGCTGGCTTCTGGCTAACCAACTGCGTGCTCAAGGCATTGAAGTCCTCATCACCGGTGATGGCGCAGATCAAGTATTTGCAGGCAGTGACCCGCGAAACTACCTGCCCATCGTTGGCGCACTCACGCGTGCAGCAGGCTTGGAACTGCGCTCGCCCTTCCTCGATGAACGAGTCATGGCTTCAGCGCCATCCCCCAGCTCGGACAAAGCCGCGCTGCGAGGCATCGCACGAACCTACTTGCCATCTCACAGCGCGCAGGGTGCCAAGAGAGGCACCTACACCCCACCTCTGGATGTGTCCGCGCATTGGCGCGCAGAAGCCATCACGTCTCTCTCGAACAGGCTTCACACACCAGCTCCCCAGCCCGGCTCGAGCCCTGAAAGCGTGCTGTGGACCTCCCTCGGAATCCTCTCGGACCTTCTTCACTGATGTGCGCCATCGCTGGCATTCTCGACTTCTCATCGGACGCTGATCCTTCGGCCTCGACGGCGAAGGTGCGCCGCATGATCAGCCGCCAGCGCCATCGTGGACCCGATGATGAAGGTTACTTTCACGGCGGCCCCTGCACCCTCGGTGCGGCTCGTCTCGCACAGATAGATCGGGCAGGCGGCGCGCAGCCCATGCGCTCTCCTGATGGTCGTTACAGCATCGTCTTCAATGGCGAGATCCACAATCATCGCGCCCTTCGTGCCGAACTAAGTTTGCACTGGCACTTCACCACTCGCTCAGACACCGAGGTCCTTCTCGCCGCCTTCGTCACCTGGGGCAGGGAAGCGCTGCAACGCCTGAACGGCATGTTCGCCTTCTTCATCTGGGATGCGCAGACGCGCCGTGGTTTCGCCGCACGCGATCGCCTCGGCGTGAAACCCCTCGTGTGGATGCCGTTGCCTCAAGGCGGTCTGGCCTTCGCCTCCGAAGCCAAGGCCTTGCTTGATCTCCTGCCTGCGCGACCGGTGGCGAATGAAGAAGCCATCCTCGAATACCTCGTGGCCCCATGCTTCAGCGGCGTGCGCACTCCCATGTTCGCTGGAATGCATCATTTGCAGCCAGGCCATTGGCTCAGCACCGATGAAAACGGCCTCCAGCAAGGTGAGTGGTGGAGTTATGATCTGCATCGCTCCGTCGATGTGAATGCGAATGAGCTTGCCTCTGCCATGCACGACCTGCTGCCGCGCGCGGTGCAGCGCACGCTGGATGCCGATGCACCTGCCGCCGTGCTCCTCAGCGGTGGCCTGGACAGCACTCTCGTCGCTGCTTTGGCGAAAGATCACGGTGTCAGCCAGGCCTACACCATCGCCTTTGAAGGCCAGGAGGCTTTTGATTATGCGCAGGCTCTCATGGTGAAGTCAGACGATCTTCCATGCTCCATTGAAGCCGCTGCCGACATCGGTTTGCAGCACCGGATCGTGCCCGTGAGCCGTGCCTCGCTTGCCGATAATCTGCGCACTCTCGCCCTGCAAAATGATGCGCTGCCAGCCTGGGAGCAGGAACTCGCGCAGCATCATCTTGCGAAAGCACTCGCGGCTGATGGTCATCGCGCGGTGCTTGTCGGCGATGCGGCGGACGAAACTCACTATGGTTACGGCTTCATGCTGGATGATCAGAGCATCACCCACCCCAGCAAACTGCTGGAGCGTTTCGGCACACCACCTTTGAATGCCGCCATGCACGAAAGGGCCGCGCTCATTCCGCATCGTCTCACCTCCATGATCCGTGAAGCAGGTCATGGTGATGGCACACGCGCCGAACGTCTTCGTGGCATCACCCACCTCGTCAGCCGCTTGTGGCTGCCGCGACTCCTGCATAATGGTGACATCCACATGATGGCCCATGGCATCGAAGCCCGCGTGCCCTTCGCAGATTCCGAATTGCTTGATCTCGCCTTGCGTGTGCATCCTGAGCTGGCCTTGAAGGATGGTGTGGAAAAGAGCCTGTTGCGTGAATCCGCAAGGGGCCTCATGCCTGAAGCGGCGCGCGTGCGGCGAAAGTCCAGTCTTTCGAAGGATGATGGTAGCGCCGTGGTGCTTAAATCCGAAGCCGCTCATGCTCTCAGTGCCTCCGCTGACTTTCTTGGCCACTGGCTCGACTTGCCAGCCATACGCCAGTTGTGCTCCCCTTCGCATGACCTTGCCGAAATGCAGCGCGCACTATTGTTTCGCATCATCTGTCTGCATCACTGGGCTGCTGCGTATCACGTTAGAATGCCATGAAGCGCATCTTGTTTTTCACCATTCCCGAGAAGGGGCACATCAATCCCATGATTGGCCCTGCCGTGTGGTTGCAGAGGCTTGGCCATGAGGTGCGCTTTCACGCCGCGCATGACATCTCCGCGCAGCTTTACGCCGCAGGTCTGCAGCCACTGGATGCTGATGTTCCCGCCGCACCTCCGCTGAACGCCAATCGCGGTGCTTTCTTCGCTGAAAAGGTGCGGGATAAAACCTGGCTGCGTGAATGGATCCATCGCCTGCTGATCGAGGAAGCACCGGCGCAGATTCCTGGTTATGCGCAGGCCATCGCCGCCTTTCAGCCGGACCTCATCGTCACCGATCCGATGATCTATCCGGCCGCCATCGCAGCGCATCAAGCCATGCTTCCCTGGGTGGCCTTGTCGAACTCACTGAACCCTGTGCTCGACGACACCGTGAAGAGCGATCTCCTCGACACCGTGGCAAGTCTTGGCGCGGATCGTGACGCGCTCTTTAAAAAGCACGGCCTCACCCTGCGCTTCGGCGGATGCGATATGCTCTCGCCTTATCTCACCGTGGCCTTCACCACTCGCGAGTTCATCGGTCGTGATGTGTCCGGTGTGGAGATGGTGGGCCCTTCGCTACCACCCGCGACACGCGGTGATGAGGTGCCGCTGGATGTATCTCTCCTCTCACCCACCAAGAAGAAGATCTTCATGTCCTTCGGCAGCCAGATCTATCATCAGCCCGAGCTGTTTCAAAAAGTCATCCGCGTCACGGCACCCATGGACGTGCAGTTGATCCTCTCGGTGAATGCCTTGTTAGGCACGCCGGAGTTGGGCGATCTGCCGCCGCACGTGCTCGCGCTGCCGTATGTTCCGCAGCTTCGTCTGCTGCCGCATGTGGATGCCTTCATCACCCATGGGGGTGCGAACAGTGTCATGGAGGCGCTGCACTTTGGTGTGCCCATGCTCATCTCACCTGTGTGCAATGACCAGTTCCATCAAGCCCATTTTCTCGAACGTGCACAGGCCGGGCAGGTGCTGGATCTAACCACTGCCAGCGAGGCAGAGGTCACAATCTGCCTTTCGCGCTTGCTCTTCAATCCACAGCTCAAAGAGCGTGCGAAAGCCCTGCAAACCTCGTATGCGGTCGATGGTGCCAAACGTGCCGCTGAACTCATCGCTGCCCTATGACCAAACCTGTGTGCATCACCCTGGCCGTCACCGCCCGCAATGAGGAGAGCTGCATCGCCGCCACTCTGCGTTCTCTCGTGCGCGCCGTGGCGTTCGCAGAAGGGCAGGGAAGGGCCAAGTTGCGCCTCGTCACCATCCTGGATGACTGCACAGACAGCACGCAAAATATTGTTAGGCGAGAATTCTCTCAAGTGGAGATCCTGCTCGCCAGCGGCGGCCTCGTCGAAGCCCAGCGTCTCGTTGCCCATGAAAAGCCCTTCGTGATCTTCTGTGATGCGGACGTGCTGGTGGATGAAGCCGCGGTCGCCGCCCTCGCTCATGCCATGCTGGATGATCCAGCTCTGCAGGTCGCCTACGCAGCCAAAAGCCCGCTGCCTCCAGATCGCCGCACGCTCATGGCGGCGGCCTTGTATTGCTACAATCGCGTGAATGGCTTCCAGACAGCGCGCCGCTATTTCAGTGGCAAGTTCTTTGCCATCCGTGACTGGCAGGTTCCCACGCTGGCACAGCTGCAGCCCCGTCTGCAATCACTGCCGCAGGATGCCTTCTATGACTATCATGCCGGCATGCGTGTGGATGACATCTGGCTCAGCCGTGACATCTTGAAACGCCATGGAGATCAGGCCATCCGCGAGATCGAGGCCGCGCACATCCGCTATCATCCGCCGGAGACCTTCACCGGCATGTATCGCATGTATCTGCGCATGACCCGTGAGATCGAGCGCCTGAACGTCATGTTCCCTGAAACCATCCCCGTGCATCAACAGCGCGGTTATGATCGCGCGGTCGAGCGTGCCGCCCCTTGGCGTGATCGCCTTCTATGGCGCGTGTTTCGCATCGCGCTCAGTCTGTGCCGCTTGCGCTACAGAGCGGAAAAGTACTACTATCAAAACATCGCTGAGCAGCCGCTGGATGCCTGGCGTCCCGTGGAAGAGACGAAGGTGCTGTCCTCATCATGAAGCGCCTGCGACCATCCGGCATCCTGCCGCTCGAGCTTTGGGATCTGCTCATGCCAGATGGCAGCATCCTCTGGCATCATATGCAGTCGCCAGACTTCGGCGAGAGGCTTCACACAGTCATCTCCCAGGTCTGGCATGGTGAGGCCGCGACACAGTCCGAAGGCAAGGTCTCAGAGTCCATCCGCGGCTTTCACACCCTGCATCTCACCGGTGGCGGAGCGCCATCGGTCTATGAGAAAGTGCAGCGCGGTCCTTGGTCTGCGACGACACTCTCTCTCGAAACCACCTTTGGTTCGGCAACAGGAGGTCGTGCCTTGCTTGCAGAACGAGGTCTCGATGGCTGGGTGCTCGATGTCGGCCAAAGCGGCTTCAAGATCAGCGACGCCTCTGTGCGTCTGCAAAAGCCCCGCGATTGGAACCGCCTGCCTCTGCGTGATGGTCTGACCTCTGCCGACATCCCAAATCAGCGAGCAGAACTCCGCCACAGCCTCGCTAAGCTGCTCATGGAAATGCATGAAGCCGTCGGTGAATGGCCTCGCTCGATCATCGCCGGTCTTCCCAGCCGTCTGGATGATCAAGGCGTGCCCGAGGACTGCTCCTACATCGGCATGAAAGGAGATTCGGCTCTCATCCCAGATGCCATGCAGCTCGCAGGCATGCCTGACGTGCCTTTGTTCGTGCTGAATGATGCGGAACTTGCAGCCGTGTCGGCCCAGCATGAATTTGCGCTCATGAAACCTGCTCTTTTGCTTACCCTTGGTTTTGGCGTGGGAGGTGCCATGATCCACACCTTATGAAGACCGCCCTCTTCATCTCTCCGCATCTGGACGATGCTGTCCTCTCCTGCGCAGGCATGATCAGCCGCCTGGAGCATGAAGGCTGGCAGACCGTGGTCGTTTCCGTGTTCACGGAGGGTGGTAATGAGCATGAGCTTCGCCGTGCCGAGGACGAAGCAGCTGCGAAGCTGCTTGGTTTTGACGGGGTGCATCTGGGCTTTTGTGATGCGCCTTTTCGCGAGCCGGGCTATCTGGGTTTGCGTGATCTTTTGTTCGGCTGGCGCACGGAGGATCATGTGACGGAGCGCGTGGTGGCAGATGCTCTGCTGGCCTTGCGGGTAAGCCGCAGGCCCGAGGCAGTGTTCGTGCCCATGGCGGCGGGCACGCATGTGGATCACCGCATCGTGCATGAGGCAGCGCTCGCGGTGGGTTGGGGATGCGAGGTCAGCCTCTACGAGGACCGTCCTTATACTTATGCGCAGGGCGCGGTGGAGCGTCGGCTTGGCAAAGCTTTGTCAGAGGACGCTTCTGCGCTCTATCTCTCACGTTGGCGCGAGCTGCCCTTTGTGACTCAATACCTGCCGCCAGGAGATGAAGCCACCCTGTGTCAGCAACTGCTCCTGCAGGACACGTCCATCGCAGGCGTGCGCTGCATTGATGTTTCCCAGGCGACCATTAGCCAAGTGGTGGAGCTGAACGAAGCCGAAACCGTGCTTTGTCATGAGGCCGCCCGTTGCTACACCTCGCAGTATGAGACCTTCTGTGGCGGTGATGCCCAGCACGCACTCCTGGATGCCCGCCACGCCCAGCAGTCCGGAAGCTCCGCTCCAAGATGCGAGCGATACTGGACCATCACCCCACCACGCTCGGCCTAACCGCATCAGTCATTTTAAAATTTTCAGTTCTCAGTTTTCAGTCCGTCACCCCATGAAAACCCTCCTCCTCATCGACATCCAAAACGACTTCATGCCCGGCGGTGCTCTGGCCGTGCCCGGAGGTGACGAGATCCTCCCAATCGTCAATGACCTCATGCCGCAGTTCGATCTCGTCGTCGCCACGCAGGACTGGCACCCGGTGGATCACGGCAGCTTCGCCGCGAACCACCCAGGCAGAGAAGCCTTCCAACAGGGAGAGCTCGATGGCCTCCCCCAGACCCTCTGGCCCGTGCACTGCGTGCAAAACACTCACGGCGCTCAGTTCGCTCCGGCACTCAATGTCCAGCATATCCATCGTGTGTTCAAGAAGGGCATGAATCCGCGCATCGACAGTTACAGCGGCCTCTTTGACAATGGTCATCGCGCCAGCACGGGCATGGGCGAGTGGCTGAAGGAGCAGGGCGTCACACATCTCACCGTCGCGGGCGTCGCCACCGACTACTGCGTGAAGTTTACCGTGTTGGATGCACTTGAGGAAGGCTTCACCGTGGATGTTCACATCGCTGCTTGCCGAGGCGTGAATCTGCAGCCTCATGATGTCGAATCCGCCCTCCAGGAAATGCTAAAAGCCGGTGCAGTTCTATTCAAATAGGCATATGCCCGTAACCCGGGATTTCCCAAGATACGCAAAAGCTGCGCCCGGATAAGGCGGCAAAATGGAATTTTCCGGTGACGCCTAGGGAGGACGGGCTGAGGAGCATTTGTCTGAAATCGCTGCCCTTTTGTGGCATTTCTACTCAGTGCTTGCCTGATGGGCAGGGCTCTTCATACACCTTTGCAGTTCGGGTTTATTAAGATTGATTCAACGAGCATCCAAAATTAATTTTCTGGCCCGCTTCGTTTTTTGCCTCCGCTGTCCGCCCCATGCCGTATTTGGCCTTTAACCTCAATGATGGAAATGAGTTCGTCTTCGATATTCTCGAAGAGCGCCTCTCTATCGGGAGAGATGCGAAGAACGACATCGTCATCGACAACACCTACATCTCCGGCTTTCACGCGGAGTTTGTCCGTCAGCCGGATGGTGTGTACTATGATCTGGTCGATCTGAAGTCTTCCAATGGCACCTTTGTGAATGGAAAGCGCATCGAGCGCTCCGTGGTCAAAGGTGGAGACAGGATCCGTTTCGGTCAGCTGGATGCGCGCTATCGCGAGAAAGCACCGAAGGGTACAGCGCCAGCCTCCCCTGGGAAGTCCACCGCACCCAAGGGCCACGTGCCTGCGGATGGACGTCGTGGTGATACTGAGACCATCCCCGCCCGCGATGTGCCGAAGGAGGAGACCAGCCCCATCGAGCCGATGCGCGCGCCGGTCACCCGGGGCGATCCACCTCTGCCCTCAGGAGTCATCCCTTCCGTCACCACCATCGCCAAACCCGGCGTGATGGCGGTGTCCACGAAACTCGATCCAGCCTTGCAAAAGCAGGCGGATGAGCTGAAGGAGGAAGTCTCGCGGCTTCGCCAGGAACGCGATCTCCTCCGTTCGGAGAATGAGAAGGAAGGCCGTCGCCGTGATGAACTCCGTGTCATCGAGAAGAACATCGAGGAACGTCAAAATGAGCTTCAGGAGACCAACGCCAAACTGGCTGAGAGCACGACTGGTGTGGCTGCCGCCAAGGCCGAAGTGGAAAAGCTGAGCGCGAAGCGCCGTGAAGCCGCCAACCTCGACAGCCAGCTCGAGTCTACCCGCAGCCAGCTGGGCAAGGTTCAGGCGGACATCGACATGGCGAACACGGCCTTTCAGGCCCTGCATAAAGATGCGGACAAAGCCCGCGTCGAGCGTGTCGATGCCGCGAAGCAACTCGAGGAACTCCGCACCCAGATCCAGCAACAGGAGACACGTCAAAAGGAAATCAGTGCCAGCACACAGGAGGCCGAGGCCAAGGCGGCCCAACTGCGCGCAGCGGCAGCGGATTCGCAGAAGTCCGAGTCAGAGCTGAAGCAGCGCTACACTGGCGAGCTTCATGAACTCGACTCACAAGTCAAAGCCCGTCAGTTGGAAGTCAGCCAGGCGGAGGTCAGCCTCGCCGCCTTGCAGAAAGCCGCGCAGGCAGCCCAGGCGGAATCTGCCGAGGCCATGCAGGCTTTGAGTTCGGAGAAGGCCGCTTTGGAGAACCAGCTCGGCACACTGCGCACCCAGCTCACGGAGAGCCAGGGATCCCTGGCAAACGTGCAGCAGCAGCGCGGCACCCTGGATACTCTCATCGCCACGCTTCTTGTTAGTAAAGAGAACAGCGAGACGGAGGCGAGCAGTCTCTCCGCCGGGCTCACGCAGGCCCGGGAAGAGCACGAAGCCACGCTGGCACAGCAGAAGCAGGCTCAGGCATCTCTCTCCGCTCTGGAGAGCCAGCAGACAGGCCTTTCCCAAAAGCTCGCCCTCCTGCAGGCCACCATCGCAGGCAAGTCTGCCGAGCTTGCGAAGCTCGAGTCCACGGCCTCGGATCTCACCACGAAGTCCCAGCTTCTTGCGGATACCGAGACCAAGCTCGCTGAGTCCACCCACTCTCTCGCGGACTTGCAAACTCAGCAGAGTGAGCTGGTCCGCACGATCACCCAGCTCACCACTCAGCGTGACGAGCTTGATGCCACTCTTTCAGAGACGCAGAAGCAAAAGAAGACGGACATCACGTCACTGGAAACGCAATTGGCGGATCGTCAGGCGGAGCTCGGCAAGGCCCAGGAGTCCGTCAACACCTTGCAGGCTCAGCAAAAGCAGCTTGAGGCGAGCACCGCCGATCTGGCCGTGAAGTCGCAGACACTGGTAGAGACTAATGCCAAGCTCACCGAGGCCACGCACTCCCTCTCCAGTCTTCAGTCTGAGCAGAGCGATCTCTCCGCGCTGATCGCCCAGCTCACCTCCCAGCGTGGCGAGTTGGATGCCACCCTCTCCGCCACGCAAAAGCAGAAGCAGGCGGACATCGCAGACCTCGAGGCGCAGTTGACCAGTCGTCAAGAAGACCTCAGCAAGGTCGAGCAATCCGTTGCTGCCTTGCAGGCTCAGCAGCAGCAGCTCGAAGCAGCGACAACGGAACTTTCCGCGAAATCAAAGACCCTCGCCGAAACCGAGACGAAGCTCGCCGATGTCACGAGGTCCCTCACGGGGCTGCAAAGCCAGCAGAGCGAGATGTCCGCACTCTTGGCAACACTGACCACCCAGCGTGGTGAGCTGGATGCGACCCTTTCAGCGACTCAGAAACAGAAGCAGTCAAATCTCGCGTCACTTGAGGCTCAATTGGCCGCTCGTCAGGCAGATCTCGACACAGTCGAGCAATCTGTGAGCGCTCTCCAAGCTCAACAGCAGCAGCTTGAAGCAAGCACGGCGGAACTATCCGCGAAATCAAAGATCCTCGCCGAGACCGAGGCGAAGCTCACCGATGTCACGATGACCCTCACGGGTCTGCAAAGCCAGCAGAGCGATCTCTCGACACTCGTGGCAACACTCACCACCCAGCGTGGCGAACTCGATGCCTCACTGTCCTCCACGCAGAAACAAAAGCAGGCGGATCTCGGTGCTTTGGACGCGCAGTTGACCGCTCGTCAGGCAGACCTGGGCAAGGTCGAACAGTCCGTCACTGCTCTGCAAGCAAAGCAGAAGCAGCTCGAGGCCAGCACGGCAGACCTTAGCACAAAGGCGAAGACTCTCGCTGAAACAGAGAGCAAGCTCGCAGACGTCACGAAGTCCTTCACGGATCTGCAAAACCAGCAGACGGATCTTTCCGCGCTGGTGGTCAATCTCACCACTCAGCGGGGCGAACTTGATGCTTCACTGTCTGACATTCAAAAGCAGAAGCAGGATGAGATCACCCAGCTGATTGCGGACCATGAGGCCCGCAAGGCAGATATTGCCAAGGCTGAGGACACGCTCGCTGGCCTGAAATCACAAGCCACGCAGCTTGAGGGCAAGGTCGCCGAACTGGACACGCAGGCGAAGTCACTGGCTGGAACCGAAAACAAGCTCGCTGAAGCTGCTAAATCCCTCACAGGTTTACAAACCCAGCACGGTGACCTTTCGGCACTGGTCGCCCAGCTCACCGCCAACCGAAGCGAACTCGATGCCTCGCTTTCTGCGACCCAGCAGGAGAAGCAAATCGCGCTGGCCGACCTGGAAGCCAGGATCGAACAGCGCGCCTCGGAAATCGCCGGGGTCGAGGACAAGCTGGCGGACCTCAAGTCCGAGACTTCGCAGCTTGAAACCAAGGCTGCTGACCTAACCAATAAGCTGGATGATCTCGCCAGCACGGATGCAAAGCTTGGTGATGCCAATACCACGCTGAAAGCGGTTGAGTCTCACAAGGCCGAGCTGACTGCCGCCATCGCCCAGATGGTCCATGAGCGGGATACCTTGACCCGCGATCTGCTGACCGCGCAGGAGAAAGGCCGTGCGCAGCACACCCTGGTGCAGACGCTGTCCGAGCATCGTGAAAAGGCAGAGGCCGAGACACGTTTCGCGGATGAGGAGCAGGCGCGCATGTCCATTGAGCTGGGCAAGGTGCGTGAGGAACTCCGCAGTGCGGAGACCACCCTGGAAGCGAAGAAAGCGGAGCTCGCCGAGGTGGAAGCTCGTGCCGCAGAGCTTCGCCAGCATGCTGATGAAGCCCAGAAGCAGCATGACCAGCTCCAGCAGGAAATGACGACTCTGCGTGATGAACTGATCAAGGGCCGCGCGGAACTGCAGAAAGTTCGTGCCGAGGCAGAAACGACGAAGAAGGCCGCTCAGGAAGCCATGAGCATCCATGAGAAGAACCGCACCCAGGCCGCCTCCATGCAGGCGCAGGTCAGCGGTTTGGAGGCCATGCTGGAGACCTTGCTCGCTTCACAGAAGGAGCGCCAGACGCAGATCAGCGCGCTGGAAAGCCAGCAGCGTGGCGCGGCAGACATGCTAAGGCTGCGCTCCCAGGACGTGGCCGCTGCTGAGACACGGCTGGTGGAGCTGAGAGCCCAGACGACCAGCTTTGACACCCGTCTCGCCGAGTTGACTGCCGCTGAGAAGAAGCTGGCTGAGGCAAAGGCGTCGGAACTCGCCTCCGGACAAGAAGTGGAGAAGGCTCATGCTGAGATGCTGCGCGTGCAGGCTGAGCGCAATGACATGGCCGCAGCGCTGAAGACACTGACCATTCAGCGTGAAGAGCATGAAAAACTGCTGCCCAGCCTCCGCGCGGACGTGCAGGTGCTCAGGACGGAATTTCAAACGCTCATGCAGGACAAGCAGGCCACGATGGCCGCTCTGGAAGCTGCCCAGGCTGAGCGCAGAAATGCGTCTGCGCAGTCGGCTGCGCTTCGGGTCGAGGTGACCAATTTTGAGAAGGTGCTCGCTGAAAAACGCAAACAGAGCGAGGCCGAGATCAAGTCCAAGCTCGCCGATGCGAATGAGGCTGAGTCCAAGCTGCGAGAACTCAATGCCAAGGTGTCCGCGGCGGAGAAACGTGTGGCTGAGTTGGGCGAGGCTCAGCGGCAACTGGCGGAGGCTCAGACCGCTCATGGGGAGGCAGAGAAGCGCCGCTTCGCCGAGGAGAAGGCCCTGGCCGAGCTCGTCAAACAGCAGGAGAAAACCCGCAAGGAACTGCTGATGCTGGAGGAAGGCATCAAGGCCGGCTCCGCGCAGATGAACGAACTCGCCAAGAAGATCAAGGCGGAGGAAGCACGTGCTGCCGATGCGAACGCTCGTCTGGAGAAGGCCACCTCAACGCTCCAGGCCACGGAGTCCAAGCGTGTGGAGACAGAGGCGGCGACTCTCAAGGCGCGTGACGAGGAAAAGGCGCTTCGAAAAAACATTCCCATGCTCAGTTCGGAGCTGGCAGGGCTACAGGCCGCACTGACCAAGCTCACGCGTGAGCGGGACGAGGCCTCTCAATACGTCACCCGTTTGAACGTCTCGACAGATGAGTCGCAGAAGAAGATATCCACCCTCCAGCAGCAGGTTGTGCAGCTTGAGGAGGCGCACCGCGTTCGCGAGGAGCGTGTGATGAAACTACAATCAGATGTGGATGCCGAGGCCGCACGTCTCAAGGCAGCTCAGGAGAAGACCCGTGCCGCTGAGAACGCGCTTCAGGAGATCGATCGTGAGGTGAAGCACGCCAAGATCAAGAGCGACACCGCACGTGAACAGCTCGGGACCTTGGACAATGAGCTCAAATCACGCCTCGACCGCATCGAGACGCTCAAGATTGAAGAAGCACGCATCACCAAGGAACTCGGCACTTGTCGTGAAGAGATCGAGGAAGGTCAGGCCACGTTGGCGGAGCTTGCCGACAAAACTCATCAGGAAGAAAAACGCGTGGGCGACTACACCCATGTCGGTGGCCAGATCCTCAGTCTGGGCGCGGCCCTCGCCAGCCTGGAGACACGGCAGGCAGAGGCTGGCAAGGCGCTGCGGGACGCCTCCGAACGTGAACTGGCCATCCAGGTGAAGATCAATGCCCTGCAGGAGACCTTCCATCGTGAGACAGCACGCTCGGAGGAGGTGAAGGCCGAGCGCGCCCGGGTGGAGAGAGACTTCGCCACCTTCACCGACCAGACGCAGAGACAGAAGGCCAGTCTGCTCGCCCTTGAGGGTGAGCAGAGGAAACGCCTCGCTGATATGGATCGCCTCCTTCAGGATCAGCTCAGTCAGATCGAGCGCATGAAAGCGGAGCTCATCAGCCTGCAGGACAAGCGCGCGCAGTTCGCCCAGGCGGAGGCGCAACTGAAGCATTGGAAGGACATCGAAGCACGCCTTCGTGGCCAACTCCTGGAACTGGAGGAGAAGCATGAGATCATGCGCCGCGGCCTCTCCACAGACGAGTCCACGGTCATCATGTTCGCCCATGACCTCATCAAGCGCATCGACCTCATTGATGCCCTCACTTCTCGTTATGCCGGGCACAATGGCGGAGACGTGGTCGCTCAGCTCCAAACCCTGCGCGCCTCGTTTGAGGACATCCTGCTCCAGCACGGCGTTAGCGAGGTGGACGTGGCCCTCGGCACCGAGGTGGACACCGCCCTGCGCAAGCGCATCGCCGTCGTGGACAGCATCCCCGGCAAGGAAAAGCCCCGCGTTATCGAAACCTGCCGCGCCGGCTTCGTTTACTCCCGCGAGGAAGGCCACGAGGTCATCCTGCGCAAAGTGGAGGTGAAAACGTCGAGTCAATGACGAATGCCGGAGCAATGATCAGTAACTGAGGGCCCAGAACTGCATACTAAATACAGCCACTACCATGAAACTCCTCCGGCGTCTGCTCCTCCCTGTAGGTCTTCTGACCATGCTTGCGGGGCTGTTGATGCTGGGTGTGTGCGTTGTGGACTTCATGGATCCCGTCAGCTCGAAAATGGCTGACGACAACGATCCCTTTGGACCGCCTACTCCGCGTCATCTCTCGGCTCTGGGCGCTGTTTGCGGTCTTACTGTTTCCCTGGCTGGCTTTGCCCTCACCTTCCGCTCCCTGGCCACCCCTTTCTCGCCTCATCCGGAGCCCAGATCCGTGACCTCCTGACGCCCTCTGACTTCGTCATTAGGGTTTCGTCATTCTCTTTCCATTTCTTCCTTTACCCCTTACCTCTTACTATCATGGCAGACTTCGTTGGCATCGATCTTGGCACCACGCTTTCGGGCCTGGCTTATTTGAAATCCGACGGCAATCCGGAAATCGTTCCGAATGCCGATGGCGAGCGCCTCACCCCCTCCGTGGTCTTCTTTGACACGCATGAGGACGTGAAGCTCGTCGGCAGCGCCGCCCGTGATGGTGGCGAGCCAGACCGCACCGTCTTCCAGATCAAACGCCACATGGATGACCCCGAGTATCTCGTGGACATCGATGGCAAAAAATGGACCCCGGCGGAGGTCTCCGCGCTCATCCTGGCCAAGCTCAAGCGCGAGTGCGCCAAGATCATCGGCGAGATCAATGAGGTCGTCATCACCGTGCCCGCGAACTTCAATGAGCTCGCTCGTAAAAGCACCATCGCTGCTGCCGAAATGGCCGGCATGAAGGTGAAGCGCCTGGTGAATGAGCCCACCGCTGCGGCGGTGTATTACGCGCACAATCAGGGCGTGCAGGGCCGCATCCTCGTCTATGACCTGGGCGGCGGCACGCTGGACACCACCATTTTGGAAGTGCAGGGAGACAACATCCGCATTCTCACCAGCGAAGGCGCGCGTCACCTCGGCGGCAGCAATTTTGACGAACTCCTGCTCGAAGCCTACGCCGAGCAATACCACAAGCAGACCGGTGCCAAGCTTTACACGGACGAGCGCCACCGCCGCCGCATCCTGCAGGCCACGGAAGACGCGAAGAAGATGCTCTCCAAGCTTCAGCGCGTGAACGACACCGTCTCCAATGATCAGAACAACGGCATCGCCCGTATCGATCTCACTCGCGACGGTTTCGAGAAGATGGTTCGCCAGATGCTGACCCGCACCGTGATGCTGGTGGAGCAGGCGCTGGACTCCGCCAAGCTCAAGGCGAGTGACATCGACCACGTCGTGCTCGTGGGTGGTTCCACCCGCATCCCTAAGGTGAAGCAGATCCTCGAAAAGCTCTTTGGCAAGGTCCCCAAATCCTGCGGTAATGTGGACGAGTGCGTCGCCCTCGGCGCGGCTCTTTTCGCGAAAAAGTCCGCCCGCATCCAGGAAGTCTGCAATGCCAGCTACGGCACGCTGGCGATGATCTACAATGCCAAGACCGGCGAGGAGAAGCTGATGAACTCCATCGTCATCCCGAAAAACACCCCCATCCCGTGCTCCCGCACGCAGGTCTACCAGACCAGCGAGGACAATGAGCGCGTGATCGAGGTGGACATCACCCAGGGTGAGGATGAGGACCCTCGCTACATCGACATCATCGGCCGCATCACTCTTGAGGTGCCTGCCAATCGTCCGAAAGGGTGTGAAATCGCCGTGACCTTCAGCTATGATGAAAACCAGCGTGTCCGCGCCCTCGTCGTGGACAAGCAGTCCGGCCGCAGCCGCGAAGTCGCCGTCAGTTACAAGGGCGCCGGTGTGCTTTCCGAAGAAGAGCTCAAGAAGAAGAGTGTCAGCCTCCGCCAGATGCGCATCGAGTAGTGACCGTGACCTGCGCGCATCCCCACCGCCTGAAACTAACCTCAAACTTTGTTCGGCCATGTTTAAAAAGATTCTCCAGTCCCTGTCCAAGTCCCAGCAGGCCAAGAGCCAGGCTCCAGTGGTCCCTGCCAAGCCCTCCGGCCCCATGCCCATCGCGCCGGTTGCCCCCTCTGGCACCGTCACCCCCAAGGCCAACGTGCTTGAGCGTGTCGTCATCGGCACTCCGCAGAAGGACTACCCCACCACCTCCGCCACCCCGCGCAGCCCTGAAGAGCTGTGTGAAGTGAACGCCAAAATGCCGAAGGACCAGATCAGCAACCGCTTGAAGCTGCTCTACCGTCGCTTCAACCGCAGCGCCTCCAGCCTCGACCCCAAGATCCGCGCCGAAGCCGAGAAGATGCTCAACGCCATCGTCCTCGTCCGCGAAAAGCACTTCGGCGAGCTCTAGTAGAACAGGCATCCTGCCTGTTCCAAGTGCCCCGGGCGTCCCGCCCGGTTCAGGCATTCAAAGAACAGCAAAAGGTCTAAAGTTCCCCGAGTCCATCGTGAGCGCAGAAGTCGCGAAGCGTTCCGGAGTGCGGTGGAAGAGAGGCACGGGCCGCCGTGCCTCGTCGACACCGCTAGCGTGCGCAAGCTCTGCCGCCTAACAACGAACACGTTTTCTGCGCACACAGCGGTGTCGCGCCCGAGCGCTTTCCACCGCACTCCACGACGCTCCGCGCCTCTCTCATCAAGTGTGTCACCTCGCCCACCGTAGGATGACCGTGTTGAGCGCAGCGAAACCGGTCGTCCTCCACGATGTGGCCAACATCAAAGACCTTCGAGCATAGCCTCCAGGTGATTCACCGGCGCTCTCGGCGCTCGACCCCAAAAGGGACGGCCGGTCCCGCCCACTAGGCGGGGCGAGCCACGGTCATCCTACGCCGCTCATCGAGCCCGTCACTTCGCCCACGCCGGCGTCCCAAACCACTTGTCCATCTCCGCCGCAAACGGAGCCACCACGCCCTCCGCCTCCGGCACCTCACCCTTGTCCTGGGTCTCGATCATCCACGTGTCCAGCGCCGCGCGAAGCCTGATGAGCACCTCACGATCTTCCGTCTTGTCAGACTTTATCAAGTTCCGCACCTCATGCGGATCCGCCTGCGTGTCATAGAGTTCTTCGCACGGCCCCGTGCGCTGCATCAGCTCCAGCGCAGGTCCGCTGAGCTTCCCCTCCGCCTGCAGCTCACGCATCACCGGCAGGATCGGAAAGCACTTCTCCTTATATCGATTCAATGACGCAAACGTCGGTCCTTTCGAAATCGTGCGGATGTAGTGGTAGCGCTCCTCATGCACGGATCGAATGCGCTGCACCGCCTCATCAATCCGGTCACGAGCCGCGAAGGCATACCTCCGTGGTGCGCCCACGCGATCCCCCAGAAATACCCGGCCTTGAAGCAAAGGTGGTTGGGGGAGTCCAGCCATCCATAGCGTCGTCGCCGTCACATCCAGCAGGCTGATCATTCGATCATCCACCGTCCCTGCCTTCACTTGGGCCGGGGCAGGGAAGTTCTTCGGCCAGCGGATGATCATCGGCACGCGCAGCCCGTTGTCGTAGCACCAGTGAATCCCACGCGGCTCCAGGCGACCGTTGTCGCCAAAGAAGATGATGATCGTGTCATCCTCCAGCCCATCCGCGCGCAGCCGATCCAGCACCTTGCCAAATCGTAGGTCCATGCCGGACACGGAATTGAGATAGCGCGCCCACTCTTCCCTCACCACCGGATGATCGGGATAGTAAGGCGGCGGAGTCACCGTCTCCGGCTTCGCATGCGGCACATGGATGCGTTCGCCCACCCACTCCACCCTCGGCTTCTCCCAGCTCTTGCGATCATAGATGTCGTATTCATTCTCCTCCGCATTCACCACCGCGAAGAAGGGCGAGTCCGCACGCTCCTTCGCCTTCAGGCAGGACCAGTCGCTTGAGTTCTCATGGTAGATCGGACCTTCATTCACATAGTTCAGGTCCAGCTTGCCCGTGCCAATGCTTTGTCCATCGAGCGTCTTCAGATTCGCCGTGAAGTAACCCGCATCCCTCAGCCGATGCGTGACCGGCTTCACACCCTCCGGCAAACGAAACCCATCCTCCCGATGCGACCGCATCGGATGCGTGTCCGTCGTCGTCTGATACATTCCCACGAAGAAAGCCGACCGGCTCGGCGCACAGGCCGGATTCGTTGCAAACACCCGCGTATACCTCACCCCTTCAGCGGCCAGCCGGTCCAGGTTCGGCGTCTGCACTCCCTTCGCCCCATAGCACCCCAGATCATGCGAAAGGTTCTCCCCGATCAGCCAGAGAATGTTCGGCCTGCGCCCCACCGTCTCAGCCCTCAATGAAGTCTGAATCAGCAGCGCCGAAAGAAGAATGAGCACACAAAATCGCATGTCCCTTTGACAGAGCTATCCGCCGCCGTCTTTCAGGAGATTTCAGCATTTGCTTTGGGTGCGCAAGACAGATGGTCCAGCCACTTCGGAGGGTTAGCGAAGCATGGAGTTCAGTTTAATGACGAGGAGAGGCTCGGTGCCACGCCAACTGCAAACATTATCATACCAAGTTTGAGGATCACGATCAGGGCCTGCCGAGTAGACGATGACAGTTCGAGGAATGATGGACGGAACTTCTCGCCTTGTGAACCACCCTCTATTGCTGACGTCCTCGGGATTCGCGACGCCGCCGTCATTGTTGGTATCGATCACTAGATAAAACTCCTCTCCCCAATAGTCGACAATCCTCACCTCGGTGGGCGAGGAGGAGTCGATAAATCCATTGACTGTGCCATTTTTGGCCAGCCAGTAATCCAGAAATTTGTCTCCCGTATTTCCGAGATCCAACAAGTCATGGATGAATTGACCTTTGGATCGAACGATGGTGTCAGTGGCGTTTTGAGCCCCTGCAATAAATGGCCACCGGCCATGATGCGCTTTGTAATGTGTCATCGCCTCACTGATGTCCCACAAGTTCGACTTCAGGTGGTGCATTGAGGTGCTTTTTATAACCCAAATGGCACCCGCAAAGATCGCACAGACAAAAGCGGCAGCCACTAGAAACCCGATGACACATCCCCTTGAAACCTTCTTGGGTTTAGTCGTGGGTTGTGCGGGCTGGTTGGATGAGGCTTCGCTCACAAGCCGCATGCTATTGGCACCTGCCCAGATGAGTCGAGATCAATCACACACGGGACGCCGAAGTCGCGAAGCGTCCCGGAGTGCGGTGGCAGAGAGGCACGGGCCACCGTGCCTCGTCGACACCGCTCTCGTGCGCTCACTACGCCATCCTAGGATCGGATCACTTCTGCGCACGTAGCGGTGTCGCGCCTGAGCGCTTGCCACCGCACCCCGGGAGGCTCCGCGCGTTTCGCACCTCAAATCACATCCAGCGACACCAGGATCTCCCGTGGCTTCGCGCCATCACCGGGGCCGATGATGCCGCGCATTTCAAGGATGTCCATCATGCGGGCAGCGCGGCCGTAGCCTAACCGCAAGCGTCGTTGGAAGAGGCTGGTGGAGGCTTTCTTTTCCTGGCGCATGACTTCCAGGCACTTCTCCAAGGTCTCTTCTTCCTCGCTGCTCACGCCGTTGGATTCATCGCCGTCCTCATCGCTCATGAAGTCGCCGCCGTCGGCGTCGCTCTCGACGCGGACGTCGTAGACGGGGCGGCCTTGATCGCTGCAATGAGTGACGATGGCGTGGATCTCCTCATCGGTGACGAGCGCGCCCTGGCTGCGGATCGGCTGGGCACCGCCCGGTGGCACATAGAGCATGTCCCCCTTGCCGACGAGGTTCTCGGCGCCTTTGCGATCGAGGATGACTCGGCTGTCCAAAGCGGAGGCGACCTGGAAGGCGATACGCGTGGGGATGTTCGCCTTGATCACGCCGGTGATGACGTCCGCGCGCGGTGTCTGCGTGGCGACGATGAGATGGATGCCAGCGGCACGGGCCATCTGCGTGATACGGGCGATCGCACCTTCAATATCCGCCGGAGCGGTCTGCATGAGGTCAGCAAGCTCATCAATGATGACCACGATGTAGGGCAGGGTGTCTGGAATGACGACCTCATGACGGCGCGGCGGCGGTGGCACAGAGTCACCGGTCCAGAGGCCGCTGTCCTCGATGGGCAGGCTGTCCTCATCTTCGTCGTCAGACATGTTCACCTCATGGGTGGTGTCCTCGTCCTCATCATCGTCATCGGAGCCCCAGGGAGCGGAGTCCGTGTCGGCGATGTAGTCGAGACGCACCTGTTCAGGATGCGTGCCATCTTGAGCGGCATCGGCCATCGCAGCAGCCTGGGCAAAGGCATTCGACTTGCGCACGGGCTTGGTGATCTCAGCCGCGTATTCATCAAGAGCTGCGATGCTGCTGCCAAACGGCACATCCGGCGCGATGGATGTAATCTTCGGCGCAGCGGCGGACTTGGCCACGATGTTCGTTTTGCGAATCGGAGCACTCGGCGCAGCGGCCATCTCATTGGCAGCCATCGCCGGACCTGGACGTGAGGCCGTGGCGCCGTTGCGTGAAGCGGTGCCAACCGGTGCGGGTGCAGCCGCGCCTGCCGTGGCAGCAGCCAATGCCGCAGCGCCACCGGGGATGATGCGCTTGCGATTGCGGTTGTTGAAGGCTTCGAAGTTACGGCAGGCCTCGCTGGCAAACATCTGGTAGCGGCCTTCCATCTCCTTCACGACCCAGCGCAGCGCCATGAGCGCCTTCTTCGGATCGGTGACTACCGGCAGTGCCAGATGCGGCAGCTTGGCGTAGTTCTGCATTTCTACGACCTTCGGGTCGATCATGATGAAGCGCAGCTCATCCGGCGCAAAGCGGCACAGCAGGCTGGTGATGATGCCATTGATACACACCGATTTGCCGGAACCCGTGGAGCCGGCGACGAGAAGATGCGGCATGGCGGCGAGGTCACCGATGATGGTCTTGCCATACACGTCCTTGCCCAGCGCGATCGGGATCTTGGCCTTGCCGTTCAGGAAGATCTCATCCTCCAGCAATTCGCGGATCGGCACCACGACCTTGTCACGGTTTGCCAGCTCGATGCCCACGGTGTCCTTGCCAGGAATCGGCGCCAGGATGTTGATGCGCTCCGCACAGGTGGCACGGGCGATGTCATCATCCAGCGCGGCGATGCGGGCCACGCGCAGACCATCCACCGGACGCACTTCATAGCGGGTGATGGCCGGACCGCGGGTGATGTCTCCCGCCTCCACCTTCACCCCAAAGGAAGCCAGGGCGCGCACGATGGTTTCCTGCACGGCCAGCATCTCCTTTTTGTCCACCGGCTTCGCGGCCTCTTCCGGCCAGTGCAGCAGGTCGAGCTCAGGCAGTTTGTAGTCTTTGAAGAGGACCGTCAGGCTGCCGAGCGTGCCATGCGGGGCCTGCTCCATCTTCTGCGCGCGCTTCTTCTGCCAGACTTCGGAGAGCTTGGGCTTGTTGTCATCGTCTTCGTGATGCGCACGTGACACGGAGGCATCGATGATCTTCGGCTCAAAGGTCAGGCCCAGTTCTGGCGTAACCAACTTTCCAGCAGGGGTGCTGATCGGCGTGGCGATGTCGGGGCTGACCTCCTGCGGCTTCCGGCGGCGGGCCGGGGCAGGGACACCTGCGGCGGCGGCACGCGCCGCGGCAATCTCTTCCTCTTCAGCGAGGCGTGCAGCCATCTCACGGCGGATGCGGTTTTGCTCGAGCCAGCGCTCGATCTCGCTGCGCACTTCTTCGATCACCATCATCGGGTGCAGACCGCTGGCCAGGAAGAAACCCACGCCGTAGATGGCGATGAACAAAACGGTGGAACCCAGCGTGCCGAGCAGGTTCGCAAAGATGCTGCCGCCGATCAGGTAACCGAGCCCGCCACCACCGCCATGCGGGGTGATGTCATCACGCGAACTCAGGATGCCCTGCACGGCCACGATGGCGGCGGCGCTGATCACCATGAGCACCACGCCCAGCCAGGAACGGCCGGTGACCTTGATGTTCGAGGCCAGCTTGCAAACGCCAAACCAGGTCGTGCTCACCGGAACCAAGTAAATGGCCCAGCCTGCGAGCCAGAGGCCAGCCCAGGCCAGGATCGCGCCCACCACGCCGATGAAGTTCCGCGTCACGGTATCTTCTTCCAGGGCCAGACTGCCAGGGATCCAGCTCGGAAGATCCCGTGGATCATAGGAGATCAGCGCCAGCAGCAGCATGGCGGAAAGCACCAGCATGCCGATGCCGATGGGGTCATTCCAGGCGCTGGCCTGCTTTTGATCACGGGCGCGCTGGGGACGGGCAGCAGGGGGAACCTGAGGCATGGGCAATGGGAGTGGAGAGAGTTAGAAAAGCCGGAATTAGTTAAATAAGCCAAAATATACGGAAAACTCAATCAAGAAAAGCCCCTTCCCAGGGAGGAAAGTGCCCCCTCCTGGGAGCGGTATCGCCCCACGACTGCCCCGACCCGGGCTTTTGGCCGCCCGCGGCCCCTCAAATGGCACTCCTTGACCATCTCGACCGGTCTGCCTTGACCCTCTCTCCCGCCCGTGCCATGCCTCGACGCTCCTCCTCCATGCCCGCTCGCTCTTCTTCCCCCCGTTCCGCTGCTCGTTCCCAGACTCCGCCGGACCTCGTCGTGCCACCCATGAGCGCCCAGTTGCGGACCTTGGACAACGGGCTTGAGGTCATCGTCCGGGAGGACCACCAGCACCCCCTGGTCAGCGTGCAGATCTGGGTGAAGGCGGGCAGCATCCATGAGGAAAAGTGGACCGGCGCAGGTCTCGCGCACTGCGTGGAGCACATGCTTTTCAAAGGCACCACCCGCCGCACCGCCCAGGAGATCTCCGTCGGCATTCAGCAACTCGGCGGTTATGTGAATGCCTACACCACCTTCAACCGCACTGTCTATTGGATCGATGGCCTCGCCGAGAACACCGAGGGCTATCTGGACATCCTTGCAGACATGGTGCGCCACTCCCGTTTCGATGCCGCCGAACTGACCAAGGAGCAGGACGTGATCCGCCGTGAGATGGCCATGGGCAATGACGAGCCCGGCTCACAGCTCCAGCACCTGGTGCAGCGCACCAGCTTCCGCACCCATCCTCTGCAGCATCCCATCATCGGCCACCGCGCCGTGTTTGACCAGGTGAAGCGAGAGGACGTCTTCGGCTTTGTGCAGCGCCACTACGTGCCTAACAACTGCTTCGTCGTCATCGCCGGTGCCGTGGATGCGGAGGCCACCCTGGCCGCCGTGGAGCGCGCGCTCGGTGACTGGGAGCGCAAGCCCTACGAACCCGTCATCCAGCCTCAGGAGGCCCGCCAGCTCGGCCAGCGCTTCGCACACAAGGACTTTGCCACGGAACTCAGCCACGTCGCCCTCGGGTGGCAGATCCCGGGCGATGGTCATGCGGACAAACCGGCGCTCGACGTGCTAGCCTTCTTGTTAGGCAGCGGTCGCAGTTCCCGGTTGAATCAAGAGCTCCGTGAAAAGCGCGGCATCGCCCACAGCACCTGGGCCGGAGCCTGGGGCTCGCAGGAGTGCGGCGTCTTCAATACCGATGTCGAGTGTGATCCCGAAAACGTCACGCACTGCCGCAAGGCCATGCTGGACGTCATTCATGAGATGAAGGCCAAGGGCCCGCGCAAAGATGAGCTCGCCAAAGCTTTGCGTGCCACTTTGGGCTATCAGCTCCGCAGCCTCGCCACCACCAAAGGGCAGGCCGCCATCCTCGGTCATGGCTGGCTCACCACCGGCAGCCTCGAGTATCCGCAGCAGTATCTCGGCAAGCTCAGCCGCCTCACCGCGGAGGACATCCGCAGCGCCGCGCAGAAGTATCTTTTGGAGGAGACCTGCAGCGTCGTCAGCGTCGGCCCGCATGAGCCGGAGAAGCACGGTGCCATGGCCACCACCTCCACCTCGGATGACGTGCAGCGTTTCACGCTGAAGAACGGCCTCACCCTGCTTGTGCAGGAAAACCCACGCCTGCCGCTCATCTCCATCCGCGGCTCCTTCCTCGCCGGTGTGCCGGTGGAGACCCATGACAAGGCCGGCGTCACCCAAGTGTCCGCGAGCCTGCTGCTGAAGGGCACGAAGACACGCACGACCGCCCAGATCTCGGCTGAGCTGGAGAACCGTGGCGGCGCGCTCATCTGCCAGTCAGATGCGCATCGTTACCTCGTCGGCGCGGATGTCATGCGTGGCGATGAATCCACCGGTCTCGATCTGATCAGCGACCTGCTTTTGAATGCCACGCTTCCGGCTGATGGCCTGGAAAAAGTGCGCAAGCTGCAGCTCGCCCAGATCCAGGAGGAGAAGGAAGACCCGCTCACCGTCGGCATGCGCCGTGCCCGTGCGGAGATCTTCGCCGGCCAGCCCTTTGCCCGCACTGCGCTGGGCCATGAGACCTCCGTCAAATCTCTCACCGTGGCCGATTGTCGCGCCATGCTGCGCGAGTCGATTGTCGGCGGGAACGGCGTGCTTAGCATCGTCGGCGATGTGAAAGCTTCGGTCATCCGCAAGCAGGTCGAGTCCGCCTTTGCCAAGCTGCCGCGCGGCAAGCGCCGCGAGATCACCCAGTTCCCGGCCACGAAGAGCAAGCCCGTGCAGCCCGTGATCCCCATGGAGAAGGAGCAGGCCGTGCTCGTCATCGGCTTCCGCACCGTCGGCCTGCACAGTGAAGATGTGCTGGCGCTCACGCTGATCGATGAAGCCTGCAGTGACATGGGCAGCCGCCTCTTCAACCGCATCCGCGAAGAGCTCGGCCTGGCCTACTACGTCGGCGCGCAGCAGTTCGCCGCCCTTGGTGCCGGAGCCTTCTACTTCTACGTCGGCACCGACCCGAAGAAGATTGACATGGCCCAACAAGAAATGCTTCGATTGATCGCCGATCTCGCGAAGAACGGCCTCACCAAGGCCGAGATCACCCGTGCAAAGACGGCCTGGCGTTCCCAGTGGCTGCGTGCCCAGCAGGGCAATGGCAGCATGGCGGACTCCTACGCCTGGAACGAGATCAACGGCCACGGCTACGCCCGCTTCCAGAGCCTGCCCGCCAAGATCGCTGCCGTGACCGACAAGGACATCAAGCGCGCCGCCAAAGCCTACCTCGATGTCGCCCAGGCCACCATCGTCCGCGTCATGCCGCAGCAATCCGTGGCGGGATAACCAGCGCCGAAGTCGCGAAGCGTCCCGGAGTGCGGTGGCAGAGATCTGAGCTTTACCCATAGAATACTCTGGGTTGAGAAATACCGGCAGCGCTACGCAGGTGCAGAGGTTGTTTGGAGCCTCGGAGAGGCGAAAGGAAATAGCCCCCGGCTTCAGCCGGGGGTAATAGTGCGAGCGCTCTCTGATGGTATCCAAGTCCCGGTTAGGGACGAAAGAGAGCGGCATTCGCCCCTGCCAACCGGACTTTCAGCTGAAACAGGTTTGGCGGCAGGTATGCAACAGCAGAGGGAGGGCAACGAGTCACTCTTTCGTCCCTCTGGGACTCTGGTTTCAACCGAGATGCGGGCGCTGCGGATACGCACGGCTAAAGCCATGCGCTATTTCCTTCCGCCTCTCCGAGGCTGCCGGACACGCGCAGTCTGCCAACCTATCAACTTATGGGTAAAGCTCAGGGCAGAGATGCAAGGGCATCCTTGCATCGTCGACACCGCTCTCGTGCGCACGCCGCGCCACCTAACAAATAATATGTTTAATACGAACGCGGCGCTGCGGATGGCTTAATCTTACCTCCACATGCGAGGGACCATGTAAGCGAGATAGAAAGCACCTAGCATCACCAGCATTGACACTGCGATCGGCAGTCCGATTCGATCCGTTGTTGGTCTGGTGAAATACATCAAACACGCCACGAAAGTGTTGAGCACAAGCATCCAGGGAAAAACGAAAATGAGCAGCAGGTACAGGAGTTCGCTCTGAAGGCGCAACTTTAAAGCACACGTCATTAGCACGAGATAGAGGACGGGCAGAGCCATCAAGATCAATGCCTGGCGGCTTGTGCGGAATGAGATCATGTCTGATCGAGTTGTTCTAGCCGGCTATGGTGCAACGCCAAATAGGTGCCGCAGTGAAAAGAAAAGCCAGAAGGCTGATCATGAAAACCCAACCGATTCTCCAGGCCCTCTTGTGCCACGCGATGAAAGCAATTCCAGCGAGCAAAGTGTTTACCAGGAGAAGAACCGGGGCAACGAGGTGGATCATCACCAACAACGTTTCGTCGAGATCATTCAACTCAGACACATAGAGCAAATAGAATGAGAGCAGAACATAACCTAGAGGCGGGATGATGAAGAGTTGAGCGGGCTCTTTGAAAGACTTGGGCATGCGTTAGGTCTCGGATGAGACAGCGCTTGGTGGATAAGCGTCAAGAATGAAGTGCTGCGGGGTCCTTGTGGAGCGCGAATATACTCAGTCATCGCCTCACCAACCCGCACTGCCCCGCCGCAGCCTGCAAAGCCTTGCGAACGCGATGGCGTGCATTCCAGGCGACGAGACCCATGATGCCCAGCACGGCCAGTCGAAGACCCAAATCAGCCATGTTCCCACGAATGATGGGACCGATGAGCACCAGCGGGATGAGCAGGGCATTCACCAGCACAGCCCAGAGACTCACGCGCGCCAGATAGCGCACGCGGGTGAGGTATTTCTTCCCACCATGATACTCGGTCACAGTGAGCAGGCCGGCGGTTAGCGACCTGCCACTACGAGTCTCGATATCCAGACGCTGCCAGCCATCAGCCACCGTTTTTTGCGGCAAAAATGGTTCGGCGGCGGTGAGCAAGGACTCACGCCCGACACCGTCCTCGCTCCAGAAAGCCCATTCGCCCAAAGGCAGACTGATTTTGCCAGTCAACGGCGGTTCAAACACTTCCTTGAAGGTCGGATGCCAGCTTGGGAACGCCCGCAGCTTGATCATGCCGCGCAGACGTGCCCACTCACGCGTGATGGGCTGATGCCAGCAGAGGCCCAGCAAGTCCAGCTCGTCTTTCCACGAGAGAGGGTGTGGCGGTTTGGGTAGCGAGAGACGATAGAAGAGTGCCGCCGCGTAAGTCAGCACGATCAACGCTGTCGCCACGAATTTCCAGCCCGCGAGTCCCGTGAGGATCCAGACAGGAATCCATAACACCCCGCTGAACCAGTCCAGCGAGCAGCGGCGGGAGTGCTGGTAGATACCCTGAAACAGACCATTGCCCAGCGGACCGTGAAAGATGCTGCCCTCGGCCAGATCCTCAGCAGGCGTGGAGTCGCCATAGATGGCACCGCGCCAGCGGGCACCGCCACGCAGTCCAAATTTCTCGGGATGATCCTTCATCAACTGCGCCTCGGCATAACCATAACCGCGTTGCTGCCCGTAGTAAGCCTTGAATGTTCTCCGGCGATGATGCCAGACCATGGCTCCCGGCATGAAACGTAGATGTCCTCCCGCCTCACGCAGACGCCAGCAGATGTCCACATCATCACCGGCGGTGCGATAGTGCTCGCGGAACCCGCCGATGGCCTCCAGCGCGCTTTTACGGATGGCCAGATTACAGCCAGGCAGGTGCTCCGCCTCGTTGTCATTCAGCATCACATGCGCCGGTGCCCCGGGTGCGGCGGCCACCACGGCCTCCACACTGTTGCGCGGTGCAGGCGGGATGTTCGGTCCACCGCAAGCCACCCACTTCGGATCATCAAACCCGGCCGCGATGTAGCCCAGCCAGTCCTCATCCACGATGCAGTCATCATCCGTGTAGGCTAGGATGCTGCCGCTCGCCTTCGCCCGGCCCAGATTGCGTGCCACACTGAGTCCCGCATGGTTCTGATGCACATAGCGCACGGCGACGAAAGGCCTAACAATGCTATCGATGTCCTCCGTCGAGCCATCATCGATCACCAACACTTCATAGTTCGGATAGCGCAGCTTCTGCAGCGACTCCAAGCAAGCTCGCAAAGTGGCACCGCCATTGTAAGTGCAGACGATGACGGAGATCAGTTCTCGGTTTCCGGTTCTCGGTTCGCCGTTCTCGGTTCGCGGTTGGCTATCTTCCAACCGTGAACCGTGAACAGCGAACCGAGAACTTCTCTCCGCGTCGACGAGTCCAAACCGCCATTCCGTAATGTCCTGTCCACCGCGAAACCATTCATCCGTGTAGCTAAACCACACCGTGCCCGCCACGGCAGCGCGCTGACATTCGTCTTCAAACCACGCAAAGGTCTCAGCCTGCGCAGCCACTCCATGATTGGCCACATCAATGCCGAACTCGGTGATGACCAGCGGCTTGTTCCCCGCCAGATGATGCAGGCGCTGGAGGTAGCGGGCGAAGTTCTCCCGATTCTCCAGATACACGTTCATGGCCAGGAAGTCGGCATTCCTCGGGATCAGATACTCCGTGCTCGGATAAGTGGCGTAACTGAATAGTTGGTTCGGCGCGCATTCACGGCCTGCATCGATCAGCCTCTCCAGAAAGCGCTGCACCTTGCGGGGACCCATCCAGCGCACCAGCGTCTTCTCGATCTCATTGCCGATCAGGAAAGCGATGACCGCCGGGTGATCGCGCAGGCGTGTCACCACGAAGCGCACGTCTTCCAGGATCACTTTCTGCTGCGCCTTGCTGCGCATGAAGTCTACATGATCCGTCCAGGCGATGCCCACGATGAGCTTCAGTCCCTGCTTCACCGCTTCCGTCAAAAGAACTTCGGAGGGCGGGGTGTAGAGGCGGACCGTATCAAACCCCATCTGCCGGATCTTCGCCAGGTCCGCGGCGATCTGCGCATCCTCCGGAAAGCTTTCCCGGCGTGAGTTCGGGCGGAAGGGGCCGTAGCTAATGCCTCGAAGCGAGACTTTCTCACCTTCAGTCCCGAGACGGAAGAACTTCCCGACCGTCACAAGCACGCCGGGCCGACCTGCCGGGGCAGGGGAGGGAGCCGGGGAGTCGGACAAAGCAGGCATGCGGGAGAGGGTCAGACATGCCGCAGAGGATTTTAGGACGCAAGAGTCGAGACGCGCGATGGTCGCCCGTGACTACCAGGGGCTCCCTGGTTTGCAAACCATCGTCAACGACCGTAAACCATTGTAAACGCCCCTAAACGGCTCCTGATCGGCTCCCGCCCTTGATTTCTGTGACAGTCTCGCCAATCTCGCGGCCCCTTCTCCTCATGATCGACTCCTACAAGGTTCTCAGCGGCAGCTCTCACCCCGAACTGGCCAAACTTATCTGCCAGAATCTCGGCATCAGTCTCTGCGCTGCCGAGCTCACCACCTTTCCGGACGGGGAGACCTTTGTGCAGATCCAGGAAAACATCCGCGGCCGTGACATCTTCATCGTCCAGCCCACCTGCCCGCCGACGAATCAAAACCTGATGGAACTGCTCATCATGGTGGATGCCGTCCGCCGTGCCAGCGCCGCCCGCATCACCGCCGTGCTGCCGTTCTTTGGTTATGCCCGGCAGGACCGCAAGGACCGCCCCCGCGTGCCCATCACCGCCAAGCTCGTCGCAAACTTGCTGGTGGCCTCGGGTGTGAACCGCGTGCTCACCATGGACCTGCACGCCGGCCAGATTCAGGGCTTCTTTGACATCCCCGTGGACCATCTCTACGCCGGTCCCGTGCTCATCAAGGCCATCAAGGAGCGAAACATTCAGGATCTCGTGGTCGTGTCTCCGGACGTCGGCGGCATCAAGATGACCCACGCTTATGCCAAGGCCCTGAAGGCACCCATGGCCATCGTGGCCAAGAACCGTGTCAGCGCGGACGAAGTTGAAGCTCTCAATGTGATCGGTGACGTGGCCGGGAAAAACGTCCTCCTGGTGGACGACCTCACCGAAACCGCCGGCACCCTCACCGCCGCCTCCGAGCTGCTCATGAAACACGGCGCCAAAAACATCTACGCCGGTGTCTCCCACGGCGTCCTCGGTGAGAAGGGCCGCGCCCGCATCGCCAAGTCTCCGATCATCGAGCTCTTCGCCACGAACTCCGTGCCTCAGGCTCATGGTGAGAAGGTCACTGCGCTCGATATCGCCCCGCTGCTGGCCCAGGCCATCCAGCGCATCCATAAAGACGAGTCCGTGACCTCCCTTTTTGATATTTAGTAGCGCTGTTAACAACTCTTTGACATCCAAGTCTGGGCGTGTAGTCTCGCGCCCCCTTTCCCCTACCCCTAACTGTTCACCAGAACTTAAGCACCATGGCCAAGATCCTCGACCTCGTCGCCCAACCTCGCAGCATTTCCGGCACTGCGGCAGTCAAACGTCTCCGCAAGACTGGCAGCACCCCTGCAGTGGTTTATGGCCGCAAAGTGGCTCCCGCGAACGTGCAGGTGGACACCAAGACCTTCACCAAGATCCTTCAGGGCAGCTCCTCGGACAACATCCTGGTCAGTCTGAAGCTGGACAGCGGCGAGCAGCTCGCCCTCGTGCAGGAAGTGCAGCATGACCACCTCAAGGGCGGCATCACCCACATCGACTTCCACGCCATCGCGTTCGACGAAGAGATCCACGCTGAAGTGCCTGTGGAAGTCACCGGTGAGGCTCCTGGCCTGAAGTTCGGCGGCCTGATCGAAGCCATCCACCACACACTCGAAGTCCGCTGCCTTCCGAAAGACCTTCCAGAGCACATCAGCATTGATGTGTCTGCTCTCGAGCTCGGCAAAGCCGTTCACGTGGGTGATATCACCTTCCCGGCGAACGTCCGTCCTTCCCTCGCTGCTGACGTCGTCGTCGTCATGTGCGTGGAGCCAAAAGTTGAGGCCGAGCCTGAGCCTTCCGCCGCCGCTGCTGCTGCGAAAGCCGCTACTGCCAAGGCTCCTGCCGCCAAGGCCGCTGCTCCTGCTGCTGCCGCCAAGGCTCCTGCCAAGAAGTAACCCTTCTGATCCCTGCCGCCTGCGGTGCCTGCTGATGCTCCATCAATGCCAGACGCAGGCGGCGTGATCCCGAAACTCATCGTCGGCCTCGGAAACCCCGGAATCGAATACCGCGACACCCGTCACAATATCGGATTCATGGTCGTGGACGAACTGGCTCGCCGCTCTGGAGTTTCCTTCACCGAGGAAAAGCGCTGGCATGGTCTGGTGGCCAAGATCGCCGGCGCGTGGCTCCTGAAGCCGCAGACCTATATGAATGACTCTGGCCGCAGCGCTCGCGCTGTCGGCCAGTTTTACAAGGTCACCCCCGCTGAGACTCTCGCCGTCTATGATGACGTCGACCTGCCCCTGGGCCGCGTGCGCATGCGCCTCGCCGGATCCGCTGGCGGGCACAATGGCATCAAGTCCATGATCGCCAGCCTCGGCACGGACGCCTTTCCACGCTTAAAGTTAGGCATCGCCGCTGAGTCAGGACGTCCGGCCGGTGACCGCCTTGTCGGCCACGTGCTCGGCAAATTCCGCGAGGAGGAGCTTCCATCGCTCAATCTCATCGTCCAGACCGCCGCGGATGCCCTCATCAATGCCTTGCAAACCGGCCTTGATGCAGCCATGAACCGCTTCAACCGCACCCTTTCTCTCTAAAAGAACCCCAGAACAAGTAAGCAAGCACCATGAAACGCAACTACCAGGCCCTCATCGTCCTCGACCTCAAAGGCAAAGAAGAATCCGTCGACACCCTCATCTCCAACATCGGCAAAGACTTTGAGAAGGCTGGCGCCAAGCTCGAGCAGATCGACCAGCTCGGCAAACGCACCTTCCCTTACAGCCCACGCCACGTCACCAGCGGTTTCTTCGTGAAGTATCACGTTTCGGCTGAAAGCTCCGTGCTCGACGCCGTCCGCGGCAAGCTGAAGCTGAACGAAAGCGTCTACCAGCAGTACTACCAGCGCGCCTGAGTCCAGGCCTGCGGTTGAATGCCGTCATTGATTTCCAGACCTCACCATGTCCACCGGGCATGGTGAGGTCTTTTGTTATTGGCGGGCATGGTCGTGATGCATCGTTAGTTAGGCTTGCCTCCTGCGCTCCAAACCGGTAAAGGCAGAAAAATGAGGGCAGACGAATCATTGAAGACCATCAAACCATTCGCCTGCCCCTATTCGTCTGCCAAAAAACACTCCGGCAGTCTCACGACGTGCCGCTACATCAGGTGCCCGGTGCTTCGGCCCTCCAACTTTAAACCTTAAACTTGAAACGTCGGCTTCCGCTCACGTTGAACCACTACCCGTAAACCGCATCAAACTCCTCTCCCAGGACGAGACCTTCTTGAAATCACGACCAAGCGGGACGATGGACCTCTCCCGCCATTTCCGGCGCTTCCTTTCCACCCATGGCCACGATCAAAGTCCGCAAACTGAAGTCCTTTCCCGCTGAAATCTCCGTCCCCGGAGATAAGAGCATCAGCCATCGCGCGGCGATGTTTGCCGGCATGGCAGACGGCACCACGATTGTGGAAGGCTTCCTGCCCAGCGAAGACTGCCTTTGCACCGTGAAGGCCATGGAGGCCATGGGCGCCATCGTGGAGCCTCTGGAAGAGCTTGATGGAGTTGGCCTCGTGAAGATGTCCATCACCGGCCACGGCCCGAAACTTAAGGCCCCCGCAGGCCCCATCGACTGCGGTAATTCAGGCACCACCATTCGCCTTCTCTCCGGCATCCTCGCCGGTCAGGATTTCACCGCTGAGATGGGCGGAGATGCCTCCCTCTCCAAGCGCCCGATGAAGCGTGTGGCCGATCCGCTGGCCCTCATGGGAGCCAAGGTGGAAGGGCAGGGGGAGAAGATCTGCGCCCCGCTGCGCATCACCGGCGGCAAGCTGCAGGCCATCACTTACACTCTGCCCATGGCCAGCGCCCAGGTGAAGAGCGCCGTGCTGCTCGCGGGCATGTTTGCCCCTGGCAAGACCACCGTCATCGAGCCCGTCGCCACGCGCAATCACACGGAGCGCATCATGAGCCACTTCGGCGTGAAATGGCTGCGCGATGGCAATGCCATTTCCGTCTATGGCGGCCAGACCCCAAAGGCCAAGGATCTCGTCGTCCCTGGAGACATCTCCAGCGCCGCCTTCTGGATGGTCGCCGCCGCCGCCAGCCCGGGCCAGCAGATCACCCTGAAGAATGTCGGCCTCAATCCCACCCGCACTGGAGTCATCAACGTGCTCCTGGCCATGGGTGCCCACATCACCAGTTCCGAGACGGACAGCGATGGCGAGCCTCGTGGCAACGTCGTGGTCAAAGGAGGCGAACTGAATGCCACCGTCATCGGTGGCCAGATGATCCCGAACGTCATCGATGAACTTCCCATCCTCGCCGTGGCAGGTGCCCTGGCCCGCGGGAACACATTGATCAAAGATGCCCGCGAACTGCGAGTGAAGGAGACAGACCGCATCGCCGCTGTCGCTGAAAACCTCCGCCGCATGGGCGTCACTGTCATCGAGTATGATGACGGCATGGAGATCATCGGCGGAGCCAAGCTCCAGGGCGCCACCATCACCACCTACCACGATCATCGCATCGCCATGGCCTTCGCTATCGCCGGCATGTTCGCCGAGGGCGAGACCATCATCGAAGGCAGCGAGTGCATCAACACCAGCTACCCCGGCTTCGAGCACGACCTGAACCTTTTCCTTCGTGGAGACAGCGGCGCCGCCCCCATCCCCGTCCTCACCCGCGTCCCACGCCCGGTGGCCGGCAGGCTGCGTGAGGGTTGATGCAGGCCTGTTGGTTCGTTCGTGCCCGTCGTTACAGGATTCACAAGATGGCAGGATGAACAGGATTTCACACCCGGGTTTGAATCTTGAAATTCTGCATGCTGTCAATCCTGTCCCAAAGAAGCCCGGCCCATCCACCCGAGCCCCAGCCCTGCGGTTGATCCCGGTGAAACCACTTTCAGGTTGGACAATTTCCGACGGGCCGGTTACAACCACGCCATTCCTCAATTAAAGGGGCTATAGCTCAGTTGGTAGAGCGTCTCGTTCGCAAGCAGATTTCGGTGTTTTTGGCCTGTTTTGCCTTCAAGTGGACAGGTGAGGACCATGATGGTTAATGCCTTATGTGAGCTGGGTTTAAGCATCGAAATCACCTGGTCGGAGATGGTCCTGTTTGGACCCAATTTTTTCTACTGGGGGTGACAAGCGGGGGTGACAGCGATAAGGATGTCAACGCAATTATTGTTATACCTCTTCTCGTCTCCCTGGCTCATGATCCATCCTCTAATCATGGGCGTCCCGTGCAAAAAGAGGCCGGTGAACTTAACCACACGTCCGCGAGGCATCAAAGCCGCCAAGCGCGAAGCAGAGGGCGGCGTTTATGACTGCCGATTAGGCAGCAATTATTTCTGCACGGAAGGATGTGCCAGTGCAGTGGGAGCCGCAGGCGGTGAGCGAAGCACGCATCTTCCTTCTGTGAACTTGGGGAAGTAGTGACGTGGTGTGTTCTGCTATGCCGTGCCGCTAAGGAGTTGTGAAGGCGGAAGGAACTGCGCCACGCGGCGGGCGAGGGCGTTACGGGATACTTCCCGTTAGAAAGGGTAGCCGCCCCGTGAGTAGCGGAGAGGTAAAGGCCTTTGTCGCCCTGGCCTTTTGGGGCAGCCTGTGCAAGATACTTTGCAGCTCGAACCGTTTCCTTTATGTGGAGAGATGCGGCGCACTCGTGACTACTTTCCCCGGCTAAGCTTCTAGTTGTCTGCATGAAAATGAGTGGTTGAGATGAAACTGTATGTTTCCTGACACGCCCTGGACTCAGATTGCGATTGCGACACTGCACGGTGACCGCGAAGGCCGCTCGGCCTTGGACCGTTTGTGTCAGCGTTATTATGAACCCGTGAGAAGATTCATTTTATCGTCGGGTTATGAGGTCACCGATGGGGAGGATCTCACTCAGTCGTTTTTCCAGCATGTTTGCGAGAAAGACATCCTTCTGCGGGCGGATCAGGCGAAGGGGAAGTTTCGCACCTTTGTCATTGCCGTGCTGAAGCGCTTTCTCTCGCACGCAAACCGCGCAGAGGCGGCGCAGAAGCGTGGTGGCAAGGTCATGCTGGTTTCCCTGGAAGAGGCCTCGGACATCACAGATGGTGAGCCAGTAGAAGGAGAGTTGTCATTTGATCGAGAGTGGGCGCTGACGGTGATGGATAGCGCACTCACGCGCGTGGTGAATGAGATTCGGGAGGCGCGAGGTGAGGAGGCGCTGGACACTCTGCGGCTTTTTTTGAGCACGCAGCAAAATGCCCCGTCCTACGAGACAGCTGCCGAGATACTCGGCATGGGATTGTCAGCAGTGAAAGTCGAGGTGATGCGCTGGCGGCGGCGGCTGGGTGAACTGGTGCGAGCGGAGGTGGCGCGCACGGTTTCTGCCCCGCATGAGATCGAAGAGGAACTGGCTTATCTTCGACGCGCGTTGATGGCTTGAAACTCGGGCTTACATTTGGGCAATGATCAGTAACCCATGACCGAACTACCTTGCATCTGCCCGACCTGTGGAAGACCCATGCCATCGAAAGATGGCGCGCATGGTGTCTGCCAGTGGTGTGCGTGGTCGTGGCTGGATCTGGGCATGGATGACGATAAAGGCATCATGAAGTTGCCGGGTCTTCAAATCGTGTCTGAACTAGCGCGCGGTGGCATGGGCGTGGTGTACCGCGCCATCGAAGCAGAGGCTGGGCGTGATGTGGCGGTGAAGATGATGCAGCCCACACTCAGCGATGATGCGGAAGTGCGGGAGCGTTTCGCCCAAGAGGCACGGGCGATGGGAGCGATGGATCATTCAGGCATCCTGCCAGTTTATCGCGTGGGGGACCATCATGGGCTGCCTTACTTCACGATGAAGCTGGCTGAGGGCGGCACGCTGGCACAGAGAAGGGCTCGCCTTGCGAATGACTGGCAAGGTATTGCCATGCTGATGATGCATCTTGCCGACGCAGTGCATCACGCACATCAGCGCGGTCTGCTGCATCGCGATCTGAAGCCACAGAACGTTCTTTTCGATGGCGATGGGCGCGCATATGTGAGCGACTTCGGGCTGGTAAAAATGGCTGGCGTGGACTCCTCCCTCACGCGCTCGGTTTCCTTGCTTGGCACCCCTCACTATATGGCCCCCGAGGTGGCTCAGCGGGACGCGCGCGCAGCCAGCGTGGCGAGTGATGTGTGGAGCCTGGGTGCGATTCTCTACGAGTTGCTCGCTCAACAGCTCGCCTTCCAGGCCGAGGGTGTGCCTGCGCTGCTAAGGAAGATCGTCGATGAAGATCCGCCGCCTCTGCTCTCGGTGCCGCGCGATCTGGCGACCATCACGCTGAAGTGTCTTCGCAAGGAACCCGCGCAGCGCTATGCGAGTGCGAAGGAACTGGGCGATGATCTCCAGCGCTGGCTGCGCGGTGAACCAATCAGCGCGCGCCAGGTCGGCGCTGCGGAGCGCTTCGCGGGCTGGTGCAGAAGGAAGCCCGCACTGGCGACCACAGGTGCGCTCTTCGTTCTCACCGTCCTCGCGTCCGTCGGCCTGATGATGCTGAAAAACCGTCAGCTCTCCCACGCTCTCACGCAGAGCCAGTCGCATCTCTTCGCCTCACTGCTGAATGAAGCGCGCTCCGTCCGGCTGTCGGCGCGTGTCCAGGACCGCGATCACGCGCTCGAGGCAATCCAAAGCGCCGCCGCTATTGGATCGACGCCGGAGCTGGAGCGCGAAGCAGCCAGCGTGCTCGCGCTTCCCTCCGTCACGCCGGACTTCATGACGCCAGCTCATGATCTAGCGTGGAAGCTGATCCCCGACCGCGAGCTGAGAAATGCAGCGGACTACTCGGACCCGGAGCATGTGCGCATCATCGATCTGCGCACGCGGAGCACACTGGCTACATTGCCCGGCGGCCGACCGGAGCACACGGACCGTCATGCTTTCAGCGCCGATGGCGAGTTGTTGCTGGTGAAGCATCCGAAGGCACGTTCGCTGATCATTTATGAATGGCGCACAGGCAAGGCGTTGTGGACGCTGGACATTGGGCTCCGTCCCTGGCTGGTCTTTTCAAATGCCGGCCGCCGCATCGCCTATGCCGCGGCTCCGGAGGTCATTCGCGTCGTCGATCTCGATCACCTGGAAAAGTCTCCGCGAGACTATGCCGTGACTGGATTTCAACTGCCCGCGCTACTGGGCTTCGATGATACGAATGAACATCTCTTGGTGTCGGCCGCCGAAGAGCCGGGCCAGCTTGTTCTCCTGCTCAGCCTGGAAACGGGCGACATTGTCGGGCGGAAAGACATCGGCCAGATGGAAGTGGAAACTGTGGTGGCCTTTGATCGAGGGAGCGGGTTCATGGTCGGCAGCGGGCAGGGCACGGTGGCCATAGGCACGTTCGCCAAGGCGATCTCTGTGCGCCAGTTCCCAAAGCATGTGCGTCCGATTACCTCGCTCGCGATGAGTTCGCGGGCGCAACTCGCGGTCACATCGGGCAAAGATGAGCGCTGCCACTTGATCGACTGGCCGAGTGGCAGGCTCGTGGGCAAAGAGGCCGGCTCATCCCTGCTCATGCGATTCAGCCCTGACGGACATCGCCTCGTGATGAACGACACGTATCTGGACCAGCTTCGATTTTTCAAAGTTGCCCCGTCGGAGGTGTGTCACCAGTTTGTACATCCTGACGCGCTCGGCGGAGGCGTGAATCCAGATGGAAGCTGGTGCACTGAACTGCGGCCAGATGGCAGATTGTTAGCCGTCGCCGAGATCGATGGCGTGCATCTTTACGACGGGAGTTCGAGCGACCATCTTGCCGTGCTGCCCGCGGGTAGCGTGCATACGCTTTACTGGTCATCCGATGGTCGTCGGCTCTGGGTCGGCAATGGGTGGGCGATGCAATGCTGGGCCATTGAGGATGGTGATGGCAGCTCGATCCACGCGCGACGACTGCATGAACTGCCGCTCAATGGAGGGGCGGCGCTGCGCTTCTCCATTGCAGAAGACGCATGCCTCTGGTCCGTGTGCGGGAGAAAAGGCGTGTTCATCGGAGGAACGAAAACGAAGGACATCCGCCGCATCGACCCTCCCCATATGAATGGAAGCGCGATGGAGATCGACCCGCAGGCGATCAGCCCCGATGGCCGGTGGCTGGCAGCCAGCGCCATTCGGGAGGATCAGCTCTTCATCTGCAACACGAAGACAGGCGAATGGCTTCCGCCTTTGCCAGTGATGAAGTGGGCCTGCCCACAGTTCAGTGCTGACGGCAAATCGCTGTGGGTACTGACCGCGCTTAAGCTTCAGCGTTTCGAGTGCGGCACCTGGAAGCTGATGAGTGAGGAGTCGGCCTTCGAGTATGCCACACTCATTCGTTTCGCCCGAGTGACCGGCCGCAGCCCCGTGATGGCCACGAGCGACAGCGACGTCATCGTGCTGCGCAATAGTGTGAGCGGCGCCGAATTCCTCCGGCTGCGCCATCCACTGGCATCGCCAACGCTCTGGCTCGCCGCCACGCCGGATGGACGCTACGTGCTGCTCAGTTGCGGCGGGCACATCGTGCAAGTGTGGGATCTGGCAAAGCTCCAGCATGAGTTTGCAAAGCTGGGCCTCACCTGGCGCGGACCTGACTTCAACGATGCGGCGAACCCAGTGCCGGTCAGCCGGATCGTGATCGAGTGACCGGACGGCCGCGGCGCATTATTTTTGCTCCGCTTTGTAACTCGAACACCAGAACCGGCAAGGAACTGGCGTATGAAAAGCAACCGCCTATTTCTTCTAGCCTTCCTGTTGCTCGTCACGCGTGCGGATGCGCAGACGATGGGTCCGCCCGAGGCTGTCCCATCCAAGATCAATTTCCAAGGCCGCGTGTCCGTGGATAACGTGAACTTCGAAGGCAACGGCCAGTTCAAGTTCGCACTCTACTCCACGGAAGTCTCGGGCTACGGCCCATCGCAAACCATCACGAACACCGTTGTTTGGACCAATGACGGCAGCCACATGGGTGATGAAGTGACGCCGTCGGTCACGGGCGAGCCAGACCATCATCTCGTGCTGCCAGTCGCCGGCGGACTGTATTCTCTCATGCTGGGAGATTCGGATGTCCTCAATGACAATGGATTTCCCATGCTCGCCGTATCGCCCCTGACACTGGGAGGACCGCTGGGTGTCATTCCGTCGAAGATGCAATTGCGCGTCTGGTTTAATGACGGCACAAACGGCTTTCAGTTGCTCACCCCGGATCAAAAACTCACCTCCGTCGTCTATGCCTTCCGCGCCGCCGAGGCCGCCACTGTGCCGGACGGGGCGATCGGCACTCTGAAGCTGGCAAACAACGCGGTAACGACCGCGAAGCTGGTGAATCAGAGTGTGACGGGTTCAAAGATCAGCACCGGGGCTGTCACCAGTCTAGGCCTTGCGGATGGGGCCGTGACCTCGAACAAGCTGAGCTTGTCAGCCGTGACCACTTCAAGTCTTGCTGACGGCGTAGTCACGAACTCGAAGCTCGACGATGGTGCTGTGACAGCTTCGAAGATCGCCACCGCAGCGGTAGAGGCCACACACATCAAAGCTGGCACTATCAACACCTTCAACCTGTCCCCTCAAAGCGTCACACAGTCCAAAATCGCAGACGGCAGTGTGGCAACAGAGAAGCTGGCCGATGGTGCTGTGACGGCTGCCAAGATCGCTGCCAATGCGGTCAGCGGACAGGAACTTGCCGTGGGCGCCGTCAACACGGCTCAACTGGCAAATGGAGCCGTCACGTCGCTGAAGATTGCCAGTGGTGCGATCACAGAGCAGGAACTCGCTGTCGGAGCGGTTAATACAACTCAAGTGGCAAACGGAGCCATAACCACCTCGAAGATTGCTAACGGGTCCGTCACTTCTCTGAAGATCGCCAGTGAAGCCGTCACTGATCAGGAACTGGCATCAGGTGCCGTGACCACCTCGAAGATCGTCAATGGCGCGGTCACTTCCCTGAAAATCGCCAGTGGGGCTGTTACCGAACAGCAATTGGCAATCGGTGCAGTTACGACCACCAAACTCGCAGACGCAGCTGTAACCGAGCAGCAGCTCGCAACGTCCGCCGTCACAACTTCCAAGATTGCCCTCAGTGCTGTGACGACGAATAAAATCGCCATCGGTGCAGTAACCGACTTGGAGATTGGCGCGAATGCGGTGACTTCATCGAAGATCGCTCCCGGCGCAGTCACCGTGGAGAAAATGGCTCCGATGCCGCTGGCCCAGGTCGGGCTCAATAACGTTTTCCCCATTTCTTATGCCCAAGGTGAGAACTATTTCAGAGTCGTGCGCTGGTCCAGAATTGATGCGAATATCGACGTCGTCTTCGATTCTTACTATGACACTCAGTTATATGCACCCCGCAAAGGTTTCTATCTCGTGACGGTGAACTTGGGTATCTCCGACTCCCACAATGTCATCCACAGTCTCCGGATCGGAAAGAATGGCGCTGGCCTTCACCCTAGCGGCGGACTCGTAAATACCGTTGCTGCTACAGAAGCCCCAAAAAGCGCGAACACCATTTCACTTTCTTGCACATTGGTGATGAACTCAGGAGACTATGTCGAGGCTGCCTTGTATTCCTATTACGACGGCCCGAATCCTCCCGCTGAGATTTTGATTATCCCAGGTGCGACTCGTGCGTCCATGGTCCTCTTGTCGCCACTTCCATGAAATTGACGCCTCTACTTTTGGCAATCTGGATGACGGGCACCATCCTTTGGGCACAGCCTGCCAACACCCTGGCAGTGATAGACGCTGGCGGCAGGCCCGCCACCTCGGTGAACTACTCCCAGATTTCGTCCATCAGCACCATGAGCCACAATGTTGCGCAGGCGGCAGGAGCAAACGTGACCAGCAAGACCGGCTTCATTGGACAGATCTGCAAGGTGAATGGACTGGCGCTCACTACTTCTCTTGTGCAGCTGCCGGAGCTGCAGTCGGTGCGGTTGTTGCCCTTCGCGACGCTGGATGATGGCAGCCTGCTTGCCATTCCGAGCATCACGCTGCCAGAGAATGCAGTCGCTTATGCCGCCACCAGTTCCTGGCTTGCTGTCACCACAGACGGATTCGCCACAGCAGCGGCTGTGTATCAAACCGAGCGTGGTGTGCTGTCGGGCGCGACGTGGAATGGCTTCACAGCCACGCTCCAACCATCGCTTACTATCTTGAACACCGATCCCGATAACTTCGCGCCGTATGCGCTCGACTCCGTAGATGACGCCTGGCAGGTTCAATTCTTCGGCCTCAATAACGTGCTCAACGGTCGCGGCGACTTTGATGCAGACGGCGACGGAACGAGCAACCTCCTCGAATGGTCGGCTGGCACTGATCCGCTCGATGCCGGCAGCCGGCTCGCTGTCACGACGAGCACGGCACAACCGGACGGCTCATTCGTTCTCACTTTCAGCTCCATCGTGGGTCGCAGCTACCTCATCGAACGGAGTACGACTTTGTCATCCGGATCGTGGATCGTCATCGCTACCGTGCAGGCGACGAGTGACACCACGCTCTTCACCGATGCGAGCCCACCCAGTGGCGCTGCCTTCTACCGATTGAAACCCGTCATGCCGTAAAGCAGACCTCGTTTTGTCTGCGTAGGTCGCCTGGAGTTGAATCCCTCTGCAAGAATTGCCAGACGGGTGATCCTATGCGCATAGTTTAAGTTCGCCATGTCTCGCCCCCAGCTCTGCTCACGTCGTCATTTCCTTCATGCCAACGGCTTCGGCCTTGGAACGGTGGCGCTTGCTTCGCTGTTGGAGCGGGATGGTGTGCTCGCCGCGCACAAACGATGCTCACCGAATCTCCGGCTGTGCGCATCGACCCCACCTCGTTCTACTTCGTTTTGAAAATCGCGCAGCTTGCGCTTGGCACTTCGAGGCGGTCTGTTTCAAGGGACTTGCGAACAATCTTGCCAGATCGGCGGACTACGGCATAATATCCGGATTCCCGATAACGGAACAAACATGGAGCTAACCTCTGCCAGACGCCTTTTTGATCTCGGTTACCCCCGGTTTTCATGCTGTGGAGTATGCGAGTATACAAAAGTGGTATCAACATCAAAAGAGGTGGGTGTCCATTTTGATTGCAAGTCGTTGGATTTAAACGTTTTGGGGCTATAGCTCAGTTGGTAGAGCGTCTCGTTCGCAATGAGAAGGTCAGGGGTTCGAATCCCCTTAGCTCCACCATTCTTCGCCGACCTTTGGAGGCGAAGGATGTCCTCCGAAGCTTGCAGAGTGAAGGATGGGCCTACATTTTCCTGTCCGGCTACGAATGGCACGCCAAGTTGCTGAGCAAAGTGACGGATTTTTTAAGCGAGGTTTCCATAGTCACTCGCGATGCGTATTGACGAGCAAGCGGAGCCCGGGTCATCATGCCCCTGCGTTCCCAAAACCGTACTCCCTACACCCTCATGAAGCTCATCCTCGCCAGCCTCGCCGTCGTCATGGCCCTCAGTTCCTGCACCTGCGATAATCCGTATGTGATCCGCGCCCCGGAAGGCCGCAGAGGTGGTTACGTGCCCACCCCACCGCCGAAATTCTCCGGAGCTGGGACCCAGCAGTCTCCCATGGGCGGATATGTGGACTACTATGGCAACTTCAGCGTGCCTTACAGCTACTGATTGCTGATCAGGCTGCTGGCACATCCATGTTTGGAAAAGCTGGTGCAAGCATCCTGCTCGCCTCCTTCGCTTTGGTGCACACCTCGGGCCGACTCACATAGAGTTTGCCTGGGGGGTGCCGAAAGCATTCACGGCCAAAACCAGGGCCACCTGCGAACCCTCATGAAAACCAAAATGGCGAGTGAGGAGCATCCTGCTCCGCCTAACCCCAAATCCATCATGAAGCATCTATTAGCAAGCACGGCAGCCCTCCTGGTTCTTTCGTCCTGCGCGGACACCGGAGGTCCCGTCTATGCCGGAGCCCGTCCCGGCGTAGTTCCGCAGTCCAGCCTTGTCCCCGCGCATCAGGCCGCCGCCGTGGCTCGTCGCAGCCCAGGATACGTCGCCACACCAGCACCGAGGTTCTCGGGCGCAGGCACAGCGCAGCCCACCCGTTATTATTCGGTGGGTGACCCTAATTACCGCAGCCGCGGCAACAACTACTACAACACGTCCTACGGAAATCCGTATTACGGGAACCCCTATTATGGGAACCCTTACAACGGCGGCTACGGTGGCCGTGGTTACCGCAACTGGTAACCGATTGCTCGCCGGAAGGCAGGCCATCCCATCAACCAAGACTCTGTCCGCCGTCCCTGCACCCGCCGGCACGGCGGACTGCTTTTGATTAGGTGTCGGAGACAGGCCCGGCGTAGCATAGCCTTTCCAGCCTGTGCCTCCCTGACGTTGAGCCCAGCCTAGAAAGGCTGGGCCACTGTCACTGAATGGCGCGAGGCTCCATCATGCAAGTGTTTGCCCCTCCGTTCACCAGGGCTGGCACCAACCTCTGAATGGCATTGCCTTCCAGTGCCCCCTGGAAGATCGTCATGGGTCCAAAAAGCAGTCGCAAAGAAACAGATTTGCCGGAGATAAAGGTGCCGGCGAAGCAACAACCTTGTCGATCAATCACTTGTTAGGCATACATGCACACATCATCACCCACGATTCCTGAAGGGCTGGATTTACTGACCACCAGGGAGGGTGTCTTCATTCGCAAAGTATGGCTTTCATGGGCAGTCGCGCCAATGGCTTTGTTCGCCGTCGCCTGGGACAGCTTCCTGTTCTTCTGGTATTCAAGGTTGCTCTCGGAGCCGAATCCGCCGCTTATGGCCGTGTTATTTCCCATCGGGCACATCGCAGTCGGTTTCAGCATCACTTATTATGTTCTGGCCTCGCTGGTGAACAAGACGGACATTGTGATCTCATCTTCCGGGGTTCGTGTGGTGACCGGACCAGCACCGTGGCTAGGGAACAAAGAGGTGCGTGTGGATGACATAACCGCCGTGGTCGTGCGTGAGCGGCGCGGGAACCGGGGAAGCATGAGCTTCAATGTGATGTATGCAGACCGCTCTCGGAAAGAGAAAAAGCTCGTCACCTCGCTGGCCGAGCTGGATCAGGCTGAGTTTGTGGCGCAGATGATTCGGGAGGCGATCGGCCTGAAGAACCATGACCACTAACCCTGCGCTTCAGCGAACCCGGCCACCGCATTCCCGATGCCATCGTGGCATCCCGCGGGCCAGATCGCTGACCTTGGAGCCTTTGCCTAACCAAAAACGTCCATCTCCATGAGAACATCCCTCATCTCCACCGCCTGGGTTGTTGGATCTGCTGCCTTTGTCGGATTTTTGATGGCCATTGAACTCGATCTGAACTTCTTCGACTGGAAAGGGAATTGGCATTTTCAAGGGGTGGCCAGCATGGCCGGAGTCCTGGCTCTGCTCGTCGGGGCATGGTTTCTCTCGTTGGTGACCACGCGCACGGTCTCACTCGTCATCGCTGCCGTCTCATGCTGCCTCTTGATCGGCTGCGGGATATTCTCTGTCACACCAGAACCCCTGGGTAATCCCGGGCAGTGGTTCTCGCGGGGCATGGCCAGCCCGGTGTGGTATCGTTGGGGGCGGGTGGCTGTTGCCTCTGCTCCGCTCATCATTCTGGCAGGTTCTTCGATGCTCCGAACTGGCCGACGACCCAGGCAGGCAACGTGATAGCGGCAACCCCGGCCATCAGGAGCCATCTCTCTGAGCTTCGGACACCGATGTGCTTCGACGAGCCCAAGTCTTACCTCCGGAGGCAGATCGAATGCACCTTGCCCGCCAGTTCGCTGAGCGTTAGCTTGAGGTGGAGACATTTATGGCAGCCCCCACTCATCCCACTCCGCCTCCGAGCCGCCTCACCTGGAAGCGGGATGGCGAGTATCAGCGGGCCTCGGACCACCGCTGCCTTTGCTTCCGCGAGAGCACCGGGTCCATGATCGGCGCCTCCATCTTTTGCGTGGCCATCGTGGGCTCTGCGGGCTGGATGGCAGTGCAGTTGCTGCTCACAGGCGAATCGCTGGCGGAAAAGGCCTGCAGCCTGTTGTTCTTCCTGATCGTGGCCGTGTTCATCTACATCCCCTGGCTCACCATTCGCGGCGGCCGGCGGGTGGTCATCTTTGATCGTGGCGAGCCGGGCATCCCGGGCGAGATCCGTCTCAATGAGAAGAGCTTGCCTGCGGCGAGTGTGAAGTGCCTGTCCACCCGATCTGCCGGAGGCGGTGGCCGTTCCATGCCCAGGAACATGGTGGTGGCCGAGATGCAGGACGGCACCGTGCAGACCGTGGGGCTGGTCAGTGTCTCCACCTGGACCGCCCACTACGCGCAGGAAGCGGCGAACTGGATGGGCCTGACCTTCCGTCCTTCAAAGTAAGTAACACCAAGGTAGTATGCATGTTTGTCATAGAGTTTGTTTACGACCGAACTCTTGCTGCCTACGTATTGGCTGGTCGAAGGGCAGGCTTCCAGCCGGCCTCGACACAAACCTACACCTCTGATGAAAACGACACTCGCAAGCATCTCCACTCTGCTTCTCCTCGCGGCAGGGACCTACGCTGGTGAACTCTACACCTCCACGCAGGAAGGCGTCTGGCAGAATAAGGGCACCTACTTCAATACCCCTATGAGCTATGGCGATGAGAAAGGCCACGCCGAAGGCCGCGTCCAGAATCGCGGACTTACGGTATCCCACCTGGTGCCAGCCAGCCAGGCCTCCCGCCGAGGCGGCGGCGGATATGTCCCCACTCCTCCGCCGATGTTCTCCGGCGCAGGCACCGCAGACCACGCCAACCGGCCCATCAACCGCTGGTGGAAGAGTCTGTCTCCCTCCGCCCTGGCCCGCTTCCGCGCCCTGGACGACAAAGGCAAGGTGAGACCCTGATACGTCTCGCATCTCCGCATGCATCCGTTCCGCCGTGGCTGCTCCGTGCAGGCACGGCGTTTCTTTGGGGCAGGTCACGGGGCGGAGAGATTTGGGGGCGCGGGGAGGCAGTGACTGCTTTCACATCCAGATGATAGAAAAAATCCGCTGATGGATGTCAAAGCCACAGGCTGCAAACACAACAGCAGACTGTGTCAGGCACTAGGGATGCCAAAAAAAATGTCACGGAATTGGTTACGTCCAGGCGGGCGGCTGCGTGCGAATCTGCTGGTCGAGGGGAGAAATCAGAACTGCCCCGCCAAAATCCAAAACCTATCATGAAAAAGACACTCGCAAGCATCGCCGCCCTGTTGCTGTTGACGGCAGGGACCTACGCCGGCGAAATCTACACCTCCACCCAGGAAGGTGTTTGGCAGAACAAAGGCACCTACTGGTATTGCCTCACCAGTTTCTGCGATGAAACCAACCGCGCCAACGGCTGCGTCCAAAACCGCGGCCTGACGCAATCCCACCTGGTCCCGGCGCAGCACGCCGCCGCTGCCGCCCGCCGCGAGGGCTGGTATGTGGCCACCCCGAAGCCCAGGTTCTCCGGCGCAGGCACGGCCCAGCCCACCCGCTATTATCAGGTGGGTGACCCCGACTACCGCTACCGCCGCCATGGCTACTACCGTAACTATTGAGGTTCCCCAGGCCCTCTGATTCGTTCTGTCCGCCGTGTTTGCACCCGCAAGCACGGCGGATGTTGTTTTGAGGCTGAAGAAGGCGGGCGTGGAGCTTTTTGCCCGCTATCATGCTCGTCATCCATGTGGCGTTTGCGGTCTGCATGATCCGGTGGCTCATCGATGACCCCGCTGCGGGCACCTCCTCGTCCTGGTGTCCTTTGCTATTGCGAGAGAGCCACCCAACGGTTTTGAAAGGGAAACCCTAAGGCCCTTCCTGCATTCCATTTGCCTCATTGCAACATGTGGGCCAGGACACCCACATCATGACGGTGAAGTCCAGAATTCAGCCAGAGGAACTGTCGCCCTTCGTTGTTTCTGAAAAGCCCGACAACCTTGTATCTCATCACTAGTTGGGCTGAAATCGCTTGAATCATCGCCATCAATTTCTCTGGTTTGATTTGATCCGTGGGGTCAGCGCCCTGCTGGTTTGCGCGGGGCACCTGCGCTCGGCGATCATGGCGGACTATGGCGATGTTCAGCAGCCAGGCCCCTGGCATGCCTTGTTTTATCTCTTGACCGGTTTTGGGCACCAGGCTGTCATGGTATTCTTCGTGCTCAGTGGCTTTTTCGTGGGTGGTTCGGTGCTGCGCCAGGCAGGAACTTTTTCGGCGAAGCAGTATGCGATCGCGCGGCTCACCCGGCTGTGGATTGTGCTGATCCCGGCCTTGGTGTTCACGGCCGTGATCGACTCTCTTGTTCGTTCACTGGATGCCGGTGTGTTGACAGGCGCCTACTGGAACATCTGGAACTCAGGCCCCCAGAGCGCAGAGTCCTTCTCGGACAGCTTTGGTGCATTCATGGGTAACTGCGCCTTTCTACAGACCATCGTGGTGCCGGTCTTTGGGGTCAATGGCCCGCTATGGAGCTTGGCCAATGAGTTCTGGTACTATGTCTTGTTCCCATGCCTGGCATGTTCGTGCCTGGAGCCTGCGCGCTTTTTCCAGTTCCGGGTGCGGCTATGGGCGGGGCTTTGCGGGCTTGTCGTCCTGGCTCTTTTGCCCCGTGGCATGTGCCTTGGATTTCTAGTTTGGCTCCTGGGCGTGGTGGTCTGGCGGTTTCGTGCATCGTCTCCGCAGAGATTTCATCGCCGCCTTTGGGTCGCCTTTGGGCTGCTTTTCTTCTTAGCCGCTATGGCTTACAGCAAGTCCGCGATCTGGCAACTCCGCCTGGGGCTGCCTGAAGATCTGGCCACGGGTCTCACGTTTGGCGTACTGGCCGTTTCGCTGGCATGGACACCGGTGCCCCAGTCCGTGCCATCCGTGTGCATCGCGGCCGCTCGGCGCCTGGCAGATTTCTCATACTCGTTGTACATCGTGCACTTTCCCGTGGTGCTTCTGATCGCGGTCGGGTTTTACCACTCCAAGAAAATGCAGCCAGATCTGACGGGATGGCTGCAATGGTTGGCTTGGTTCTGCACGCTTCTGCTCACCGGGCTTGCGTTCTGGTGGTGTTTTGAGAAGCGGACAGAAACGTTGAGGCGGCTCATCACTTCAAAAGCCTAACGATAAACACCGAATCGAAAATCGACCTGGCCCGCTGTCACTTGCGTGACTTCACGTATTCGATGATCTTTGCATCATCGTCACCGGCCGCCCAGACGTGGCGGAGGAAGTCTGCGGGGTGGATGTCGTGCTGGGAGCAGAAGGCGCGGTCGCCGCCGCAGCCGAACATGATGTCCGGGTCCATCTCGCCCTTCAGCTTGGCGCGGGCTTTCATGATGATGCGCGGCAGCCAGGTGATGCCCCCCACTTCAGCGGCCTTCGCAGGTAGGTCTGCGGGCTTCACGATGTGCGTGCTTTCAACACCGTGCTGAACCGTGAGGAAGTAGTCACGCCGCACGGCGGTGATCAGCAGGGCGGTAAAGGCCGTAGGGTCCTGGCCATCGGACACGCAGTGGTCCTCCACAAAGTCAAACAACTCACGCTCGCGGCAGCCGATGGCGGCCAGATACTCCTGGTCCTCTTCGGTGAACCAGGCTTCGTAATCTTTGTTACCCTCATCATACTCCTGCACGCAGGAATCAAAGAGTTCGGCAAAATAGGCGTCCCAGATGTAGTGTTTGGTCATGATGTCAGGAAAGGGGTATGCTTTCGCTCCGGATTTTTCGAGCTGCCAGTAAAATGAACATGATCATGAGGCGCACAGTTTTGTTGGGAGCGCCGCTGATGTCTTACTTCTCTACGAGGTTCTGAAGCACTGAGACGTGATCATCAGTCCCAAAAAAAAGGAGCTGAACTAGTCAGCCCCTTTCCCATTCAATCAAGAATCAAGTCACCGCTTATTTGCCATGGGCTTCCTTGTGGTGCTCGGCCAGGATATCACGGCCAAAATCACCTTCAAAGCTGCGGAACACACTGTGCGGGTGGTTCGCCTCGCCCTGCACGTTGTCATACTCGATCAGGAAGCTCGCGCCCTGCACGCGGTAGTAGTGCGGCTCACCGCGCTCCTTGCCACCCGCCCATGCGAAAGTAACCGGGCTCTTGTCGATCTCCGCCCACAGCTCCGTGGCGATCTCCGGACGCACACGGTCCGTGTACTCCGTGATGATCTCCTTCAGCTTCGCCTTTTGTTCAGCGGTCATGTCCGCATTGGAGATGCCTTCAGGCTTCAGCGAGTTCACGCGCTTCTCAGCTGCAGTGATCATTTCCTTCGGAGCCACAGCATCGAAGAGCGCCTTCTTCCACTGCTCATCATTCAGACTCTTCACCAGTTCACGACCCAGGTCCTCTTCCTTGCCCAGCACACGCAGACCGGAAAGGTTGCCTTGGCGCACTTCGCCAGGATTCGTGCCAAAAAAGGTCGGCGAGGCGCGCAGAAGCTGGCCGTCCTTGATTGTGAAGTTCAGGGAGAGGTGATGCCCCTCAATACGCCAACCCCAGGTGCCCTTGGCATCAGGCGTCCCGAAAATGCTCACGAAATACTGCTCCGGATCACGCTTGGCGCGCACCGCAGCCTTGCCAGCTTCATCAGGGGCCTTCGCGCCTTCCATCTGCCACAGAACCTCTTCCAGAGACATGATGGTTGCCGCCTTCGCCGCGCCACGGAAACCCAGGCCGGTGTTCAGCAGCGCATGCGCCAGGAGTTCCTGCTGCGGGGTCATTTCCTTGAGCGGCAATCCTTTGCGCTCACGCGGGATGAAGTGCCAGTTGATGCGCTCCTCATCGTCAAACTTGAAGGTCGCCTTGGTCTTCTGCTCAGGGGTGAGCACGGACAGGAACAGATTAGCCACCTCGGCCATCTGCTTGCCGGCCTCATGGGCACGGACTTGGAGGGCGGAAAAGGCGAGGACGCTGGTGCACAGCAGGGCAGGGAGGACAGAACGAATCATGGGGAGGCAGTGAACGTGGCACGCCGGAACACCCTTGCAGCGGGCAAGTTGGAATTTCTCCTCGGGGGTCAGGCATGATCATAGCTTCATCTGGCACCTTGGTAGGATGGCGGGACGTATCGGCTAAATTGATCTTGGGGCTTGTCCCGCAGCATTCCTTTCTGCTAGATTCACACCACCTTGAGAAACCCTATGCTCCGAAAATCCTATCTGCTCATGATGCTTGCCAGCGCGCTGACGCTGGTCGGATGCACGCAACCCGGACCCACGCCGGAGGCTCCTTACGCAGGGTTTAAACACACCTTGCCTGAACACGGTTACTGGCGGGAGGTGGGTGGTTCGGGGCGTCAGATTCAGGAACTGCATCTGCACAAAAGTGGGTTCTCCGTGACTTTTAAACCCTGGGGCACCTACAAGGACTACTTTGGCAACTACTCGCTGAAGGACGGCGCTCTCGTGCTGCGTGTCGAAGGTGGAAACGAGCTGCCCAAGTTCAAAAGGCCCATAGGCACCCTTCAATTGCAGGGTGACAAGTACCTGACGATCTCAGGCATCCGCCTCGATTACAAAAGGCCCGAGCAGGCGAGATTCAAATTTGTCCGAGTCAGCCCCTCGGGCCGCTGAGCATGGCGGCTTGAAGCCTCGAATGGGCGGACCACATCCTTGCCGCGTGCTCTCGGAAATTCCTTCCCCCGCATCTTTCCTGTCACATAAGATGCCGGGCGGGAACAATTTCCGTGATGCAGACGAATCCCACCTCTTCTCCTGAACCCGATGACGCGGTGCTGCTCCGTGCCTATGCCGAGCAGCGCGATCTCCGCGCCTTCGAACAGCTCGTCGCCCGCCACGCGGCCATGGTGCGCGCCGTCGCAGGCCGTGTGGCAGGGCAGGGGGCGGAGGACGTGGCGCAGATCGTCTTTGCCGAACTCGCCCGCCGTGCCGCCGCTCTTACCAGCGTGACCTCTCTTGGCGCGTGGTTGCATCGCGTGGCCGCTACCCAGGCCAGGCGCTTCGTCCGTCAGCAATGGCGCAGCGACGGCAAACACCAAGCCTATGCCGTCGAGATGAACACGACTTCCTTCTCCTCATCGTCTGCAGAGGATCCGCTGCACGAAGCTCTCCCCGTGCTCGATGCCGCCTTGAATGATCTTCAGGAAACCGATCGTGAACTGATCTTCCTCCGCTTTTACGAAGGCGCCAGCTTCAAGCACCTCGCCGAGCGTCTTGGCCGAAACGATGCTGCCCTCCGCCAGCAAGCTGGACGCGCCATCGAGCGACTGAGCGCGGCCCTGAAGCGTCGTGGTGTCGTCGTCCCTGCCACGGCACTTACCGCAGGCCTCGGTGCGGTCTTGGTCCCTACCTCATCCTCCGCCACCGCGAGCATCGCCGCCCTTGCGGTTGCCGCGCGCATGCTCGCCACCTGCCTGCCCAAGGCCACCACCACCGCGACCACCCTCGCCACGCTTTCCAGCACCACTAAAGCCATCTTGTCCGCCGCGGCGGCACTTGCCATCGTCGCCGTGCCAGTGATCCACCAGGAACTCACGGCACATCGCTCACCGTCTCGCGTTTCAGGCCCATCTACCCATCACGCGGACAAGGCTCAAAACTTACGCTTCACGCCTGCGACTGTCTTATCGAGCGAAGTCTCTGCCAAGCCTGAGAACGAAGAATTTACCAACCGACTCTTCCGCCTCATCCTTACCCCTGCCGTCTCCCAGCAGGCCCTGAAAACTGCCGGCGCGCTCGATTGGACGGAGGCGCAACGGCTCGCCTACACGGAGTTCATGAAGAGTGATTTAGTCATCCCAACCTTCGACGAGAACGGCCCGAAGGCAGTGAATCACCCTGGCTTCAAGACACCTCAGGACGCCTGCCTGAAGTATGTGAAGGCAAATTTTCCCGAAGAGCAGGCCAAGGCCTTCGAAACCTGGATGGCCGGTCAGGAAGTGGCCTTTGCCGAGAGTGCCGCCGCCCGCAATCTCGCGCACTTCACCGGGGCGATCAACATGACTGAGGCACAAAAAGAAGCCCTCTTCCAGACCTTCGCAAACACCGCTCTCAAGCAAGTGCGTGAAGGCTTTCAGCGTCAGGCGGGTTTCAATGTCGGCCTCAGCCGTGCGGACGTTCCGCTACATGAGGATCAGGACCTGCTCGCCAGTGTGCTCACTGCGGATCAACTACGCGTCTTCCAGCTTAACCAAAAGATGGTTTATGACGTTCACGAGCAGCTCAAGCCTCATGGCTTGAAGATCCTTCTCGATCATCTGCAATCCACTTCCGCACGATGAAACACCACCTGCCAGCCCTGCTCATCCTGCTGCTAGGTGCCGCCTTCTGTTTGTATAGGAGAGAGACGCTTCATGGGCCCTCAGCACCGGTGGCGGACCACGCCTCATCTCAGTCTGCGTCTGCAAAAACATCCCCCAAGCCCGTCCAGGCATGGCTGACGCCAGCCAAAACCGCTGCCGAACCTCCTGCCCAGCTCGTGCAGCGTTTCGAGGCCGAGTTGAAAAACCGGCAGCCTGAACTGCATCGTGAACTAAGGCGGGCTGACGCCGAACTCATGATCTCCGAGTGGAAAAGTGTCCTCGATTGGACCCCTGTGGAACTCTCGGCAGCGAAGCGGCTCGCACTGCCAAAGTTCATCACCCTCGCTGAAGCACGCCATCGCGCCGGGCTTTCCATCGAGGAGTATCAGGCAGGTGTGGCTGCCGCCAAAGCTGCGCTCGATGAAGCCATGCTCGAAGCATTAGGTAATGATCGATCCGAAGAATGGCATCGGGCGTTCCAGCGAGCCCGCGAGCGCGGCATGGAGGACAAGGTGAACTCCTCCATGCGCGTCATTGAGGATGTCATCAGCCTCGATCCAGCTCAGAAAGATCGCCTGCATGCAGCTCTCACCGTTAAGGCCACCGCGGAGCCCACCAGCCCCACCGATGACTCGCTCGTTCTCACCGTCAGTCACGATGCAGGTATCCTCCCTCAGCTGCGTGATGAGATCATCCTCGCGAAAGACATCCTCACCCCGGAGCAGATGATCCAGTTCGATCTCGCCCAGGAAGCTCGCGAGAAAATGTCAAAGGTCGCCCTGGACTCATTTCGCCATCTTCTCTCCCGCTTCGCCACCACAGCAAAACCTTGAAGTTACGACCATGAAAACTTACCTCGCTCTTTTCTTTATCATTGTCAGTCTCGCAGCCCTCGCCCAGGACTCCAAGCCTGCCCCCGCTGATCTCACTGGCACCTGGGTCATGCTTGGCAAACCTGGCGAAACCCCGGACACTCCGGAGAAAGGCGCAGGCATCAAGGTCATCAGCGGCAAGCGCTGGCTAGTCACGCAGGCCGATGCCGAAACCGGCGAGATCCTCGTCCGCCACGGAGGCACCTTCACCATCACCGGCCAGGAGTATGCTGAGCACGTCGAATACGCAAACGCCAGCACCGAGAGCCTCGTGGACCGTACTTTCAAATTCTCCTTCACTCTCGAAGGCGAGCGCCTCACCCTCATTGGTCGAGGCAATCCCTGGCAGGAAGTCTGGAAGCGAGTGAAGTAGGGGCGTTGTTAACGCTTCAGAGTATTGCGACTCCCCCACACCACGAAGCGTGACGACACACCTATACTTTTTCTTGTCTCCAGCGGCAATATCACACTGAGTAGGGGTGTTCTGTCTCTTCCAACCCCACGCCATGCGACTCCTCCTGCCTTTCCTCGCCCTCGCTGCCGCCTCGTCTCCGGCAGCCGACATCAAGTTCAAGAAGATCACCCTCTCCAATGAGTTTGTGGCCGAGGGTGCTCACTTCGCCGACTTCGATCACGATGGCGACAACGATATCTGCTCTGGTCGTTTCATCTGGCAGGGACCCGATTTCAAGGAGCGCATCAGCTTCGCGCCGAAGTTCGAAAAAGAGCCGTATGACGCCGCCAAGGGTTACAGTGACTTCTTCCTGACCTACACCTATGATTTCAATGGCGATGGCTGGCATGACATCCTGGCCTTCTCCTGGCCGGGCAAGGAAACCTGGGTGTTTGAAAACCCACAGGGCAAAGGCGGTGACTGGCCGCGGCACACCATCTTTGACATCACTGACAACGAATCACCCACGCTGGGTGACATGAATGGCGATGGCAAACCCGAGATCATCTGCCACACCAGCAGCGGTGCCCAGCCCTCCAAAGGCGGCCGTCTTGGCTATGCTGAGATCGATTGGAAGAACCCTTTCAGCAAAGCCCGCTTCCGTCCCATCACCCCCGTCAGCGAGGAGAACGACAAGAAATACTTCCGCTACACTCATGGTTATGGCTTTGGCGATGTGAACGGCGATGGCCGCGCTGACATCCTCGACAAGGAAGGCTGGCGCGAGCAGCCTGCGGACATGTCCCAGGACAGCGACTGGAAGTTTCACCCGAAGCTTTTCACCAAGGAAGGCATGCGCGGTGGCAGCTTCATCCTTGTCTATGACGTGAATGGAGATAAGATCAACGACGTCATCACCAGCTACGATGCGCACGGTTACGGGCTCGGCTGGTTCGAGCAGAAGAAGGACGGCACTTTTGAGCGCCACGATCTCATGGGCGCCACCGTGGAGGAAAGCAAAGTCGGCGTGAAGTTCAGCCAACTGCACGCCATGCAGCTCGCCGATATGAATGGCGACGGCATCATGGACCTCGTGACTGGCAAACGCCGGTGGGCCCACGGCCCGCTGAAGGATGACGAACCCATGGCCGCTCCCGTCCTCTACTGGTTTGAGATCAAGCGCGATGGCAAAGGCGGCGCTGAGTTCATCCCGCATCTGATCGATGACGCTAGCGGCGTCGGCACCGAAGTCACCCCTGGTGATGTGAACAAGGACGGCAAAATGGATGTGGTCGTGGGTAACAAAATGGGTGTGTTCGTGCTCCTGCAGGAATAATCTCTTCCTGCTTCTTGCCACACTGGCGGGCGGCGGGGTAGCTTGGCTGGCATCTCGCTTCCATGCCCCGCCGCTCCTTCAATCTCTATGCCCGCATCCTCCTGTGGTTGCTGGTGAATGTCCTCGTGCTCGCCGGCGCATTCTGGGGCGTGCTCCAGTGGCAGTTTCGTGAGGGCATGCAGGGCGCACTGGGCGGGATCGTGGGAGATCGCCTCCAGACCATCGGGCGTGAGATGCATGCGGTCATCAGCACCATGAAGCGCGGGGAGTGGGATCAGATGCTCAAAGGTTTCGGCGAACGTCATGGTGTGAAGGCTCTGCTCGTCACCGTGCCTGCGCGCCGCATCGCTGGAGCCGAGATGGACATGCCGGATCACGTTCAGCGCCTGTTATCAGACATGCATCCCGAACTGGCCCACCGGCCTGCTCGTCGTGATGGCAATGGACCTCCGGATGGCGAACGTCCGCCGCCACCTCCATCACGTGATGATCTTGAAGCGCTTCTCTTCGGGGGGGATTTCCCTCTGGGCATCGGTCCGCCACCCGGGCCGGAAGATGGGCCGCGTTTCGATGAGCTTAATACGATCATGCCTGTGAAGCTCGGCACCTTCATGCTGCCTGTGGGCACACCGCCACTGTACTACACCGGCATCCGTCTGCCGCTCGTGCCAGGTTGGAATCGCCGTGAGGGACCGCTTATCCTTATGATTGTCACAGACCGGATTACAGGGGGCGGCCTCTTCTTTGACGTGAGGCCGTGGTTCTTCGGTCTCTTCGGTGCCATGGCAGTCTCCGCTTTGCTCTGGCTGCCTTTTGTGAGCGGAATCACCAGCAGCGTCAGGGCCAACATGCATGCAACGGAGCAGATCGCGCGTGGTCAGTTTGATGTGCGGGTGCCGGAAAACCGCAGTGATGAACTCGGGCGTCTCTCCCATGCCGTGAATCAGATGGCCGCGCAGCTCGATGGCATCGTTCGTGGTCAGAAGAGATTCCTTGGCGACATCGCGCATGAGCTTTGCAGTCCCATGGCGAGAATGGAAATGAGTCTCGGTATCCTTGAGGAGCGTCTGACGGATACGGATGCGCTTCGCCTCGCCGATGCGCGTGATGAACTCAGCCAGATGTCTGCCTTGGTTCACGAGCTTCTGTCCTTTTCCAAAAGCACCCTCGCCTCCGCCGCGAAGCCTGCGGAGAACGTGCCGCTTCTGACCCTCATCGATGAAGTTGCCGGCACGGAAGCCATTCCTGCTCAGCGACTTCGCGTGACTGTTCCGGCGGATCTTGTGGTGCGTTGCATTCCAGACCTGCTTCGTCGTGCGATCGGCAACATCCTTCGCAATGCCCGCCTGCATGCGCCGGAGAGCGATATTGAAGTCGCCGCCATTCGTCGGGGAGACCTGATCCGCTTGCGTATCGCGGATAATGGTCCTGGTGTGCCAACAGAAAGTCTGCCGCGTTTGTTCGAACCCTTTTATCGTGTCGATACCAGCCGCGATCGTCAAACTGGTGGCAGCGGACTCGGCCTCGCCATCGTAAAGACTTGTGTCGAGACCTGTGGCGGCACCGCCAGTTTAAGTTCGAATGAGCCGCACGGATTGATCGTCGAGATGGAGCTTCCTCGTGCTTGACCAAATCACGCCCCGGGAACAAAATTAACAATCCACCCACCCCATGAAAACGAAACTCACCCTAGCCGCCATCGCCGCCGCCTTCACCGTGAACGCCGCCACTGCCCAGGACGCCGTTGATTTTGAAAAGCAGATCCTCCCCATCCTCAAGGAAAACTGCTTCAAGTGTCATGAGAAGGAAAAGGAAGACAATGGCAAGATCAAGAAGCCCAAGGGCGGTCTTCGCCTCGATGGCGCTGCCCTGATCATGAAGGGCGGCAAGGAGTACCCGAATGAAAACGTCGTCGCCGGCAAGCCCGATGACTCCTGGCTGGCTAAGACCATGGCCCTCCCAGACTCTGACGACATGGCCATGCCCCCTGAAGGCAAAGGCGACCGCATCAGCGCTGAGAACCAGGCTCTCATCAAGAAGTGGATCGCCTCCGGCGCCAGCTTCGGCTCCTGGAAAGGCGAGGAATAATCTCCCCGCCTAACTAAAACTAATCTCACCTATCAACGGCGTGGTCTCCAGACCACGCCGTTCTTGTTCCCTCGAATGACGAAGGAGGTGGAGTGGAGTGCGGACACTTCTGTCCACTCCCGTGCCGCTCTCTCCCGACACCATCCCTCCACACCGCCTCCGCAGAGATCAATAATGCAGCGGACAAGAGTGTCCGCACTCCCCTCAAGACACCTCACTCAAAACTCATCTGCTCCTCCGGCACCTCAATCTCTATCCGCGTCCCATACCCCAGGCCCTCCGTCCAAGGCAGGAGCAGTTCCAGTACATCCGTCTTCTGAAAATGCGTCGGCTTCGTGTCCGGATGCGGAAAATAGACAAAGCCCTCCACCGGTGTCTCTCCGTCCCGATGTACCACCACATCGAAGAACGAAAAATCCTCCGCAGGCTCCGTCGGGTGCCACTTCACCTCCCGAAAGGTATGCCTCGCCTTCACCACCTGATAACTCATCGGCGAGATGCTCACATTCAGCGTCCCTAGATGAAACCCGCTAAGGTCCAGCCCCAGCTCCTTGAAAGATGGCATCTGCATTTTCAGCGTCCCGCCCGGAAACAACGGATTCCCATTCTGCCCCGACGCAACACGATGACCTTGGACAGTGGTGGCAGGAATCATGGCGGATATTGGAGTGAGGTTGTCTTCATTGGCCAAATAGTCTACTCGTAGGCCCGATGTCTTTCATTTCGATTCCAGCAGGGAGGTTTGAGTTAGGATGGCGTCATTCACTGCCCGTGGATGCTATCGCTTCCATTGAAGAGTTCGTTTCTTGGGAAGACATTCTTGAGAACAGATTCTCCAAACCTCGAACAGTAGAGATTGGTGGATTCTATATCTCGGAAAAATGTCTGAAGATGGAAGGTCTGATGGAACGCAAGCCTCTCCTGTTTGAAGAAGCCGCGACCTTTGCCGACTATTGTGACGCGACCGATCGGGTCTTGAAAGAGTTTGGCACACGGCTCCCAACGGAGGACGAGCTGGAAGCTGCTTTTGGAGGTGATTTGTTTCCATGGGGAAGCGAACTCCCGGATGGAGTTCCCTATAAAAGCGAGACGTCTTTCAAAAGGCATCACTTACCTGGCCACAAAGGGTTGGTCTACAACAGCGACCCTTATAAAACCGAACTGACCCGTTCAGCTTTGAAGCTTGGAGACGGTGGTGAATCCATTTGTGGCAGCTATCCATGGCCGATGGCCTGGCTGGCATTGAGCCAAGCCTATCGTATCAGTCCTTCTGAGCTGGATGACAGCGATGCGCTTTACGATTTTATGAACGATGCTGAGGTCAGGCAAGTGAGGCTTTAAAGGTTAGGCCAGAATCTGCTTCACCACCTTGCACGGCTCCACGCCCGTGAGTTTGAAGTCCAGGCCCGCATTCCGGAAGGTCAGCCGCTCATGATCGATGCCCAGGCAGTGCAGGATGGTGGCCTGCAGATCAGGCACGCGCACTTCGTCCTCAATGATATTGAAGCCCATCTCATCCGTGGCTCCTAGGGTGACACCGCCCTTGATGCCGCCGCCGGCCATCCACATGGTGAAGGCCTGCGGATGATGGTCGCGCCCCATGCTTCGGCCGAGTGATACGCTGGCCTCCACCATCGGTGTGCGGCCAAACTCACCGCCCCAGACCACCAGCGTGCTGTCCAGCAGACCGCGCTGCTTGAGATCCTTGATCAGTGCCGCGCTCGCTTGGTCCGTGTTCCGGCAGTTGCCCTTCACATTCCCCGCCACATCACTGTGCGCGTCCCAGCCTTCATTGTAGATGTTGATGAAGCGGACGCCTCGTTCCACCATCCGACGGGCCAGCAGGCAGGCGCGGGCAAAGGATGGCACTTTGGGATTGCAGCCATACATCTTCAGGGTTGCCTCATCCTCCTTCGTCAGATCCATCAGCTCCGGTGCGGAGCTTTGCAGCCGATACGCCATCTCGTAGTTCGCGATGCGCGTGGCCGTCTCACCATCACCATCCAGCTTCAGCCGGCGGTCATTCATCGCATTGATCAGCTCGATCGTGTCACGCTGAGTGCCTGGCTGAATCTCCGGTGGTGTGCTCACATTCAGAATCGGATCACCGGTGTTCCGGAAGCGCGTGCCGGAATGCACGCTCGGCAAAAAGCCGCTGCTCCAGCAGGCCGCGCCGCCGCTGATCCCGCTGCCCGTGCTCATTACCACAAAGCTCGGCAGGTCCCGTGACTCCGCACCCAGCCCATAGGTGATCCACGATCCCATGCTCGGCCGTCCAGGCTGGGAGAAGCCCGTGTTCATAAAGATCTGCGCCGGCGCATGGTTGAACTGCGTCGTGCGGCAACTCTTCACGATCGCGATGTCATCCACCACGGTCGCCAAATGCGGCAGCATCTCAGAGAGATCCGCTCCACACTGCCCATGCTTGGCAAATGGATAGCGCGGCCCCAGCACCGCGGCGTCCGGCCGGATGAAGGCATACCTCTGTCCGCCAATGATCGAAGGTGGCAGCGGCTTCCCCTCATATTTAGTGAGCATCGGCTTGTGATCAAACAGCTCAAGCTGTGATGGCGCACCTGCCATGAACAGATGGATCACCGCCTTCGCCTTCGGCTGGAAATGAGTAGGGGCCGCCGCCTGGGCTGACTCGGCAAGCAACGACGCCAGGGCCACCTTTCCGGTGCCAATGGCACAGTCCTCAAAGAAGTGACGGCGGGTGATGTTGGATCTGTTCATGGATGGGTGATGGCTTCGTCGAGGTTCAGCACAGCGCGGCAAACGGTCGTCCAGAGTGCTTCACCCTCAAGTTTGTTAGACTGTTGCTTGGTCAGGAAGGCTTTAAGCATGGCTGCTTCATCTGGCGCAGCCGGACGCGTGGCACAGCGGCGGAAGACGTTTTGGAGGCGCTCATCATCACTTGAGAATTCAGCCATGACCTGCTTCGCCATCGCTTGCGCGGCTTCCATGAACATTTGGTCATTGAGCAGGGTGAGGGCTTGCAGCGGGCTGTTGGAGACATCTCGCCGAGCCAGGCAGCTCTCACCGGTGGGCGCGTCAAAGGTGGTGGCCATGGCGAAGGGCGCGGTCCGCTTGATGAAGGTGTAAAGACTGCGGCGGTACCGGTCATCACCTTCACTGGTGGTCCACTCCACCTTGCCATAGGTGCCCTCGGTAGTGACACTCGCGGGCTGCGGGGGGTACACGCCCGGGCCGCCCATTTTAGGCGAAAGCACACCGGCGGCCTTGAGCGCGGAATCGCGGATGACTTCGGCATCGAGACGGAAGCGCGAGCCACGTGCCAGCAGGATGTTCTGCGCATCCTTGAGTGCCAGTTCGGGCGTGATGCGGCTGTTTTGTTTGTAGGTGCCGCTGGTGACGATGAGCTTGTGCAGCTTCTTCATCGACCAGCCGTTCTTCGTGAGCTCAATGGCAAGCCAGTCGAGCAACTCTGGATGCGATGGAGCATCGCTCTGATAACCGAAGTCTTCGAGAGACTTCACCAAGCCACGCCCAAAGAACGCCTGCCACTGCCGGTTCACTGTCACACGGGCCGTGAGTGGGTTCTCCTTCGCAAACAACCACTTGGCGAAGCTGAGTCGGTTCGCGGGCGCATCCTTCGGCAGTTGCGGAAGGAACGCAGGCACCGCCGGCGGCACCTCTTCTCTCGGAGAGAGATACTCGCCACGATGATAGCGATGCGTGCTGCGCGGATTCGTGGCAGGACGCTCATTCATCACCAGCGTCGGCTGGCCGCGCGGTGGGGTCTTGCGCGCTGCCTTCAATGCCACGATGGCATGGTTCAACTCTGGAGCTGTCTCAAGGAATCGCTGGCGGAGTTTGTCCATCTCCTGCGGCGCCGCCTTGGCGAGCATGTTCTCGATCTCAGCCGGATGTCCTGTCGCCGTGGCGTGGTCACTGGTGGTCACCGAGATGCGGAAATGGCCCAGCGGACACGCAAAGTGCTTCTCAAAAAGCATCTTCAAACCCACCCCGCTGGTGAGGTCGATCGGTTGCTCGAAATGGAACACCGCCGCATGGGCCACGTTGAGCCCACCCAGCACCTGCCAGCCGCTGGACATTTCGCCATCGAGCGCGGCGCTGGCATTGTTGGTCTTGCGGGTCTTCTCCGCCTTGGCGTTCCTCTTTTTCGCGGGTGAGGCATCGCTGATGCGGTCCTCTTCCTCATCGTTCGTGGCATCCGCGTACGTGACCTTGAGACGCTGGCCGCCTTGAGCAGCTTGCAGCTCGCTAAGGAAAAAGCTGCCGAGAGGTCCTTCGTAATTGGTTAGGCCAGGGCCGTTGTTCGGCAGGCTCGGATGCGAGGCTACCTCGATGCGCAGTGCCCGCACACCCTTGATCGGTGCCTGCAGCTTCAGGTCATAGACATCGCTTTTGGTGGTGTCACCGCTGCCGAGGATGAAGCCATCCGCCTGCTGTTCCAGATGCGGCATGGTGGCTTCTAGCTTCGTGGGCCGTACAATCTGCCAGTCAGAGGCGCGGTGGGACTCACCCTCGATCCAGCCTGCGAGCCGGCTCTTCAGTGCCGTTTCACCGCCGGGGAACTTGCTAGGCAAATCCGCCTCCATCTGGGCAATTTTCGCCGCATGGGCCTTCTGCTGCGCGATGATTTCAGAAGTGGGGATGTTGTAGGTTGGTTCACTGGTATTGTTCAGCAGCGCCAGGGTGCTGTAAAAGTCAGTGTGCAGGATGGGGTCATACTTGTGGGTGTGGCACTGGCAGCAGTTCATGGTCAGGCCCATCCACGTGGTGCCGGTCACCCCCACGCGGTCCACCATGGCGTAGAAGCGATATTCGTTTGGGTCGATCCCACCCTCTTCGTTGAGCATGGTGTTACGGTGAAACCCCGTGGCCACCAGATCATCCGGCGTGGGATTCGAAAGCATGTCTCCGGCGAGTTGCTTGATGCTGAACTGGTCATACGGCATGTCCTCGTTCAGCGCCTTCACCACCCAGTCGCGATACGGCCAGATCTGCCGCGGGCGGTCCTTCTCGAAGCCATTCGTGTCGGCATAGCGTGCCAGATCCAGCCAGCGCCGTGCCCAGCGCTCACCATAGTGTTTGGAGGCCAGCAGTGAGTCGACGAGCTTGTCATAAGCATCCGCTGAGGTGTCGTTCACAAAAGCATCTGCTTCCTTCGGCGTCGGCGGCAGGCCGATGAGATCCAGATACAAGCGGCGCACGAGGGTGTGTCTATCTGCCTCGGTGGATGGTTTCAGACCTTCTTTGGTTAGGCGGTCCTGCACAAAGGCGTCGATGGGATGCATACCCGCTTTGGGCAGTGGAGCCTGCTTCGGCGGCACATAGGCCCAGTGCTGCTCATACTTCGCGCCTTCGGCGATCCAGGCCTTGAGGATGGCCTTCTCTTTTTCACTCACGACCTTCTTGGTGTGTGGAGGCGGCATGAGTTCATCTTCATCCGTGCTAAAGAGGCGCTTCACGACCTCGCTCTCCGCCACCTTGCCCGGCACGATGGCGACCTCTCCTGACTTGCCCTTGCCGAGCGCTGACTCCTGCAGGTCCAACCGCAGCTTACCCTTTCGAGAGTGCTCATCCATGCCATGGCAGGCAAAGCAGTGCTGCGCCAGCACTGGCCGGACATCGCGATTGAAATCGACGGCTTGGGCGCTGCTGCTGGCGAGAATGAGGACGGAAAAAAGACGCTGCATGGGTGGAAGATGGATACGAAGACGTGGGGGCAATCTAAACGCTGTTCTGCGAACTTTAGCCGGGCGCGGCCTCTTCAGGCAACCCGCTCGTTGAGGAGCAGGTAATCTGGGAGAGCATCCAGGAAGTCGCTTTTTGACTCGCCAGGGCCAAGTTGGGTCAATTATTGTTCACCCAGTCGATCTCTTGGGGTGCCGTGGAGGAATAGCTCCCCATCACCCCAAGAATCAGATCAATATCCAGTCCTGCTGCCATCATGACTGAGTCTGACCTACCCCCTACCGATCCCACCGTGCGTCTGCAGCCTCCTGCGGATACCCCTGGGCCGCAGCCACAGCCTGCCTTCGGTGCCATGCCTCCGGGCTATCCTTCTGGGGTGCCTGCGCCGAATTACGGCTACCCAACCGGCCCGATCATGATGCCCCCCGGCATGATGCCACCTCCCGGTTATCCGGCCATGCCCGCAGGCTACCCCATGATGCCCCCGGGGTATCCCATGATGCAGCCCGGATATGCTATGCCCCCAGGGTATGTCATGGTGCCACCGGGGTATCCCATGCCCCCGGCAGGAGCGGCTCCCGCCGTCGAAGCTTTGCCCTTGGCAGCTCCGGCCACTCCCGTTCCCGTGGCTTCGCCACCTCCCACAGCCCCAGCCACCCCGGCGGCTGCTCCCATGGCTCCTCCGCAGGATCATGGCTTGGATCTCGACGTCCCGGTTCATCATCCGGGTCCTCAACTGACCCCTCCCTCCATCCCTCCTGCGCGAAAGGTGAATCCTTTCGTCCGCATGTGGCGTCAATTGGGAGGCGGTTCACTCACGCTGTCCCTGGCGATTCATGCCGGCATTGTGCTCGCCGCTGGTTTGATCGTCTTCACCACAGCCCTTCAGGAAAAGCAGGTGGACTTCCTTCCCGGCGGCGGATCGCAGCAGGGCGCGGATGCCTCGTCAGCCCTTTCCCACAAGATCCGGCAGAAGAAGCAGAGCATCCTGAAGAAGAGCATGCCGAAGCAGCGCCTCATCTCCACGAGCATGAACGCGGCTGTCAGTCTGCCTGATGCACCTCCAGATCTTCTGGATGTTCCTGACGTGTCCTCTCTCCTGGGGGGCGGTGGCAAAATTGGCGGTGGTGGTGGCTTCGGTCGCGGCGGCAGCGGCGGCGGTTTTAACAATGGCACTGGCATGGGCGGCATGAGCGGCATGACCTTCAAGCCGCTGATGATGTTTGGCATGGAACTGAAGGACACCCGCAAGATCGCCGTGGTCATGGACATCTCGCGCTCGATGACGAAATACCTGCCCATCGTGGCCAAGGAGCTCGACAAGGTCGCACGCGGGAGTCCTCTGGTGCTCTACTTCGGTTGCGGCCTGAAGACTCCCCCCCGTCAGATTGAGGACAAGATCCGCAAAGTGAGCGACACGCGTTTTGACAAGTTCTGGTACTACTGGGAAGGCAAGCACGAGATGGACATGCTGCGCAAGGAGTATGACAAGCTTAAGGTGCCGGAAGGCGATCCCATGCCCATGGAAGCTTTGTACAATCAGATGAAGAAGCGTGACAACACCTACTTCATCGACTTCAACGGCATCACCTACACCTCACCCGCGCTGATGTCGAAAGAGGTCATGGAGGCAGACACCATCTACTGGTTTTCCGACTTCCAGGATGCCGTGGATGTGGAGCATGTGAAGGACGTCATGCGCAAGCTGCGCGGCCGCAAACAGAAGCTCTACATGCACGCCTCCGTGCGCGGTAAATCGTTTGAGATCATCCGCGATGAACTCTGCAAGCCCCTCGGCGGCGAGGTCCTCGAAACCAAAGTTGATTGAGCCAACGTACCACCCCATTCCAATGGGGTGGACGGAGTCCGATCGATCTCGAATCCACTCTCGACGTCTTGGAACTTTCCCGGCTGACAGCGCCCGTCTCCATGCCATGAATAGGTCTCCCGACCTGCCATGCGCCCGCTGCTCTCTCTTGTTCTGCTTCTAGCGTCCAGCGTGCTTCACGCCGCTGACTCCGCCACGCTCTTTGGCAAGGTCATGTGCGGCTACCAGGGCTGGTTCACCACGCCGGCGGATGGCTCGAACCTCGGCTGGGTGCACTACGGCTTTGGCAAGCCAGGGCACTGCCACATCGACCTCTGGCCCGATGTCTCCGAACTCGATGCCGATGAGCGCTTCGATACCCCGCTGAAGTTCGAAGACGGCACTCCCGCGCAGGTCTACAGCTCATCCCACCCCAAAACCGTCCGCCGGCATTTCGAGTGGATGCGTGATCACGGCATCGATGGCGTCTTCCTCCAGCGCTTTGGCACGGTCTTGAAGGACAAGCGCTATCGCCAGCATCATGACACCGTCATGCAGCATGTGCGCGAAGGCGCGAAGGCCGCCGGCCGCACTTGGTGCGTGATGTATGACCTCACCGGCCTCAGGGCAGGGGAGATCGAGTCTGTGGTCATGCAGGACTGGAAGCGCCTGCGCACCGAGCTGAAGATCCTCGATGATCCGAGCTATCAGCGTCATGCTGGCAAACCCGTCGTGGCGGTGTGGGGCATCGGCTTCAATGACGGCCGTGACTACACCCTGGAGGAAAGCCACGCTCTCCTCCGGTTTCTCCATGACAACCCCGAGTTCGGCAAGCTCACCGTCATGGCCGGTGTCCCCTGGCACTGGCGCACCTTGGATGGCGATGCCACCCGCGACCCCCAATTTCATGAAGTGCTAAAAAGCGCGGACATCATCAGCCCCTGGGCCGTCGGCCGCTACGCTTTTCCTGAGGATGCTCGGCATCGCATCACCAGCGTCAATGAAGCCGACCTTCAGTGGTGCCGCGAGTATGGCCAGGACTACCTGCCGGTCATCTTCCCCGGCTTCAGCTGGCAGAACCTCAGCAAGATGCGTGGTGTGGATAGCAAGCTAAATGCCTTCCCCCGGCTCGGCGGCGAGTTCCTCTGGTCCCAGGCCCGCGAGCGCATCGCCGGGGGCAACACCATGCTCTACGTTGCCATGTTTGATGAACTGGACGAAGGCACTGCCATCTTCAAAACTGCCTCCAAGGTGCCCGTCGGAGCCGAGGGCTTCGTCACCGAGCCCGAATTGAAGTCCGACCACTACCTCTGGCTCACCGGCCAGATAGGCAAAGCCCTCCGCCGTGAGATTCCGCTGACCCCAAAGGCGCCTGTTCGCTAGAGGATCACTGAGTTAAACCGCAGAGCACACAGAGGGACACAGTGTTTCTCTCTTTCAGACCCTCTGTGCCTCTCTGTGGTGAAAAAGACACATCCCGCGCTCAAGCCCCCCTCTGGAGTCGATCACCGTCTCACTAAGACAAGCCACCGACAGCAAATCCGCCAGCTTCCTGTTGCCTTTCCGGTCCGCCTGACGAACGAGAAACGTAACCACTACCCAGCCCTCCCGACCATGCCTTCCGAGTCCGAAATCCACGCCGCTCTGGCCACCGTCCGCTATCCCGGTTTCAGCCGGGACATCGTCTCCTTCGGACTCGTCAAAAGCGTATCCGTCGAAGGCGGAAAGGTCACGGTCGAGATATCCATCGCCACCCGTGATCCGAACATCCCGCGCCTTATCCACGAGCAGGTGGAAGCCGCTCTAAAGCTGGTCCCCGGCGTGACCGAGCCGAAGCTGAACTTTGACATCAAGGAGCCGCCAAACACCGCCCAGGGCAGTGCAGCCACTCTGCCGAAATCCAGCATCCCCGGCGTGAAGCGGATCATCGCCGTGGCATCTGGCAAAGGTGGTGTCGGCAAGAGCACCGTCGCCAGCAACCTCGCGGTGGCTTTGAGCAAGTCCGGGGCCCGCGTCGGCCTTTGCGACTGCGATCTCTACGGCCCCAGTATCGCCCACATGTTTGGCAGCAACGAGCGCCCTTATCAGAATGAAGAGCAGCAGATCGTGCCCATCGAGCGCTACGGCCTCCAGCTCGTCAGCATGGGCTTCCTGCTGGAAGATGACAGCCCGGTGATCGTCCGCGGTCCTGTGGCCACGCGTTATACGCAGCAGTTCCTCCGGCAGGTGGCCTGGAATGACCTCGACTACCTCATCCTCGACCTCCCGCCCGGCACCGGAGACATCCAGCTCACCATCGTGCAAACTGTGGCGCTGGATGGCACCGTGATCGTCACCACGCCGCAGGAAGTGGCGCTGATCGATGCCCGCAAGGCCGTGGCCATGTTCCAAAAGGTGAACGTGCCCATCCTCGGCATCATCGAGAACATGAGCTACTTCCTCTGCCCCAGTGATGGCCAGATCTATCACATCTTCGGCAAAGGCGGCGGCGATCACGAAGCCAAGCGCCTTGACGTCCCCCTCCTCGGCCAGATACCGATCGAAATGACCGTCCGCGAAGCCGGCGACGAAGGCCACCCCATCGCCCTCGAAGACACCGCCAAGTCCGCCTCCTCTCAAATCTTCCACGAGATCGCCGCGAAGCTTCGGGCGACTGTGGCAGTCTGAACTCAGACGTTTTTAACCACTCATGGACACTGATTTACACTAATGCTCCAAGCCCAGAAGGTTTGAGGAATGAGTGTTTATCAGGGTCCATGAGTGGTTAGCAAAGTTTGTTCGGCAAGGATGCGTCACTTCCACGCATCCCGCCACATGTCAGGATACCACCGCCCTTCATCCATCTCGATGAGATCGAAGTCGGTGAGCGCCGTGCCATTGTCCGGCAGACCATATTCCTTGATCATCTCGGGAATGAACTCGTCAGTCTCATCGTCGTGCCAGCCGCGCTTGCTCATGAAGCTGTTGTAGATCAGGACCTGCTCGGCATTCAGCGTGCGCCCGCTGGCATGGCACCAGTCCAGCACTTCCTCATTGGTCTTGCCGGAGAGTATCTGAGACTTCACGTCGTCATAGCTCACCGCAAGATAGCGGCAGGTTCGTCCATCAAACCCTTGGCCGAGCATGTCATGATACGCTTCCGGCATCAGCCCCTGCGCATGAAGGCGGATCTTGGAACACATGCGGGCAAAATAAAACATGCCGCGGGTCTTTTCAAAACAGCCTTGGATGCCAGGGATCTTCATGGTGGATGAACGATGCGAGGCAGAGTCCATGCGTCAACACCACACCTATGGGCTCGTTTGCCAGAACGAGGGGCTCGGGCTGGCATGATGCAGCCCGGCCCCCTTCCGCATTCTGGCGAATGAATGCGCCTACGTAGCTCAATCCTCCTGACGCTGCTTTTCCGCTGCCTCGAGATCAAAGAGGAACTCAAAGTCAGTCTTCTCCAAGGTGCGGGCAAAGCCGCCTTCGCCGAGGATGTTGTTCGACATGAGCTGCTTCTTCTGCTGCAGGAGCATGATCTTTTCCTCGATGCTGTCTTTCGTGATCATTCGATAGGCCATCACAGGCTGTGTCTGGCCGATACGATGCGCGCGGTCAATGGCCTGGGCTTCGACAGCCGGATTCCACCAGGGGTCGTAAAGGATGACGTAGCTTGCGGCGGTGAGGTTGAGACCGCTGCCGCCAGCCTTGAGGCTGAGCAGGAACACGCAGGCTTCCTCATCGTTCTGGAACTTGTCCACGACCTCGCTGCGGTTCTGCGTGCTGCCGGTGAGCCAGTGGTAGGGGATCTTCATCTCCGTCAGCTTGCCGCGCAGGATCTCCAGCATGGAGACGAACTGGCTGAAGAGCAGCACCTTGTGACCCTCGGCGTGGAGCTCTTCAATGAGTTCCAGGGTGGCGGTGAACTTGGCGCTTTCGGTCTTGCTGTTCTCGGCATTGGCCAGCTGCGGATGACAGCAGATCTGGCGCAGGCGAGTCAGTGCTTGAAGCACGGCGAAACGTTTGCGCGTGAGCACCTCGAAGTTGCTGCTGGTGAGCAGCAGGTGCTGGGCGCGGGCCAGCTCCTCTTTGTAGAGGCGGGCCTGATCCGTGCTCATCTCGCAGAGGAGAGCTTCCTCGCTACGGGACGGCAGATCGCGGGCGACCTGACCTTTGGTTCGGCGGAGGAGGAAGGGACGCAGGCGGGCGCTAAGACGCTCGCTGGCCTTGGCATCTTTACGGCGGTCAAAGTTACGCGTGAAGTAAGCCCGATCACCCAGCGCGCCGGGCATCGCAAAGGTCATGAGGCTCCAAAGATCCAGCAGACGGTTCTCCAGCGGTGTGCCTGTGAGTGCCAGACGGTTCTCTGCCTTCAAGCGACGAGCGGCACGGGCTGCCTGCGAATCCGGATTCTTGATCTGCTGGGCCTCATCCATGATGACGGCGAGCCACTTCACTGTTTCGAGGTATTCGATGCATCCACGCATCTGCGCGTAGTTCATCACCAGCACCTGCGTTTCGGACTTCAGCTTGTCGAGGTCCAGCTCGTCCTTGTCACGCAGAATCTGCACGTTGAGGCCCGGCGCCGCTTTGACAAATTCATTCGCCCACACATCCAGCACGGACTTCGGACAGATGACCAGACATGGCCAGGCATTGCGGTAGCGGTTACGCAGCCACAGCACCCAGGAGATGCTCTGAATGGTCTTACCCAAGCCCATGTCATCCGCCAGGATGCCGCCAAACTTGTTCACGCTCAGATAAGCCAGGAAGTGATAACCATCGACCTGATACGGACGCAGCGTGACTGCCAGGCCTTCAGGAGAATCAGGCTTTTCTTCCAGACGCGCCAGTTCCATGCGCTGCGTGATGCTCTGCCAGGCGCGTGGGTTGATGACTTCTTTGGCTTTATCACCCACAAGCTGACGCCAGTGGAGCTGATGCAGCTCATCTGAAGGTGAGTCTAGGTCGATCCCGAGCTGGTCCATGAGCGCGACTTGCTCCTCGGTCAGCTCCAGTTTCACGCGGCGCCAGGTGCCATCCGCCAGTTGCACAAAGCCACCCTTGGCAGACACCAGCTTGCGAATTTCCGCCGGCTTGAGGTCGGCCCCCTCGATCTCAAAGATCATGCGCAGATCAAACCAGTCGATCGTGGTTGTCTGCGTGGCTTCCAGCCTCACACGCGCGATGAGCGGATCTGCCAGGATGGTCTGCAGCCGCTCATCCGTGGTCAGCGTCACGCTCTCAGGCAGATTGTGCGCCCATGAGTTGAATTGATCCGGGAAGGCCTTGGTCAGGCGCACTCGGAATCCCTGCGCCTCGATGTCCCATGATGGATAGAGATTGCGAATGACCCCTTCGGTGGCCAGCAAGGCCTCGCGGTCACGGCAGACGATGGAGTCGTCATCCTTGGCGCTGTGATCCAGCACCGGTGCCCAGCCGCCAGGCCCCAGCTTTTCCCGCACCCGGCCGTCGGGGCTCACAGCCTCCGCCTGAAACGTGGCATACTCAATGTTAGACCCGGGAGCCTTCTTCTGGCAGGCTGCGCGCACGCGGGTCTGCAGCTTTTCATGCTTCACCCGTCCGGCGATGCTGGGTGGCAGCGGCAGGCCGATCTTTTCCAGGAACTCAATGCCTTCCTGAGAGGTCAGCGCGGCGAGCGGGATGCGCAGATCACCCTCAATCTTCGACTCATCCAGCATCCAACGCGGTCCGACAAAGACTGAATCGGAAGACAAATACAAGGTCTCAGCCCCGTGCAGCACACGCAGGGTTCCTTCAACACTTTCCCCGGATTCGGTCACAAGCCTGAGCATGAGCTGACGCGTCTCCTCATGTTCCTCAGCCTGCCATTTCAACATCGTGGAAGCACGGCGGAAGGCGTGCTCGTCCAAAGTCACGAGCCGGCTTTCCATCGCAGTCTGCTGGAAAAGACTTCCCAGCCATTGCCCGTGGGAGTCCAGATCAAAACGGCACACATCCGTGGCGTTCGCAGAGCTTTGCCCCAGCGCCGAAAACAGCAGCAGTTCAGCCTCCGGCGGCACCATGAGTCCACCGGCGGACTGCGCCTCCTCAAGCTCACGCAGTTCGGCACCTGTCAGCGGGTGAAAGCGTTCCTGACTGTCAAAGCGACCTTGCAACCGAGCTTCCGCAGGCGTGATCAGAAGCCGCAGATCACCCTGACGGCGTACTCCCTGGCTGGCGATGCTGTCATCGTTCAGCAGGCGGCGGATGCGCTCTTTCCAAAGCGGTACCGTGCGCTCCTGGCGCCATTCGCTCAGGCGCTCGCGCACGGCGGTGAGATTCGCCACATTGCGCAGGAAGGTGGGGATGGGCAGACCGCGATCCGAGAGAGCCAGCGCCACATAATCCCAGAACTCGCGCAGGGTCGTCGGTGGTTCCAGCCAGAGGGGAAGGGGATCCACGGTCTGGATGCTCCACTTCGGGTGCAGGCGCACCATGTCATGATCATAGATTGTCCCGGTCTGCTGCACACGCTGAAAACGCTTCTCAAGCTTGCTGAAATAGGCCTCCTCATCCGGTGTGAATTGCCGCGCCATGCGTTTTTCCACCACCTCTTGGAAAGGCACCTCCAGCTCCGCAGGCTTAAAGGCGTTCGGATCCCTCTGCGCTCTTCTCTGAATGGCGATGAGCGTCGTGCACAGCGCCAGATCATGCAGCACACGATCTTCCACATCCGTCTCACCCTGCCAGGCGCCGTCTTCAAAAACCCAGCGCGTATTGACGCTATGCTCGTCCAGTCGTACTTCCGCCAGGGCCTCCTCGGCGGTGACGTCAAGTCCGCGCACGGAGTCGGCATCCACCAGCCGTTCGGCCTCGGCGCGCAGGCGTGGTTCACAATGAGAGATGATGCCAGGAATCTGGGAGACGAGGTCAGACATGAGAAAATGGGGGGATCCCCTGTCTGCCAACCGCGGCATCCGGGGAATCTCAACCCCTAGCATAAAGCTTCGCTGCCTGCCAGTTTTGTATCGGAAATAAAGCGGAGGAAGCGGGGCTCGACGTGAATCCGGTCCAAGTCGGCGCTCGGGCATGGATTGCCCATTGCAGACTGGCCCGGGAGGGAGCACAGAATGGGTTCGACACATGCCCCGCCCTGACTACCGCCGCTCCTCCCCGCCACCGAAGCCACCGCCCCCCGGCAGTGAGGACTGGCCGCGCCCCTGGGCGCAGATGAAGTACTACTCCTACCACCCTGCCGTGTTTCCCAACATGGTCGGCATGGTTTCCAGTGATGCCGGGGCAGGGGATCTGGTGAGCATCTTTGACAAGGAAGGCCGCCGCTTTGGCGCTGGCTACTACAATCCCCGGGCACGCGTGCCCCTTCGTGTGCTGCATCATGGAGATGAGGAATTCACGGAGGACAATCTCGATGACCTCCTCCGTCAGGCCATCCGCCTGCGTAAAAACACTATCAAGCTCGATGCCGACACAGAGGCATATCGTGTGGTGCATTCGGATGCGGATGGCCTTAGCGGCCTGGTGGTGGATCGCTATGCGGACACCCTGTCCATTGATGTCACCACTCTTGGAGCCTGGCTCCGCGTGCGCCGCTGGCTGCCCATTCTTCATGGGGAACTCGGCACCACTCAGCAGGTCATCCGTGTGGACCCCGACATCGCTTTGATTGAGCAAATCCGCGTTGGCGATGTGCCGGAGGCCACGGAGCCCGGTCCGCGCAGCGCGAAGATCCGCGAGCATGGCGTGCGCTATGTGGTGAACTTTGAGGCAGGTCACAAGACCGGCTTCTTCTGCGATCAGCGTGACAACCGCTTGAAGCTCGGCCGTCTCGCCCATGGTCGTGTGCTGGATCTCTGCACCTACACCGGCGGCTTTGCGCTTGCCGCTAAAGTCCTCTCGAAGTGCGAGGACGTCACTGGTGTGGACCTCGATGAAAAAGCCATCGCTCAAGCCAAGCAGAACGCGAATCTCAATCAGGTCCGTGTCGACTGGGTGCATGCAGATGCCTTCACCTGGGGCCGCCAGATGCAGCGCAATGGCGAGCTTTGGGACACGGTGGTTCTCGATCCGCCGAAGCTCATCCATCAACGCGACAACCAGGATGAAGGCATCTTCAAGTATCGCGATCTCAATGGCCTCGCCCTTCAGCTCGTGAGGCCCGGCGGTCTCTTCGTGTCCTGCTCCTGCTCCGGCCTACTGGGCGTGGATGATTTTGAGCAGCTCGTCATCGGTGCCGCGCATCGTCAGAATCGGAAACTGCAGATCCTCGACCGCACCGGCCCTGGTCTCGACCATCCCGTGATGTCCAACTGCCCTGAGAGCCGCTATCTCAAAGTGCTCTGGGCTCGAGTCATCTAGTTCGTTAGGTCTTCCAGCTCTTCGCTTCAATTTTTCGGTTCCATGACTCTCGCACCTTCCCGCTCTCTCCTTGTGTTGGCCGCCTTCTTCGGATTGATCGCCGTCGTGCTGGGTGCCCTGGGCGCGCATGGCGCGGTGCATGACACGCTCGCCGCCGCGGGCAAGCTGGAGTCCTGGGAGACCGGCGTGCGTTACCAGCTTCCGCATTCGATGTTTCTCTATGTCCTGGCCCTGTTTCTGGGGCAGGCAGGCCGCAGCGCCAAGCTCGGCTGGGTCTGCGTCTTTGTCGGTACACTGGTCTTCAGCGGCTCCATCTATCTCCTCGCCTACATGGGCTGGAAGTTCCTCGGCCCCGTCACCCCTCTCGGCGGCTTGGTTCTCATGGTCGGCTGGGTCGTCCTCGCCTTCGCGAGCTGGAAGAAAGCGGCGTAAGGGAACGGCGAAGACCACCGCGCTCCAACGGTACTCTTTCGTTACTGCACGCTCGTGTTCACCACCTCATTCTGAGCATTCAGCAGCAGACGTTTTGGTGTGATAGGTGTCTCACTCTCACCAAAGGCCATGATGGTCACCAGATGACCCGTGCTGATCCGGTGCGCCGCCGCACCATTGATCACGATCTGTCCTGACCCGGCAGGAGCGGTGATCACATAGGTCTCCAGGCGCTGGCCGTTGGTGATGGATGTCACCAGCACTCGCTCGCCCTCCCACAGGTCTGCCGCCTCCATCAGGTCCGTGGGGACGGTGATGCTCCCTTCGTAGTGGATGTTCGAGTCGGTGACGGTGGCGCGGTGGATCTTGGATTTGAGGAGGGTTCTGAGCACGCTCCAGATTGGGCACGTCCGCCCCCTTTGCAAGAGCCTCCTTGATCTGGGGTGAAGTCCCCGTCCAGGCGGACAGGCCATTGGTTGCGTCTGGGCTGAAAATCGGTTAGGAACGCCCCAGCCCTAGACATGAGATTTCCCACCATCTGCCTTCTCGCAGCCCTGACCTGCCTGGCCCCATCCTGCAAGCGCATTGAGGCCAAGCTCGACCGTCTTGCTCGACTGGCCGGGATCACCACGCCCGGGGAGGAGGAGGCCCAGAAGAAAAAGGCGGAGCCTGTCCTGACACCCGAACAACAGGCGCTGGAGGCCAAGGTGCTGAACAGCGCGGTTTTCGAGACCGTGCAGCCCGAGGAGGTGGTGCCCAAAGCCGCGGCCTTTGAGCTCAACAAATCCTCCACGATCGCGATCCTCGGCTACCACGACTTTAAGGAGCGTGGCGGCACGCCCATGATCATCTCCGGCAGCAAGTTCGCGGAGCAGATGAAAGCCATCAAGGAGTCCGGCATCCCGGTCATTCCGCTTAGCGACGTCCTGGAATGGCGCAAAGGCCGCAAAAACATCCCTGAGGAAGCCATTGTCATCACCATGGATGACGGCTGGGAAGGCGTGCACACCTATGCCTATCCCGTGCTGAAGGAGCATGGCTTTCCCTTCACCATCTACCTCTACAAGAAGTATGTGAACATCGGTGGCCGCTCGATGAGCTGGGACCAGATCCGCGAGATGATGAAGCACGGCTGCGAAGTCGGCAGCCACAGTGTCTCCCACGAAGACCTGCGCAACAGCCGGAAAGGCCGGGGCCGTAACGATGCCGACCAGCAGCTCTGGCTTCTCGGTGAGCTGAAGGACTCGAAGGAGTTCCTGGAGAAGAATCTCGGCATCGCCTGCACTACCTTTGCCTACCCCTTCGGTGCCTTTGATGAGAGCACCACAGAACTCGCGCTGCAGGTGGGGTATGAAACCCTCATCACCGTGAACAACCAAAAGGTCACCTGGGATACTCCGATGGGAAAACTCGGCCGCTACATCATCCACGGTGAAAGTGACACAAACTTCAAGCTGGCCACCAGCTTCCGTGGTCGTGGGGATGTCTCTTCCAACCACTTCCTTACCGCCTCTGCGAAGGATGAGAAGGGTAATGCTCTGGTGGAGCTTTCTCCGGTTCCCGAAGAACTCGTCAAAGATCGTCAGCCCACCATTCAGGCCAAGCTCGCTAACCTGAAGACCATCATCCCTGAAAGCGTGAAGATGCGCGTGGCCGGCATTGGCACCGTCCCTGCGCAGTACGATCCCGCCACCATGGTGGTGACCTATCAGCTGCCTTACAAACTGCGCCGCGAAGACTGTGCTGTGACCCTGAACTTCAAGCGCGCGGCCGACCAGCCTGATGAAGTCGTGAGCTGGCGGTTCAAGGTGGACCTCGCCGCCGCTTATGTGCCGGCGAAACTGCCGTGATGAAGGTGTTGCATGCCTTGCTAAATTAAGGGGTCGCAGGGGCCGTCGAGTTTGTTGCCTCGGGGGCGACTGGAGCTGTCTCGGTGGTCGTCACAGGTGTGCCCGTGGCATCCACCGGGATGACAACCGGCGACAGATTCGAGTCGGCCCCGGTCATTGTTGTGAGAGTCACCGAGACGCCAGTGGACCGCATGAAGGCGGCGAAAGCCTGGACATCAGCAGTGGTGATGCTGTCCCATTGGGCGGTGTCTGTGGAGCCGGCTCTAAACAGGTGAAAAACGTCCCCTAGCCACATAGAATCCTGCATTGTGTACGCTGCTGCGGCCTGCTGACCGCCGACTACTGGGTCGGCTACCTTTTCGACGACCTCTGGTTTCGCAATGGCCTGGGTCGTATGGAGCGAGACCTGAACGGTGTCCCCCATTCGGACGATGAATAGAAGTTGGTGAGAGATGGATGGGTCCAGGACAGCATAAGGAACATCACTGTAAGCTGCAAAACCTTGCTGACTGAGCGCGGTCATCAATTGGAGAACTTGCTGTGGAGTCACTTGGAGAATGGGCTGCAAGTAACCTTCAGGCAGGACATAGACCGCAAATGGCGGAATGAGGGAAAGTTCGAGCCTCCGGCGGTAATCCTGAGCGCGTCTCAGAGCCTGCCATTGGCTTTCAGTCATGCTGACATCGCCACTATCGTCCCATCGCAATCCCATCCGCCGGGCATCATGTTTTAGCCAGGCCACATGGTTGGCGTCGTCTTTCATGGGTTTGCCATCTGTGCCCATGAAACCATCCAGCATGTCCAGAAGGGGGCGCTTCTTCGCCACCTGAGGCCAGGGACCAGACTGGACCTTTAAAGTGATGCGATGGTCTCCCAGATCCACATCACAGCCCGCCATCGTGGCGAGTGTCTTGACGGCTTCCAGATAAGAGATGCTGGTGCTATGCAGAGTCACCAGTCTTCCTAGCGCGCTGGTCGGGATGCTGACGATGAGCTTGTGCAAAGCCAGCGTCTTCTGCTTGTCCGTCGCCATGAGCATCTGCTTCAGCAGGGCCATCGCCTGACCAAGCGGCAGGTTCTCCAGAGAGACATTGTTGAGGAAGAAGTCATCCAGCCTGTCAGTTAGCGTGAGTTCCTTGAGATCAGGCGAGGTGATCTCGGCCGCCTGCGGAACATCCAGTGTCAGCTTGGACCCAAGCTCGTCTGAAATATCGGCGGTTTTGATCTTGGCCGTCTGGATGAACTCCACCCCGTCAATCCGCCGGGCTTCCTGAGTCTGCTTCACCTGGCGAGTGATGCCGGTTTTAGCCGACCCAAACATCGCCGCCAAAAGTCCCAGGAAGACCACCGATCCCGCGATGGTAAACCCGCGCATCGGCGGTGCAGCTGCAGGAGGGGTGGTCGAATGTAGAGGCGAAGACATCGGAAGTCAGGGCTGAGAATCGAACCGCTAGAACAGAGCCAATCATGCCAGAACTCCCGCCGGAGTGAATCGTTTTTATGACGAATCTAGCGCATCTGCCTGAGGGGGGGCGATATCATCAGTAGTTCGGCAGGCCGCAGGACCGTACGTTGTTCACGCTTGAGCGTGTTCAAGGACGTTTCGAATCACACGCTCAAGCGTGGACAACGTACACCTCCTCACACGACCTCACGGCGTCCTATAATCCGCTCCCGTCAGACTCTGCAGCACGGACTTCTGCCAGTCACGCAGCTTCGACTGAAGCTTCTCGGCCATGTCGGGCTTCTCAGTGAGGAGATTCGTCTTCTCCGCCGGATCCGCATTCAGATCAAACAGCTCCTTCTTGGGCTCCCCCTTTTTCTGCTCATGAATCACCAGCTTGAAATGCCCATCGATGATCGCTCTCGGCCCGAGGTAATCGGCTTCTGTCACCACAGGATGACGGAAGTTCGTGAAATCACGGGTCGCCTTGCCGCCGGCGAGTTTGGCGAGAGGTGTGGTGCCGAGTTGCAATTCGGGCGCGATATAGGGCTCTGTCTTTGCTGTCTTCAGATGACCGGTGTCAAAGCACCAGAAGTGGAGGGGACTTGGCCGCTCGGCCATTGTGCCATCCAGCAGCGGCGTGAGGTCGATGCCATCCAGCGTGCGCGCAGGCGCTGCCTGTCCAGTGAGGGCACAGAGCGTCGGCAGCAGATCACTGGTGGAGGCCCGCACATCGGTCGTGCGCGGCTTGGGAATGCGTGCTGGCCACTCGATCAATCCCGGCACCAGCGTGCCCGCCTCATACACCACCCCCTTCACACCGCGATGCGGCGAGGCCAGTGAAGCATCGGGCGAGGTGCCGTTGTCACCGCAGTAGAAGAGCAGGGTGTCTTGTTTCAATCCTTGTTCGGCCAGATGCTTCCTCAGCGTGCCGATGGCACGGTCCATGGCAGTGATCTCCGCGTAGCGTTCGCGCAGCACCTCGCCCTGAGGACGCTGCACCTGGGCGCCTGTTTCATTCGAGGTCAGCCGCACCTTCTTGGCCGCATATTTGGCCGGGAGATCATCATAGAGCGCCAGATCTTCCGGCAGGCCGCTGTAGGGCTCATGCGGTGAGCCGAACCAGACGATGGTGAAGAAGGGCTTCTGCGCCTGCTTCGCCTTGTCGATGAAGGCCATCGCCTCGCGGATCAGGATCTCCGAGCTCTCGCCCTTGAAGACTTGCGGCGGCCCGCCATCACGGGAGAACGACGGATTGAGCTCGAAAAAATTGTCGTGCGAGAGCCAGGTGTGAAAACCCATCGCCCCGGGAGACACAGGCGATTCCTTCTTCACCGCGCCGACATGCCATTTGCCAAAGTGTGCGCACTGGTAGCCTGCCTTGGAAAGGATATGGGCCGTGCTGATCTCCTCAGGCCTCATGGACCAGCCGGGCGCAAAGGTGCCCATACGGTTCGGATGCCGGCCCGTGAGAAAGCTGGCCCGTGTGGGCGAGCAGCTCGGATGCGCCGCATGAAACCGCTCCAGCTTCAGCCCGCTCGCCGCCATCTCATCGAGCGTCGGCGTCTTCACATGCGGATGCCCGTGATACCCCGTCTCCTCCCACCCATGATCATCTCCCATGAGCAGGATGATGTTCGGTGAGGCCGCAAACGATGCGGCGCTCAGAAGCAGGCAAGTGAGGAGGATCTTCATGGCGGGTCCCCAAGCCAAACGCATGCGCCAGCCCCGTCGTTTCGGTCCTTTTCGTCCTTTCGCTCCTGGGGCGCAGATCTGGTTATCGCACCAGCAGCTCCTCACCCCGATAAATCACCCGCTCCACCAGTCCTTTCAAGGTCTGGTCGATGAAGGGCGTGTTGATGCTCTTCGACTTCATGAACTCCTGCGTGAAGGTCGTGCTGCCCTCAGGATTGAAGACGATGAACTCGGCGACTCCGCCCTCTTTCACCGGCACTGGATCAAGCTTCATCATGCGGCGTGGCTCGGCGGAGTAGTGCTTCACGATCAGGCCCCAGTCCAGGATGCCCTTGCTAATGAAGTGATGGAAGAGGCTCGGCAGAGCGGTCTCCAGGCCCGTGATGCCGAAAGGCGCGCTGGCGAAGTCCTGGTTCTTTTCAAACGGCGTGTGGGGCGCGTGATCGGTGGTGATGACGTCAAACCAACCATCCTTGAGGCCCTGGAGCAGCGCGGCGTTGTCTTCCAAGGTCCGCAGCGGCGGGTTCATCTTGTAGTTCGTGTCGTAGTTGCCGATGTGGTCTTGATTGAAAATCAAGTGATGCGGTGTGACCTCGCAGGTCACGCGGATGCCACGGTCCTTCGCACGCTTGATCGTCCCCATGCCCTCCTTGGTCGTCACATGCTGGACGTGCAGATGCACGCCGGTGTATTCCGCCAGACGGATGTCCCGGGAGATGCCGATCTCCTCGCTGATGCTCGGGATGCCTGGCAGTCCCAGGGCATAACTAACTTTGCCTTCATGCATGCAGCCTTTGATGGAGAGGTCCTTGATCTCGCAGTGGCTGGCGATCGGCATGCCGAAGTCCTTGGCATACTCCATGGCACGACGCAGCACCTGCGGATTTTCCACCCCATGACCATTGTCTGAGAGCATGAGCACACCCGCTGACTTCATGCCCGCGATGCCCGCCAGCTCCTCGCCTTTGCGCCCTTTGGTGATGGAGCCCGCGGTGTAGATGCCCGCGCCAATGCGCGCACGTCGGGCGCTTTCCAGAACCGTGCGGACCACTCCCGCGTTGTCGATCGTCGGAGAGGTGTTCGCCATCATGACGAATCCAGTCACGCCGCCATTGATCGCTGCCTCGGAGCAGGTGGAAATGTTTTCCTTGTCCTCATGGCCGGGCTCGCGCGCATGCACATGGAGGTCAAACATGGAGGGCATGAGGATGCGGCCCTTGCAGTCGATGACCTCGCAGTCGCTCACCCCGCTGATCCCAGGTCCCACGCCGATGATGCGGTCACCTTCCACAAGCACATCACCAAGCTGGAGTTGGGAGCTGTCTTCGGAGGCGATCTGGGCTTGGCGGTAGAGTCTTTTCATGCGGTGGGATGCCCGCATGATGAAGCGGCGGCGCGGAGGGTCAAGAGAGGTCAAACGGGTCCGGTGGAGTAAGGAGGTTGCCAAAGGTGGGCATCTGCGGATGGTGCGCCCCTCGCATGCCCAGCTCATCACGTTTGGAAATCAAAGCTCTCGTCACCGGCGGCGCCGGATTCATCGGCGGACACATCGCCCAGGCTCTCGTGGAGCGCGGAGCCAAGGTGATCGTCCTGGACGATTTGAGCACCGGAGACACCGTCAATCTGGCCTGGGCCGGCGGTAATGACAGCGTGGAGTTTGTGAAGGGCTGTGTCTCAGACTCCGCCCTGGTGACAAAGCTCGTCCAGGGCTGCGACTGGGTTTTCCATGAGGGTGCCATTGCCTCCGTGCCACAATCTGTGGCTCAGCCAGTGGAAAGCAGCCAGGTGAACCTCGAGGCCTCCCTCGGGCTCCTCGTCGCTGCCCGGGATGCCAAGGTGAAGCGCTTCATGTTCGCCTCCTCCGCCGCCATCTATGGCGACACCGAGGCTCCGCTGAAACACGAATCAGACCCCGTGCTTCCTTTGACGCCGTACGGTCTGCAAAAGTATGCCAGCGAGCGCTACGGGCAGATGTTTCACCAGCTTTACGGCCTGGAGACCGTGGCCCTGCGCTACTTCAATGTCTTCGGACCTCGCCAAAGTTTCAATTCGCCCTACTCTGGTGTCATCGCCCGCTTCTGCACCCTCATGCTTCGCGGTGAGACCCCTACCATCTTTGGCGATGGCCTCCAGTCCCGCGACTTCGCCTACATCGACAACGTCGTAGCCGCGAACCTCCTCGCCGCCGAGCGCCCGGCTGAGAATGTGGCCGGCCGCGTCTTCAACATCGCGGGAGGCGTCAGCGTCACGCTGCTGGACCTCATCTCCGAGTTGAACAGCCTCACCGGCCAGAGCATCGTCCCCAAGCACGAGCCCGGCCGCAGCGGCGACATCCGCCACTCCGCCGCTGACCTAACCGCTTCACGCACCGACCTCGCCTATGAGCCACAGGTCACCTGGCAGGAAGGCCTGAAGCACACGTTGGATTTTTATCGGGCGTAAGGTGGGACAGCCATCCTGGTTGTCCGGGCGACAAAAAAAGCGGAGCCTGAAACCAGGCTCCGCGATGAAAATCAAAGCTTCTGATGAGGCTGATTACTCAGCGATCTTCACGCTCTTGATCGTGATGGTATCGTTTGGCACGTCACCGTGAGGACCTTTGCGGCCGGTCGGCACGCTGACGATGGCGTCACAGATATCGAGACCCTTGGTCACCTTGCCAAACACGGCATAGCCGTAGCCGTCGAAGCTCGGGTAGTCGAGGTTGGCGTTGTCCTTCACGTTGATGAAGAACTGGCTGGTGGCGCTGTTCGGGTTGCTGGTGCGCGCCATGGCGATGGTGCCGCGGGCGTTCTTGAGGCCGTTCTTGGACTCGATGGAGATCGGGGCATCCACGTCCTTCTGGGTCATGTCAGGATTGAAACCTCCGCCCTGGATCATGAAGCCGGGGATGCAGCGGTGGAAGATCAGGCCGTCATAGTGGCCCTTCTTCACATACTTCACGAAGTTTTCGACAGTGATCGGCGCCTTGGCGGGATCGAGCTCGAGTTCGATGGCACCTTTGCTGGTGTCCATCACGATTTTGACGGGTTTGGCTTCACTCACGGGTTTGGTTGCCTCCTGGGCTTGGGTAGTTCCGGTCAGGCCAGCAAACGCGAGAACGAGGGCGGCAAGAGTCGGTAGTTGGTTTTTCATGGATAGGGTTGAGTTGGGTAGAACGGAAAAGAGAAGCGATTCGGCGCTGATTGCAATTTCCTTTTCGAGTTACGCCTGCTGCACCGGATTGGTCAGACTTCCGATGCCTTCGATCTCGATCGTCACGCTATCGCCTGCTTTCATCCACACCGGGGGCTTGCGGGCCATGCCCACACCATGAGGCGTGCCGGTGATGATCACCGTGCCAGGAAGCAGCGTCGTGTCTGAGCTGAGGAATTCGATGAGACGTGGCACGTCAAAGATCATGTCGCTCGTGCTCCAGTCCTGCATGGTCTCGCCATTGAGGATGGTCTTGATCTTGAGCGCGTTCGGATTTGGGATCTCATCACGCGTCACAAGCACTGGGCCGAGAGGGCAAAAGGTGTCAAAGGTCTTGCCACGGCACCACTGGCCGCCACCGCCGTTCTTCTGCCAGTCACGGGCGCTCACATCATTCGCGCAGGTGTAGCCCAGCACATAGTTCAGGGCGTCTGCTTTGCTGACATTGCGCGCGGTTTTGCCGATGACGACGGCCAGCTCGCACTCATAGTCCACGCTGTCACTCTTCAGCACGGAGGGCAGCAGGATGGGATCGCCAGGGTTCTGCACGGCGGCGGGGTTCTTGATGAAGAGCACCGGATTCTCCGGGATGGCAGCGCCGCTCTCTTCCGCGTGAAACTTGTAGTTCAGGCCGATGCAAAGAATGATGCGCGGCTCCACAGGGGCGAGCAGTTTGGCCACGTCAGCCTTCCGGTCAGTGACCTTGTAGGAGCCGAAGATGTCGCCCTCAATGACGAGCGCGGAGCCGTCAGATTGCTGGGAGGCGTGATGGATCTGGCCGGCGGAGTCGGAGTAACGGATGATTTTCATGCGGGAAGGTTGGGCGAAGTTCTACGGTTGAAAGCGAGCAAATCTGCATAGCGAACACCGCTACCGCCAAAAAGATCGAGCGCGCTGCCCACAGTGGCATCGACTCGTCCGTCGCTCAGTTGCTGGATGCGATGCAGATCCTCAATGCGATGAATGCCGCCGGCATAGGTCATGGCAACCGGACTGTGCTGGCCGAGGAAAGAGACCAGCGCTTCGTCGATGCCCTCGCACTTGCCCTCGACGTCCACGGCATGGATGAGGAACTCATCACAATGCGCGGCGAGGTGCTTCAGCGTCTCTGGAGTGACATGCAGGTCGGTCAAAGTCTGCCAGCGGTTCATGGCCACGGTCCAGCCGTCACCCGTGGCCTTGCAGCTCAGGTCGATCACAAGACGATCTTTGCCTGCTGCGGCGACCATTTTGTTCAGCCGGGTCTCGGAGAAGGTTCCGTCCGTCTCAAAGAGGTAACTGGTGACGATCACGTGGCTGGCGCCAGCGGCGAGATACTCCTCGGCGTTGCACGGACGAATGCCACCCCCGAGTTGCAGACCGCCAGGGAAGGCGCCGAGGGCTGCCTTGGCGGCATCGTCATTGTTAGGCCCGAGCATGATCACATGGCCGCCGGGGAGGCCGTCTTTTTGATACAGATCGCCATACCACGCGGAGTCGCGATCACTGACGAAATTGGTTTTCAGGCCGCTGCCAGAGTCGCTCAACGTGGAGCCGACGATTTGTTTAACTTGGCCGGCGTGGAGATCGATGCAGGGGCGGAAGCGGGTCATTAGCACAACCACCGTTGGTGGTTACCCCGTAAGGACTCGAACCTTAAACGAGAGAATCAAAATCTCCTGTGTTACCATTACACCACGGGGTAATGCGGTGAGAGGGTGAAAATAGGGAATCATCAGGGATGTGCAACCATTTTGGCATTCCCTCTGTGTTCGAAGTGCCAAAGACCCGACCTCAATGCTGCCTGCGGTGAGCCCAAAAAGAAGGCGGAACCCCTCTCGGAGTTCCGCCTCGTGAATGATTTGGACTGCTAAAAATCAGGCTGGATCTTTCTTCGGAGCATCGCCTTCAGCCTGGGGGCGTGGGCTGCCGGTGCCACCTTCCTGGGGAGGACGACGGAATCCGCCTTCACCGCCACCGCCAGGGCCGCCTTCACCTCCTGGACGGCGCATGCCGGGACCACCCTGTCCGCCGGAGCCGCCGGGGCCGCCAGGACCACCTTGACCGCCGCGCATCATGCCGCGCATGCGTTCCATGCCGGACTTCATTTCTTCCTTGGTTACCTTGCCGTCCTGGTTTTCATCCATGCGGCCAAAGCGGGTTTCTATCTCCTGCTTGGAGAATTCGATGTACTCAGCCTTGTCGACTCCGCCGTCGGTATTCTTGTCCATTCGGCCATAGATGTCGTCGAGGTTGAAGGCACCTGGGCCTCCAGGTCCGCCGGGACCCCCAGGGCCTCCTGGACGTCCGCCTTCACCACCGGGTGGGCGGCCACCTTCGGCAGGCATCGGAGGCTTGGCACCTTCAGGAGCGGGCGGCGGAGCTGGGCGCTCGCCTTCAGCGGCCTTGCCGGGAGGACGACGGAAACCGCCCTCAGGGCTGCCGCTGCCACCTTCACCACCTTGACGGCGCATGCCGCCTTCGCGCATGCGCTCACCGATCTGGCCCATTTCAGCCTGATCAATGAAGCCATCGCCATTCGGGTCCATCTTGGTGAAGCGGTCACCGGTGTCCCGCTTGGAGAATTCGTTGAACTCATCTTTGCTGATCTTGCCATCGGAATTCGCGTCAGCGCGCTTCAGGAATTCGCCGATGCGGTTGCCGCCGCCTTCGCCTTTGCCCTTGGGGCTGCCGTCTTGGGCGACGGCCATGCATGTGCCCAGGGCGATGAAGCCGAGGCCAGAGAGGAACTTTGAGGTTGGTTTCATAATGGGGATGAATGTCTGAATGAACGACGGGCACTCAAACCAAGCTGTCGGGACGCGGTTGCGCAGGTTTGCAAAAATGATCCGCAGCCATGCCGGTGATCTCCGCGTTCCAGAATGCTTTAGCTGTCTCTAAAGAGGCTCTTTTTCACTCGTCACGCGCAGCGTTCTCGCCATCATCGGCGCTCCCTGCATGGAAGCTGCCATTGTCATCGGTCTGCTCATCATCGCCGTCATCCTCTTCGCCACGGAGAAGATCTCGGTGGACCTTGTCACGCTCTCCTTGCTTTGCGTCCTGGTGCTGACCGGAGTCATCACGTCCGGCGAGGCCTTCGCTGGTTTTGGCAATGAGGTCATCGTCATGCTCGGTTCCATCTTCATCATCGGTGCCGCCCTGCGTGAAACCGGTGTGCTCGACACCATGGGGCATGTGCTGGCACGGACCACGGGTGGGCGCCCCAAACGTGTGGTCGCGGGCATGATGACCACGGTGGGGGCAGTGTCCGCCTTCATGAACAACACCACCGTGACGGCCATGTTTCTGGGGCCCGTGGTGGCGTTGGCTCGCAGGTTGAGCATCCCTCCTTCACGCCTGCTGATGCCGCTGGCCTTCTCCTCCATTCTCGGCGGCACCTGCACCCTGATCGGCACCAGCACGAATGTGGCCGTGAGCGGCGCGATGGCGAAGCTCGGCATGGATCCGGTCAGCATGTTTGAGATCACCCCTGTGGGTGTGGTAGTCTTCGGCGCGGGATTGTTTTACATGATGCTCATCGGCAATCGTTTTCTGCCTGAGCGTGATCGTGCGGAAGGTGGCATCTCCACTGAACCCATCCGCGAGTATCTCTGTGAGGTGGTCATCCTTCCGGGCTCGCCCATCATCGGCCAGGAAGTATACTCTTCCGACTTCTCAGTGCTGGAGTTCCAGGTGCTGAAGGTCCGCCGATCCGGACACGGAGTAGAAGTCAGCCCGCATCTGTGTCTCGAGGAGGGTGATGTCGTCCTCGTGGCTGGCAAGGTGCAGAACCTCATCCGCGTGAAGAAGATCGAGGGTATCGATATCCTCGCAGATCTCGACCTGCGCACTTCTGGAGTGGAGATGCAGGACGCCAGCATCGCCGAAGTGGTGCTCACACCGCATTCGAGCCTCGTTGGGCAGAGCCTGCGAAGCAGCAACTTTCGCCGCCGTTCCGGTCTCTCTGTGCTGGCCCTGCTGCGCGGTGACCGCGCCCTGAATGACCACATGGGTGATGTGACACTGCATGCGGGTGACATGCTGCTTCTGCAGGGGCCGTATGATCGCATCCGTGTGTATGAAGAGACCTCCGAGATGGTCATCATCACCGAGCACGCGATGGCACACAATGCGCGCAAGCGTGGCGTCGCTGTTCTCGCTGTGTTCGCGCTCGTGGTCTTGCTCAGCAGCTTTAACTTCTTCCCGGCGGCGATTGGCTTCCTCATCGTCGCGCTTATCGCCCTGGCCACACGTTGCCTAACCTTGGATGCAGCCTATGAAAACGTGGATTGGCGCCTGCTCATTCTCATCGGCGGCATGACCGCCTTTGGCACGGCGATGGCCAAATCCGGCGCGGACAGAATGCTCGCGGAGTTTGTCGTGAGCAATCTGCAGCAGTATGGAGCCATCACTGTCCTCGCGGGCTTCAGTGTGCTGACCGTGATCCTCACGCAGCCGATGTCGAATGCCGCCGCAGCACTGGTGATTCTGCCCGTGGCTTTAAAAGCCGCAGATACCATGCATGCGAATCCCCGCGCCTTCGCCATCGCCGTCATGCTCAGCGCCAGCATCTCCGTGCTGACCCCTTTTGAGCCCAGCTGCATCCTCGTCTACGGTCCAGGCAAGTATCGCTTCAGTGACTTCATCAAGGTCGGCGGAGGCCTCACGGTCTTGACCGTGAGCGTGATCCTTTTGCTCGTGCCTGTTTTCTGGCCGCTGGAGCTGCCTGGCAAATAGCGCCGACGTTAACCTTGCGCTTGGCCGACTTGGCGGCGCCGTGAATGGAAGCGGGCTTAAAAATCGCTTGGAACTCGTCTGCCCCGCATGAGATTAGCTGCGTTCCATAAGGAGAGGACGTTGGAAGACATCTCTTGGTTCTAGTCACGCCAAACTCATCAATCACGCATGAAACCGGGCGAGCCCTCTGAAATGAACAAGGCTGAGGAGCGCGGCATCGCCGCGCATATCTTCAGCACCTCCTCCATGATGATCGGTCTTTGTCTGACCGTGATCAGCCTCATGAAAACCCAGGGAATCGAAGGCCGCCTTGCCACGGTGGTGGATGACATCATCGCCTTCGACGCCCTGTTTTTCCTGGTCTCCTGCTTTCTCAGCTACGCCGCGCTCCGCTCCCGTCATCTGGGCCGCATGCGTCATGTGGAAGCCTTCGCTGACGTGGTCTTTCTCATCGCCATGACTGGCATGGGCACGGCCTGTGTCCTGCTGGTGTGGACCCTTCTATAAAGCTCCAGACAGGCTCAAGCTTTGCCAGCCCTTGCCAGCCCATTTCTGCTAACAAATCACATGACCCCGCCTCTTCGAAAAACCTGCGCCATCAGCGGCAAAAGCGTTGAGGCTGCCGGATGCACTCCCTGCGCTGCTTTGAGTCCATTGCTGCTCCAGTTCATCCACAAGTCTCATCCTCATCTTGCGGAGGACGCCTGTATCGCTGGCGATGTCCTCGCCGAGTTGAAAGCTCGTTACGTGGAGGATGCTCTCGAAACAGAACTGGGCGAGATCACTGATCTGGAGCGCGATGTGATCGCGAGTCTGCGTGAGCACGAAATCGTCTCCGCTAAGCCTGGTGAGGTGGATGAAAAGCGAACGCTGGGAGCACGACTCTCCGATCGTATTGCCGAGTTTGGCGGCAGTTGGCGCTTCATCCTCACCTTTGGCGGATTTCTGCTTCTGTGGGTGCTCGTCAATACGGTGTTGTGGTCCACGCATCCACCCGATCCGTATCCCTTCATCTTCCTGAACCTGCTGCTTTCATGTGTGGCCGCGTTGCAGGCTCCGGTGATCATGATGAGCCAGAACCGTCAGGAGATTCGAGATCGCAAACAGGCGGAGCAGGACTACAAAATCAATCTCAAGGCCGAGTTGGAGATTCGTCATCTGCATGAAAAGGTGGATCACCTCCTGCATCACCACAGCCAGCGTTTGTTGGAGATCCAACAGATCCAGACGGATTTGTTGAGGCAGTTGGTGGAGCGAGACGGGCACAAGGCACCTCTTGAGACCTCCCCGCTTACCTGATGTCTTTTTCGGCTCTTAATGAATGCAGCCAGCGGGCTGCCTTGCTCTTTTTTTGCGGCGTACCGACTATCGGGATGGAATGATGGCTTTGGCGGAACGGTCGCCAACGACGAAGTGTCCAAGCCGCGCGCCTTCAAGGGTGCGGACTTCCCACACGGCGCCAGGGCGGGTCTGCTGAGGCCGGGTTTTTGCAGTTGCGAGAACTCCATAGGACTTCGGTTCGCCAAGTGAGTCCATCCAGAGCAGTTCGACATCAAGCCCGTGCTGATTCACAAACGTCACTTGGAGAGGTGTGCCATCAGGTATCCCTTGAGGTGTGCCGCCTTCGTCCGCAGGATGCCAGGGGATGGTGGGCAGGGTGGCGAGCGGCGTTTCCGGAATCGGTGCGGGATCTGCTGGAGCCAGGGCGCGGAACTCACGCAGCCCTGCATCTTGATGGACTGCCGCGGTGGTGTGGAGAAGATTGATCCACTCATGGGGATCTGAAGCGGTGTCATAGAGCTCCTCCTCGCCATCTTCGTAGTGGATGTATCGCCAGTGCTCAGAGGAAATGGAGTACATTTCAGGCTTCTGCAGTTGAGTGACTGCGGCATGGGGCCAGGCAGCCGCAGGATCGTGTAGCAAGGGCACCAAACTATGGAGACTCGCGTCCTTGTTCGTTGAGTTGGGTATGCCGCACAGATCGGTCAATGTGGCAAAGAGGTCCGTCAGGCTCACGGAGCGGTCACAGATGGCCCCGGCCTGAGTGCCTTCGGGCAGCCCTGGCACTCCAGATGGCACCCGCACAATGAGCGGCACACGGGTGCAGATTCGCCAGCCGGTATATTTCTGCCAGTGCTCCTTTTCCCCGAGGTGCCAGCCGTGGTCACTCCATAAGATCACAATGGTATTATTGCGATGAGGGCTCTGCTCCAGCGCATCCAGCACACGGCCGACCATTGCATCGGCATAATGGATGGAGGCAAGATAGGCCTGGATTCCTTGCTTCCAGAGGCCCTGCTTTTGGATGTGCTCAAAGTAGCGATTGCGCGCCAGTTCCTGGCCTTCGGGCGGCACGTCGTCCAGATCCCCCTCTTTATAGCCTGGTCCCGGGACGATACTCTCCAGAGGAAAGGGCTCGAAGTATTCCTTTGGCACGAACCACGGCTCATGAGGTCGATAGATGCCACAGCCGAGGAAGAATGGTTTGTCATGCTTCCGCTCAAGTTGTTCAGCCACCCACTTCGTCACCAGCCAGTCACCGCCGAATTCCTGGTCGGTCACCTTGAGCGCTGCCCAGTCCGTTTCTTCATATTGCCACGGACCACCCACAGGCAGGCTGATGGGACGCTTTGGCGGATCAAAAGTGCGTGGAAATGGATTGTCCTTTTCCTTGGACGGGAAATAGTCATCCCACGATGCCGGATCGATGATGTAGTGGAGGAGCTTTCCCGAGCCAGCCGACCGGTATCCGTGATTGGCGAAGTGGCGTGGCAGGAGCACGGCCTCCGGCATCACATCGCGCAGTTTCTGCTCATTGCGATAGATGCCAGAACGATAGGGCGGAACGCCCGTGAAGATCGCTGAACGCGAGGGATTACACGCGGGCGCAGCGCAGTGGGCATTGGTGAAAAGCTCCCCACTTTTCGCCAGACGATCAATATTGGGTGTCCTGGTCTGGGGGTGTCCCCCCAGGCATCCAACCCAGTCGTTGAGATCATCCAGGGCGATAAAGAGGACATTCGGCTTGGTGGAGGGCTCAGCGGCAACCTCGGCGTTGAACAAAGCGGCGAACCCCACAAGAAGCGCAGCAAACGATCTCGGGTTGAACGGAATGAGGTGAGTCGCGGCGCTCCGGTTCCAGTCGAGTGTCATCATCGGGCATCTTAACGCTCACCGTTGTCGAGTCTTGACCAAGATGAGAGCCAAGGTCTTGGATTATTAGCAAGCAGTCCTGGATTCTCCGCCTTACCCTTTTGATCAAGATTGGAGCATCCTTCAAAAGCCTAACCGCATTTCAAATCAACTCCGGCATCGCTTCCCACGCATCCACCAGATACTGCGGACGGCCTTGAAGATCGTTTACAGTGGTCTTGTGCGGATCAATGCCGAGATACTTATAAAGCGTGGCGAAGACCTCGCCGAAATGCACGGGGCGTTCGGAAGGTTCGCCCCCGAGGCGATCCGTGGCGCCAATGACCTGACCGGTTTTGAAACCACCACCAGCGAGCAGCGCTCCACCGACACGCGGCCAGTGGTCACGTCCGCCGTCCTTGTTCACGACCGGTGTGCGGCCAAACTCACCCCAGGCCACGACCGCGACGTCATCCGACAAGCCACGCTCATGCAGGTCTTCCACCAGGGCGCTCATGCCTTGATCAAAGAGCGGCAGATGACGCAGAAGCTGCGGGTAGTTGTTGTCATGGAAATCCCAGCGGCCGAAGTTCAGAGTGACCACGCGTGAACCAGCTTCCACAAGCCGGCGAGCCATGAGGAAATGCTCCAAATTAAGGGGGGCACCATCGCCATAGTTCTTCGGATCGCCCTTGCCGTAGCGTTCGCGGGTCTTCTGGCTCTCCTGATTGAGGTCGAGCGCATTCAGCAGCTTGCTGGAGGTCAGGACGTTAAAGGCCTGCTGGTTGAAGCTGTCCATGCTCTCCACCAGACCACTGTGGTCCAGCTCACGGCGGAAGTGATCAAAGCCCTTCAGCAGCGAGCGGCGGTCATCCAGACGCGCCACCGAGATGTTGTTCAGCTTCAGATCTTCCACGCCCGCGCCATTCGGACGGAAGGCGGTGTGGGCGGTGCCCAGATAGCCTGCATGACCGGGAGAACCATAAGGTGGGTGACCGGTCTTTGGCGAGAGACCCACAAAGGCTGGCATGGCCGGATCTGCCTGACCTTTCAGGCGGGAGATCACGGAACCGAGGGAAGGGGGATCTGAGGCGCGGCCGGTGGGGGCAGCACCTCCATTCGGCGGCGGTGGTCGGCCGGTATAACAAATAAACGAATCGTGCGCCCCGTTGGGTGATCCCCACATGCTGCGGATGGGCACCAGCTTGTCCATCATCTTGGCCAGACGCGGGGAGTGCTCGGAAATCCGGATGCCGGGCACGTTGGTGGAGATGGGCTTGTAAGGGCCGCGAATCTCCAGAGGGGCATCCATCTTCAAATCCCACATGTCCTGATGCGGCGGTGCGCCGCAGAGGTAGATCATGATGATGGATTTGAACTGCCTCCCCGTCTTCGCTTCAGCCTCGGCCTTCAGCAGATCTGGCAGGGAAAGGCCGCCCATCGCCAGACCGCCAATGCGCAGAAAATCACGACGCGAATAGCCGTCGCAAAGTTTGCCATGGGAGGGACCGGAGAGGGTGAGCATGAGGGGGGAGAGCGATTCTACGGCTGCGGGTGCAGGATTCTTGCCAGCCTTGTGCTTCTTGTCCCAGGGGATTGCGCTGGGTGAAGGAGAAAACACGAAGAAAATGCACACCATACATCCGCATGATGCACCATCTGCGATCCATCAGTGACCACGACTTTGAAACTCGACTTCAATGATGAGTTAAAAGGAGTGGCCGACAGGCGCGAGACCCCTCAAAAGGCCCCGCGCCTCTTTGTTTTCCTGGGTCCGGTGCCTCTAGAGGGTCACTTCAGTCCCCGGTACTTGGCCACGGCCTGGCTGCGGGACTGCACGTGCAGCTTCTCATAGATCCGCCGGATGTGCGAGTTCACCGTGTGGGTGGAGATCTCGAGTTGTTCGCCGATCTCCTTATACAGGTATCCCTTGGAAAGCAGATAGAGCACCTCACGTTCGCGGGCAGCCAGTGTGGACACCTCGGAGGCTGGGGCAGGCGCTGGTTGGTGGAAATAGTTCACCACCCTCAGGGCCACTTCAGGGGACATCGGGGCACCTCCAAACTGTGCCTGCAGGATGGATGCCACCACCTCTTGGGGCGGTGTGCGTTTCAGGAGGTAGCCTGAGGCACCTGCCTTCAGGGCATCAAAGATGACTGAGCTTTCCTCATACATGGTCAGCATGAGGCAAAGCGTGTTGGGTGTGCGTGCCTTGAGCCGCGCCACGAATTCAATCCCGCCCATCTTCGGCAGATGAATGTCCACCAGCAGCACGTCTGGAGAAGGTTCCATCACGGCCAGACCTCCAAGAGCCGCCTCGGCATTCGGAAACACCGCCACGCATTCCACATCGTGGCTGAGCGAGAAGAAATGCCTCATCGCGTCCGCGAACGGCGCGTCATCTTCAATCATGGCGACCAGGACGGGCATGTTTTAAGCAGGAATGGAGATTTTCATTTCGACGATGGTACCGCCTCCAGAGCGTAGCCGAATCCGGCAGTCTCCGCCAATCTCAGAAAGCCGGTCTCGCATATTTTCCAGACCATCTTTCTCCACGCCATCCGTGTCCGAGGGGAGGCCGATGCCGTCATCAGCGATGTTCACGAGAAAGAGAGACTCGTCGACCAGGAAGCGCAGCGTTACCGTGATCTCGTCCGCCTGCGCATGCTTTACCACATTCTGCAAAGCCTCTCGGAAGGCGAGGAACAGGTGATGTCTGAGTTGTGAGGAGAGATGCCGTTCCGGCCATTCATGCGGGACGTCCTGACGACACGTTATGCCCAGCGGGCGCATGTACTCTCGTGCGGCATGAGTCAAATAGGTGGCCGTGCTGGCCAGGGTGTCGTTGCTCGGGTTTACCGCCCACACCACCTCCTCCAGGGCGGCTACGCTGGACCGTGCCGTCTGGGCGAGCTGCCGGAGCTGCGTGCGATGATCCTCCGAAAGGGCAGGGTCTCCAGCCATGATCTCATGCAGCACTGTCAGCTGGGTAAGCTGTGAGCCTACTGCGTCATGCATATCTCTCGCGATGCGGGCGCGCTCTGCGGAAAGTTCGTCCTTGTGCTCCAGTTCCGCCACCCGCCGCGTCATCACGCGCGTGCCGATCCATGAGGTCACCAGCGCCAGCAGGGCGGGGATGAGCATGACCATGCCGAGCTGCATCCACGGGCGTTGCCAGATGGGCACGAGCACCGCCAGCGGCACCGTCAGCCGTGCAGCGTTCCACACGCCGTCTGTGTGGCGCAGTCGTGCTTCAAAGGCGTATTTGCCCGGGGCCGGGCAGCGGCTTTCCACGCTGCCGCTGGCTGTGCCGGAGAGCCACTCATTGCGAAAACTGGCGATGCGCCACTGGCTTTCCAGAGGGATGAAATCTCTAAACTCCGGCATCTTGATGAAAAAAGACAACCATGAGGTGCCTGCGGAGATCTCCAGCGGGTGCGCCCCTTCCATGATCCGCTCGTTGGCATGGGTGGTCACCCCCGCAGGTACCAAGGAAGGGTACACCTCCACCTCGGAGAGCTGAGGTGAAAAGGGTACCTTGCTGTCACTGGAAATGCGCAGATAGCGCCCGTGAAAGCCACCATTCCCAGCCGCCTTACCGATGATGTCACGCACTTTTGCATTGCCGGAGTCTGCATGCACGGCCCCTTCTCCAAAATAAGCTTTCCAAACAGGCTTGACGCCAGGTCCTGGCTTGTTGTCATAAAGCTCCAGCCGGATTTGGGAAAAGCGGGTCACGTCATGCGGATCGGACTCAAAGCGGAAATGCAGGTGGTCCAGTTCCCAACGGTGCTTGAGATCGATCTCGTAGTAAAACAGCGCGCCTAGATGGGGCGCAGGCGGCCTCACTTCTGTTTCTCCCAGACCATCCGTGAGAAAATCAGCGGGCATGTCATCCGGCAGTGGATGAGAAGTCCGCACAGGACATCCGAGAGCGATATTAGTGGTGTCGAGGGGAATTCGTTCGAGATCCAATTGCCTCAGCACGGTCGCACGTTCTGCTTTGTCCGTTTTGAAGACCTCCAATTTCAGTGCTGTGACGTCATCGAAAGGTAGGCTGGCATCCACCTGCATGCTGGGATTTGTGGCATCACCTTCCAGAAGCAGCCCATGGCTGGAGCGGCGCAGGTTTCCTTCAGATGACCGTGACCACACCGCATACAGGGGCTGCCAAGCACTTGAAAGCGTCGGTTTGGCTTCCCGGGTGGCAGAGATGGAAAACTCCCGAAAAAAGTTACCCGCGTCGCCGCCCAGATACTCCAGCTTGAGGCGCACGCGTTTGGCTGAGAGCGCATTGGGTAGCCTGAACAGCGCCGCTTTGGGTTCCTGCCCTGGCGTGAGAGTCCAGCGCCCTTGGTCATCCGTCAAACTATCAGGCTTGAGGTGGATCTCATGTCGCCGGCTGGCGGGTGGTGGATTATTTTCCGCAGCCTTCACCTTCTTGTCCAAATCTTGCGCAACCAGACTGATGGAAACGAGTTGAAGGATCAAAACTTGCCTGACGAAAAGGAGCATGGTCACGGGTAGGTCAATTCTGGCACATAGCTGAGTTTCCTGCGAGAATATCCAATGTATGCACCTTGTGGCAAGTTTTCGCTACTTGACGCCATTTCTAGAGCCTGCGGTCAGGGATGGATGATGGGCGTCGGAAGTGCGATGTCGTCCTACGATGGGCGAATTCTCGCTACATGACGGGGACTCCCGATCCATGCCATCTTACAGCCTGATGCGGCGGCCCCCCCAAACCCTCAGCAAGACATCGTCTAAGTTCTCCTTTTGCCATCGCTGTGGTCATCTGAAGGGAGGCGAGAAGTCGGCGTCGCTGGGTGTCTCAGGCATTCGAACGTCCAACCTGGAAGGTTTCTTAGCCCGTTCTGTCTCCCGTCTCATCGACTCTCGCCGGTCCGATAACCCCCCAATCGTTTCTAACCATGCCACGTCGTAGACGCCGTTATTCAGACGCTGAAAAGACGGTCATCCTCACCAAAGCTGACGAACAGTTTCAGCGGGGCGCTGAGCTCGAGAACATCGCCCAGAACCTGGATGTGCCATTCTCCGTTCTACGGGAGTGGTTTCGAGAGCAAACCATCAGCATCCTCTTCCCCCGGTCAACATCCACCCCGGCGGATGAATCTCAGATGCCATCGGTGACCCTCTTCCGATAGGGATAACCTGTGAAATCGGAGGGACCGCTCTGACGCTGTTTCTCAAATCAAGAAACTTAATGACACCCGGCAGCTTTTTGATTTCCGGCCGATGCGCTCCACCGATTCTGTGAACTCATCGCTGTGTCGTCTCTCCAGCAGGTCTGAAGCGAGACCAGCTTAAGCTCGAGTTTGCCGGATGCCCCTACCTTTGGACCTTTGATGCCATAACCCACCCCTTGCTTTGCGAGCTGTGTTCTTAATGGCTTTGCCAGCAAATATGACAAAAAGACTCTAACCAATGATGTTCCCTCAAAGACATCGTTAATCACCGAACAATGCCCCTCGCTCAATTGACGGATCCACAACTCCAAAAGATCGCGCCTCTTCCGATTCCTGAAGCGATCGAGATGCTCAAACTGGTGACCCCCGAGACCACCCGCCACCGTCTGGCCTCCTCAGTAGCACGTCTCTGGTATGGCGGCGTTCATGATGTGCCTGCCGTCTGCAGCCACATCCTCAACAGTGGGCTCGATGATTCATCCAAGGAGATACTCACCCGAGGACTGACGGGAAGATGGCGGGAGAAGGCAGAGGTGCGCTAAGTGCGTGCCTGGCTGAAATCTCCCTAACCAATTCTTCTTCCCATGGCAGAAAGCCACTTGCCTTTCGTGATCACGCGGTCCCAGTGGATGCCACAGCTCTCCGCGACCTTCAGGCAGGGTCCAGCTTGTGATTTCAGGATGCCGGACGCCATGAGGAAGCCGCCGGGCTTCACACTGCGGACGATCTGCGGGAAGGCTTGCTCCAGGATGTCCACAAAGATGTTCGCAGCCACGACATCCCACTGCTGCTTGGGTTCCCACTCGAGGACATCGACTTCGGTAAAGCGGATTTTTGAGGCGTCATTCCGGGTGGCGTTCTCTTTCGAGACCAGCACTGCCTTCGGATCAAAATCACACCCCCAGGCCTTGCTCGCGCCAAGCTTCACGGCAGCGATCGCCAGGATGCCGCTGCCACAGCCGAGATCCGCCATGGTCCACTTCTGACCCTCCACCTCTTTCGCCGCATCCACCAGCATGCGCAGCACCGTGGCCGTCGTCGCGTGGTGGCCGGTGCCAAAGGCCATATCTGCTGGAATAGCGACCACTTCCTTGCCTGGATTTGCCTTCTTTTCCTTGGCGACGTCCTTGGCTGACCTGGCGCTTACCACGACGAGTTTGCCACGCACGGCGATGGAGGGCATCGGCTCCTTGGAAAGGGCGGCCCAGTTCTGCTGCTTGACCTCACGCACGCTGCCTCCCCACTCCTTTTGCACAGTCAGGACATCCTTTTTTTTCTCCGCATAGATCTCCACGCGGACCCTGACCTGGCCGGGGATGGTGGTGATGACGAGATGGAGGGCAGGATTACCGGAGAAGCGCTCTTCCCAGGCATCCATCCATTTCACAGCGGAGAGTTTGGACCAGACGAACATGGCTGAGCATGAGATGAAAAGTGCGGAAGGTCAAAGGTCAAGGTGAGGCCTTCCATGTCACCTTGCTCACGGTGCCTCATATCCCGGCTTCTTCAGCACGGTCCCACGATCCGGCGCGGGAGCCGGTTGTACGCCGTGGGCATGCATCACTTCACTGATCGCATCGACGGTGGGCACGCTGGGCTTAAAATTCCCCGGGCGAAATCCCTGCGCGATGAGCAGCGGCGTCCAGCCTCTGTCATTGGGCTGGTTCCAGACATCGATTTTCGCTCCCTTGGCAGAGAGCAGTTTGACGACCTTGGGCAGGTTCTTATAGGCCGCGCCGTGCATGGCAGTCTGCCCGTGCCTGTCCACGGTATTCACATCCGCTCCGAGGCTGATCAGATACTCGCAGGCGATCACGCATTCATCTTCCGTCCCTGCATCCTCATCGGGAGCCGTGCAGCCCAGTCCTGCGGCGGCCATGAGCGGTGTGCTGGCATCGGCATTCGCCAGATGCGGATTCGCGCCGAGCTCGACAAGTTTCTTCATCATCTGCAAGTCTGCCGTCTCACAGGCCAGCAGGAAAGGTGTGGCACCACTCGCGCGGATCGACCCGAAGGAGCGCGACTTGCTGTGTGCTTCCACGGTGGCATTCACATTGGCCCCCGCGGTCACCATCTCACGGATGAATTCCAATGCGGTGATTTTGCCCGTGGTCTCAGGTGGAGGTTGGCCCGCCTCATCGTCCCCACGCGGTGGTTTGCGCACCCACGTCAGGGTGTGGAGCGCGGTGAACCCGCTGCGTTGGTCATTCGGGTCCGCGCCGCCTTTGACGAGAGCCATCGCCACCTCGAAATGCCCGTTTTCGACGGCCAGGATGAGCGCGCTGGTGCCATTGGGTGCCTCACGACCACCCGTTTTGTTAGGCGTGGTGATCACGTCATTAGGATCCGCCCCTGCGGCAAGCAGAGCCTGGACAGCGGACAACTTGCCCTCGCGTGCTACAAAGAGCAGCGCTGTGAAGCCTGACTTCAGTCGATGCTTCCAGTCCGCCCCTTGCCGAATGAGCAGGTTGACCGCATCTGCATGCCCATCCGCCGCCGCCCACATGAGCGCAGTCTGGCCGTTGTGATCCTCAGCATCCATCTTGGCTCCATGCTCAAGCATCGCTTTCACGGCTCCAGGCCTGCCCGTGCGCGCGGCAATCATGAGGGCGGTTTCCCCGCCTTTTTGCACGGCGTGAACATCCGCCCCCGCTTTCAGCAGCGCCTTCACGATCTCCTCGTTGCCATTCTGGCAGGCCAGCACCAGCGGCGTGATGCCATAGCGGTTCACCACCTGCGCTGGCGCACCAGAGGCCAGCAGTTGAGCCACCATATCTGCCCGATCATGATAGGCTGCCCAGTGCAGCGCCGTGGCGCCGTCAGCCTGGGCATCATTCAAACCTGTCTTCCCTGCCAGCAGAGACGCTACCCGTGCCCAGTCCTGCCTTTCAGCCGCGTCAGGCAGATCGGAAGCGATGGCCGCCAACCCCGTGAAAAGGCTGGCCAGCAGAAAGCTCAACTTGGTGTGTCGACGCGACATGAAAAAGACTCTCTATTCACTCATGGGCTTGCGGATTTGCCACTGCTTCTCTGGCAGCCCGAGCAGTTTCACCACCCCGGCGGGATAGGCCCAGGCCTTCTCGTCTGCGCTGTAGATGATCACGCGCGTCTTCTCCGCAGCGAGCGCGGCAGCTTGCGGGATGTCGAGATACTTGAGCACATTCAGATAAGCCGGACCGCTCATGTGGCTGGTGGGAAGATCATGCAGGTCTAGGCGGGTGATGCGGTCTTCAAAGAGAGATGCGTAGAGTGCATTCGCGGCCATGTCGCGCTGCGCCTGGACCCACAAGGGTTTCTCCTCGAGTCCGCTGATCTGTCGCGCTGCCTGCACGGCGCGGCGGATGTCCCAGGCGCGCATGGAGTCCGCTGTCTGGCCCAGCAGGTAAAAGCGGCGCAGGCGCTGCGTCTGCGCCTTCTCGCTGCCGGTCCATTCCGTGGGACCCACGCCGCGTGGGGCGATGTAGGCCATGCCCCATTTAAAGCTCTCAAACATCTTCTTCTCGCTCTCGAATGCCTTGTCATCCACCTTGATGTCCGGGAAGACTTCCAGGTGCTTGCCAAATCGGGAGTGATAGGTGCTGCAGAAGTGATCCCAGCCTTCGGCATCCAGCACATTCAGAGCCACAAGCTCCAAATCAGAAGCACGCAGACCTGCCCGGTGCGCCAGATGCAGCCTGAGCCGCACTCCCGGTTCTGATTCAAAGTCATAGACGGTGAACTCGATGCCATCGCGCTCGCTGCGTCCATCTTTGACCAGTTCCAGGCCGGGCGCGTCTTTGGGCCATCCGGCGAGCACCTTCTCTTTCAGCGCCGTCATCCAAGCGTCACGTTGCTGGCTCCATTCGCCTTGGGAAGCCGGCACTTCAGGCGTCTTGGCTTGAGGGACAAAGCTCTGGTCGATGGTGGTGTTCTTCTCGTCCTTGGGCAGCTCCTTGAAGACTTGGAGTTGTTCGGGCTCGAGCTGCTTCTTGGCGCCTTCATCCAGCACAGCCATGGAGTCCGCGTCCTTGAGATGGCGCTCGAACCAGTGAAAGGCGCCAATGTTCAGCGGTTGCAGGTCCTTGTGTGGACCTTCGGCCACCTGCAGGCCCAGCTTGCCGTCCGCACCGAGCAGCGAGTAGATGCGGCGCACGTTTCGGTAGAGGCTGAAGACCCCGTTGATTGGGAAGATGTCGTCCTTGTCCGTGTTGCAGATCAGCAGCGGCCGAGGCGCCACCAGCGCCACCAGACGATCATAGTCCCAGCGATACGTGTTCACGTAAAACATGCAGTCGCAGTGGCCTTCCACACAGCCATCCGCCACATGGTTGCGCATATTCGTCACGCCTGCGGTTGGTGCGGCGGCCTTGATGCGTTCATCCAGCGCTGCCACCCACCAGGAGTAGGCACCACCGCCGCTGCGGCCCGTGACGCCGAACCTGGTCTTGTCCACCTCCGGACGTGTTTCCAGGTAGTCCAGGCCGCGAATCCCGGCCCATGCTTCCAAACCCGCAGGCGTGTAGCCGCGTGACATCCACCACCAGCGTCCCTTGCTGTAGGTGCCATGGTGCTCGCCGCGGATTTCGCCGAGCTGCACGGTATCGATGATCAGGCAGACATAACCATGTTTGGCAAACCAGATGCCGTGGTGGTGATAGCCTGTCTTGTTGCCGTAGCTCACGCCGTTCTTCACCACGTTCGCGTGCCCGCAGACATACAGGATGGCTGGCAGTGGCTTGTCCACTTTCTCAGGCAGGTAAAGGTTTGAGGTCACATACAGCCCCGGCACCGCCTGATAGTGCATTTTCTCGACACGCCAGCCTTCACCGGAAAGCTCACCTGTTTTGGTGGCCTGTAGTGGCGTGCGCGCAGGCATCGGATCCAGCCCCAGCATCTCCGCGAGCTGACGGCGATACTCCGGTGCCTTGGCCTTCCAGTCATCCGCGCTCTGGATGTCCTTCAGCCCGCCGTTCATCTCGATCTCATTCACCTGCCGCTCCCAGTACTTCTGCAGCATGCGGTTTCCGGGCGTGTCAGGGGTCTTTTCCGGAAAACGTGCGGCCAGGAGGGCAGGGGAGAGAAAGAGGGCAGCGAGGAGGATCGGACGCATGGGCTTCTGAATACGAGGGCTAAATCTAGGTTCTTTGCGGAGAGGTCGCGTCGAAGAGTTTTGAACCACTAATGGGCACTAATGAACACGAATGTCCGCAACCTTCACTTCTAAGCCATCAGTGGTCATCAGTGCCTATAAGTGGTAAAAAATCTGTCTGGCGAGGGCGATGACGAACGCCGAACGGAGAACCGTGAACTTGCACCGCCGCTCCTTCACGCTAGGGAGGGATCTCCCCATGTCCCAGCAAACCATCGTCACCCTCGACCTCGAAGGCGTTCTTGTGCCTGAAATCTGGATCGCCTTTGCCGAAAAGACTGGCATCCCGGAACTCCGCCGTACCACCCGAGATGAGCCAGACTATGACCTGCTCATGAGAGGCCGCCTCGCCATCCTGGACCAGCACGGCCTGAAGTTGCCGGACATTCAGGACGTCATCGCCACGCTGTCCCCGATGGAAGGTGCCGAGGCTTTCCTGGATGAACTGCGCTCCCTGACCCAGGTCATCATTTTGAGTGATACCTTTGAGGAGTTTGCCCAGCCGCTCATGCGCCAGCTCGGCTGGCCAACCATTCTCTGCCATAAGCTTGATGTCGACACCACCGGCCGCATCGTGAACTACACCCTGCGTCAGCCGAACCAAAAGCAGCACGCAGTGAATGCACTGCGTGGTCTGAACTTCAAGGTGATCGCCGCCGGTGACAGCTACAATGACACGCACATGCTCATTGCAGCGGACAAGGGCTTCTTCTTCCACGCGCCGGAGAGCATTAAGAAAGAGTTCCCGCAGTTCACCGGCTTTGACCGCTATGCGGATCTGCTGGGCGCCGTGAAGGCTGAGCTGGTCTAAGTTGAGCCAAGCCAAGCCGCGCTGAGGTTCGTTTATCTGAGGCTTCCATCATCATGTCAGACACCGCCACGCTTCTCATCCACTGCCCGGACCGGCCGGGGCTGGTTCATGATGTCACGGGATTCATCTTCTCGCATCGCGGGAATATCATCGATCTCCAGCAGCACATCGATCCAGAGCAGGACGCTTTCTTCATGCGGCTGGAGTGGAGCCTGGAAAATTTTACGTTGGAGAAGTCGGAGATCTTTGACCGACTGCAGCCCATGGCGCGCCGTCATGAGATGCAGATGCGTCTGCACTTCGCCAGCCAGCAGAAGCGCATCGCGCTCTTCGTGACGAAGGAAAACCACTGTCTCTACGACCTCCTGGCCCGTCATGAGGCCGGCGACCTGCCCGTGGACATCCCGCTCATCGTCGCGAATCACGAGACCCTGCGTCCCGCAGCCGAGCGCTTCGGCATCCCGTTCTATCACTTCCCGATCACGAAGGACAACAAGGCGGCTCAGGAAGCCGCGCAGATCGAACTGCTGAAGCGCGAGAAGATCGATACCGTCGTCCTCGCCCGCTACATGCAGATCATCAGCCCGGCGATGATTGAGGCCTTCCCTAACCAAATCCTCAACATTCATCACAGCTTCCTCCCGGCCTTTGTGGGCGCGAAGCCCTACCATCAGGCCCATGTGCGCGGCGTGAAGATCATCGGCGCCACCAGCCACTATGTGACGGCGGATCTCGATGAAGGCCCGATCATTCATCAGGACGTCATGCGCGTCAGCCATGAGGACAGCGTGCAGGACCTCGTCCGCCTCGGCCGCGACCTGGAGAAGACTGTGTTGGCCAAAGCCCTCTGGTGGCACGTCCGTGACCAAGTGCTGGTCTACCGGAACAAGACGGTGGTGTTTGATTGATTCGCCCGTAGGCGCACTTGCCAAAGTGCGGCGCGACGAACTCTGGGCCTGCCGTTTCTGTTCAGCAACGCTTAGAGTTACTTTCCACTCTTGTGATGCACTCTAGCACGAATGGGGGCGATGACCCATTTGGTCCACGAAATGCCGATCAGAGCAGCTATACTGAAGAAAATAGGGACGACGACCCACGAGAAAAATGGGTCAAAACTCCGGGACATGATGCCAAGCAAGGACGTGCCCAAACTGACAATGATCGCAAAGGTTAAACAGATCCACTTAATCAGCTTTATGGAGTCGCGGATGAAGTTTGGTTCACTCATTTTCAGAGCGTATTATGATCCCACGGCTAGAGCTGGTCAAGAGTGGGTCTGGCCAGGACTTAACGCTTCCGGGTTTGCCTCTGTTACCTCCGCCACTGATACATCCAGCGCTCGGAGATCGGCTTGTCGCCATCTTTGAGGTCGCAGGTCATCTCGATGAGGTTGGTCTTCTCAGGCACATCAATCTTGAAGAATGCACGCCAGCCCTTGGTCTCGCGGCTGTACATGACACGCTTGTCGAGCACCTTGGCGTCGCCGTTGCTGACGATCACGTCGATGTCTGGCACCCAGTCGGCGGGCTTGTCCGTGGCGACGGCACCTTTGGTGAAGTCGATCACATAAAGGTGGTCATCACTGTCCATCACGAAGCCGCGACGGGTTGAGGTGACCTTGCCCAGCAGGCCGGGCAGGTGCTCCTCAAGCCAGGCGAGACGATACTCGACCTTCAGCGGTTCCTGCGGAGTTTCAGGCAGCACCGCAGGCTTCCACATGGCCACGATGTTGTCCCACGTCTCCTCACCGGTGGAGAGCTCCACCAGCACCACGCTGCCTTTGCCGAAGCCGGTGCGCGGCTCCACCCACACGGCCGGACGGCGATGATATACCGCCTCAAGGTCCTGGAAGTTGTTGAAGTCGCGATCACGCTCCGCGAGGCCGAAGCCTTTGAGCTTGTCCGTCTCCAGAATGCTCAGGCGCAGGTCACGGCTGACATCCAGCGGACGCCAGATGGCCGGGCCGCCTTCGATCTCGATCTGCAGGCCGTCGCTGTCATGAACTTCGGGGCGGAAGTCATAGGGCTTCGGATGGCTGTTCTCGCCAAACCAGAACATGCTGGAGAAGGGAGCGATGCCGAGCATCTCCACCTTGTTGCGCAGATGCAAGGTGGCCTTGATCAGCGTCTCCGTGGTCTTGCCGGGCATGACATCAAACTGATACGCACCGGTGATGCTCGGACCATTGAGCAGCGCCAGGATCTTGAAGAACTTGTCGCCTGGCTTTGGCGCCTGGAACCAGAAATGGGTAAAGTCCGGGAACTCTTCCGGCTTGCCGCCGATGGTGTTCACGGCCACGCCACGGGCGCTGATGCCATAACCCAGCTCTGTGGTGACAGCGCGGAAGTAGCTGGCGCCCATGAAGACCATGAACTCAAACGGCTTCTTGATCAGGGAATCCGGTGCCATCACACGGAAGCCGGCGTAACCCGCAGGTGGCGTGAGCTTCTCCGGCACGGGAAGATCCTGGTAGTCGAAGAACTTCTGATCGAAGGGGACGCGCACGGACGTGTCCACACCGGTCGTGAGGAACTGCACCGGCTTCTTGAACATCCATCCCGGATGGAAGAACTCGAGGCGGTAGACATCGCCCAGGTCCGCGAAGAGCGCTTTCTCACGCAGGAAGCGGATCTTGCGATGTCCATCGTATTTCAGGCCTTCAAAGAACGGATCCAACTGCTGGTTCGGCGCCTCATAGGGCTTCAGCGCCAGCTGGGCGGCCAGCTTCTCCAAAGAGGCGAAATCACTGACCTGCTCATGCGTGATCTCCTGGGCGGTGGTGGAAAGCGGCCAGAGGGCGCTGAGGCACAGGGCGAGGGACGCTGAAAGGCGCGGGGAGATCATGCAAGGGGGGGAGGGGATTCGGGAGGCTCTAGAATGCTCCCTGCCTCCCGACAGTCAACCCGCACGGCGATGATCTGCACCATGGACTTCGTCGGAATGAGAGGCGGGTAATTTCGAATCCAGCTTAACCAGTTCCTCGTTCAGGCGCTCCTGGTAGCGTTCCCAGGCCTGCAGGCAGCGCTGGCGGAAGTCCGCAGGCTTTATGCCGAGAGCCTGAAAGGTGCGGCGATGATCCCAGGCCACGACCGTGCAGGTGATGGCATGGATGAACCGAAACTGAGTCTTCCAGAGCCAGCGACCCAGGGGATTGAAGGTGGCGACTCGCTCGCTCAAGAAGTCACGCTGGAAGGTGAGGTGCTTCATCTCATCCCTCAGCAGCTTGTGGGAGACCTTCTTCACCACGGGGTCCTCACAGCGCAGATACAGCGTGCCAAAGAACACCTCGGCGATGAGTTCCGCCGTGAGCAGCACCTGGATGGCAAACTCCAGGTTCACCAGAAAGCGCAGACGCCGGAAGATGGAGTTCGTCCACTGCTTCGTCAGCAAGGTGCCGTGCAGATGCTCCACCGTACGGGCAAGCAAGCGCGAATGGCTCTGCTCCTCCGCCACGAAGAGGTCAATGGCACGCTGATAACCCCGGAAGTTCTCCAGCGGTGCCACCTCACGAGCATAGCGGCGCAGGCGCGACCCCGTGCCTGATTCTCCGAGCTGAAAGGTGGCGATGGAGGCGACAAGTGGGGCGCGCACAGACTCCGGCAGTGTGCTTGCCTCTGCGGGGAGTTCCATCTCGTCATTGAGGCGGGTGTTGCGTTCGAAGTGGGTGATCCAGGCTTGGGTGTTCATGAATGTTGGTTAGGTGGATGCTTCTTTGAAGTTCTTGGTTCGTTGTTCCTTGTTTTTGGTTGGAATGGTTCAGGCAGCCATGAGACGAAGGCGGTCCATGACGGCGGTCACGGTTTCATCGAGCGTGGAGGTCCCGGCGGTGATGCCGACCTCGCGGATGCCGGCGAACCATTCCTCGCGGAGGTCATCAGGGGACTCGACCTGATGCGTGCGCACGCCGAGGCGCGTGGCCTTCTCCGTGAGCTGGCGCGTGTTGTTGCTGTTGCGTCCGCCGATGACGATCACGATTTCACATTGATGGCAGAGCGCCTCCAGGGCTGTCTGGCGCTGCTTGGTCGGATGGCAGACGGTATCCACAAAGCGCACCTCGGAGCGCGGATGCTGCCGCTTGATGGCGGAGACCAGTTCCAGCACGCGATCCAGCGGCTGGGTGGTCTGGGAGATCACGCCAAACCTCGCGGCCGCAGGAATCTGCAGAGTGTCCACCTCTTCAAGAACGACGGTGGCTTCCGGGAAATCGCCCGTCAAGCCGCGCACCTCCACATGCTGGCGCTGACCGATGACGATGGGGTGGTAACCTTCCTGCACAAGCGTGGCCAGGGCTTGATGAGCCTTTCTAACCAGTGGGCAGGTGGTGTCTGTGATGGCATGGCCAGCACTGCGCCAGGCTTCACGCTGCTTGTCTGCGGCCCCATGCGCGGTGATGACGACTCGCTTAGTGCTGGAGGAAGTGGTGGACTCAAGCTGGCCGTTGCGCACACCGAGGGTGTTGAGGTGTGCATCGACGAGCGGATTGTGAACGAGCTGGCCGAGGATGGTCACGGGTTCGCGTTTGGCAGCTTCATGCGTGGCGCGCAGAGCGTCGCGAACGCCGAAGCACATGCCGTGATGTTGAGCGAGGTGAAGGTTCATGGGGATATTGATGGGTGGTTGTTGGGTTGATTTAACTTTGTGTGGCAAAGTGAATGGTCATGGTGAAGCGCCAATGAAGGAGATGTGTCTAGGCGTCGGGCTTGATGGACTTCACGATGGATTCGAGAAGGTCGATGTAGTTCTTGAAGGCCTTCTTGCCGGCAGCGGTGAGCTTGTAAGTGGTGCGCGGACGATTGCCGGAATCGTCGCGGTCTTCTTTGACGAACTCCGCCGCGGTCAGCGTGCGCAGATGGGTGATGAGATTGCCATCGCTCATGCCGAGTTCCGCCTTCATGTCCTGAAACGACCACTCTCCCCGACTGGCCAGCAGCGTCATGATGGACAGCCGCGCCTTCTCGTGGATCGTTTTGTCGATCTGGTCGAAGTCGATCATTCCGCGGTCAGGGGCTCAGGTTTGGTGCGGACCAGGACGGCAATGCCGTAAAAGAGATGCAGGAGGCCGAAGGTCACCGCCATGATGAACGAGGCTGGACCTTCGTCCGTGGGCAGCAGGCGGATGTCCGGCACTGCCGCCCAGACGATGAACAAGACGAGCCCGCCGCCGACAAACAAGCGCCCGAGCCTAATCAATGATCGTGGCGAAAAGCTGGCCGTGGCCAGAAGCGCGAGACCATAACAGACCGTCCAGGTGAGCGCCGCCATGGTGAGATTATGAAAGGCCAGGATCATGCCCGCACCAATCACGCCACCGACAACCAAAGGCGGTGAGATGGCCCGCAGCGCCATGCGCATTCCATCCGAGATCAGCGGCTGTCCACGCAGTCCGGCCTCCTTTGCCAAGAGCACCACATTCATCACTCCTGCGATGAGCAGCACTGCATGCCAGGCCACCAGAAACGTCATGGGCTGCATCGGCGTCTTCAGCGAGAACCCTGTGTAGGCTCCATAACCTCCGAGTGCGATGGCGAGCACGCCACCCACCAACGCCGCTGGCGCCGAGATCGCCCGGTAAATGTGGGCCTTCTCCATGAGTGATCGAATCACGCGGAGATTTTCCAGGGCGGCTTGCTGGGTGCTCATGCACACTACTTTGTGATATAAAGTGAAGCGTGCAAGCAGGAACTTTGTAAAACAAAGTGTGTTGGATGGCGAGACTGATTGGCCATCAATCTCCACACGTCCTTCGCTTTCCTTTAGTCCTTCTTCTTCCCATCCAGCCGCACCTTCAAAAAGCGTGGGAAGTAGACCTCCAAGGCACTTACCAGCGCCTCCGCGAAGCGCTGGCGTCCTTCTGGTGTGTCACGCAGCCGCACGCGGTTGGCCTCGATCTGCAGGCCGCAGACTTGGGGATTCGAGGGCACATGCGTTGCCACGGTGTAGCCACCTTTGTAATAGGGTTCGCTGGGCACGGGCATGCGGGGACTTGGTGTGGCGCGGAAGCCACGCTGTTCCAACAGCGCGCCGAGGCTCTCCGGACCGCTGAGCAGGGCAGGGTAGTCGAGGCCGGGATTGAGCTTCTTGATGAGCGCCAGGCTGCCCCCCTGGATGAACTCAGAAGAGTTCAGTTCATTCACATTCTTGGCATAGGCACTGGCCTCATGCAGGTAGCCGAGCTCCACGCGTACATCCGCGTGGCTCTGGCCATGCAGATCAATGAAGAAGGCGATGCCGTGACGCTTCACCGTGGCTTGCAGGGCTTCCTCGATGTAGGCGTGATACTCGCCCCACACTTTCTCGGCGGTCTTGTTTCCCTGCGCTGCTTCCTTGATCTCGCGGTTCGGATCCAGCTTGCTGCGATGCAGATGGCTGATGACGAGGGTGGTCTGCTTGCCAGTGGCCTTCTTGACTTCGCTGGCGATGCGTCGCGCCAGATCCTGCGTGTTCGCATCGGCGGCGCGCACGCCATAGGTGCGATCGGTCACCGCATCAGGCTTCAGCGCTCCGCCATGAGGCGATGAGATCACCAGTGGAAGATCACCGGGCACATACTCCGTGTATCTCTGGCTGCCAAACACCGGCACGCCGATCTCACGATCCGCCGCGCTGACCAGACCGCTGGTGGCGGCCAATAACAGGAATAAAAATGATCTCATGATTGGCGTAGGTGGCCCGGACGGACCCCCACCTTTCATGGAAGCCGCCAGGAAGCGCGCAAATAATCGTAATCCGCCGTCGGTAGCAAGACATAGTGCGGTGAGGCGCTGGGATCGACCCAGCGGATGAGCCGCTCCAGATTCTCCACGGCCATGGTCGTGCAGCCCGCGCTGGGCTTGTCCGGCCCGCGGCGCACGTGGAAGAAGATGGCGCTGCCATAGCCGGCTGCGGCGGGCTTTTGATTGTGCCGGATCTCCAGCATCCACTTGTAGGCGGCATCTCCGAGGCGCATCTTTTGCTTCTCAAACCACGGCGGGATGCGGTTTGGATCCACGCGGACGTGCTGGTTGTAATAAGGGTTCTGCGGATCATCCACATACGCATCCAGCGGCCCCACCTGATGATAAGGCCAGCGGGCTCCCCCAGGCGGCTGGGCGGCGTAGCCAAAGAGCAGCCCGAGCTGGAAAACACCAGCAGGTGCACGCCAGTCCTTTTCCACCTTTGCCTGCACGCCGTTCTGCGGCGGAGTAAAAACACCGCGTCCCCAAGCCAGGCCCTTTTTGCCTAGCAAGACTGGAAAAGGCTTCGCGAACACGGGCTGCCAGGGATCACGCACCGAGGCACGCTGGTAGCACTGCAGGGAGGCCGTGTTGGAGTTCCAAGAGGCCGCTTTGGCCACGATGACCTGATGCACAGATCCGCCAAGCTGAGCCTGGGAAGTCGTGATAATCCCGAATAAACCTGCGATCATGGTCAGATAAAAAGGAGCACGAAAAGATGGGAAAGGGGCTCGATTCATAGGGGTGTCATCACATGGTATGCACTGGAAAAAGTTTTTTTGCCCAGCACTGACACTTTTAGGATTGCCCGCCCAAACGCCAACCGAATATAACGTAAATATCAACTCTGTCGGGGACATCAATTGGCTTCAGGTTTTGGGGGTTTTTTTCCTGAGCGTCAATTCCCGACAGAGTTGTTTTTTTGTCTACACACGCTATGGCCAGAGAGAGGTTTTAAACCGCAGATAACGCAGAGGGCACAGATGGTTTGAGTGGACGCTCTGAGTTGCTTGCGTTGCTGATCCTCCCCAATCGCGTGTCAGACTCCCTTTCTCCTTCACCTGCCTACCCCTTCTCCAAGCTCTGGTCTCAAATCAGCCGCAAGGCCTGGATGTGGCTGTTTCAGCGAGCGGTGCTGGAAAAGGCCATGAAGCAGGTGAAGTTGGCCCATGTCCGCCTCCGCTCTGTGGTGACCACGGATGCTGCCGTGATGGATGTCTCAGGTGAGGTCGGCCCGAACGAGAACAACTACCATGAGCCGCGCTTGAACCTGCGGTTTGCGGTGAATGGCGACCTTCAGATGACTTCTGGCTGCACCTGCTTCGGCAGCCGTGCCCTCTGTGAGCACGCCGCCACGCTGATGCTCACGCTGAGCACTCCGGATGGGCAAAAGCTGGTCCAGATGATTGCCGCCGAGGGCGAAGGGCGTGCGACCAAGGAGGAGATTCCACCTGAGGAGCGGGTGGTGATCGTGGACAACGACAATCCTCGGCCGATCCTCGTCCTGCGCCGGGTGAACATCGAGCGCCCGCAGCTCAAAATGGCCCGCAATGCCGTCACCCAGACCACGCTCAGCATCGGGGTGGCCGAGCCTCGCGTGCGTTATGAGGGTTGTCCTGATACTTTTCAGATGCTCGGCCGTGGCACGGGATCCCGCTGGACGGCGGAGGATGGGAGCACGCTTATTCTCACGCGCCATCTGCGCATGGAGCGGCTCCTCGTGTCAGATCTCATGCATGCAGGACTTCAGCCTGCACGGGATCTTTTGCCGGAGGCACAGGCATCCGAGACGCTGCAGCCATTGATGACGGTGATCGAATCAGAGCAGTCCATTTTCTGGGCGCGGTTCCTGGAGACCCAGGTGCCTGCGCTTCGGGCCGAGGGCTGGGACGTGCAGATCGATGATGCATTTGGTTATGCCATCCACCTTGCGGATGACAATGCCTGGTTCACCGATCTGCAGACTGAGACGGCGGGGCGCGATAGTTTCGCTCTGGATCTGGGTATCGAGATCGAGGGCTTGCGCGTCTCGCTGGTGCCGATCCTGGTGAACTGCATCGACCAGGGGCTCACGCCTGCTGTGCTCGAGCAAAACATCGAGCAGCGTTTCCTTCTGGCTCTGCCACCACCGAGTCATGATGTGCTCTCCGTGCCTGCCAAGCGTCTGCTGGTGCTCCTGCGGTTCCTGGATGAACTCCTCAGTTCACGACCCGCCCGCGGCAAGGATGGCAAACTGCACCTCGACAAACTGCGCGCGGCTCAGCTCGCCACCTTGGATGGCCTTCCCATCCGTGCTCCAGCCGAGCTGGATGCGCTGCGCGAACGGCTCGCAGGCTTCACGGAAATGTCCTTTGTCCAGCCACCGGCCGGCTTGAGAGCTGACCTGCGTCCCTATCAGCACGAGGGGCTTTCCTGGCTGCAATTCCTGCGTGAGTTCAGCCTGCACGGCGTGCTGGCAGATGACATGGGCCTTGGCAAGACCCTGCAAACTCTAGCGCACTTGCTGACGGAGAAAGAGGCAGGCCGCATGGACCGCCCCACGCTCATCATCGCCCCGACTTCGGTCATTCGAAACTGGGCACGTGAAGCGGCGAAGTTCACACCGGCGCTGAGCGTGCTGCTCCTGCACGGCGATGATCGGCACGCGGACTACTACCGCATCAGCAAGCATGATCTGGTCATCACCTCTTTCCCGCTGCTTGTGCGGGATGCAGAGATGCTGCGCAAAACCGAGTGGCATATCGTCGTGCTGGATGAGGCGCAGAACATCAAGAACCCGAAGAGCAAGGCTGCGCAGGTTTGCGCTAGTCTGAAATCCCGTCATCGTCTCTGCCTCACCGGCACACCCATTGAGAACCATCTCGGCGAACTGTGGAGCCTCTTCCACTTCCTCATGCCGGGGCTGCTGGGGGATTCAGACGGCTTCCGGAGCTATTACCGCACGCCGATCGAGCGTGATGCTGACACTGAGCGCCAGCAGGAGCTCTCCAGGCGTCTGCAGCCTCTTCTGCTGCGCCGAACCAAAAGCGCAGTGGCGAAGGACCTGCCGCCGAAGACCGAGATCCTGCACACCATCGAGCTGGACAAGTCCCAGACGGATCTCTACGAGACCATCCGCGCCGCCATGGATGCGCGTGTGCGTGATGCCATCAGCAACCAGGGCGTGGAACGCAGCCAGATCATCATGCTGGATGCCTTGCTCAAGCTGCGTCAGGTGTGCTGCCATCCGCAGCTTTTGAAGATCGACGCGGCCCAGAAGATCGAGACGTCCGCCAAGACCGCCTACCTTATGGAGGAGATGCTGCCCGAGCTCCTGGATGAGGGGCATCGCGTGCTCATCTTCAGCCAGTTCACCGAGATGCTTGGAATCATCGAAGGCGAGCTCAAGAAGGCAGCCATCAGCTACGTGAAACTCACCGGCGATACCAAGGACCGCGAGACACCGATCATGCGCTTCCAGAAAGGCGAGGTGCCTGTCTTCCTCATCAGTCTGAAAGCCGGTGGATCAGGCCTGAACCTCACGACGGCGGACACCGTCATCCACTACGACCCCTGGTGGAACCCCGCCGCTGAGGCGCAGGCCAGTGACCGCGCCCACCGCATCGGCCAGACGAAGCCTGTCTTCATCCACAAGCTCATCTGCCAGGGCACCATCGAGGAGCGCATCGTCGAGATGCAAAAGACCAAAGCGGCGTTGATTGAAGGCTTGCTGACAGGCCGCACTGAGAAGCTACGCCTAACCAGTGAAGATATTCAAAGGCTGCTGGAGGCATGACCTCCGACCGTAGGCTCATTCGCCAGAATGAGAGATTGGGAGTTCGGGACGTCGCGCAAGCACCGAACCCCGCACTCTGGCGAGTGCGCCTACGATCACACCAGCGGGGTGATCACAATATCACCATTGGTGAACTGGCCCGTGATCCCGCGCCGGTAGACATGCATCTCCGGGCGCACGAAGCCATGAGTGAGGTCGCACTTCACGGTCTTCGTGGCGAGGCCTGGGGAGGGCCGCCATTTGGCGTTGAGCTTCATGCCTTCGCCTTGCAGATAGAGAGTGTGGTCGAAGTGCTCTTTGTCATGCACCTCCCCATCATGGATGTGCAGGGTGGGGAAGAACACATGCCCGGGTCTGTCCGTTGGAAATGAAAAGGCCATGGGATGCACCTCCTGAGCACCTGCGCGGAGCTTGAAGACGGCAAAGCCGAAGCCGGCATATCCGGGAAGTTTCTTCCAGACATCCTCAGGCAGACGGAACCTCGTGTCGAGACGGCTGAAATCCACAATGCTGGGCACGAAGCTGGCCTCATACGCTCCGACCTGTTTGACTTCCAAGACTGGCTTGGGGCGCGAGGGAAGTGCGCCCGGCGAACGGTTGTAAGTGGTCGCTGGAACTGGGAAGCCCAGTTCCAGATCATCAAACACTTTGGGATAACCGGAGAAATCAACGAAGCGCATGGCATCGTCCGGACTGCCTGGCACCACGGGGACAGGAAGCACCATCGCCACCGCATCACGGGCCACGATCGACATTGAGTAGATGAGATGCTGGATGTTCTTTTCCAGCCGGCCAAAGATGCGGGTCCTACTGACGCTTTGGACCAATTGAGTTCCTGAGAAGCAGCACATGAGGCCGAAGCTAGCGATTCCGGAGATCGCCGTCGAGCCTCGTTATGAGCATCAGCGGAAGTAGCCGGTGACCTTCAATTTGCGGCTGAAGAGCTTGTCACCCGCCGCGACGAAGAGAAGATCGTGGTCTTTGCCCGCGAACTCGCAGCTCACGACTTTGCCATCTGACACGGGTTTGGCGATGATTCCGGAAAGCCTTCCTGCAGGATCAAAGATCTGCACGCCGAGTTCGGTGGTGACGAAGTAGCGGCCTTTGGATTCTGTGGTGGCGCCATCACCTGAGGCCGTCTCCTTGCCGACTGGCAGCCACATGGTCATGAAGGGCGCGCCGCCCGTGAGCGTGCCATCCTCCTCGATACGCCAGGTCCAGACATGCTTGCCCCCATGCTCGGAGACCACCAGCGTCCGCTCATCGGTGGAGATGGTGATGCCGTTCGGCTTGGCCACATGCCCCTGGTCGGCCACGATGTGTTTCTTGTCCTTCGTGATGAGATGGATCATCTGCGTGGGCGTCTCCGTGAAGTAGACATTTCCGGCCTTGCTGACGACGAGGTCATTGCATTTCACTCCAGTGTGCAGCACCTCGACCTCGCCTTTCATGGTGATGGCGATCACGCGCTGCTCTTTGTTGTGACAAGCGTAGAAACGCCCATCCGGCCCGATCTGCAAACCGCTGATGCCGGGTAGATTGTCCAGAAACAGGTCCACCTTGCCCGTCGTCGCATCGAGCTTGTAGATGCCCTTGCCACCTTTCACATCCGTGAAGAAAAGGTTCCCGGCCTCATCCACACAAAGCCCGTCCGTGAAGGCATAGCCCGAGGCAGCTTCCTTCCAAGGTTCTGAGTCACTCAGAAACTCATGCAAAGACGTGTCTTGAGCAGCAGCCGAGGTGAGAAGGGCAAGAGACAAAAAGAGGTGTTTCATTCGATTCGAAGTTCGTCGTGTTGGATCAATCTATTTACCACTAATGGACACTTATACGCACTAATGGTTCTGACTCTGCATGGCTTGGAACATTAGTGCCAATCAGCGTCCATTAGCGGTTAAAAATTCTTCGTGCCAATCGTCTATTTACGCCACAGCCAGCGGAGCGTGTCAGGCAGCAGAGCCGCACCGTGCTTGCCATTGTGCGTGCCTTCGCCCAGCACGAACTGGTAGTCATAACCAGTAAATTTCAGCGCGGCGGCCATGTCTTCATTGGCCAGAGGCCAGTTGCCAAACTGGTTGTCGAGGTCGTTCTTGCCATCCTGCAGGAACACACGCAGCGGCTTCTTGTCGGTCTTGCGGATCAGGGCAGGGTACACATGGCCGCCACGGATGTTTGTGAAGCTGCCGATGTGGCTGATGACTTTGCGAAATTCGTTAGGCCGCTCCCAGGCGGCAGTGAAAGCGCAGATGCCACCGCTGCTGTTGCCGCAGATCCCGCGCTCATCGGGATTCGTGGTGAGGTTGTAGTCCTTCGCCACGGCCGGGAGGATCTCCTCCAGCAGGAAGCGGGCATGAAGGTCACCCAGGGAGTCATACTCAAAGCTGCGGTTGCTGCGTGCCTTGTCCTTCGGATTGCTGGTGGGGAAGGTGCCGGGCTGGATGAAGATGCCGATGGTCACCGGCATCTCACCTTTGGCGATGAGGTTGTCGAAAACATTGGGCACTCTGAACTGGCCGTCACGCTTCACGAAGCCGGCGCCATCGCAAAACACCATCACCGCGGCGGGCGTTTCCTTTTTGTATTGAGCAGGCACATAGATCCACCAGTCACGGGTGGTGCCAGGATAGATCTTGGAGTCCTTCCAGGCAGGCATCTGGATCACCTCTCCCTTTGGTACATCGGCTTTCTCCTGCGAATCAGGTCCGAGGACATACTGATCATCCTGCTGGGCGGCGATGAGCGGCAGATGGGCAGCAGCGATGGCTGTGAGAAGGAGAAGGCGACGGTTCATAGGGAGGAAAATCAGGCCATACTAAACGCGACTCACAAGGGCTTCATTCGCCATTCCCCATTCACTTCACGACAAGCCAGCCCACCAAAATCAAAATGGGCAGGAGGATGGGAAGGGAGAACTGCCAAATGTAGCGCAGGAAGTCCGGTGTATCCACCCGCGCCTTCTCAGCGATGGCCTTGACCATGAAGTTTGGCCCGTTGCCGATGTAGCTGCCTGCCCCAAAGAACACCGCGCCCAGTGAGATCGCGATCAGATGATGCGCGTGGGTTTCGGCGTAGTGAATGACATCGGTCGTGGAATCCACGGAAAGATGCTCCGTGCCCATCGCTGCCGCCAGGAAGCTGAGGTAGGTCGGCGCATTGTCCAGAAAAGCGGAAAGGCCACCTGTGGCGAAGTAGTAGCCCAGCGGCGTGCTGATCTGGACCGCCTCGCCGCTTTGCAGGATCTGCAACGCCGGGATCATGGTGAGGAAGATGCCGATGAAAAGATAACCAACTTCCTTCACGGGACCGAAGTTGAAATCATTGGCCTCATGCACCTCCCGCCTGGTGGTGAAGTAAGAGGCCGCACCTGCGATGATCATCACCAAGGCAGGCACGCTCAAGACACCACCGATCACTGTCTCCTGCACACTTTTCGGCAGAAAGACCGCCACAAGCACCAAGCCGAGCCAGGCAAGATTCGGCAACCCGCGCAGAAAGAAGTGCTCCTCATGAGTTACCCTCTCACGCACAGGTTTCGGTGCGCGGCGGAAGTTGATCGTGTCCAGGATGAAGAACACCGCGAGCAGCAGCGCCACGCAGATCACCCAGCCTAACCAAGCATGTTCGAGCACCCACCAGAAGGGCACGCCGCGCAGGAAGCCGAGGAACAGGGGCGGATCACCGATGGGGGTCAGCGCACCACCGCAATTGCTCACCACAAAAATGAAGAACACGATGTGCTGGCCGGTGATGCGATACTTGTTCATCCGGATCCATGGACGAATCATCAGCATGGAGGCCCCTGTGGTGCCGATGAAATTCGAAAGCACGGCCCCGATGGCGAGGAAGAGCGTGTTGCGCAGCGGCGTGGCCTCTCCCTTCACCCGGATGTTGATGCCACCAGAGATCACAAAGAGCGATCCCACCAGCGCCATGAAGCTCATGTACTCATGCGCCGCATGCTGCAGCGGATGCCAGTCATGACGCACGCCGAGATAGTAGGCCACCGTGACGAGTCCGAGACCGACGGCGACCTTCGGATAATGATGCTCCCAAAAGTGCGTGGCAAAAAGCGGCATCAGAGCGATGCACAGGAGGAGCAGCGCAAAGGGAAGGATCGTCCAATAAGGTGGCAGTGATGCGGCGGTTGCAGCGAGGAGTGGTGGCATGGGGGGTATCGAGTGTTAAATGGATTCGCCGTGCGCGCTTGTGATAGATGCGGCGTTGGCCTTTTGTCGGTGGGATTGCCAGTGTTTGTCGCGCTGCGGGAGGACAGGTTGCAAACCTGTCCCACCATCAGGCCACCGAAGCACGCGCGATCTTCTCGCATGCCTGCACGTCCAACTTGCCGGAGGACAGGATGGGAATGTCCTGGATGCGGATCATTTTCTTCGGAATCCACAGCGGCGGCATGCCGCGCTCCAGCAGGCGATAGCGAAGGTCCAGGATTTCCTGATGCTCGGGACCGCCTGGCAGCGCGGTGATCAGAACCAGCGCCTCCCCCTTGTCAGGATCCGGCACACCGACCACGGCGATTTTGCGGGTGGTCTCGTTTTCGAGACCCATCGCCTTCATCAAAGAATCTTCCACGGTCTCATGCGGCACCATCTCACCGGCGATCTTGGAGAAGCGGCTGAGCCTGCCTTCGATGTACAGGAAACCATCCATGTCCACGCGGCCGATATCGCCCGTGCGGAACCAGCCATCGCTGTTCTTAACGTCAGCGGTGCGTTTTTCCTCATTCAGATACCCTTCAAAGATGTTCGCTCCCTTGAACCAGATCATGCCGCTGCTGTGGATGGACTGCGGCTCAAACGTTTCCGGATGGGTGATGCGGATGGCCAGGCCGGGAACCATCTGACCCACGCTGCCCTGGCGATGGCTCGGCAGGAACGTGTACCCATCGGAGGCCTCGCCCAGGGGTAATGGGTTTGGCAGGTTCACGTTCGACACTGGCGAAGTCTCGGTTAGGCCATAACCTTCGAAGACACGCTTGCCAAACTTCGCCTCAAAGGCTTCCGACACAGTGGTGGGCAGCTTCTCCGCACCCGTGACACAGATCTTGATGGAGGTTAGTGCCTCGCGGTTCACTCCACGCAGGTAGCCGCGCAGGAAGGTCGGCGTGGCGATCATCAGCGTGATGCGATGTTTTTCGATCAACTCTCCCAGCTTCTTTGTCTCCAGCGGGCTTGGGTAAGTGATCAGGTCCACTCCGCAGATGGCTGGATACCATAGCGTGACCGTGCAGCCGAAGCTGTGGAAAAGCGGCAGGCAGCCGAGGATGCTGTCGCTCTGGCTCATGCCGAGGCGGCTGCCGAACTGGATGACATTTGCCATCAGATTGCGGTGGCTGAGCACGACGCCCTTTGGATTGCCCGAACTGCCACTGGTGAAGAGCAGCAGAGCCTCGCCATCTCCACCTTGGCGGGAAATGCCGAGCAGTGTCGCTAGCAGCGCGCCGGGCAGGATCTTGCTGAGCGCCAGCCAGAGGGCGATCTTGATTTTCAGCTTGGGCAGCACCCGCTCTATCAAGATGAGATTTTTGGTCGGAGGCCACGGAAACTGCTGCGCCTTGCGCACGAAAATGTCCGCCGTGATGAATTGGTCCACATCGCTGGACTTGATGGCGTGCTCGATGGCGGCTCGGCCGGCGGTGAAGTTCATGTTCACCGGGACCTTGCCCGCCAGCAGCACCGCCACGTTGGCGATGAATCCGCCGATGCCCGGCGGCAGCACGATGGCCACGCGCTTCTTCTGGGTCGCTGCCTTCAAATGACCCGCCAGTGCGATGGATGCGGCCAGCACCTTGTCATAACCCAGTTCGCGGTCATCCTTGCCATCCACCACCTTGTTCCGGGTGCCATAGCGCTTCAGTCCGAGCAGAATCGCATACGCAAGATTCATCCCGAGCGCCGGATGCGATGAGAAGGCCTTTTCGGCGAGTTGAAGCAGCACTTCCTGGTAAGCTGCCAGCGTCGCTTCCTCGGGCTTGAGCAGCTTGCCAAAGGCCATGATCACATCCGTCGCGTCATAGCTGGCCTCGATTTCCAGCGCCACTTCTGTGCTGCTCTGCACATAGAGCGGCAGCACTGGCACGGCCGCTTTCAGCAGGAACTCCAGCTTGGTGCCCGGAACCGTGCTCATCGGCGAATTGATGACTGCCGCCTGCGCAGGCAGGTAAATGATCACCCGACCCTGCTTGAGCTCGGCCTGGATGGCCTGACGGAAGACGCCGATCTCCGTGCTTTCCGGAATCACCGCCAGGGCGTGCACATGCTCATGCTCGATGTGCGCTTTCACGGCCGCTGGCAGGGCCGCGCCTTGCTCCACAAGATAGGTCACCTCACGCTTGCCCAGCAGGCCTTCCAACCTCAAGAGATCCTGGTAGCTAAGCTGGCTGGGCAGGATCAAAAAAGCACCTTCGGCAGGCAGGTTCTCCTGGCCGATGAGCTTGAGGTTTTTAAGCGGGGCAGTTTTTTCCGAGGGCATGAGCGTTGGGGGGCGTCCAAAAATGAGGGGAGCCATGGAGACTACGCGAAACCCGGGTTGGATTTCCAGTCCGAATAACATGTCTCCGTCGGAAGTAGGAGGGGCACGGAAGCGGTGAGGTGGCAATGTTGAAAGTCGGGGGAGCCTGATCCCGCACCGATCGGGGGAAACTCGGCCGCCTGTAGGCCGGGAACGTGGGGCGAAACGGATGAGTCTGCGGGTCCCCCTGAAAGTCGCAGGTTGTTCACAGCGTAGGTGTGGCACCCCTTTTTTCGAAATCATGCCGACCCGCTCCGTCTTTGCCTCCATCACCGGCTTTTGCCTCGCTTCGTCCGCCAGCCTCTTTGCGCAGGACGCGGAAAAGATCACCTACGAGGATCACATCAAGCCGCTTTTGGAGAACAAATGTTTCTCCTGCCATAATCCTGATAAAAAGAAGGGTGACCTGGACCTGACCAGCTTTGGCGGGCTGATGACCGGCGGCGGTGGCGGGGCCATCGTGGACGCGGGTAATCCGGACGGCAGCCGTCTGTGGACGACCTGCGCGAAGAAGGAAGAGCCTTTCATGCCGCCTGAGGGCGCGCCGTTGAATGCCAAGGAACTCGAGATCCTTGCCAAGTGGGTCACCGGCGGTGTGCTGGAGACGAAGTCCAGCGTGGCCAAGAAGTCCAGCAAGCCGAAGGTGGACATGGCCGTGGCCGTAACGAGCGGTCGTCCTGAGGGACCGATCGCCAAGCCTGAGCATGTGCTTTTGGAGCCAGTGGTCGTCACGCCCCGAACCACAGCCATCACGGCCATGGCCGCGAGCCCCTGGACCTCCTTGGTCGCCGTCGCCGCGCCCAAGCAGATCCTGCTCTATGACACAGACACCCGCCAGCTCGCGGGCATTTTCCCCTACACGGAAGGTTATGCGCGAACCCTGCAGTTCAGCCGCAATGGCAGCCTGCTGGTGATGGGCGGCGGCCGTGGGGGCAAGTTCGGCCACGCCGTCGTTTGGGATGTGAAGAGCGGCAAGCGCATGATCGAGGTCGGCAAGGAGTTCGATCAGGCCATGAGCGCGGACATCAGCCCGGACCACAAGATGGTCGTGGTGGGCTGCACCTCCAAAAAAGTGAAGTGCTATGACAGCGCCACGGGTGAGGAACTTTACACCATCGCCAAGCACACAGAGTGGATCCTGGGCACGAAGTTCAGCCCGGACGGTGTGCTGCTGGCCACCTCTGACCGTAACGGCAATGTGATGGTTTGGGAAGCCGCGAACGGCGGTGAGTTCTACATCCTCGGCCAGCACAAGGGACCCTGCACCGATCTCGCCTGGCGTGCGGACTCTAACCTCCTCGCCTCTTGTTCGAAGGACGGCACGATCTCCGTGTGGGAGATGAATGAAGGCAAGCAGGTCAAAAACTGGGCCGCGCATGGCGGCGGCGTGCAGTCCGTGAGCTTCACACCGGATGGCAACATCGTCTCTTCCGGTGATGACGGTCTGGTGCGTGTCTGGGATGTCAATGGCACGAAGAAAGCCGAGGCGGTGAGCCAGGGCGACATCGTCGCCAAAGTGGTCGCTCTCGCCGACTCGAAGACTTGCGTCACCTCCAACTGGCGTGGCGAGGTGAAGGTGCTGACGCTTCAGGATAAGATGCCTGAGATCGGTCAGCTGAGCAGCAACCCGCCGCTCATCGCCCAGCGCATCGTCGAAGCCGAGAAGCGCGCCACCGAACTCGTGGCGAAGCTTCCTTCTCTGCAAGAGGCGGTGAAGAAGGCTGAGGCCGATGCCAAGAATCGTCAGGACAATCTGCCCAAGGTTCAGGCCGAAGTGACCGAGAATGACCGCAAATCCAAGGCCTATCCGGCGGAGATCGCCGCGGCTGAAAAGGCTCTCGGTGAAGCAAATGCTGCCGTCACGAAGGCCCAGGCGGATCACAAAGCTCGTGGCGAGGCCATCAAGGCGCATGCCGACAAAGCCGCGAAGGTTGCCCAACTGGAAAAAGACCTGGCGGCGGCAAATGCTGAAGCTCCCCAGGTGGCGGCTGCTGACAAGGCCGTCGCGGATGCCAACGCAGCTCTTGAAGGAGCGAAGAAGGAACTCGCCGCCAAGGCTGGCGATGCAGCCCTCACCGCGAAGGTGAAGGACTTGGAAGGCAAAATTGGTTCGGCAAAAGCCGAGCAGCAGAAGCTGGCAGCCAGCAAGACCAAGATCGACCAGGCCACCGCTGCGGTCACCAAGGCCAAAGCTGAACTCGGTGCAGCTCCCGCTCCTGTCGCGGAACTCGACAAGGTGATCGCTGACACCAATGCCAAGATCAAAGAACTCACGGACACGATCGCCGCGAAGAAGGCTGAACTGCCGAAGCTGCCTGCGCTGGTCAAAGCCGGTCCAGATCGCATCAAGGGCGCGGAGTCCGACGTCGCCACCGGCAATGCGAACCTCGCCTTGGCGCAGATGAATGCCAAGCTCGCCGCAGATGAGATCAACGTGCTGCAAAAGCTGCCCACCGTGCTGAAAGCCGCGCAGTTCAATGTCGGCGTTCTCGCGGAGAAGGAAATGCTGGCGAAGCTGGAAGGCAGCTTCAACGACTACACCGCCGCGAAGAAGGAGAACGAAGAGGCCAAGGTTTCCAATGCGGCGAAGATCGAGTCTTCGAAGAAGGCCGTCGCTGAAGCCGTGAACCTGCTTCCGCAGAATGAGGCCACTCTCGCCAAGCTCAAAGCGGAGCTCGGTGGCATCGAAGAAGCCATCAAGCCCACCAAGACCACTGACAGCGCCGCCGCTGCCAAGCTGGAAGAAGCAAAGAAAGCTCTCGCGACACGTGAGGCTGAACTCGCTGCTTTGGTGAAGGCTCGCGATGAAGGCACCGCCGCCGCGAAGAAGTCCGCGGAAGACATCGCCAAGGCTATCGAAGGCCTGAAGAAGAAGCTCGGTGAAGTCGCCACGAAGCTGAAGAATCCTAATGAGCAGGTGAAGAGCAAACTGGCAGACGTGACCCAGCGCGAGGGCAAACTGGCTGAGGCGAAAAAGACCGTGGCGGATGTCACGGCAGCACTTCCTGGCCAGGAGAAAGCGGTGAAGGATGCCGAGGCAGCATTGGCAAAGGCTGCGGCCGATTTGCAGGCCACTGAGAAGGCTCTCAATGAAGCCCAACGTCTGAATGGCGAAGGCGAGCGTGGTGTGAAGCCCGTGCGTCAGGCCGTGACCAGTGCTGAGAGAGCGGTGAACGATGCCAAAGCCAAGAACGCCGTCACTCCCGAACTCGAAAAGGCTCTGACAGACGCCCAGGGCAGACTTGCTGCAGCTGAAAAGGCTGGCGCTGATGCTGCTGCAAAAGTAACCGCTGCCAAGACGAACAGCGAGAAGGCTCGTGAAACTCGCAATGCTGCGGACAAGGCTCAAGCCGCTGCACGTCAGGTTGCTGGGAAGAGCAAAAATGATCTGAACAATGCCAGCAACAATGCGAAGCAGCTTGAGACCGCTCTCGCCAAGTCTAAAGCCGAGCTCGATGCCGCGAACAAGGTCGCTGCGCCTCTGAGCGGCCAGCATGACAGCATCTCGAAAGAGATCGCCGCTCAGGACAAGGCCCGTGCGGACAAGCTCGCTGTGCCTGCGGCCTTGGAAGCGGATTTCGCGGCGAAGTCGAAGCCGGTGAATGAACAGATCGCCGCCATGAAGGCCACTCTTCCTGACGTGGAGAAGGCTTTTGCCGAGGCCCGCGCCAAGCTGGAAGGCGAGATCAAGATCGTCGATGCCAAGAAGGCGGAAGTCGCCAAAGCCACAGAAGAACTCGAAGCCACCAAGGCCAAGAAAGCCGGTGCTGAGGCTGCCATCGCCGCAGCTGAAAAAGACGCTCCTGTGCGTGACAAGAACCTCGCTGAGATCAACGCCGAGTTGACCAAACTCCAGCCTCAGCTCGATCCTGCCCGCGCCAAGGTGAAGGACCTCGAGACGAAGTACCTCACGATGCTGCCGAAGTGATGGTTCGGCGCTGATGTGGGCTCGTTCGCCAGAACGAGAGATGGGTGGGCACGAGTCTCGGGAGACTTCGTCCTGCGCACTCTGGCGAGTGCGCCCACACGTCCTACACGCGGATCACGATCTTCCCGAAGTGCTGGCCGCTGCCGATCCGCTCAAAGGCGGCGGGTGCATCATCAAACTCAAAGGTGCTGTCGATCACCGGATGCATCTTCTGTGAGGTGATGTGCTCCAGCATACCGGCGAACATCGTGCGTGAGCCGACATAGATGCCATCGAGACGAATGCTTTTGCGCAGGATGCCAACGGTTTGCACATCTCCCGAAGTGCCGGTGAGCACGCCGATGAGCGCGATGTGGCCGCCAAAGCGTGTGGCTTTGATGGAGCGGTTCAGTGTTTCAGGTCCACCGATTTCGATCACGCGATCGACTCCCAGCTTGTTTGTCTGTGCGATCGCCCAGTCATCCCAGGCGGGATCTTTCTTGTAGTTGTGCACCGCATCAGCCCCGAGTTCACAGAGCCGCTCGGCCTTGGCATCGCTGCTGGTGGTGGCGAGCACACGCGCGCCGACGCTTTTGGCAAACTGCAACGCGAAGATGGACACACCGCCCGTGCCGAGAACGAGCACGGTTTCACCCGCCTTCAGATTACCACGCACAAAGAGCGCATCCCAGGCCGTGACGGCCGCGCAGGGCAGCGTGGCAGCCTCTTCCAGACTCAGATGCTCAGGCACGGAAAGCAGGCTGGCTGCCGAGACGCAGGCCAGTTCCCGCAGCAGGCCGTCTTCAGCACCACCGAGAGCCTTGGTGGCATGCTGCTGGGTGTAGCCGCCATCGAGCCACGTCGGCATGAAGGGGATCACGACTTTCTGTCCCACACTCCATCCGCTCACGCCTGCACCCAGAGCCACGATCTCGCCCGCGCCGTCAGAGCAGGGGACACGCGGGATCGGACCCGTGACACCCTTGATGCCCATCACATTCATGTAGTCGCGGTAGTTGAGGCAGCAGGCACGGATGCGCACCAGCACCTCTCCAGCTTTGGGCTCGGGATCAGTCAGGGTGACTTGCTTGAGGGCGGACAGACCTTCCGTGCCGGTGATTTGGTAGGCTTTCATGATGCGTGTGTGATAACCACTCTCCAAGAAGCCGACAAGACTCAAGTGAGGCTGCCTTTTCGCACCAAAGTTCACAAAAAATCAAAACTCTATTTGCATCATGGGCAGCCCCGTTATACTTCGCGCCCTGCAAAAACGCAGCCCTGCTCGGGTGGCGGAATTGGTATACGCGCAAGACTAAGGATCTTGTGCCGAAAGGCTTAAGGGTTCGAGTCCCTTCCCGAGCACCACTCTTTGAAAATCAAAGGGTACTGGGCTTTGTGCGATCACTCGGTTGATCAATGCAGGCATCTGCCTTTGTTTGCTGGGCCCTTCTCTTGGACTGCTTTAAAGCCTCCAGGGCGACAGGTCTCAAAGGGCCTTTGAGAGACCCTCGCTCTGACGGTGCTTTTTAATGAATGAGGCGTCGCCAGAAATTACCGACCGAGCAGCTTTTTCACCTGGTCCTCGGAGTAAGCTGAGCCTTGGGATTGCTCCGGCAGTTCGATGATGAGAGGCTTGGTATTCTTCTCCTGGCTTCTTGTGGCCATGCGGTTTGAAGTGGTCTTGAAAACATCGTCACCCAGACTGGAGGTTTGGCTGCCCTCGCGAGCCTTGTCATTGCCAAAGGGACTCTTCTTCGTGTTGAATTGGTTGTCCGCAAAAGCGGGCACTTTGTCGCGTTCACTCAGCGCTTTGCGGTCCATCCAGTTTTTGTCGTCCGCACCCGAGAAGGTCTTGGTTTGGAACTGGCTGCCCGCATCGAATGTCTTCACTCCATTGAAGCTATGTGCGCTGTGCTTCTGCCGACCGAACCATCCAGCACTTCCCTCCTTACCTTGAGTGAGCACGGCTCGGGCAGCCTTGTCATAGCGGCTGCGGAACTGCGGGTTATCAGATCGGAAACCCTCCTTCAGCGCTGTCACCGAACGGCCGCGCCTTTCCTCCATCGTCATGTCTGCCAGCGACTTCTCCGAGCGGCGTGAGGACGACGAGCCGCAACTGCAGAGCAGCCAGGGCAGAGTCAGGAAGACAACAAGGCAAGATTTCACGCCCGGATTCAATCAGAAACGCCGTTTCGTGGCAAGCTTGTCACTCCACATCACCGAAACCGGTGTTGATGAGCTCCTCGAGGTCGGTCATGGCCTCCTCGGCATCCACACCTTCGGTCGTGAGCTTGATGCTCTCGCCTCGGCCGGCGGCCAGCATCATGAGGCCCATGATGCTTTTGCCATTCACGGGCTCGTCATCTTTCTCGACCCAGATATCACACTTGTACTTGCTGGCACGCTTCACGAATTGAGCCGCAGGACGGGCGTGAAGGCCCATCTTGTTGCGAATCGTGAGGTCTTTGGAGAGCATCATGGTATGTGTCAGCGTAGTGTTGCGCTAATTATCAACCTAATTGGTCCTGCGCCATCTTTTTTAACAACCTTTGATCGAACTCCACCGCGCTGTTGTAGCCGAAAGAGCGTAGCTTGTAATTCAGGGCCGCCAGCTCAATGAGGCCTGCCACATCGCGTCCAGGTGCCACCGGGAGTTCCACTCGATTCACGGCGATCCCAAGAATATCGACGGTCTGATCATCTCGGCCGACTCGTTCCAAATCCTCGGACTCCTTGATGTGCACCAGGTGGACAATGAGGTCGAGCCGCTTGCTCAGGCGCACGGATCCTACCCCAAAGAGAGCTGCCACATTCAAAATCCCCAGACCGCGGATCTCGATCATGTCCCGGGTCGTCTCCGGTGCCATGCCCACGATTTCCCTTTCCTCGATGTTCCGCAGGCGGACGGCGTCATCCGCTACCAGGCTGGCACCGCGCTGCAGCAGGCCGATCACGCTCTCGCTCTTGCCGCAGCCGCTGTCTCCCTGGATCAGCACACCCACGCCCTGGACGTCCACCATGCACCCGTGCACCGTCTGGGTGGGGGCGAAGGCGGTGTCGAGCTTGATGGTCGCATTGTTCAGGAACTTCATTGTCAGCATGCTCGTCTGGAAGACGGAGATGCCCGCTTCATTGGCGATCTGCACCAGATCTTCCGCCAGGCGATGCGCCCTTGCCACGATGAGGCAGGGGATCTCCCAGGAGCAAAGCTGGCTGAAGCGTGCCGCGCGTAGTTTTGGCTCCAGCGAATCCAGGAAGGACAATTCGGAATTGCCGATCACCTGCACGCGCTTGTAGGCGAAATAGGAAAAAAAGCCGGAGAGCGCCAGTCCCGGACGATTCACTGAAGGCTCCAGGATTTTGCGGGCAAAGCCAACTTCTGAGCCCACGATCTTGAGCTTCAGAGGCTTCTCATTTTCCGCGAAGAACTCACCGACAGTGATGGAAGATGGTCGTTTGACGCGGACGGGAAGGGGCATGGTGAGGAAGGCTAAGTCTAAAGAACGAATCAAGCGAGCCCGGCCGCCGCACGCACCTGCTGCTCGTCAATGCCGCGCAGGCCAAAGATCCGCAGCAGCGTGTCCTCGATCAGGTTGTTTGGGCAGGAGGCACCCGCCGTGATGCCGATGGTGATCGGGTTGCTCAGGTCAGACAGTTTGCCTGAGTAGCTGGTCTTCTCCGCCTTCAGATGAAGATCGAAGTGCACGATCTGCTCCAGCGAGGTCAGGCATTCCGCTGTGCGGATGAAGAAGGTGGGCAGTTGCTGCTCACCGATCTCCACCAAATGCGTCGTGTTGGAGCTGTTGTAGCCGCCCACGACAAGCAGGATGTCCAGCGGCTGCTGCAGCAGATGGAAGAGCCCATCCTGACGATCCTGCGTGGCACCGCAGATGGTGTCAAACACTTGGAAATTCGGGCTGCCCACACCATCGCGATCCTCGATCGCCTTCTGCAGGCGGCGCTGTATCTCCTCGGTTTCGGATTTGAGCATGGTCGTCTGGTTTGCCACACCCACACGGGTCAAATGCAGATCTGGATCAAAGCCTGGTGAACACGCGCTCGCGGAACTGAAGCGTTTCAGAAAGGCTTGCTTGTCACCGCCCTTGCGAATGTAGTCGCAGACGAAGTCCACATCGGAAAGCGTCAGCACGACCAGATAGTGACCATTGCCATTGTCGCCGATCGCACGGGAGGAAGTCGCACGTGTTTCTTCGTGGCTGGCCTTGCCATGGATGATGGAGGTGAAGCCGCCCTTCGCATAGCCGCGCACACGCTTCCAAACGCTCATCACATCTCCGCAGGTGGTATCCACCACCATGCATCCGCGGGAGGAGATCAGCTTCATCAAATCTGTCTCAGCACCGAAGGCCGGCACGATGACCACGTCATCGCTGGTGAGCTTGGCCACTTCTTCCTCATGCTTGCCCACCGGAATGCTGATGATGCCCATCTCCGTGAGCTGGCGGTTCACCTCTGGATTGTGGATGATCTCGCCAAGCAGGAAAACACGCTTGTCCGCAAACACACGACGAGCCGCATAGGCCAGGTCGATCGCGCGTTCCACACCGTAGCAAAAGCCGAACTCACGGGCCAGCCGCACGGTCGTGTTGCCGATCTGGATCACGCTGCCTTGGGCGCGGATGGTCTCCACCAGCGGACTGCGGTAGTGCGTCTCCACCTCCGCCTGCACACGCTCCATGACCTCCGGTGTGCGGACGTTGACTCGGCGGGAGGCTGGGGCGGCGTTGGACATGGAGACTGAAAAGCGAAGGGTAGGGGAATGAACTGAAAAAGGGAGAGACGGGGCTGCCGCCTCTCCCCGGGAACTAAGACACTACGTTTAAATTACCGCTTGAAGAGGTTTCCTGCTTCAATGTCGGTGAAGAATTTTGAGCTCAGCAGGTAGCCGCGGTCCGGGTTTGGCAGCGGGCCGTCATCCACCACTGGGAGGGTCTTGCCCACCGTGTTGTCCTCAGGATGGGACTTGGCGATGATCAGCGGGGTGCCGGTTCTGGTCAGGGAGAACAGTGCCTTGGCTGACTTGGCGGGCAGACGGATGCAACCGTGGGTGCAGGGATAGGGCTTCACAAAGCCCCAATGCAGGCCGTAAGCGGACTTCCACTCCTGCCAGTAGGCCATCGGGTAGCCACGATCCGGTTCGCTCTGACGGCGGCGCTTGGCCTCCTTGTACTGGATGCGGTAGGTGCCGGCGCCCGTGGAGCCGTTTGTGCCCACGGAGCAGGGGGTGGCCAGCAAGACCTTGTCACCCTCGACGACATATACGCGCTGGGCAACCGTGCTCACCTTCACCTTCACGGCGCTTGGATTTTTGGCAGGGGTGACAGTCGGGTTGAACTCGTGGCCATAAATGTGGCGTTTGCGCACGGTTTTACAGCTGCTCAGGGAGACGGCCACGCCGACGAGCATGGCGGCCTGGGTAAGACGACGAAGGGTAGGGAAGGTCATGGAGGCCTCAGACGTAGCACGCCCGCCCCGTGTCTCCACCGTTTTTCTCAGACGGAAACGATGGTTTTGACGTGCAGAAGCGTTTTGTGTGCCCCACCTTTGTCCATCCGCATGAAGATCGCCTCCCTCTCCGCCCTGGCCCTGCTGACCTGCCTGACTGTCTCCATCGCCCAGGAACCTGCCAAGCCCGCCGCCCCGGCAAGCACGGCAACCAAGGCCAAGGAAGCTCAAACGGAGCATGTGCTCTTTGACGGCAAGTCCCTTGATGCCTGGGAGACCGTCGACATCGGGGGCAGCGGCACGGTCGAGCTTGAGGGCGACATCATGATCATCAATCAGGGGGACAGCCTCAGCGGTGTCGTCTTCAAAAAGCCTGCCGATCTTCCCCTCATCAACTACGAGATCAGTCTGGAGGCTAAGCGTCTCCAGGGCGTGGATTTCTTCTGCGGCCTGACCTTTCCCGTGGGCGACCTCAAAAAATGCGCCACCCTCATCTGCGGCGGCTGGGGCGGCAGCGTCACCGGCATCAGCAGCATTGACGACTTCGACGCCTCCAACAACAACACCGGCTCTTATCAGAAGTACGAGGACGACAAATGGTACAAGATCCGCCTTCGCGTCACGCCAGAGAACCTCAGCGCCTGGCTGGATGACAAGCAGATCATCGACCAGGACATCGCCGGCCGCAAAATCAGCCTCCGTCCCGGCCCCATCGAAACCTACGCCCCTCTCGCCATTTCCACCTACGCCACCTCCGCCGCCATTCGGAATGTGAAGGTAAAAGCCGTGAAGTGAGGGGGACTACGCAATCAGTTCCTTCACCATGCTGCACTCTTCCACGCCTGTGAGGCGGAAGTCGAGGCCCGCATACTTGTACGTGAAGCGTGAGTGATCAAAGCCCAGCAGGTGCAGCATCGTCGCGTGCAGTTCATGCACATGCACGGGCTTCTCAATGGCCGCGAAGCCGAACTCATCGGTCGCCCCGTGGGTATAACCACCTTTGGAACCACCTCCGGCCATCCAGTAGCTGAAACCGTAGTGGTTATGGTCACGACCGCGCTGCTTGCCAGCGTTCGCTCCCGGAGTCGGCAGCTCCACCGCTGGCGTGCGGCCAAACTCACCGCCCCAGATCATGAGCGTTTCATCAAACAGACCCCGCTGCTTCATGTCACCCATGAAGGCGGCAATGGCCTGGTCCACATCCTTCGCGAGGCGCGCATGGTCCAGGATCTCGTCATGACTATCCCAGGGCTGTCCTGCGCCCGTCCAAAGCTGGATGAAGCGCACACCGCGCTCCAGCAACCGACGTGCGATCAGCGTCTGACGACCAAAATCATTCTCGCCATAAGCCTTGCGCACTGACTCAGGCTCCTTGCTGATGTCAAAAGCATCCGTGGCTTCCATCTGCATGCGATAGGCAAGCTCAAAGCTCTGGATCCGCGCATCGAGCTGCTGGTCGTTCTGGCGCTGTTTCAGATGGTTCTCATTCAGCGCATACAGCAGGTCGAGCTGACGGCGCTGCTGCTTCAGGTCCAGTGAGCCATTCTTGATGAACTCCACCAGCTTGTCCACCTCAGTGTCTTCCGTGTTGATGTACGTGCCCTGGTAAATGCTCGGCAGGAAAGCCGACTGCCAGTTCTTCGTGCGCCGTGTGGGCATGCCTTTCGGACACATGGAGATGTATCCCGGCAGGTTCTCATTCTCCGATCCCAGACCATACGTCACCCACGACCCGAAGCTCGGGCGATGCTGACGACCATCACCACAGTTCATCAAACCGAGAGAAGGCTCATGGTTAGGCACATCCGCCTTCATCGAGCGGATCACACACAGGTCATCCGCATACGCTGCTGTTTTAGCGAAGAGATCACTCACCTCCAGCCCGCACTGACCATACTTCTTGAACGCGAAAGGAGATTTCAGTCCAGCACCCGTCGGACGCTCGGTCTTCAACACGCTCGGCAGCGGCTTGCCATCATACTTCTCCAGCATCGGCTTCGGATCAAAGGTATCCACCTGTGAAGGTCCGCCATTCATGAAGAAATGGATCACTCGCTTTGCCTTCGGCTCATGGTGCGACTGGCGAACCCCAAACGGATTCGTGCCATCGATCGCCGCCTGCGCCTTGTTCGCATCCATGAGCCCTCCCAGAGCCATGGTGCCCATCCCCATGCCCACACGGCTCAGCATCTGGCGGCGGGTCAGGAAATGATGTTCGAGATTGAAGGGATGATGGGACATGGGGGGACTCGGGATACGTCGCTCAAGAGCATTCTCGATCAAAGCCGTAATCGGGGTGCTGGTGATCGTGTTTGAAAGCCAGTACTCGAATCAGCGACTGACTCTCATCCACGGAATAGAGGAAATGGCGGCTAAATTTCTTGATGTTAGCGCGACGGACAAGGCGGCTGCGATTGGCGAAATGGAAGTGGAAGGGATTATTCAAGGCCTTCTGTAAAGCATCTTTGAAACCAGCTTCGAAGCGGTCAGCGGCAGTCATTAATACTTCTTCCAGGTGGGCCAAGATTTCGTCATAGTCGAGTAGAGCCTTGGGATGAACGACAAAGTTCATGCACTGCGGCGCGCGAGTTTGGACTCCTCGATGCTTTGCCAGAACTCCTCGGCGCTAAGTGCCTGAACCTTGCCGGAAGTGAGTTCTGCGTCGCGGCGTTCCGCTTCGGCCACCTGTGCCACTTCCCAGTCTATCTCGCTATCATCGCCGCTGACCGGTCCCATGATGTCCAGGAGTGTGTGAAAAACCTGGATGCGTTCCTCATCACTGAGTAATTCAAATTGCTCGCAGATCTGTGTGGCAGTGATGGACATGAAAACCTCCTGGTTCTTGTTGGAAACAAAAGTGCGCTTTTTGACTCAATCCACAAACTGAAACTCGTTCGACATCATCAGCACCTGGGCGAGCTGGGACAGCGGTGATTGCGGCTTGGTGCGGTTCAGGGGCCAGCCATCGGGGCCGCAGAAATCCGTGTCAGCCTTGGTCACGGTGGTGACCGCTCCATCTGCGGCGATTCGCTCGATCCTCGGCGTCCAGGTGTAGCCATCGCTGTCGGTACTGCCTTCTGAGTCGGCGACAAAGGAAATCGTTTCTCCGGACAGCACTTCGATCTCGGAGATGAAATCAAAGCTGCCCTGCGGCGGCACCAGGTGATCCACCAGCACGCCCTGACGGCTGGAAACAATCAGGCCGCGCGTGCCATTGCCTCTCTCACTGGCACGTTTCATTGTCCCGCTGAAGCGCAGGCGCTCCTTCTCAAAGGGGGACTTCCACTGCATCACGGCGGCGAACTCGCGACCCGGGTGACCGTTGTTGCCCGCGAGGAAGATGTGGCCAAAGTCCTTGTCAGGGAAGTTCTCCGCCGGGAACCAGCGGTTCTTGGTCTGCGATGTCTTGCCGAAATGCTGGAAGGCACGGAAGGGGCCGACCTCATGCTTGCCTACGGCGTCCGCCATGACCTTGGCATAACCATAAGTCCAGATGAAGGCATTGCTGCGGAGGCGGAGTTCCTCGCTGTCCTGCATGAAGCGTGAGGCCATCTCCACCTCTTCCGGGCGTGGATCACGACGCAGCACGCGCTGGTAAAGATTCGTAATGGCCTGGGAGTCGATCGCGCTGCCTTTGACCTCCGTCTTCTCTGCCACACGGCCCGCGCGCTGGCTCATGAAGGGGCTATTCATCAGGAACAGCGCCTGCTGCGGCACCGTGGTCACATAACGCATCGGGCTGTGACTGTCCGGATTCGCGAAGTCGAACATCGCCGGCACCGTTGGCTGGTCGTAGCGGTTCACCAGCAGGAACACACTGCGCCGCGCATCCGCATTCGGTGCATCGTAGGCCAAGGCACGACCACCCGTGATGCCGAGATCCAGATCTGCGCTGGCCTGCAACAGTGCATCACGCATGGTCTCATAGTCCAGACGCTGGCGGTTGTAGCGGCTCAGCAGCTCGTTGTCCGCATCCTTCAAGTTCTTCTCAGGCGTGACCTCGGAGCTTTGCTGCCAGGTGCGGCTGGTCAGGATCAGGCGATGCAGCTTCTTCAGGCTCCAGCCATTCTCCACCAGATAGGCGGCCAGATAGTCCAGCAGATCGGCCTGAGTAGGCTTCGGAGTCTGCACGCCGAAGTCACTCGTCTGCCCAACCAAAGGTTTGCCAAAGTGAAGCTGCCACACACGGTTCGCGATCACGCGCGCCGTGAGCGGATTGTCCTTGCTGGCGATCTTCTGCGCCAGCTCCAGACGACCGCTGCCATCCTTAAAAGTCTCACCACCAAACATCGTCAACCAGGCACGCGGTGCCGGCTCGCCCTGTCGACCGGGATTGCCGCGCACAAACACCCGCACATCCCCCGGCTTCGGCTTGTCCACCGTCACCATGGCGCGCGGCGGAGCACCCGGATGCTCCAGTTCCAGCTTCACGCGGTCGTTGCTAAATTTGGTGACCTTCTCGAGATCCTTGCGGGTAAAGAAAAGGTTGGCCTGCTCCACCGGCACGGCCATCGGGCTCGGCTCGCTCAGCAGCAGTTCGCGCACCTGTTTCCAGTCCGCATTGTCCGGCTCCTTGCCGTCCAGACAGGTGAGGAAGATGTCCGCATACATCTTGGCGATGTCGTCAAAGCTCTTGGGCGCCGGGCGCTTCGCCAGCTCATTGCGCGGCACCGCATTCAGGCCGCTCTCCGGCTTCGTCAGCGATGCCAGCACCACCGGTGCCTTGGCACCAAACTCAGCCGCAGGGATGTCCGCAAACTGCTTCCAAGCAATCATCACCGGATGCGGCTTGCCCTTCAGCGCATGGCGCTGCACGAAGTCGCCCCACTTGTCCGCCACGGTGTCACGCAGCTTCAGTTGTCCTGCGCGACCCTTCATCGTGCTGCGATCCTTGATGCCTGCAGCTTCTTGAGCAAAGGCCAGATACTGGCTCACGCGCTCCGGCGTGCGGATCTCGGCATACACTTCCATTTTAAATTCCATCTCCTTAGCGGCGATCTCGCCCACCTTTGCCTCATACTCTCTGAAGGAGGCTTCATCCGTCGTCTTGCCGATCACCGGCAGGTTCACCTGCTCCGGCTGCTCGCTGCTGTTGAAGATGGAATACATCGCATAGTAGTCCTTGCTCGGGATCGGGTCATACTTGTGGTTATGGCAGCGCGCGCAGGCCACCGTCAGTCCCAGCATGCCACGGGCCACCACGTCGATGCGGTCATCGATCTGCAGGTTGCGGTCGCTGATGAACTTGTCCCCCACGTTCAGGAAACCCAGCGCCGCCAGGGAAGGGTGCCCCGGCTCGTTCGCATGCATCTTGTCCGCCGCGAGCTGATTCATGAGGAACTGGTCGTACGGCAGGTCGTCGTTGAGCGATTTCACCACCCAGTCGCGATACGTGTAGGCATACGGGTAGTTGATGTTTCGTCCCGCCACCTGATAGCCATCTGTGTCCGCATAGCGTGCCACATCCAGCCAGTGCCGCGCCCAGCGCTGGCCATAGGCCTGGGAGGCCAGCAGCTTGGTGACCAGCTTCTCCACCGCTGCCGCGGACGAGGTCTTGGACTCCGCCACAAAGGCCTGCACATCGTCATAGCTCGGCTGCAGGCCCGTGAGGCTGACATAGATGCGGCGGCAAAGCGTCGCCGCATCCGTCTGCGGGGCAAAGTCCAGCCCTGCGGCCTTCAGCTTCGGCTGCACCAGCGCATCGATGCTGGTCTTCGGCTGCGGCTTCACAGGCAGGTAGGCCCAGTGCTCCTGCCAGGCAGGTTTGTCATGAGTTTCCACCACCGCTTTCTCAGCAGGCCAGGGGAGACCCATCTGCACCCACTTCTCCAGCGCGGCGATCTGTCCCGGCTTCAGCTTGTCACCCTTCTTGGGCATCGCTTCCACACCCGGTGCATGGGAGATGGCCTTGATCAATTTGGAGGCCGCAGGGTTGCCCGGCTCCACCACCTTGCCGTAGTCACTGCCCTTCAGGATGGCGCTGCGCAGGTCCACACGCAGGCCGTTTTCGTGCTTGTGACCACCGTGGCAGTCATAGCAGTTTTCGGCCAGCACGGGACGGACCTCCTTTTCAAAGAACTCGATCTGGTCGGGCGTGAAGGTGGCGGGAGCTTCAGCAGCAGGTGCGTGGACCGCAAGAATGGCGGCAGCGCCACCCAGCAGTCTCAGCGGGCGTGTGAACAAAGATGTCATCAGGGGGGATTACGACAGAAGAGGATGTGTGTGAGACACCTCAGGATGCAAACGCAAGTTTCAGGCCGATCCTTGCGCAGCGGTCCACGGTCTCTCGCGTCTGACATTAAAAAGACCGCCTCCACAGGCTTTCACTCCCGAAGAATGGACCCTTCAGGGCGCGAATCCCGAGCCTGCGTCCATCACGTCAGCCACAAAGCCATCACCGGGCTGGGAGCCGCCTTACCAAGAGGATTGGCCGCGACAATCCGCACCTCCAGGATCTGTCCAGACGGCCATCCGGTGAGCTGCACTTCCAGGCCGCGCACGGCTTTCACCGCCTTGAAGGCTGAAGCCCCCATGAGCCTCGCCTGGATCTCATAGGTCTCTGCATGCAACGCGGCCGACCACCGTGCTTCCACCGCACCGCCACGCACGGGCGTCAGGCTGAGCTCTCCAACGGGTTCGGGCTGCGTGTGGCTAGCCTTCGGCGGCTTGAGCCCAAACCCCGCCCACCTCGGATCGTCTCCCGGCAATAGTCCGCTCAGGGTGCGGATCGTGTCGCGCAAACAGTTCCGCAGAGCTCTCAGCGCAGACCGCTTGGCCAGCACAGCGTCCCGCAGCTTTGTTGCACTCTCCTGGACCGCTTGGCGATCCCTCTCGAGCCCGGCGAGCATTTCCCGGCAGATCTCCGCCGTCGCTTTCATGTCCAGGCTCTCCAGCTCAGGATGCTTTTGGAAGTAGCGCACCAGACCCTCCAGCACCTTCAGTCGCGTCGCAAAAGCTTCCGGCACCATCGTCGTTCCCTGGGGAAATCCCGCTTCCCGCCAGCCCTCATTGAATCGCGGGCCATGGAGTGCCGCCAGCCTCAATCGACAGCGACCGATGACCTGCTCACCCTCACGGTCCAGCTTGCGAAACTCCGATCTGCGTTTGGTCCGTCTCGGCTTCAGCCGCTTCACCTCAGCCATCCGTTCCCGCACCGCCTCCGCCCGCGATCTCACCCGCGGCGCAACCTCCGTTGCCAGCCCAATCTCCTCCTCCAATTGCGCACAACCCTCCGCCACGTGATCACACAAGATCAGTAGCTGGTGGTCATTCGTCGGAGTCGGATTGGTCGCCATGACAGTAGTCTAGGAAATGGAGGCAAAAACGCGTCACAGTGACCGCCAAGTCATTTCAACGCCCCAATCACCCATATTCAACATTAACTCAAACGTCGTCGGTGAGTAGTGTTTGAGTTAAAATAACCGTCGATAGCAAACTGTCGAGAAACTCAGACGATCACATTGAGGTCACCAATTGTCGGTGAGTGATCATCTATTTCGGTTCTACAAACTATTAGAGGTGATAAACAATCAAAGTCAATTCAAGCGATCCACTCCGTCAAAAATCCTGTGAATTCTGCAAAGCCGTTAGTCCTGTGATTTCGCCTCGATTCCCCCTCGGAGATCGCACCGCACCCATTCACAGGCTACCGCTCACGGCTCACCGCCTGCCGCCCACTTCTCCCAATCACGCCTCTGGATTGATGAACATGTACCCCGCGCTTCTCACTGTGCGGATGTGCTTGGGCTGGTGAGCATCGTCGCCCAGTTTCTTGCGCAGGGAGGCAATGTGAACATCCACACTCCGGTCAAAGACCTCATACTGCCGATCCCGTAGATTCTCGATCAGGGCCTCGCGGGACTTGATGCGTCCACGGGACTTCATCAGTGCAGTCAAAATGTCGAATTCCACCGGGGTCAGCACCAGCACCTTGTCATTCTGCGTCGCCACACGCGCATCCAGATTCAGACGCACATTGCCGACGACCAACTCTTTCACGGGTGCTTCTACGGGTGCCGCCTGAGTGATCACGGAACGCCTTGTCACGGCACGCAGACGCGCCAGCAGTTCACGGGTCGAGAAGGTCTTGGGCAGATAGTCATCCGCCCCGATCTCCAGCCCCACAATCCTGTCGGCTTCCTCGCCACGAGCCGTCAGCATCAGGATAGGCACCGATGACTTCGCCCGGATCCGCTTTAGCACTTCAAACCCGTCACACCCGGGCAGCATCACATCCAGAATGATCGCATGCCACGGTGCCGCGAGGGCACGTTCCGCTCCCTCGGGTCCCGTGTGGACCAGCTCGATGGCGTATCCCAGAGGCACCAGATAGTCACGAATCAGACCCGCCAGTTTGCGATCGTCATCAATGACCAGGACATGAGTCAGGCCGTCTTGAAAAGGGGCGGATTCGGGAGGCATGCGCAGAGTCTAGGCGTGCAGGAGAGGTAGGGTGGATCTGATTTACACGGCCTTAACAAAAATGAACAGCTTTTCACATGAAGCATTAACACGCGGCTGTTTTGTTCTGCCCGCTGACCAGTCTGCAAGCCGTCCTTTTGGTCCCAATGCTCCACTACTCCCATGGTGGCATGGACCAATCTCACGCTTGGTTTTAGTCATTCTGCCCTCGGTCGTCCGAATTTTATGCCCCCTGCAGCTTCCAACGTCCCTTCGCTCGACAGCTTTTGTCGTGCGCACTGGCGTCGTTTGCATGCGGCGGCTTGCCAGCGTGGGTGTTCCATCGTCGAGGCAGAGGACACGGTGCAGGAGCTCTTCCTCTCGCTGGCACGTCGCGGAGTCTTGGAGCAGTTGGTGAGTCAGTCGGTGGAGAAACAGACCTCCTATCTTTTTCTCCGCCTCCGCTGCCTGCTTATCAACCGCTGGCGCCATGCCAACCGGCAGCGACGCGCTGGCTCCGCTGAAGCCTTGCCGCTCGATGATGAGCTCATGCCCGAATTACGCACCTACACGACGCCTGCGACTGAGGTGGATCGTCCCTGGCTGTCTGCCTGCATCACCGTCGCGGTCAACCGCTTGCGCCAGCAGACCCGCGCGGAGATTTGGCATGAAATCAGCCCTGATTTGATCGATGGCGAATGCACGGCAGTTCATTCAGGGGCTCGGCGCGTGGCCCTGTACCGGGCCCGCCAAAAACTGCGCCACCTTCTCCGTGAGGAGATGAACGGCTCCTTCAAAGACTGGGTAGTTCTGCCAGTTGCCAAGACTTCCCCAGGCGCGTAAATCGGAGACATGCCTCTCCTCCCCAGTCTCGTTCGCTATGGCAGCATCGCTCTCGCCGTGGTGGGTGTGTGGCAGATGACCCAGGTCATGGCTGTCATCCGGGCGCAGGAGACCCCCATCACGCCTCCGCCTGTCAAACCACCGGAGAAGCCTTTCCCTAAAGGCCTGGCCGCCACCGGCATTCTGGAAGCCGTGGATGAAAATGTCAGCATTGGCCCGCCGGCTCCGGGGCTGGTTACAGACGTGATGGTCAAAGTCTGGCAGAAGGTCAAGACGGGCGAGCCTTTGCTCCAGCTCGATGACCGCGAGCTGCAGGCCCAGTTGATCGGCCAGGAGGCCACCATCGTGGTCAATCAGGCCACGTTGGAGATCACGCAGGCCCAGTTGGCGAAGCAGCAGGACATGCTGGACCGTCTCAAGTCAGTGACCGACCAGCGCGCCATCACCCAGGATGATCTGCGTAACCGAACCAATGACGTGACCGTGGCCAAGGCCCAGGCCGCGCAGTCTCAGGCGCAGCTTCAGGCCTCCCATGCCGCCGTGAAGCAAACCAAACTCTTGATCGAGCGCATGACCGTCCGTGCCCCGAGAGATGGCAGCATCCTTCAGGTGAACATCCGTGCCGGTGAATACGCCTCGCCACAGAACCGGCAGGCCGCCATGATCCTCGGCGAGGTGGACACCCTCCAAGTGCGTGCTGATGTGGACGAGCAAAACGCCATGGCCGTGCGCCCCGGCATGCCCGCCAAGGCCTTCCTCAAGGGCGACAGCCAGACCGCCTACGATCTCGAGTTCCTCCGCATCGACCCCTTCGTGATCCCGAAGCAGTCCCTCACCGGCGCCAGCAACGAGCGTGTGGATACCCGCGTGCTGCAGGTCATCTACCGCCTCAAAGTCCCCGCAGGCAAAAGCCTCTACGTCGGCCAGCAAGTCGATGTCTTCCTCGGAGAAAAATCATAGGTCAGGACTGGAGACTGTATCACCGCAGAGGCCAAACCAACGATTCGTTTGCCACGTGAGGTTCAGCTTACTCCACCAGATACAAGATGCGTCCGCAGCTGTCACACTGAGCCAGGATCTCCTCGCCTCGCGCTGTCTGGATCGTGCCTAACACCACCTTCATGTGGCAGCCGCCACAGATGCCATTCTCCAACGGCACAATGCCCGCATCACCCTTCTTCGTGAAGATCCGCTGATAAAGATCCATCCCCGTCTTCTCGATCGGCTCCGCCAAGATTTTGCGATCCGCTTCGACTTCGGCAAGACGCTTCTTCAGTCCGTCGGCGCGCTCGGCCAGCACCTTCAGTTCCTCATTCACACGGCCTTGTGTCACCGCCAGTTTGCCTTGCGCGTCTTTCAGCACGGCTTTGGCGCCTTCCAGTTCCTCCATGTGCTCCATCTCCTTGTCCTCAAGCGCATTCACGTCTTTCTCATAGCGTTTGATCTCCACGCCGAGCGCCTGGAACTCATCATTCTTCCGCGTCTCAAACTGCTGGTCACCCAGACGCTTGATCGTGTTCTGCCGAGTCTGGATGTCCAGCTCCACGCCTTTGATCTTCACTTCGATCTCCTTCACCTTGAGCGATGCTGCCTCGACCGCCGCCGTGTCACCGGCGAGCTGTGTCTTGGCAGCCGCCTCATGCTTGGGCACCTCTTTGAGGTCTTTTTGCAAAGCGCGGATGCGTTGGTCGCGTTCTTGAAGCTGGAGGAGTTTCGGAATCTCAGGATGCATGGACCGCCCATGATGGCGCAGGGCAGGGAAGAATGGCAATCCCCGAATCTCATTTTCTCGCCAAAGCGCCCTCCGGCCTTCTTTCTGCGAACACGTGCCAATGTTAGCGGCTGAGAGGTCACTTCACCTGAGCACGCTGGGAGGGTGTCAAAAAGCCCAGTGCCTTCGCGGCATCGGCGCGCAGCCAGGCGTTCATCTTTGTGGCCTGCGCGCCTGTCAGGTGGAGCCGATCCAGCGCAGTGCCACTGATCTGCCTCTTCTGATCACTGGCAGGGGCGCTCCGGTAGCCTGAGATCACCCCGACTCGCAGTCGTGCTGCTTTGGCCTCTCCCACGTCCGTGGCAGGCACATGCAAGGCATGCGCACAGTCCACCTTTTCAGCGTCGGCGATCAGCTTTGAAAGCGGCACGGTTTGAGGATCATAGCTCACCCGAGTCACTTCATGCCCGCCCATGAAACCTGCCTCGGTGCTGATGACGCCTTCGATCTGCCCCAGCGCCATCTCACCCGTCCAGAAACAATGCATCTCAAACACGGCCTGCTTCAATCGCGGTGAGTGCTCCGCGGCCAGCAGTGCCAGGTAAGCCGGCACCGGTCGTCTGGCTTTCATCAAGGTCGCGATCATCCGTTCAGAAAGGGCTCCCGTCTCCCAGACCTGATCCCGGCGTGGGATGATGTCGCTTCCCTTCGCATCGAGAAAACGCACCACCTGGTAGTTCCACGCGGGTTCGCCATAGCGCTGCAGGACTTCAGCATCCTTGCCGCCCTTGTTGTTATGGATCAGCAGCGGCGTGAACTCCGTCTCGATGGCTTCGACCAGCAGCGGGTTGGATAAAACATCCCGCCCGAACTGCTTGCATCCCGCACAGCCGGGGATCTCCTGAAACAAGACAAGGACAGGACGCCCGCTCTCGCGGCTGGATGCCAGCGCAGTGTCGAGATCGCGGCCCCAGGACACCTTGCCGGCTTCTTCCGGCGGGGCTGCATCGCATGACAGAGGGGTGAGCATGAGCATCAAGGAAAGCAGTCGCCACTTCATATCCATGAGAGGATATCGTTCCTCCCCTATTCCCGCCATTTCAGATGCAATGACAGACTTCCTCGTCCGTTCGCCTATCTATCCTATGCGTTTGCTTTTGCTGTTTTGTCTCTTTCTAGGCACTTTCCAGACCGTCCTTCACGCGGCCGAGGTCGTCCCGCTCTGGCCCGACAAACCGCCTCAATTCCTCGAAAATGCGCCCGCCGAGATCCACGAAGCACGTGGCAGCATCCGTAATGTTACCCATCCCTCGCTGACGCTCTTCCTGCCGCCTGCCGATAAGCGTACCGGCATGGCCATCATCACTTGCGCCGGTGGCGGCTATGGCGCGCTGGATTGGAAGACGCACGTCGAATATGCTGCGGATGTCTTCAACCCCAAAGGCGTCGCCATCATCGGTCTCAAGTACCGCCTCCGTCCGCCGCACAAGCTCGACAACGCCGGTATCCAGGCTCTGACCTTGCTTGATGCCAAACGTGCCATCCGCCTCGTCCGGCATCGCGCGTCTGAGTGGGGCATTGATCCAAAACAGATCGGCATCGCCGGATACTCCGCCGGTGGCAATCTCTCCATGAATCTCGCCGCCAATTTTGATGGGGGTGATCCATCATCATCAGATCCCATCGAGCACGAAAGCAGCCGTCCGGATTTCGCCGTTGGCCTCGCCACCTGGCATTGGCGGCAGAAGGAGTCTCCGTTCACCTTCAGGAAAGACACCCCGCCGGTGTTTCTCGTGCATGCCACCAATGACGGTATCAACGGCGGCGCGCCCATCGAAATGCCGAAGGATATCAAAGCAGATCTCGAAGCCCTGGGGGTCCCCGTGCGCATGGAGATCTTTGATCAAGGCGCGCACGGCGTTGGTAATCTGATCCCACAGCGTGTGAAAAATGGCTTCCCTGCCGCGAAGTGGCCCGATCTTTTGCTGGAATGGCTGGCGAGCTTGAAGCGTTGAAAGAAGAAGCCTTCTCATGATCTACAGACCTCTGCTCGCACTCCTGTCTCTCGCCACTGCCACTCTCTCATGGGCGGAAGAAGCTCTGCCTCCCACCCTCATGACCATTCGCGGCAAGTTGCTCGCCAGCGAGGACTTCACCCAAGCACCCGCACCCTTCACCGGCAAGCCCGTTGGCTTCGCCAGTGGCTATCTAGGATGGCGCTACAACAGCAGCACCACCGGCGGGAAATCAGGCCGCTGGGAGATCGCGAACGGTGAGTTTCGCGGCATCGAAACACCCGGTGCGAATCATCCTGCCACCGCCTCCTTCGGCATTCAATTCCAAGACGCCATCATCCAGTGTGACGTGCGCCTGAATGATGTCCCTGCCGAGGGCCGCCAGTATCGTTCGCTGTTTGTGAAAGCCACTGATGCCAAGGACTACGTCATCGCCATGAACATCGGTCCAGGCGGCCTCTTCCTGATCCCTTATGATGCCGACAAGATCAGCCCCGTGACCAAGCAGCGCGACAAAGGTACGACCGTTCGTGTGAAGAAACAGATCAATCTCAGCGAATGGCACACCGTCGTGCTCGAGATCAAAGGAGACGAAGTCGTCGGCACCTTGGATGGTCAAAGCGCGACTCTGAGTAACAAGCTCATCGCCGCCGCCAGGCACAGCATCATGCTCGGCGCCAGCACCGAAGCGAGCTTCCGCCACCTCCGCATCTGGGAAGCTCTGCCAAATCCCGAATGGTCCGCGAACAAAGCGAAGCTCGCTGAGACAACCAAGCCTCAGTGATCGAACAGAAGGAAGCCCCTTTTGCTGTCATGAAACTTCACGTCCTGTTTTGCCTGCTCACTCTTGGCTCGTCGCTACTCGCTGAGACGCGCCCAAACTTCCTCGTCATCCTGGCCGATGACCACGGCTATGGCGATGTCTCGACTTACCACGCTTCGGACGTGCAGACACCGAACATAGATCGCATCGGCCAGGAGGGCATGACCTTCACCGCCATGCGCGCGAACTGCACCGTGTGCTCGCCCTCACGCGCTGCCTTGCTCACCGGCCGCTATGCGGATCGTGTCGGCGTGCCGGGCGTGATTCGCACCCAGCCAGAAGACTCCTGGGGTTACTTCGACCCCAGCGTTCCGACCCTTGCGAATGAGTTGAAGAAGGTCGGCTATCACACCGGCCTTGTTGGGAAGTGGCACCTCGGTCTCGAATCTCCGAACACGCCCAACGAGCGCGGCTTTGATCACTTCCATGGCTTCCTGGGCGACATGATGGACAGCTACACCACGCATCTGCGCCATGGGAACAACTACATGCGTCTCAACGCGGAGACCGTCGATCCCAAGGGCCATGCCACTGACGTCTTTACCGAGTGGGCAGGCGACTACCTCCGCGAGCGTGCGGAAGATAACAAGAAGCCCTTCTTCCTCTACCTGGCTTACAACGCACCGCACTTCCCCATCGAACCTCCGCCTGAATACCTCGCCAAGGTCAAGGCACGCGCGCCGCAGCTAGAAGAGAAGCGCGCGATGAATGTGGCCTTTGTCGAACACCTGGATGACTGCATCGGGCGCGTGCTCTCGGTGCTCAAGGAAACGGAACTCGCTGAGAACACCGTGGTCGTTTTTAGCGCTGACAACGGCGGCTCCCTCCCCCATTCCCAGAACAACGATCCCTGGCGCGGCGGCAAGCAGGATCACTATGACGGCGGCCTTCGCGTGCCTTTCGTCATGCGCTGGCCCGCCCAGATCAAGCCCGGCAGCCGCAGTGACTATCAGGGCTTGAACTTCGATCTCTTTCCCACCTTCCTTGAGCTCGCGGGTGCCAGGCCGTCTCCCGATCTCGATGCCGTGAGCCTTGTTCCCATCCTCAAAGGCGGCGCCATCACCACCCCTCGCGAGCTTTACTTTGTCCGCCGCGAGGGTAACAAAATGTATGGCGGAAAGAACTACGAAGCCCTCATTCGTGGTGATTGGAAGCTCATGCAAAACGATCCCTACAGCCCGCTCGAACTCTACGACCTGAAGAACGACCCCGAGGAGAAAAACAATCTCGCTGCCAAAGCTCCCAAGGTCTTCAACCAGCTCGCCGAGTCATTGCGGAAGCACATCCAGCGCGGCGGAAGCACACCCTGGCAGAAGCCTTGAGCTAGGTTCCGCCTCTACTCAACTTCTCTTTTCATTCTGTGATGGAACTCGACACCGTTGAACTCGTTCTGAACTTCGAGTCGACCTTCCAGGTCTTTATCCCGGATCCGGAGGCGGAGAAGATGATGACACCTCGGCATGTCACTGACTTCATCGTCTCACAGTTCGAGGTGGCAGAAGGTGGCCCTGTTGGGCTGGCCGCAGCAGAGGTCGATGCTGCTCGATCCTGCTTCGCTCATCACCTGGCGCTGCCGGAGCAGCTGCGGCAGAAGCTCACGCGGGCAGATGTGGCCATGCTGGTGAGGCACATCACCCTTTGCCAGCTTGGCTTGCCCGAAAAGAAGTATGATGAGGACAAGCGCTTCGTGGAAGACTTCGGCGTTGACTGAGCACCTTTCAAACTCGCAAACATCCTGCCAGAAGACATCCCAGCCGGCGTTTCAGCCGCCAGTCATGCGCCGTCTCTCTGCCCTCTTCTGTCTCACAGCCCTCTGCGCTTCGCTTCACGCGGCCACGGGCAAGCCGAACGTCATCGTCATCCTCACGGACGATCAAGGCTACGCCGATGTCGGCTTCCACGGCCTGCCTGCTTCTCGTCAAGCCCTGACTCCCAACCTCGATCGTCTCGCACGCGAAGGCATCGTTTTCAAAAATGGTTACGTGGCCTTTTCTACCTGTGGACCATCTCGCCAGTCGCTTCTCACGGGGCGGTCGGCCAGTCGCTTTGGCGTGGAGGAGAACGGCTTTTACGCCACGAAGCACGAGATCATGATCCCGCGTGCGATCAAGGAAACCGGCTACGCATCTGCCATGTTCGGCAAATGGCACTGCGGAGATGAGCCCGACCTCACTCCCAAGGGCCGAGGCTTTGATGAGTCTTTTGAAACCACTTCCCAGGACTTCTTCATGAAGAGGCTTCCGCATCCTGCCGCCTGGAAAGAAAAAGGCGGTTTGCGCGATCACGGCCCCTATCTGACCGATGCCATCACCGATGAAGCCGTGGCTTTCATCCGCAAAAACAAGACAAGGCCCTTCTTTGCCTATGTGGCTCATCAGGCTCCGCACAGCCCTTTCTGTTCCAAGGAGGACTTGATGCAGCGCATCGTCAAGCATGCGCCCGAATATGCGCCAGCCTACCAAAGGATGAAAAAGCATACTTCCACTCGCGGTCGGAAAGCGAGCTACGATCCGCCGAACTTTGACTTCGGGAATTTTAAAGGGGAAGACCTCGATCAGGAGCTTCTGCGTCTCACCTATCTCTCCATGCTGCTTTCCGTGGATGATGGCGTGGGCAGGATCCTCGACACGCTCAAGGAGGAAGGCCTGCGCGAAAACACGCTCATCTTTTATCTCAGTGACAATGGCGGCGCCTTGGCCCGGCCTAACGACCTCGGCAGTGTGAACCTGCCGCTGCGCGGTGGCAAAGGCTCGGTCTTTGAGGGTGGCATCCGCGTGCCCTTTGTCATGAGCTGGCCGGGTGTGCTTGAGCAAGGTTCGGTGAACACGAGGGCCGTCGTGAGCTCCATGGACATCTTCGCGACCACCGTGGAACTCGCGGGAGGAAGAGTGCCCTCAGACCGCATCATCGATGGCGTGAACCTCATTCCCTATCTAACCGGCAAAAAGGAGGGTAATCCTCACGAGATCCTCTTTTTCCGCAGGCTAGGAGACGGCGGCTACTCCATCCGTAATGGCGATCACAAACTGGACGGCGTGAAGTTGCAGCCCAAGGTTCTGCGCAAAGGCGGCGACGCAAGTCACTACCCCGAAGGGGGCGGCTTTTACGATGTGCAGAATGACATCACTGAAATCAAAGACCTCAGCCCCATGTTCGCCGAAAAGAAGCCCGAAACCCGCCGCCTCTACGAAGATCTGACCAAGGGCTTTCCTGTGCCCCTGGACACACTGCCTGGGGCAAGACCCGGCAGGGAAGAGTGATCCGCCCTCCTAACGAAAAACACGGCAACCGTCTTATTTCTCCATGAAACCTGCACTCCTCCTTCCCATTTGGAAGCAACTGCGGGAGATTCGCTCCTCCGTCCAGATACCTCAATAATCATCCCCTTATGAAGCTGCTCGTTCCCTTCTGCTCTTTGCTGGCTATCGCCGGGACCGCATGGTCGGCCGATGCCACCCGGCCTAACATCATCCTCATGATGGCGGATGACATGGGCTTTTCCTGCATCAGTCCTTATGGCGGTGAGATCCAAACGCCGAATCTTCAAAAGCTCGCGGATGAAGGTGTGAAGTTCACGCAGTTCTACAACAACGCCAAGTGCACCACCACGCGGGCTTCGCTGCTCTCCGGCATGTATCCACGCAACAGCGGCAATAGCATCCCGAATGGCATCGCCACGATGGGTGAGCAGATGCGGGCAGCGGGCTATCGCACGGCTCTTTGCGGCAAATGGCATCTCGGCAGCAAGGCACCACAGCGTCCCTTTGATCGTGGCTTTGATGAGTTCTACGGCCTCATGGATGGCTGCTGCAATTTTTTCAATCCCGCGCAGCCTGATCCTGATGCGAAAGGTGGCAAGGTGCGGATCTTCGGCCAGAATGATGAACTCATCACCGAGTTCCCGCCGGGCTTCTACACCACAGATGCCTTCACCGATCACGCGATCAAGACGATCAAACGCTTCCATGGTGAAGCAAAGCCCTTCTTCCTCCATCTCGCCTTCACCTGTCCGCACTACCCACTGCATGCACCTGCGGAGGACATTGCGAAGTATCGCGGCAAATACAAGGCGGGCTGGGAAGCCATGCGGTTGGCGCGCTATGAGCGGCAAAAGTCCATGGGCCTGTGGGATAAGATGCCAGCCCTCTCCGGTACCGATGACAAAGCCTATGCCTGGGAAGGCGCTAACCAAGATTGGGAAGATCAGCGCATGGCCACCTATGCGGCCATGGTGGACCGCATGGACCAGAACATCGGCAAGCTCATGAAGGCTCTTGATGAGCTCGGCATCGCTGACAACACCCTCATCATGTTCCTGTCTGACAATGGTGGCTGCAGTGAGGAACCTGGTGGCCGAGATGACACCCAGCAGCCCGGCATTGTCAGCACCTACACTGCGGTCGGGCCATCGTGGGGCTGGGCGCAGAACGCGCCGTTCCGCCGTTACAAGAGCTGGGTGAATGAAGGTGGCATCAGCACGCCCTTCATCGTCCGCTGGCCCGGGCAGGTGAAGCCTAACACCAAGTCAAACCAAGTCGGTCATATCATCGATGTGCTGCCCACATGTCTCGAGGTCGCCGGAGCGAAACCACTCGCCGAGATCCATGGCGAGAAGACTCTGCCGGTCGAAGGCAGCAGTCTCGCTTCAATCCTTCATGGTGAGACACGTTCTGTGCCTAATGAACTCTGCTGGGAATGGAGCGGCAACTGCGCGGTGCGTCACGGTCAGTGGAAACTCGTCTGGGATACCGCCGCCAAGCCCGTGAAGTGGGAGCTCTACGATCTTAAAGCTGATCGGACGGAACTGCACGATCTGGCCGCTGAGAAACCTGAGTTGGTGAAAGAACTCAGTGAAGCCTACACCCAATGGGCCAATGCCACGGGACGCAAACTTCCAGGCGCCGTTAAGAAAAAGAAAGGGAAGGGGACTGATGATTAGCTCTGACGGCCGCTTCCTTCTTCGTCAGCTTCACCTTGCCGCTTTTGGGCAGGGGAGCTAGGTCGGGCGGCATAAACGTCTTTTTGGCTTCTGCGGACATAATTCTGTCCCGTGAGTAAAAGAACAGCAGCGCACGTTTCGAGAGGAGCTGAGATTGAGCGGCCAGAAACTGCTCGGAACTCTCCATCGGCCCAAATTCGGACAGGGTGACATGCACAAGGTGCAGCCAGGCGTGGGTCATGGTCTCATGATAGCCACCCGTGGGCGTATCACCGATATGCTGGGCAGCATTGTACGCACGGATGCCGCAGCGCACGCGCACCAAGGCTTCCTCAAAGGAGAGACGAGAGAGATAAAGGTAAGCCACCCGCAAGTGAGCACGATGGTCCCACTGTTCGAGCGGCAGGGTCTGCGTCTCGAATTCTTGGAAGAACTCTTCATCATTCATGCACCGACTCTGACATGCCTCGGCGCCATTGTGTGTAAAATCTGATCCGCGAATAAGGTCCAAAACCGATGTTCGAAGGCACCCTTGGCCGACGTTGAAGGCCATTCCGCCATGCTCACTCGTCTTTTTTCCCTCCTGGCACTATTAGCGCTCGGCACTTCCGTCTTGGCAGCTTCTTCGCCTAACATCGTCATCATCCTGGCTGATGACCTCGGCTTTGGCGATCTTGGCTGTTATGGCCACCCGAAGTTCAAGACACCGCGCATTGATCGAATGGCTGCCGAGGGTGCCCGGCTGACGCAGTTCAACTGTCCCGCACCCTTCTGCGCGCCCACCCGTGCCTCGTTGATGACGGGACGTTATCCCTTCCGCTGCGGCATGACGCAGAATCCGGCGCCTGACGGCGGTCCCGCAGCGGATGCCCTTGCCTTGCCGAAGACCGAGATCACGCTGGCGCAGGTTCTCAAGACTTCTGGTTATGCCACGGGCATGGTTGGCAAATGGCATCTCGGTCACAAAACTGGCTCGCTGCCTACGGATCGCGGCTTTGATGAATACTACGGCATCCCCTACTCCAATGACATGCGCCCCGTGCAGGTGCTGGAAGGTGCTGAGGTGGCGGAGTATCCCGTGGTGCAGGCCACGCTCACCACCCGCTACGCCAAGCGCGCCACTGACTTCATTCAGCGAAACAAAGACAAGCCCTTCTTCCTCTACTTCGCCGAGGCCATGCCGCACAAGCCACTGGCTTCCTCTGAGAAGAACTACAAGAAGAGTGGTGCGGGCCTCTATGGTGATGCCCTGGCAGACTTGGATGACAGCGTGGGCGCTGTGCTGGATTCGCTGAAACAAAATGGCATCGATGACAAGACGCTTATCCTTTTCAGCAGCGACAATGGCGCATGGTTCGGCGGCAGTTGCGGAGGTCTGCGTGGCATGAAAGGCACGAACTATGAGGGCGGCTATCGTGTGCCCATGATCGCCCGCTGGCCCGGCAAGATTCCCGCAGGTCAAGTGAGCAACGAACTCGCCGTGATGATGGACCTCTTCGCCACCGCACTCGATGTCACTCAGGCAAAGATGCCCGATGATCGCGTCCTCGATGGTCGCAGCCTTCTGCCGCTGCTAACAGGCACAGCCAAATCACCTCATGAGTTCATCTTCGGGCATCTCAACTCAAAGCTGGCCACCATCCGTGACGCACGCTGGAAGCTGCATGTGCTGCCTGCGAGCCAGATGAAGCTCAAAGCCGGACCTGATGGCAGATGGGCAGATCCACGCGAGCCTGATGGCGTCACCATCCTCGCCCCGTATGAGCAATACAACCTGGATGCCCATCCCGGCCTAACCACAGGTGTGGAGCCAGCGCGGATGCAGCTCTTTGATCTTCAAAGCGATCCTGGCGAGCAGCATGATGTCGCCGCCCAGCATCCGGAGGAAGTGAAGCGTCTCAAAGCCGCTTATGATGTCGTGAACAGAGAGGTTCCTGAAATCGAGGAAGTGAAGCGCGTGCCGATCAAGTAGTCTCCTCCGGCCAAAAAAGAAGCTCCGCCATTTCTGGCGGAGCTTTTCTCCATATCTCTCTAAAAGAGAGATGGTGGGTAGGAGTGGATTCGAACCACTGAAGGCAAATCCAGCAGATTTACAGTCTTTCATTTGCGTGTTTTGTTATGTTCGCTAAGGATTCTCCATGAGTTCATCAAACCAAGGAAAAATAAGGGATAAAGAGCCATCCTCTGCAAACTTTAGCAAACATGAAAGGACAGGGGTGAACTTAAAAAATGTCCGATTAATGTCCGACTCGGACACTTCTAAAAAGACCATCGGCAAAGCCGATTCGCGGTACTGGTTGCAAGCTGGAAAGCTGCTGACTGACTCGCGCAGCCGTTTCCTCTTTTGCAAAATTCAGGTTCACGGTAGACGTGAGTCATTCCCACTCCGCACAGCGAACAAGTCCGTCGCCGCGACCAAGGCTGCAAGGATTTACGGTGACGTGGTGGCGCTGGGATGGGAGGCCGCCATCGCCAAGCACAAGCCTGAGACCCAACGCGACACAGCTAAGCAGGCGACCGTTGGCGCTCTCATCGAGGCAGCCTCCGCCGCATCCAGTGCTCGCAAACATTCGCTTGAAGCGTATGCCAAGGCGCTCCGCCGGGTGGTGTCAGAAGTCGCTGGCATTCAGGATGGGCGGAAGTTCGATGCCTTCAAAGGCGGCACGAAGGAATGGCGTGAGCGTGTGGATGCCGTTCCCCTTGCTTCTCTGCTACCTGCCGATGTCCACGCGTGGAAGACTCGCCGCCTGCGAGCAGCCGAGTCCGACCCCTTGGCGAAGCGCAGGGCCATTACCACAGTCAATTCCCTCATCCGGAATGCCAAGGCCCTTTTTGGCAAGAAGGTTCTCCCTTTCGTAGAGCAGAAGCTCCATGTCCCGCGCCCGCTGCCCTTCGATGATGTCGGAATGGAGAAAGGCCCCTCCCTACGCTATGTCTCCAAAGTGGATGCCTATGCCATCCTTGCCCGCGCCAGGGATGAACTGGCGGAAAGCGAGCCAGAAGCCTTCAAAGTGCTCATTCTTGCTCTCGTCTGCGGCCTGAGACGTTCGGAGATTGACCACCTCCTCTGGCGCACCTTCGATTTCGGTCGTGGCCTGCTGCATGTCGAAAACACCGAGTTCCACCAACTTAAAAGCGAGGACAGTGCCGGCGTGATCGACTTGGATGCCGACACCGCTGCCCTTTTCAAAGGTTTTCGCGCCCGTGCGCAGAGATCTCTTTTTGTCATCGAGAGCCCGAATCCGCCGCGTGCTGAACGGAAGGCGCGCTGCTACCGCTGCAATGCCGTGTTTGAGCGCGTGAATGAGTGGTTGAGGATCCAAGGAGTGGATAACATGAAACCCCTCCACACCATGCGGAAAGAGATCGGTAGCATCATCGCCAGCGAGCACGGTATCTTTGAGGCCAGTCGCTACCTTCGTCACTCGGACATCCGCATCACCAGCGCCATTTACGCAGACAAGAAAAAGACCGTCACGCCCAAGGCGTTCGCGGGCCTACTCGCTAGCAGGTGAATGGTTAAGAGTCCGACCTGGCGGCCTCGGGTCGCTTTGTTGAGTTGGCGCGGAAACATCTCGAAGAAGTTGAAATTGCGACGTTCTCGTGCCTTTCGTGCCTCGTCGGCAAGGCGGCTCTCCCATTCGATCTGCTGAAGCGCAGGACGCGCTCTGTCTGCGTGTCATCAAACCAGTCCTGGCACCACTCCGCGACGTTGCCGCCGAGATCATCAAGGCCGAAGAGGTCCGCCTTGAAGCCCATGATTTTCCGGTAGGCATGGGCTCCATGGTTCAATGTCGGCAGCCACTCGGCCTGGAACGTGGTCGTGAAACATGAGATCCACATAGTTGCCAGAGAGGTCGCGGGTCTGGGGCGGGTAGATGTTGCCTCAGGGAAACTGGGTGATTCCGTGTGCGCTAGAAGACCGGGGCGTGTCCCTCGTTGTTACACACAAGTGTGAAGAGTTGAGAGAAGGCTCCAGGATAACGAGAGGTCATGCAGTCGCTGGAGACCTTTCCAAAGTGTCTGCACGCCCGGCGGACTGGCGCTCTTGCCTCCGCGCTCAATCCAGCCTCCGAGCTTGCCCACCAGTTTCATCATCTCTCCCATGGTCGGTGCGCATGTCGCAGGCGGCTGTTCACGTTTGATCGCCGCCCATGCGCTCTGCCATTCTTCCGGGCTGAAGTGCTCGCTGGCATCCGTCTGCGGTGCCTCCCTGCCCAGATGACTGAGGCTGCATACCCGCCATGCAATCACCAGCGCCAGGGCAATGTGATTGAGATGCCGCCGTGCATCATGGAAGCGCCGCTCCTCGATGCCGCAGCCGCTCTTCAAGGTGCGGAAGAACACCTCGATGCTGAAGCGCTGGCTGTAAGCTTCCACCACCTCGGCCATCTGCGCCTGGGTCCGCACGGGCAGTGTTGTCAAAAGCAGCCACTCCACGGCAGTGTCTCCCGGCGGTGGATTCATCTCGCTGACCAGCACAGCATTGATGCTGATGGATGGCAGACGCCCGCCGCTGCGCTGCGGCGCCCGCAGGCTGAGTTGTTCCACTGCACGGACTTCCACCTGGATCTTGCGGTCCTCGCGCGGCTGCCGGCGACTGCGCTTGTCACAGGCGAGCTTGGCGTTGCGCCCGCGCACGTGGAGCTCTTTACGCCACCGGGCAGGACTCTTGCGGCAATCCTCCCACAAGGTCTGCACCCCGGGCTCAACAACACTTTCTGGCTTCTTCTTTTTGTCGGGCAGCAAGGCACGGTCCTGGCATGCGCGCACGATGCAGTGCAGGTTGCTCCCTGGCTGCGGCGAGGCGTGTTCCGTGCCTGCCTGCCCACCCGTCTGCGTCACGTGGCTGGTGAGGTATTCGTAGATGTCCGCCTCGCTGTCGGCGATGCAGATGTGCCGCGTGCCAGGCTGCTGCACGGCCAGCTCGCGGGCCGCCTCCGCCCCCTGGATCCAGCGCCAGCTTTCCTTTTGCTCAATGGGCATGCTTTGCCTCTGGCTGCGGCTCTTGCGCTTGGTGCCAGCTCCGCGCGGCTCACGCACCAGCACCCTGTGCCACACGCTGCCCAGCGAACCGCCCTGCAGCGTGAAGGCATGCATGAGGTGCAGCAGCACGCCCTGGCGTGGCGAGTCATCCAGAGGTCCGGCTCCGTGGATGCGCCGCTGCGGCTGGCTCATGTCCACCTCCGTGGTGTCCTGCACCAGCAGCACGGTGTCGTGCTGCGCGGTGCGATGGCGTGTGCGTTCAACATGCGGGGCCAGAAGGCATTGCGGACTCAAGGCCTCATTGTCAAAGAAGCGGTAAGCAGCGGCGATGTCGGCGTGCGCTCCATCACAGGCCGAGGGGATGCTGGCTCCTGGCACTGCTGCCAGGGCGCTGATCAACTTGCCCAGGCGCATGTTCAAACGCACGTCGCCGCAATCCACCCCAGCCATTTCCTGCCTCACCCAATCACTGATGTCTGCTTTCTGTGTTTTGCCGGTCATGCCCCCTCTTCGACTCTTCCTCTCACTCCCGCCAAACAATCATTAAGATGTGTGTAATAACGAGGGCGTGTCCCCGGGTGCCGGTTTTTTGGAAGTCGCCCAATTCCACGGCCAGACTCCATTCACGATCCGTGGGGACGATTGGTCCTGCTTTTATTCTTGTTCAGCCACGCACAGAAACCCTGCAGAGCATTCCAGGAGACGGCTGTCACAGAATTGTTCGGCAAAGGGTCTGTCGCACGCTCAAGCCATGGAACGCACCTCTTTGCGAAGGATGCTTACATTCTTCCTTCATTGGGGCGGAACTTTTCATAGAACTGGATCCTGTTTGGCGTTTTGAAGCCTGCGGCAGTTTTTACATCTGCTGCATTTCAATGGGGCTGGTCAGGACGTATCAGGAGTGCACGCTGGGGCTTGCAAGGATGCACGGCCTCTCACATCTTCCTATCTATGATGCGAATTCTATCAATCTCGCTTGGTGTCCTCGTTTTCATGGCAACGGCCGCCCAGGCTGAAAGCACAGAGAGCATCACCTCAAATGTGCAGACCACGAACCACACGGGCGTGGTCATTGATGCGGATCAGACCACGGGCCATGCGCCGGACCGATCGGTGATCACGGGCGCGTTCAGTATGGAATTCCTCTGGGACTATGGGGCGAATGTGTCCACCCATTACGATGGACGGTTTTGGTTCGAGGATCAAGATGGCACCGTCCTTCCCATCATTGACGCCGCGGGCGGTGCCACGGTGACGGAACTGAGTCATGTCCATCTGGTGAACCTGAATCTTCTCCAGGCGGTGGACACGCACACGTTCACGGTGGCGTTCCGGCCAGCGACACGGCTCCTTCCGAACAAGCACTATATGCTGAAGGCCAAGTGGGCAAAGCAGCCCTCTGGTGGCTCGTATGGGGCATTCACAGCCGTGCCGCCCCATGCGACAGCATCAGCGACAGAGGCCTACTACCACTTCACTAACACGGTGAGCAATGACGCGGCGACGAATGCTCAAGTGGCGGTCACCCTGCACAGCTGGACCCGGCCATGGATGATCGCCGGCTCGCCATCCCAGGGCAGCTTTCAAATGGTCGCAGAGGTGAAGACCCGCCGCTATGACGGCTTCCTGGACGCGAACTCGCCCGTGACCGTGCCGATCAGGATGGCGATCTCATTGAAGAATGCGGGTGGGACCACTGTCTGGACATCGCCGGCGCCCGTGGAGACGGGCGCGATCCTCAACAGCTACGCTGAAAGCACGCCGCCAGCGTCAAATCCGAGTACGACGACGAACAGTGAGCTGTTCAACTTCGTCGTGCCGGCGGGCGTGCTGGTCCTGGGCGAGACTTACACACCCGTGATCGCGGTGACGCATGATGATGGCGCGGGCTACATTTCGGATGGCAGTGCGACGGTCAGCGGACGCAAGCTCATGCGGCTGGACGGGACGCTGAGTTTTGGCAGCTTGGTCACCGTCTTTGATCAGCTCTCCACCAGTCCCGCCACGGGCATGGTCGTGGTGCCTCCGTTAGGCACGCCAGAACATGCGCTCTGCACCTTCATGATCCCTGAGAATCATGGCATCATCTCAAGCAGTCTTTTTTACAGCGGCACGCTCCAGGATGTGAGGGTGTATCCAGACGGTCACGCGACTTACGGGGGGGATGATTATGTCCCCGTCACGGGCCCTGGGGTGCAGATCACCGTGGGCGGCGTGACGATCAGTCGAAATCTTGATCTCGCCAGCGATGGTCCCACGGGCATCACCAGGATACGGCTCCCTGACGGATTCAGCATCGCCGCCGATGTGCAGGCCGCCGTCTGGGATGGTGAGTATGTCTTTGATCTGGAGGAATACGGCCCGGGCCTGGCGTTGCCAGGCGTGGTGAGCATTCCTGGCGATCTGTTCTGTCACTGTGACCAGCTGCCGCTGAACATGCAGACCGCGAACCTCACGTTCGATACCACGACCGGGCGCTTCACGCTCAGTGGCACCTGGCGGGACGTGTTCAAGGCGGACCGGGATCATATCTCCGCGGAGGCGCTGGCTGGGCGCTATGTGGATCCTCTGGCAGGCTTTCGTCCTAGCAACATGCTCCATTTTGCCTGTGCAGAGGGTGACGCGTTCACGGCGGTGCAGATCAGCGCGGACGCGGCTGGCCGCGCACAGTTCCACGCGGCACGCGTCGACTTTGGCAGCGGCTATTTTGCACCGCACTTCCCCCTCATGCTTGGCACAGGCCCGTCGGCGACGACGCCCGTCACAGGCGGCATGATGACGATCAACGAAGGTGCCATCGCGGCCTCGTCCACACTCACAGTAGGCGCAATGACGTTGGCTTACGTGCGTGATATGGCCACGGGGGCCTGCGCCACCAATGCAGGTCCCGGGACGCTGCTTCTAACGCCATCGGCCTCGTTCAGCTTTACCGCTGATGGCGGCCTCGTCGGTGAAACGACGATTGATTCGCCCACGCCGGTGCAGTGGGGGGCGCTGCCGAATGGTGGCGGCTTTGCGCATCAACTGCCCTTGTTTGCGACGGCATCTTTCCACATGCCGGGCCACTGGCTTGGGAGCCATGTGTGCACCGGCATCGAGCGTGATCAGCGGTCCGTGGCGATGCTCTTCACGGGCGTGGGCAAGCCAGGCAACCTCAGCTACACCGAGCGCCCGGATGACTCCACCTACTGGACGCATGGCGAAGCGTGCTACGCGGGCATCACGCTGCGCGGAGCTGGAGGCGGCACGGCGGTGAGCACGCTGGCGGGTGTGCCTACCACCTATGATCTCACGGCCAGTTCGCGCTATTACCTGAGACCCGCCGGCATCACTGGCATCACCGATGCCGCGGCGGGCTTCACCATCTCGCCCGTCTATGGCGGCATGGGCGTCACGCTTTCGAACTTCCGCCTGGCGTTCATTGACAACCTCAATGTTGGTTCGGCAAGCGATGGTTCGCTGCATGTCGGCAGCGGCAACCCCGCTTCGTCACCGGTCGATCTAAACTTCGCATTCGCCAAGCTCTTCTTTGGTCCGCAGGGGCAGCTCACCAACACCGAGCTTTCACCCGCGGAACTCGTCACACCAAAAACGCTGCGATACTGGCAGACCGACTTCACCCCGAAGGCCATGGCCTTCCGCCAGCCCGTGCCTCTGGATGGCTCCTGTCCTTCGCCGGACGAGGGTTTCCTCTCCCTCGCCATTGAGGCGACCCTGCCTCTGCTGCCCGGGGAGAAGGTGCATGGCGTCATCGGATTCAAAGGCAACGGCGACCTCCTCGGCAAGGGTGATGCGCTGACTGAGGGCACTGGGATCGACTCACGCTTTCAGCTGCCCGCGAATGTGCAGGTGGCCGCCGGTAGCGGCACCTTCACGCTTCAGCCGGTCGTGCGCGCGTATCTGAACCGCTGGGAAGCTGCCGGCGTGGAGCGGCCCGCGACAGGCTTCCTCAGTGTGGCGGGCCGGCTGGGCGTGCCGTTCTTTGAGGCGATGAAGCTGCATCTGCATGCCGACTCGCAGAACAATGTCTTCTTCATGGGCGGCTGGGCCGTCAGTGACACGGACGGCGGCAGCCTCGGCTGGAGTGAGGCCGCCAACAGCTTCTTTAACAAGGCCGACTTCGACGCGCTAAACATCGGCTTCCCCGGCACGCAGGTCGCTCTCTATCGCAATGATGGCGACGCGACCTACAATCCGCGTGTCTTCAAGAACTGGTTCAAGATGGTCGACTTCGACTACACGCTGAAGCGCGGCGCGGGTGGCTTTGACAGCGTGCAGCCCAGGACCTCCGACCTGCTGCTCTTCACGCTGAAGAACAAAGTGACGCGCCTCACTCCGTCGGGAGCTGAGATCAACTTTGATGCCTCGCTCACTCAGAATGTGCCAGATCTGAGCGTGAGCAGCCTGATCTCCTCGACGGGTCTCGTCGATGGTATCGCGGCGAAATTTTCCACCGCGCTGGGCGGGTTCAATGTCGCGGATCTCACGGCGGCCCTGGATGGCCTGGACGGCCTTGTGCGTGATACGATGACGCAGTCTCTCGGCACGCAGATCGAGGCTGGCATGAGTCCGGTGGTGGATGCGGTTTATGCGCAGTTGCAGTCGAGTTACGCTGCGAGCGGCAATACCACCGGCACCGCGCTGGCCACCGCACTGCAAGCACCTGCTGTGGTGACGGCTGTCAGCGGCACGACGCAGGCGGCGGTGTCCGGGCTGGTGAGTGATGCCGGCAGCGGTCTCACGGTCAATGCCGCGGACCGTGTGGGCGCGCTGAAAACACAGGCGCAGACCCTGGCTTCAGGCGTGAGTGCGATCAGCAATGTGGCCGGCCTCGCCTCGGCAACCGGCATCATCGCGGGTGGTGGCGGCGGCCCCGGTCCGGGGCAGGACGTGGCTGACACACTGCTCGCGGCCTCCAATTCGTTGAACGCCATGGTGGCGGAATTCCAGTCGTTGGAGACAACGTTGCGAACCGGGTCTGGCGATCTTTTCAGCGAGCTCGGCAGCGTGGCCACCGACAATACCAGCGCGGTCACAGGCATCGCCACGAACACGCTCAGGGATGTCGCGGGGATGGTGCTGGTGCTGAATGCCGAGGACGGCCAGCTCTTCACGGCCTATCCCGAGGCGGAGATGAAGAGACGCATACGCAACATCGTGCGTGACCACTTTTTTGGCAGCCGGATCGCCAGCGAGTACCAGCGCATCTTCAAGAGCTACCTCAATCCTCTGCGCGAAGGCGTGGCCCTTCAGACGGACCAGATCCTGGCCGAGCTGGAAGCCGCCGCGCGCGCCAAGCTTGAGGTGCCCGTCGTCGAGGCCACTGCGCTCGGCAGCATGGCCAGCGCGCTGAAGAGCAATGGCCTGCGCGGCTTCGCACGCATCAATGGCAATTCCCTCGAAACACTGCGGCTCGATGGCGAGTTCAATCTGAACATCCTCAGCAGCAGCGATGAGGCCCGCGACGGTTCCTCCGGCATGAGCTTGAAGGCGTGGATGGAGGTCAAGGCCATGCACTCGGACTCACCGCCCAGCGGGGGGAATCCGCTGGGCGGCAGCGACGGGCTCACGGTGGAGCTCGGTGCCAAGGACGTGCCGATTCATTGGGGGATCGTCGATGGCAAGGCCTATGCCTCGGTGAAGTTCGGCTTTGATACGGATGCGCATCCTTTGTCATTCGACGGCTGCGTGGGCCTCGATGGCGGCTTCAACACGGGCGGCTTCCAGTTCATTGACCCGAAGGTTGTCGTCGGTGCCGGGCCCAGCACCTTGTATGGCGGCCTGGCCCTGCGCGCGGCGTTCAATGGCAAGGAAGTCGCAGCGAGAATACTGCTCGGTTCCATCAGCGGACTGACCCCGTTGCAGATCATTGATCCGAAGGCGGCGGATGTGCTGCAGTCGGTCGCCAGCCAGGGCCAGCCCGACCTTCTTGCCGGGCCGCTGCTCGGCGGCTCGCTGTATGCCGAGGCGTGGTACCCGCTGAATGAGCTCATCGGCATTCCCACCACCTCCCTCATCAATCTCCGCGCAGGATTGGGCGGTGGTTTCATGTGCTGGAAGCCGCTGAACACTTCCGGCATCATCGTCGGGACACAGCAGTTCATGGGCCTTTCGGGCGAGGTGCTCTGCATGATTGAAGTCGGCGGCTCGCTGACCTTGACCGGCGCGGGCATCCTCGGTGCGTCTGGCAGCGACCCGATCATCGGCATGAAGGGTATCGGCGAGGTCCACGCGGAGATCGGCGTCTGTCCCTTCTGTGAGGACTTCTCCAAGAGCATCTCGGCCACGGCCACTTTCAATCTGAGCACCGGCAAGATCACCAACACCGGCTTTGATTTCTAATCCCCGCCGCGCACTGCCATGACACGCTGGATCACTTTCCTCCTCATCTGCTTCGTGCACTTCAGCGTGCGTGCTGATGAGCCTAACTTCACCACGGTCACCGGCGCGGCCACGATCAATGCCGACGCTCAGGGCCGGCACTGGGCCTACCTTGTGTGGAGCACCACACGCGCCGAGGACTTGCTGGGCAGAAGCTTGGCCATCTATTCCAAGGCAGGCACGGCCAGCGCGCCGGGCAATTATGTTAGAGAGGGCGTCGTCACACCGGTCGTGAGCGCCACGGTGTTTGCGCCGTTGTTGCAGCGCGCGGCGGCCCTGGGTGACAATCTCCCTGTGGTCGATGCTTTGCTGAATGGCATGGTGGACCACATGGACCTCCAGGACAAGGTTCCGCAGGGCTCGCGGCCTACCATTGCCCGCAATCTGCCGCTGTCGAACAAGCTGCAGTCCGTGCTGGTGAAGGCCTCGCAGCATCCCTCGGTGCTGCAGGGCATCGAGCAGCTCAAGGTCCGGCACCCCTCCATCCCGCTGTGTCTGGGCCGGGGCTGGGCGGGCCAGATCATGAACCAGGTCACCACGTATGAGGTGCGTGAGTTTGATCTCGCCACGAATGAGGACATCGGCGTGATCGGCCGTGTCACGCTTGACTGGGCAAACCCTGTCGTGCTGAGCCCGCCGGGCCAGCCTGTGCAGGTGCCCGTGCTTGCCACGGAGGGGGATCTCAACATCCGCTTGCGCTGGGCCGTGCCGGACGAGCTGCGCCGGCTCGGCCCGCAGGTGCAGGGCTACAGTGTGTGGCGGTGTTCCTGGGCTTATGCGCAGAGCCACGGCTGGCAGACCACCGCGCCTTCCCGCGCGGATCTGGCGGCCGCGCTCACCGCAGGTGAGGCGGAGCGCGCCTCCACGGTCTATTTCCGGCTGGGTCCCAATGTCACGCCGGTGCCGCTGCCGGTGATCCCGGGAGAGTATTTCACGCCTTTCCAAGTCACCAATTTCATCTACCACCCGAAGACCTACTTTTTCGCGGATGACAATCATCGCTATGATCCCCTGCAGCCGGGTGCAGCCTTCAATGATGGCGATGAGTTTGCCTACCTAGTCACCGCGCGGCCGCTGATCCCGCAGCCCGGCACCCTGCTCGCCGGCGAAGGCCCGCCGTCCATCGCGGGCTATGGAGTGGCGTGCCGGACGATGCCTCCAGATGTGCCCGCGAAGTTCAAGGCCGAGACCAAATTTGCGTTCGTGGGCGGAGCCGGCCCTGGTGGGCCTGGCGGTGAAAATGACGGCCAGCATGTGCGGCTGAGCTGGCAGGCGAATGACAACTCCAAGACCATCACTCTCCAGGCAGCCGTGCCGCCTTCCACGCCTGCCATCATCGCGCCACCCGTGCCCACCACGTCTTATCAAATCCTGCGCAGCACGAACATCGCCGATTTCACTTCGAACGATGGTGGACCGCAGCTCAGTGCCATCCCTGACTTCAACGCAGCCCATGTGACTGACAACGCGACTGTCACCTTCGATGACCTGGATGTCGGTGCCAATTTCAATTTCTACGGCAGGACGGTGGCCTATTCACTGCGCGCCGTGCGGAACTCGCCCTGCGGCCCCATCTACTCCGCGCCGAGTCCGCCGGTGTTTGTCAAAATGCGTGACTACACCGGGCCGAATGCACCCACCGGTCATGTGGAAAAGCACTGTGCGGCACCCTTTGTCGGCGTGCCTGAAGTGGACTTCAACACCTCTGTCACGCCGGATGGTTCCGTGCACTTCCGTGTCGAATGTGTGCGCCGTGACAAGCAGATTTCAGCGGTCGCGTTCGTGGTCTTTGACAGGATCACCCAGCAATACCGGCCCGACCTCGGCAAGGCGAACCGCTCTTTTGCACCGCATCAGAACTCGGTGACTCATGACTTCACCAACACCCACGGGGACCTCACCGTCAGCGCGATCGTGCGCAGCACGGATGGCAGCATCAGCTGGCCGGCGGCCCAGATGCTCGGGCCTGTCTATGACAACACCAAGCTCCTGAAGCTGCGCTTTCTGGCAGGCATCGTGGATCCCTGTGGCGGTGCTCATGGGGATCCGCTGGCGCTGAATGCCTATGGCCGGGCGTTCGTGCCGGGGGCTGCGATCGTCCTGCCCAATGGACCGGGATATGTGGTGACGCTGTCGCCAGCCGGCGGGCTTGTGCTGGATGACGGGGCCGAAGTCACGGTTGTGCGCAACACCCCGAGCGGGTTTCCTGTACTCCTTGGCACAGCCACTGTTACCGGTAACTCCATCAGCCTGCTCGACAATGAAGCTGCAGGCATGACGCAGGAGCAGTTGATCGCCCGATACCGTTGCTACACGACAGCCAAATCTTCCGTGTCACCCATCATCGGCAGTCCGCTCAATGATGGCTACACCCTCCAGCGCTTCGACTTCAGTGATGTGATCAATGATGGCACGCAGGTCTGTGTCGTCTCCGTTCCGCCCGGCGGTTCACAGCCGCGCATTCATGTGCCGACGAGCTACACGCTCATCGGTGCCGCTGAAGTCCACGACAACAGCATCCGCTTTCGCGATCCCAATGCGAACATCGAGGCCAGCTACCATGCCTTCCTTTTCCTCGGGGCCATGATCCCAGGCTCATGTCCGCACATTACACTGGCCGGACTGCCGCCGAACGAGACGCTGATGCCGGTGAAGATCGCCCTCGAGTGCGCGCCTGAGACCGTGGAGTACCGTATCTACCGCCGCGTCGATGAAGGACCGCTCACACTCATCGCGCAGGCTGACGTGCCCCCGGGCAGTGAAGGCCTGATCAAAGTCATCCGCAGCGACGACTCCGCACCGTCTGTGAACTGCACGCTCTACTATTACGGCCAGACACTGGACAAGAATGGCAATCCCAGCCCGCTCGCCCTGCTCGAGACCATCCGCCTTGGCGTCAGCTCCGTCACTCCCCTGCCCACTCCGATGATCCTGCCACCCAAGATCACGGTGGACGGGGCGGGCAACTCCACGCTGCAAGTCTCCTGGTTCTGCTCCACACCCGGGGTCGACCGCTTCATGGTGGCGCTCGCCTCGCTGAAGCCTGACGTCTCCCCGCCTGGCACGATCTCGATCCAACTGACCCAGGACCTCTTTGATTCAGCCACCGGGCAGAAGCAGACCTTCTACCTCCAGGAGGCCGTCCTCACCCAGCGCGTGGGCACGGGTAGCGTGGGGGCCGGCCCCGCCTTTACACTGCCCATCCCCGTGAGCAATGGCAACACCTACACCGTCGCCGTGCGCGCCCTCGGGCCTGAGAAATTCACCAGTGAAGGATTCTCCCAGCAAATCGAGGGCGAGTTCAGCCAGGCCGCCACTTACACGGTCCCCAAGACATCCACCGGCACCAGCGGAACACCTGTCCCCTGGCCCTTCCGTGACCTGCCGGACACGACGAGCAATCCCTTCGTGACGGCGCAGTGGCTGCTCACGCTTGATCCAGGATTTCTCGGCCAGCAGTACGGCAGAGGGTCGCTAGCAGGCGTCAGCTTCGCGGCCATCTTCAATGACCGGGGCACCCTCGAACCCACCGAGTATTTCAAGGCCAATTTCTTCACGGGGAACCCAAACACGAGTGTCTTCACGCTGCCAGGCACCGATGCCAAGCACCCGAGCATCAAGACCTTGCCCGTCGTCTTGTATCGCCAGCAAATCCGCTACAGCAGCCCCGGTGTGGAGCGGCCGCCCGCCGAACAGGGAGCCGTGGTCCAGGCATCGCCGCTCATCAGCAAGATCGCCTACAGCGTGGTCGCGGGCGGACCTGAGTCAGGGCGGTCTTATCTCAATGATCCGGCCATCGGCTCCTTCTACTACACGAGCACCAAGATCCTGTCCCTGCACGTCCTGGACAAGCTGCCGGTGACTGCCGGCGCCACCTACCGCTACTGGCTGGTCCACTTCAACAGCCAGATGGAGCCCGACCGCATCATCAACGCAGGCAACCTCAGCGTCCCCCGCTCATGAATTTGCGTTCCCACACTCTTATCACCACGTTTGTGCTTGGCATGGCCATGAGCACGCAGGGCTTCATCTACGAGTCGGCGGATGAGTTCTCCATGGACATTGACTATGACAACGACGGCATCATGGATCTGGTCATCGTGGATCGCCTCACAGGCCAGGTGCGGCCTGCCTTCTCACAGCCGGACGGCACGTTCTCATGGGCTGAGGCGCAGACCTCCGGCGTGCTCGAAGTGGCCGCGGTCACCTATGGACTGCCACCCTTCAGCACCGAGCCGCATCTTTTTCTCACCGCGCCCTATCTTAACCGTGCCCAAGGCCTGCGTGCCGCCAGTCCGGTGCCGCTCACTCTGAACCTGCCCGGCATCGAGCCGGGCATGATCATCAGCGTGCCGCACATCAATGATGTGTTTTACACGGACACGTCGGGTTTCATCACCAGCGTCGGCAGCTATCAAAACTTCCAAACCCCGCTCGTGCTCGAAGGTGCGCAGACCTTGATCGGTGTGGGTGCCGCGCGGCTGAGCCCGGGTCTCGTGAACCCATGGCATGGCGCGCATGGCAACGACCTCGGCCATGACTCCCTGTACATCTGGCGGGAGGACAATCCGAACGGGCTGGAATCACGCGTGCGCATCGCCAGAAAGTTTGATGGCGTGGGCGATCCCATCAGCACGCAGGCACGCCTTGAAAGCGAAGGTGCCCTGTCCATCACAGGCGCTGCCGCTGCCTACGTCATCGGCGAGGACGGCTCGGGCGATGCCGGCGCACGCTGGCTCTTCACCTGGAACCGCCAGGGCACGAGCGCCCGGTTTAGCAGTGTCTCGCTGGCAGCGCCTGTCGTCATCGGCGCGCAGCTTGCCTTTGCGCTGCCGGGCGGCATTGACTCCATTGTCCTCATCAAGCGTCCGTCAGCCGCACCCCAGATCGCTGTCAGCATCAGCCAGGGCAGCGTGGTGAAAATCTATAACTTCGATGGCACGCAGCTCACTTTTGTCGAGAATGTCACGCCTGGGGCTGGTCGCCGCGCGTCAGGCATCGTGCCCTGGAAGACGGGGGACGCGGACGGCGGCTTCAGCCTGCTGGAACGCCAAGGCACTTCCGGCCCCACCACCCATGTGACCCGCTACGCACGCGATGGCAGCGGCCATTATCAGCCAGTCGGCACGGATGCCCTGACCAAGCTCTCCAAGATCGTTCGCAGCAATACCTTCTTCTGGCAGGGTGAGCCCATGGTCGACCCCGATGCGAAGCTCCTCGGCCTGCGCCGCTCAGGGGACTGGACGACAGGCTTCTCCACGGTTGGCAACACCACTGAGGCCACCTCCGAATCCTTCGTCAGCAGCAGCCAGGGTCTCGGCAATCCAGCGCAACGCAGCGCCGGTGACACTCCTTTCTACACGACGCACACCTCCGGCAACCAGACGTCCAGCAGCCTCAGCGTTTTTGCCAGTGATGCGGCGATCGGCGAGCCTAACAAATCACGCGTGAACTATTCGCCCGTCTCCGGCCGCTACATGGGCGAGCTCATCGGCGCCGGCCCCGCGCGCTCGCTGAAGGTCACCCTCAGCGCCAAAGGCGCCTACTCGGTCAAGCTCTACTACAGGTTGAACGGCGGCGCGTGGCAGATCGAAAGCAGTGCCTTCTTCAGCTCCACGATTACAAGGGTCATCCAGGTCAGCAGCGACACCCTGTTTGAGGCGATGAGTTTGAATGAGTTTGGCTTCAGCCCCATCTTCAGTTCCACCTACGCTGTCGGTCCCTCTCCCACACCCCCGGGCAGCGGCATCGACGCCAACGGCAACGGCCTCATCGACGAATGGGAGCGCTTGTTCGGCATCACTGACCCCACCGGCGACGCCGACGGCGACGGCCAGAGCAACTTTGCCGAGCACAACGCCGGCACCGACCCGCGTGATGCCACCAAGTATTTCGTCCCGCCCGTTACGCTGCCCGCCTTGAGCATCGGTGTTGAACTCACCATCAACGGCAGCTTCATCCGCGCACGCTGGCCCACCAGTGACCCCAGTGTCCGCCTTGAATCTTCGACCACCCTTGGCATCGGGTCCGTCTGGGCACCTGTCACCACAGGCATCAGCATAGAAGGCGCCGAGTATGTCTTCAGCACCGTCCCCACTCCCGGCGAACAGACCCGCTTCTTCCGGCTGGCTCGATATTGAGCCCGCAGATTGTAGCGTGTTGCAAAACCGATTTCCAGGAGGGAGCAGATGCCCGATACAGTCTGGGCCATCAGACAGCGCCTCCGCAAACTCGGCAGCTGGCGTACCGCTGGAGAAGAATAGATAATCGTAAGCGTCACCGGTAGCACCTTATGTCACTGCTTGACGGTGGGCGTTGTGGTGTTGGGCCGATGATGTTGCTTGGGCGACGGTCTTGCGAGCCTTGACCCATACATCCGGCATGACCTCCGCGATCTGGCGGTTGGTCATGCCCGGCAGGCGCGTGAGCACGTCGCGCAAATACTCCCATGGACCGATGTCGTCTGCGTCAGGCCTCGATCAAGGTGAACAGGATCGCGCTGGTCTGGCCCGCACCGGCATCGCCGATGAACAACCAGTTCTTCTTGTCGATGGCCTTGGGTCGGATGGAGTTCTCCACCTGGTTGTTGTCGACCTCCACGCGGCCGGCTTTAATGAACTCCTGCGGGTGCGGCCACAAGTTCCGGTGTAGGCCACGGCGTCGCCTATAAGGCTTTGCCTCAGGAACACGCGCTGCTTCTCCCACCGCCGCAACAAGCTCGCCGATGCGCTCCACGATCATGCGGCCGTGGCAGCTTCGCATCACTTGCCGAAGCTTCGCTGGCGCTGGATTTTCGCGCGGGTGCTTATCGCGCTGGAAGAGCCGCTGAATGAGTGGGGCATGATGCAGGCGTTGCGACATAATTGGCCGCGCTAAGCTCCCGCTCCCCGTCCCATCGGTAGGCCACCAGCGGGCCGTTCAGACCACCGCTGAAGTCCAGACATGCGATGTTGGGAGCCAGCGGCTCCTTGGGGGCATCTTCCGGCAACCAATAGTGACCAAAAAACACCGGCGATTCACCCGCACCATAATTGGGCAGACCACTTAGCGTCAAAGGATCCACGCGCATGGCATCTGCCAGACTACTGGGCGGCATGGCGATGTCGCCGATCGTGAGCCCGTCGCTGATGCCCCACCACCGGCTGCGAATCCTGTGGCGATAGGTTCCTTCCTTGTCGCGAAACAAGTTCCCATCAGTGGCCGGAATCTCCGGCCCCTTGAGCACGGTCTCGATCGCTCGATTCTCAGGGGTTCCACTGAATGCGCTGGCTCGCAGGAAGCCCTCATCCACGATACTTCTGCCCTCAAGAAGCCGGATGCTAGGCGCGTCCCAGCAGGCGTGCACGCAGCGCAAGTTTCCAAGGTTGAGAAACAATGGCAGCCTCTTCATCCACTCGAGCCAATGAGGCCATTCTCCGTAGCCCAGTTCGTTCGTCTCAAAGGCGCCGCGCGTCGCCTGATTTTGGTGCCGGTTCGCCTCCGTATGCGGCCTCAGGAAGCCGCCCTGGCCATCTGGCGTATAATAGCAGACCACGTTGTATTCATGGTTGCCCATGATGGCGAACGCATCGCCTTCCTCCACCATCCCGCGCACTGTTAACAGCACCTCCCGCACGTTAGGCCCGCGGTCGATGTAATCCCCCAGAAAGATCACCTTTCGCCCCTGAGGATGCTTCCACGTCAGCGGCACCTGCCACGACTCGCCATGTTTCTCCCGGCGTAGAGGCCCCGGCATGTAGCCAAGCATGTAAAGGAGGGTGACAAGCTTGTTATACTGTCCGTGAATGTCGCCGATCAAGTCGAAGCATTGTGTTCTCATAGCGGAACCAATGTCCCCGCATCTGCATCATTGAAAAGTTTTTGATGTGGCATATACATAACTATAGAGTTATGTTTGAATCCCTTTTTTCTCGCGGTGGTTTGTCCTTGGATCGACTTCGCAGTTTCCTAGAAGTCGCTGAAGCAGGCTCCATTTCAAAAGCCGCCTCACGGGACCTCAGCCGACAGGCCCTCATCAGTCGCCAGATCCGCGAGCTGGAAGAATATTTCGGCACTGAGCTGACCCACCGTAGTGGCAAGACCATCGTTATCTCGCCTGCAGGACGACGCCTTGCCATCCTCATCCGGGAACAGTTTCAGGATCTCAACGACTTCTGTGTTGAGCAGCATAAGCAGGCCAAAGACTTCAGTCTTGGAGCCGGTGCCAGCATCCTCGAGTGGATGGTCATCCCGGCGGCCGCCAAGATCCGTCGCGCCCTGGGCAATTCGTCGCTGCGCCTGTCTTCCTCGCGCAGTCACGACTTAGTCCAGCACATCCGCGAAGGCAGACTCGACTTCGCCATCGTTCGGGAAGATGCCATTCCAAAGCCACTTCCCCGAATCCCACTCACGCAGGTCAAGTTTCATATCTGCGTCTCCCGCCGACTGATCGGAGGTCAGCCAAAAGCACGACTGGATGACCTAGCCTATCTCCAGACTCTCCCATTTGCCGCCACCGGTGGGCGTGGGCAGTTAGACCAAACGTTCCGCCAGGCCATGGCCGCCACGACAGGCAGCTTCTCTCCCGCCTTCGAGTGTGACTCGCTCCTCCAGGTGCGCGAATTAGTCATCCAAGGCGCATGCGCCGCACTCCTCCCGTCCTTAGGCATTCAAGGCCTCGCCGAACAAGAGATCCTGATCCGCGAGTTCACCTCGATGAAAACCTACGGCCGCGCCCTTGCTCTGCACTGGAACGAACGTCAAATGCGCCGACGCGGAATCGAACTGGCGGAAATTCAGAAAATGTCGAGGGCGTTGATTAAGCCCTAACTACTGCTTTGCGAAATATTCAACCGTGCCGCCGCAACGACCAAAATTCAATGATACTCAAGGGAGCTTGGCACGTAAAACCTGAAATGGTCCTTTCTGCTTGCTGGTTCCGCCGTGAAACTTGGGCATCCGGTGGATCTGAGATGTCGTGACATACATTGTGCCGTCCGCGCCCCACGCTGCATAATGCCGAGCCGGATGGGAAGGTCGCACCTCGAGAGCCAGCCTTATTGAAATTTCAGACAACCACCTGAACGCAACACCGCTGAGATCTATCAAACGGGTTTCAAAGCAGATTCGGCAGGGCCGGCCATCACTTCTCCTTGAGCTGTAAATCGCGAGCCGTGGCATGGACAGTCCCGAGTGCCATCTGGTTGGTTCCAGGCCACTACGCAGCCCAAATGAGGGCAGATCGCACTGAGCAAGGTAACCTCGCCATCTTGAGCGCGCGAGGCGGCAACCTTTTTGCCGTTGTACCTCAGCACTGCGCCTTCACCATTCGCTAACTCATTTGGTTTTCGCCGTTCTCCCATGAACAAACTTTTAGCCAGGCAAAATGGGTAGTCTTTATTCTCCTTGAAGTAGTCCCAGGTAGAAACTTCCACGCCGAACCCCACGGAACCACGGTTCGTATCCAACGGACGAAGAAGAAATCCCAGGACAGATGAGGCCTGGAAAGAGACGTTCGTCCTCGGCTGAACTCAGGGAACCGTTGATCAGATCCTCAAATAGTTTGGACTTTGAACGTTCCTATAATTGGGGCCGATTCCGAGCGTGGACACACCGTTTAAAAGGATATGCTTGAGTGGGTTCCCGAGACACGCACATAGACCTGCTAGAGCGAATGGTGGTGTGCTGCATGATTATCAATCCTCTCTCCCGGCCCCAGTCGCGGACATATCGCGTGCTCGTGATCGACGCACATCCGCGAGGTGACAGCTTTTGCCGGGCTCTGGCTGACGCAACGGTGGATGGTGCGACTTCGGCCTCCCATGAGGTCAGAACGCTCACCTTACGTGACCTCGATTTCGATTTGAATGAAAAGGGTCAGGGGCTAGAAGCGGCTTTGGTACATGCACAGAAGCAAATCCTCTGGGCCGAGCACCTGTTTATCGTCCATCCTGTGTGGTGGGCCAGCATGCCCGCCTTGTTGAAAGGTTGGCTGGACCGGACGCTGACATCTGGCTTTGCGTTTGCCGAACGAGAGGACGGTCAGTATGAGGGCATGCTTCAAGGACGCTCAGCCACATTGATCTCCACACTCGACACACCGCTCTGGGTGTTTCGCTGGATCCTGGGCGCTCCAAGTGTTCGTGCGCTGCGTGACGGAACACTTGGATTCTGTGGCATCCGTCCTGTGAATGTGCTGCAGTTTGCCACAATCCGAGATTCTTCGCGTGAAGCGCGGCAACGTTGGGTCGAACAGGCGCGGCTGGCGGGTTTGAAGCTCGACGAAACATTGCGTAGTGGTTGGAAGCCCCTCTCACGTGCCTGGTTCCAGGCGTTGCGACCACAATTCTATCTCTTTCCCTGGTTGGCGCTCACTGCTGGTGCCCTCAGCAGCTCTGCGGATAGTAACAAACCATTTTACTGGGGGACGTATCTGCTTGCCTGGGCTGGCGCTTGGCTAGTAGAAGGGATGTCGGTTCTCACCAACGATATTCATGATGTGGAGACCGATGCAGCAAATCGTAACAGCGGGATTTTTACAGGCGGCTCGCGCGTTATCATCGATGGTGCACTAAGTGAGAACCAACTTCGTGTGGGAAGAAACATAGCAGCATGGTGCCTTGTGTCGTCATGATCTTTGCGGTTATACTCCCTGGAGCAAATTTGCCAGGTGTATTCGTTCTCCTGCCGGTGGCACTACTGCTTGGCCTTGGTTACTCTGCGCCGCCTCTAAGGCTCGCATATCACACCTGCGGGGAAGTTGTTGTCGCATTCACTCACAGTGTGCTTCTGGTCGTGCTGGGACATGTCTCTCAAGGTGGAGGAATGACTCTCCAGCCCTGGCTATTTTCATTACCCATGTTCTTTGCCATTTTACCTTCGATCACACTGGCTGGCTTTCCTGACAAAGAGGCCGATGCTGCTCATGGCAAAAAAACATTGGTCGTCCGATTCGGCCACACGGTGGCTTTGAAGATTGCTATGGCTGCTGTGATTATCGCGGGGGCATTACGCACTCTCCTTCTCACCAATCCCTTATGGCTGTGGATCGCCATTGTTGTCCATGGCACCATACTGCTTTTCGCTTTGGTCGGGTTTTATCGTCGCCCAAGTTCCGGGCGCATAAATGGCATGCTCGCACTCGCCCTAGCATATATGTTTTGGTTCGCTTGGCCTTCCTAAATCAGTCGCCATTGGGATAACGGATCTCCAGGTTCTCAAAACTCAGCGGTGTTGAGGGTTGGGTGCTCAATCACATTATCTTGCTGACGCTCATTGGGTTGTTTCACGCTCTTCCAACCGCCATCAATACAAACTCTCGATCGCTTTGATCACCAGTTTGCCCGGTTTGAGGATAGGGGCTAAAAACTTCTTCGCATAATGCGCCTTGGCTGCTGCCAGCAGGCGAGGCTTGAGATCCTCCTCAGGATGCTCCAAGTTTCCGCTCAGGCGCAACTTTGCCCAGGCATAATCACCGCGACCACGACGGTTGAAAACCACACCTGCTGCGCCCGGAAAACTTTCCAGGACCGCACTGCTGACACCGAGATCAAAGGTGCCGTCAATGATTTCGTTTTTCAGGGTGAACCGGCCTTCGACCCGTAGCAACCCCGTGGCCTCCAGCACAAAGTCAGTCACCTGCAGCTCACCATTTCGCCAGACATAGGCTCCCTTTAAAACATCCAGATCCAGCCTGCGAAAACGCTCAATGCCTGTGAACTCCGCAGCCTTTCCCAGGGCTGCAATTTGCCGCACCATCGCACCTGAAAAGGTTATCTTTCCCTCCACCTCAGTCGCAACCCCACTGTCTTCCGCGACTTTCTTTTTTTGCCCCCCGTTTTTCTTGTCTATATCCCTGGTCTTGTCTTCGCTCTTGGTCGTGGCTACCTTTCGATCTCCATGCTCATCCCCGGCCTTGGCGCTTTTTTTGTTAGGCTCATCATCTCTTGTGGCTTTTCCTCCTTCACGCGTGATCTCGGCCTGGGTGGTGAAGTCTCCCGTGAGTTTTCCCCTCGACTCCTTAGGGAGCAGGGGCGTCACGGAGCAGCCCTTGGCATTCACTTGTAACCTCATGCCGCCTTCCTTACTGTCGCAGATGTGGCCTGTGATGGAGACGGTGTCCTCGTCCTCACCCCCAAGCCTCAAGTCGCTCTTCTCAATCGTCAGGGTCTGATCGGCATAACTGCCGCTAAAGCTGCGCACCTTGAGTTCCGGCCACCCAGATTGGCGCAATGACCCCTTGGTTCCCTGCATGCGATATTGCCCATCGCCAACTCGCTGCGCTTCCGTCAACGAGTCGCGCAGCCCGCCGGCGCTTTTTCTTTCTTGGCCCCATAGCAAGTTTGTGCGCTGAATGACCAGCTTCTCAATCTCCGTCGCCCACTTGCCGCCACCTGTTGCAGCCTCGGCGGGCAGGAGTTCAGGGGGATGAGCAAAAGGATCGCGCAAATCCTCCACGGCCGCCGCACCAAAGGCCAGTTCCAAATGTTCGACCTCCAGCGCCTTCACGCGGATGACGTGACTTTGCCACTGGCTCAATGAACTCGTGGCTTTGATCCCATGAGCCCGAATCTCCCGCGCGCGCTCAGGGGCCTCAGATTTTGCCCAGAAACCCTCCGACCGGACGTCCAGTCCCTGCCAGTCTAGGGGTAAAAACCCTGCGGACATGTTTAGCTCACCTGCCGTGTGAAGCGAAACCCGTTTCCGCACATCCACTGTCTCAAGTTTCTTCTCTACGACCCTAGGACCGAACAGGACCACACCTCCGCAGATCAAAGCCATCATCCCCACTCCGATCAACCACCCACGCCAATGGCCCTGCCTATCATTTTCCTGCGCCAGCGGCTTGGATGTTTTCATGGTCATAAGATGTTGCACTCGCCCAGTCGTTTGTTGCAAAGGACACAGCGCGCAGGCGTTTCGGCATTGGATCGCGAAACGGCTGCACCTGTCTGGCTGCTGATGCGCGGCAAGGGGCCGACCCCTATTCAGGAGGATGGCGAGGCAGCCGGCATGCGGCCTCCCTTATCGTGTGCATCGATTCTTGAACCCACATCGCACATTAGCGAGATAGGCCAAGTAAGAATCCCGGTAAGCATAGATCGCCCATGATGCCGCCCTATTGTGAAAAATATCGCGGCTCGAAATCCATTCGAGGGTGCGCGGCGGCACGTGAGGCCAACCCCCTCCCACCCGGTTTTTCTTTTTACCCTCCTCCAGTGCACCACAGCTTCCGAGTCTAGGCCGCGCAGACTGCTCTAGCTACAATGTCGTATGGCCTGCCGCTGCTACCTCAATGTTTACATTTCTCCCGCCGCGCTTGGACGCTGCAAATTGACACGCCATGCATCTCCGTCGGCCTATCATGCCGCACTGAGGTAGGGTAACACATTATTGTGATCGGTGGCTTGAGGGAATAGAATCAGATCTATGAACTCAATTATCTACATTATCGGTGCTGTCGTAGTCGTGGTCGTCATTCTAAAATTCTTGGGATTGTATTGAGATCCAACCGGACACCCGGTTTGTCCCATAGGGAAGGCTTCACATAATGTCACCTGCACGCTGTGATCGATCATACCTTGCCCTCATCCCTCTGGCGTACTCCTCAAGCGGCCTTCATCGCTGCCGCTACTAGTTGCACCGTGGAAACACCTTTCCCCGTGATGCGTGCGGCATTGCGGATGCTTTGCCCAGCCTTCAAGGCGCGCACCACGTCCTTGTGCTTTGCCATGAGTTCCGCAGTCTCCAACCTACTGCCCACAGGTCGGTCGATAATCACGCCCTTCCGGCGCGCCTCAGCCAGACCGCTATTGATCCTATTCGTCAACGTCTCGTTCTCGGCCCGTGCCATTTCAGCTAGTAGCGCCAGCATTACCGCAGCAGCCCGGCAAAATGGCAAGGTAGCGTGATGGCTACTTTGCTGGTGCGCTTCGCATGAGTCTTTCAAGCCAATCCGACGGAATCCGGCTGTTAGGCGGCGATGGAGACTGCGAGGCCTCGGGGAAGGGCGGCTTACGCAAGCCGCTAAATAGGACGAACCACCCGAATCAAGGTGGATCCAGGTTGGATTTTTGGGGCACGGGAAGAGGGCACCCGAGGGGTTGTGGAGTTTTTGTGAAGGAGGAACGACCTGTTTTTATGCGGCCCCATCGCTTCTAAGCTGAACCGTCCAACACCCGGGGTCATGGCCGACTCTTTTGTTCATCTTCACATCCATTCCGACTTCTCGATGCTCGATGGACGTGCCGGGTGGGATGTCTCGTGAAGCGGGCGCAGAAGCTGAAGATGCCGGCCGTGGCGATCACGGACCATGGCAATCTGTATGCGGCAATCGACTTCTACATGTCGGCGCCGGATCCTCATGGTCGATGATAATACAGACTGGGCACGCCGCCTCGCCATGCTTCAACGGCAGCGCGGCCATGAGACCTGCACCGCTTACACCGGCCCGGAGGCGCTGGCCGCAGCCGCAGAGTTCAGACCCGAAGTGGTGGTGCTCGACATCGGCCTGCCCGGCATGGACGGCTTTGAGGTGGCACGGCAGTTGCGCGCGACGCCGGAGCTGGAGAATCTGCTGCTCATCGCGATGAGCGGCTACGGCAGCGCGGACGACCAAGAGACCGCCAGGCAGGCTGGGTTTGATGAATATCTCGTTAAACCCATCGATCTTGAGAAGTTATGCAGCATCCTACGACAGCGCTCTTGAAGCCCCCCTCAACGCATGAGATGGCGCAAATTCATGCCACGGCATCGCTAGCTCCCGTGACTTCGGGGCTTTCCGACGCTTAAGACCTCCAGCGTGTAGCCGTGCCCGTTATCAAAAGGCTTCACTTCCGCAGTTACCTGCACGACTGGATAACGGACAGTGTTCAGGCCATACATGCGATAAGCGGCTGCGAAGATCTCGCACTCCACTATGCCGCTGCGATCGCAGATGGAGATGAACTTCATGGGCTGGCCGTTTTGCTGCGTGTGGTGGCGGCTTACAATGATGAGGCCGCACACGGTCACCCGTTGGCCATGGTAGCGGTGCAGGTCGGCAATCGGACAATATGTGTGCCAAGCAACCTGCGGGTGCAGGTCGAGGGGATGGCCGGTGATGGTGTAGCCGAAGAGTTCCAGCTCATCCTGGAGCTTTTGCTGGGGGTTGGGCTCTTCGCGAAAGGTGGCCCGGATGTCGGCCTCGGTAGCACTCTGGAAAAGCCAGTCGGCTCCGGCATGGGCATCGCGTGAGGCATGGAGGCAGCGCCAGAAGTGCTCGGTACGATTGGAACCGAGACTGTCGAACGCGGCAGCTCGGATAAGGTTCAAGGCCTCGGGTCCTTCCGGGCGCACGCGCTCACAGAAGTCGCGCACGTTTCTGAACGGGGCACGGGCACGTTCAGCCCGCCAGCGGGCCAGCGTGGCCTCAGAGAGGTCCTTGATGCAGCGCAGGGGCACATGGATAGCTTTTCCCAAAAGAGGCGCTGGCGTGCCGCTCGGGGCGTCGGAACGCTCGACGGTGAAAGCATCGCTGAGGTGGTTCACGTCGGGGGGCAGAAAGCCGATGCCGATGCGACGGCACTCTAGCGTGTAAACCAGCGGCGAGTAAAAGCCCTTTCCGTTCGTGAGGACTCCGGACATGAACTCGGCGGGGTGGTAGTGCTTGGCATAGGCTCCCTGATAGGCTTCGACCCCGTAGGCAGTGCTGTGGGCACGGCAGAACGCATAGCCCTGGAAGCCCGCCACAAGATCCCAGACCGTGGCAATGGTGGCCTCATCGTGAGCACGAGCGAGGGCGGCAGCGATAAACTCGTGACGAACCTCCTCGACCTTGTTCATGTCCTGCTTCACGAGAGCACGGCGGAGAACATCGGCACGGCCAGGAGGCAGTCCGGCAAAGGCTTCGCAGATTTGCAGGATGTGCTCCTCATAGGCCACGACGCCAAAGGTGGAGCGCAAGACTTTGGCAAGGCTTTCGTGCGTGTAGTCCACGGGTTCGAGACCTTGAGCACGCCGGGCGAATTGGGCTTTTTTGAGGCCGTTGGCAGCTCCAGGGCGGATCACTGACACGATGGCAACAAGGCGGTCAATATCGCGCACATCCGCCATGCAGGCGAGGCTGGTCATGGCGGGGCTTTCGATATGGTGAACGCCGCGTGCATTACCCGTGGCGATCATGTTCCAAACACCGGGATCACTCCACGGCTCAACTTCGCCTGCTCGTGGTGGGTTCTCAGTATCGCCGACCAAGCCGACTTCGAGGGAGTGCAGATTCAAAGCCGGGACGAAGGCCTGCGTGTCCCGCAGCACGGCGAGACCTCCCTGCGCGAGGATGTCGAGCTTGATGAGCCCCACGGCTTCGACGGCGTCCATGTCGAAGTGAGTCGTCTGCCAGCCTTTGGTGCTGGTGAAGGTGGGCGTGAGGCTGTGGATGGGATCACGGGAAAGCACGACGCCGCAAGGGTGCATCTTGGCGTAACGCGGGAAGCCATCGAGCATCCCGGCCATGAGCAAGGCCGTGCGAAGTGGCTCCTCCTGCCACGCGGTGTTGTCGCACTCGCGAGACATGGCGACAGCATCGGCGGCATCGCGTGCATCCGTCCAAGGCATGTGTTCGGTTAGGCGGCGAATCTCGTTCTCGGCCACACCGAGCACCTTGGCGACATCGCCAAAGGCAGAACGTGCCTGGAAGGTGTTGAACCCGCCGACGATGGCGGCGTGCTCGGGGCCGTAGCGGTCGAGCAGCAAACGCACCACGTCGTCTTTGCGATCATGCGCGAAATCAATGTCAATGTCCGGCAACTTTTGCAGTGCCATGCGATCCCGGTTCAGGAAGCGCTTGAAATACAACTCGAAGCGGATGGGGCAGACGTTGCTGATGCCGAGTGCATAGCACACCAGCGAGTCGGCAGCGCTGCCGCGTGTGATCCAGCCGATCCCCACCGAAGCGCATTCTTGGAGGAGATGCCAGACCGTGAGGAAGTACTCCTCATAACCAACTTCTGCGATGATGGATAGTTCCTCGCGCAACTGTGCTTCGTGCTGGCCTGCCTTGCTGCCATAACGCCGTCGTAGACCGTCGTGGGCGAGGCTGTGAAGCATGGCGGCAGGAGTGGAGCCGTCCGCTGGCGTGTAGCGTGGGAAGCGTAGGGTTTTGAAGTCGAAGGCGAACTCGCAGCGCTCGACGATGTCCTCCGCAGACAGTCCTGAACGAAAGGCGAAACTGCCCCTGCGTTTCTGCGGATGCGGCTCATGCAGGAGAGTGAGCGTCTTCATGCTCTGGAGAATGTCGAAGAAGACTTTGTCCTCTGCCGTGTGATAACGAACCTCTGGCTGTGAAGAGGCCGGAGCGAATATCAATCCACCCTGGTGCTCATGGAGCATGTGCGATGTAATCTTGCGGGTGGAGAGCAAGCGGCAGAGGTTCGCGTAACCGGTCTGATTTTGCACATAGGCGAGGAGCGACTTTTGGTCACAGAACAACTCGGCGCCGATGATCGGCTTAATCCCTGCTGCGCTGGCCGCCTGGAAGAACGGCACGGCGGCGTGGAGATTAGGATCGGTGATGGCAACCGCAGGCATGTCATGCGCAACGGCAGCCGCGATGATGGCGGGAATGGTGAGCGTGGAGTCGAGGAAGCTGAAGCAACTCTTCACATTGAGTGCGGGCGCGGCTTTCGAGGTGCTCTGGCGGATGATGACCTGCGATTCGCCAGGACGTTCTCGAAGAACGCGATTTGTCACCGCTGCGGAATCGGCAGCAAGCCGGGGCTTCGGCAAAGTCTGTCGCGGTGCGTTCTTCTGCTGCGCCAGCCACAAGTCATGCCCGCGCATGATACTGCGCTGCGAACTGCGTAGGTCGTCAATGACAAGCGCCAAGGTGTGAAGCCGCTCACGTTTCACGTCTGAGATCTCCAGCGGCAGCATGGCACTAAAGCCCGCCTCATAGATCTTCGTGTAACGCAAGCCGATGAGGCGGATGCTCACACGCCGTTCCCATGCACGCTTGAGCAGCGGAGTAAGCAAAGGATAGAGATCGTGCTCCAGGTCGGTCGGCTCGTCGAGACTGGCCGAGCGGGTCACCTCGTCCATGTCGTTGTAGCGGAGGCGCAGGGTGACGGTCCGGATGCTTTTCCCATCTGCCCGCACCCGGCGCATGAGCGTGTCAGCCATCGCCCGCAGACGTGCGATGATGAAGACGGTGTCGGTGGTGTCCTGGTTAAAGGTTTCCTGCTCACCGTAACTTTTAGCCTCAGGAGCATCGCAGACCACGGGGCGCAGGTCATGGCCCAGGGCGTACTCCCGCAGTGCCGGCGCGCCGCTGCCCACCAACAAGGAAAGTTCATCCACAGGTGTGTGCGCGATGTGCTCCACGCGGCGCAAACCTGCCGTGTTGAGCTTGGCGGCGAGCATGGGGCCGACCTGGGGGAGCCACTTGTTTTCCAGAGGCCAGAGGAAGCCCTGCTCATATCCCGGCGCTACTTCGATGAAGCAGTGAGGCTTGTTCAGCTTGCTGGCGATCTGCGACACGAGCTTGTTCGCCCCGACGCCAACAGAAACGGAGAGCTTTAAACTTTGCGCGATGGCCCTTTGCATCTTTGCGGCGGCATCGCAGGCATTGGTTTGGCGTGCACCATGAAGGTCGAGGTAGCACTCATCTATGGAGGCCTGCTCAACGATGGGGGTGAAGTCATAGGCATACGAGAACATGAGCCGCGAGAAGCGCTCGTATTTGTCGAAGTCGCAGGGCAGCACGATGAGGCCGGGACAGAGCTTCTTTGCTCTTGCCGTGGGCATGGGCGTGTAGATGCCGAGCTTGCGTGCCTCGTAGCTTGCAGAGGCGATGATTCCACGACGCTCGCCTCCAACGGCAATGGCTCGCCCGCGCAACTTGGGGTCAGCGGCCTGCTCGACGGAGGCGAAGAACGCATCCGCGTCGAAGTGCAGTATCATGGCGCATCACCTTTCTGAAAGCCGCAGGAGGGCGACGAGCACGCCCTGGATCACGAGTTCACGGGCGGGGATAAGATCGGGATACTTCGGGTTCGAGGCGCGGAGGTAAGGAACGCCATTTTGCACCACAAAGCGCTTCAAGGTCGTCTCGCCGTCAATCAGCGCTGCTACGATGTTGCCGTGCTTCGCCTCGCGAAACTCCATGATGACTACGTCACCCTCCAGAATGCCCGCATTACGCATCGAGTCCCCACGGACCTTCAGGGCGAACGTGCGGGCGTTCTTTGGCAGTCGCAGGGTAGCAGGGTCAATATCAATGCACGCGTCCATGCGCCCATCCTGAAGCTCCGGCTTGCCCGCGATGATGGTGCCGAGCAGCGGGACCTGATGCCGTATCCAAGAACGATTCTGAGAGAGCCAGAGGAGATCAAGAGCTTGGTTCTGACTTGGGGTGAGCATACTGGTCAATTAGGTTCAATTGAACAGTATTTGGGATATGGAACTTTGCAATGAAAATCAGGCGGTCCTGGGAACAGTAGAGCATGCTCCTAGATGACTTGCCTCCGATCCACTGCCACAGGCGTAGATGGCTGGCTTTTCGCTCACGCAGCAGCATCTGCTTTCAATCCTTCGGGCAGGGGGGATAGCATTTTCGCCAGCGAGCACGGTATCTTCGAGGCAAGTCGCTACTTCCGCCACTCGGACATCCGTATCACCAGCGCCATCTACGCCGACAAGAAATAGACTGTCACGCCCAAGGCGTTCGCGGGCGTACTCGCGGGCAGGTAAATAGTTCTACGTCACGCCTAGCGACCTCGGGGCGCTCTGTTGAGTTGGCGCGGAAACATCGCGAAGAAGTTGAAATTGCAACGCTCTCGTGCCTTCCGTGTCTCGTCGGCAAGGCGGTTCTCCCATTCAATCTGCTGAACGGCAGCGAGGAACTGTTCCACCAGCACGCTATGGCGCACTTTGTAGGCTTGCCGGTTGGGATCGCTACTTACACCATAGACTCGCGAGTACGCCACTCGTGCGTTGTGGCAGACCAGATACTCCAGACAGAAGCGATACTGCCGGGGATTCATCATGCTGGCGATTTCCTTGAGCGTCAGAGGTTCAACACCAGGCTCTGTTTTCATGGGCAGTAATGGGCATTTTTGCTGACAAATGATGACATATCTTGTCTTGAATCACATCTACAAAGTATGGGCAAGAATCACCGTTTTGGCTCCGCAGTCAACGTGGTCCCATCCTGCACAGCATCGGCCCCCGCCCTGATTCTTTAACCCTGCCTCCTCAATCTCTCCCCCCACGAGATCACCAGCGGAGAACTTTGGAAGCTGGGTGGTGACATGGCGGTGAGTTTGATGGGGAAGGGTTGATCGCCGCCCCTTTGCTTCAGAATATCGACTTGAGTCATCGAATTCGTTTCATTTACCGCTCTCTCCTGCCATGAGTTGCCTTTCAAATGTCGTCATCCGTCATCTACAGCGCCGACCTTACCGCAGGTTCTCTCAAGTTAAGGGAGAGCCGGATCATTGCTGGGCTTTTGCTCGTGGGCGCTGATGAAAAGACGTTCAGGGAAGCCGTCGTGACGGCGAATGTTCTCCAGACACGCACGCCGGCCACGGCAGTGCGCTTGGCCCGGCTAATCCGTGGCCGATTGTCGGGGATGGATGCCGTGCTTTGGAGGATGGTTTCCGAGGGGGACAAAACCCTGGCCACCCAAGCCCTGCTTGCGGCCACTCTAAAGCACAGCCGTCTTTTGCGGGACTTCATGGATCTCGGGCTGCGTGACGAGTATCGCCTCCTACACACCGAGTTGGAGATGGCCCTCTGGACGAGATTTCTGATTGGCTGTGAGAGCCGAGACCCATCAGTGGCACGCTGGAGCGACTCCACCAGGCGGCGCCTGCGCTCCACGGTGTTCCAAATTCTCGCTCAGGCTGAAATTTTAGCTGACACAGCAAGCCGAAAGCTTAAAAAATTCATGGTGCTGCCCGAGTTGCGTGACTATCTCGCTGCCCGTGGTGACCTCACCGTCTTGAATTGCCTCCAGATGCCATGACCGACAAGCTTGAAGACCGCCTCAATCAGATTCCTCAGCGCATCACGTCTGAGGGGTTTCTTCGTGGAGAGGGCATTGGAAATGAAGTGGCTTTTTACATCTTCGACTACCCTGCCGAGGCCGAGCTACGAGTCCGGGAGTATCAGGCGTTTCTGCTCACCCACCTCGCCAAGACAAACCCGTCCCTGCGGGTCCGCCACGTCAATCTTTTCGAGCTCATTCTGCAAATGCTGGAGGCGCGTGGATTGCTCACGCGAGCCTTTGAAATGCAGAAGACCAAAGGTGATGCCGCTCTGGTCAAGAGCCTCCAGCCCCAGTTCGAATCCCGAAAGCTGGCAGAGGCCTTTGTGGCAAAGGTCCGACCACAAGACGCCGACGTCGTTCTTATCTCGGGTGTTGGCAGTGTTTTCCCGTTGGTGCGCACTCACAATCTCCTGGCGGCGCTCCAGCCCATCATGGGCCGCACGCCATTGCTGATGTTTTACCCGGGGGTTTATGACGGCCAGTATGTGCGGCTTTTCGGCAAGCTCCAAGGCCCCTACTACCGCGCCTTCAAACTCATTCCCTGATCCCGCATGACCCTTCAAGAGTTCTTCACCCGTGACATTAACCGCTCCATCAATGGGGTCGTTAAAGCTGACCAGCAGGACGACGCCTCCGTCTGGCAGGAGTTGGATGAGTTTGTCGTCACCCATGAGCTGGATAAGCACCTGCACAGCTTTTTCCGCAGCTACCTTAATGTCGCCGACAACCTGAACAAACCCGAGGTCGCCAGCCAGATCGGCATCTGGATCTCCGGGTTCTTCGGTTCGGGTAAGTCCCACTTTCTGAAAGTGCTGTCCTACCTGATGGGCAATCGCCAGCTTCAGGTGGACGGCCAGACTCGGCGCACAGCTGAGTTCTTCGAGTCTAAGATTAAGGACGCGATGTTCTACGGCGACATCAAGCGGGCCGTAGCCCATCCCACCGACGTCGTGCTTTTTAACATCGAGACTAAGGCCGACCACGCGTCCAACCGTGATGCCATCCTTTCGGTGCTGCTGCGCATGCTGAACGAGCTTCAGGGCTATGCCGGACATCCGCCTCACATCGCCCACATGGAGCGTCATCTTGACGAGCGGGGTAAACTGGAGGTCTTCAAAAATGCCTTCGAGGAGGCCTCTGGGAAAACCTGGATCAAAGAGCGCGACGCCTTCGATTTCTACCGGGATGAGGTCATCGTGGCCTTGGCCAAGGCACTCGGGCAATCCAAGGAAGCCGCCTCCAAGTGGTTCGACAACGCCGAGTCAAACTTCTCGCTGACCGTGGAGAGCTTCTGCGGCTGGGTGAAGGAATACCTGGATTCCAAGGGGCCGGACCACCGCCTTCTGTTCTTCGCCGACGAGATCGGGGCCTTCATCGGCCAGAACTCCCAGTTGATGCTGAATCTCCAGACCATCACGGAAACTCTAGGCACCACTTGTGGGGGACGTGCCTGGATCATCGTCACCTCCCAGGAGGACATTGATGCGGTGATCGGCGAAATGAACAAGGCACGGGCCAATGACTTTTCCCGCATCACGGCCCGTTTTAAGACCCGCATGTCCCTGTCCAGCGCCAACGTGGATGAGGTTATCCGCAAGCGCCTGCTGGAGAAGCGTGAGCCCGCAACCGCCCTGCTCAAAAAGCTCTTCGTCGAAAAGGGCGATGTGATCCGCAACCAGCTCACCTTTGGGCAGACCGGAATGACCATGAAGTCCTATTTGGGTGCCGAGGACTTTGCCGCGACTTATCCCTTCGTTCCATACCAGTTCCAGTTGGTGCAGAAAGTGTTCGAGGCCATCCGCAAGGCGGGTGCCACGGGCATGCATCTCGCACGCGGCGAGCGCTCCCTGCTCGATGCCTTCCAGTCCGCGACCGTCCAGCTCAAAGACTGCGCTCCTGGTGTGCTGGTGCCGCTCTACCGCTTTTACCCGTCCATCGAGAACTTCCTCGATACCTCGGTGAAGCTCACCATCGAGCAAGCCGGATCAAACCCCAGCTTGGAGCCCTTCGACATCCGGATTCTGGAGGTGCTGTTCCTCATTCGCTACGTGGATGAGATCAAAGGCAGCGTGGACAATCTCGTCACACTCTGTCTCGACAGCATCGACACGGACCGCCTCGCCCTGCGCCGGCAGATTGAGGCCAGCCTCATGCGGCTTGAAGGGCAGACCCTCATCAGCCGAAATGGCGATGACTTCGCCTTCCTCACCAATGAGGAGCGAGACCTCAGCCGCGAAATCAAAAATGTGGACCTCGATCCGGGTGCCGAGGCCAAGTTCCTCGGTGGCCTGATCTATGACGACGTTCTCAAGGAGCAGCGGAAGCACCGCTACTCGCTCAATGGTAAGGACTTCACCTTCAATCGCACCTGTGACCGTCATCCGCATGGCAACCGCGCGGAGAACGCCATTAACGTCCAGTTTATCACCCCGCTGAATGACGACTTTGTCCTCTACGATGCTGCCCGCAGCACCCTGGAAAGCACCCAGGATGGCGGTCAGTTGATCGCCCGGCTGGGCGACCATGCAACCCTGGGCCGTGAAGTGCGGGCCTACCTCCAGACGGAGAAGTTCATCGGGCGGAAAAGCGACGGCACGCTTTCTTCTTCAGCCCAGCGCATCCTGCGGGACTTCGCCGACGAAAACCGCCAGCGGAAGCAGCGACTTATCAAGGTCGTCGAGGAAATGGTCACCCATGCTGCCTATTATGCCGGCGGCCAGCCTTACCAGCCTAAGGGAAGCGCCCCCATGGCGACTGTTTCAGACGCGCTGGAATACCTCATCCACAATACCTTCACCAAGATGGGCTACCTGAAGCACCTCGCTTCCGACCCCATGAAGGAAATCCAGGCCATCGTCCGCTCGAATGACATCGGACAGCAGACCCTCACGTTGAAGACGGATGAGGGCAATCCGCAGGCCATTCAGGAACTGCGGGACTACCTCCGCCTTTGCGCCCAGACTAGCAAGACCGTGGTTCTGCATGACCTGGTGGAGGATCGCTTCTCCAGCCGTCCCTACGGCTGGCCCTCTCTGGAGACCATCTTGCTGGTGGCCCGCCTGCTCGTGCTCGGAGAAATCCACCTCGTCCGCGCCGGGGCCAAGGTGCCCATGGAGCGGACGTTTGACGAACTAACCTCCACCGCCAAGTGGCGGCAAATCACCCTCATCCAGCGGCAGACCACCTCGTCTGCGGAGTTGCAAAAAGCCCGCAAGCTCGGCCAGGAACTATTTGGCGAGATGGGGCCGGATCACGAGGATCAGCTCTGCTTGCAGTTGCAGACCAAGCTCAAAAGCTGGCTCGATGACTTGCAGAGATTCAAGGCCCTCGCTGACACTGGTGAGTATCCGGGCCGGGATACCGTCGCCTCCGGTATCATTCACGTTCAGCGCCTCCTAGGGGAGACGGAGAGTTACAAGTTCCTGGAGCGCCTCAATGCCCAGAAGGATGACCTGCTCGATCTCTCGGAGAGCTACCACCAGCTTGCCGACTTCTACTCCAAGCAGCGCTTGCTTTGGGACGAGTTGCGCAAAGCCGTGGAGCGTTTCCGCCTCAATCAGTTGGAACTGGCGCGCGATCAACAGGCCGCCGCCGCGATCCAGCGCATGGAGCAGATTTTGAAGGCGCCCAGCCCCTACAAAATGCTCAGCGAGGTGCGCGGGCTCATCGACAGCGTTCGTGATATCAACGAGGCCCTCGTTTCCGCCCAGCGTGCCCAGGTGCTCGCCACCATTGACCAAAAGCTGGTGCAGACCCAGGCCGAGATCGCCCAGACGGGCAACCATGAGGCACTGCGGGCCGAGATGGAGCAAAAGTTCGCCCAGCTGCGTCACACCACCTGCACCTACCACAGCGTCGCCCACATTGATCAGGCGGCTGGGGAGGCGAACCGGCTGTTTGAAACCGCTGTCTCCACCTTGGAAGACTACACTCGGAAAGAGGTGACCTACCCCAGCATAGGGGCCAAGCCCATCGAGAAACCTGCCGCCGCTAAGCAGCGCCGCGTCATCGAAATCACCTGCATGCTCAAAAAGCCCTTCTTGGAAAACGAGGCTGAGGTGGAGGACTTCCTCGACCGCTTGCGTGCCGAACTTCATGGCGCCCTGGCAAAGAACGAACGCATCCAGCTCAAGTAAACCAATTTATTCCCGATGAAACCCATTCCTTTGATCACTATCTCAGCTTTTGGAGCATTGGCCATCATGCTTTGGAACCAGTCGAGTCAGCTTTCTGCCATCCGAGCCGAGCTGGCCCTCGTCAAAGAGATGCTTAACGGAGATCGGGTGCTCGAAGCGGGCGATACCTCCGCACCATCCGCACTTAAACGCCACAGCGAGCTCGCGGAACGAATGTCGAAAGTGCCCGCAGACGATGCTGAGGCCTATGCAAAAGCGGTATCCGAGGTGGATGAATGGCTTTTTCATCCAGATGACGAGGAGAAGGTCGTGAAGGATCTCGAGAAGCATGTCGCCATTTTGCGGGACAAGCTGACAGCGGAGATCCAGAAGCAGCTCGAATCAGCCATCCTGGCGGCCACGGGTAAGGAGGCCTCGGCATTCATTTCCAAGGCGGGTGTGCTGTTCGGCCTTCTTCCCCAGCCCTCGACGGAAGAGGAGAAGAAGCTGGTGGAGTCGTTATCGGTGCAGGTCTCTGCTGCGGCACGTCGTGTCGATGAGATCCGTCGGCTGCGCTACAACCAGTGGGTTTCCACCCAAGTCCAGTGGGCATTCACCGGCTTGCATGACAAAAAAAAGAGTTTTGGAAATGATGATGATGATTTGATCCAATCCTTCGTCACCAATCTTGGAGAAGTTGAAACAAGCCATTTGGATCCCGCCGTTTCAGGCATCTATCAGCAAATTCTCACCCTGACCACGGACGCCCTGGCTGAACCGAACAAGCTCGAGCTGGCCAAGAAGCTGAGTGCACCCTCTACCATCCGGAAATCTCCTCTGGATTTCTAATGAAACTCACGTTCTTGACATGTTTAGTCGCATGGTGCGGAGCGGCTTCATGGTGCCAGGCGCGCACCTACACCCCGTTGAGCCAGTCTGGTCAGGTAACCTCGTCTGGCCGTCGGGTCTTTCTGCCCATGAAACCCGAGGCACGGCCGTTGCTTCCAGGTCTCCGTCCTGTCGGATTGGAGTTGCTGGAAGATGCCCTTCGTCGCAAGCAGCCGAGGACCATTGGGACATCAAGGTCGAAGGCCCACGCCGCCATCATTCGGAATGCTCTCCGCAGTCCCGCAAAGCGGTCTCATTTGATCGGCATGCTCGCTGAGGCCACCTTTCTGGAGAAGAACCCTTCGTGGGGATATATTCGCTCTCCCACGGCCTCGCAGCATGATCTCTACGCCCGCTTATCCGATCGAAGGACACCATTGACGGCCCAGGTAAAAACCCATGTATCCGGCGACCCCGCCCTCTATGCCCGGGACATGCTCAAGGATAATCGATCCAACCTTTTTTTGGTCCCTGACGACCACGTCGATGCCTTGAAGGCCCATTGGCGGACGAAACTTGCGAACTACGGCAGCTCTGGCCTTGTCTCAGAGACCGATTCCGCCCGGCGTCAGTTGGCGCGCATTCGTGGTGTGGGCACATCTTACCGTTCCATGGCCTCGACTATAACCGATTCGGAGAGATATGCGCTCCGGGAACGCAGTGCCCCCTATATCTCCATTGGAGCGACTCTGGCGATGGCATTCGGTCCCGATGCAATTCATTGGCTGCGCCACGGCACGCTAGATCCGGGTGCCACGGCACGTTGGGTCCGGGCTGGAACGGTAATGTCGGCCGGTGGCTTGGCTTCGGCCTCCCTGAAGCATATCGCCAACGGCTCCTGGCAGGGCACATGGAGAGGCAATGCTGTGGTGGGGGGCGCCTTGGTGATCTCGGATGGCTATTTTGCCGTTCAGGATTTCGGCGGAGTGGGCGAGGCCTTTTCAAACCCAAATTTCTACTGCCGGATCTCTGGGAGCATTGGCGGTACGTCCTTGGCTTTAGCCGTGGGTGCCCCGGTTGCCATTTGGGCCACCGAGGGTTCAGTGTGGTTCGCGGGGCCATATGCGCCCTTGGTCGGAGCAGGTGCCGGGTTCGTCGCCGGCAGCACCGCTTACGTGGTAGGCAAGGTAGGCAGTGAATCAACCGTCAGATGGGTGTTCGAGACTCTAGCACCTGAAAGCCTGCACAAAGCCGAGTTGAATGCCGTGGCCAGCACAACGCAAGACATCAGTGATCGTATCAAGAATCTCCAGCAACCAAGGCCCTAAATAAAGGTCCGGCTCTCCATTCTCTCCCAGCCAATGAACCTCCCCAAGCTCAAGAACTACGCCCCGGATGCCCGCAAGAATTTCATCGAGGCGGTCACACGCCGCGCCGGCGTGCTTGGCATTCGGAGGGACCGGGTGGAGGAGGTTTCGGAGACGGGGGACATCGCGCTCATTGGCGGGCAGCCGTTTACGCGTTCGGTGGTGCCGCTGCGGAGGAAGCTGCTGGACCGCATCTCAGCGGAGGGGTTTGACGCGGTCATGGAGGCCATGGCCTACACCTGGTTCAATCGCTTCGTGGCCTTCCGCTTCATGGAGCTGCATGGCTACTTCGATCACGGCTACCGCGTGCTCAGTCATCCTGAGGGCGGGCTGCTGCCGGAGATCGTACAGCACGCGGAGCATGTTAGCCTCAGCGGGCTGGACCGGGACGAGGTCATCCGCCTGAAGCTGGCCGGGACCAAGGACGAGGAACTCTACCGCCTGCTCCTCCTGGTCCAGTGCCAGGAGATGCACCGCCTGCTGCCGGACATCTTCAGCCGCCTGGATGATGCCACCATCCTGCTCCTGCCGGACAATCTCCTCCACACCGACTCCCTCGTGCGCCAGCTCGTGGCCGCCAGTGATCCGGAGGATTGGCAGGAGGTAGAGGTGCTCGGCTGGCTCTACCAGTTCTACATCTCCAAGAAAAAGGACAGCGTCATGGCGCGGAAGAGCGCCGTGCCAAAGGAGGACATCCCCGCCGTCACCCAGCTCTTCACCCCGCATTGGATCGTCCGCTACCTTGTGGAGAACTCCCTGGGCCGCCTCTGGCTGCTGAATCGCCCCGGCTCCCGCCTGCGGGATCACATGCCGTATTATATTGAATCCGGGACGGATTCATCCTCCGAAGCCTCGGCGAAGGAGGACTTCCTCCGCATCAGCAAGCCGGAGGACATCCGCCTCTGCGATCCCGCTGTCGGCTCCGGTCACATGCTCACCTATGCCTTTGATCTGCTCTACCTCATCTATGAGGAGGAGGGCTACCTGGCCAGTGACATCCCCGGCCTCATCCTGCGGCACAATCTGCACGGGCTGGAGATCTGCCCCCGCGCCGCCCAGCTCGCGGAGCTGGCGCTGGTGTTTAAGGCACGGGCCAAATCCCGCCGCTTCTTCCAGCCGGAGCACTTCGTCCGCCCGCAGATCACCGAGCTGCAGGACGTGCGCTTCGCGGACGGAGAACTGCGGGACTACATCCAGGCCCTCAGCCTCGGCGAGTTGTTCAATGAGCCGATGCTGAAGCTGCTGCACCAGTTTGAGGAGGCAAAGAACTTCGGCTCCCTCATCCAGCCCTGCGTGGACGGCCAGACCATCGCCTACGCCCGTGGAGCCATTGCGGCCAAGGGCATTGGCGATCAACTCTTCCTCAGCCAGACCCATCCCAAAGTCCTGCGCGTGCTCGATCAAGCCGAGGCGCTGACGCAGGGGTATCACGTAGTCGTGGCCAATCCGCCATATATGGGGAGCAAACAGATGACTTCTCGGTTGAAAGAATTCGCACAGGATAACTACCCGAATGGTAAGTCTGATTTGTTCGCTATGTTCATCGAGCGTGGGTTTGGTCTTATTCGTGAACGTGGTCTAAGTGCAATGGTGACAATGGAAACTTGGATGTTTCTTTCGTCTTATGAGGAGATGCGGAAGTGGATGCTCGAAGCGACTCACGTAAAGGGCATGATACACATGCCCTATCTTGGAAAAGGACGCACAAGCATGGGAATCAGCTTTGGAACTGCTGCGACGATTTGGCAGGCCGGTGCGCGTCCCGAGTCTCGCGCCCAATATCAGTGCATCCGATACTACGAGTGCGACGAGCAATGCGTTCCGCTTTCGTTTCCGACAATCAACGAACGTTACAAGCGGGCTAGCGTTGGCGATTTCAGAAAAGTTCCTGGATATCCCTTTGCGTATTGGTTGTCGGATACGGCGAGACAGATTTTTGAGACTGGCTACTCAATCGGAGAAATTGCTGAGCCTAGGCAAGGAATGGCTACCTCTGACGTCGGGAGGTTTTTGCGCCGGTGGTTCGAAGTACCCCATTGTCGCGTTGGACTTGCCTTAAATAGCCGCGCTGTGGCTGCAAAGTCGGGCAAAAAATGGTTTCCGCATAACAAAGGCGGCGATTTCAGAAAGTGGTATGGCAACAATAACTACCTCGTTAATTGGCAGAACGATGGTGAAGAGCTCATGGCTTTTGCTGCTCAGCTCTACGGAAGTCCAACGCGCACCATCAAAAACATCTCATATTATTTTCGACCAAGTATCACTTGGGCCATGATCGGTTCTGGCCAGTTCAGTGTCAGAATAACCGGTGAGGGATTTCTGTTCGATGTCGCAGGACCGTCGGCATTTCCAAAAAAGGAGGCGATGGGACTGTTGTGTGGGATGCTGAACTCTTGTGTCGCTTTTATCCTAATCAAAGCAATCAATCCGACACTTAACTACAACTCCGGCGATATCGCTCGTCTTCCAATCAATGACGAAATCCTCGAGCTAGCGGCCCAAATAGACCCAATAGTCGAAGAGTTAGTCAGCCTCGCCCGCGCCGACTGGGACAACTTCGAGACGTCGTGGGACTTCCGTGACCCGCCGTTGCTGCGGTCGGGGCTGAAGGGGGCGACGCTGACGACGAGCTGGCGGAATTGGGAGGCCCAGAGCACCGCCGCCATCCGCCGGATGCAGGAGCTGGAGACGGAGAACAACCGGCTCTTCATCGCCGCCTACGGCCTGGAGGGCGAGCTTCAACCGGAGGTGCCGGAGGAGCAGATCACCCTGGCCCGTGCCGAGCCGAAGAAGGACATGGCCGCCTTTCTCTCCTATGCCATCGGCTGCATGATGGGACGGTATTCACTGGATCGGCCGGGGCTAGTGTTAGCGGATGCGGGAGGGACGGTGGAGGACTACCAGAGAATCGTCGGAAATGACGAAACCAGAATGACGAATGACGAAGGTCAGACGCCCCTTGCAGCGCCTCTGGATTCGTCATTCGCCATTCCTCATTCGTCATTCCAGCCGGACGCGGATGGGATTCTGCCAATCACCGAGCTGGCGTGGTTCGAGGACGATGTGGCGCTGCGGGTGGAGGAGGTCCTGCGTGTGACCTTTGGCCCGGACACGCTGGAGGCGAACCTGGACTTCCTGGCGCGCAGTCTCGGCCCCAAGGGCCAGGAAACGCCGCGTGACACGCTGCGCCGCCACTTGGCGGATGAGTTCTACAAGAACCATCTCAGCAACGAGCGGGCCTACGGCTACAAGAACCGGCCCATCTACTGGCTCTTCAGCAGCGGCAAGGAGGGAGCTTTCCAGTGTCTGGTCTATCTGCACCGCTACCACCCCGGCACGCTGGCGCGGATGCGCACCGAATACGTGATCCCGCTGCAAGGGAAGCTGAACGCCCGAGTCGCCCACCTGGAGGAGGAGAAGACCCACGCCACCAGCACGCCCCAGCGCACGAAGCTGCAAAAGGAGCAGGACAAGCTCAAGAAGCAGCAGGTGGAGCTGCTCAAATTCGACGAACAACTCCGCCACTACGCCGACCAGCGCATCTCCCTGGACCTGGACGACGGCGTGAAGGTGAACTACGCCAAGTTCGGCCCCCTGGTGGCCGAAGCCAAGAAGGTCTGCGGCACGAAGGAGGAGGATTGAATGCACTCGCTATGAATAACGATCTTTTTGATTTGAATGCTCAGCTCGAAGAGGCCGATGCATCCGTAGCCGAACCGATGCCCGCTGAGGTGCTGGACCTCACCGGCCGTTGGCGTGCCCGTGATGTCAATTACTGGTCAGGCAAGTGGCAGCGCCTTTCCAAGCTCGTGCCGAGTTTTACCCTTGAACCCTTCAGGGCTCATTCTGACGCTCCGGCCAATCCTCACCTGAGTGCGGTCGTCCGTGTACCCTTGCATGCAACAGAGCATCCCATGCCCGTGGCCACAGTGTCGAAGACCTACCATCTCGCCCAGCATCACGAAGTCGTGGATCGGTGCTTCGCAGGGCTAAGGAGGGTGGGAGTGGACCCCAAATCCCTCAAATGCGAGGTAGGCCTGTCCCAACTCGGTGAGTGGATGAACTTTCGCGCCTACTTCCCGGAGGAGTATAGCTACAAACCGAAAGATGGGAATGATCTAGGACTGCGGCTTGAATGCTTTAACTCCGTGGACGGATCGAGCCGTCTGGTGATCCTTTTTGGTTGGTTGAGATTTGTTTGCTCCAACGGCTTGGTGATTGGTGAGACCAAAGCCGAACTCAAGGATGTGCATGATCAGCACCTGAATCTGGACGTGATCCCGGACATGATCGCTGAGGGACTCAAGAAGGTGAATGCTGACCTGCAGCGGCTGAAGAAGTGGGAGCTAGCGACTGTGGCGTCGGATGCATTGAAGTCATGGGCAAACACCGTGGTATCTGAAACCTGGGGCAAGAAGGCGGCCTGCCGTGTGTTTCACATCTGTCAGACTGGACACGATGTGGAGATCGTCGATCCCTTCGCAAAAGGAGAGGCCACCGATAAGCCCGTGGTTCTTGCCGGTAAGGTTCCCGGCGCCGCCCACCCAGCAAAAACGCTCTATGACGTGAGCCAGGCACTGTCCTGGCTCGCCACCAACCGGAATAACACCGAGGAGCGTGTTGATTGGCAGACAGCCATTCCCAAGATGATCACTGCTCTCAGAGAGCTTTCTGATGCTGCCTGAGCACCTGCCAACCATGACTTTTGACCAAATCACTGCCGCTCTCACCAAACTTTACACGGAGAATGGACACCGCCTTGTGCTCTGGAATGACCCAGAGCGGGAGTTTGCGGACTTCGTCGCAAAGCTGGAGCTGGCAGGCGTGAACCGGGTGCATGTGGACCTCGAGTCCGCCCTCGAAATCAAGAAGCGGATTGACCTGGATGACCCAACGGGCCGCTATCTGCTCTATAGCGAAAAGGAGCCGCCACCCATGGAGCACGACTGGCTGCTGGATGTGCGCCACTACGCCTACAATTTCCGGGCGGACAAGGCGTCCCTCTTGATCGACGAGCTAGGCCTGATGAATCACAGCCTGCGGTCCCACCTGATCCTGCGGCGCAAGTTCTTCGAGGCCAAGGATCGTGTGAAGAAGCTGCAAGCGCTAGTGCTGCCAACCGATCTGGAGTCCGACATGGACCGAAAGATGATCGCCGTACTGCTGAAGGCCGAGCAGCCGGACCTGTTCAGCTTTCTGCGGGTGCTCTTCCAGCAGATGGCGGTGGAATCTGAGCTGGACCTTTCTCTGCCCACAGCAGGCTGGCTTGCGATCGAGAAGCTGGAGCTGGATGGGTTCTTTTGGGAGCTGGTACGCGGCACCTTCGGCTACGCGGAGGAAAGTCCCACGCTCAAGAACCTGCTGATCCGCCTGCTGGTGACGGACTTCTGCGGCAGCCTGGGCGCTGAACCACCAGCGGCTCTGGCAGCCCTGCTGGTGCCTGTGGGAGGCCGTCCCAACGCCGCTGTCTGCCTCTCCCAATGGCGCGACAGCAACAGCACGGGCGCAGCCCACGACACGCTGTCCGCCAAAGTGGCGGCGATGCTCAAGATCCAGGACCACCTCAGCAACCGCAGCCTTGAGGAGCTGGAGTCCGTGAGGACCTTCATGGAAGTGGAAAAGCAGGTCATGAAACTTCTGCGCGACCGTGTGTTGCAGGGGGCAGACACACTCAAAGCGGCTGACATACGCCAGATCGCCCACCGCCGCCTCGACGGCCACTGGGCCGCCAACGGGCTGCCGGACACTCACGACACACCCCGCTCCGCCGTGCGGGCGGTGTATCAGGCCCTGATGGCCGCTGCTGACTTTTTGGAGCTACGACGGACCCATAACGGCCACTTCCATCAAACCACCGCAGAGGACTATTGGCAGTCCTACACCGCCGAACTCTATCGTTTCGACCAGCTCTACCGGCACTTCTGCGAATACGCGGACGTGGCCGAGTCGCAGACCTGGAGCCTGCTAAAAGCTCTCCGGGAGCAGATCGAGCAGCACTACGGGCAGGGGTTTGTCGTGGCTCTCTCATTGAAGTGGGGCGAGAAGGTGGAGAACGGCCTGCTGGAGCGCTGGAGGCTCCCCGGCGTGCTCAACGAACAGGACTTCTTTGCGATGAAGGTGGCTCCCATCTTGGAGGAAGGGCCGAACCGAAAGGTGTTTGTGATCATCAGCGACGCGTTCCGTTACGAAGCCGCTCAGGAACTGCTGGGAGAGCTCAACGGCAAGTATCGCTTCAAAGCCAGTCTCGATGCCATGCTAGGCGTGCTGCCTTCCTACACGGCCCTGGGTATGGCGAGCCTGCTTCCTCACGAAAAGATCGCCTACAAGGTGAGCGGTGAAGTGCTGGTGGATGGCAAACCTACCGGAGGCCTGGAACTGCGGAGCGCCATCCTGGAGGATTATCAAGGCATCGCCGTGCGCGCTGATGACATCATGGCCATGAAACGGGATGAAGCACGGGAGCACCTGCGGGGGCGGCGCGTCATCTATGTGTATCACAACCAAGTCGACGCTGCCGGCGACTCTGCCTCGACTGAAGGCGATACCTTTCAAGCGGTGCGGCAGGCGATTCAGTCCCTCGGGCAACTTACCCGGCAGATCATCGACAAGCTGAACGGAAGCACCATTTTCATCACGGCTGATCACGGATTCCTCTTCCAGGAATCCAGCCCCGCCGAGCCGGACAAATCCAAGCTGGCCGAAAAGCCTGAGGGCACGGTCATCGCCAAAAAGCGCTACCTCCTCGGGCATGGCCTGCCGCTTCACAGCTCCGTCTGGCGCGGCAAGACACAGGTTACCGCAGGGGCGGAAGGTGACATGGAGTTCTGGGTGCCCAAGGGAACGAACCGCTTCCACTTTGTCGGAGGTGCCCGCTACATCCACGGGGGTGCCATGCTCCAGGAGGTGGTCGTGCCGCTTATTTCGGTGAACGAGATCGAGGGCAAGGCCAAGGTCCTGACCAAGGAAAAAGAGGTCAGTGTGCTGGTGGTGGGGCAGAACCACAAAGTCACCACCTCCCGGCACCGATTCCAATTCATCCAGGCCGAGGCGGTCTCAGATCGCGTCAAACCCGTGACGCTCAAGATCGGAATTTACGAGGGTGACACTCCCGTGACTGAACTGGTGAAGGAAACATTCAAGAGCCCTTCGGACAGCATGGACGAGCGCACACGCCACGTCATGCTGACCCTGCTCGACAAGGTTTTCGACAACAAGAAAACCTACCATCTGCTGTTGATCGACGATGAGACCGGCATTGAGAAATCCCGCTATTCAGTGACCATCGACAAAGCCTTCCATGACGACTTCTGAGCCAACTTCCAACACGGGCCACGCCAGCCTTGATGATCTTCTCAACGAGCATTTTGCAGGCAAGGTCGTCCGCAAAGACCTGACAAAACTGGTCAAAGAAGGTGCCAATGTGCCGGTGTATGTGCTGGAATATCTGCTGGGCACCTACTGTGCCTCGCGCGACGAGGCCATCATCACGGACGGACTGAAAACCGTGAAACAGGTGCTGGCGGAAAACTACGTCCGCCCCGATGAGGCTGAAAAGGTGAAGTCCACCGTGCGTGAACGTGGGCGTATGAAGGTTATCGACAAGGTGACCGTGAAGCTCAACGAAAAGCGCGATGTCTATGAGGCCCTGCTTTCCAACCTGGGCACCAAGGGGGTTGAGGTGGGCACCCAGTTTGTGAAACAGTATGAGAAGCTGCTGGCTGGCGGCATCTGGTGCATCGTGACCTTGTCCTACTACTACGAAGAGGGGCAGAAAGGCTCGCCCTTCATCATCGAGGAGCTGAAGCCGATCCAGATGCCGAATGTGGACCTGCCCGCCTACTTCCAGGGGCGCCAAGGATTTACTGAGGAGCAATGGATCGACGTGCTGCTGCGCTCGACCGGGATGGAGTCAACGCAGTTCGAGAGCCGGGTGAAGTGGCACTTGCTGGCTCGCATGATCCCGCTGGTGGAGAACAACTTCAACGTCTGCGAACTCGGCCCGCGAGGAACGGGCAAGAGTCACATCTACAAGGAAATCAGCCCCAACAGCATCCTGATTTCAGGCGGCAAGACCTCGGTGGCGAACCTGTTCTACAACATGAGCTCCCGGCGCGTGGGACTTGTGGGACTTTGGGATGTGGTGGCATTCGACGAGGTGGCTGGCATCAATTTCGACGACAAGGACGGCGTGCAGATCATGAAGGACTACATGGCCTCCGGTTCGTTTGCCCGGGGCCGCGATTCGATCAACGCCTCGGCGTCCATGGTCTTTGTCGGCAACATCAACCAGCCCGTCGATACCCTGGTCAAGACCAGTCACCTGCTAGCGCCGTTCCCTCAGGCAATGATCGATACGGCCTTCTTTGACCGCTTCCACTGCTACATTCCCGGCTGGGAAATCCCGAAGATGCGGCCGGAGTTCTTCACGAATGCCTATGGGTTCATCGTGGACTACCTGGCTGAGGTCATGCGGGAGCTGCGCAAGCGCAGCTTTGGAGATGCCATCAACAAATACTTCCGTCTCGGTCGCGACCTGAATCAGCGGGATACCATCGCTGTAAAGAGGACGGTTTCGGGCCTGCTCAAACTGCTCTACCCGGATGAAAACTACACCAAGGAAGCCGTCGCCCGCTGCCTGGAGTATGCTCTGGAAAGCCGTCGGCGTGTGAAGGAACAGCTCAAGAAGATCGGCGGCATGGAGTTCTACGATGTTCATTTCAGCTATACCGACATAGAAACGAGTGAGGAGAAATTCATCGGTGTTCCCGAACAGGGCGGGGGTTCTTTGATCCCGGATGGAAGTCTCAATCCTGGCGTGCTGCATACCGTGTCTCGTGGCTCCTCTCTGCTCGGACTCTATCGCCTCGAAACTCAGGTGACCGCGGGTGGTGGAGGCCTGAAAATTTCAGGACTGGGCTCAAGCAACGCCGCCAAGGAAGGCCTCAAGGTCGGGTTCGATTATTTCAAGGCAAATGCGGGACGCGTTAGTGCCTCGCTGAAACCGGGTGAGCATGACTTTCACCTACATCTGGTGGAGTTGCACAACAGTGGACCCGCGAATGGACTAACCCTCGCGGCATTCGTTGCACTCTGCTCTGCATTGCTGCAAAGGCCTGTTCAATCTCAACTCGTGGTTCTGGGAAGCATGAGCCTTGGCGGCAGCATAATCCCCGTGGAAAGCTTGGCTGAAACCCTTCAAGTAGCCTTCAACTCAGGAGCCAAGCGCATCCTCCTGCCAATGGCGAGCGTGACTGACATCCCGACGATTCCAGGTGAGTTGTTCGCGAAGTTTCAAACCAGTTTCTACTCCGACCCTTCAGATGCTGTCTTCAAGGCTCTGGGGGTTAGCTAGCTCAGCCATGTGACGGGATCGGCTGAGAAGGTTTTGGGGGGGCTTTGCAGACATACCCCGCGCCTCTGGCACCTGTCTAGACATCAGTCGAAGAGTTCCACCCGTATGGAAGCCATTAGGACTTGTGTGAATGCTCTTTACGTCTCTTGCGTCGCCGCTTTACAGCAAGATTATTTTGTTGGCTAGTAGTTCATTACTATCTGTAATCGATGCAAACAACAAGGGGAGGCTTGTTTTTCATCACTGCTTTTGTAGGGAATGAAGGGTGAACAACAAGGGCCTGTCATTCTTCAGCCTCCTCAGGTTCACAGGTGTTGACGAGTCTTATGAATACCGCCGCAGGTTTCCCATCTCGATGCTCCTTTTCTTCGTTTAAAGTGCCTCCTGTCATTTTGGCAATAATGCTGCGCAGAAAATTCTCTCCGCGCCCGGTTCGTGTTCTCGCCTGCTCGATGAGCTTTTTCTTTTCCATCCGGCCACCAGCATCTTGAAGCAGTGCCCTGATCACGTCATCCTCTGTCTTGTTCCTTGCTGTCTTGGTGCCCGATATTTCCGCCTGCCACGCTTCCACGTCGAAATCCTCCTTTAAATGGTAGGTCATCGTCCGCTCATCCAGTTCGACGGCGAACGGCGAAAACTCTTTGAAGTTGTTGTTCTTCCCACTGGCGATCACGAGCACGTTGCTATTGTCGGGACTACCAGGGGCGATGTTGATCTGTGCGCGTGTCCATCCCTGGAGTACTTTGGAGTTGCGGCCAAATGAACTTCGGTCAAAGCCCGTGGCCTTTCCTGCACCAGCCTTGCCAGTGAGCGCATGATGAAGCACGAGCAAGGCACGATCGGTGCGTCCTCCTTCCTTTGCCAGCCTTGTGAGGTTGCGGGTGGCGCAGGTCATTTCCTGATCACCGTTCAAATCCCCCCCATGGCTATCTCGCAACGGGTCAATCACAACGACGTCAGCCTTCACGCGACTGATGAGTTCTGCGGCCCTGTTGAAGTGTGTGTCCTCGTTCAGCAGAATCACACCATCCTCATCACCTTCGAGCGTGTGGAAATAGACATGCTCCTTAATGTGGCTCCATTCGGCTTTGCTGTAGGCCTGGCTCATGTGATCCAGATCATATTTGAGCCGCCGCATTCCATTTTCGGTTTGCAGGAAGAGCCATCGCTGCCCCTCGCCACGGGATTCTACACCGAGAAAATCCCGGCCTAAGGTGCAGCAACAGGCAAGCTGGATTGACAGGCGGCTTTTACCAAGTCCGCCCTGGCCAAGCCATACCGTGCGCTCTCCTTTACACAGATAGCCGTCGGCCAATATCAGGTCGGCATCATCAGGCTGATAGGCCATGATTTCCTCGATGCTTCGGACTGTTAGGGGTTTAAGGGCGGGCGGTTGCAGGCGTGGTGCGACATGGCCATTCACCTCCGCACCTCCGCTTTTCGCAGGCGGCACCCAGTCAATCACAGGCGCATTGTGCAGATGCTCCTTCCCGCGATGCACGAGGGCATCCTTCGCATCTTTGATTGGAATTTGTTCTGAGTTCATTGAGATGAGGGACTGGTTCAGAATTGACGCCAGCAAATGCGCTTGGCGGTGCCGTGCAGGCTCGCGGCCGTTTCATGGAAGAAGCGCTGACCTGCTGGATCGTTGTCCGGCCAGAAATGCACGGTGCGCCCCGCGAATAGCGGTACCCAGGCTGGATCAAACCCGGTACTTCCTGACGTGGCGACAACGCAGTTACCTTGGTGGAAAGGATCGTTGAACCCTGCTTCGATGAGCGCTGCTGCACTGCTCTCCGATTCGACTAGATGAACATCGGTGATGACTGGCGCTGGGCGACAAAGCCAGTAACTACCCCATGGTCGACGTTGCTCACCGACACGCCAGAAACGGGGCCTGCCAGTGCCGAAGGGGTCACGGATCTTATATCCCCCATCACTGATGTAGACCAGCCGGGGCGTTGGTAGCTTGCAGGTCGAGCCGTCGCTCTTGGTGAGGATTAGCCCAGCCGGCGCGATGCCTAGTGAATCCAGGGCCGGAGTGGTGAGTCGGCAAAGTGTCTCCGGCGAAAGTTGGAGTTCAAGAGCAAATGCCTCACGCAAAACATTGTCCTCTTGGAGACGAGAGCGCCATGGGGTGGTCAAGCGTTCCAGTTCGTCGGCGTCGATGCCCTTGGCCGCCTTCGCCGGGCCAAAGGAAGGGGAGGGGCTTTTGGCTGGGTTGCTCGCCGGCGCCAGTGAGCTTGCGAATTCAAGGCAGACCAGTGCGGCGATTTCTTCACAAATGGTGCGGAACTGCGTTTTGACGTTCCGGCCCGAGAGTGCGGCGTGGAGTTCGATGATCGTCCCCCCAACCCCGCAAGGGTGGCAGAACCACTCCCATGCCTCCCCGTTCAATTTGGCAGTAAAGGATGGCTTCTTGTCCTGATGCAACGGACATAACGCCGTCAGGCGGCTACCGTTGGCTTGGAAGACTGGAGGGTGTCCGATAGCGGACAGATAGTGCGGCAAACGCAGCTTGAGCGTTTCCGCATCGACGCGGGTCGATGGGTGCATGGTCGCAATTGTTCGTTGCGCCGGGTATGGATTCGCCTACTCTCCACGTAACTACACGCAGGGCCGGGTGGGCGAAAGCTCCCCGGCTTTGTTATGCCTGGGCTTCGCGCTCGATGCGTTCGACCTCGCTCATAGCGAAACGAACACCACGACCAAGAAAGGAGGCTTTGAGCTTCCCATCCTTCCGCCAGCGGCGGAGTGTGATGGGGGTGACTTTCCAACGGGCTGCCAATTCAGCAGGTGTGAGGAAGGAGGTGGCTTGGGTGTCGATTGTGTTCTTCATCGACGCCTATATTTCCCTCATTTTGCCGTATGTCTCTTCCTGTATTTTATTCCCATCGGCGTGGGAATTTAAAGTCTATTCGCCACGTCGAGGACGGCCCTTTCCCCTTCTTTTGAATACCCCGGGATTGCTACTCTCCCTCTGTGTCCTGATGCGCTCCAGCATCTTGTTGAGTTCAGGCTCAAAAAGTGAGTGTCGTTTGATCACAAGTGCTCCAGTCCTATTGCAGCGAACTGCCTTCTTAGAATCAAGCAACCTCCGCTCGACTTCTGCCTTACTTGGTCTTTTTCCCGTTTGCTGAAACACTGCATCATGAGCCTTTCCAACTTCCTCCTGAACCCAGTTGTCGAGTTTTACGTTGTTTCGAAAAACATAGGCCATTCGATTGTCTTTAAGCATCTCCGCATCGGCGAAAATACGGACCCATCGTCCCGAGTCGCCAACGTTTAGGGCGCTCCTGACGCCGGCAACGAATGATGCTCGGTCGATGGCCGTGTCGAACCCTTTGAGCAGGTCTTCACATGCTTGCATCTGAAAGCGCGCCTGACTGCTTACCTCAATATCGGCGTGCGCTTGAAGGACTTCTGCGAGTGCCCGTCGCTTATTGATTTCCAACCGAAGTTTAGCCTCCTCGCTTCCTGATGTATTGCCTGCCATAGTCGCATCAGGGATGTCGAGCTTTCGGCTGGCGAGTGCTTCGAGATGGATGGAAGGCTGCCAGCCATGTCCACGATGAACTAACACCATATCCAACGCATCGCGCGGGGCCTGCTTTGCCAGCCAGGTTCCACGGCGCGCATAGAGAAGAGAATCATGGGACCTCCATGCAATGCCACGTTTCACCAAAATGTCTGCGTGCTTTCCCTCTGGAGTGACTCTCAGTTTTTCGCGCTCTGCGTTCTCTGCCCAATCGACTAAGCGACCCCAAGGCTGATCGTGAAATGCACCCCACGCGATATTGATCTCCTCTTCTCCATAACCGTAGGGTTCGCCGAGACTGAAGAATGTCTCGGGCTTTTCCGCCAGAGTTTTGAGGGTTTGTTTTCGACGTTTGTGATCCGGAATAGTCTTCCTGTCGAATTCAGCCATCCAAGCTAGCTGTTCATCAACAGCAGAGGGTTCTCGCTTGGATTCGATGACAGGTTCCGCCTTGGTTGTTGGACGAGGTGACTTCTTCGATGGCTTGTTTGACTTTTTCATTGAAGTGCTCATGCGTGTTTATTTGGGTAAACAAGCGAACAATTCCAACAGGAAAAGCCGAGTCTTGAAGACGCGAGGCCCGCACAAGTTCAGTCTTTCGAGGGGTCTGTCTCCGCTACAGCCTTAACCACGCTGCGTGTCCAGTTCGCCCAGGAATGTCCGACAAAAGGGCGAAGATTGTCGGACAAGTGTCGGAATCGCGAGAGCTTGGCTCGGATTCATCGAATCAGTACACGGCTCGATGCACGTCAGCCCTGCAAGTGAATGCCTTGTCTCCGCCAAAGAGGGTTGCCTCAAAAAGTGTCCGATAAATGTCCGAGTGAAAAAAAGAAGCCCAGCTAAATTAGCTGAGCTTTTCTTGTAATGCCTTCATTATAAATGATGGTGGGTAGGAGTGGATTCGAACCACTGAAGACATAGTCAGCAGATTTACAGTCTGCCCCCGTTGGCCACTTGGGTACCTACCCGTTCCTTGCGGAAGGGCGACGATTATGAGCGAGCCTCGAATTTTGGCAAGGGGCTTTTCATCGTGAAGCAAAAGTTTCATCCGATCATGCGTGCAGCCTTGCTTCGGAAGCGCGCGAGGGAGTAAACCGATTCAAGTCCTTGCCATGAAATCACTCTCTTATCTGCCGCTGGTGTTTGTCCTCACTCAGTGCGCTGCGCCGCCTCCAGGCAGCGCACCCAGCAGTCTTCCGCCGATGCCTGCTTTTCGTGGCAGCATGCCGCAGATCATCAATGTGTCGGCTTACGACCCGAAGGAGCGCCAGCGCTCGGGCCGCAGTTTCTCCGAGCACGATGTCTCTGCGCTTCGCGATAGCGGTGCAAGCGGCCTGATTGCCAGGGCTGGGAAGGGGGGCGCACTGGATACTAAATGCGCCAACTTCGTCGGCGCCGCAGATCGTGCCGGAATGCTGCCGGGCCTTTATTACCGTGTGCAGCGGCATGTGGATGCCGTTACGCAGGCAGACCAGTTCTCCAGCCGTGCACTCACCTTGGCCCGCAGCCGTTCGTGGAATGCTTCATCGCTGCTGCTCTGCGGGGATTTCGACGGCGACCTGCCTCTCTCCGCCATCCTGCGCTTCATGGACCGCGTGGAGAGCCGGACCGGAGTGGTCCCGGTGGCCTATCTGGAAAACAGCACCCAGCTCAAGCAGACCCTCAGTCGTGCCGATGCCGCCACGAAGGCCAAACTGCGTCGCATGCCATACTGGCTGGCGCTATATGCCCATGACAGCGGCGCGGGACCTGTCTACCCGGCTCCCGGAAACCCTGCGGGGCTGGTGAAGCAGTATCAAGTCTGGTCTGACTGGACTCTCTGGCAGTATGGCGGGGTGGACTGGCAGGGCGGTCGCTCCCGTCCGAAGGTGTACAATTATGGTTCCTACCGCTTTCCGCCCTATTTTGGCAGTCTGGACCGCCCGACCGAGCGCAATGTTTTTCATGGATCTCCGGGGGCTCTGGCGTCCTTCTGGCAGCAGCACGGAATCCGGCTGCGTTAGCCCTATTGTAGGGGCTGAAGACAGATGGAGGCCTGAGGGGAGGGAAACTGCCCTCGCAAATAAGATGCTTTACACCTCTTGATCCCTCGCATTTGTCGAGCTTGTGAAATTTTTCACAAATTCGGGTTGCCGCTCGTTAAGCACTCCTGATAATGCCCGCGCCCCCCACTCCTGATGGCACCTATCTTCGCCAACATCGACCTCGCTTTCCTGATCACCGCTCTCGTGAAAATCGTGGGGTTCACCTTCATGATGATCCTGCCGCTGGTCACGGTGTGTGTTTACCTTGAGAGGCGCTTCTCTGCCGTGATCCAGGACCGTGTCGGTCCGAACCGCGTCGGCATCCCGCTGACGCTTTTCGGATTCAAGAAAGACCTCCAGATCTTCGGCATCGGCGGCCTCTTCCAGGCGGCGGCGGATGGGGTGAAGTTCATCCTGAAAGAGGACTTCACGCCTCGCTCAGTGAACACCTTCTACTACTGGCTGGCTCCCTGCCTCACCGTAGTGCCTGCCTTGCTCACTTGCGCCGTGCTGCCCTTTGGCTCGGAGCTTGACTTGAGCTTCTTCGGTCTGGCGCAGCCTGTGAAGGCCGTGATCGCTGACCTCAGCGTCGGCCCGCTTTTCACCTTCGCCATCGCTTCCCTGGGTGTGTACGGTATCGTTCTCGCCGGCTGGGCTTCCAATTCCAAGTATCCGTTTCTCGGCGGTGTGCGCTCCTCGGCGCAGATGATCAGCTATGAGATCTCTCTCGGCCTGTCCATCATCCCGGTGTTCATGGTCTTCGGTGAGATGAACCTCTCCAAGATCACTGCCTTCCAGGATCTCAATGGCTGGCTCATCCTGCCACTGTGGGGCGAAGGTCTTAGCGTCGGTCGCTGGGTGCTCTGGATCCCGATGATCTTCTCGTTCATCATCTTCACGGTGGCCATGTTTGCCGAGACCAACCGCCTTCCGTTTGACCTTGCCGAGTGTGAAACCGAGCTCGTCGGTGGTTACCACACCGAGTACAGTTCCATGAAGTTCGCCCTCTTCTTCATGGGCGAGTATGCTGCCATGATCATTGGTTCCGGCATGGCCGTCACGCTCTTCATGGGCGGCTGGAGCATTCCTTTCTCCACATTCCTGCATCTCAACCACGTTCCTGGCGAGACGCCGCTGTGGCTCGGTCTTCTGCACATCGGCGTCTTCCTCGCGAAGGTGCTGTGCTTCATTATGTTCTTCATCCTCATCCGCTGGTCCCTCCCGCGGTTCCGCTTTGACCAGCTCATGAAGTTCGGCTGGCTCTTCATGTTTGAGGCCGCCCTTCTGAACGTCCTGCTCACGGCGGTGCTCATGATCTGGTTCCCGCTGAAATAAACTCTTCCTCGAATGGCAATCATCACAGTTCAGCGTCCGAAGCTCGCCTGGCACGAGAAGGCGTTCATCTCCACCCTCTTCAAAGGGCTGAAGATCACGCTCAGTCACGCCTTGCGCACCTTCCTCCAGATCGCCGGCAAGAAGCCGAAGGTCACCATGGAGTATCCCGAGGAGAAGTGGGATTCGCAGCTCCCTGAGTACTATCGCGGCGCGCCTGCACTCGTGACTGACGAGCATGAGCGCGAGCGCTGCGTGAGCTGCCAGCTCTGTGAGTTCATCTGCCCGCCGAAGGCCATCACCATCATCCCAAGCGAGATCCCGAGCGATGACCCATGGGCCAAAGTGGAGAAGCGCCCGAAGGTGTTTGAGATCGACATGATCCGCTGCATCTACTGCGGCATGTGTGAGGAGGTCTGCCCTGAGCAGGCCATCTTCCTGCGGAAAGACTACGCCATCACCGGCCTCAGCCGCCAAGAAATGGTCCACGACAAGAAGCGTCTCTATGAGATCGGCGGCCAGCGCGTGGGACTGGTGAACAAGTGGAACGAACTCAAGTAGTGTAGTCGCCGATGCCTCCTCTTCTTTTTTATCTCTTCGTGCTGATCACACTCGGCTTCGGGCTGAATGTGGTCATCGCCCGGAACCCGGTGACGAGCGCCCTCTCGCTGGCCGTGAGTTTTGTCGGTCTCGCCGCGCTCTTTCTGAGTCTTGATGCCTATTTCATCGGTGTGCTGCAGGTGCTCGTCTATGCGGGTGCTGTGATGGTGCTCTTCCTGTTCATCATCATGCTCATGGACATCAAGTCTGAAGAAGCCGGTGGTCGTTCCAGCATGGCCGCCATTGTCGCAGGTGTGGTGGTGGCGGGCATCCTCGCCGTTCAGATCGCCACGGTTTCTGGCAAACTGCCCTTCAGCGGCAAGACCACCCAGGAAGCTGCTCTCAAGTTGGACGAGGCGGGTGCCCGGTGGGAAGCCAAGGGGAAGGAAAACCTGCCCACCATCTCCCGGGATCTCAAAGCAGGCGAACTGCCAGATGCCAAGCTCATGGGCGAGACCCTCTTCTCGAAGTATGTCTTCCATCTGCAGGTCGTGGGCCTGCTGCTCCTGGTGAGCACCGTGGGTGTGGTGGCACTCAGCAAGCGTGAAAAGGAGGCGTCGTCGCAGTCATGATCACTCTGAATCACTATCTCATCGTCAGCGGCATCCTTTTCAGTCTGGGGCTGGCGGGTGTGATCGCGCGCCGGAACATCCTCATCATCTACATGTGCCTGGAGATGATGCTCAGCGCCGGCAACTTGGCTCTGGTGGCCTTTTCCAGATTTCGTATCACGGACGGTTTGCCGGATTATACGGCGCAGTCGCTCGTCTTCTTCACCATCACCGTGGCTGCCGCTGAGGTGGCTGTGGGTCTTGCCATCATCGTGGCGCTCTTCCGCACGAAGCAGAGTGTCGATGTCGAGGCCGTGACCAAACTTCAAGGCTGATCCTTTCGCACTGACCCATGCCTCCTTCCTCCCAGGAAATCACCTCCTCCAGCCTGCCGACACTGCTGCTGCTCCTGCCGCTGTTTTCCGCCTTGGTCATTCTGCTGGCTCATCGCGTTTTGAAGGGGGCCTGCGTGGCCATCTCCATCTTCTCGGCTGCCATCTGCTTCCTCATCAGCCTTATGCTGCTCGGCACGAAGGATGCCGCGCCGCTGCTGCTGCCCTTCATTGAAGTGAGGAATTTCCGCGTGGCCATCGATGCCGTCATCGATCACCAGAGCCGGGGCATGATGTTCATCGTCACCTCCATCGGCTTCTTCGTGCATCTTTTCTCGGTCGGTTACATGAAGGAGGACGAGTCCAAGGAACGCTTCTTCGGCTCGCTCTCGCTGTTCATGTTCTCCATGACCGGCATCGTGCTCTCCGGGAACCTCTTCATGATGTTCATCTTCTGGGAACTCGTCGGCCTGAGTTCCTATTTGCTGATCGGCCACTGGTTTGAGAAGCCCTCAGCCGCTGAAGCTTCGAAAAAGGCGTTCCTCACCAATCGCATCGGCGACTTCGGTTTCATGATCGGTATCCTCATGCTGTTCATGGCCAATCATGGGGATGTCAGCTTTTCAGGACTGCACGCCAGCTTTACGGAAGGCCCGCTGCATGACTCCGCCAAGCTTCACCCGACCTTCATGATGATCGCCGCGCTCGGCATCTTCATGGGTGCGGTCGGTAAGAGCGCCCAGTTTCCCCTCCATGTCTGGCTTCCAGATGCCATGGAAGGCCCGACTCCTGTTTCCGCCCTCATTCATGCGGCGACGATGGTGGCCGCAGGTGTCTACATGCTCGTGCGTTGTGCGTTTGTGATCGAGGCATCTCCAGATGCATCCATGATCATCGCCTGGATCGGTGGTCTCACCGCGCTCATGGCGGCCCTCATCGCCACGCAGCAGAACGACATCAAGCGCGTGCTCGCCTACTCCACGCTCTCTCAGCTCGGCTACATGGTCATGGCCGTGGGACTCGTGGCCATGCAGGCGGGTGGCTCGCATCATGATGCCGCGGCTCCTGGTCATCCGGCCATGTTCCACCTTTACACGCATGCCTTCTTCAAGGCCTTGCTCTTCCTCGGTTCAGGTGCTGTCATCTATGCCTGCCACCACGAGCAGGACATCTGGAAGATGGGTGGTCTGGCCAAGCGCATGCCAATTGTAGTCATTACCTTCGCCATCGGCACTGCAGCGCTCATGGGTGTGCCTTGGATCACCAGCGGTTTCTGGAGCAAGGAGGCCATCCTCGGTGTGGCCTTTGAGGTCAAGGGCGGTTCGCCGCTCCTTTGGATTGGCGTTGCCACAGCCATGCTGACCGCCTTTTACATGACCCGCATGTTCATCGTGGCTTTCTTGGGCAAGCCCCGCAGTGAGAACGCTAGCCACGCGGTTCATGCTCCCATCATCATGATCCTGCCGCTGGTTTTTCTGGCCCTCCTGACCTTCTTCTCCCCCTGGGATTGGGCTGCTAGAATGCTGGAGGCGATGAAGCCCCATCACGCGGCCGAGCATCACACCGTTGAGATCGCTTCCATTCTGGCACTGCTTGTCGGTTCCAGCGCTGGTTACCTGATCTACAAAGGCAAGGACACGGACCCGCTCGCCTCCAATCCGCTGGCCAAGGTCTTTGCGAACAAATTTTACTTCGATGAACTCTACACCGTGCTGGTGAAAGTGTTTCAGGACGGCCTCGCGTGGATCATCACCGGCATCGAGCGTATTTTTGTCGATGGCATCGTCGCTCGTCTGCCTGCCTTCGTCGCCCGCCGCTTCGGCCACTCCGCCCGTGCTCTGGCAGGTGGTCACCTGCAGGGTTATACCTTCCTCCTTGGCGCCGGTCTCCTGGTCGTCATCTACCTGATCGTGTTTGTGCTGCCCCAGGCTGGCCACTGATGAACTGAAGTCACCGAATGAGTCCTCTCGAAATCGTCATTCTTCTGCCGTTGATCGCCGCTCTCGCGATCTGGCTCGGCGCGCCTGCCCGTATCACCTCGGTCGGCAGTGCGCTGCTGAATCTTCTGCTCGTCCTCGGTCTGGCCTGGAACTTCAAGTCGGCCTCCGCGGGCAAGGCGGGCTTCGCTTATGAAAGCGCCCGCATCGTGCTGGACAATCCGGCCATCTCCTTTGGAGTAGGAGCAGACGGCCTGGCCATTATTCTGGCACTGCTCACCGCCTTGGTGGCCTTTGCCGCAGTCTGGCAGATCAGCGCTGACAAGCCTGGGATCTATCACATCGCCTCGCATCTGATCGCAGGCGGTGCCTTCGGTGCCTTTCTCAGCACAGATGTCTTCTTCCTCTATGCTTTCCATGAGCTCGCGCTGATCCCCACGCTGATCATGATCGCCAATCATGGTCATGGCGATGACGAGCACCGCAAGTCCGTCGCTTGGAAGACCACCGTTTACCTTGGTGTTGGCAGCTTGATCCTGCTCGCTGGTCTTGTCTGGCTTGTTCTCGAGTTCAGCAGCGGTGGCAAGCTCACCTTTGATCTCATGGCGCTCAAGGCGCAAGCCGCAGCCACCCCTCTGCCTGAGGGCAAGCAGGCGACGATCGCTTTCATTCTTCTGCTCGGCTTCGGAACACTGGTCAGCCTTTTCCCGCTGCACTCCTGGGCCGCTCCTGCCTATGCCGCGGCACCGACACCCGTCGCCATGCTGCACAGCGGTGTGCTGAAAAAGTTCGGCCTCTATGGTCTGATTCGCATCGTGCTGCCGCTGCTTCCACAGGGCTTCTACTGCCCTTGTGTTCAAAACGCGCTGCTCTTCATGCTGCTGGGAAACATCCTCATCATGGGCTTCGTGACCATCCATCAGAAGCGTCTCGATGATGTGCTGGCGAACTCGTCCGTGATGCACATGGGCTATATTTTTCTCGGCCTTTCCGCAGGCACGGAAATCGCGCTCCGCGGTGCCGTGCTGCTCATGTTCGCGCATGGCATCAGTATCGCACTTCTCTTCGGTCTCGCTGGCCGCATGCGGAACCAGATTGGTACGCTGGAACTGAACAAGCTCGGCGGTCTTGGTGCCCATGCTCCGGTGTTCACGGTGCTGTTTGCCTTCGGTGCCTTTGCCTCCATCGGCCTTCCGGGTCTCGCGAACTTCGCGGGTGAGGTCATGATCTTCCTGGGCAGCTTCACGACATTTGGCAGTACCAGCTTCGGTCCCCTTCAGTGGGCTGTGGTGGGCGCTCTGTGGGGCGTGGTGATGTCCGCCGTTTATATGCTGCGTGCTTACCGCAGCATCTTCCATGGCACGGCCATGGCAGGCCATTTCATCACCGATCCAGGCTGGAGCCAGCGTGTGCCTTTCGTCCTGCTTGCCGCTGTCCTCCTGATCGCGGGCTGCTGCCCTTGGATCTTGCTTGGCCTGTTCAAAACCGACCTCGCCACCCTGACCGACGCTGCCTCCACCGCTATCCATAGCGCTACCAAGGCCGTCTCTCACTGAACCTGACTCCTTCTCATGTCCGTTTTCACTATCGAAGCCTTCCTCGCCATTCTGGGCCTTGTGCTCCTGATGATCGAGGCCTTCGCACCTGACATCTCCCGCCGCACTCTCGCCTCGCTGAGCATCGGTGGCACCGCTTTGGCCCTCATCTTGTTCTTCACGGTAGCCAGCCACGATACCGCCAGCCTGCCGGCCTTCGTCCAGCCCTGGATGAAGCTGGACAGCCTCGCCATGTTCTACAAAGGCCTCGCCTTGGTGATCACGCTGCTGGTTCTATGGCTCATGCATGAGTGCGCGCCATACCTCAGTAAATACACGCTCGATGGCCGCCTCTCGGAGATGTTCAGCCTGCCGCTCATCGTCTGCGCTGGCATGATGTGGATGGCTGCCGCCACGGACCTCGTCACGGTCTTCGTCACTCTCGAACTCGTCACCGTTTCCTTCTATGTGCTCGTCGCTTTCGCCCGCAAGAGCACCCTCGCTCTGGAAGCCGGTGTAAAGTACCTCATCCTCGGAGCCTTGAGCACGGGCATTCTTGTCTTTGGCATTGCCTGGATCTATGGTGCCACGGGCTCCTTGAGCTTTGAAGGCATCTCGGCAGCTTTGATCAAACCGGAAACCAGCAAGATCCCCGCGCTTCTGGGTGCCGCCTTCCTGCTCGCAGGACTTGGTTTCAAGGTCGCTGCCGCTCCTTTCCAGAGTTGGGTGCCTGACGTGTATCAGGGCGCGCCGATTCCAGTGACCACCTTCCTCTCCGTCGGTTCCAAGGCCGCAGGCTTTGTGGTCCTCACCCGCACGGTTGAGTCTTTGATGGTCGAGCATTCGATCATTGGTCCTGAGGTGAAAGCTCTCCTGCTGGTGCTCGGTGCTCTCACCGTCCTGCTCGGCAGTCTGCCTGCCATCTTCCAGCAGAGCGTGAAGCGCCTGCTCGGTTACTCCAGCATCAGCCACGCGGGCTATCTCATTCTGGCTCTGGCCTGTGGCGACTCTGTCCGCACGGGCATGACAAGTGGTGGCATCGTGGCCTTTTACCTCGCCACCTATCTGCCGATGACCGTTCTCGGCTTCCTGGTGCTCGCCGTTCTCCGCGTGAACGGCCAGGGTGAAGACATCCGCGACTTCCGTGGCCTAGGCAAACGTTCCCCGCTGCTCGCGCTGGCTCTCTCGCTCGCTCTCGCCTCTCTCGCTGGCCTGCCTTTGACCGCTGGCTTCATGGGCAAGCTCTTCGTCTTCATCAGCCTTGTCGATCAGGCTTACTGGGGTGCTCTCGTCTGTGCCACCATCGGTGCCGCCACTGGCTTCTACTATTACTTCCGCACCATCGTTGCGATCTACAGCAACGAAGGTTCATCCAGCGAACCTCTGAAGGTGAATATCGCCAGCAAGTTCGGCGCCGTTGTCCTCGCCGTGACGATCATCGTTCTCGGTGTCTTCCCGAAACCTCTCCAGCAGACGCTTTCGAAGCCTCTGGAAGTGGCGGCGAAAACGCACTGATGTTGGGTGAGGCTTTTCAACGGGGAGTGAGCGCTCTCACTCGCAGGCCGCTCTCTTTGATAGTGACGCGCTCATGGGAGTGCGTTGGAGTTGGGGACGCATTTCCGCCTTCAAGGGCGCATAAATCTGGTAAGGGACCGTTGTGTTCCATCCAGTCACTCCAAACCCGTTCATTCCCCACCGTTCCTATTCCTTGAAGCTCTTGATGGCCTCCTGAGCGATCTTCCGGCCTAGGTCCAGGCCACACTCACCGGCGGCGGAGTAGTGGATGCCACCGTAGACGCGGCTGCGGGCAATCTCTTCAGCACAGGTCTGGAAAGAGGTGAAGCGGCGCTTGATGTCCTTCACATCGTCACTGCTGGCTTCGAAGGAAACGCCTTCCTTGCCGAACTGATGCTCCATGATCGTGGCGGCTGCGCCGCTGATGCCGGAGTGGCCGGAGACATAGTCAGGATGTGGCGGAGTCTTCAGCAACGGCTCCCACTTGGGATCTGCGGTGGTGGCATCATTTCCATCTTCGTCAGCTCGACGGATGGCCGTGACGGGACGCCAGAAGTTGTAATGGAACTTGGTGTCCCAGATGGTGATGCAGGTGTCCGCCAGGGTTGCATTCAGCAACGCAAAGAAGTGCGCCGATTCGACGAGCGGCAGCTTTTTGGAGCGGCACATCTCACGTGCGATCTCATTCCAATGGCCCGCAGGCGAACTGGTATAGCTGAAATCCGCCCAGAATTTGGCGATCATCGTTTGTTCGGCGGTCCGCGTCTTGCTTTCCTTGCCGCCGAGGTCTCTCACCTCGTTGACTTCCTCGGCGTAGCGCGGGCTGTCGAGCGCGGGCGGTGGCGGCGCGCGAAACTTCGTGACGTCATCCACCACGAAAGGTTTCACCTTGGCCCAGTGCGGGAACTCTGGCGGACGGAAGGCCGGCGGTGTGCGGCGCCACTGGCCGGGCTTGTCACTGGGGATGTAGTTGATCGTCGTGCTGGAGCCATCACCCTCGCGCTCCTTGAGGGTTCGCTTCACCGCCTCATCCACGATCTTGCGCACGTTGTCCCCAGCTTTGCTGACATCCACGTTGGCGTCCAGCTTCTCCACCATCTTCGTCTGTGAGGGGAAGAAAGCCAGGAAGCACTGACGACAGGCGAGGTGCGCCACCTGCTGCAACTGCACCTCATCCAGCTTCTGTGCCACGCCAGCCTTCACTGCGCGATAAACGGCGCAGTGGAAGATGGGCAGGTTGCGCGAGACGAGACAGGGCGGGGGAGTCTCTTTGCGGACAGCATTGAGAAACGCTTCATTCCAGTCTTCCACAGGCCCTGCGTTCACCTGGGAGCCTGTGGCGATGAGTAGGAGCGAGAGAGAAACAGAGAGAGGACGGATCATGGGATCAATCGCTAAAGTTGGCCGTGAGGGAGAGCCCCACCTCCATCAGGACGGTGATCTTGGGCGACGTGGAGAAACTATCCCCTGTGGCGGTCTCGGTCCAGCGCACGAACTTCTTCTTGGTCTTTGGCGTGGCTGTGACAGAAACATTTTTACCGACATCGCGCTGAGTGCTTCCCAGATAGCCGGTGGTGACACTCCCCTTGGTGGCATCATTGACAGCGATCACGAGTGCGCTCTTCAGCGGAACCCAGAAGGCATGGCTGAGCACTTCAGACTCATCTGCGGCAGGCGAGCTGTCCGTGGCCTTGGCATAGATGGTGTAGAGTCCGCCTTCGCCATTGGGCACGGTCAGATCATAGGTCCAGCTCACAGTGCCCACAGCATTCATGGCAGTGGTGAGCACTCCATTGTGCAGCACCTGGATCTTCACACTGGCGATGCCCTGCTTGTCACTCGCCGTGCCTTTGATCTGCACGGTGTTCGCTGTGACGGATTTGAGCGTGCTGTTGACGACCGGCGCGGTGATCTTCACGATGGGCAGCGGAGTCGTGCCGATGGGGCCTGCGTCACCTGTGCCTGGCGGCAGATCAGGATTCGCGTTAAAGCCGACATCGCCACCCAGCGTGCCGCCGACGAAGAAACCACCTGCCAGATTCTGCTTCTGCAGCACCGCGCCTTTGTACGCTACAGACTTCTGAGTATCTTGATGCAGGAAGGCTCCAGACACGAGCCCTGTGGTCGGCACGGGAACGAAGGTTGTCGCATCTGCTCCCTGAATCGGGATGATGCCTTTGTTGGCTGCGGTCATCAGCGTCAGGCGCTCGAGATCCTCAGGCAGTCCTCCACCCGTCAGGAAGAGCAGGCTGTTGCCACCGACATTGGCAAGTGGGAAGAGCCGGGCATTCACGGCGGGCTTCACAAAACGTGAACCGATTCCTTGAACGGTGGTGCCGAAGCCGAGCTTGAACATGGCCGCCTTCGAGTCAGCAGGCCGCATCCAGGTCAGCGATCCGTTGACATCACTGGTCTCTTCGATGTCGCCGAAGGCCAGATCCCCCATGATCACCCCTTTGTTGGTGTACAAGGATGCATAGACAGGCCAGAAACCATTTTTTGAAACGTAGCTGGAAGCCGTGATGCCCGGGCTGCCATCAGCCAGCGAGCCGACCAGCTTGGCGCTGCCGTCTTTACCCACGGTCACGGTGCCAAAGCCCGTGCCCAGCGGCGCTTTCTGTGTGCTGGCATCCACGTGAGCTGGGATCAGCATGGTATACGCCCCATTCTGCGGAGCCTCGTTCGTCTTCAGCTTCCAAGTGACACGATTGACCGTGAATTCAGTTTCAAACGTGTTTCCGGTAAACTTGCCATTCGCAAAGGTGCCATCCGCCACGCGGCCGTGGATCTGGTCCACGGACGGCGCGCTGGAGTGGGCAAGAATGACGGTGAGATTCGGAATGCCGGTGCCGCGTTTGATCGTAACAGAGGCATTGCCATTGTCATCAAACTTGCCTGAGGCAGGCCAGGTCTTGCCTCCGATCAGCAGCTTCAGCGTGAACGCCTTCGTCACCGCGGAGGTCATGGTGACATAACCATCATTGGCGAAACTGAAGGTCGGTCCGCGCACGAGGCCGAAATAGTTACCAAGCACCGGACTGTTGTAGGTGCCGACATGGGTGACGATGATCGGAATGGTGCGTGAGGAAACCTGCTGTCCGTTGCTGTCAAAGGCGATGGCCAGGACCTCAAAAGGCCCGCTGGTAGGTGGTGACCACAGGTGGGCAAAGCGCCCGGTGCTGTTCATGCTCTCGCCGATTTTCAGACCGCCGACATAGTATTCGACCTTGGTGACATTACCCTCAGTGGCGCTAGCAATCACACTCAGCTCGATGCCTTGGCGGCCGTTCATGCCGCTGCCGCGCAGCCCTACCAGACGCACCTTGGGCAGGAGCGTGGGGGTGAGCTTGCTGCCGCCCTGACTTGAGACGTGGAAATTCGCCAGCACGACAGGATCGGGATCCACCACGCCGGCCTTGGCCGTGAGCGGCACTTGGAAGACGACATCGTTGCCCAGCGTGCCGTTGCTACGATGATACACCACCACTCGCAGTGTCCCTTCGCCAATTTTCCGTGACTCCACCTTCACCCCTTCGGGCTGGGTGCCGCCGGTGGCATCACTGACCGTGTAGAGATCTTCATCAAAGAGGACGTCCGCCTGCAGCGCCACTGCGGCGGCATCGGTCGTCAGGGTGACAGGAACTTGGGAGGCACTGGATCCTTCAGGAGTTGCCTCCCGCACACCGAGTGCCGTGGCTGCAAGGGCCCCAGAGGCGGACATGCCGAGCATGATGCCAACGATGGAGAAAAGAGTAAGTCTCATGGCAGTATTAAAGAAGGTTAGTCGTGAATGTACACCACGCCGCCGTTGGCCTCCTGAACTTGGCCGTCATTCTGGAAGGGGCGCCTGATGTCGATGACCGCTCCGTTCGTATCGCAGCGGATCAGGCCCTGGTTGATGATCTTGTCATCCCCGTAACTCGTCGTGTCCATGTAGATGTCTTCATGGGCGAGGACGGTAAAATTGGGGCCGAATGTCAGGTTGGCAGGCACTAAGTACTGACCCTCCTCGAGGGCGCGATCGACGTAGATATAGTTCCCGTAGTAGTCCTGGCTATCGACAGCGAGGGTGCCGCCACCTCCGAAGGTCTGGCTTCCCGAGACGCGTAAATAGACGCCGACTGCGTGAAGCGTGACTCCTGCATTGATCGTTAGGCCGTTCTTGATGTAGACTTGGCCGCGGATCTTGAAATCGGAGGCCAGGGTCACCCCGTCAAGGGTCTGGGTATTGTAGTAGCCGTTGTTCAGGACGTGTTCGGCCGAGGAGGCGGTGATCGTACCGCCCTTGATCGTGCCTTCATTGCCAAGCTTGAGGAAGGGATTGTCCAGTTGGAAGGTGGTGCTGGTGTTGTTCAGGATGCCGGTGATGAACATCTCCGAATTCACCGCATTGACCGTGCCGAGATCAGCAATGACGTATTCACCGCCCCAGTTGATCACGCCGTCAGTGACATTGATGATGCCTTGGTTGATCCAGTCTCCCTTCATGGTCAGCGTGCCGTCATTGACGTCCAGCGTCCCCTGGAGCGTGCTGCCGTCCAGCTGTCCATATTGACCGGATTGGATCACCAGCTTGGATCCGCCGGTCGTAGTGATGACACCGCCCTTGACCACACCTGAGCCGGCCATCTCCCACGAACCTGTCGTGGCATTCAGCGCCAGTGTGCCTGTAGGCGTGAGATTAAGCGTGCCGACCAGGACCTGGGTGCCTCCCGTGCGGTTGACCACCCCAAGCTGGGCGAGAGTGAACTCACCTCCCATGTCGAGTTCACCCATGCCGGACAAGTTGATCACTCCTGCGTTGGTCCATGTCTCAGTGCCGTAGCTAGTCAGGTTGAGTTTTCCGGCTGGGATGTTGATGGTCCCGGTATTATTGACTCTTCCGTACAGCGTCACATCACCGTCAGCCGAGCAATGGAGGGTGCCTTGGTGGATGAATTCAGTGTGGGAACTGGTGACATAGATGTAGCCACTTTTGAAGCGTGTGGTGATTGTCGGAGCAAACGTCACCGGGCTTTGGATGTAGTTGCCTGTGAGGTTGTCGTAGGTGGGGGTGACCTGGAGGTAGAGCGTGCTGTAAGTCACTCCTGGAGTGTCAAAGACAATGCTTCCTGTGCCGCCCACCGTCTGGCCGCCGATGAAATCGATGTTCAAGTAACTGTCGTTAGGCTGTGTGTCGCTCTGGCCGTAAATGCTGACGTTGTTCAATGTCAGACCGTTCAGCACATCCAGCGAGCAGCCATAGCCCACTTTGATATTGCTGGTGACAGTGACTCCATCAAATCTCCACCGGGCTCCATCTGGCATGATGATTGGGCTTGGCCCGGCATGACCCACACTACCTCCTTTGATGGTGCCATCATAGAGGACATAGGAGGAGGGCAGACTGCCTGGATCGAGGGTCAGGCCCGTGTTGTTGATCTCACCCGTGATTCTTACCTGGCTTTCGCCGGTCTGGTTGATCGTGCCCATCTGACTGAGCAGGAAACTTCCTTCCACATAGAGATACGACTTGTCGAGATTGATGACCCCGTGGTTTTGCCAGGCCCCTTTAAGATAGAGGTAGCTGCCCTGGGGCACATTGACGGTGCCTTGCAGGTCGATGTTTTCAAGAGTCGCGTAGTAGCCGCCTTCTGCCACGGTCAAGGCGGCGCCTCCTGAGGTCGTGATAGTGCCGTTCTTGATGGTGGCGTATTCAAGATTCCAGGAACCCGTGGCAGCCGTCAGGGCCAGCGTGCCGCCATTGAGGTCAAAGGTGTCGTACAAGGTGAGCGTGCCGCCATTGCGATTGATCGTTCCCAGGAAGCCAAATCCAGTTGTATTGGAGTTTGGGCGATAAACCCTCAACTCACCGGTTCCGCCCAGGTTCATGGTCCCGTGATTGACGTAGTTATACACGGTGGATACGTTGCCTTGGTTCACGGTGAACGTTCCTTGGTTGTCCACCGAGTACAGATAGGCATCCACAGTGGGGGTCTCGGTGATGATGGTGCCCAGATTGATGACAGGATTGGACGAGTAATAGTAGTAGTACCCCAGATAGGCATTACCGCGGAGACGGGTGGTGATGCCGGCCCCGAGGATCATTCCATCGTAGACCTGGAGGTAGGCCGTGGAGGCTGAGCCCATGAGGATCTCACCCGTGCCGGTGAATGAAATATTGTTCGGCACATTGACGGTCTGCGTCCCGTTGGACGACGTCATGATAAGGCGGCCGTTGTCGAAGGTCAGTCCTCCGGTGACAGTGAGATAGGCGTTGCCCTCCAGGTGCAGATCGCCATTGAGCGTGACGTTATGCAGGGTGGCATTGTTACCTTGGAGAACGAGCTTGGCGCCTCCCTGGACACTTAGCGCGACGCCGTCCAGACTGGCATTTCCGAGGTTGATGCGAATGCCAGGACCAGCATCAATGATGACGGTGCTGCCGGCCCCCGGAACAGTGCCGGTGCTCCAGTTTGCGGCATCACTCCAGTTATAGTTGCCGTCAGCCGCAGCGATGAAAATGGAACTGGAGTTGTTGGTGGAAAACGTCCAGACGTGATCGGCGGCCAGCGCGTTGCCACTGGCATCCTTGATCGCGGTGGTGAGTTTTCCTCGGTAGAGTCCTTGTGGCAGAATGTCAGCCACATTGAAGGAGACCGCATTGATGTCCTCACGGTAAACGATGGACTGGGCAGTGACAGAACTGTCGTCCCCGCCGCTGTCCAGGATGCCGTCTGGACCCGCGAAGGTGAGCTGAACGGAGCTGGCCGTGATGGTGGCTGGATCCAGAGGCTCATTAAAAATGCCCAGGATAGTTTTGACCAAGCCACCAATCGACGACGGATAGGTGCGCTTCACCAGCGGTGGAACAAGGTCCGGAATGAGGGCGATGGTGTAGAGCGGAGACCAGGTGCTGTTGCCACCGGTATCAGATACTTTGGCGCGCAGTGTGAAGCTTGTCTTGCTGGGGCTGCGGAGCGGGGCGTTGAAACCGCCTTCAAAAGGATAGGTGCCGTCCACCTCTTTGAGGGTGCCGTCCACATAGAACTCCACATTGCGCACCAGCACATCATCGGTGGCGGTGGAGTAGACGCGAACCGGTTTGCCAGACTCAATCTCTCCCGTGGAGTTGCCCGAGTTGAGCGGGATATTTGCAGTGATGGAAATGCTAGGCGCGAGGCCGAGGCTGTCGAAGGGCTTGAAGCTCAGCACCTGCAGGCCACTGGCGCTGTCCGCCACATAGGCGAGGCCGTTGTAGAGCGAGAGTCCGGCCGCAAGCCCTGGTGTGATGAAGGTGGTGTTGTAGACAGGTGTCCGTTCGTTCGCTCCGAGGGTGAAGAGATCGATCTCATGCGGACCATCGTCGGTGGAGTTTGCGCTCACAGCGGCGACACCCAGGCCATTCCCCGTGCCGACGATCTGCTTCCAGCCGTACTGCTGCGGGCTGGGTTGGAAGGTGGAAACGAGAGTCGGTGTGTCCGGAGTCGTCGCGGTGTCCACAATGTTAAACCCGCTCATGTAAGTGGCGTAGAGAGTGCCATCACCAGCAAACAAGTGAGGGATGCGCCCGCCTGCACCGATGCCACCGGTGACCGTCAGCGTTCCAGTGGCGGTCAGGGTATCCAGATTGATCGTGCTGAGCTTGTTAGACTGGAGCGCATACAGCCTGCCGCGCCAAACAGCCAGATCGTAGACGGTGCCGGCGTCCGCCAGTGAGATCTCGCCCAGGATGGATCCTGAGGCCAGATCGATGGCATAAACCTTGCCGTTGTTTGAGCCTGCGTAGACCATGACGCCGTCCGTGGCCACGGAGACAAAGCTCGCGCCGTTTTTGGTGACGCTATGCCGCTGGACCATGGCAGAAGGATTGCTCGCATCCAGAATGAGGAGCGCAGTGTTATCAGCGACGGCCACGAGATTTCGGATGATCACCGCTGCCTCGGCGCTGCCTCCGGTGTTGTAAAGCTCCGTCAGGGAAGGAGTCAGCGGATTAGCGATGTTGTAGAGCGAGATGCCCTCGGCGCGGTGAGAGACCACCGCCAAGTTGTTCGAAGTGCTGATGTGCCAGGCGGGAGCTGTCTGCGGCACCGTGGCGATGATGCCCGTCTGGGCAATCAGGCCGCCCAGAGGGTCGGAGCCTTGCTGGACTTCAGCTCCATCCAGGATGCCGTCATCGTCAGAGTCATTATCAATCGGATTCGTGCCGATGATGCTTTCAGCCTGGTTGACCAGACCGTCATTGTCATCGTCCAGCATGCCTGAGGTGGACTGAAAGGCCACGGCGTTGAGATCGATATTTGCGCCATTGGCACCCGTGGCACCCAGTGTGCTGCCGATCTCCTTGGAGATCGGATCGTAGAGGGAGAGATCATAGCGAGCGTCAGGGGCCATGATGAGGCTGAGACCACCAGAAGGAGCGGTGCGACCGCGCTGAACCACACCGTCAATCGTCGCGCGATAGTAGCTGGAGCGCTGAACAGGCTCACCAAACTGCGAGAGGTCCTTGCCCACTTCTGAAACCATGACGTCTGACTGGTCCTGGTACTTGTCCATGGCCTGAATCAGCTTCCTGCCATTGTTGGCCAGTTCCTGAAGCTTGAGCAGTTCCTTCTGCATGTCTCCGAGGGCTGCCTTGATCTGGGCGATCTCTTCAGGAGTGAAGGTGATTTCTCCAGGAGGCGGCGGTGGGGGAGCACCAGGAGCTGCGGGTTGGGCGGCACGCTTGCGCCGGATGGATTCCAAAATGAACTTCACCTGTTTGACGGCGAAGATGGCACCTGACAGGACTGCCTGTTCCTCCAGGCCCTTGGCCAGATCGACGAAGACCTTGATTTCGGTGTGCAGAGCTCGGGCGAGTTGAATCCCCTCGCAGAATTTCCGCGCGCCAAATCCGGGGCGGCATTTGTCCGCTGCTGACGGGTCATCCGTGAACTGGCAGAGGCTGTCGGCGATGTTCAGCGCGTTGCCGACGCATTCAAAAGCTGCTGTGGCACGGCTAAATGGCGAGCCTACTTTGGCGCAGCCTATGAGTGCCTCGGTATCAGCAAGGTCCGCCTCGATGATGCCCATCAGATGCTCGACCGCCTGCATGTTCTCACCTTGCCCCAGCGCGTCACCGATGTTGGCGGCACCGACAAGCAAGTTCTTGGTCATGTCAACCAGGGTGAAGATGCACTTCAAGGCTTCCTTGGCCTTGGCAAACTCGATGGCGCAGCTGGCTGCTTCCTTGCCCACATCATAGATCAAGTTGGCGTAGTCCCAGGCAGACTTGTCCGGGCAGGGTGGATCCTCAGGGGGCGGTGGACGGCGCCTGCGAGGTGGAGACCCGTTACCACCTGAACCTTGCTGCGTGCCGTGCCAGCCAGGCTGCTTGACTCCCACGCCGGCATCCGTGGTCACAAATTCGCCGTCCTCAGACACGGTCATGGGTCCCACGATCTCCCAGTCTCCCAGATCATGATTGAAGGACCACAATGCGGTCTTGGCTCCAGGCGGCAGTTTGTCGCCTGTGACTGGGTCAGGAAGGTTTGGGAAGGTGATCGGAACAGGGATGTCAAAGTTACTTCCGCCATCGGTCTGGATGGTGATGACCATGGGCAGTTCCAGCCCTGGAGGGAGCGGACTGGGAAGGCGGTTCGGATCCACTGGCGCGATCGCCACCCGGCCTCCGCGTGTTCCATCATCCGCAAACAAAGAGTTTGGCGGCACGATCAGGCGGGTGCCTTCCAATTCAGGATGATCCTCCACCACATCATCCGGGAGCTCGACTGGAGTCTCCTCGGTGGCGCTCACGGCCACGAGCGCGGCGCCTTCCACGAGGGGGAGGTAGATCTTGCCCCGCTCAGTGTCTTGAATGTTGCCACTCTGGTTGTCCAGGCGGCTAGCCACGGCATCCCAGCGTTTGCCCACGCTGGGGTAGTAGTTTCCATTTGGATAAGCACTCGCCGGGCTCGTTCGGCCATCCACGTGCACAAAGAAGCTCCCTGCCGGGCAGGGGGTGAGCAGGAAGTTTCCATTCACATCCGTGGTCGTGCGCAGTGTCTCCTCCGCGCCGTCCACCATGATCGTGACGCCCGCGAGCGGCACGTCCGTGCCACCTTCTCCACGTTCACTTGCCAACACCCGGCCCGCGATGCCGGTCCCCGACAGGGCCGTGATGCTCAGCGTGTCGAAGGTAAAGATGAGATTCCCGCCTGCCACACCATCCCCATCCAGATCCATGCCGCGTCCCAACAGGTCCTGCACACCGGCGCCTTCCATGACCACTCGCACACGTGAGTTTGAAGGAAGAGGTTCCGAATAGAAGAGCGTCGCCTTTCTCCGGTCGGAGGCGATCTGCACGTTCGAAAGAATGCGCCTGCCGTTTGCATCCGCGTAGAACTGCGTGGTGTCAAAAGCCGCGGTGAGGGAGAGCGGCATGGTGAAGTTGACCACCGTCTCACGTGTCACGGCCACATCGCCTTCATCCGGATAGGGAGATGTTTGCCGCACCTTGGCCATAGGAAGCGTTTGAGGGGCCGAAGACTCCAAGATGAGCTTGATCAACTCTTCCTGATCCGTGCTGTTGACCGCGCCATCCTGGTTGAGGTCCGCGAAGGGGATCAGCGTCTCTGAAAGGAGAACCGCTCCGCTGCTATGCGCCACAAGCTTGGCCAAGTCATTGGCGGTATGCGTGTTGTCATCATCCAGGTCTCCCAACTTGGTGGGGACGGCACCGGCCTGTGTGGCATAAAACATTCCCAGGCAAAGCCAGGGCAGCATACCCAGACGGATTGAGGTCTTCATAGCAGTCAAAAAGAGAGGTTACCAGCGGTTCAGTCACTCGTTCGATAGGCTAGATTTACAACTTTATGAGGTTTGCATTACAAAAGCCAGCTTTTCGAAAAAAACTGGCCGCCATGCATCCTTCATAAAGCTTAATCAACCGCCACTCAGACAACGACTTACCTCTACTTTTCCCAATCCACAGCCGATTGTTTCACCTTGGCTGCATTTTTCTCTTCAACGACCCATATTTTTCTACCAATGCATACATGCGCTAGGTTGAATGCTTGTTGGAGTATATGATTTGGATGGATTCCAAAATTAATCTCATACTAGTTCTTAGGATATCATTAGATATTCAAAAATTAGCGGACCGACCAGTCTGTTGAAACTTTAGCGGCTGGTTCGCTATCGAGAGCGATAAGCGTGAAACGATAACTACTTCGCGGGCGATGCCCATTTCACGGCATTGATGAGGATGGCCTTGTAAGGCGGAAGGTCGTGCGTGCGGGCATCATGACCGAGGGCCATGCCGACGATCTTAGCTTTCGGATGCTCGGTGATCCAGACATTCGGATGAGGTGCCTTGTATTTGTCGCTCGGACTGGTTTCGGCCAGCACGGTGATCTTGGCAGTTCCCGGAGGGATGTTGGCTGGCTCGGCATTCATGTAGTAAAGCTCATCTTCCACCGTGAAGCTCGCAGGGACGCCAGTCATGACTGGATGATCCGCCTTCACGGCCTTCACCTCGAAGGGATGGATCTTGTCATGGCCACGGGAGCCGCCGCCCACGATCTGCGCATTGAGCTCCGGCCAGCCGGCATAGCCATACCACGTGCCGGGATGGAGCATGATGATGCCCTTGCCGGCGGCGGCAAAATCAAACAATGCTTTTCGATAGGCCGCTGTGTCGAAAAACTTCCGGTTCACGCTGACGATGGCCACATCTGCATTCGCCAGTTCGCTGGCTGCTTGGTCGCGGTCCTCCGTGTAGTGAACACTGAAGCCTGCGGCCTTGAGAGTGGCCACATCGGTCTTGCCGAAGAACTCGGCGAAGTTGTGTGAGGAACCACCACCAATCACGAGCACCTTGGTTTTGCCGGCTTCCCAGTTCACGGGAGTCACGGCAGCGAGCGGCCCATCACCCTGGCCTCCTGCTTTGGGCGCGTCTTCAGGCTTCATGTTCGCCGTCTCATCCTTCTTGGCCTTTCCTTTGCCTTTGCCCCTCGCGGGCGGCGGTGGACGCTTCGACGCATCGGCACTGCCAGCAGCAGGGCCCTTGCCTTCGATGTCCGCCGTGATGGCCGCAATGACGGGCGCGGTTTTGTTTCCAGCCGGGCTTTCGAGGACGAGCGTCTTCGCGATACCCTTCTTGGTGAGCTCCAAGGTCACCAAGCGCATCTGCTGACCATCCGTGAGTTCTTCTTCGACCAAGCGTGAGCCGGGGACCTCGGTGGGGCGGATGTAGTCAGAGAAGTGAATGCCATTGATGAGGCTGAACTCCTCCTTGTCGCCGCTGTCATAGACGACGGTCGCTTTCACGGCGGGTTCTTCATCGCGGACGGCTGGCCAGCCCCAGCCGGAGATGCCGCTGAGCAGTTGGATGCGCTTCGCTGCCACATTCACGGGCACCGTCACCTTCGCGGGGAAGGTATCGCTCTGGCTCTTCGGCGGTCCGCCTTTGAGCACGATGATGTTTGCTGCGGTGGAGCTCTTGGCAGGATCCTGGATGAAGAAGGGAACGCCCTGGATCTTCACGTTGCCAAACTTGCTCAGGCGAACCTGTCCTTGGTTAGGTCCGGGACCCGCAAACACGCCTTCACGGCTGTCAGCGGTGAAGGCATCGGCAAGATGCAGGATGCGGAACTGCTTCATCGCATCACCACAGATGTAGGCCAGGATGTCACGCAGTGCATCGGGACCGAGAGCGTCCAGGCCTTCCGGCATGAGGCTGCGGCGAGTGTTTTCACGCTTGTCGATGTCGTTCTTGGCAATCTCTCGCACGCCGATCTGAGTGGCCAGCGTGACAGTGGCATTGTTCTCCGCCGTGATCACACCCTGCAGAGTCTCGCCCTTCTTGGTGGTGAAGTTGAAGGCCCAGAAGCTTGGATCAACCTCGCGGTTCGGATCCACAATGTGCACCAGCAATTCCGCCGGACCATGCGCTCCCATGCCCGTGAGCTCAGGACCCACCGCCATGCCCACGCCGTCCATCTTATGGCAGACGGCACAAGCCGCCGTGAAGAGCATCTTGCCATTCGCCGTGTTGCCCGGCTTCTCCACCTCGGGAGCCAGCTTGGCGATGATCGCATCCTTGGCAGCGTTGTTGATTTTGAAGAGATCATTGGCACGCTTCGCGATCGGCTTGTTCGGATGCGAGCGCAGACGGGCCACATCGCCCGGTGAGAAGCTCTCGTGCTTGATCGTGCCAGCCTTCACGGCATCAAGCAGGGCGCTGGTAGCCTCAGGACGCTTCAGAATGGCTTCGAAGGCCACCTGTTGGAGTCCAGGCTTCAGCCTGCTCAAGGAAGCCACGAGCGGCAGCACATCGCCCTTCTCGTCAAGCGCTGCGATGATGGCTGTCTGGAGCGCGTCGGGGCTGCCAGCATCACCTAAAGGCTTGACTCCAGCTTCCGCGCTCGCGCCACCCACGGCGACAAGTCCCTTGGCGGCGTTGATTCGCGCTTCAAGACGGGCGGCGCTATCGGCCAGCGTCGCCGTCATCTTGTCGAGCTGGGCTTTGACCTCAACGGCAAGCGCACCGCCCTTGTCCCACTTCGTCACGAGCGGCAGTGTCGCGGCGGCAAGTGCGGGCTGCGCGAGCAGCTTCTTCAAGCCATCCGTCAATGCAGGTGACATCGCTGGGGTTTCAGTCACGGAGTTGGCAATGCCACGAAGGATCACGTTCTTGATCGCATCGGCCTTGCTGTCGCCACTGGCACAAGCTGCGATGAGCTTCTCCGTGTTGGCAGGCAGGGCCGATGGAAGCAGTGCTCCCACAAAAGCTGAGAGAGACTCTGCCGATCCGGACGCCAGAGTAGCGATGATGGATTCAGCGGGCTGTTCTGCTGATGCAGCGATCAGCGCGGAGCGTGTCCAGTCATCCTGCGCAGCCGTGAAGTCCTTCAAGATTTGCTGACGGCCCTTCTCACTCTGCACTTCTTGTTTGGCCGCCTCATAGGTCTGCAGGGCCTTGCTGCCTTGTCGACCGTTGGCTTCAGGCTTGTGGCGATAAGCTGTTGCCGAAGGTGCCTTCGACTCCTTATGGCTCACCTTCCAGATACGGCCATAGTAGTGGTCACGGTCAGGACGCACCGCAGCATTGGCAGGACCATGGATGGGACCACGGGTGTCATTGTGAATGACGGCCTGGTTGCAGAAGTCGACGACATAGAGCGCGCCATCAGGACCCGTGCGGACCTCGATGGGGCGGAACCAGAGGTTCTTGCTGCGGATGAATTCAAGCTCTTCGCGGCCTGCCTCTTTCGCGGCTTTGTAAGTCACGCCATCGGGAGTGACGAAGCGATGGCTGACGATGTTCAGCGTGGGCTCGGTGGTGAAGTAGCTGTAGTTCCATTTCTGAGGCCAGGCACCGCCTTCGTAGATGGCACAACCAGCCGCTGCGGTGTAGCTGCCGACGTAGTCGATCTGCACATAAGCCTGCTGCTCCCAGTGCATGGCGGGGTAGGTGCTCTCACGCTCCACCATGCCTTTCCAAGACTGAACGCCGGGGAGCTTGCCTTTGGCCAGCACATACTCAGGCAGCACCGTGTGGAGCAGCACGATGCCGCTGGTCGGTTGGGTCCAGAAGACCTGGCCGTCATTGGTGATATCGAGGCCCCAGGTGTTGCCACCTTTGGAAGAGTATTGCTCGAAGGCGCTGCCATCAGGCTTGAAGCGCACCACACCGCTACCGATGGGACCGAAGTGCTTGCTGCCATCACCGGAGGTCACGTCTTCGCTGCTGCTGTAGCCATGCGTGGCATAGACCCAGCCATCAACGCCCCAGCGCATGTTGTTCATGACCGCATGCGTGTCACGTGTGCCGAGGTTGGTGTAAATCTTGGTACGCTTGTCAGCCTTGTCATCGCCATTCGTGTCTTCAAAGAACCAGATGTTTGGCGCAGCGCAGACGAGCACGCCGTTCTTGTAAAACACGCTGCTTGTGGCGAGTTCGATCTCATCCGCAAAGACGGTCTTCTTGTCCATGATGCCATCGCCATTGGAATCGGAGAGGACCGAGATGCGGTCCATCGGCTTGCGCTCGTATTGACCGGGCTTATTCGAGCCACTGTCCTTCCACGCTTCCACATTGGACTGGCGCAGACCATTCGGATACTCCGGCGTTTCAGTGACCCAGAGGCGGCCCTTGGCATCCCAGTCCACATTCATCGGCTTGTTGATGAGCGGCTCGGCGGCGACCAGGGAGAGATTGAACTCCGGATGCACTTCAAGCTGTTTCGGCAGGTCCTGTGGACGTGGCACACCGCCCTCCGCATAGCGCAGCGCATCACCCAATTCGTTAGGTTTGCAGAACTCGTCCACGTTCTCGCGTTTGCCCGCCCAGGCGATGCCGCGGAGAATGGCGGCGCGCAGGCCGACATGGCTGAAGTTCTTGTACCAATGGCCGGGGATGCAGGTGAAGGCGCGATAAGTAGGTAGGTCAGGCGTCCCGCCTGACGTTTGTGAAGCGGGCGTCCCGCCCGAATTCCTGGAGCCGGGCAGGATGCCCGGTCCACTCCCAGCAGGCGAGACGCCTGCTCTACGTTCATAGGTCCACATCTGAGGCTGGATGTCGTAGATGTTCACGCCCTTGTGCTTGGCCACGGCTTCAGCAGCGCGGGCCTGGGCTTCCTTGTTGCCACCTTTGACCTGCGGCGTGTTCGGCGTGTAAGCGGCGGCCAGGATCTTCGCCTCAGGAAGGAGATCCATGTCATAGTAGATCTCGTCATCAATGTCGAAGTTTGTGATGTCCTTCGTGATCGGATTGTCGTGATCCGTGAAGTAGAGGCTCATGGGTGCCTCCAGCCACTTCGTCTGGCCGAACTTCCATGAACCGCCGATCACACCTTTAAACCAATCGTGGTCTTTGGAAACAGCGCCCGCATGGATCACGACCAAACCACCGCCGCGGGCGAGGAACTCATCAAGGTTCTTCCGTTCGCTGCCGATCTGGATGTTTCCAGCCTCTTGCGCGTGCAGGATCAGCACGTCCGTCTTGTCGAGCTGCTCCTTGGTGGGGAACTCCAGGCTGCCATCAGCCTTGGCGCCGCGTTCATTGAGCAGCGGCACCCAATCCTTCAAGAACTGCGGGAAGTCATGGGCCCCGGGGGCGTGGGATTTCTTCCCAGCGCGGATGAAAACACGCAGCGGCTCGGCCGCATACGACGAATGCGGAATGAAGAATGACGAAAACAGCGCGGCGGCTAAAAGAAGACGTTTCATGGTTGGTGACAGGCTATGCGAAACCAACGCATCGTGGAAAGCCCGCTTTTGCACGGGGCGCTATCTGGGATGCACATGCAGGAGAGGATCCCCAGACACCCGGACTCAAGGAAGGCGCTGGCATTTCCCAGCCGCCTATCCACTATGCACCGCGTGAACCGGTTCATCGTCCTTGCATCTTTTATCAGCCTTTCTGTTGCAGCTCCAGCCCAGGAAAAGCCAGCGGCCAGGCTGGAGCAGCTTCCCATTGGCCAGGCAGATCCCTTGCCTGATCACACCACGACTCTTGCACGCAAGGCGGCAGATGCCTTTGCCAAACGTGACTGGGACGCAGCTCGTGCGGCATATAAGGAGATGCTGACTGTGGATGACAAAAACGCGCTGGCGTGGGCAAATCTGGGCGCGGTGGAGCAGCAATCTGGCCGGACGAAAGACGCCATCGAGTGCTTTGAGCAATCCGTGAAACGCAATCCCGCAGTGGCCCAGTCCTGGAATGCGCTGGGTCTGCTCTACACGGAGAAGGGCGATACCTATCTGGCCATCTCCATGTTCACTCGCGCCATTCATGAAGATCCGATGGATGCACGGGCTCACAACTACCTTGCCATTGCCTGCCGGGCCCTGAGCTGGCATACGGCGGCAGAATCTGAATTGCTGCGCGCCATCGAGCTGAATCCTCAGTATGGCATCGCCCACTTTAATCTGGCGCTTCTCTATGTGGATCAGAAGCCACCGAGCGTGGAACTGGCGAAGCGCAGCTATCAAAAGGCTCTCGTCCTCGGCGTGGAGAAGGATGAAATCCTGGAGCGGAGGCTCAAGGAATGAGCTGGGATCTGCAGCCGCACATCGATGAATGGCGCTCGCAGGATCTTTGGCGTGAGCTGAGGCTGGTGCAGTCCGCTCAAGGGCCCGTGGTGAAGGTAGATGGCCGGGAGATGATCAATTTCTCCTCCAACGACTACCTCGGCCTCGCCGATCATGAGGTGGTCAAGCAAGCCCTGCAGGAAGGCGTGGATTTTTACGGAGCAGGCTCCGGAGCCTCGCGTCTTGTTTGCGGCACTCTGAGACCGCATCGAGATCTGGAAGACGCATTGGCATTCTTCAAAGGCACCGAAGCAGCGCTCACCTTCTCCAGTGGCTATGCCACGGCCATGGGCACCATCCCAGCCCTGGTGGGCAAGGGCGACACGGTCATCCTCGACAAGCTCAGCCATGCCAGTCTCTTGGATGCCGCACGCTTGAGCGGTGCGACGATTCGGATCTTCCCGCACAACCATCTCGGCAAGCTCGAGAAGCTTCTGCAAACCGGCACCGGACGAGTGCTTGTGGTCACCGAGTCCGTCTTCAGCATGGACGGAGATCGCTGTCCCCTCGCCGAGATTGTGGCGCTGAAAGAGCGGCATGGTGCCTGGCTCATGCTGGACGAAGCGCATGCCGTGGGTGTCATCGGCCCGCAGGGCAGGGGCCTCGCGGCGGAGCTGGGACTTGAAGGACAGGTGGAGTTACAGATGGGCACGTTTAGCAAAGCCATCGGCCTCAGTGGTGGCTATCTGGCGGCGAGCCGTCAGGTGATTGACTGGCTGATCAATCGTGCCCGCAGTTTTATTTACTCCACAGCACCTCCGCCTGCCGTCGCCCATGCGGCACTCGTCTGCATCCGTGAAATTCTGCAGACCCAGGAGGGCGAGAAACGCCGCGCCCGCTTGTGGGAGAATCTGGCCCTGCTGAGAAGCGAGCCGCTGCCCGCAAGCGCCATCGTCCCTTGGATCATTGGCGATGAGCAAAAGGCCATGGACATCAGTTCCCGGCTTCGTGAGGCAGGACTGCTCATCCCGGCCATCCGTTACCCCACCGTCGCCCGAGGCAGTGCCCGCCTCCGTATCACCTGCACCGCAGGACACACTCGGGAGCAGATTGAGCGGCTTTCAACCGAACTGACCGCAGTTGGACTGGGCGAGTCCATGGGCGCTGCGGCAACGTCAGCTTCCTAAGTCCGGGCCTTCACATTCAAACTTTGAGGAATAGCAATGTGCGGCCTGTCTCATACGTTGGTAGCAAACGTATCCTCATGAAACACGCCCTCAGCCTTTTGATCCTTATTACCTCCCTCGTGCCAGCCTGTGCCGAGGACAAAACCAATTCATCCGACAAAGACAAAGCCATGACCAAACCCGCCGTGACCCTGAGTGAAGCAGATTGGAAGAAGCGCCTCACCGAGGAGCAGTATCGCGTGACCCGCACCGCAGGCACCGAGCGGCCCAACGGCGCGGAGTATGAGAAATTCAACAGTCAGGGCGACGGCACCTACTACTGCGTCTGCTGCGGCGTGGAGCTGTTCACCTCGAGTGAAAAATTCCACTCGGGCTGCGGTTGGCCGTCCTTTTATGACCAGTCCAAGGCCAAGAACGTGAAGGAGACGGTGGATCCGGATGGTCACCGTGTCGAAGTCACGTGCAAACGCTGCGATGCCCATTTGGGGCATGTCTTCGAGGGCGAAGGTTTCAAGACCCCCACGAACCGCCGCTTCTGCATCAACGGTGTGGCCATGAAGTTCGTGGAAAAGGGCGGTGAAGCCCCGAAGCTTCTAGAACTCGGCTCCGCAGCCGTGGAGAAGAAAAAGGAAGAGGTGGCCAAGGAGGCCGGTGTTGAGGTGAAGAAGAAGCCCTGATCCCGGTGGTTCCGGGCGAAACTGCGACCGGGTGGCTCCCTGCGAGCTGCCCGGGAAGGTCGTGCGCCCCGGGCTTGACGCCCCATGACCCCGCGCCACCCTGACTCAGACTATGTCCGACTCACAGACTGCGGCGGAGGCTCTGCTCCGCTCCTACTATGCCACATTCAATGCCGGTGATCGCGAGGCCATGCTGGCGCTCCTCACTGAAGATGTGGTTCATGACATCAATCAGGGAGGGGCCGAGATGGGGAAAGAAGCCTTTCGTGCCTTCCTCCAGCGCATGGACCGCAGTTACGCGGAGCAGGTGGAGGAGCTCGTGGTCTTCGCCAATGCCGAGGGCACCCGTGGCGCGGCGGAGTTTTACATCCGCGGAAAGTATCTGAGCACGGACGAGGGACTGCCTGAGGCTTCCGGGCAGACCTACTGGCTGCGTGTGGGAGCGTTTTTCGACCTGCGCGGCGGTCAGGTGGCGAGGGTGAGCAACTACTACAATCTCCAGGACTGGTTGAAGCAGGTCGGCGCGGCCTGATCTGCGTACCAACGGTTCCGCATGTCTGCCGAGGCACATCATCATCAGCGAGACGCGCATCATGTGCGGAGGAACTTCGTGTGCCATGTGCTGGAAGGCGGGCTCTACATGGGTGGCACTGCCTTTCTGGCACCGGAGAGTGTGCTGCCCAAGATGGTGCAGTCGCTGGGCGGGAAGCCCTGGGTGATCGCTGTCATGCCCGTGCTGCTGCCAGCAGCCTTTGCCTGCATGGGGTTGTTCATTGCGCCGGTCGTGGAGCGGCTCACACGCTTCAAGCCGTGGGTGCTGGGCTTTGGATTGCTGCAAAGACTGCCCTATCTGGTGACGGGGCTCATCCTGCTTTTGGGCAAGGACATCGATGAATGGCTCCTGCCCCTGGTGGTGCTCACGCCTCTTGTCTCCGGATTGATCGGTGGTGTCACGGTGGTGGCCTGGATGGAGATGGTGACCCGCATGGTGCCGGAAAAAGTGCGCGCGGCGGGCTGGTCTGCCCGCTATATCCTTCAGGCCTGTCTCGCCGTGGGGGCTGGGATGGCGATTCACTGGGTGCTGACACACGTCCCGGGTCGTGAAGGCTATGCCTGGCTGCATCTGGCGGCCTTCGCCTTGCTCTTCCTGTCCTGGACATCACAACTGCCGATGCGCGAGCCTCTAAATCATGAGGTGCCGCCGCGGACCACTCGTCTACGGTATCGCGACTATCTTCGCAGCCTGCCTGCGCTCTTTGCCACGCAGCAGCATCTGAAGAAGCTCGTGCTGGCCCGCTTTCTGGGCACGGGCTTTTTGATGCTGGTGTCCTTCCTCACCATTCACGCGCTGCATGTCACGGGCAGGCCGGAAGCGGATGAAGGGCACTTTGTGACCTCGCAGGCCGTGGGCACCGTGCTCGGCAGCCTCATCGCAGGATACGTGGGCTACTTCCGGGGTGGCAAAGTGCTCATGCTGGCTTCCCGCATTGTTTGTCTGGCCTTGTGTGGATGGGTGATGCTCAATGACAACTTCTCCGGCTTCACCATCGCCTACTTCGCGCTTGGATTGGGACTCTTCATTGACCGTGTGGGGGATCTCACGCTGGCTGCGGAACTCTGCCCGGTGGTGCGCCGTTCCACGCTTCAGGCCATGCTCAGTTTTTGCAATGTGTTCTCTCTGCTGCTTTCGAGCTTCATCGCGGGCCAAGTGTATCGGATCACCGAATCCTTCCACGCCGTGGCCTGGTTGGCTGGTGGCTGTGCCATCGCTTCCATGCTCGTCCTGATAAGGATCCCCGAGCCGCGTGATGCCCGTGTGGCGCCGGTGCCTGACTCTGAGATCTGAAGGTGGGAAGTCCTTACGGAGTCAGCGCCCTAAACTCAACCAAGCCTGAACGCATCGGCGAGGTGGTGGGCGTGGTGGCAGAGGGTGTCTGACCTGGCAGGGCTTCTGGCAATTTGGCGAGGTTGAAATGGCCAAAGCCTTTGCCGAGACGCTTCACCACCACACCGAAGTAGTTGGCTGTGCGGTTGAGCTTTTGGCTCGTTAGCAAGGGGTTGGGGTCCGCCTTCAACGTGAACACACCTTTGATCTCGCCCGTTGCTGCATTGAGACTCAGGGTGACGGTGCCTGGATTCTGCGCCGCAGGTGGCATCGCAACGGCATTGGCAGGAGCCTTGATGCGAAGAGATTGCGTGAGGGGGGAGCCGCCTGCGGTGACCGATGTTTCGACACCCGCGCCGGTGAAGATGAGCTGCGCATTGTTCGTGGCACTGGCATCACTGAGATCCGTGAGGGGAATCAGCCCGACCGGCTTTGGCCAAGCACTGCCTTCAATGATGAGGTTATGCTGGGAGATGCCCGTCTTGTAGCTGCGCGTGGTGGACTTGGTTGGCTGAGCCGTTTTGAACCAGCTCAGGTTCTGGCCAGCGAGATTGTCCAGCAGGTTGTTGGCCGGAGTGGCGTTGTCCGCCGTGACTTTGGTCCAGCCCTGAATGGACCCCGTGTTCGTGTAGAGCATGACATGGAGAGGGATCTCCCCATTGGGTCCCATCGTGGTGCTGCAAGTCATGGTCGTGGCATCGGCAAGCTGGCCTTTCCAGGTCACGATACCAGTCTTGGTGATGGTGAGGAAACCATAACCTTGCCCCGGCGGAATCGTGGACGAGCTGCCCGTCGGGCGCACAATGGCAGTGAAAGGATGCGTGGCGTGCGCGGTGGCCGTTTCAGCGAGAGTCTTGCCGCTCCATGGATTGCGCCAGGCCCTGACATCGGCATTGCCATTGCCGCTCAGGGCTCCCGTCAATTCTCCCGTCAGCCGGTTGATCGTGATGTTGAGGGTCAGTGTCTCCGTGCCGACTTTGACTTGGGTGGTTGCGGTGGCGTTGGCTCCCACCTGGGCAGTCAAGGCGGTCGCGATGAGGGGGCTGCTTTTCCCGGCCATGACGATCTTGCCAGAGACGCCACCGCCGAGGGTCGTGGTCAAGTTCAGCGTGCCGCCGTAGCTGGAGTTCATCAGTGAACTGCGGGTGATCAGCCCGTTGAAGACGCCGACCAGCGGTGTGTCCAGGGCGGCGACATTGACAGTGATCTCCTCCGCCAGGGCGGTGCCGGCGCTGTTTGAGGCAGTGATCTTTACCTTGAACGGGCCTGACTTCGTCGGTTTGCCAAAGATGCGGCCAGTGACGGCATCATAGGCTAGGCCGGTGGGCAGGTTGGCGATGACATACTTCGTCGGCAGGTTCTGCGGCTGGGAATCCAAAAAGGTGATCAGTTCGGTGATCGGCACGTCCACGCTGCCGCTGACGATCCACGGCAGGGTAAAGGCTGGCACGGTGTCAATCTGCGGCGGCGACTGGAGCTTCACGGTGATATCGCCGGTGGTGCGCTGGATGTCTCCCAGCTTCACCTCGCAGAAGTAATCATCTTGATCGTCGGCAGTGAACTTTGTCACACTTAGCTTGGCGGTGTCGAAGCCTGTGACGCGGCCTGCCAGATCGCCCTTCACCAGCTTGTGATCACCTTTGTACCACGCGAAGGTCAGACCGGGGCCGGCGGCGGGCGCGTTGAGGACGAGGGGGGCCAGAGACTTCACTCCGACGGTCTTGGGAGCCGTGTCGATGACGGCGATCTTCGCCAGCGGCGTGGAGGTAGCTGTGCCGTAGTCGTTGGTGAGCTTCAGCGCATACTCGCCCGCCTGGGCGAACGTGATGTTGTTAAAGACAAGCGTGTTGTTGGTGGAGCCAAAGGTGGCACCGACGACAGGCGTGGTCTTCTTCAGCCACTGGAACTTGAAATAGGGCGTGCCGGTGAAGGTGGCAGAAAGAATCACATTCGTGCCCAGCACGACGAACTGGTGGGAGGGGGGCACGGTAAAGGCGGGTGGTGCCGGGGTGGAGAAAGAGGATACCCGCGTCTGGGCAGTCCCTGCGCTGTTGCTGGCAACAAGCTGGTAAAAGTACTGCGTGCCTGGTGTCAATCCGGTGAGGTCGATCCTGACCTGCTTCGAGGTAGTCCCGGTAGCCGAAGACAAGGTGATCGCCTTCGTGCTTTCCAGGGCAGGAGTTTTTCCATACTTCAATGCCGCTGTGGTGGTGAGCCCTCTGGGGTTCACGGTGCCGACGACACCGACGCTCGTGGTTGTGGGAGGAGTGCCACCATAGAGACGAACTAGCGGTTCATTCGTGGATGGGCCGAGAGTGGCTTTGCCGAAGCGGCCAAAGGGCACATTTCCGGCACCCATCAGTGAGCTGCCGATGTAAGCCTTGCTGTCATTGATTATGATGGAGTTCACGCCCGGCTCTTGTCCCAGGCCAGTTAAATCCTTGGCCACAGCTTCCCAGGCACTACCTGTCCAAGCTGCTAGATATTCTGCGGGTTCACCGCCCGCAGTCGGGAACCAGCCACCGACAAAAATATTACCTCCGCTGGGTGTTATGGACCTGAGGGAACCATCCACCCCTGTGCCGAGAGCTGACCAGGCGGTGCCATTCCATTTGGCGATGGAGTTCACGGTAACGCCACCCGCTGTGCTAAACTTGCCGGCTGCGTACAACGTGCTGCCATCCGCCTGCAGATCTTCTGCATTGGCATCCAGCCCCGCTCCCAATGCCGACCAGGTCGTGCCATTCCATTTGGCGATGTTTTTCGCAGCAACACCTCCTGCGGTGGTAAAATTTCCTCCCACGAACAGATCCGTTCCGATCACCTCCAGACAGTTGATGTAGCCCGAACTGCTGACTCCCGTGCCCAGGGCCGACCACGAGGTGCCATTCCATTTGGCCACATTGTTCACGGTCACTCCGCTGGCCGTGTTGAAATAACCGGAGACATAAAGATCGCTGCCCATTTTGACGATATCCGTGGCCGTAGTGTCGACTCCACTGCCCAGGGCGGACCAGTTTGCACCATCCCATTTGGCGACGTTCTTCGCGGCCACTCCACCCGCCGTCTTAAAAGTACCCGCCACATACACATTCGTGCCATCGACCAGGATGGCCGATGCAGAACCTCCACCCGAGTTTGGCTCAGATTCCGTCGCTCCCAAACCCGAGCCGAGCGCTGTCCAGGTTTCCGTCGTCTTATCGAAGCGCGCGATGCCATTCGCGATGATGGGGCCTGCCGTTACGAAGTTTCCGCCGACATAGATATGCGTGCCCGTGTCCGCCATCACACTCGCGCCACCCTCAAAGCCTGTGACACCAAGACCTTTGCCGCCTGTCACTGCCTCCCAAGTACTTCCGGTCCACTTGGCGATATTGCTGGCTGCTACAGTGCCTGCTGTGCAAAAGACTCCGCCCGCATGCAGTGTGCCGCCCAAAAACCCGAGGGCGTAGACATCCCCGCTTGTACCTGCACCCAGGGCACTCCAAGAGCTGCCGTTCCATTGGGCGATGCGGTTCGCTGGCACACCTCCCGCCTGGATGAAATCTCCTCCCACATAAAGGGTGGAGTCCTTCACAGTCAGCGTTCGCACCCGGTCTTCCATGTTACCACCAACAGCCGAAAAAGCGGCCCCATTCCACTTCACCAAGTGGTCACTGTTGAAAATCGGGCCCGCGTCGCCGAAATAGCCACCCACATACAGATCTGATCCCATCACTGCCAAGGCGTAGCCTCTGCCGGTCAGGCCGGAGGAGTGTAGGGCAGACCAGCTTCCACCATCCCATTTGGCGATGCTTTTGCAGGTGACGCCACCCGCTGTCTCAAAGTCTCCAGTAAGGTAGAGGTTGGAGTTGAACACTGCCAAGGCGGCTCCTCGCGAGACGCCATTAGAACTCAATCCGGAACCTACTGCGGACCAGTTCGTTTCGTCCCAGCGTGCGATGTGATTGACGGTGACGCCGCCTGCCCGGATGAAATTGCCTGTCACATACAACTGCCCATCGAACCAAATCAGATCGGCACCCTCAGCTGGCGAGCCGAATACCCCATCGCTCAATCCGCTTCCGAGAGCTGACCAAGCGGCGCCGTCCCACTTGGCGATGTTCTTTGCCAACGCCGTGCCTGCGGCGGTGAACGTGCCGGTCACATAGACGTCTGTGCCCACTGCCAGGACCTTATAGACCACCCCGTTGACGCCTTCGCCAAGCTTGTGCCAGCTGGAGTCAGACTTTTGAAAGCGCACGATGAAGGCTGCGCTGGCATTTCCCATGGAACGAAAACCTCCACCATAATAAATGTCCGTGGTCGTCTCCGTCATGCTGTAGACATGGAGATCGGCACCCGGGACATTGAAAGCGGGATCCCAGGTGGTGTTCAGCGCATGGCCTGGAGTGGACAGCAGGAGGCCGCAGGCGGTCAGCAGAACGGCGAAGAGAGGCTGGAAAGCCCGGGGGAAGACATGCGTAACCATAAAAACGGCAGGGGTTTGTTGACTGACGGGGGACACTACAGCTTTGAATACCGCAACGGCATCCATGCATTTCGTTCAGCGCAGCAGAAGGTCGGCCGAAGTTCGGGGGCTTCTTTCCTAACCTTCTCGGCCTGTCTTTAAACCTGGGTGGTCCGAAAACAAGCATGAAAACTTACCCCCGGAGTTTCCTCGACCCCGGGGAATTATGGTAATCCGAATGTCATGGGGCTGCTTACTGCGCCACCACGTCGTAGACCTGAAGCTTTTTGGCGATGGGCTGCAGCACTTCCTTCACGGCCTTCGTGTGCACCGGGTGCTTCTCATAGGTGTTGAGATCGGCGGCGCTGGCAAAACGCATCACCAGGCCGACATCAAAGCTGTCATCCACCACCGGGCGGTCACTGGCCAGCGGCGTGCCGACACTGAGGTGCTGGATCTCTTTGATCTCCGCCTGGAACATCTTCGCGGCGCTGATGACCTTGGCACGATCCGTCGCATCGCCGGGCTTCTTCAGCCACACGAGCACCACATGCTCCACCTTGCCGTTGGCCGTGGTTTTGTGACCCAGCGGACAGGATGTGCAGGAGGAGAGCAGGGAAACAGCAGCAAGGGAGAAGATGGCAATGGCGTTTTTCATGGAGGTCTCTAGTTTTGCGTCTTCATGAGCCGAGCGTCGAGTTTGTTTTTTACCCTGGGATTGCTTTTCGGAACTGCCATCGCGCAGGAGCCGCAGGCCTTTGACCGTCTGACCTTCCATGCCGCGCCGAAGGCCCTCGCGGCCGGTGCCAAGACCAGCGACTGGCCGCGAGTGCTCGGTCCGAGCGATGATGCCTCCAGCGTCGAAACTCCTTTGCTCAAAAAGTGGCCGGAGACAGGTCCTGCAAAGGTCTGGGAAGTCGCGATGGGGGACGCCTACACCTCGCCTGCCATCAGTGGTGATTACTGCGTGATCTTCCATGCCCTGGATAAGAAGGAAACCGTGGAGTGTCTGCATCGCGAAACAGGTCGCCGCTTTTGGATCAGGGACTATCCCATCGAGTATCAGGATCGTTACGGTTTCGGCAATGGCCCGCGTGGCAGTCCGGTGATTGCGGATGGCGTCGTGGTGACTCTCGGTGTCACCTCCGAGTTGCATGGCTTTGATCTCAAGACTGGTGAGGAACTTTGGAAGCATGATCTGCGGAAGGAATACAACGTGCCTCAAGACTTCTTCGGCGCGGGTTCCTCGCCGCTCATCTTTGAAGGCAAGGTCATTGTGAATGTCGGTGGCAAAGGCCAGCCCTTTGATGGTCTCGAAGAGCGGCGTGAACGTTCGGAGAAGCTGGCGAGCAAAGGCGTGAGCGTGGCGGCCTTTGATCTCAAGTCGGGCGAGATGAAGTGGAAGATCGAGGACGAATGGGGTGCCAGCTATGCCTCGCCAGTGCTTGCCAAACTGCATGGCAAGACCAAGGTGCTGATCTATGCTGGCGGCGAGAGCAACCCGGCCATCGGCGGGCTTCTGTGCGTCGATCCAAGCTCAGGAACTCTTCATGATCGTTTCCCATGGCGCGATGATGAATACATCCAGGCCACCGGCAGCAGCCCGGTCACCATTCCCGAGAAGAACCGTGCTTTTATTACTTCTTGTTATCCAAAAAACCGTCCCATCGGTGGCGTGATGGTGGAGTATGACGCGGAGTTCAAGGCCAAGGAGGTGTGGTCTTCCAAGAAGCTTGCCTGTCACTGGATGACACCTCTCTATGACAACGGTCATCTTTATGCCATCGACGGCGAACGTGAGAACAACTCGCGCCTCGTCTGTGTGAATGCCGACACGGGAGCCGAAGTGTGGACGAAGAACATCGAGTGGCAGGACAGCGTGCTTTCTGGCATCATGGGCCGCAGCCAGCCAGTGGGCCTGAGCATTCTGCGTGCGAGCCTCATGAAGGTGGATGGCTCCTTCCTATGTCTCGGTGAAACCGGCAGTCTGCATTGGCTCAAGCTGACTCCTGAAGGCTGCGAGGAACTCCAGCGCGCGCAGCTTTTCTATGCGCTGAACACCTGGAGTCTTCCTGCTCTCAGTCGCGGACTGATCTACGTCCATCAGCAGGCGGAGGGACTGGATCGCAAGACCGGCACGCGCATGATCTGCTACGATCTGCGCGGTGAGTGATCAGACTCGCTCCAGCTTGATCGGCACTGTGTTCCCTGAAGCAAACTGCGCCACATACAGGCTATGCTCGTCATCGACGATGAGATCGTGCGGGTGCATGAAAACATCTTCCTGATGCTTCATCGGTAGGAGCTTGTCACCATCATCATGGGTGGGGGCTGTACCAGCGATGTTGGAGATCACCTGCAGGTTCACGTCGAGCACGGAGATGAACCCGCGTGAGTTGCGATCCTTGGGCCAGTTGTCGGCGAGGTGAGCCACGAAGTAGTGGGCGCCATGCCGACGGATCTGACGTGGATTGCCACCGGGCAGATCGATCTGCGCGAGCCTCTTCCCCTCATAGGAAAGGCGCAGCAGATACTGCTGGTCACTCATGGCGATGAGCAGGGAAGGCGGGCTGGGCATGCCTTCATCTGCCATGCCGCCGTGCGGACCCCAGTGGGTAATGCCGCCTTCCTGGCCGCCGAAGATACTAACTAACTTTCCACTCGCATCGTGACGGGTGATGAAGTCTTTGCCATAGCCATCCAGTACAAAGAAGCTGCCGTCGGCAAGGTGCAGCGTCCATGAAGGCTTGTATTCCGTCTCCTTGGCATATTTGCCGGTGCTCTCCGGCCAGCGCCATTCCTGGAGGACTTCACCATCCAGCGTGGTCTTCACCACACGGTGGGTTTGCAGGCAGGTGATAAAGAGTACTTCGCGTTCACCTTCCTTGACGATCGACAAGCCGTGCGCGCCGGGGAACTGCGTGCCCCACTTGCTCAGCATCTTGCCGGCCTTGTCGTAGATAATGACGTTGTTCGCCGTGTGGTCGGTGAGCAGGATGATGTGCCCTTCACGATCACGCACGATGCCATGGCAGTTCTTCAGGGGTGTCTTCTCATCCAGCGCACCCCAGCCGGGCACCACGCGGTATTTGAACTCACCTTGGCCGAGCACCTGGGCATCGGCAGCACGGATAAAAGGAAAGCCCGCCACCACTCCGACGGCGCTTGTTTGAAGAAAGCGACGGCGGCTGGTGACGGGCGTCATAAGCGTTGGTGGTTAGGCTTAGCGGCCGAGGTTCTTCGCGCCGTTGACCTGGGAGTTCACGCGGAGGCGGAGGCCGTTCAGACGGATGAAGCCGGTGGCGTCATCCTGGTTGTAAGCCTTCGTCGGATCCGCTTCCATCGTGGCGATGTGCGGGTTGTACATGCTGAACTGGCTCTGGCGGCCTGCGGCGTGGATGCCACCCTTGTAGAGTTTCACACGGACGGTGCCGGAGACGTTTTTCTGGCTCTCCGTGACGAGTGCCTGGAGGGCGAGACGCTCCGGAGCATACCAGAAGCCGTTGTACACCAGCTTGGCATACTCAGGAACGAGGCCGTCACGCAGGTGCATGACTTCGCGGTCCATGGTGAGGCTTTCGATCTGGCGATGGGCGAAGTGCAGGATGGCACCGCCGGGAGTTTCATACACGCCGCGGCTCTTCATGCCGACGAAGCGGTTTTCCACCATGTCCACGCGGCCCACGCCGTGCTTGCCACCCAGTTTGTTCAGCGCCTTCATGACCTGTAGGGGATTCATGGGCTTGCTGTTCACGGCCACACAGTTGCCTTTGTCGAAGTCGAGCACGACGTACTCGGACTTGTCTGGAGCATCTTCAGGGAACACGGAAAGCGTGGTGAAGTATTCGCGATACTTCACATCACCGGCGTTGAACCAGGGATCTTCCAGGATGCCTGCCTCATAGCTGATGTGCAGAAGGTTGCGGTCCATGGAGAAGGGCTTCTTCGCGCTGGCTTGAATCGGAATGCCTTTGTCTTCGCAGTACTTGATCATTTCCACACGGCCCGGGAACTGGGTGCGGAAACGCTCGTCGCGCCAAGGAGCGATGATTTCAATCTCAGGAGCGAGAGCGGCGGCGGTGAGCTCAAAGCGCACCTGGTCATTGCCCTTGCCGGTGGCACCGTGGCCGATGGCCGTGGCACCTTCAGCCTTGGCGATCTCGACCATGCGCTTGGCGATCAGCGGGCGGGCGATGCTGGTGCCGAGGAAATACTGGCCTTCGTAGATGGCTCCAGCCTGCATCATCGGGAAGATGAAATCCTTCGCGAACTCCTCCTGAAGGTCGTCCACATAGATCTTGGAGGCACCGGTCTTCTTGGCCTTCGCGTTCAGACCCTTCAGTTCGTCGTCCTGGCCGATGTTCGCGCAGAAGGCGATCACCTCGGCATCATAGGTTTCTTTGATCCAGGAAAGGAGGACGGAGGTGTCGAGGCCGCCGGAGTAAGCAAGGACGATTTTTTTCTTCATAGAGGGGTCTTGGGGGCGCGAGACTAGACCGGGATTTTCCGCTGGCAATCATAGTCTTGCAGGGGAACGCCGGTAGCACCCCTATTTGATGCCCTCGTCCAGGCTTCCTTCATTCACGGCTCCACGATCACTAGCGAGGCGTTCATGTTGCGGAAGTCTGCGCCGTTTCGCGTGATGATCCCTTGAAAGCGAGCTGCAAAGGAAGTGATGAGAATGTCCGCCACCGGACGTTTCGCAGCCTGCCCCAATCTCCTTCTTTGCTGATGTTGATGCCACAGTTGGTGGGCCAGCACTGTGTCCTCGGCACTCCAAAGCTCGGATGAGGCGACTTGAATGGCCTGGAGAAATGTTTCCGCAGCCGCATGGTCCCCACCGAAAGATGGGCCGAGCTCGATGAAGGTCACCGGACTGATCACCAGTCCGTCACCGAGATAATTTTGGAGGCAGGCGGTGGAAGCAGGTTCGAAAACGGGGTCGCCCGTGACAAGATCAAGGATCACGGAGGTATCCACCACCCACGCCATGTTATTCTTCGCCCTCCCGCAGCGCCTTCATCGCCTCAGCGGTGCTCTTCCATGGGCTGCCGGGAGCCCTCTGCCGGGCCACTGCTACCTTCCGCCGATATTCTTCCAGGGAAGGCGCAGGGGCTAAAGGCACAATCTCCGAGACGGCAACCTTGACGCGAGCCCCTTTTGGGAACTGCCGCAGGAGACTTATCACTGCGGCAGAGGCATCGCCTTCAAGATCAAGGGTCATGGTGATCGCGCTCATGAGGAACACTACTCCCATAAGGGGGTGGTTTTCAATCGGATATCACTTCTTCTCCGGCATCACCACCACGTTCACAGCGCGGCCCTTGCCGAGGAATTCCTTGGCGAGCTTGCTGATGTCTTCTTTTTTGATGCCGCTGAAGTCGGTGAGGAGGTCTTTGCTCCACTCGATGCGCTCGGGGTGCTCCTGGGCGTTGCGGACCACGTTCTGGGCCCAGTAGCGGTTGTCTCGGCGCATCTGCTCCACCTGGGTCATGATGGGCTTCTGAGCGCGCTCGAACTCATCATCAGTGATCTCACCGGTGGACAGTTCGTTCGCAATCTTGGTGACGAGCTCGCTGAGCGAGGCGGCCTGCTCGGGCTTGCACTCGATCATCGCGGTGACATAACCGTAACCAGTGAAGGTATCGCTGGCGACGTGATAGCAGGCAGGGCTGTAGGTCTCCCCGAGTTCCTCACGCACCTTGATGCGCAGGCGGTCATCGAGCACGGAAGAAAGCAGGTTCAGGCGACGGGTGCGCTTGATGTCCAGCATGTCGCCAGTAGGCCAGTAGAGACAGGCTATGGCTTTCGGGATCTCGGTTTCGAACTTGAAGTCGGTGCTGCCCGGGGATGGGAAGGGGACATTACGCTCAGCGGTATACTTGGGCTTCTCGGCGGCACGTTTCGGCAGGGCTCCGAGGGTCTTGCCGATGGCATCCAGCGCGGCCTTGGGCTCGATGTCACCGACGATGGAAACTTCGATGTAGTCGTCAGTGAGTGCGGTCTTCAACCACTCGGCGACTTCTGCGAGGTTACGCTTTTCCATCTCGGCCTGGGCAGGGAAGCCGAAGCGATAATCGCCGCTGTGAATGTAGCTCACGACATTGTCGTTCATGATGCCTTCAGCAGTACGGGCGAGCTGGATATACATCGGCTCAATGTTCTGGCGGAACTGGCGCTCGGCCTCTTCACGATAACCTGGGGCGGTGAGGAAGGCGGTGAGAAGCTGAAGCTGGGCCTCCAGATCAGCCGGGGTGGTGCGGCCGCTCAGGGTGAAGGATTCATCCCCCACATTGAAGTCCATGGCGACGGTCTTGCTGGCGAAGAGGCGGCGGAGATCGTCCGCGCTGTGCGCTTTCAAGCCGCCGAGGATGAAAGTGCTTTGTGCGAATGGAATGATGCCGGCCTTGTCCTTCGGCGTGGTGAGCTTGCCGCCGCCGAAACCGATGGTGACACGCACGGTGCCTTTCTCAAACGGGGTGGGCTTGATGTTGACGCGCACGTTGTTGGCAAAGGTGGCCTGGGTGATCTCGAGATCGCTGACCATGCTCTGATTGGTGATCTTGCCGGGTTCGCCAAAGTTTGCGTAGGCAAAGGCGGCGGTCTCTTCCTTCTTCGGAGCTTCCACGGGCTTCTGCGCACTCTCCTTGTACACAGCGACGATCTGCTGCGAGGAGTCACCCTCAAGCTTCAGCTTGCCACCGACGAAGACCTGGATGTCCTCACTCTTCCATGTTTCGGCAAAAGCCTTGTGACACTCTTCTTTGGTTAGGCTGGCGAGGGCTGCCTTCACGCGGGTGAGGTCATCGGTGGGATGCGTGATGACCTTGTTGCTCGCCACCAGCGTGACGAGAGCGCTGGCGAGATCGCGTGACTTGCGGCTGTCCGCCTGGGCTGCGCGAAGCTCGACTGCCTTGAGCAGGCTGGCCTTGGCTTCTTCAAACTCGGCATCCGTGAAGCCATGCTCGACCGCGCGGCGGATTTCGGTCTCGAGAAGCGTGATGCCGCGCTTCCACTGGTCCGGCGGGCACTGGGCCATGGCACCGGTGATCTCGACAAACTCGAGATATTCATAGCAGTAGGATTCAGCTCCCAGGATCGGGGTGTTCTCTTCCTTGGCGAGCTGAGAGAAGCGCTGATTGAGCATGGAATCGGCAAGATCGCGCACCATTTTTTCACGGCGGTTGGCGGCTGTGTCCGGCTTGTTCTTGGCGGGGCGGGGGATCTCGATGGAAAGATCCACGGCCTTGGCCTCAAGTTCCGTATGCAGTTTGCCGATCAAACCGCGGCCTGAGGTGATCTTGCCAAAGGTAGGATCTGTGGCGGTGGAGCTGGATTTGGCATCGCCGAAATTCTTTTCGATCGCGGCCTTCACTGCGGGCACATCCTTGAAGTCACCCACGGCGACCACGGTGGCGCGCTTGGGGGTGTACCACTTGGAGTAGAAGTCCGCGAAGCGCTGGCGCTGCATGGTCTTGATGGTCTTTTCGATGCCGATGGGCAGACGCTTTGGCAGTAGCGAATCCGGCAGGGCAAATTCATAGCCCGCGATCTGTGTGCGGTATTCGATGCTGTCTCGGCTGAGCTTTTCGCTGAGGATGATACCGCGCTCTTTGTCGATCTCCTTTTCGCCCAGAGCCATGCCGTCAAGGTCATCGCGGAAGAGTTGGAGGCCTTCGTTGAGCATGCTGACTTCAATTTTTGGCAGTTCCAGCATGTACACGGTCTCTTTGAAGGAGGTGTGCGCATTGGTGTCCGCACCGAAGCCCATGCCCAGGCGCTGGAAGTACTCCACCATCTCACCACCGGGGAAGTGGCGGCTGCCATTGAAGGCCATGTGCTCCAGATAGTGCGCCATGCCCTGCTGATCGTCCTCTTCCATGAGCGAGCCGACATCCATGTACAGGCGGATGCTGGCGCGGCCAGGAGGTTCCTCATTCGGCAGGATGATATAGCGCAGGCCGTTTTCGAGCTGGCCAAAGGTGGCCTTGGGGTCAGCCTTCAGGTCACTGGTGGCCTGGGGCCAGTCAGCGCGGGCAAAACTGAGGAAAACGAGACAGAGCGAGGCGGCGCGGAGCAGGGGCTTCATGGATTGGATTGCTAAAACAAACGACGGAACCCGCCTTTCTGTCGAGGAAATGTTCATTTCCGTGCAGGTTCCTGCCCCAGCGAGGCCCCAACCGTAGGATGGGCGCGGCGGAGCCCGCCCGTCCCTGTGAGGTGGCAATGTCCAATGGTTGGCGAATCACCCCTCATGGATCATTCGCCAAATCTGAGTGTATTCGCCCCGCTGAGGGACGACCGGGCTGCGCCACGGATCATCCTACGGCGCCAGCCGCCAAAGAGTTCACATAGTCTCTCAACGCCCCGCCGATGTCCTCCCGCTGGAGGCCGAAATGGAGGTTGGCCTTGATAAAATCGAGCTTGTTGCCGATGTCATGCCGCTGACCCTCGTAGCGCAGGCCGTGGAGGGCTTCCTCGTGCATCAGAGAGGCCATGGCATCCGTGAGCTGAAGTTCTCCGCCCTTGCCCTTTGGCGTCTTTTCCAGGTGATCAAAAATGCGTGCCGACAGTACATAACGAGCACTGACTGCCAGGCGTGAAGGCGCAGCCTCCGGCTTCGGCTTCTCCACAAATTGACGCGCCCGGATCAGTCCCGGGGCGATCTCATCGCCTCCGAGAATACCGTAGCGACTGACCTTTTCTGCGGACACTTCCTGAAGCGCCACGGCCGAGCCGCCATGCTGCTCCACCACATCCGCAAGCTGGCGGGTCACGGGGCGCGAGGCATCCTTCGTGGTCACCACGGTATCACCGAGGAGAACGGCGAAGGGTTCGTCGCCCACGTGATCCTTGGCATAAAGGATGGCATCACCCAGACCGCCCATTTTTGGCTGCCAGATGAAGTGAATGCGCGCCATGCTCTGCAAACGGCGCAGGGCTTCCACATCCTCGGTGCGGCCTTTGGCTTCCAGTTCGGTCTCAAGCTCCAAGATGGGATGAAAGTGCTCCTCGATCGCCCGCTTGCTGCGGCTGATGACAATCAGGATGTCTGTGATGCCGGAGTCCACGGCCTCCTCGACCACATATTGAATGACCGGCTTGTCCACCAGCGGAAGCATCTCCTTCGGGACTGCTTTGGAGATGGGAAGGAAGCGGGTGCCGAAACCGGCGGCGGGGATGACTGCTTTGCGGACTTTCATGGAAAGGGGGAAGGCTAGGCCGGACCTCCCGACTCTGGCAAGCGGGGCTTGGCCACTTTTCATTGTCATCCGCCCGCCCCTTCTCCATCATGCATGCTCATGAGTGGGTTCACGCGCATTATGCATCTCGTTTTCGGCGGCGTCTTTGTATGGACGGGCGCTACTATGGTTTGGAAGTCGACGGCCTTCCTGGATGCTCTGCGCAGTCTTGGCATGCTGAAGGAACCTTACCTCGGGCTGCTCGCCATGGTTTTTCCCTGGCTGGTCATCTTGGCGGGACTGGCGGTGATTTTTGGCATTTGGACCTCGCCCATTCTGCGTCTCGCCTTCGGGGGCGTCTTCATCTGGGCGGGTGTGGTGAAGGCCTACGATCCGATGAAGTTCCTGGATGATGTGCGGAGCTTCGAACTGCTGCCGGATCCTTATGCGGGCATGGTGGCCATGTTCCTGCCCTGGCTGGAAATCATCGCCGGGCTGGCGGTGATCTCGGGTGTTTTCCGGCGCGGCGGTTTTTCGCTGCTCAATACCAGCCTCGTGGTTTTCCTCGCGGCCATTCTGATCTCCTGGTACCGGGGCATCGACATCCGCTGCGGTTGCTTCGGCAGCAGCGGCGGCGCGACCTCGAACTACATCCAACTGATCACGCGTGATCTGTTCCTGCTCGCCCTCGGCTTCTGGCTGACCTTTGACAAGCCAAGAGCCGCAAGTCAGAACCAGACCACCGAGAACTGACACCGTGAACGCCGAACCTAAATACCACTTCGCCTCGGACAATACCTCTGGCATCTGCCCTGAAGCCTGGCAGGCGCTGGAGGAATGCAATGCTGGCTACCATCCGAGCTATGGCGCAGATGCCATCACGGCGAAGGCCTGCGAGCGTTTCCGCGAGTTCTTCGAGACTGACTGCGAGGTCTTCTTTGTCTTCAACGGCACGGCGGCGAACTCGCTGTCACTCGCCTCGCTCTGCCAGAGCTATCACAGTGTCATCTGCAGTGATCTCTCGCATGTGGAGACAGATGAATGCGGCGCTCCCGAGTTCTTTTCCAATGGCAGCAAGCTGCTCACGGCGAAGTCTTCGTTAGGCAAGCTCGAGCCTGCGGATGTCGAGCGGCTCATCACGCATCGCAACGATCTCCACTATCCGAAACCACGGGCGCTGAGCCTGAGTCAAAGTACCGAGCTTGGCACTGTCTATCGTCCAGGTGAGCTCGCCGGCCTTTGTGGTCTGGTGAAACAGCACGGTTTGTCCGTGCACATGGATGGAGCACGCTTCTTTAATGCTCTCGCCGGTGGCACGGCATCAGCGGCGGAGATCACTTGGAAGGCAGGCGTGGATGTTCTGTGCTGCGGTGGCACGAAGCTCGGCATGGCCGTCACGGAAGCTGTGGTGTTCTTTGACAAAGCACTGGCGCGTGACTTTGAGTACCGCTGCAAACAGGCTGGGCAACTCTGCTCCAAGATGCGCTTCATTTCCGCGCAGTGGCAGCGCATTCTCACGGACAATGTCTGGCAAACCCATGCATCGCGTGCCAATGGTCTCGCGAGGAAACTTGCGGATGGTTTGGCCAAGATCGCCGGTGTGCAGATCCTCTATCCGGTGGATGCGAATGCGGTGTTTGCACGTTTGCCAGATGCCTTGAAGCTGAAGTTGAAAGGCGACGGTTGGCAGTTCTACAGCTTCATCGGCGGTGGTTCGCGGCTCATGTGCTCGTGGGCCACGACGGAGGCGGATGTGAATGCCTTCCTCGCGGATGCCATGCAGGCATGAGCAAGGTTAGGCACTTCATAAGAGGCTGAGCTTATTTGACCTCCGGCAGGAAGCGCTTGTTGCGCACAGGGATGATGACGGGTCTTCCATAACTGAGCGTGTTCTTCTTGTTGTCCGCCATCTGCAGTTTGTTCTGGAAGACCGCAGGCTCATACTCCCTGCCTGCCTTTGCACACCAAGGAAGGATCTCCACGTCCTTCGTGTTCGACTTGAGAGTGACCTTGTGAGTTCCTGGCAGCACTTCGATCACCGATCCCCACATGATGGAGTTGTGCACGGGCCGGCCATTGACCTCGACGACCTTGACGAAAGGACTCCAGCCATTCCACATCCGCGCCACTTCAGCCGCTGGCCTCGGCGGAGGATCATAAAAGCGCTGCGCCTGGAGAGCCGGCTGACATCCGGTGAAGCTGGTGGCGGCAATCAAAGCGAAGAGCAGAAAGCTGAGACCGTGGGGCATCATTGGAGGGCTGTTGTGTGGATGAAGAGAACGGCGCGGCGGGTATGCTCAGCCATGGGATGACGGTGACAAGGCTCAACGTTTGCGCCAGCGATCCGCTGTCACTGCACCAAGAATGACCAGCCCGAGCACGATCTTCTGCGTGTTGCTCTCCACATTGGTGAGGTTCATCCCGTTCTGGAGCACGGCGATGATGAAGGCGCCCGCCAGTGTGCCTCCCATGCTGCCCTGGCCACCACTGAGCCTCGTGCCGCCTACCACGACAGCGGCGATCACATACAGCTCATACATGGCGCCATAGGTCGGCGAGCCGCTCTTCAAAAGCGAAGCGGTCACCACACCGCCGAGCCCGGCGAGCAGGCCTGAGATCACATAAGCCGCTGTGATGACACCACGCACCGGCAAACCTGAAAGCGTGGCGGCTTCCAGATTGCCTCCCACGGCATACAGGTGCCTGCCGAATCGTGTTTGCGTCATTATTCCATGAGCCAGCGCATAGAGCCCGAGCATCAGCAGCACCGCGTTGGGCAGGCCCAAGAAGCCTGAACCACGTCCAAGCCAAACGAAGCTCTCCGGCACCTGGTAGATGGACTGGTTTTCCGCCAGCCGATACGCCAGCCCGCTGGCGATGAGCATCACGGCAAGTGTGACAATGAACGGCGGCACCCTCAGCCGTGTGACGATCCATCCCGAGCCCAGGCCGATCAGTCCGCACAAGGAGATACCACCCAGCGCTGCCAGCATCATGCTGACGGCGGAAGCCTGCACTCCGCCGAGGTAGTCGCGGATGAGCAGGGAAGTCGTCACGGCGGACAGGGCGATGAGGCTGCCCACGCTCAAATCAATCCCGCTGGTGATGATCACCACGGTCATGCCAATGGCCAGGATGGCGATCACAGCGATTTGATTGGCAATGTTCAGCAGGTTGTCCGGCTTCAGAAAGGTCGGCCAGCGCTCGCTGCGGGGCACGATGACCTTCGGCTGGCCCAGGGCAGGGAAGTCGGCGCCCGCGTCCTGGATGACCAGCCACCCGGCCGAGGTGGCGCTGCACAGGATGGCATCCAGCTTGGTGCCCTTGGTAGTCAGATCCTGAAAGGCGAGGCGCACCGCCTTCGGATCGCCGACCACCTTCGTGGCGATATCCGGGCGTTTCTGGGTTAGCAGGTCCGCCCAGGCCCGGTCCTCCGGTTGGTCACCCACGGCGATCATGAACTGCCCCTGGGAGGGCAGCTCCTGGATCATCCTGGCGGCTGCGGATTCGCCTGTGAGCGGCTGCTCCTGCATGGTCACAGCGCTGAAGAAGGCGCATAGCACCGCCAGAACCCCGAGAATGCCTTTTCCGGACCCGATGCGCAGCCAGTGAAACTTCATGAAATCCATCTTGTGCAGGACCCGGTCGTCAGGGCAAGCGGAGACCTTTCAAAAGCTACCCTCCAGGGCTAAGATCAGGCCCTGATCGCCCTGCCGACGGACTGATGCCGCCTTGACTCCCCCCCGCCGCTCGCTTTGGATGCACGTCCTAGTTTTCCCCGTCCCTACTCATGGAACTGACCGCCATTGTCGAATCCCTCCTCTTTGCCACCCAGGAGCCTCTGCCCCTGACGCAAATGGCCACGGCGGTGAAGGACACGGCGAAGGACATCAGGGACGCTGCCAACGACCCCTCCGAAATCCCCCCCTACGTAGAGTCTCTGTTGACCGTCGATGAGATCACAGTGCGCGAGGCAATCGATACCCTGGTCGCTCACTATGAGAAGGACGGGCGCGCCTTCACCATCGTGGAGCGCCCCCATGGTTGGCGACTTTGTGCCAAGTCCGACTACGCCGAGTGGTGCCGCGCGCTCTACCCTGGCAAAAAGGTCCAGCGCCTCAGCCAGCCAGCGCTGGAGACCCTGGCCATCATTGCCTACCGTCAGCCGATCACGAGAGCGGGTGTGGAAGCGGTCCGAGGAGTGAGTGTGGACACCATGGTGCAGACGCTGGTGGAGCGAGGTCTCATCCGCATCGAGGGACGCGCCGAACTGCCCGGCAAGCCGCTCCTCTATGGCACGACCGAATCCTTTCTCGATCACTTCGCCGTCAAGAATCTCGACGAGCTGCCGAATGCCCAGGAACTGCGCCGCGTGAAGCTGCCGACGGCTCCTGAAGAGCAGACGGGTGATGCATCCCCCAACGAGATGCAGCTTTCCCTGGAACCGGTGAAGGAAGCAGCCGCTGAAGCTGAACCGAACACTGAGGAGTAATCACCCGAACCCTCCTCATGCCCGATTCGTCGCCATCCTCAGACCCGGCAGATCAGCCCACGGTAGCCAGCCTCGACCTGCAGGCCATCCGTGTGCGCATTGATGCCATTGATGAGCAGCTCATCCGCCTTCTGAACGAGCGCGGTGACCTCGTGCTCGAGGTGGCTGAGGTGAAGAAGAAGGCTGGGCTCGAGATCTACGTTCCCGGGCGTGAAGAGGCCCTGCTGCGCAAGCTCTGCCAGATCAATGCCGCCCAGCACGGCAAGCTCACGGAAAAGGCCATCCGCTCCATTTTCCGCGAGATCATGAGCGCTGCGCTTGCTTTGGAAGATAGTCTCAAGATTGCCTACCTCGGCCCTGCGGGCTCATGGACCCATCAGGTGGCCGTGCATAAGTTTGGCAACAGCGTCGAGTATATCGCCGAGGCTGCCATCGAAGGTGCCTTCGCTCGTGTGGCCTCACGTGAGGTGGACTACGCCGTGCTGCCGATCGAACATTCGACGGAAGGTGCTGTGCATCACACGCTGGATCATCTGGTGGATTCTCACCTTCAGATCTATGCCGAGATCCTCTGGAAGGTGGAGACGATCGTCATGGCCAAGGACGACGACACCGCGCTGTCAGCCATCTATGGTCATCCGCAGATGCTCGCCCCCTGCCGCCCTTGGCTGTCCCAGCGCTTCCCGGGCGTGAAGCTCGTGGAGAGTGCCTCGGCCAGCCTCGCTGCCACCCATGCGGAGACGGAAGCCGGCGCCGCTGCTGTCGGCACGCCTTTGAGTGCCGAGCTGCATGATCTGAAGGTCGTCGCTGCCAGCCCTCGGGAGTTTTCCAGCCGTGCCCGTTTCATCATCCTCGGCCACCGCAGCGGTGATCCGAGTGGTAATGACAACACCATGCTCATGGTTCACGCCAATGATCGTGTGGGGGCGCTGATCGAGGTTTTGAAGGTTTTTGCTTCACGCAATGTTAACGTGCGCCAGATCGAGAACCGTCCGATGCCACATGATGTCACGGGCACCCAGGCCCGTTTCTTCCTGGAGATCAGCGGCCACCATGAGGACCAGACCCTCCAGGAATCCATCGGCGATCTGGGCAAACAAGGCGCGAAGGTCAAAGTCCTCGGCAGTTACCCGGCTCCAAGGTGGATTGAGGAGCGGTAAGGCCGCGAACCGTCCCGGAATGCACTGGCCCCACGGCCTTGGCAATGCCGGTGAGGGGGCTGACTGAGGCTGCCCCACCTCCGGTCCATCTCAGAGGAGCGCCACCATGACGCGCCTTCATGCCGTTTCCTCAAAAGATGCATCCACACGTGGATCAGAATCATTCGCGCACTCTCGTTGGCTGGTTCATCATCCCTCACACGCCTCCGCCATGTCCTCCTCTCTCCCACCCCTTCGCAGCCCCCTGGATCTCGAGCGTCTCATTGAGTTCGAGTTCGTGCGCGCGACTGAGAACGCCGCGCTTGAATCTCTCCACTGGTTAGGTCGTGGAGAGAAGGAGCTCGCGGATGCCGCGGCCTGCAGCGCCATCTATGGTGTCTTTGATATTCTGGACGTCTGCGGCAAGGTCGTCATTGGTGAAGGCATCAAGGACAACGCCCCGGGCATCTTCGTGGGCGAGCATCTGGGCACATGGAAGCCGGGAGCGCCTCGTTTCGACATCGCCCTGGACCCTATCGACGGCACCACGAACATCGCCAAAGGCACGCCTAACAGCATCTCTGTCATCGCCGCCGCCCAGGTGCCGGAGGGATCTCCGAGCGCCATGAAGAACATCCCCAGCTTCTACAGCCACAAGGTGGCTTACGGCCCGGCCGTGAAGCATGCCCTGAAGCACGAGGGTGACCGCTGTTTGCTCGACATGCCGCTGAAGGAGGTCATCGAGTTCGTGGCAAAGGCCCTCGACAAGCGCGTGCGTGATGTGGTGGTCGTCACCATGGACCGCCCGCGCCATGCGGACATCGTGAAGCAGGTGCGGACCACAGGTGCCGCGCTGCGCATGATCACGGATGGCGATATCACCGCTGCTGTGGCTCCATCTTTGCCTGAAAGCGGCGTCGATCTCTATGTGGGCATGGGTGGCAGTCCTGAAGCCGTCCTGGCCGCCGCAGCCCTGAAGTGCCTGGGGGGCGACATGGACGTGCGCATGTGGTTCCATAATGAGGAGCACAAGGCCGAGGTGGCCTCCCAAGTGGGCCATAACGAACTCACGCAAGTCTGGCGCAGTGACGACCTCGTGCATGGGGAAAGCGCCCTCTTCTGTGCCACTGGGATCAGTGACAGCCCGCTGCTTCCTGGCGTGCGCACCATCGGTCATCGCGTGGAGACTCACAGCATCCTGATGCGTGCTCGCAGCGGCACTATCCGCCGCATCCACGCCAGCCATAACCTGGACAAGAAGGTCGTCCCCATCCGGCAGTAGTCCAAAGTTTAAAGTTTCAGGTTTAAAGCTCCCAAGTGCTGCCTGCCGGGAGGTTCAGTGAACTTTAAACTCGGAACTTTCCGCGCCTTACCAAATGCGGCGGAACAGCCTTCCCGCAGCGCTTTGTCCAGCGGCGGGTCGCACATAGGTATCATCACTCTTGGCAGTCTGAGAGACATACATGGGACCCTTGTGGTCCACCACTTTGACGCTCTCAATTTCGATGCGGGCGATGGGGCAGTCGTTGCTGTCCACCGGCATCTTGCCGATGCGCTCCAGCACATCCAGGCCTGAGATCACTTGGCCGAACACCGTGTAGTTGCCATCCAGCGAACCGTAATGACCGAGCGCAAAGTAGAACTGATAGCCGTTCGAGCGCTTCGAGGAGTTCACCCGGTCAGCCTTGCGGCCCATGGCCACAGAGCCTTTGGTATGTTTGCGCTTGATCTCAGCGGGCACGCTCTTGGCTTCGCCCCCTGTGCCCCAGCGATCACGCGTGCCTTCATCCTTTGTCAGCGGATCACCCGTCTGGACGATGAATCCTTCCACGGCACGATGAAAGGCAAGACCGTTGTACGTACCTGTCTCCACATTGTCGAGAAAGTTGGAAACTGTCTGCGGTGCATCCTGAGGATACATCTCAAACATCACCGTCTCCTTACGGCCACCGAATTTGATCTCCATGATCGCCACCTTGTGATCCGAGTCCTTCGGCCAGGTCGAGGGATCAAGCCCCTTCGGGGCCGCGAAGGTTGCCTTCTTACCGCTTCCTGTGGTGGTCACTTGAGGTCCACCACTAGGAAAACTCATTGGCTGGTTCTCGGTTGGCAGCGGGTTTCCACCAGAGGCACGGTCCGCAGCTTCGAAGAGCTTGCGCTGCGCTTCATTGGCGATGCTTTCGATGTTCGGCAGCGGATCAGCAGAAGCCGCACCCGCCGCAGGCGGCACTGGAACAGCCGGGGAAAGCTCCTGAGCTGGCAGTTGGGCCAGCAGGGAAAGAAGCACCAGGGGAAGGAAAAGCGATTTCACGAGTGGGGAGTGAGTGCCGTGGGTTCGATTCTCAAAAAATCACAAAGCAGGCCAGGATTAGCGCAGATTGGCTGGCACAGAAGGAGTTGCTGCCGGGGCCGCTGCTGCTGGCGCGCTGGCCGCTGGAGCCGGTCCGCTGACGGTCTCACGGGCTGGGCTGCCCGCAGGAGCGGCCGCAGCGGCTGCTCCACCACCGGAACCGGTGTCCATGTACTGATAGTTGCGGCGAGGGCCGCCCTTGGATTTGCGCGGAGCCAGTCCCCACTGCACGTCTAGCGAATCCATCTGTGCGATGGTCGGATTGGTCACATCCACCCGGCTGCCGATTCCGCAGGAGCTCAGGCTCAGAACAGATGATGCACAGACAAGGACGGGAAGGAGACGCGACAGACTCATTGGTTCAGAATGGCGGATATTTTGACGTGAATAGTGATACTAGCGGGCGTGCCTCTTACAAGCAACCTAGAATCCGCCGGGACCAAGCCTTGGCGCACATATCCCAGGCCGACCATCCGCTGTGTCACGGGATGCTTTGTGGCACTGGTGATGACACCTATTTCCTTCTCTGGCAGGCAAAGCGCTGCTCCAGCCATGATGCCATCCTCGGAATCCTCTGCCTGCTCCCAGGCGATAAGCTCCCGCGGCATCTTGCCAGTCGTCTTGATGCGTGAAAGGATCTCCTGGCCGATGTAGCAGCCTTTGGTGAAGCTCATCGCCGTCTTTTCCAAACCCGCCTCGGGTGGAAAGGCATCACCATTCAGTTCGTTCGGCCAAACGGGCACTTTTTGCAGGATTCGCAGGCACTCTGCATCCTCTTCGGAGAGTGGGTAAACACGGAGGGAGGGCAGGGGATCAGCCGCTGGAATCCACAGATCGATGCCAGGCAGCCCGAAGCGTTCACACTTTACTGCCTGACCCTCAGCCTCGCCATGGTTGCCCATCACATGCACGAGCCGCCATTCGTCCGTCACATCCTCCAGCAGCGCATCATCGGCGATGATGTATTTCTCCAGCCTCATGCCGAGCGTCTCCCGTAAATCAGCAGGTGCATCCAGCAGCAGGCTGTCTGCGTGGGCGTGGATGCGCAGGTCACCATCGATCTTGCCCTTGAGATTCGTCACACAGGCATGCAAAGCCGATTCGGCGCGCACGGTCCGCACGTCATTCGTGACCTGCCCGTTCAGGTAGCGCACCCGGTCAGCACCGGACAGCCGCCACTTGGCCCGGGCCGAGAGATCGACCCAGGCTCCCTGGCTGAGAATGCTTTGATAGAGAGATTCGTCCATGGTCTTCGCTTACGCATGACGCCCCTTGAAGGTCAGCTCGGCGATCCCGGACTTGTCCAGATCACCCAACCCCAGCTTCACCATTTTCTCATACTGCCCCGTTGTCGCATCATTCAGTGGCAGCGTCAGGCCGACCTCTTTGGCGATGCCCTGCGCGATGCCGCTGTCCTTCGCCGCATGCTCTGCGGAGAACCAGCAGTCATGCTCGCGGGCCACCATGTCGCCGCCGTCCGTCTCCAGCACCCGACTGTTCGCTCCCGTCTGGGAGAAGATTTCGCGGACCATGCCCAGGTCATGTCCCAGGGCTGCTGCCAGGCCCAGCCCCTCGGCCAAGCCTGCGGTGTTGATGTTCATCACCATGTTCACCAGTGCCTTCACCTCGGCTGCACGGCCCGGACCGCCGACGAACCGGCGGTTCACGCTCATCTTCTCGATGATCTCGATCACTTGGTCATAGACCTCCTGATCTCCCGCCAACATGAGGTATAATTTGCCCTCGCGTGCATGACTGATGCTGGATGCCATGCACGCCTCCAGCGTGTGAGCGCCAACCTTCTTTGCCGCCTCATAGGTCTCGCGATGGATGGCAGGCGAAAGGGTCGCGCAGTTGATGAAGATCTTGCCCTGCGCCCCTGCGAACAGATTGTCCTGCGCATCCTGGAAGATGCTGCGCATCGCCACGTCATTCGTCACGACGGTGAAGATCACATCGGCCGCAGCCGTGACCTCGCTCAGCCTGGCCGGTGCCGCGCAGTCCAACTCCGCCGCCAGACCGTCTGCCACGTCACGGTTCACGTCATAAACGGCTGTCACCGCGTATCCACAATCCTTCAGACGGCGGGCCATGTTGGCTCCCATGCGACCGACTCCGACAAAAGCGACTTTCTGACTCATAAAAGGTAGGTTGATAAGTGGTTTGAAACGCGAGCATTCATCGTGGCAAGTGTCATCAGGACACGCAAACATAAAGCGGGCCGGATCTCACGATCCGGCCCGCCAGAGAATGTCAGTAAACTCGTCGCAGGGGTTCTTACAGGCCCTTGCCCACCATGTACTTCACGAGGTCGACCACGCGGTTGCTGTAGCCCCACTCGTTGTCATACCAGCTCACCAGCTTGAAGAACTTGCTGTTCAGCTCAAGGCCGGAACCGGCGTCGAAGATGGAGCTGTGCTGGTCGTGGATGAAGTCGGTGCTCACCACTTCGTCGGCGGTCCAGTTCAGGATGCCCTTGAGGTAGGTTTCGCTGGCCTTCTTCATGGCGGCGGAGATTTCCTTGAAGCTGGTTTCCTTCTCCGTCTTCACCGTCAGGTCCACAGCGGACACGGTTGGCGTCGGCACGCGGAAGGACATGCCGGTCAGCTTGCCCTTCACTTCTGGGATCGCGAGACCCACAGCCTTGGCGGCACCCGTGCCGGAAGGAATGATGTTGATCGCGGCGCTGCGGCCACCCTTCCAGTCTTTCTTGGAAGGACCGTCCACCGTCTTCTGCGTGGCGGTGTAGCTGTGGATGGTGGTCATCAGACCTTCAGCCACGCCGAAACCTTCTTTCAGCAGCACGTGCACGATCGGCGCCAGGCAGTTCGTGGTGCAGGAAGCGTTGGAAACCACGTGGTGGTTCGCGGCATCATACTTCTCATGGTTCACGCCCATGACGATGGTGATGTCCTCGTCCTTGCCAGGAGCGGAGATGATGACCTTCTTCGCGCCAGCGTCGATGTGGCCCTGGGCCTTGCTGCGCTCAGTGAAGAGACCGGTGGATTCGATGACGATATCCACGCCGAGAGCCTTCCAGGGAAGGGCGGAGGGGCCTTCACGCACGGCGAGGCACTTGATCTCGTGGCCATCGACCACAAGGATGTCATCTTCAGCCACGTCAGGGCTGCTCTTTTTGGAATAGACTTCTTCCTTGGCCTTGCCCTGGGTGGAGTCATACTTCACCAGGTAGGCGAGGTTGTCGGCAGGCACGAGGTCATTCACCGCGACGACTTCGATCTCTTTGCCGAGAAGACCCTGATCGCAGATTGCACGAAACACGAGGCGGCCGATGCGCCCGAAACCATTGATGCCGATTTTGACCATTGATATGTGGGGGTGGGGAGTTTGGAAAAACCCGTCGCAGCATTAACCACGCCGGGTTTTATGCATAATCGCAGGGGAGGGGGTGTCAACCCAGGTTTCAGTCACTTGCCTCCGCTCGCGGCATCACCATGCTGATTTTGAGGCTTGAGTTCACCGTTTTCCAGCGTGGTCAGCCGAATGTTTCCTGTTTCGGTTCTCTTAATCCATTCGTTTCCTTTTGCCCTTTGAGCCTGTAGCGCGCATGCTACCAAAGAAGTATCTCCCGTCCTGATGAACGTCCCCGCATCTCCCTGTGACCTCGAGTCGGTCCTCGCAACAGCGGAACTGGACCGCCGGTCCTGCCTCCCGACGGATCATGACGCAGAGAATCAGGCCATCTTGTCTCTCACGCGGATCCTGTCTTCGTCTCCCCGAGACTTTTTCACGCATCTCGTCAGAGCCGTCTTAAGGCTTTCTGGTGCAGGTTCCACGGGCATCAGTCTCTTGAATGAAGAGGAGGGCCGCTTCGTGTGGCCGGCTGTGGCGGGGAAACTGGACAGCTTCCTTGGCTCGGGAACTCCCAGCGATTTTGGCCCCTGCGGCACCGTGCTGGAGCGAAACAAAACTCTGCTCTTCATCCACCCAGAAAGGCACTTCACCTATCTGGAGCCCATCACTCCACCTTTGGAGGAGGTGCTGCTCATCCCTTTCTACGTGAAGGATAAAGCCGTCGGTACCATCTGGGCGGTCATTCACGAAAAGAGCCAGCAGTTCAGCGCCGAGCACAGACGCCTCCTCGAAATCCTCAGCAACTTTGCTTCCTCCGCCTACTCTGTGCTCGCCGAATCCGGCGCCCTCAAGCCCCTCCTGATGATGCGGCCCGCCTCATCCTGATTCAGCGCATTGCCTAACCATCAGTCATGCTCATCAGGGGCAGCCTCAACGGGACGTCACAGCAAAGCCAAGGGCAAATGGGCGAAGCGCGGGCCTTGCTTGCAATGAGCTAGCCTACGCAAGGAAGAAAACTTCTGAATCTGTGCAGGCTCCTTCAGGTCGGAACTGTGCAGGAGGGTCGCATATCTTACCCGGTCATCGAACATCCCATGAATCTCAGGCACTCCTTCAACAGCTCGCTTGCTGGCCTAGAGCCGAGCATCGTCAGGCGTGGGGTTAATGTCGGCGGCATTGGTAAGTCACAGCTTCTCTCGCATCTTGCCGAGGCTGGAGTCGAGCTGAACGAATACGCCCGCGTTTTATTTGCGAGCGACCTCTTCACCACCTCACCTACCGAGCAGCATTGGATGACCGTTGAGGTGTCTGTTCGTGATCTCGGTTTCACCCAGGGAGCCAGCATCAAGGAGCTTCACAGCAGAGCGAGCGTCCTCGGCCTGCTCCCGCCCCCGCTTGAGTTGGCGCCGCATCTCAGGCTTCAGTATCTGGATCAGCCAGAGGGCTCTTGGGGACACCCTGTCACCCAGCATCGCGCACCCTCAGGCTCCATCACCATCGCCTCGGTGCCACTTTCAGAGGACGATGAGTTTCCCAAAGGCTTCTATCTTCGCCGTATCGAGGGCACTCTCTGGCTGCGCGGCTACCAATGCTCCACGGACAATCACTGGAACCCTGACGACCACCTCCTCTTCTGTCAGGCCTGATCTCAAAGTCTTGTAGGCGTCCCTCATGTGGAGCCGGAGTGCGAACCTGAAACCTGCTGGATGGTATCCAGCATCGGATTTGGATCTTGCCTCCGCATTCCCCATCATGGCATCATCCAAACATCATGAACGCCCTTCGTTTCATCCTGGCAGGCCTCGCGTTGCTGTCCCCACTTCTGGCAGCCGATGCCCCCTCCGGAAACGCCCTCTGCGTGATCCAGCCCTACTTCAAACACGGCACCTGGGTCTTTGATGATCAGGCCCGGAAACTCGTGGAGGAGCCCTTCGTCGCAGGCGTGCCCGAGATCATCAACGCCATGGTGGCCGACATCCCCGACGCCAAAAAAGGTTTCCGGCTCACCTTCTCCGGCCAGCCCTTTCCCGGTCACGAACTGACCGCCCAGCGTGGCAAGCCCGAGAACGGAGGTTTCTGGTACCATATCCAAGGCACCGACAAACTAGGCTGGCTCTGCCCAGCCCTGTTCAAATACTTCGAAAAAGCCCCCACCACCATTTACGCGAAAGCGGATGCCATCCCGCGAGAGTAACAAGTTGTTTGAGCCGATGCGACACTATCCGTTAGTCCCACCAAAGCATGCTCGTGAGCCTGACAGCGTTCCTGGCCCGTTCTATGTCTCTGCAGACACTTGCATTATATGTGAACTGCCTCCCCTGACCGCGCCTGCAAACTTCACCTGGAATCAGGAGTTTGTTCAGAGTGGTTGCCACGGCTGCCCAACTCATTGCCGGGTTTCCAAGCAGCCTGAGACTGATGACGAACTCGAACGGATGATCGAGGCGGTCCATGGATCTTGTGTTCAGGCCATCCGGTACTGCGGAACCGACCCGCAGACCTTGAGGCGATTTCTGCAGCTCGGCATATCAGAGATCTGTGATGCCCTGCCCGAGTCCGTATCATAGATGACTTCTGCGGAATACGCTCAAACAGAGCCACCTTCATGGGCGCGATTCTCGTGTAGGACTCGTATTTCAATCATGCCACGCCGCTACGACCACATCGACCTCCGTGTCCCCAAACTCGCTGACGTCACCGCATTCTATGAGCAATTGCTCCCCGCACTCGGCTTCACTCGTGACGCCCGTGTCGAAGGCTGGCTGCAATACGAAGCCGCCGATGGCGACATCACCGAGTTCTTCGGCGTTACCGAATCTCCAACCCACGTCGCCAACGAAAACCGCATCGCCTTCTGGGCCGAAAGCCAGGCCGAAGTCGATCGACTTGGAGACGTCGCCACCCGCGCCGGAGCCCAAAACATCGAAGGCCCCATGCCCTACGAGCCCGGCTACTACGCCGTCTTCTTCGAAGACCCCTCCGGCAACCGGCTCGAAGTCTGTCACCGAACAAAATCTTGAACAAGCTTAGCGTGCGGGTATAAGGGCCAAGGAGAGATTCTGCGGGTTGAGGCAAGAGCATCCATCCATCGGCAAACCCGCATTCGTCATGAGCATCAAGCATCGCATTCTAGGGGCCGCAGGTCACGACAACGCCCTGCATGTGGAGGTCGACACCGGCCAGTCCGTCGAACGACTTTTGTTCGACTGCGGTGAAGGCTGCGTCACCGAGCTTCCTTTCGCGGACATTCTCGCCACGGATCATCTGTTCTTCTCGCACCTGCACATGGATCATGTGGCAGGCTTCGATTCCTGGTTCAGATGTCTCTTCAACCGCACCACGAAACCGAATCGCATCTGGGGACCTCCAGGAACCGCCGTCACCCTGCAGCATCGCTTCCAGGGCTTTCTGTGGAATCTTCATGATGAGATGTCGGGCTCCTGGCACGTCTCAGACATCCATCCTCAGCAGATCTGCACCCATCGCTTCGAACTTGGTGAAGCCTTTGCCATCGCGCATGAAGAAAAGGCAGCGCCGCAGCTCTTGGAAGGTGTCGGATACACGATCGAAGTCCTCACGATGGACCACCGCACTCCTTCGCTGGCCTACGTCGTTCGCGAGAAGCCGAGATCAAACCTCGACATGTCCCGCCTCACCTCATTAGGCCTGCGTCCCGGTCCCTGGGTGAAGCAACTCAAAGACAACTCAGCCTTCCCAGACACACTCATCATAGATGGCGTTTCCCATTCCACTGCCGAGCTTCGCAAAGCCCTGCTCGTCGAAACACCCGGCGACTCCATCGCCTACCTCACCGACTTCTTGTTAGACGATGTCGCCATGGAGCGCCTCATCCCAGCTCTTCACGGCTGCCGCGTGTTGATCTGTGAAGGCCAGTATCGCCATGCGGATATTGACCTCGCCCGGAAGAACTACCACATGACCACAGTCCTCTCCGCCACCCTCGCCTCACGTGCTGGTGTGCAGGAACTCGTCCTTTTCCACCTCTCCGACCGCTACAATCGCGACGAATGGCTTCAGATGCTCCACGAAGCCCGCCAGATCTTCCCCAACACCAGCTACCCAGCTCATTGGGGACTATGACAAAAAAATTCGTGGTTCCCGAAACCGAGAACCACGAACAATAAACTGCCAACTGTAAACGGCCTACCCTCCACCGGTCTTAGTGCACCCCGATATCCGCCAGATAGCGCTCAGCTTCCAAAGCCGCCGCACATCCCTGGCCCGCAGCCGTGATCGCCTGGCGATACACATGATCCGCCACATCACCGGCCGCAAAGAGGCCCGTCGTCTTCGTGCGCGTGCCCTCGGTCTGCAGGATGTAACCGTTCTCATCCTTGTCCACTAGGTCACCCAGGAAGCCGGCGTTCGGCACGTGGCCGATCGCCACAAACACGCACTTCAGCTCCAGTTCGTTCTTCTCGCCGGTGATCAGATTTTCCAGCGTCACGGCACGGACCTCGCCTTTTTCATCGGTCAGATACTCGGACACCGTGCTGTTCCAGATCGGCTTGATCTTCGGATTCGCCAGAGCGCGGTCCGCCATGATCTTCGAGGCGCGCAGCGAGTCGCGGCGATGGATCAGATACACCGTGCTGGCAAACTTCGTCAGGAAGCTGGCCTCTTCACAGGCACTGTCACCACCACCGATCACGCACACCGGCACGTTGCGGTAGAAAGCTCCGTCGCAGGTGGCGCAGCTCGTTAGACCATGGCCGATCAATCCTTTTTCATTTGGCAGGCCCAGATGACGCGGGCTCGCGCCCGTGGCGATGATCACCGAACGGGCCTGATACACCGTGCCGTCTTCGCAGGTGATGTTGAAGTGGCCTTCAGCCGCCTTTTCCACAGAACTGACCAGTGTGTACTCGATGCGCGCGCCGAACTTCTCCGCCTGCTGCTGCATGTTCATCATCAGCTCGGGTCCCATGATGCCATTCGGGAAGCCGGGGAAGTTCTCCACTTCAGTCGTCGTCGTGAGCTGGCCGCCGGGCTGGTTGCCGGAAAGAATGAGCGGATTCATGTTCGCGCGTCCGATGTAGATCGCTGCTGTGAAGCCTGCGCAGCCTGTGCCGATGATGATGACGTTTTCCATGGGAGGGGTGATCGGGTGGGGTGGGAAAATGGAGGGCCGAAGATGGGAAGCTAAAATCGTTACGCAACAACAGCTTCCTCAGAGTCATCTCCTCCCCGAAATATTCCGCATTCCCCATTCTCAGACCATCTGAGCCCTCCGCGCTATCTGCGGTTAAAAATCCGGCGGCCCCGTCCACGACCTCTCCCGCTATCTCCCAAGGCCAAAACCTCGCCATCCTCGTATCTTTTTGCAAAATCCTTCTGAACAACCCTTCCGAGCCCCTCGTCAGAGTGGCGTCTCCCTAGCCATGAAAACCTCGAATCTTCTGTCCCTCGGTGGTCTGCTTGCCCTCTCACTCACCGGTTGCAAACCACCAGACAACTCCGCCGCCGACGAAGCCCGTCGCCAAATGGAGCAAAACCAGGCCACCTACGCCCAGCAGGCGGCCGAGATGCAGCAGCGCAGCGAAGCTCTGCAAAAACAGCTCGCCGATCTCCAGCGCTCCATGCAGGACAAGGAAAACGCCGACTTGAAGGCCCGGCTTGAAGCCATCCAGTTGGAAAACGACCGCCTCCTGACCGATGCCGAGGCCGCACGCAAAAAGAGCGAGCAACTGCGCGATGAACTCGCCCGCACACCAGTCAATGTGCCTGTGACCACCCCCTACGTGCCAGAACCCGTCGTCGACCAGCCATGGGTCGATCCCGATGCGGACTACTCCATGTTCTATGATTCACTGAATCCCCACGGCCGTTGGCTGGATGTCGATGGCTACGGTTATGCCTTCCGTCCTGACTTCGCGGATCGCTCCACTTGGCGTCCGTACACCGACGGCCGCTGGGCCTGGACAGACCAGGGTTGGGCGTGGGATTCTAACGAAGCTTTTGGTTGGGCCACCTATCACTACGGCCGCTGGGTCAACGTCTCCCACCACGGCTGGCTCTGGATCCCTGGCCGCCAGTGGGCGCCCGCCTGGGTCTCCTGGCGCTCCGGCAGCGACTACGTCGGCTGGGCACCTCTGCCGCCTAGCGCAGGCTACGGCAGCATCGGCCATGATTGCGATACTCGTTACGGCCTTTCCCCAAGTAGCTACGTCTTCATCAACGCGTCTAACTTTGGCCGCGGCAGCTATGTGAATGTAAGTCTGTCCATCACCAACATCACCAGCTTCTTCTCCCAGACGATCAATGTGACGAACATCGTCCGGGTGCCGCAGCGTGACATCTGCATCCAGCGCGGCGGTCCTGCGCTCGATTGGCTGGAGAAGCGCATCGGTGGTCGCGTCGTTCGTGCTCCGGTGCAGGTCGTGCGTAACCTTGAGCGTCCGGTCGACTTCCGTCAGGACCGCGATCGCCCGAACTTCATCGCCGCCCCCATGCCCTCAGGCCGTGCAGATCGTGGCCGCGGACGTGGTCCATCGCCTCGTGTCTCCGAACGCGTCAGCAAGCCTGTGGTCGTGGATGCCTGGAGAGATGTGCCTGATAATAAGCGCGATGACCTGCGCCGCACCGTCGACCGTCAGTCGAAGCAGCCCCAGCCCAAGCCCGTGATCGCGGACGTGCCAAAACTTCCAGATCCTCTCCCTGAGCAGCCGCGCCTGCCCGGCAGCCCAGGGAGACCTGGCCGTCGCCCTGGAGATGACCAGCCCGAAGTGCGCCCCGGCATCCCTGTGCCGAACGTTCCAAACGTGCCCAATGCCAATGTTCCCAACATGCCGCAGATCCCTGATGGCATCCCTGGCCGTGGTCGCGAGCCCGGCAGAGGCGGCCGCCCTGGCTCTGGCCCAGGCCAGATGCCCGACCTCCAGATCACTCAAGATGCCGCGAACAAGACCGAGCTCGCTCGTCGCGCTGCCGAAACTCGCATGCAGGAAGCCCAGGCCGAGCGCGAGAAGCAGACGGCTGCGCAGCAGCAGGAACTGACCCGCCGTCAGGCTGAGGCCGCCGCCATGCAGGGACGCATCGCAGAGCAGCAGCGCCGTGCTCAAGAGGAATTGGCCAAGAAGACCGCCGACATGAGTGCCAAGGAAGCCGCTGCCCTGAAGGAAAAGCAGGCCGCTGAAATGGCCGCCCAACAGCAGGAACTCGTCCGCAAACAGGCGGAAGCCACGGCCATGCAGCAGCAGATCGCCGAGCAGGAAAAGAAGGCCCAGGAAACCCGCGCTCAGCAGGAAGCCCTCATGAAGCAGCGCCAGGAAGAAGCACAGAAAGCCCGCGAAGCCGCTATGGCTGCCCAGGCTGAAGCCAAGGAAGTCGAGACCCGCCGCCAGCGTGAGGGCGAGGAAACCGTCAAGGCCCAGCAGATGGCCAATCAGCAGGCCCAACAAGAAGCATTGCAGCAGCGCCAGGCCGTCATGGCCGCCCAGGAGGAGCAGGCCCGCCGTCAGCAGGCTGCCATGCGTGAGCAGCAGGAACAGCAGCAGCAGGCTGCCATGAAGTCCGCTCAGGAAGAAGCTCTTCGTCGTCAGCAGGAAGCTGCCGGCATGAAACAGCAGCAGGAAGCCGCTGCCCAGCGTGAAGCCCTCATGCAGCAACAGCGCGAGGCCGCCCAGATGGAGGCAGCTCAAAGAGAAGCTGCTCAGCGCGAGGCTGCCCAGCGTGCTGCCCAACAGGAAGCCGCCATGAAGCAGCAGCAGGAGATGGCCGAGCGTCAACGCCAGGCTGAGCTCCAGCGCCAGCAGCAAGAGGCAGCGCAACGCGCCGCTCAGGAGGCCGCTATGAAACAGCAACAGGAAGCTGCCGAACGTCAACGCCAGGCCGATCTCCAACGCCAGCAGCAGGAAGCTGCCATGCGCGCCGCCCAGGAAGCCGCCGAACGTCAGCGCGAAGCCGCTCAGCAAGCCCAACGTGAAGCCGCCGAGCGCAATCAGCGCGAGGCCATGGAACGTGTTCGTGAGGAAGGCGCACGCCGCCAGCAGGAGGACGGCAACCGCCAGCGCGACAACATGCGCCGCCAACAGGAAGATGGAGAACGCCAGCGTGATGCCATGCGTCGTCAGCAGGAAGACGCCTCACGCCGCGCCGCAGATGATTCCCGCCGCCGCGCTGATGAAGCGTCCCGCAGGCGCTAGCAAAGTAAAGGTGGTGCAAGCTTCCAACTTGCACGTGTTCCTACTTCCCATCCTTCACATAAATCGCGCTCAGCCGGATGTCCGTGTTCTTCTCACCTTCAAACACGACATGCAGTTTCACCCGCTCCGGCAGCGCTTCGTTCGATTTCCATTCCACCGGCGTCTGAAACCCATTTTGGCTGATCACGACCGCATTCTTGCCTGAATAAGCGGGCAGGGGACGTTCCACATGATCCAGGATTTCCACCTTCAGCGTGGCCCTCTCTCCCAGCCCTTCCGCATTGATGAAGAACTTCGGTTTCTTCACGCTCAGCGATGCAGTCACAAACTCGCTCACGATCTCCGGCAACTGATAGTCTCCAGGTCCTTTGCCAGCGGTCTCCACCACCAGATCTCCAAGCCGGTCACGCGGCACCACCACGATGCCCACACCACCACGCGGCGGAGAATCCTGCCAATGCCGCGGATCCCAGGCGCCGTAATAAATAAACGTCTCCTCGCCGATGTTTTCAAAGCCCTGCGCCTGGATCACACCACCCTGATCCCACTCACCGTCCTTGCCGCGGTTGATGAAGACCCACTCATGCGCAGGCTCGCGGAACTGGTTCCCGTCATTACTGATCATGAAGCCCAGATCGATCGTCAGATCCTTCCACTCCGGCGTGCCATGCCAGATGCCGGACACCCCGAGCAGCACGTTGCCGCGGTTCCATACACTGATTCCCTCATGCGTCTGCTCGCCTTCACGACTGCGCCCTGGGCCTAACAGCGTATGCTGAAAGTGGCGCACAAACCCCAGCGTGTTCGTCTGCGACCAGTTCACAAAATCCGCGCTTCGATACATCCGCGTCACCCGTCCATGATACGGCCTCGTCGAGTTCATGGAGTTCTGCCCCGAGGCATAAAACATCCCGTCCCACTGATAAAGCCCGCCGCTCGGCTCAAAATGGATCGCTGGCAGCAGTACATTCTTCATGAGCAACTCTGACTTCACCGACTTCACATCCTTCACCGGCTTCCAGGTCAGCCCGTCCGCACTCACAAAGGGCAGCAGGCTGCCAAGCCTCGTCTGATGCCTGAAATAGATGTGTGAGGTCATCTTGTATCGGCGTGAAGGATCCGCATCCGCGTCGTCCTTCAGCACCTTCACATTCACAAATCCCCACGGCCCACCGCCCATGTCGAGCAAGTTGTTATTCTTGTTCCCTTTGTATTCCACCAGCCCCAGGTTCGGCTTTGTCCAGTTCAGCCCATCCGTGCTCTCCGCATAAGCAGCCCGCCAACGGTTCGAAGCCTCCTTGTTCTCCTTGTCATCATCAAAGGCCACATACCACAGCCGATACTTGGCACCTTCCTTGATGATGGATCCATAGAACTGCACCCCTTGTGCATCCGGTGTGCCCGGGCCACCGCGCTTCACCACAGGATTCGCCGGATGCTTCTTCGGCTGTCGCATCTCAATCCGCAGATTCTGCGTGTGCGGAATCGAGACCGTGTCGAAGCCAAAAAGCGTCGTGATCTTCGTCTCATCAAAGAGATCCGCCGCACCACAGGTGGTCACAGCCAGAGTTGCCAATAGGACCTGAAGAGTGTGTTTCATGAGTTGAAAGGGTAGTCGTCTTTCCAAGTGTCGTCGTGATGCGCTCCAAACAGATCTGTTTGCGGCAAAAGTTGTTCGGGCAGATTTCCTCCGGCCATTGACTCCGGCATCGGCCTGAACTGCACCGGCACGCCGAAGGCCAGGACATTCGGCGGCACATCCTTGTTCACCAGTGTCCCGGCACCAATGAACGAACCTTTCCCAATCGTCACCCCCGGGCAGATCGTCACACCTCCGCCGATGGTCACGCCATCCTCAATGGTCGCCCCCTGCACACCATCCTGCCGCATCGGATACTTCGCATTCAGAAACGTGGTGCCTGGGCCGATGAAGACCATGTCACCAATCGTCGTCCGGCTCGGCACATACACATGCGCCATGATCTTCACGCCATTGCCAAGACGCAGCCTGCCTTCCAGCGTGCACTTGTGATGCACCACACAGCGATGCCCGATGCTGATCTCCCCGCGGATCAGCACCTGATGGCCGCATTGAAATCGATTCCCAATCGTCGTGTTCGCATAGATGATGCTCCCGCTGCGGATGATCGCATGATCACCGATCTTCGTTGGCTCCGAGTCACCCGGATAGCGATATCCCAGGATCACATCCGCATCGATCTGAGCATGCTCGCCGATCTCATGAAAAGGTAAAATAGGAAGGCCCATGATCTTATTTGGCAAAGCGTTTCAAGGTCGCCAGACCTTGCGTGGCGATCACATCTCCCGCCGGCTTGGCATACGGCGCGCGGAACCGGCTGTAGCGATAGTGTGCGCTCATGTACTCTCCATCGCCCGGATTCGTGTTCGCGCCGTCCGTGAGATAACCATACGAGAGATTGGTATAACCACAAGGAATGGAGATCGGCAGCGGTGATCCCTCACGAATCTGCCTTCCAATCCCCTGGAACGGTTCAAACGGCATACCGACGAAGCCCACATCCCCTAGTCGGAAAACCTGGATGTCCACCTCCAGAAACTTCTCCACCTGATCCGCCTTGCCTTTCTCATGCTGCTCCAGTGCCCATTTGCTCCACGGCAGAATCATCTCCACCAGCCTGCCGCGGTAAGCCGGAGTCAGTTCACGCGGGAAATTATGCCCCATGCAGGTGAGCGTGTTCTCATCGCCAGCCGTGGCTCTTCGGATGAAATCTTCCATCACCGTGATCTCCTCTTTCAATGATTCCACGGAGGGCAGGGGAGCCAGTGGGATCTTCACCTTCTCGATCGCAAAGTCCATTCCATCGCGCTTCGAGGGCTTCAGGTCCTTCAGTGCCGCGATGTAGCTGTCCGCCAGCATGCGCCCATACTTCTTCGAAAGCTCCACATCACCGCGGAACATGCCCTTGGAGTTCACGTCCCCCGCACATCCTTGTAGAAAGCTCACGGCAATCGGTTTGTTAGGCGAAAGATGCGTCGCCACATGTTCACAGGCCACCTGCGGCCAGTCACCGAAGATGATCGGCTTCTCAGGATGAAAGCATGTGCAAGGGTGCGCCGTGAAATGCGTGATCGCCGTGACCACCTCACCCTTCGCGTTCTTTAGCACTACGATCGGCGCCTGCCGGTCCATGTCACCATTGAAGTCCACGCCTAGTAGATCACGGTCCTCTTCACGAATGAGATAGCTGCTGCCATCGGCGCGACGTCCCTTGCGATTGTAGCTGATCCTGCTCTCCGTGCCTTCAGCCCATGAAACCGTCACCTGCTGCAGCAGCGCGGGCAGTTGCTTCGCGGTAGCCTCGAGCTGCTTGATGAACTCCTCACCCGCAGGCACCAGCTTTGGAGCCGGGATCTCTTCGGGCTTCATCGAGATCGCTGAGTAGGCCTCGATATGATTGTTCACCAGATTGAGATCCGTGTGATTGTGCGAGAGCATGAGCAGCACATGATCCAGCGGCAGCTTCAGCGCCTCGGCAGCCGTGCGACGAATGAGCGGACTGATGTTCGCCCCTTTGGGCGAGTTCATGTGCGAGGCGATGATGCACACGCGTGTCTCGCCCGACTTGAACAGCGTCACCGTCGTCTTCAGCGGACCCTCCACCTTCTGAACCAAGGCTCCCACCTTGCTGGAGGTCGGACCTCCAGTCGTCGGTGTGATGCCAAACTCCAGCGCTGCGGCTTGCAGCAAGGGTTCGGCGGCATTGCTGGCGGCTGGAGCACCAAGCGCGATCAGAAAGGCAAAAACGCGGGCGAGAATTTTCATGCGTGTTGAACGTGATTGGGCGGCTCAAACGCCCTGCGAAGCTTACTGGAATCAAAACGTTACGAACAAGCCAGGCTTCCTGGTCCTGTCCGATGACCAGGATATGATCAGCCGTCGCAGAGCGTTAACAGTAACGATGGCTTCTGCTCCCGACACCCTCTCTTCTTCTGATGACACGCGTCCTCTTCCTGGGGCATGGTTGGTCGTCGGCTTGTTATGGGTGATCGGCTGCCTGAACTACCTTGATCGTGTCATGCTGAACACGATGCGGGATTCCATCAAAGCCGCCATCCCTATGGGTGATGACGACTTCGGCGCGCTGACCATGGCCTTCCTCATTGTCTACGGCGTCCTCAGTCCTATGGGTGGCTGGTGCGCGGACCGCTTCAGCCGTAGCCGTGTGATCTTGGTCAGCTTGGTCGTCTGGTCCTCGGTGACCTGGGCCACAGCCTATGTGCAAACATATGAGCAGTTGCTCACGACCCGCATCCTCATGGGCGTGAGCGAGGCCTGCTACATTCCCGCGGCGCTCGCACTGATTGCTGACTATCATCGCGGCAGTACCCGCTCGCTCGCCACCGGCATTCACATGATCGGCATCTATGCCGGCATGGCACTTGGCGGCCTCGGCGGCTGGATGGCCACGGAATACGGTTGGAACTCGAGCTTCATGGTCTTCGGCATCTTCGGTGTCGTCTACGCTTTTGTCATGATGGCCTTGCTGCGGGATGCTCCCGGTGCGCGCCCTGGAAGTGCCGGCGGCGCTCCTCATGCTCATCCGTTGGAAACCTTGTCCATCCTGGCGGGCAACCGCAGGCTTTGGGTGATCACGTTGCATTGGAGTTTGTTAGGCTTTGCAGGCTGGGCCTTTGTGACCTGGATGCCCACCTTCCTTCAGGAGCGTTTCCATCTGACCCAGACCAAGGCCGGCTTCACTGCCACCGCATACATGCAGGTCGCCGCACTGGCGGGCGTGCTCACTGGCGGTGTCTGGGCGGACAGCTGGAGTCGTGTGAACCTGCGCGGACGCACTCTCGTCCCTGCCATCGCTCTCTCGATCGCAGCCCCCTTCATCTACCTGACGTCTAACACTGACACTCTCTGGATCGCCGTGGCGGGCATGATTGTGTTTGGCTTCGCCCGTGGTTGCTCGGATTCAAACATGATGCCCATTCTCTGTCAGGTCGTGGAACCTCGGCACCGCGCCACGGGTTACGGCATCCTGAATTTCCTCGCCTGTCTCATCGGTGGCCTGGCCTCTTACCTGGGTGGCTGGTTCAAGGAGAACAAAGTGGACCTCAGTGTCCTGCTCGTCACCTCCGCGGTCCTTGTGTTGATCAGCGGTCTGATCCTTTCGTCAGTGCGCCCGGCGCGGCGGGATTGAGCTTCAATTTGCTGACCGCGAGCACCAGCAAGCCGGTGATCACGGCTGCCGCCGCCAGCATCAGCAGGCCTTCCGTGTAGCCAGTGCTGCGCTGCTTCAGCGCCCCCATGGCATAAGGCCCCACGAAGCTCCCGAGATTGCCGATGCTGTTGATGAGGCCGATGGCGGCGGCATTCGCCGTGCCGGCGAGGAAGCTGGTGGCATAGGCCCAGAAACTGGGGGTGTAACCCGTGATCCCGATCACCGCGACGCACAGGAAAAAGACTGCCAGCACCAGATGTGACTGGAACTGCGTCATCACCACCAGCCCCACAGCGCTGAGGAAAAGCAGTCCCGCTGTGTGCCAGCGCCGCTCCTTTGTGCGATCAGACGACCAGCCTGCGGCAATCTTTGCCACCACGCCCAGCGAGTATGGCAGCGACACCAGCAGCCCCACCATGAGATCCGAGAAGCCCGAGAGAGACTTCATGATCGTCGGCAGCCAGTAGACCAGTCCGTTGGAGGCGATGAGACCAAAGAAATACGCGGCTGAAAAAAGCAGCACCCGCGGATCTGCCAGCGCCCGGGCGATGGATGGTGACTGATTGAGTCCCAGGCTTTCACGCTCCTGCCGCTCGCGAGCGAGTTCACTGATGAGCCACGCCTTTTCGTCCTCCGGCAGCCACTTGGCATCCTCCGGTCTCTCGGTGAGGAAGAACAACACCGAAATACCCAGCAGCACGGCGGGCAGTCCTTCCAGGATGAAAAGCCAGCGCCAGCCCTCCAGGCCTAACCAGTTAAGATCGAGCAAAACCCCTGAAACAGGGCCGCCAATCACCATCGCCAGGGAGATGGCGGACATGAACCAGGCAACGGCCTTGCCACGGTCCGCCGCGCGAAACCACTGTCCAAGATAGACGATCATCGCGGGAAAGAATCCTGCCTCGGCCGCGCCGATGAGAAAGCGCAGCCAGTGAAACTGGGTGGCATTTTGAATGAAGCCCATGAGCATGGCCAGCACGCCCCAGGAAACCATGATGCGGCAAATCATGCGCCGCACACCCCAGCGTGAGGCGAACACGGCTCCCGGCACTTCCAGAAGAAAATACCCAATGAAAAAGATGCCTGCACCCCACCCATACGTCTCTTTGGTGAAGCCCAGGCCTGTCGTCATTCTCTCGGCGGCAAAACTCACGTTAGCCCGGTCTAGATACGCGACGATATACAAGACCACGAGATACGGCATCAGCCTCCACATCACACGCGAGCGTGTCCTGGAGGCAATGTCGGGATCGGGATGAACCATGCAGGGATGAGTCTACTTGCTCTTCAACCTTTCCTTCACGGCCTGCGGAGGCTCCCATCCATAGGTCCGTTGCTCTTTCGGCTTGTAGCCGCAGGTCACGATATACAGATCCGTCTTCTTGGTCTTCTCCGGCGGCACATGGATCTGCACCTGCGTGTAGCCTTCGGCATACCAGGCCTCATAGCCGTCCGTGGCGCTGGGCTTCAGCTCATGACCGTTGAGCGCGATGTGAACCATCTCCGGATCACGATGCGGCAGGCGCAGGCGGAAGCCGATACCGTTCTGCACATAGATTGGTTTCTCCAGAGTCCGTGGCGAGGCTGATTGCCGATGCTCAGACCCCAGCGCAACAAACTTTGCAATCACATCCGCGTTCACATACGGCAGCGCACGCAGCTTCTCCGCAAACCGTTTCGGGTCATCATCCAGAACCTCCATGCCCTTCGGGGTCACCGCGCAGATGTACGTCGCCCGGCCTTCAAACTCTGGATACAGCATTCCATCGGCAAAGTTGACTTGTTTCGGGAACAGCTCCGCACGACTCTTGCGACGCTGCGTGGCATTCTCACCATAGGTTGTGACAAAGCGTCCCGCTCGATAACGCACTCGTGACACCGGATATCCAGGAGCCTTCTCATCCACCCACGTCTTGTTACCCAGTGCCAGGATACCGCACACGCGCGCCACACCACTTTCCTCCCAGCCGATCTCCGTGGTGGAGATCATCGTGTGATACTTCATGTAGCTGTAAAACATGGTACGGAAGCGATCTGGCCTCGGCTTGTTCCACAGGCGATTGCTAAAATACGCATGATCTGGATTGAAGAAGCAGCGCTGCGCATCCGCCTCGGCACGGTCCGATCCAAAGCCCGCTGCGATCCCTGCCTGCACCATCGCCTCCGTCACTCGCGGATCCCATGGCCGCACCCCGCAGTTCGAGTAGGAGCAGGCCGAGACCTCAAACATGGTCTGCCCTTGCTTCATCGTCTTGTCCCCCATGTTTTCATCTGGGAAGGCCTGCAGACCCGTGCCATGCAGGTCGAGATGCATCTCCGGTTTGAACTCATCCATGATCCCCAGAAAGCTCACCAGCTCAGGCGTGCGCTCCGGTTTCAGCAGCTTGAGCTTCGGCAGATCCCAGTAGCCGATCTGGGAATCATACAGATCAATCTTCTCCTTGTTGCCAAAGCGGTCCGTTCCGAAAAACGCATACGGATTGGCCATCGGCACCACCAGCACCACCTGCTTCCGCCTCGTCTCCTTCGCGAAGTCGGAGTCGCCCAGCAGATGCTCGATCAACTTCAGCGTGGTCGTCGTCCCCGAACGCTCAGGCCCTCCATGTAGCGCCGACACGATAACGACCTGCTTGTCCTCATCAGACACGCTGCTGTCCGTGATCTTCACCAGATACACCGGCTGGCCTTCATGCGATTCACCACGCTTCTGAAGGCTGAAAATCTTCGGATGCTGCTCCGCCCAATACTTCAGCGTTGTATCATACTCCTCGAAGCTGAGCCGATGAATGGTCTTTTTCCAGGGCTGCGGAAGCTGCTCCAGTTTGGCGACTGAGTCCTCCGCCGATTGCGCCAGACAAAGCAAAGCTCCCAGAGGCAGCGCTGCCACGGCTGCAGGGATAAGTAAGCGTTTTTTCATGGTGAGTGAGTCGTGGACGGTTAAGGAACAAACTGAAGCGCAAACAGATCCGCATCATTCAGCACAATCCGCAGTTGCACCGTTTTGCCAGCGAGCTTCGAAAGATCACCACCCTTCCAGCTAACGGCTTGATCGACGAAATCTCCCTTCAAAGGCTGGCAATCTTCCGCCGTGAATCCAGTCACCGGATTTCCAGCCTCATCCAGAATCTCGACCCGTGACTCACCACGACTGACAAGGTTCAGATTAAGTTTCGTCCCTGCAAACGTCAGCGCCTTGGTCACCAGCTCTCCTTGCTTGGCCGATGCCGAGACAAACCCATCCACGCGGTAGCTGAACCGGCGGATCCTGCTTCCCGGTCCCGCATAGTAAGCCTCGCTGGCATAAACAGACAGTTCGTTCGGCTTTCCAGGCAGGAAAAGCATTCCGCAGGTCATGTAGTTGCTGCGGTTTCCATCTCGGTCCTTTGGCGCCGTGATGGGAATGACCGGTTCTTCCCAGCGTTTGAAATTCACCCGGTCGCGGCTGCTCATGAAAACCGGCTCCACCTGCGAATGCTTCGGCTGATAGCGAGTGGGAAAGCCCAGCATGAACTGCGGCGCCCGCGCATAGGGTCGCGTGACATTCGTGTAAAGCTGCACTTCCGGCGCATCCTTGCCATAGGCCAGATCAGCCTGGTTCTCCCAAGTCAGAAAGTCCTTCGAGGTCGCCGTGCGAATAGCGCGCACACCCTTCGGCTTCCAGCCACGTTCATCGGTATAGCCACCCGTAAAGTATCGCCAGTAGGCGCGATACTCCCCACGCGCATCATCGTAGTGAGCCGTGTTCTGGGAATCAAACGAGCCTGCCGTGATCACCGGTTTGTCGCGCATGAGCTTCCAGTGCAGTCCATCCGCGGACTGATAGGCCTGCAGGGCAGGGTTCTTCTTGCGCTCCACATCGTTGCCCATGGTGGCAAGCGCCTTGAAGCGTGACTCAGGTGGGCAGTTCGGATTCGTATCGAGGAAAGGGGCAAAGGTCCCGCAGCCATCCCCCATGTGGACGATGTTGTTCTCCTTCGATCCATTGAACTCGAACAGTCCGAGCTTCGGCTTGGTCCAGGTGATGCCATCACGGCTTTCCGCATAGCATGTTACGCCGGAATGGCTCGGCTTCCCGCCCTCCTCGGCATGATGCGAGCCACGGTAGTAGCAGCGATACAGATCACCATCCTGGAACAAGCTGAAATAGCCCGAAGTATTGCCCTCCCAGTCCGCATCACACACCAGTGCCACATCCTGCGCCTCCGGCTTGTGCAGCTTCAAAGCCGCTCCCTGCATCTTCTCGATGAGGTAATCATCCACCATCACTTCCCGGCGGTCACCCAGTTGAATAGGCTCGACCGCACTGACAGCCGCAATTAGGGCGACAAAGGCTAACGTAAATGCTTTCATGGTTCGGATCATCTTTCTGTCTCTAGTCATGGTTGAAGAATCTTGCCAGTCACCGAGCTGAACTCTCCGCTGCCAGGCTCGAACGGATGCTTGTCCAGGAATCCATCCGGCAGTCGAACACCAAGGCCCGGGGTGTCCGAAAGTCTGATACGGCCATTCTCAATCACCGGCGGATCAATCCAAAGATCCGTGAGCAGCGGCGCCACAATGTGTGTGTTCAATTCCGGACGTGTCGGATTGTAAGCCGCCATCTCACACTCCGCTGTGTTCCGGCACGCAAATGCCGCATGCAGGTTTGCTGCCACACCCGGTGTCGATGACCAAGCATGGGTGGCGATGGACACACCTTGCAACTCACACAGCCGGGCAATCTTGATGAAGTTCATGATGCCTCCCATGAACGACGCATCGAGCTGCGCCAGAGCGAAGGGCTTGTGCTCCAGCCAGTCACGCCACTCCTCCAGGCTTGTCAGCGTCTCGCCGCCCGCCACAGGAATCGTCGTGGAGCGCCGCAGCTCCCCATAAGCCCGCATGTCTGTGTAAGGCAGCGCCTCCTCAAAGAAGCCGATGGGATAGGCCTCCAGCGCCTTCAGCACAAACTGCGCCGTCGCGAGATTCCACACATGATCGGCCTCGCCGAGGAAGTCCATGTGCGCATCGAGATTGAGCTGAAACGAATCGCCAAAGCGCTGCCTCAGGAACTCCACTTTGCCCACCTCCACATCTCGCGCCTCTTGCGCCGTGCGTGATCCCACAATGGGATGTCCGGGACCGCGATAAGTTCCCGCGCCAAGCTTCACCGCGTGGAACCCGAGGCTCAGATATTGCGACACCTTGCCTTCAAGCTCACCCCGGTCATGCGGACTCGTGCCACCCGTGGCATAACAAGGAAGCGTGTCATGACAGCGTCCCCCTAGCAGTTCATAGACCGGTACACCAAGCGCCTTGCCCTTCAGATCCAGCAACGCCGACTCAATGCCGCTGAGCACAATAGAGCCCAGTCCCACACGCGCCCAGAACTTGCCCGTGGTGAACATGCGTCGGCTGAGCAGATCCACATCCATTGGGGACTGCCCCACAAGGATCGGCTCATAGAACTTCACGATCTCCGCCACCATCTCTGGCACAAAGTAGCCGGCATAGGTTTCACCCAGGCCGGTCAGTTCCGTGTCCGTTTCGATGAGGATAAACGCAGCCGAGCGCCGGATGCGCGATTTCATGAAGATATCCCGCTGTGGCGCAGTGGAGAGGAGAGTGCGAACTCGGGTGATTTTCATTGGAGGTCAGTAGGTGGGATGACATTGAGCAGCGGCTCGCCCGCGAGGTAACGGCGCGCATTCAGACGGAAGATGTTCAGCAGTCCGGTGCTGTAGTTTGGCGAGAACGACGTGCCCGAGATATGGGGCGTCAGAATCACATGTGGAGAGCTCCACAACGCATGCTCTGCGGGTAATGGATAGGCATAGTGAGTGTCGAGGGCAGCGCCTCCCAGATGCCCGTCCTTCAACACGGCAAGCAGCGCCTGCTCCTGGATCAACGGACCACGCGCCGGATTCAGCACAAACGCTCCCTTGGGCAATAAACGCAAATCAGATTCGCCTAACAAACCGTCCGTCATGTTCGTGAGCGGCAGCGCCAGAATCAGAAAGTCGAGCCCTCTGAGAAACTCTTCCTTCTCGTGCTCCGTGAAATAGCGATCCGGTAGTGACCCATCGGGATCCCCCGTGCCCTCGATGCAGGTCGAGCCCGCACGCGACTTCACTCCCGATCGCGTCAGCACATGCACCCGCATACCCATGACCTTCGCCAGTCGTGCCGTCTCGCGACCAATGCCTCCGTATCCCCAGATACCGACCGTGCGCCCTCGAATCTCTCCCGTGAACTGCGCTGAACGCTCCCACACATGCGCATCCTGATGACGGATCAACGTGCGCAGATCACGCACAAGATTGATCATCATGGCGATATTCCATTCCGCGATGGGACAGTCAAAGAGCCCCCGCGCATCTGTCACGGTGATCTGTCCATCGCTGAGTCCAAAGGGAAAGAGCTGGGAGAATCCTGCGGACTCAATCTGCAGCCACCTCAGGTTCTTGAAGCTCGCAAGATTCGGCGGCGGCGTGGTGCAAAACATCACCTCCACCTTGTCCGCATCATCTTTCGGCCAAGGCTCTCCCGCTTTCATACCACGCAACACGCGCACATCCATCCCCTCGACCACAGGCTGAGCATCCGGTGAGGAGTCGATGAAGGGCAGGGCCGTGGTGAGACAGATCGGGGGCATGATGCGATGATAAAAGTGTGGCTGGGGCTACGGCGTGGTTTCAACACGCAGTTCCCCAAGGTGCGTGGTGGGTGGCTGTTCCATGTCCATTGCAGTGCGGCGGAAGAAAACGTAAGTCCCCACCTCCGTGCTCGCGATCAAATCAGCACGCCCATCACCATCCATGTCACCAATGCCGAGGTACGGTCCATGCTTGGTGATGCCAGTCAGTTCCTCGCCATAGCAGGCGAGCCGTTTCGGATGTTCAAACTTCGGTTCCGTCTTGCTACCGATGTTGCGCAGCACGGATGGTCCCGACTGCATCGTCTGACCAGGATTCATGATGAGATCGAGCAGCCCATCACCATCCCAATCATGCACGATCGTCTGGCTCGGTGGTTGATAGCGCACATTGAGCGCACGGGAACCATCCGGAAGCGTGATGACATGATCACGACGAAGTTTGAGATCCCCCTTCGCATCCCGATACTGCACAAAGAGACCGATGCCATCGGCGAAGGGGCTGGCCTCACTGCTCGTGCCAGCATCAGCCGTGACGAGATCCATCAATCCATCCCCATTGAGATCACCAAAGCCCACACGAGCCCGCCACCAGAAGGGGGATGACTCCGCATTGAGGGGAAAAGTCTTCCATGCCTTCGTCCCAGCCCCCAGAGCCTTCGCCGTCGCGGCTGTGCGCTCCGGCGTCGGTTCATAGCCATCACAGACAACCTGCTGTCGTGGACCAAAAGTCGGCGCACTGCGCTTGCCCACATTTTTATACCAGTAGATCCGGTTGCCAACGTTCGACATCACAAGGTCACGCAAGCCATCACCATCCCAGTCCACGAAAGCGGGATGCACATACCCAAGGTCATGCCAGTAGCCCTCGATCCCCGGAAAGAACTGCGTCATGTGCAGCAGGATCGGCTTGCCTTCTGACATTGCATGCTGGCCAGGAGTGAGCTTCGGCTTCTCGTTCGTGCCTTCATTGACGAACACGCGCACCCAGCCAAAGCCACCGCCATAGAGCAGGTCCCACTTGCCGTCGTCATTCCAGTCACAGATGAAGGGCGTCGGCTGGTCACCCCCACGGATCGATGCGTTCACCGCCAGAGCCTCGCTTCGTTTGAAACGTGGAGCGGCATTCTTCGCTCCAGGCTGCAGTTCATAAAACAAGATACGCTCACCGATGTAACCCGCGCTGACGATCACACCTTGGTGATCACCTGTATCCACGGTCGAGACGAACTCACACAGCTCATCATCAATGCCTTCAAGAAACTGCTCGGGTCCGTATTGCGGCGGGCTGCCTCCCAGGCCCTTGCACCAGGCCACACGACTGCAAAAGTTCCGCGTGCCCCATCTCGCATCATGAGTCACGCACACACTGTCCAGGGTGCCGTCACGATCCACATCTAGAAAGCCCGCCATCGCGCCCGGCGAGAAGGCCACTGGCTCCGCAGCTTTGAAGGGCCAGCCTGCTGGATTCGTGTTGCGAATGAAAAACGCCTTCGGGTTCGTCTCGCTGAAGAGCGATCCCACCACAAAGTCCACCGCACCGTCACGGTCAAGGTCCACAATGCGCACCGGCCCCCAGTTTCCTTTGGGATGCTTGACCCTGTCACTGTAGACAAACACGGGCATGCCTCCGAGATCCTTCTTTCCTGAGTTGAGGTAGATGTGGATGTACTCGCCCACATTCGGCACCTTGCTCGCTTCAGATGACTTCTCCGCCGCCGCAAAGGCCAGATCAGAAAGCCCGTCGCCATTCACGTCGGCCACATCGGCGTGCATGTAGCCGCCGATAAAAAATTGGCTAGGCGCATCCGGCTTCTCCCGACATCGCAGGCGCACGCCATTGCCGAAGAGCAACGTCTCACCATCCTTCACGCCTGGATAACAAAGAAAGGGGCTCCACGAATCCGGGACGCGTTCCGGCCATAGGGGCTCGGTCGTATAGTAGTCGGTGACCACCAGATCACGCACACCATCCCCGTTCAGATCCACGAGTCGTGTCGCCAGGCAGCCTGCGACTGGCTGCCGTTGTGTGCCGGTGTATCTCAGCAGATCACCCACACCGATGAGCGGTGTGTCTTCTTGAGGGCGCAGCACCGGCCGCTGGGGCGCAGTGGCAAAGCGGATCTCAAACTTCGTCTCCGCTGGATTTGTCACCAGCCAGCGCACGCGTGCACGATCACCATAAGCCACGTGCGGACTGAGCGAATGCGGCGTGCGCGTCTTGCTTGCCAGATTGATGACCTCGACGGAGTTCGGATCAAACACACCTGGCAATCCAGCCTTCTTGACCATCACAGCGAAGTCTACTTCCACATCCATAGGAATCGTCTCGGAGGGCAGGGAAGACGTGATCTGCACTGGCACCACAGCACGTGTCTCGGCTGTCCACGCATCAGTCACCGAGCAAGCCATCAGGCAGGCACAAAGCGCGACGATTGATGGTGAACGGGCAGTCTTCATTTCTTCATCAATTGCTCGACCAGGAAGGACTCAGGATCCTGGGTGGCGTCCGGCTTGGCCTGCAGACGCAAGATGCATTTGGCACCCACGGCATCAGCCTTCTCCTTCAGCTTCACACCGAAGATCGCATGATGAATGGCGATGCCCCGATCGGCGGCCGGCAGAGGATCCACTCGTGGATTCTGTACCATCACCGGCGGGTCGTCGGCAGTCACGTGATTGATGGCTGAAAACTCCCGCAGCAGTCTCATCCATTCAGGCTTCGGATTCTCCATGTCTTCCAGCTTCTCCGCCCCCACCGACCGTGAGATCATCGGATGTTTTAGCACCTCGTCACCGACCCATTGCCGGATGAGTTGAGGTTCCATGCTGGGTTGTGGAGACAGTGCTACAGCCACTTGTAGTCGTGTGGAGAGTCGTGCCACAGGATCGGCGCTGCTCTTGTCAGCCAGATCTTCGTGATAAGCCAGCCACAGAGAAGTAGTCGCCCCTGCGGAGATGCCATAGGCGCCGAAATGCCGGGGATCAAGATTCCATTCACCAGCCTTGCTGCGCAGAAACTGCACCGCCCTTGCCGCATCATGTACAGGTGCAGGCAGGATCGCCATCTTCGTATAGCGATAGTTGATCGATGCCACGGAGATATCTGCCTTAAGCATCAAAGCCAGCAGCTTCGGCGGTAGATCCGTCTTCTCACCTGCCGCCCAGCCACCGCCATGAATGAAGATCAGCAATGGAGTTGGTTGGGTCGATCTCGCCTGCCAGAAGTCCAGCACATTCCGTTCATGCGTACCGTAGCTTACATTCGCGAAAGAGGGCGGTGGCAGTTTGGGGGCCACCTGCGCGTGCAGCACACCCCTGATCAATAGCGCGAGGAGAATCAAGGTTTTCATGGCAGCCAGGCAGGATGATCTTGTTTCAACAGCTCCAGATAACGCGCAAAAGCCGCATCACTCACACCCGAGTAAGGCGGCAGCAACCGCAGCGGAAACTTGGCATCATGCACACGGCAAAACATCTTGTCGAAAGCGCCGTCCATATGCGCCGAACCTCCGACAGCTTCTTTGAAGGCGTCTATCAGTTCTGGGAAATCACGCGAGATCTCCGCCAGCTTGGCTTGATTTTGCGCACGACCCGCGTGGAAGAACTCTGTGGCTCTCGCAAAGTTCGTTGAGATATAGGAAATCAAGAATCCGCACTCACCCATCATCGATGCAATGGGAAATCCTCCCTCGGTGATGAAGTGCTGAAGCTGCGGGGCCTCGTTCATCAGGCTGGTCAGGCGAGGCACATCCGCCGTGCTGTTCTTGGTAGCGACAAGGTTTGGATACCTCTCCGCCAGTCGTCCATACTCGGTGCCTGTGATGATGCGTCCCGTGCGCATGAGATTGTAGTGCAGGAACTCGCAATCAGGAAAGCGTCCGCAGGTCTCGCGGAAGAAAACTTCCATCTCCGCATCATTCAGCACTCCCCAGCTCGGCAGGCTGATCTGGAAGCAGCGCGCGCCCATTTCACGCGCACGTTCGATACGCTCGATCACCGTCGGCAGCGAGATGCTGATGAGCCCCACCATGTTTTGAATGCCATCTGCGTGCGTCTCTTCCAGAAACACACGCGTGATCTCATCAAACTGCTGATCTGTCACCGCATAACCCTCGCAAGCCGTTCCGAAGACATAGAGATCATGAATGCCTGAGGCGATCTGATGCCGCACTGAGCGTCGGAAGATTTCCTCTTCGAAATCAAAGGTCGCGCTCCAGGGCACACAGCAGGTGGCCAGGATACAAGGACGATAGCGCTTGGCGGTGCTCATTTCAGCGTGAGGGCAAAGAGGTCGGCTTTTTCCAGGTGAATGCGCAGCATGTAGCGGCCGGGTGGCAGGTCACTGATCTGCTTGTCCTTCCAACGCGGCGCATGGGCCAGGCTGTCACCTTTCAGTGGCACAGCTTCATCCTTCGTGAATCCATGGAGGCGATACCCATCCTCATTCAGGATCTCCAGCCGCACGCGTCCCTTGCTGGCATCGGCATTGAGCGTCACGGCTTTCACGCCGCTCAGATCCTGCGGCTTCAGCGTCACATGCCCGATCGTGTTGATGATCTTGGGCTTGTCCTTCTTCTGAGCCTTCACCGGGCTTTCAGGATTGATGCTGATCGCGGCAAGCCTGTCCCTTGGTGTGGTCGCCAGCCCAACACCGCTGTGGTAGTCCTTGCCGCCCACCTTCTGCTCATTCAGACCCACGCCGCCGATGGCTGTTCCGCGATAGCCTCCATAGTAAAAGCGCATCTCTTTCTCCAGGATGACCGGCGTGCCATTCGTGATGATCGACCCCGCATCAAAGCTACCCGGCTCGCCTCGTGGGATGGCAAAGCATCCGGCGAGGCTGCGGTCCCATCGCCTACCGTCACGACTGCTCATCAGCTCTGCATCCATCGATCCCACACTCCGATCCAGGATCTGGTTCATCGAGAGATACATGCCGTTGTAAAAGAACACGGGCGATGTGTGAAACTCGAGTTGGGGGGCATCCCGGTCATTCACGGTGAGGATCAGTTCGGGCTTGCTCCAGTGAATGAAGTCCTGGCTCTCCATGCGGCCCATCGCGTGCTTGTAGCCCAGCGTCCCATCCTGCCAGGGAGTCCACATCTTGCCATAACCCACAAAGCGCTCGAGCCGTGGATCGTAGAACACATCCAGCGCGTCTGACATGCTCATGGGATTTCTCCAGGCCCTGCGAACGCGACCATCCGGGAGATGCTCTTCCACATACACACTTTCATCGGCGAAGGGAGCTTCTCTTCCTTTTGATCCAAAGGAAGCCTTCGAGACGATTCCTCCATCATACTTGGTCCAGTGGACGCCATCCGGTGAAAAGGCCACATGCGTGCCGGAGCCGCCTTTCTCACCCTCCGCAGGCACCCAGTCATAGTAGGCCATCTTGTAGCGCTTCTTCGGATCAGAATCACGTTCATCCACCACCACTGAGTTGCAGTAGCGCTCGCCATAGCCACCACGCTCTCCGATCAGCACGATGTTCGTGTCTTTCTCTTCGTAGAAGGGAAACAGCCCCAGGTTCGGCTTTGTCCACGTGATGCCGTCCATGGACTCCGCATAGCAGACCACATTCTTCATCACCTTGTCTTCCACGCGTCTTTCCTGATAGGCCTGATACCAGAGCTGATGCTTGCCGGTTTCGGCATCGCGATGCACGCTCGTCCAGCCCAGCATCGCCTCCCATGGTTTGTCCGGCGGAATGACCGGATCAGGTGAGTGCCGGTTCAACTGCACCACCTTCCGGATGGTTCCTGGCCGATAGAGCACGTCCTGATCATCCACCAGCAGGATCGTCCGCTCTCCCGCCTGGAGCAGTCCAACGCCGAGAAGCCAAAGGAGACATGTGGATTTCATGGTTGGTTAGGTTGAAGACTCCGCGCCAGAGAGAGGGCGCAACGTGACGAGAGCGAGGATGAGGAGACGGAGTTTCACGGCTTGGGATGGGCGAGTCCGTTGAGAAGGATCTCCTGGATCGTGGCCGTCGGCTTTCCGTCAAAGGGATGATACACCTCGCAAGGTACGCCGAGAGCTTTCAGCTTTTCCTGCATCATCAGTCCAAGAAGCGCGCTGTGGGTGGGATCTGTCTGTGCCTCACCTTTCACAGGCGGCTTGTCATCCTTCGTGCAGACCATGTAGGCAGGGGGATCATCCGCACTTGCATGGGCTAAGGGAGAGTAACGCTGAATGTCTGGCAGGTGCTGCTCACGATTCGCCAGGAACGGCGCAAAGGTCTCAGGACGTTTCTTCCCCACATAACCGAAGGCATGGCCGCCATACTCGCTGTTAGGTATCCACTCCTTGATCTCCTGAGGATCCAAGGATGGCTGCGAGGCTTTCGTGGCTGTGAAGAGCACGCGGGTAGACTCCCTCGATATGGGATCAGCGCTCTTGGGATCCGCCATGTCATCGTGCATGGCCAGCCAGAGAGATGAACATCCACCCGCGCTCACCCCGCTCGCGGCGATGCGGATCTTGTCGAGATTCCATTCACTTGCCTTGGATCGCACGAACTGCAGTGCCAGGGCCGCATCATTCAGTGCCCATTGCAAAGGCGGCTTCACGCCTGCCGCATTCGCATCCACCAAGAAGCGATAGTTGATGGAGACCACCGCGACACCCCTGTCCAGAAAGTCTTGCACCTTCAGATGCTGGTGGATGTCGCCCTTGTCCTGCGCGCCCCAGCCGCCACCATGAATGTAGAAGAGCACCGGCGCAGGCTTCTCGGACTCCACGAGCCACACATCCATGGTCTGACGGAAATGTTCACCATAGTGGAGATCGATCAAGGTCGGCGGTGTGGCATCGGCAGTGGCTGTGAAGGATGCCTTCTGCACTTCGGCGGGTGGCATCCATCCGGTGGGGCGCTTCTCGTCGGCCTCATAAGCGCAGGTGATGAAGAAGAGTCCACTCGGCGGCACCTTCGCCGGAGGCACGCTGATTTGCACCTGAGTAAATCCATCCGCGAACCAGCTCGTGAAGCCATCGACAGCATTGTTTTTCAAGGGCGCACCATTGAGTTGCACCACCAGCCCGCTCGGTGCCTTGTAGGGCAGGCGCAGTCGGAAGCCGATGCCGTGCTCGATCTTGATGTCGTTAGACTCTTGCGGGTTTAAGAGCTGTTCTTTGGCCAGCTCCATCGCAACTTTGATCTCAGGCCCCTCTTCGATGAATCGCTCGATGTTCGCCGCATACTTCCCAAGTGAGGATTTTAGATTGGCTCGGAGTGCTGCCAGGTCATCTACCGCAAGAAGCTTCTTGGCTGCAGCAGTAGTAGCCACCACAAAGCTCTCTCGGCCATCTGTTTGAGGATAGAGAAACCCGAGCGCCATGTCGCTCTGCTTGTTCCAAAGCTCATTGCGACTCGCACGACGTTCCGTGGCCGTCTTTCCATAGGTAGTCACATAATGCCCCACGAAGTGGCGCATACGGTTCACGGGATAGCCTGGCTCTCGTTCATCCATCCACACCTGATTGCCGATGCGCAGCAGGCCCTTCATCCGCGCGACCAAACTTTGCTCCCACGCGACTTCCTGAGTCATGATCATCGTGTGATACTTGGCGTAGCTATAGTGCGCTGAATAGAAGAGCGGCATGCCATGCCAGAGCTTGCGGCCCAGCGGAGCCAGTTCAGGTCCCCAGAAGGTGCGCTGAGCGTCAGCTTCAAAGCGGTCGGATGGGAATCCCGCTTCTTTGCCGGCATCGATCATCTCCTCGGTCACCCGCCAGTCCCAGGGGCGCAGTGCATAGTTCGAATAGGCACCACCGGTGACCTCGGTCATGATCTGGCCATGATACATGCGCCGTGGGCCGAGTTGCTGTGGCCCATACTCCTGCAAACCCGTGCCGTGTAGATCCACATGCACCTCAGGTTGATACTCATCCACTACGGAAAGCACGGCGGTGAGTTCCGGTGCATCTTCCGGCTTCGTGAGAGTGAGTGTCTTCACATCCCAGAGTTTGCCAATGCGTCCGGTGCCCGTGTAAGGATCCACACCGTGCTCATTGCGGAAGCGATCTGTGATAAACATCGCCAGCGGATTCACGCAGGGCATCACGAGGATCACCTGCTTCTTGCGTGTTTCCACCGCCAGCGGATCATCACCCAGGCACCATTCTGCAAAGGCCATTGCGCCCGTTGTTCCGGTGCGCTCGGGGCCGCTGTGCAGCGTGGTGACGAGGCAGACCTGTTTGTCCGCGTCCTTCACCGTCGGATCGCTGATCCGCAGCAGATACACGGGCATGTTCAGCCCGCTCAGTCCACGGTTGTAGAGGCGGGCAACCTTCGGGTACTTCTTTGACCAGTGGGCCAGGGTGGCCGCGTACTCTTCCCAGGTGAGCCGATGCATCGGCGGATACTTTTCCTGAGCGGAGGCCAGGGAAAGCAAACCTAGGAAGATAAGCGCGGCGAGCTTCATGGATTCGCTGGAGGATTGTCCGCATCCCAGATCGCCACCGCCATGTGATAGCGGTTGTGATAGTCTGAGGCCCCGGCATACCAAGCCGTCACGAGTTTGCCATCCGCACGCTGCACGGTGCTCGGGTACCCGCAATCCCAGGTGCTGGTATGACCGATGCGGATAGGCTCACCCCAGGTCTTGCCTTCATCGCCGCTTAGCTTCGCAAGAACACCCAATTGGTTGCCGGTTTTGATGCGATTGCCATACGCCAGCAGAATGCGTCCATCTTTGAGTCGCAGCAGATGGCCGTTGATCTCATTCTTCTGAGTCACGATCTGAGGTGCACCCCAGGTGGCCCCGTCATCTTCGGAGGTGTAGAGTTCCATGGTCACATAGCGGGCGGCGGCCATCCAGCGCTTGCCGCCGAGATGCAGGAGCGTGGTTTCGTTACACTTCTCGCCAATAGTCGCGGTGCGCTTCCAGCTCTTGCCATCGTCATCACTGCGGAAGTGCCAGGAGCGGTAGCCCTTGGTCTTAGTGCTCTTGGCAGGATCTGACCATTCACCGCCATAACAAGAAACGTGGAGTGCTCCGTCCTTACCCTGCTTGATATCGCCAAACGGGATGTAGTTCGTCCAGCCAGCGTCGGGCGCCGGAAACTCCTTGATCTGGGTCCACGTCTTACCGCTATCACTGCTGCGGCAAACCCAGGAGGAGAGGATGTCATCACGGAAGGCGGGCTGCTTGGGGCGCTGGGGCTGTTTATCATCGGTCCAGCCGGAGCAGATGACCAGAAGATCACCATTTTTGGCCAGGCCACAGGCCACATTCATGCGGTTCGTATTCGGATCGTTCGGCGCTGGAATGCCACGCTTGGTCCAGAACTCGCCATCAGGACTGTTCCAGCATTCTGCGGCACCGGCCATCTGACCATGACTCGGCTGGCCGAAGATGGTCGTGTTGATGCTGCCATCCGGCAGCAGCGTCAGGTTCGGCCACGCACAGACGTTATCGATGCCGACGAAACGTGACACGGCAGGCGGCGGAGGTGCGTTCGGTTGTGGCGGCACCTTGGCCTTGGCATCTTCCGCCAAAGCGAGGGTGCTGTGGGCGACCGCCAGGGCGATCAAAGGTATGAGGACAAACATCTTCATGTCAGTGCAAAAGAAGTTAGGGGTTCAGCTTCCACGTCGCCTGGCGCAGCACGGCCAGCTTGGGTTCCTTCATGCTTTCATACCAGACGGTGAGCAGCGTGCCGTCCGCCACCTCGACCGTGCTCGGATAGCCAAGGTCACCGCCCTTGCCGTCGCCGGAGATGATGACGGGCTCGCCCCAGGTCTTGCCGTTGTCTGAGCTGATACGCGCCTGATTGCCAAACGGAGGACGACGATGCCCGTAGGTCATCACCAGCCGGCCATCACGTAGCTTCAGCAGATGGGAAGGAAGACCAAAGCAGACTGGATGCGGCTCGCTCCAGGTCTTGCCGCCATCCTTGGATTCGCTCTGCAGCGTGCCGCCTTTGTCAGCAGTGTTGTGATTGCGGATCTGTGCGATGAGCGTGCCGTCGGCGGCCTCTACCGCATGCAACTCATGATAGCTGTTCTCGGCATCATCGCCCTTGCGCGTGGGGATGTCTGCCAGCCACTGCCAGGTGAGTCCATCATCTTTAGATTCGCACACGCCGACCTTCCGTTCCTTCGTCCACAGCTGCTTGCCAGCATAAAGCAGACGTCCATCCTTGAGCTGAATGGGCCCATGCGGACTATTGACGATGGTCGGAATCTGCGGCGACCAGCTTCTGCCTCCATCGGTCGAGCGGATCACCCACTGTCCGAGCTCAGCTTTGCGCTCTTCATCATTTAGCCGTGCGTGCGCAGCCTGCCAGCCAGCCAGTTTTCCTTCCGCGATGAAGTGCGATTTTTTACCACCGAGCTGATCCTTCAAAAACGGTTCGTAGGCGAGTGAAGTGAAAGTGGAAACGATCAACGTTCCCTTGCTCGTCTCAAGCACTCCTGAGTCACGGTCATCTGTGGCACTGTCCAGCAGCACGCGCGGCCAAGTCCAGGTCTTGCCATCATCACGCGAGGTCATGGCATGCACCTGACCGAAGGGGCACACATGCGCGTCACGTCCGCCTGACCATGTCACCCATAGCTCTCCATTGGCTCGGCGTGCGACCGTGGGCCAGCCATGATAAAATTCAGGCTGCTGGCTGATGACTTTGGTCTCAGTGACAGTGCCCGTTTCAGCGGACAGCGGGGTGCAGAGTGTGAGGAGAAGGAAGGGGAGAAGTGGCTTCATAAAAAGGGGAGGAATAATTAAAAATGGTTGAAGCCGGGTTCAGTCGGCAAACCGCAACGCATACAGGTCGGCGTCCTTCATCTTGATGCGGAGGCTGATCGTCTGGTCCTTGAGTTTGGAGACATCCAGGGCAGGGACTTCGAAATCATCGCCATAGAGCTCGGGCATTGTCGCGAGGACTTTGCCACCTTCATCGAGCGCTTCGATCTGAATGCTGCCTGCCGCTGAGGTGGAATAGTTGATGACAACCTTTCCGCCGCTGCACTTGATGGGATGCGTGGTGAATTCACCGCCCTTGGCATCCGCATGCATGGAGGCGAAGCCTTGCTTCCTCACGGCGATACGGCGGATGCGGTGATCATCGTGACGATAGTGCTCGCTGATGTAGAGAGACCATTCGCCCTCGCCCGTGACCACGATGCCATTCGCCGTCATGTTATTGCGATCCGTCCAGTTCTTGAGATCAGGACCCGGGCGCACCCAGGCTTCCATAAATGTGCGATCCCACTTCACGCCATCCCGACTAGACATGAAGACTGCATCGCTCACACCCGGCCCCTCATGTTCCGGCACCTTCTTGCGATTGGTGATGAAGCGCTTTGGAAAGGAGAGAAACAAATGTGGCGCCGTGGGGCAGGGCACGGTGGCCGAAGTATAAAAATGCTCCATCGGCACGCCTTCAACATAGCGGTGCGGAACACCATCCGACCATCCAAGGAAGTCGTTGGAGGTGCTGCTCTGCACCGCACGCACCTTGTTGCTGAAGATGCGGCTGAAGCAGACATAACGGTTTCTCAGATTGTCGTAGAAGGCGAGGTTCTGGGAATCAAAGGCACCCTTCGTCATCACCGGCACATCTTTGATCTTCTTCCACTGAATGCCGTCCGCAGAGGCAAAAGCATACAGGCCGCCAGGAGTTTCACCCTGATGCCAGTTCTTGCCCGGCTGCTTCACGCCACCCAGCGCCTTGTAGCGCTCGTCAGGTTTCACATTCGGATTCGTGTCGAGGAAGGGGGAGAAGTTATGCGCTTCGACACCACGCCAGATCACATTGTTATCCTTCGTCCCGCCTGCCTCGATGATGCGCAGCTTCGGTCGTGTGAAATGAATGCCATCGTCACTCTCCACCACGCAGGTCACTTGATCATCAGAGTGATCTGAACCACCCGACGAGCCTCGGTAGTAAAGGCGCACCTTCTTGCCATCTTGGATGGCCGTGAAGTAGGCGCAGGTCTTGCCCTCCCACGGCTGGTCCGTGGCCAGGACGATCTCCTTTTTCACGGGATCATGGAGCTTCAGCGCGACGCCCTTTTTCTGAGCGACGAGATACTCATCCACAAAAAGCTCCCAGCGTGAACCGAGATCAAGTGGTTCCGCTGCGTGGAGAACAGCTGATGTGAGCAGGAGGGTAAGGAGGGCAGGCTTCATGGAAAGGTATCAAAGTTCGTTAAGAATGTCCGCGATGTTCACGATGGCACCGCCTTGCTCGCGGCTGCGGATGCCGGCGATGATCACCGCCATCAATTCCACCGTTTCATCAAAGGGCAGGGGAGGCGTGCCGCTGCGCAGCATGTCAATGAACGCCACCAACTGGCCGCGGAAGGCGTGGTAGGTGTCCGTGAGCTTCAGCGCCAGGTCACCCTTCGTGCCATACAGATGCACGGCACCGAAGCTGCCATAGGCATCATGCAGCGCGCCGATGGTCAGCTTCACACCACTACGATGCGTGATGTGCATGACATCACCACCCGCATCCGTGTGAGACTGCACGGTGAGGAAGCCTTGGCCTAACAAAGGCTCCACCGCTTCCAGCGCATGGATGCCGTAACGCTCCCAGGTCTTGCAGGTGAAGCTGGTGATCCAGCGCAGGTCACCGAGATGCGCGCGCTGCTCGTCATTCAGTCGCATCTCGGGCGCATAGCGCATTCCACTGGTGGAGAGGATGACGCTGCCATCACGTTGCCACTGCACAAACTGGCGCAGTTCGTCCATCGTGGTGGCCATGGGCTTGTCGATGAAGACGGGTAAGCCCGCATCAATGAAGGGCTTCGCACGGCGCACATGATCCGAACCATCATCAGTCGCGATCACCGCCGCATCCACATGACCGATCACATCTTCTGGATTGGCGACGACCGTTTCGATGAGGCTCGCTGCCGCCACTTTGGGTGCATCGGCCGGATCATCCGTCCAGATGTGAGTCACACGAGCGCCCGGAATGCGCACAGACTCGAGCGGCTGCTTGCCCATGTAGACGGGGATGCCTGCATACGGGCACTTCGCCATCTCAGCGGGATTGTAGCCGTTGATGATGCCGCTCCAGGAATACGGGTGGCCGTTGCCTTCGATCATGCCGAGCATGGCGAGACGCAGTTCTTGGCTCATACGATCTCCACGGCTGCGCCAGTGGCTGCGGAGCGCAGCGCGGCTTGGTTGAACTTCAGCGTCTGCACCGCTTCGTCAAAAGTGGCGAGCGATGTCTCACGACCTTCGGCGCCATCCATGAAGGCATTGGCTTGGGCGATGAACATGTCATCGCGTTCCTGCGGTGGTGTCACATCCCATGTCCATGTACTGTCGCCATGCCTCATGAAACCCCAGCGACGCTCGTGCAGCTCGATCTTCACGCTGCCGCGTTCACAGCAGATAAGAAACGTTGTCTCATTCGGAGCCTGGAACTGGTTCATGGAGAAGCTCACCAGCACATCTCCGTGCCGGGCACTCACGTTCACGGTGTCCTCCACCGTCACGCCTTCCAGCATCTGGTGGGCGGCTTCGCAAAAGAGGCGCGTGCAAGGGCCTACCATCCATTCAGTGGCGTTCACGATATGAGTCAGCGCATCCTGAATGGCACCACCTCCGGTTTCGTGGCGGTTGTAGTAGATATCGCGATAGGCGGGACGGAAGGTCGGAAAATGCTGGCCTGAGACCACACTGGCCTGAAGGACGCGGCCCAGCGGGCGGCTTTGTAGGTAGGCTTTAGCTCCAGCGATCCACGGCATGTTATGATAGACATACGCCACGGCGACAAAGCGGCCCGCCTGCGCGATCGTGTCGCGCGTCTCAGGTACCAGAGCCGTGTCGATGGCCAGCGGTTTTTCAACGAAGACATGCATTCCCGCGCGCAGCAGCTTCATCGTCATCGGCAGATGCAGATGCGCGGGCGTGCACACCACGGCCGCATTGAATTTGCCCTCAGCCAACGCCGTGTCCAGCGAGGCAAAGGTGGCCGCACCATAGCGCTCTTGCATGGCAGCAAGCAGCGCGGGATTACTGTCACACGCGGTGACAACACTACGTCCCGTTTTTTGAAAGCAGCGAAGGTGACGTTCGCCAATGCTGCCGCAGCCGATGATCAATACAGAGTGCATGAAGGTTGCGGCATTCAAACGTGTTTCGCAGGGCAGCTAAAGCACGTTTCCTTTGGTTACAATCTGTGACCAGAGGTGTCATCAAGTCTTCATGCACATGCGAGCGCCCTTACTTTTTCAGGATCAGAGCGGCAGCAATCACTCCCAGCAGCACGGTGATGCCCCAAACCATGTCCGGCGAGGCATCGAAAAGGTGCAGCGCGCCCACAGCGCTGACGATGCCACCCAGGCCCCAGCAAAGACTGAGAAAACCTGAGTAGCGGCCCCGCATGTCATCTGGCGCCATGCTCGCTGCATAGGCCTGCTGCCTGGAGAAGGCAAACATCTCACCCACGGTGAAGACGACCATCATGGCAAAGAACATGGGCAGACCAGGCCTGCCCATCAGCAGCAGGTAGCTGCCACCCATGAGCAGATAGCCCAGGGACAGCATCATCCTCACCGGCCAGGCCCGTGTCTTGGAAGCCAGTGGCACCTCCATGAGACAGATCATCACGCCGTTCAGCGCCAGCACGGTGCCCGTCCAGTGGGAGGGCAGACCGCTGTGCTCAAAGTGCAGCGGGAAGGTGCTGCTCGTCTGGCGAAACACCCATGACATGAAGACGCAGGTCAGCGCCAGGATGAGGAAGGGCCGGTTCACCCGGATGGACTGCCACGCGACACTCCAGCCAGTGTTCTGGGCAGCCGTGCGCTCGCCCCGGGGCAGATACCTCCAGGCGATGAAGCCAAATACCACCGATGTGACTGCATCCACCACAAAGAGCCCGAAGAAGGATGACTCCGCCAGCCAGCCCGCAACAGCTGAGCCAAAAGACCAGCCAAGATTGATGGAGAAACGCAGCACCGCATAGCCCAGCACCCTTTGCGCTGGAGGCACCAAGTCCTGCACCAGCGCACTGCTGGCGGGGGCTCCCGCTTCACTCATGAGTCCCGTGACAAGCGCCACTGCGGAGAGCCACCGCCAGTCATGCGCTTGGGAAAGCGCCATCATGCAGATGGCACCGCCAAAGGCGGAGAGGGCCAGCGTGATGTTTCTCCCCAGCCTGTCCGCAAGCCAGCCGCCGATGAAGGCCGCGCAGAAACTGCCGGTGGAGTAGGCTGCCACGGCCCAGCTCGCCTCAGAGGCACTGTGACCGCTGCGGGTGATGTAGAGCGTGAGGAAAGGCCAGACGAAAAGCCCGAACCGATTCACAAACGTGGCACCCACAAGGACCCAGAAGGCCCGTGGCAGAGTGCGCAGTTCGCTGATGAGGGGAGACATGGTTGGGAAACAAGAAGGCCGGACTCCTAAAGGAAGCCCGGCCTGCGGTTGGGTGAGAAAGTGAGTGGTTAGGCTGAATCAGTTCAAGACCACTCGGAGGCCTGGGCGGGATGCGCGGTAGCTTCGCTTGCCAAGGAGTACGACCATTGGCCACGCACCAAGCTCTCCCATAGGGGAGACATCGGCATGGTTGGCGCACGGGCAGGTCATCAGGCCGCGAAATTCGCGGCGAACGAATATTTGTCAAACTGCATCTCTTGCCGCCCATCCCGATAGGCAAGATCAGCTGACCACGAATGGACACCCATAGACACGAATGACAAAGCCGGGAACCGCGAACCGCGAACAGTGAACCAAGAACATAACTGACGGTGTCACTGGCGCTCTGAGGCGCGTATGGCATTCACTCCCGAATGCCTCTCAATGCCCGTCTCTTCATCTGGTTCCGGCTGCTGTTTAACTGCCGGTTCTACTATCCCATCTTCACGGTTCTCTTTCTCGACCTCGGCCTGAGCATTGGCGAGTTTGCCGCGCTGAACGTGGTCTGGGCCATCACCATCGTGCTGCTGGAGGTGCCGTCAGGAGCCCTGGCGGATCAGTTTGGGCGCAAGCGGCTCATGGTCGCAGCCGGAGTGCTGATGGTGCTGGAGATGGGGGTGCTTTGCCTCATGCCGGTCGGGAATCACGATGTCGTCTTATGGCTCTTTGTGCTCAATCGCATCCTCAGTGGCGCTGCCGAAGCCTGTGCCAGCGGTGCTGATGAAGCACTGGCCTATGATTCATTGCCTGAAGAAGACCGCTCCGTCCTGTGGTCGCGATTGATGGCCAGGCTGAGCCGAGCGATGGCGCTCGGTTTCATCGTCTCCTCCATCTCAGGCTCGGTGCTTTATGATCATGGAAATATCTCATCATTGCTTCATTGGTTAGGTCTGGGTGACATCCCTCGTGACATCACGATGAAGCTCCCGCTGGCGCTGAACTTCCTCACCGGCGTGGCCTGCCTCATGATCTGCCTGCGCATGACCGAGGTCTCCCATTTCCAGACCACGCAGGCCAGCTTCTCGGAACGAGTGGGCCAGGCATGGCATGGTATCCTGGAGACTGGCCGCTGGATCTGGCGGACTCATGCAGCGCTGAAGATCATCGTGCTCGGCGTCGTGTTTGACAGCATCATCCGCCTCTTCCTCACGGTCTCGTCAAACTTCTACCGTCTGGTGGGCATCTCAGAAGGCTGGTATGGCGTCATTGGCACCGCCGCTTCCATGCTTGGCCTGCTGACCGCCGGACTCATGGAGACCTGCACCACGCGCTTCTCCATGACGCGAAACTTTGTTGGGCTGGCCCTCGTTGTTTTTGGCAGCCTGCTCTGCGCGGCACATCCACAGCAGGGATGGCTGGGGATCACCCTGATCATGCCGCTGATGCTAGGCATGCGCTTCCTGCAGTTCTTCCTCTCCTATTACCTGAATGCGGAGGTCGACTCCGCTCGCCGCGCCACCGCATTGAGCTTCAGAGGCCTGACGCTCAATCTAGCCTACGGCTGCATGACCCTCCTCTTCGGCTGGCATACTCATTGGCTGGAAAATCGCATGCACGTTCCTGCCGAGGATCCCAGTGTCTTCGCCGCCAGCCTCACCTGGTGGCCCTGGTGGTTTGCTGGGACGTTGGTTGTTGCCACGCTCCTTCTGCGCGGGCATCGAAAAGCATGATGCCAATAAAAAACCTGCGGAGTCTCACGACTCCGCAGGTTTTGTAATTCAATTCAGCCTAACCAGGTATTACGGCACTGGGAAGCGCTCGTTGATCTGGGCCACTTCGGCTTTGATCTGGGCGAGTGCTGCGGCGTCGTCCTTGCCCTGGAGGGCGCGGTCGATCCAGTTGGCGATGAGCACCATCTCGGCTTCCTTCATGCCACGGGTCGTGACGGCAGGAGTGCCGATGCGGATGCCGCCGCCGAGGGTGATCTTCTCGGTGTCAAAGGGAATGCCGTTCTTGTTCACGGTGATGCCGGCGTGGTCGAGCGTCTCGCTGGCGATCTTGCCGTTCAGGCCCTTCGGACGCAGGTCCACAAGCATGAGGTGATTGTCCGTGCCGCCGCTGACGATGCGGTAGCCGAGCTCGCTGAGACGTGCGGCCAGAGCCTGGGCGTTCTTCACGATCTGGGCGGTGTAGTCCTTAAACTCAGGCTTGAGGCACTCGCCGAAGCAGACTGCCTTGGCAGCGATGACGTGCATCAGCGGGCCGCCCTGCACGCCTGGGAACACCTGGCTGTTGATCTTCTTGATCAGCTCTTCGCTGTTCGTCAGCACCATGCCGCCGCGCGGACCGCGCAGGCTCTTGTGCGTGGTGGTGGTGACGAAGTCAGCATACTCCATCGGCGATGGATGCACTCCACCAGCGACAAGGCCGGCGATGTGCGCCATGTCGACGAAGAGATAAGCGCCCACGCTCTTGGCGATCTCGCTCATCTTCTTGAAGTCGATGATGCGCGGATAAGCGGAAGCGCCGGCGGTGATCATCTTTGGCTGCTCACGCTTGGCCACTTCGGCGAGCTCATCGTAGTTGATAAGTTCATCCGTCTGGCTCACGCCGTATTGGCAGAAGTTGTAGAAGCGGCCGGAGAAGTTCGCCGGATTGCCGTGGGTCAGGTGACCGCCGTGGGCGAGGTTCATGCCCAGCACCTTGTCACCGGGCTGCAGCACGCTGAAATACACCGCTGCGTTCGCCTGGGAGCCGGAGTGGGGCTGCACGTTCGCATACTTGGCGCCGAAGAGCTGGCAGGCGCGGTCGATGGCGAGCTGCTCCACCTTGTCCACTTCCTCACAGCCACCATACCAGCGCTTGGCAGGATAACCTTCTGCATACTTGTTGGTTAGGCAGCTTCCCTGGGCGGCCATGACGGCACGGGAGGTGAAGTTCTCGCTCGCGATGAGCTCGATGTTGTTCTGCTGGCGGTGCTGCTCGGCATCGATGATGGCGGCGACGGCGGGATCAGCGGCGGCGAGGATGCTGAGGGGATGGGCGTTTTTGTTCATTTTGGAGACGCGACGGGCATGACGGCCGCCAGCGAAGGGGGTTTTGAGCCAGGCATCCACGATCTCCTTGGCCGTGTCGACCGGAGTGGTCTTGCCGGCGAGGCACAGAACGTTGGAGGCATTGTGCTCGCGTGTGATGGCGGCGGTTTCCGCATCATGCACGAGGCTGGCCTGGATGCCAGCATGACGGTTGGCTGTGATGCACATGCCGATACCGGTGGTGCAGACGAGAATACCTGCATCAGCGCGGCCATCAAGCACGCGAGCGGCCACAGGCTCGGCGTAGTCAGGATAGTCCACAGAGTCGATGTTATGCACACCGAGATCCGCGACGGTATAACCACTGGCTTGGAGATGAGAGACCACAGCACTCTTGAGTTCCAGCCCACCGTGATCGGAGGCGATGGCGAGGGATTTGGGGAGGTCAGACATGAGAAAAGGGAATGAAAAGAAAGGTGACTAAAATTGGAAATGAGAAATGGAAAACGAAGATGATGAAGCAGGGGAGAGCTTTCCTGGAGTCTGGAAGCTCAATCACCCTGCGTGCTACCTCGGCCGGCCTCATCTTTCCAAGTTTGATCAATGTAGGCCAGGAGGCTGGGAAGGGTCTTTTCCAGATGAATCATCACCTCGCGATAATCTTCCAAGTCGCCACCAAAGGGATCCGTGATGTCACGACCGCGGAGTTGGTCGTCAGCGGCAAATTCGGTGACCAGATAAACCTTGTCTTCGGCCTCTGGAAAATCGTCCAAAATGGCAGTCAGATGGCTGCGGCTCAGGGCAAAGATGTGCGTGGCTGTCTCAATAAGATTGATCGTCACCGCCTTGCTGCGATGGGTGGAAAGGTCCTCGCCCTTTTCCTTGGCCAAGGTCACGCTGTGCTTGCTGGCCTGCTGCCCTGAATAGGCTCCCGTGCCTGCGCTGGTCACCTTAATGTCATCCCGCCCTTGCGTCAGTCCACGAAAAAGCGCCTCAGCCAGAGGGCTGCGGCAAGTGTTTCCGGTGCAGACGAACAAGACGCTTTTCAAGGGAACCGCAGTGTGGACGGACACCCTGCTTTGTCAAAGCGTGGGACAGTATTTTCCGTCTTCTGACGCACATTAAGGACTGCGGTCAAGCTTCGGGGGCCTCCAAGCAATGCTGCGCTCTCGTAAAAAGAGGCCTGTCACATTCCTCTCGAACGGTCTCAATAGGCGTTGTCGCGCTTAAAGAAGGTCAGGAACATGATCTGGAGATCGAGCAGGAGACTCCAGTTCTCCAGATACCAGAGGTCGCACTTGATGCGTTCAGACAGATCGGTGTCGCCGCGCAGGCCTTTGACCTGCGCCCAGCCGCTCATCCCAGGTTTGGCGGCGTGGCGGGCATTGTAATGGGGGATCTGGTGCTTGAATCCGGCGATCAGCTCCGGCCGCTCAGGACGCGGCCCGACCAAGCTCATCTCACCCTTCAGCACATTCCAGAACTGCGGCAGTTCATCGATGTTCCATTTGCGCATGAAGGCACCCACGCGCAGGCGGCGCGGATCGTCCTGAACACACCACTGGGCTCCCCCAGCGGCCTCGGCATTCAGCTTCATGGAACGAATCTTGATGATGTCGAACGGCACGCCATTCATGCCCCAGCGGCGCTGGCGGTAGAAGATGGGGCCGCGGGACTCGTAATAGACGATGGCACCGAAGATGGCGATGATGGGTGCGCTCATCATCAGGCCGAAGAGAGCGCCGGCGACATCGAGACCCCGCTTCAGCATCACATTCAGGGTGCTGTCCAGCGGCAGCCGGTTCACTCCAAGCACAGGTGTGCCCGCGATGGTCTCCAGAGACAGGCCCGAGACGAAGATGCGGAACACGGAAGGAGCCAGCTTGAACTGGATCATCTCCCTTTCGCAAAGATTCGCCAGTTCCACCATCTGCTGCCTAGGCAGGTCAGCCACGATGATCATGTCCACATCGTGACGGGCGATGACTCGCTGGATGTCCTCCACGTAGCCCACGAAGGGGATGTTATCGGGCATGGGATTGCTATCCCGCCAGCCTGAGGCATCCACCCAGCCCACGAGGTCAAAGGCGTGGGCGCGGTCCTCGCTGAGTGTCTGCCACAGACGCTGCGCATCATCATTCCAGCCCACGAAAAGAGTGCGCTGCTGAAGCGTCTCGATGCGTCCTGGAGAATGCAGAAAGGAATCAAACAGTCCTCTCCACCCCAGGAGCAGAAGCAACGCGCAGGCACCATTGAGAGCCACATACACACGGGAGATGGAAGGCTCCAGTTTGAGCGCCAGGCTGAAGGACAGGAAGACCAGCGTCCAGATCAGCACCGCACGGGCGATGCGGGATGCGATCCATCGGTTTCTGAGCAGGATATTGCGATGGTAGAGACCCTGCCATCCAAGTGCGAGAAGCAGCGAAAGCGAACCCAGCGCCATATGACCCGCATACTGCCGCAGTTCCATGGTCGACCAATTGCCGTAGTCTCTCATGAAAGAGTGGAAACGAAGCCAGTAGGCGAGATGCTCAGCGAGCACGATCATAACCACGTCCCCCAGGATGGAAACCAACACCCAGAGATGCGGTGAGGGCTGGTGCCGCTGGCGCAGCGCCCTCCGCTCTTCGAGCTTATCCAAGATATTGCGCGGAAGCGGCCCGGGGGCAGCTATCGCAGGTCGAGGATGGGATCCGGTTGGCATGGTGCGGAATCTGCCTTGAGTTATGGAAATTCAAAATTGAAAACAAATCAAAATTTTGAAAATTATATATTATGGGTCTCAATATTGAGATTTTTTCGCGAGCGTTAAGGAAGTTATATGGGCTAGTCAGTTTCCTGGAAGTGGCTACCTGGAAGTCTAAGGTAAATCAGGTGGTCATACGATGGCAATGGCCCCCTAGATTCGCCTGCGGTTCATTTGGGTATTCTGGTGAGCTATTCTCCGCCATCTCATCCATGCCAGCGCCAGGATCAGTCCCATGAGACCGCCCAGATAGCTGGCATTATGGACATAACCCACCTGCGCAAATGCCACGGTGTCGATAATGTCCCGCCCGGCGAACATGCCATCCCAGTTTTCCATGCGTGGGTCGTTCTGGTCGGTCGGAGCCCAGAGGTAGGTCATCACCGCCGCCGCGAACGCAGTGCCTGTCATGACGGCGACTCCTTTTAGGCTCAGTCTTGCCGCCTGCCGCCAGGGCATGTGTGGAATGCTCAGCCGGCCCATAAACCATCCCGCAAAGAAGCCGACCCACCAAGTGGCAAGGAAGCCGATCTCCGCCACGATCAAGCGCTCGGGTTGCGTCTTTGGCAGATAAAAGAACTGCTGGAACTTGAAGTCGGTGAAATATTCGGGCCCGATTTCAAAGGTGATCTGGTCGTGGACGATACCGTAGAGGCCTGCGATCACCGCGCCTCCACAGCCAAAAAGCAGCATCCAGCCAAACTGACGTAGCGTGAAGCGTGGATAGAGGAGGTTCATGACGCCTCCTTTTACATGGGAGAAACGTCACCGATCAATCATAGACCTCTGAACCCGACAATATCCGGCTTAGTTCCGCCGGCTTTTGGCCTTGGATCCGTTGTTGGAACGCTCCTTGATGCGCGCTCTCAGACGTTCGGCGGTGAGCGCTTGCTGCAAAGCCACATTTTTCTGTCTCAGACTCTCTATTTCTTGGCCGTGAGAGCTGACGTCCTCCGCTGTGGCGGATCCGGCAGGTGCGGCAGGTTCGGCCACAGTCGGCTCGTGGGGCTCGCTTGAGGCGCTGCCATTCAGGTCGGGCATGGGAGACAGATCGCTGGAGTCGTGGCCAGCTGGCATCGCGCTCGCGGATAGGCCTTCGCCGGCGTCGATGCCGAGCAGAGCCTCCAGTTGCATGAGCCTGGCCTTGGCGGAGGGCAGTTCCGCACACATCTGGCGGGTGATGTCCAGGCTGGTCTGCAAGGCCTGCTCACGCTCGCGGGATTTGATGAGCAGGTTGTCAAATCGTGATTCCTCCACCTTCAACTGGTCGCTGGCCAAGTGGCGGTAGAGGTCAAACTGGCGTTGCATCTCGGCGCGCCAGGCATTCGCATCCGTGCGGACCAGTTGCAGATCTTTCTGCTGGCCAAGCACCTGTTTTTCCAAGGCGTCTTTGTTCTTCAGCAGTCTTTCTTCCACCCGTCTGAGCAGCCAGAGGCGGATCATGCCCGCGATGAAAAGCACCGCCATGATGGATGTGCCAAGAACGTAGGGAGTCGCTTCAGGATCGCGGATTTTCACTGGGAGGGAAGCAAGCAGCCGCAGGGCCGCCGGGCAAGCCCTCGGCAGGCTCGGTCGAAAAAAGGTGTCGCAGCTTTGAAAGGTTCCGTCTGAACATTCAAGCATGCTGAAAGAGCCCGTCCCTTGGCTCCAATGTTGTTTGCCGGCACCCTTTGAACCTTGGATCTCCTGAGTTCTGAGCATCCACGGCTATTTTCCCAATGCCTTTCTCCATTTGACGTCTTGAAGGCAGCGGGCTAGAAACTCGCCCGAACGTTTTCCTTCCTGCTCGGTCAAATCCAGCTCTATGCATCCTGCCCGTCTTGTTGCCCGTCTTTCTCTGGTTATTGGTTTCCTTGCCTTTGCCGGTTTTTCCCACAGCGCTCCTCTTCCAGCGGATCATCCCTGTGGCGAGCTGGTCAAAAAGTATCTTTCCTGCGTCGTGAACCAGGAGTGGAAAACCGCCGCGAACCTGCTGCAGGCCTCCTCGCTTGAGCGCAAGCAGAAGGAGACGATCGCCATCATCAAGACCGCCCCGACCATGTCCGAGGAGCAGGCCATGCTGGAGCGCTTTGGAGTCAAAGAAATCCGCGATCTGGAAAAGCTCACCCCTCAGGAGTTCTACATCCTGGACCGCGAAGCCTGGCACAAGCGCATCAACGCCGCTTCTGAAGTCACCAAGCGCAAGCAGGACACTCTCAAGATCGAAGTGCTCGGTCTCGTCGAGGAAAAGGAAAAAGGCTACGTCCACGCCACAGTCCGCACATCCCAGGAAACCTTGACCGATCGCATCGAGGAGCTCTTCCTGATCTCCTTCGTCAAGCAGGGTGATTCCTGGACCATCTCCCCGGAGATGAAAGACCGCCCGATCATCACTCCTCTGGACGGCGGCAAGGGCGAAGGCGAAGAAAAGCCCAAGGCCAAGTAAGCTGCCTCATTCGCAATCCTCTTTTTTCCACAACGCAGAGACCAAAGCTCTGCGTTGTTTTTTTTGTAGGTGTGTGGTCCCCGAGGCTTCATTGAAATGGGACCCATCGGGTCCACCTACGTCTTATGTGACCTATGGCCTGCGATGCGTGGCATTGCCTAACCTAAAGCATCTCACTTCGCCGGTTTCTCAGCCAGCCCGAAGAACATCATGTGCTGCCAGGGTAGCCCGTCAAACTCGCGTTCCAGTTTCAGGCCGTTCGCTGTCATTTCCTTCAAGATCTGCGTCTTGCTCATCTTGTGCTCGGGCTTGATCGGCACTTCGTCATCCTCGGCGCGAAACTCCACCAGGCAGATCTGGCCGCCGGGTTTGAGCGCCTTTTTCATGCCATCGAGCATCTGCGCAGGATGCGAGAACTCATGATACACATCTACCAGCAGGACGAGGTCACAGGAGTTCGCGGGCAGCCTCGGATCATGATACTCACCGACAATCGTCTGGATGCTGGTGATGCCTTTCTCAATCGCACGCTCATTCAGCATGACGATCATCTCCGGCTGCACATCCACCGCATACACCTTGCCCGTGGCTCCCACGGCTTCAGCCATCGGGATGGTGTGGTAGCCATTGCCAGCGCCCATGTCACACACGGCCATGCCGGGCTTGAGGCGTAACTCTTCACGCATCTTGGTCACACCCTCCTCACGCTCACGCTTGTTGCGGATCAGCCAGTTCGCCCCCTGCCAGTGCATCGTCTGCGCGATCGCCCGGCCTTCGTATTCTTTCATAGCTGGCGGCGCTGCCTCCTGGGCACTCGAAAGAAGCGGCAGGGAGGCAAGCAGAAAATAGAAGACGTGACGGCGCATAAAAGAGGAAGAGAACGTGTTCATCATAACGTCCTCCCCGCCTGCTTTGATACAAGCGGCATCTGCTTTGATGCGCGTGATGCCGAAGAGAGCTTGCCGCATGGATGGCCGCGAATGTAGGATTACCGCCATGATACACATAGAAGTCATGCCCCTGCGGGCACTCATCGTGCTCAGTCTCCTGATCATGAATCAGGCCGCCCACGGATGTCTGTGGATTCATGGCACCACTGTCCGGGGCACCTTTGAGAAACGGGAAGGCCGCTGGGGCGCGGTCCATCTCAAGACGCCGATGAATAGCGACGTGCGGGAGGCGGAGCACCTGTTTAAGAGGCATCAGTACTCGCCTCCGAATGCGAGTGGTACAGCCAATGACGAGGCAGTGCAGACCCTGCTTCGCGGCGATGCCGCCACCGCAGTGAAGATGCTGGAGAAAGAAGAGGCCGAGCGTCCAGGCAACTACTACACGGCTGCCAATCTCGGCACCGCCTACGAGCTGGCTGGCGATGACGCGAAGGCCCTGGAGTGGATTCGCACGGGGATCCAGCGAAATCCTGCCTCCCACATGCGTGCTGAATGGCTGCACGTACGGATCCTGGAGGCCAAGCTGAATCTGAAAACACAGGCGGACTGGCTCAAGAAGCACACCATCACTGGGGTGGACATGAGCCGTCTTGAAGAGAGCGGTTACCAAATCTCCACAGCCCAGGGTGACCTGAGGATGGACCAAGTGAAGGGCTCACTGTACGAGCAACTTTCCGTGCGCATGCTGCTAGTGAAGCCCAAAGATTTTATTGTGGCTCAATTGTTGGTGGAGCTGGCCCAGATGGAGCATGTGCTCGGCTTCCAGGAGCCGGTGGTAGAGCTGCTCGACATGGCTGTCATTTACGGGCAGCCGGAGATCAATGTCGCTGATCTCCGGACGAAAGCGCAGGAACTGCTACGGTGGACTTGGTTATCGAAAGCCTTGCATAACTCTCCAAAGTATTTAATCCCGATAGCGATCTTCGGCAGCCTCGGAGGCATTGCTCTCATTTTGATAGTTCGGGGCTACCGCCGCCTTTTCAAGACGCCAGCAGCCTCATGAGCCACTATCTCGCAGCGCTGCGCGATACAATCCGACAAAATCTTCCACCGTCAGTGCACGCGGATTGAACTGCGCCGTCCACTGCTTTGCCGCCATCTCGGCCAGGGCAGGGATATCGGCTTCCGTGACACCGTAGTGGCTGATCTGGCGTGGCATCTGGGCTTCCCAGAGAAGCTCGCTCACGCGGTCGGCGAGATCGCCATCGAAGTAGCTTTCATAGATTGCGGCGATCTCAGGGAGCGCACGATTGAAGCGGATGATGTGCGGCAGCATCACGCCCACGGCCTCACCATGCACGACGTTGAACTTCGCGGTCAGCGGATTGGCACAGGAGTGGGCACCGCCCAGCATGCTGTTTTCAATGGCGATGCCAGAGTAGGCGGCGCCCAGAAGCATCTGGCCACGTGCCTCGATGTCCTTGGAATCACGCAGCACGCGGCTGAATCCAGCATGGCAGAGCCGGAAGCCTTCGCGTGAAAACACGGTGGAGTAAGCGTTACGCTTGTTTGTCACCGCTGTTTCGAGCGCGTGTGAAAGCGCATCCATGCCGGTGCAGACGGTGACACGATGCGGTTGTGAAACGGTGAGTTCCGGATCCAGGATGGCGACCTTCGCCGCGGCCTTGGTATCGCCACAGGCCATCTTCACATGCGTTTCGGCATCAGAGATGAGCGCGTAGCTCTGGCATTCACTACCGGTGCCTGCGGTCGTGGGAATGGCGATTAATGGCAGCATGGGCTTCGTGGCCTTGCCCGTGCCCCAGTAGTCATGCATGCGGCCGCCGTTGGTGAGGATGAAGTTGCAGCCCTTAGCGGTGTCCATGCTGCTGCCCCCACCGAGACCGATGATGAGATCCGTCTGAAAGTCACGCGCCACGGCCACGCAGCGGTCCACATCTTCCGTGCTCGGATTTTCCCGCACCTCACCATAGACCTGCACGGCCAGACCGCTCGCTTCCAGCGCAGCCTGTGCTTGCTGCACATAACCCGCTTTGACGATGCCCGGATCACTCACGATGAGGGCACGCTTGCCTCCGATGCCAGCGGCCAGTTCCCCAATGCGGGAAAGCGTGCCATTGCCATAGATGAGCCGCGTGCGTGGCTGGTGGTCGAAAGGGGGGAGTGACATCAGGCGGGGGCTTAAAGTGTATGGAGAAGATCGGCTGCTGCGCCTAACCTCTTTTGCCATCTTTGGGATACTTTTTGAAATAGATACTGCGTCGGCCGAAGCCAGTGATCATCATGCCAGCTCCTATGACGGCGAGTCCCCACAGGACATAGAATGAGGTGCCATTGCGGCTGATGGCATCCAGGTAACCAGCAACGGTGGCACCTGCTCCAACAAGGAAGATCACGGCACCCGCGAACACGGTTTGATTGGCTTCCTTCAGCAGATGACGATCCAGCAGGGAATTTTGACGTGCCTTGACATCAGGCACTTGAGTCAGATTCTGGCAGCGCGGACATTTCGTCTCCAGGCCGACATCAATCTGGCGGGCTGGAACCATGCCTTTGCATTTGGGGCAGACGAAGGAGAATCGGGCGGTCGGTGCATCGCCCACCAACTCCGCCACGGAATACCAAAAGTCCTGTCTCTCCTCACAAACAAGAGCGGTTCCGGCCAGCAGCTTCTGCTTGTAGTCAGAATGGATGCCCTCCAGGGCATACGTCCTGGGTTTGGCGGTGAGGGATTCTTTGACCTGGTAGGCCATGAAGGAAGTCTGTCTGATGACGAGACATCAAGCGACCGCCCGGTCGATCGAGCGGCGCTTGTAGAGGAACTCGAACATGTTGCCCTCATGCGGCTGGTCCCAGCTGATCTTCATCGTGCTGAGAGGCCCGAGGTTCAGGCGGTCGATGGTCTGGCATTCGAGGAGCTGCTCCGTGAAGGCAGGATCAGCGGTGATGGCAGTGACGATCAAGGAATAACCGATTTTGCTCAAAACCTCGCTCTGCGGCACTTCAACCACGCTGGCGTAAGGGCAGAGGAACTCGCGGTTGGCCAGGGGGTGTGCCCAGGAGTCGCAATGAATGATGGTCGGACGCAGGAAGACACCGCCCTGGAACTCCACTTTGCGCGGGCCATTGCGGTACTTTGCGGTGACGTCTTCAGCACCAGGCGTGGCGAGGTCGCCGTCGATGGCGCTGTCGATGTAATCCGCCATCTTCGTGTTGGCGAAACCGGAGAGCCTCGCGTTTCCATCATCAGAGGGCAGGGGATCCACAGGGCCGAGACGCTGGGCGATGGCATCAGCGATCTCCTTGCCATACTTCGGCACCAGCACAGCACTGGCATTGATGCAGGAGCGTCCGCCGTTGTCACTGATGGAACTGACGATGACGTCGATGTACTCTTTCCAGTTCTCGATCTTGTCCTCGCCGATGATGATCTTGCTCCAGCCCGGGCCGTGCACCTGAACGCGCGGATTGTTTTCATACATCTTGGCGATGTTTACGTCCCCGAAGACAAGGCTGCGTCCGCAAAGCTTCACTACTTCACCGCTGCCTTCATGATCGGTCGGATAGAAGCCAAAAGCCTCGGGTGGTGCACCTGCGGCAATGAAAGCCTGAATGAGGCGGAAAGGTGTCCAGGGCTCCTCACGGCCTGGCTTGATGACGACCGGGGTCTTCAGCGCGATGGAAGGCAGCCAGAGCGAGTTCACCGCCGGAGAGTTGCTCGGCATGATCAGGCCGAGTGCATTGGCGGTAGGGAAGTAGGCCACCGGGCAGCCTGCCTGGGTACCGAAACCATTGTCGATGACACTCATGTCCAGGCCGCGGGAGAGGCCGTTCAGGATCATGGTCATGTTCGTCATGGCGAAGTGGATCTTCGTCATGTTACGCTTCACCATGATGTGCGGCAGACCGCTGGTGCGGGAAAGCGTGGAGATGTACTCCTCAGGGCTCTGCGTGTGGCCCCGGTCACCGAGCGGCAGAGTGCCATTCAGGAAAAGATCGCCAGCTTTCGCGGTGATGTCGATCAACTGCTGAACGGTGAACTTCTTCAAGCTCGCCCGAGCCTCGCCGATGCGGGCCAGATCCTTGCGGACGATGCCAGCATTCACCTGGCTGACCTCGGCGCAAACTTCGCCGGTTTTGTGATCCTTGACCTGGACCTTGTCGAGGGAGTCGTAAGCGCGGCCTTTGCGCAGGGCGGGAAGATGGGGGAGGGACATACTGAGTGGAACGAAACCGGGTGGGGGAGAGGGAGAGACTAAACTGAGGAAAAGCTACGATACTATCAACCCATTGGATTGCTCAGCGTGCCGATTCCTTCGATGCTGATGGCCACCTCGTCTCCGGACTGAAGGGTGAACTCATCGCCGGGGACGATGCCGGTGCCGGTCATGAGCAGGGCTCCGGTGGGGAAGGTGTTGTCGCGGTAAAGAAAGCCGGCGAGTTCCTGGACACCCCGCTTGAGCTGGGAGATGGGCGTTTCACCGCTGAAGACCACGGCTCCGCTGCGGCTGATGGCGACGCTGATCTTGGTGTCCGGATTCAGCGGCTCGTTGGTGATGTAGAGGCAGGGACCCACGGCGGCGCAGAGCTTGAAGCATTTCGCCTGCGGCAGGTAGAGCGGATTCTCACCCTCGATGTCACGGCAGGAAAGGTCGTTGCCGATGGTATAACCAATGATCTTGCCGCTGGGATTGATCACCAGCGTGAGCTCGGGCTCCGGCACCATCCACTTGGAATCGCTGCGCAGATGCATCGGCTGCCCGGGATGGGCCACGCGCTGGGGCGTGGCCTTGAAGAAGATCTCAGGCCGTTCGGCGGCATACACACGATCGTAGAAGCTGCCGCCACCCGCGTCCTTGCTTTCTTCCATGCGCGCCGTGCGGCTGCGGAAGTAGGTCACGCCGGCCGCCCACACTTCCTGTGTGCCGATGGGCGCGAGGAACTGATCCGGAGGCGGGCCAGAGATCGTGGTAAACTCGGTGGAGACCTGGGTCAGGTAGCCATGAAGATCCTCGTGGCCAATCAGGGCATCCCAATCCGTGTCAGGCAGATGAAACCAAGCGTCCGAGTGATGAAGAAAGAAGGCGTGGCGCGTGCGGTAGAGGTGCATGGGATTGGACGGCAGGAATTAGGATGCGTCGCGGGTCAGCTTGTTGTCCACAAGCCGCATGACGCCCGTGCTGTTGGCGTTCTGAAGGAGGAGAGGCAGGCAGTCGTCCGGAAAGCCCTGATAGCTCACAGGACGGACGAAGCGCAGGATGCTGTCCGTGCCGATGCTGGTGAAGAAGCTGTGGCTGGCGGCAGGGTAGGGACCACCGTGATGCATGGAGGCGCAGGGCTCGATCCCCGTGCCGAAAGCATTGAAGATGATGCGGCCTGCCTTGCGCTCCAGCACGCGGACCAGCGGTGCATATTCACGCAGGTCTTCCGGTGTGCCATGGATGGCGGCGGTGAGCTGGCCGTCCAGGTTGCGGGCAAAGCGCAGCATGTCCTCAAGGCCCGGGCATTCCGCGACGATGGAGCAGGGGCCAAAGACCTCGTGACGCAACTCTTCATTAGACTCCAGCACGTCCAGGGTGGTGGTGTAGATCCGGCAGGCGGCCTGGGTGGCATCACTGTTGGGTTCGGCGGCAGACTGGCCGGCCAGCTTGATGCCGCTGACCGTGCTCCACACGGCGGTGCCGGCTTCATAGGTCTCACAGATCCCGCGATGCAGCATGGTCTGCGGGGCCACTTTTTCGGCGTTTTCCACAGCGCTCTGTACAAAGGTGCCGAGTTCAGGACTCTTCAGACCAAGCACGACCGCCGGATTTGTGCAGAACTGGCCCACGCCCATGGTCACAGAGCCAACGTAGGCCTCGCCGATCTTGGCTGCGCGCTCCTTCAAGGCACCTGGAAGCAGGAACACTGGATTGATGGATCCCATCTCCGCGTACACCGGAATCGGATTCGGGCGGGAAGCCGCGGCATCCATCAGCGCACGACCACCGCGCATGGAACCCGTGAAGGCCACTGCCTGCGTCAGCGGATGCATCACCAGAGCGCGACCGAGCTCATTGCCACGACCTTGCAGTAGGGAGAAGCTGGCTTCCGGCAGACCCGTCTTGCGCAGAGCTGCCAGTACAGCGCGGCCCAGCATCTCACAAGTGCCTGGATGCGCTGGATGACCTTTCACCACGACCGGGCAGCCTGCCGCCATGGCACAAACGGTGTCCGTTCCGACCACGCCGATGGCGAAGGGGAAGTTGCTGGCACCAAAGACGACTACCGGGCCAATGGGCAGCAGCATTTTGCGCACATCTGGCTTCGGAACGGGAGCGCGTTCGGGCTGCGCATGGTCGACGTTCAGCGCGGCCCAGGAACCTTCACGGATCAGCGCGGCGAACATTTTGCATTGGTTGATCGCTCGGCCTCGCTCGCCCGTGAGGCGGGCCATCGGCAGCGCGGTTTCGGCATGGGCACGTTCCAGCAAAGAATCGCCGAGCGCCATGATCTCATCCGCCAGGGTCTCCAGGAAACGCGCCCGGTTCTCCACCGGGGCCAGACGCAGGGCGTCAAAGGCACCATCAGCGGCCTGCAGGGCCTCATCAGCCTCCGCCAGTGTGGCATCCCCGAAGTGCGGCTCCAGCTTCTGGCTCGTCGTGGGGTTTTCAGCCTGGAAGGGGGAGCAAGAGGCGGCTGCCTCGCGGCCTGCGATGAGGTGTTGTCCGGTGATCATGGTGGGTTAGGAAAAGAGATACGCGCAGTCCTAGCGTGAATGTGATTTTGGGAAAGAGAGAAAAGCGTCTGGTGAAAAGATGGGCGCGCAAAATGCTACTTCTCTCGCGGCGAGTTCTCTCTATCTAGTCCGCTTCACCAACTCATGTCCTGGCCGATCCTTCTGCTCGTCACGCTCGCGCTTTCCTTTGCCCTGTCCGGATTGGAGAGCGCTGTGCTGGCAGTGAGCCGGGTGCGTGTCCGGCATGCTGCGCGGGCAGGGGACAGGCGGGCGGCGCGCCTTCTGCCGTTGCTTGAGGACAGAGATGCGCTTCTTGGATCCATCACCGTGGCCAACCATGTGGTGAATCTCTTCGCCTTTGTCATCATCGCCTCCAAGCTGGTGAATGTGTCTGGCGGCTGGGGATACCTCACGGCCTTTGTGGTGGCTCTGCCCATCTTCCTGATCTGTCTGGAGATCCTTCCCAAAAAGCTGTTTCGCCGCTACCCCTTCCGGAGCATCCGCACTTTGGCCCCCCTGGTGCATCTTGTGGGACTGATGCGGCCGTTCTTCAGGTTCTTTGCCCGCCGTGAAATGTCCGCTGATGCTTCATCGGGAACGCCAGATGTCTCTGCCGGACGTGAAGATCTGCGCCAGCAGGCCCGTTCACTGCAGAAGCTCGGACAGCTTTCCCCAGGAACAGGCCATCTCATTGAGCAGGTACTCAATTACCGTCGTTTGCGTGCCGTGGACCTCATGCGTCCGCTAAAGCGCAGTGTGGCGCTCTCGCCCGACTTGCCCTTGTCAGCTGCGCAGATCATGGCTCGTGAGCACGACCGCAGCACCCTCCCTGTCATCGGAGAGAAAGGGGTCTTTGTCGGAGTGATCGACCTTAGCTCGCTTCCGGCGGTCGTTCCGCCTGATCGTCTGGTGCGGCAGCACATGCGCACTCTAGATGTCGTTAACGAGACCGACGGTGCCCTGCTCGCCCTCCAAAGATTACGGAAAAGAGGCCGCTCTCTATGTCTGGTCGTAGATTCTAGGTCGGAACCCTCCGGGCTGCTCCATGAGGAGGACCTCCTCAGGCATCTGATGGGTATGGCTAGCTAACAGGATAATTACAAAAATTATAAAAAACTGAGAAAGGACACTTGTCGAAGTGGTCTAGTTGAGCGATTTTAAAGGAGACTTAAGCATTTCTAATCCCTTCACCATGAACCCAGAGGTCATCCAGTTTGCATGCGGCAGCTGCCAGCATGTGCTCACGGTCCCGGCGCATTTGGCCGGAATCAGCGGCCCCTGTCCGGTGTGCGGAAACACTGTCACTTCCCCGACACCCACGGTTTCGGCCCAGCCGGCCTTTGCGCCCCCAGCCTTCGGGCCTTCGATTTCTGCGCCGACGACTCCGAGCTCACCTTCGCCCGCACCCATGTCTCGTCCTCTGGGATCTGGAGCAGGACCGGTGATGCCACTGCCGGGAGCGTTTCCTGGCACGCCTCCATCTGCGGCTCCGAACTTCCAGCCTCCGACGTCTCCTACTTCGGCCGGATTTCCACCTGCGACACCAGCGTGGCAAAGCCCCGGATTTGGACAGACCATGATGGAGTCAGCTTCGGCTCCAGCACCCCAGGCTTCGATGTCCATGCCACCAGCGCAGGACGCGGGCGGTTTTTTGCCACCGCGTCGGTCAGATGGACAGGTGCCATTTGGGGGCAATCCAGCGGGGGTGATGGGCAATGCCCCTGTCGGCCCCATGACGCCTCAGCAGCCAGCCTGGGGCTCCAGTTCTGCGCCCTCACTTCATCCTGCCGAGCCTCAGCCCGCGCATCAGTCATTCCCCACCCGCCCCCCTGTTCATGGGCATAGTGCCTTGATTCCAGGAGCGCCGACGTTGCCCATGATGGGCTCGGCCGGGAACTCTACCCAGGGTGGTAACTTGCTGTCCCGCGGCATCCCTGCGGCTCCGCAGGCCAGCGCCTCCCAGGAAAACAACTCTGGCCTTTCTCTGCCTTCATCATCTGGCGCGAGCGTCTCGCGCTCCCGTCCGCTGAACAAGCCGAAGAGGGCTTCCAATGTGTTCATGATCGGTTTGGCTTTGCTGTTCCTCGGGGGGGGGCTGGTCGCGGCTGGCTGGCTGTTCCGTGACCCCATCCTGCAGGCGGTGGAGACGGTGAAGGCCATGATTCCAGGTGCTGCCGCTTCCGCTGAAGTGGCCGATGTCGCCTCACCTTCGCCTTCCGGTGAGAAGCCATCTTCAAGATCCGCGAAGTCGCCAGCGAGTGAGCCAACTCTAGGCACCACCCCGGATCTGGCTGACACGGCTCCTGCCAAGCCGCCGGGCGGCTTTGATCCTGATGAAGCTCCGCCGCAGGGCCTGTCCGCCGTTGTTCCGCCACCTGCCACTGCGACGGCATCTCTGGAGAATCCGACCATTCTCAAGGCCCAGCCTGCCATGTCTACCACGACGCCTCCCACTCTGGATGTGCCAAAGGGTGGGCTCGCGGACGTCAAATCAGCCCTGCCAGACGCGAAGGTCAAGAATGGCACCAGTCCTTTGGATGCTCCCGCGCCGCCCTCTGGTGAGATGGCCGCAGGTTCTGGCGTGCGTCTTGATGACATCACCAAGGAGGCCATGCCTGCAGCCGAAGCCCTGCAAAAGTTTCTCTTGGCCGCCGATCTTCAGGAACGTCTCGAGTTCACCCTCGGTGCAGACGTCATGCGCCCGATCATGGAGCGCTATTATTCATCGAATCCCGATGGCCCGATCACGGTCGATTCCATCGGCCTTGTGCGCTTTGATCCAAAACCGCAGATGGGTGGCGGTGCACATGCGGTCTTTGGTCTGGAAAGCAAGACTTGGGAGTTCCCAGTGCCCGTCATGCTGGAAATGAACCAGGGCAAGTTCAAGGTCGACTGGCTCAGCTTCGTGGAATTTAAAGACCGCCTGCTGGAAAAGTTCCTCGCGGGTTATCAGGAAGGTCCAGCGCGTTTCCATGTGGGCATCACCCGCACGCACTACTTTGAGGACAAAGTACCGAATGTCTCAGGCAAGGATGTTTTTCGTGTCAGCCCGGCACCGCCCAACCCTTACGCCAGCGTGATCTTCTTGGACAAGGACTCTGATCTCGGTCGTGAACTGCGGGATAAAATTCCCTGGGGCTCTCAGGTTTGGGCCATCGTGGAACTCGAATGGATGAAGCTCGGGTCACAGAACTGGGTGCAGCTTTCGGCGGTGCCGCAGCTCAACTGGTATTCGGTGCCGGCGGCACCGAAGGCTCTGCGCTCCGGTGCAGGCGCCCCTGTCGCGGATGATGCCCAGGTGCCCACGGAGACTCAAAAAGCCGTGCCGGTGGGACGCTAAGTAGGTTCGCGGACCGCCTCATTTTAGTATCATCAGAGCGAAACCGTAACCAACGGGCTCACAAAGCCTGCATTCAGGATCAAAAAAAATCCCACGGGCGACGTTTTGAACATGAGTCTCCTGCCTTGACTCTGAACCTGCCCCCATTGACCGTTCACGCTCGCATGTCTGACACGCCCGCCTCCTCATCCGCCGCATCGATCCCTGACCAGGAAACCATCGCCAAATCTGCCTCGTGGGTGCCGCCCTTGCGTGCGGAGATCGCCCGGGTGCTCGTGGGCCAGACCCACCTCGTGGATCGGCTCCTCGTCGCGCTGCTGACCAATGGTCACGTGCTTCTTGAAGGCGTGCCCGGTCTGGCGAAGACTCTTGCTGTGCGCACTCTCTCCAGCGCTCTGCACACCACCTTCAAGCGCATCCAGTTCACGCCGGACCTTCTGCCTGCGGACGTGGTGGGCACCATGGTGTATCACCCAAAGGACGGTAGCTTCTCGCCACGTCTTGGCCCTATTTTTGCCAACTTGGTGCTCGCGGACGAAATTAACCGCGCTCCTGCCAAGGTGCAGAGCGCGCTGCTGGAAGCCATGCAGGAGCGTCAGGTGACGATCGGGGAATCAAGCTACAAACTGCCGGATCCCTTCATGGTGCTCGCCACGCAGAATCCGATCGATCAGGAAGGTACTTACACGCTTCCTGAAGCGCAGCTTGACCGCTTCCTCCTCAAGGTCCGCGTGGTCTATCCGACTGCGGCTGAAGAACGCCAGGTGCTGGATGCCATGGCCACCAGTGCACCGAAGCTGGATGTGAACCAGATCATCGAAGCCAAGGACATCATCGCCAGCCGCGTCGTCGTGAACAGTCTCTACATGGATGAAAAAATCCGTGACTACATCGTCGCCATCATCCACGCCACCCGTGATCCAGGCTCCATCGCCCCGCATCTCAAGCTGTTGATCCGCTGTGGTGCCTCTCCTCGCGGCACTATCAATCTCGCCCTTGCCGCGAAGGCTCTCGCCTTCCTCGCTGGGCGGAACTACGTGACCCCGCAGGACATCAAGGACCTGGCTCCGGACATCCTGCGTCACCGCATCCTCCTCAGCTATGAAGCCGAGGCTGAGGGTGTGACCGCAGAGGATGTGATCAAGCAGCTTCTCGACAAGCTTCCCGTTCCGTAATCTCAGATCCAGTTTCATCCGCCCGAACCCATCATTCGGCAGAAACCTCCGCATGCCTGCGAAACCCGAAACGGAAGACGAGCGCCTCACGCGAATTTTAAAGCGTGTCAGGAAGATCGAACTCATCACACGAGGAATTGTGAAGGAGACGCTTGGCGGCGCCTACCATTCGCGATTCAAAGGGCAGGGGATCGAGTTTGACGACTTCCGTGAATACCAGCCGGGTGACGATGTGCGCTTCCTCGATTGGAACGTCACCGCTCGTATGAACGAGCCTTTTGTTAGGAAGTACATCGAGGAGCGTGAGCTGACGGTGATGCTTGTCGTCGATGTCAGCGGTTCGGGAGACTACGGCAGCAAGGAGGACAGCAAGCGTGAGCGCGCCGCCGAAGTCGCCGCCGTCTTCGCCTTCAGTGCCGTGCAGAATCAGGACAAGGTGGGACTCATCCTCGTTTCAGATCAGATCGAGCATTATCTGCCCGCTCAAAAAGGCAGTTCGCATGCGCTGCGCTGCCTGCGTGATATTTTGAATCTCACGCCAAAGAGCCGTCGCACGAATCTCACCCCTGCGCTGGACCTCGCGATGGAGCGCATCGCTCACCGCGCGCTGATTGTGGTCGTGTCTGACTTCCTGATCCAGGATGAGGCATGGGAGCGAAGCCTGCGATCCCTCGCTGCCAAGCACGACGTGGTGGCCGCTCAGATCACCGATCCCCACGAGTGGGAGCTGCCATCGGCCGGTCGCGTTTGCTTGCAGGACCCTGAAACCGGTGAGCAGTATGTGGTGAATACCTCGCATCCAGCCGTCCGTCGCCATTATGCCCAGCGGATGAGTGAACGTCAGGACACGCTCTCCCGCACCTTGCGCAAATACGGAGTCGAGAAGCTCCATGTGCGTTTGGACGAGGACTACGTGCCTGCGCTGAAGTCCTACTTCCGCTCACGGAAAAGGAGGAAACGCTGATGCTTGCCTTCATCCATGCTTTCCTGGCGCAAGCCCAGCAGGCACCACCTTTGCAGCCGCTGCCGCATCCGAAGCTGCCTGATCCTAGTCTCGTCAAGCCAGGTCCTGAGTGGTGGATTTATGCCGCCGGTGCTGTGCTGGTGCTGATCATGCTCGCGCTTGTGGTGTTCCTGCTGCTGCGTCCGGCGAAGACGCCTCCGCCTGCCTTGAAGAAGCCCTGGAACACGGCTATCAACCGTTTGCGCGATATCCTCGCCCAATGTGCCTTGCAGCCGCCTGCAAAGACCGCTGCGGATGTCTCGGAAACCCTGCGCGTGTACTTCCTCGATCGCTACAAGATCCCGGCACCCTTTCGAACCACCCATGAGTTGTTCGAAACGCAAAGTTCTGCCGCAACCTCGTCTCGTCTGCAGCGCTATGCACCCCTGGCAGAGTTGTGGGATCACTTGTCCTTCGCTCCAGTGCCTTCTGATGCGGCGGAAGCCAGCGCCCTGGTGCAAAAAGCGATCACCCATCTCGAGGAGGATCGCTCATGAGCATCCCGTTTTTGCCTAACATGATCCTTGGCCGGCCAGAATGGCTGCTGCTGCTTTTACTCCTGCCTCTCATGGCTTGGTGGCGTGGCCGCACGGGCAAGGCGCCGACCATTGCCTTCTCCACCGCCTTTATCCTGCGTGAGATGGGTGTGAGGACACGCAGCGCTCGCGGTGGCTTCACTTTTGGGCTGGTATTGATCAGTCTCACCGCGGCTATCATCGCGCTCGCCCGCCCCCAGAAAGTGATCTCGCGTGATGAGGAGAACACCGAGGGCATTGCCATCTGTCTCACGGTGGATGTCTCGCTCTCGATGCTCATCGAGGATTTCTACATCGGCGGCAGTCCCGTGAATCGCATCACGGCTGCGAAGCGCGTGATGCGTGACTTCATCCGGGGCCGCAAATCCGACCGCATCGGCATCGTCGCCTTTGCTGGAGCGCCCTACTATCCTTGTCCGATGACCCTCGACCGCGAGTGGCTGGAGTCGAACCTTGATCGTGTGCAAACGGGTGTCATGGAGGATGGTACCGCCATCGGTTCCGGCCTCGCGGCGGCGGCTCGTCGTCTCGATAAAGAAACCATTCCCAGCAAGGTCATCATCCTGCTCACAGACGGCGCAAACAACAGCGGCAAGCTCAGCCCGCAAGATGCGGCCAAACTGGCGGCCACACTCGGGGTGAAGATCTACACCATCGCCATCGGCACGCCAGGGGTGCACATGATCCCGCTGCCGAACGGCCGGGTCATCACCAGCGGTCGTCAGGAGTTTGATGAGGCGACCCTGCAAGCCGTGGCGAACATCGGCGGCGGCAGCTTCTACATGGCTCAAGATCTGGGAGCACTGGCAGACATTTTTGACACCATCGACAAGCTCGAGAAGAAGGAGATCAAGAAGCGCACGGTTTCTGAGACAGAAGAGCTCTTCTTCTATCCGCTAAGCTTCGCTGCAGCCCTGCTAGGCCTCGCGCTGCTCCTCCGTCTCACTTTGCTGAATGCGGCTCCCATGACGGTCACCACCTGAACCGCCATTTTCGTTTTCTTTTCATGACCTTTCTCGCCATCAAGTTCCTCTACTTCCTACTGCTGCTGCCCGCGCTCGTGGCGCTGAAGCTGTGGGCAGACTGGCGCGCGCACCGCGTGCAGGAACTGTTTACCGCTCCCCGGCTGCGGGATTCTTTGATCTCAGGGGTCTCCGGTGGACGGACTTGGTTCATCTTCGCCCTTCAGTTGATCTCCCTCGCGGCCTTCATCATCGCGCTCGCAAGGCCCGTGTGGGGCGAGGACAAGGTGGTCCAGCAGGAGTCTGGAAGAAACATCATCATCGCCATCGACACCTCCCGCTCCATGCTGGCGAATGATGTCGTGCCTGACCGTCTGACCCGCGCCAAACTGGCCATCCAGGATCTGCTTCCGGCGCTCAAGAATGATCGGGTCGGTCTCATCGCATTCGCCGGAAATGCTTATCTGCAGGCGCCTCTCACCACCGACCATGATGCGGTGATCGAGGCGGTGCAGTCCCTCGACTTCACGTCCGTCCCGCGTGGCGGTAGCGAGCTCGGCCGCGCCTTGAAGCTCGCCATCGAGACTTTCGAGAAGAGTCCTGCCCGTAATCACGGCCTGATCCTTTTCAGTGATGGTGGCGAGCCGGATGCCGAGATCGCCGCTTATGCCCAGATGGCAGCGAAGAAGAGCATCCTCGTTTTGACGGTAGGCGTGGGGACGGAAGGCGGTGCGCTTATTCCTGAACCTGATCCCGATCGTGCCGGTGACTTTGTGCGGGATAACCAAGGAAATGTGGTGAAGACCAAGCTAGAGCCAGGCGCCCTGCAGGAGATCGCCACCGCCACCCGCGGTCGGTATCTCAAACTGGGTTCCCAACCCCTCGCTGAGGGAGTGGTCCGTGACTTGGTCACCTCCCTCCAGGCGCAGACAAATGCCGCCCGTGAATTGGTTAAACCGATTGAGCGTTTTTACTGGCCGTTGTCTATTGGAGTATTGCTACTGCTCGCCGCCTGGTTCATCCGCCCCTCTGCTCGTATGAAAACTCCACCTTCCGCACCCGCCGTGTTTGCCCTGCTGACCGTCATGGCTCTCGGGCCTGATGCACAAGCCGCCGAGGCCTCCTGGCTGGGCGCTATTTTTTCTTCGAAGCAGGTGGAGCCTGCGGCCGCCCATGACGCTTATGGCAAAGGTGATTTCGAGCATGCGGCGAAACTCTATGATGACTTGCTCAAGGAGAAGACTCCTGCGCGTCAGCGCGAGCAGTATGCCTTCGGCCTCGGTGCTTCAGCTCACCAGTTGAAGGACTACGACCGAGCCGTCGGTGGTTTTAGCCAGGCTCTGGAAAGCGCGGACACGACGGTGCAAAACCACGCCCATCGCGGTCTTGCCCACAGTCTTTATGATCAGGGTGACAAGGCTCTGGCGAAGCAGCCCAAGTTCACCCTTAAAGCCTGGCGTGACAGCGTGAAGCATTTCGATGCCTCGCTGGCCATCGAGCCGGGCAACAAGGAAGTGAAGGAAAACCGCGAGTTTGTGCAGAAGCGTCTCGATCAGCTCCAGCAGCAGATGAACCAGCAGCAGCAGAAAGGCGGCAAGGGCAATAAAGGCGACAAGAAAAAAGGCCAGAAAGGTCAGAAGGGCGAAAAAGGCGAGTCCGGTGAGGACCAGGACGGCGAGAAGGGTGAAAATGGCGACCAGGACGGCGAGGGCGAAGGCGATGAGGACAAGTCCCGCAAAGAAAGCCTGGGCAAAAAGGACGGCGAGGAAGAAGGCGAAGGTGCTGGCGAGAAAGAGAAGGAAAAAGAAGGCCAGCTCCAAGCCGGTGAGCAGGGGAAGGATGAAAGCCCCGAAGCTCGCGAATCCCGTGAGCAACGTGAAGCTGAGATGGCTGAGAACCACCAGAACGAAGCCACCGGCTTCAGCCGCAATGAGGCCCGCTCCTTCCTGCGCACCTATGCCGACGACCAGAAGAAGGCCATGGTTGTCCGTCCCAGAGATGAACCTGTGAAAGGCAAGGACTGGTGAATCTGATGCTGACCAACACCATGCTTCATCAAGCCCCGCAGACGGCACCCACGAGCCCAAGTTTCATGCATTTCCCCACTCCCAGATTCCCATTCCTCTTTGGCCGCCTTCTGGCAGTCATGGCACTGTTTGTCACCGCCGCTGCCCAGGCCGCCACGGTGCGTGCCTATGTGCAGCCCACGACAGCGCGGCCTAACCAAGTAGTCAATTACGTGATCACGGTGCAGGATGGCCAGGTCCAGAGCCTGCCGAATCTTCGCTTTCCTCTTCAGATAGGCCAGACCAGCGGGGTGACGAGTTCCCAGCAGATTCAGATCGTCAACGGCCGACAGACAGCCTCCTTGCATCTCTCATGGGGCATCCAGGCTTCGGAGCCAGGGGAGTTTGTCATTCCGCCGCAGACCATTGTGGTGGACGGCCAGCCGCTGACCACCAACGAGGTCAAGCTCATGGTCGAAAATGGCGGGGCGGACTTCAGTCAGAACAATGGTTCGGCGGATGATGCGAACAAGCCCATTCTCCAGATCGAACTGGGGAAGAAGGAAATCTATCAAGGTGAGGTCGTCCCGGTGAACGTCAGCCTCTATGTGCCACGTCAGGTGCAGCTCCGCCGTCTGGGACTCATCGAGATGGAGAAGAGTGACTTCGCGATTGCCCGCTTCCCTCAGACCAATGAACAGAGCAGCACCATCATTGACGGTGTCGGTTACTACGTCCTCACTTTCCGAAGCACACTTTCTTCTCTCCGCACTGGCGATATGAAAGTCGGTCCCGCCAACCTTGAACTGCTGGTGGAGACGCCGATGGAGAACCAGCCTCAACGTGGCGGATTTCCACCGGGTTTTGGGCAGAATTTCCCGCCAGGGTTCTTCCCGGGCATGTCAGAGCCACGCAAGCTCGAGATCAAAAGCCAGCAGGTGACACTGAAGGTGCTGCCTCTGCCTGCGGAAGGCAAACCTGCCAACTTTAGCGGCGCGGTCGGCGAATTTCAGATGACCGCCACGGCTTCGCCAACGGACCTGACGGTGGGGGATCCCATCTCAGCCGAGATCGCGGTCTCTGGGGCAGGGAACTTTGACGCGCTCACCACGCCGGCGCTGGTGTCCAGCGGTGGTTGGAAGCTCTATCCTGCCAAGCGTTACGTCATTGAGGGGCCCATGGATCAAAATCAGACGCCCACGCTTGAACGCAAGATTGGTTATACGCAGGTGCTGGTGCCCGAGGCGGTGCATCCCGTGTTGCCCGCGTTTGAGCTGAACTACTTCAGCCCTGCTCAAAAGCAGTATGTGGTGCTGCGCACTGAGCCTATTCCACTGACCATGAAGCCCGCGCCGGCTGCTGCGGTGGAATCCGCAGGTCCGGGAGGCTCCGGAACGGTGACGGAGGTCCAGGTTCCGCCTCCCGTGTCCGATCCTCAGGCTGACATCACAGACATTCTGGTTCGCCCTGCCGAACGTTCCAATTGGCTGGCTCCCACGAGTGTTCTGCTTTTGCACAGCCGTAGCTTCTGGACGGTGCAGGTGGTGCCTGTGGGCTTGTTTGCACTCGCTTGTGTGCTGGCCGTGGTTCGCCGTCGCCGGGCGGAACAGCTCGCTGGTAGTGCGGGTGATCTGCGGCTTGCTTGGGAGGAGTTCGAGGCTGCCAGCAATCGCTCGGGAACCAGTGACGAAGAGTTCCTGCACGAGGCCGCCCAGTTTATCCAACATGTGAATGGCAGCCAGCGGGCCACGGGTCCCGTGCAATCCATTCTGGATCGCTACGAGACCACGAATTTCACAAGCGCTCATGCGCCTCGTCTGGAGCCTGCCGCCCGCCGTGAGATTCACAGCACGCTCTCTGCGCTGATGCGTCAGACTTTGGCGAAGCTTAGTGTCATCGCCCTGGCTTTCCTTTTCTCTGCCGCCACTTTGCAGGCTGCTGACGCTCCGAAAGCCAAGGCCGCGTCACCCGACGAAGTCTATCGCGAAGCCCTCGCCGAGATGGAGAAGGGTAACTTCGCCCGTGCGCAGTATCTCGCCGAATCCTTGACCAAGAAGACACCGCCTCATCTGAGTGCCGAGTTGTTTCAGATCATCGGTCACGCGCGGTACCGTCAGGGAGATATGGGCCGGGCCGCTCTGTGGTATCAGCGCTCGCAGTTGCTCGATGCTCGCAACCCCGAACTCAGGCAGAACCTTCGCCACATCTTTGAGCGTACGCGGTATCTGTCCTTTGGTGAAAGCTCGCCTCTGCGCCTGGCCAGTCTCTGGCTCACGACGAATGAGTGGCTCATCCTTGCGGCTGGCGGGGCCTGGCTCTTTCTGCTGGCATTAACGTGGCGCGTGTTTCGCTCATCGGCATGGGCCGTGGTGGTCTGTGTTGTCGGAATCTCGATTGCGATTCCCGCAGGTGCATTTGCTGCTTTGCGGCCGCTGGGTCCCGAACGCGTGAAGGACATCAGCGTCGTCACTCAGGCGGATGCAAATTCCTACACCTCTGCCACGGTCACCAGCGGCAGTGTCATCGCCCTGCCGCCTGGCACCCAGGTCAGGACCTTGGAGAAGCGCGGCCCATGGTACTATGTCGATATCCCGAGCAGCCCCGAAAACCTTCGTGGCTGGGTCGAGGGTGGCGCTATCACGCCTCTATGGATTTGGGACGCGGACTTGGTCCCTTGATGCTTGATGACGGCCGCGGACTTCGTCAATGGCGGGCAGGAAAGTCTGATCAAAGATAATTTGACCCGTAAATGATTTGCTGGAGTCTTGCCGCGTCAAATGCTCGACGCGCAACGCTACAAAGGCAACACGCTCAGGTTGGAGGTTCACTTCACCCGAGTCATCCTTTGGACCCACCTTGGGTTCGGAGTGCTTGTCGTGCTCCTGATGCTTTTGCACGAGATTTTTGGTTGGGCCGCAGGTGCAGGCATATGGTATGTCGCCACTGTCTTTCTCGTGGGGGGGCTGCTCTCAGGTCATTCCGCCTGCCGTTGGATTCTTGGTGTCAGCTTCCTAGCCTTCTCCGTGGCGGGCGTCATCTTCCTGGCGCAGGTGCTGCCGGGCATGCAGCCTGAGCACACGCCACTGCTTCCGCATGGGTTGTTACGCTTCTGGTTGGGGCTGGCAAACTTGACCTATGCGGCGGGTGGCGTCTTGATGCTGCGCAGCGAGCGCATCCGCAAGGCGGCCGGGCTTGGTTTCAAGTTGCGATGAGTCACTGTGATCGAGCTGGCCACCAAGCTTCTGGACAAGGCCAAGACGTCATAATGAGAGCTTCCATCACGGTGCCAGCCGAAGCTTCTTGCCAGGAAGAAGGAAGAGCCTGCCCGCTTCATTGCAGATGAGCAGGTTAGGCCCGTCCTTGCCCAGCATAGTGCCGACGGCACCGGTCTCATGCGCGCCGCCGGGCTGGATGATCTTGTCGTCTTGATCGCGGAAAGGGACCGGCATGGCATAGCTGTTCTTGCCGGTGTTCAGCATCAGCAGAGGCGTGCCGAGTGTCTTCTTGCCGATCTTCGGCATCGGCGAGCCGTTCTCGCGATCCGGAATGGAATTCACTCGGCCTGTGCCAATGACGAGATCGGGGTACCCGTCTTGATTCCAGTCGAAGAAATCCAGTTTGCAGCGTCCGCTCATGCCTCCGACACCACCACTCGCGCCGATGGGCTTGCCATCCGCAAGTTTTAGCAAGCCAACATCCTCGACATTGTAGTCATCGATTTGCCAGTAGAGATGCATGTGGTCCTGACCATCCATGATGACGATGGCCACTCGCTCTCCCACCTTTGCCAGAGCCGGACGGCAACGCCACATGCCATGCAGATCGATGCCGTCGCAGTAGATCGGGTGCGCTGGATCAAGCTTAGCCGCCTTGGCCGTGCCGCGATTGATGTAGATCATGTAGTTCCCCGTGATGTCACCGGTGAGGATGTCGAGCAGCGAGTCGCCATTCCAATCGATGGCATTGGGCGAGAGGTAGCCCCAGCGCGCTTCCTGGAGGCCTTGGAGACTTCCAGCATAGCCCGCCTGCACCTGGATGTCCCGACCACCGGCCTGCACGCGTGTGCTTGGGAGAAACTTGGGCTCGTCGTTGCTGCCGATGTTTTCAAAGAACAGCACAAATCCCTCTGAGTTGCCGACGAGGATGTCCAGCACGCCATCGCCATTCCAATCGACGGTCGTCGGAGATGGCAGCGTGCCTGCGTAAAGGTCAGCATTCTCCTGGAGAACTGAAACGGGATCCTCATACACCGGTGCTCCAGCCGGGGTGAAGCTCCCCGTGAAGCGATAGAAGTAGAGCGAGCCCTCACCACAGGCGATGATGTCAGACATTCCATTCTGAGCATTTGGATAGGCACAAACACTCGGATTGATGCTCGGATGTCTCAGGGCATTGCCATCCGTGCCTGCGGTGAGACGCTTGGGTTCCAAGACAAACCCTGTGGAAGCTTTGTTGCGGTAGAACACGAGATTACCCTGGCGTGAACCCGTCACGATGTCCCGCTCATGTCCCTTGCCAAGGTTCACCGCCGTGATGCTGTGCATCGTGAAATACACTTCGTTCTTGCCCGCGGTGATCTGCTTCACTTCTCCCTTGGAGGTGACGCCCATCAGATAACGATAGCGCATCTCCCCCTGCGAGATGCCTGATGAGTTGTAAGGGCGCCATTCCTCGGTCGATGGATGCCCTTCAAGACTCTTGGCTCCGTTCGAAAGCTCAAAGGCCAGATCGTAGCTGCCGTCGTCATGCAGCCACACACCGAGGCTGGAGGCGGACTTGACCTCGGCGGGCAGCTTCTCACGTTTGGTCTCACGAAAGCGCATTCCCTTGTGCTCAAGCACGGTGGTGACCAGGTCTGCCTTATCAATCCAAAGTCCTGTAATGGTCCCGTCCTTGGCTTCAAACACCACGCCCTTTTCCTTGAAGGGACAGTTCACTTCCACGGGCTGGGCAAAGACCGGCGCTCCTGTATCGGCAGTATCGACCCAGCGGAACAGATGCACAGCTTGAGGCCCGCCATATCCGGCCACGAACAAATCAGGCTGCTTTCCTCCAAACACCTTGGCGTGACCCAGCACATGATGATTGAGATTCACCAAGGCCAGTGGCCCGCGTCCTTTTTCAGCTGAGGAGGGAAGTGGTTGCGTGCCCGGTGGTAGATGCGGCTCCGCCTTGCAGGCCGTGACGAGGAACAGAAGAAGGAGAAGCGGCTTCATGCGGGAGCAGTCAGATGTGGGTAGCGCGACGGGAAGAAATCGCAAACGCGACAGGCAGGTCACGTTCTATCCCTCTTTGGCATTCACTTGATGCCAAATCTTGAACCCGCATGAGACTTCTTGATGTGAGCGCTACTTCGTAGCGGCGGGAAGCTTGCAGGACTGCCAAGCCAGGAAGCGCCACTCGCCATTCTCCTGGCGCCAGACGGCCAGGAAACTCAGCACGCTATCCATCTCACCCGTGCCTGTCACGGCCTTGACATGTGTGCGACCCGTCATGAGGGCGATGCCGGGGGCAGGGAAAGTGAAATTCTGCTCCTCGTAATCGTAGCCGACATACTTGGTCTTTCCGGAGGTGAGGATCTCGATAAATCCGGGCTTCGTGTCCACCACCCCACTCGAGTGCGCATAGCGCAGTTCATCCGAGAAGATGGCGCCGAGCTTGTCTTTGTCTGCCGACTGCATGGCGGCGACGCGGGCTTTGTCGGCGGCCTTCACCGCAGCAAGCTGAGCATCATCCGCAGCGTGGATAGTGACGACCGTGGTGAAGCAGATGAAGAGGATGGAGAGGAGTTTCATGGTTGGTTAGGCTGGACTTTTTTCAGATATTCGGAAGGCGTCATGAAGGCCACGTCCTTGGATTTCAGGAACGCGATGATCTCCACAAAGCCGGCCCAGCGTTTGTCATCCCACTGGTCGGGATGGCCCTGGAGCACCAGCACTTCACGGGTTGCTGCATTCTTCTCATAGACAGTTTTGAACTTCTCAGGATCGGGCACGAAGGTCGGGTTCTCCAGCGCCAGCACACGCTCGATGCTGAGGCGTTTGAAGTGTTTCGGCTGCTTCGGACCATAGAGCCAGATTTTAACACTGGGCACGGCTTGCAGTGCTTCATCCGTGGCCTCCGTGGTGCCGCTCCAGTGAGGTCCAAAAGCGGTCAACGGAAAGCCAAGTTTCTCCTGCGCCAGACGAGCGCCCTTTTCCAAAATCGCCTGCTGCTCGGCGGCGGTGCCTTGCTCGAACTCGCCGGTGTCCTTGGCCGATCTCATGTGATAGCCATGCATCCAGAACTCGATCTGCCCGGCTGCTTGAACGTCTTTGACCCATTGGAAGTAGGCTGGGTTGTTCTTCTCCAGAGACTCCGTGATGATACCAAAGGAGCCTTTAATCTTCTGCTCGTTCAGGTAGTCATGCACCTTCTGCCAGCGAAGGGAAACAGGGCTGCTGCCGATCTTCCGGGCGACGACATCATCCAGCTTCAGAAGGATGACCTGGGGTTCAGCGAAGGCGGAACCAACGACGGAAAGCAAAAGTGCACAAAGAAAGCGTTTCATGAAAATCATGCGCATCTTGCAGCTCCTCTTTTCAGGAGTGAAGCACCAAATGACGGTGCTACTACGGAGAATCCGTCTCCTCGTCCGCTGAGCGCTCCACAAAGCGCATGGCGTAGTCGATGAATCTCAGCGGCACGTCGTCCGTGGGGCCGTTACGGTTCTTGGCGAGGATGAGCAGGGCCTGGCCCTTCTTCCTGGCTTCCGTTTCTTCATCGCCGACCTCCATCTTGCCACCGGCATAGTCTTCACGAGTCAGCAGACCCACCATGTCAGCATCCTGCTCGATGGAGCCGGACTCACGCAGGTCAGAGAGCACCGGGCGCTGCCCTTTACGGCCTTCCACCGCTCGGTTGAGCTGGGCCAGCACGATGATGGGGACATTCAGCTCCTTCGCGATGCCTTTGATCCCGGCGGAGATTTCAGCGATCTCGATCTGGCGGTTGTCCTTGGCTCGTCGGCTGCTGCTTGTCACCAGCTGCAGGTAGTCAATCATGATCGTCTGGATGTTGTGCTGCTTCTTCAAGCGGCGTGCCTTGGCGCGCATCTCGAGGATGTCGAGGCCGGGCGTGTCATCGATGAAGATCTGGGCCTTTTGCAGGTCGCGCGTGGCTTTTGCCAATGCTTCTTGTTGGGCCCGGGAGAGCAGTCCGCGGGACAGGTCCTGCATGGAAAGCTGGGCGCGCGACACCAGAAGACGGCGAACCAGCATGGTGGCGCTCATTTCCAGGCTGAAGACGACTGTCGCATGGTTGCAGTCCACCGAGATGTGCTCGATGAGGTTCATCGCGAGCGAGGTCTTACCCATTGAAGGACGGGCGGCGATGACAAACATTTCCGAGCCCTGCAGACCGCCGCTGAGCTTGTCCAGCACACTGTAACCCGTGGACAAGCCGCGGAGCTGGCCCGGATGCTCCAGCATGTATTGAATGGAGTCGATAGCCTCGGCAACGTGCGAGGAAAGAGACTTCATGTTGTCCTCTTTGCCGGTCGACTCACGCACCGCGAGCATGCGCTGCTCCGCCTGGTCCACCAGAGTGCCGACATCCCCATCGATCTGCTCCTTGCCGAACTCGTAGGCGGTGTGGATGTTGATTGAGCAGGCGTGGATGAGCTGGCGCAGCAGGTACTTGTCGAGAACGATCTTCTTGTAGTGAAGATAGTGAGCAGGGCTGGGGACAAAGGTGAAAAGCTCTGTGATGGCCGCGGGGCCGCCGACGCGATCCAGCAGATTTTGATCACGAAGGACGTTCGTGACCATCACCGGATCGATGGGGATGTTCTTGTCGTAGAACTCCAGCAGCTTCTCGTAGATGGTCCGGTTGGCCTCGTGATAGAAAGCCGCGATCGGCAGGTTGATGCGGCTTTCGCTCAGTCGCTCGTTCGGATCCTGAAGGAGGCTCGAAAGCACGCTCTTCTCCGCCTCATCGGAAAAGGGCAGGGCACGATTGATGTTCGCCAGCAACTCCTCCGCTGTCGGCTCGCCCTTTTTGCGGCCAAACGGATTTGCCTGCACAGGCTTGGCTGCATCGCGCGCAGGGATGTCGCCCGGAGCGGCTGCGGCTTGAATGAGATTGGAAGCGGGCTCGGCCATGGGCAGCGGAGTAGGGCCTTGAAAGATTGTGAACACAATCTGAGCAACCGCTCATTCTTGTGAATAAGCGGTCTCCAGCCCTTTCTTATGGAGAGGAGTCAAGCCAGGGCGCTACGGATGCTCTGGTCCCAGTGGGCAGCGCGCTCGGCGTAGGTTTTGCCGTCGTCCTGATAGAGGATGCCGCGGGAGACATTGACGAGCAGCGGAGCTTTGCGTCCTGCGCCTTTCAGGGCGGCGAGGTCCCCGCCCTGGGCACCCAGGCCGGGGATGAGCAGAGGCACGTCCGGGGTGCGGGAGAGGACTTCCTGAGCGGCATTGGTTAGGCCGATCACCAGGCCGACCTGCGGGCTGGCCTGGGTCATGTCTGCGACGATTTCGAAAACCTGCCTGTCACCGGCGGCCAGCCTTTGCAGTTCGATGTCCGCGGCACCTTTGTTCGAGGTCACACCGAGCAGATAGATGCCCTTGTCCGCGTATTTCAGGAAGGGCTCCAGGGTGTCGCGGCCCATGTAGGGGTTCAGCGTTACCGCATCGACCTCGAGTTCATCGAAGGCGGCCTTGGCGTAGTAACCCTGGGTCTCGCCGATGTCTCCGCGCTTCACATCCAGCACGATGGGGATTTCCTTGGGGATCTGCTTCAGCACCATGGCCAGCAGCCGCATGCCCCGCCAGCCGAGGGCCTCAAAGTAGGCCGAGTTTGGCTTAAAGGCCGCAGCATAGGGCAGGGTTTCCTCGATGATCTGAAGGATGTGCTTCTTCGTTGTTTCGAGCGCATTTTCAGCTCGGATGTCCAGGCCGACGCAGAGGTTGGAACCGGTGGCGGCGATGCGTTGTTCGAGTTTTTCGCGGAAAGTCATGGCTTGGGGGAGGCACAGACTGGAGGGCTTTGCAGCCCATTCAACCTTCGTCACTCGGCATTCGCCGTTTTTGTGGCGATCTGTGCGCCGTCCAGCACGGAATCCGGAGGATGCATCAGCACTTCCGTGCCTGCCTCAATGCCGCCGAGCACCTGGGACATCTTGCCATCGGTGCGGCCGACCTGCATTTTTACTTTCCTGGCATGATTGCCGTCCCTCACAAAAGTCATCCATTCAGTGCCCTCGCGGAAGAGTGCTCCGCCAGGAATCAAGAGCACATCGTCCTGGTGCCACACAGCCACGCGGACCTCCACGCGATAGCGGTCACCCAGAGTTTTGGCTTCAGCAGGCAGGGCATCCAGATCACTCAGGACAATGACGCGCTGCTCCTCGACCCCCAGCGCGGAGACCTTGGTGAAGGCGGCAGGCTCCACCCGGCGCACGCGCGCCTTCAGCGGTGTTTCTCCACCCCACTGATCGATCAGCACCTCAGCGCCCGGTTTCATGCCGATGACATCACGGGAAAGGATTTCTGCCTCGATCTCCAGGTCGGCCGGATCACCGATCTCGACAAGGGCAGTGCCCACCGTGACCATCATGGCGCTTTCCTGCTGCACCTTGAGCACTCGGCCGTTGACCGGACTTTTCACCTCCATGGTGGCACCCGTCCCAGTGCCTGGGGAAGTCATCTGCAGCAGTGCTGCTTTGGCCGTCGTCACTTCATATTCCGCCACCTTTAGAGCAAACTCGCTGGCTCTCACCTCACGATCGCGAGTCTGCGCTTCCAGTTCAATGCGCTCACGATCGGTGGTGGAGATGCTGCCTTCGGCGACGTTTTTCTTCACGCGATCCCAGTTCGCTGTCGCGAACTTCGCCGACGTTAGGGCCATGGAGACGCCCTCTTGTGCTCTTTGCTGGCCGGCTTCGGCTGCCTGCACCCGGGCTTCGGCCTGGGCCTGAGCACGCGCATCGAGGAGCGGCGAGATGCCTGGCTCGATCACCGTCAGCACGGTCTCGTTCGCTTTGACCTCGTCTCCCGCCTTCAAACTAACCCGCCGCATGTTCCCGCTGACTGGCGCGGCAACCATATAGCGGTTGCGGATGCGGGTCTTGCCTTCCTCCACCACGTGCACGGTCAGTGGTCCACGGCCCACCTTGGCGGTTTCCACAGGGATTGGCTTGGTCCGCAAACCGGAGGCCACCAAGGCCAGCAATCCCAGTCCGAGTCCCCACAAGACCAGCTTTCGTATCAGGCCGCGAGTCGGTTTCTTTTTTGTGTTCTCCCAGGGAGGAGTCGCAGTGCTTTCCATGGAAACACCCCCTAACTCAGCCTGCCACGATCTCAACACGAAGCCTTCAGCGGGGATACTTCTCTCGTAGCAGCCGCTCAGCGGCTGCGAGCGTAGCGGCCTGCTTCGGATCATCGACGTGGTTTTTGAGTTCGGCAGGATCTTGCTCGGTGAGATAGAGCTCACGAGCGGTCACCTCCTTGGTCTTCCAGTCCCGCCACTCGGTATAGCGGGCATCCGCGGTACGTACGCTATAGCCCATGACTCTGGGCTGCTTGTCTGGTTCGCGATCGTAGTACGCCGGGCGCGGATGCTGGGTGTAGGCGGCGGCTTTGACCGTCTTGGCAGGATCTGCCAGCACGGGAGTGAGGCTGGTTCCGTCCAGGCCCTCTGGCCTCGGGAGACCGCAGAGATCAACGAGTGTCGGGAAGATGTCCACCAACTCAGCCAGCGACTGGGTCGTCTGGCCGTGATTCTCCAGGCGCGGATCACTGATGAGCAGCGGCACGTGCGCGTCGAACTCGAAGTCCGAGGTCTTGCCCCAGAGCGAGTGCTCGCCGATGTGGTAGCCATGGTCAGCGAAGAAGATGACGACAGTGTTTTTTGACGCACCGCTCTCTTCCAGGGCTGCGAGAACCTTCCCGACCTGCGCATCCATGTAGCTGATGTTGGCAAAATAGCCGTGGCGCATCTCGGCGATCTGTTCGGCGTTCAGTGGTTGCTGCTTGGCCACGGGACCGAGGATCTCGGTGCTCTGATGAAAGGCGATCTCCGGCGCGCCTTCAGGCTTGGCTGGATTCAGGGTGGGCAGCTGCGCACGATCATAAAGGTCCCAGTATTTTTTCGGCGCGTTGAAGGGCGCATGAGGCTTCCAGAAGCCGACGGCAAGGAAGAATGCCTCATCCTTCACCTGAGCGAGTGTGCGCACGGCTTCGGCGGCCACGCGGCCATCGAAATAGGCTTCGTCCGGCACATCCCGACATTCGACGAGCGGGACGTCAGTGTAGGTGCGGCCGGTGGTCGTTTTGGCGAGGTTCGGTGGAAGTTCTCCAGTGATCTTGGGGGCATCGTGACCATGGCTCTCATAGTGCAGAAACTCATCCGCGCTCCATGAGCGGCGGTCGCCTTTCTCCTGGGTATGCCAGTTGTGGAAGATTTTGCCGACACCACGAGTAGTATAACCATGCTCTTTGAACCAGAGCGGCAGGGTGGTCACATCTGGGTTCAGTTCGCGGAAATGAGTGCCGTTGTTCCAGAGCTTCAGCGTATCCGGACGACGACCGGTAAGAAGCGAGGAACGGGAGGGATTGCATACCGCCTGCTGGCAGTAGGCGCGGTCAAACTGCACGCTGCGCTTCGCAAGCTTGTCGAGGTTTGGCGTCAGGGCCTTCGATCCATAGCAGCCCATTTCAGGACGGAAATCATCTGCCATGATGAAGAGCACATTGGGCTTGGCTGCGCCGAGTGAGGCAGTGCCCAGAAGAAGGATGGAAAGGCTGCGGATCATGGGGGCTGGATGGAGACGTGCCCATCACGATAGCGCTGCGGGAGAACTATCATCCATTTTATCACGGCAGGTAGGCAGGAGAAAATTTGCATGCCTCAATGAAACATGAAGAATCCACCGCCTAGCTTGTGTTTAGCTCCCTCGCTTACTTCTCTTCCATGCACCGCTCCTTCGTTTCAGCTCTCTTTGTCTTCGGCACGTTGTCAGTCTTCACCCAGGCTGCGGATGTGCCTCTGACCTTTTCGGACCCCAACCCGCAGCGATATCAGCTCAAGGCCAGGTCCAGTGCCATCGATCCGCGCGCGAAAGAGCATCCTGAGCTCGAATTTGTGTTTGAGAAGAAGGGGAAGCCTTCTGATGAGGAGAACGCCTCGGTGGATACTCGCGTGGCACCGCGTGGACGTCTGGTAATCTGGCTCATGGGGCATAGCACGGGACTTTTCGAAAGGTTGAACAGCTATGGCCTCCACGCCATCCAGGTGCATTATGCAAATAGTTGGTTCGGCAAGTTTGGCAACAAGTCCCCCGGTGATGACGGCATGCTGCTCGGCAAGATTCGTCTCGAAGCAGCCACGGGAGACGATGTGAGTCCGGATGTCAGCATTCCGAAACCGGATGGCATCGCTGAGCGCGCGTATCAGTTCGTCAAACATCTGGCGAAGGAGAATCCCCAGGGTGGCTGGAGCTACTTCCTTACCGAGGATGGATCGGCGCTGCGCTGGGATCGAGTCATTCTCTCCGGAGCTTCTCATGGCAGCACCACGGCAGCTCGTTTCGCAAAGCAGCAGAAAGTCGACCGCGTTGTCATGCTCTGCGGGCCGCGTGATCAGATGGAAAAGTGGCAGGGCCTGCCTTCCGCCACCCCGGCGAACCGCTACTTCGGCTTCAGTCATGTGCTGGACGGTGGCTGGAGCGGTGATCACTACTGCCGCTCCTGGCAGATGCTTGGCCTGGCTGAGTTTGGCCCGATTGTGAATGTAGATGAGGCCAAGCCGCCTTATGGCAACACACGTCGGCTCATCACTTCAGCGGACGTGAAGGGCGATGCCAAACGCGCTCATTCAAGCGTGGTGCCTGGCAGTGCTTCGCCCAAGGATGCCAGCGGCGCCCTTCTGCATGAGGCGGTGTGGCGCTATCTCTACACGCATCCGATTGAAGAGGTCGGCTCTGCTGTTCCTGCGGACGCGGATTGTGAAATGGACCTCAAGAAATGAGCATCAAAAGGGGGGCAAGACCAGCTGAACGCCCTGTCTCGCCCCCTATGGTCTTTGCTGAATGGGTCGACCTTGATCTTCTGTCATGGCAAGGCTCCCTTGACCGTCTTCACCACCTCAGCGGCCAGAGCCTCTGAGCCAGCGGGCACAAAATGCACATTGGCGGGCTGGATCTGTAGTTCCTTCATGCGTGGCTTCACGAAGCTGTAGAGATCATTCACGGCAACGTTGTTGTCCTTCATCACCCGCAGTGCGGCCTCATTGTAGCGGATGACGTCGGCATTGTTGCGGTAGACCTTCATCGGCTCCTCCGTGACGGGAGTGGTGGTGGCGAAGACGAGCTTCGCTCCGGTCGCTTTCAGCTTGGCGACGATCTCACGCAGGTGCTTCTCATACACTTCCACGGTGGCCTGGGGTGGATCGGTGGCGAGGTCGGAGGCTGCGCCTTTGGCACCTCCCGCCTTCACATGCTTGAGGTCATGCAGGCCCCAGTTGAAGTGGATGACATCCCATTTGCCGCCATCGAGTTGCAGCCAGCGGTCGAGGTTGGCCACGCCTGAGGTGGTGCCGCTGCAGTTCTCGGGTTTACCATCTCTCATCGGGCGGATCACCACCATCTCATCCGCCAGCATCTTCTGGACATACGGTGTGTAACCGATGGAAATGGAATCTCCGAGAATGAGCAGACGCTTCTTCGCGGCGGCATCAGCAGCGAAGGTGGGAAGGGTGGCGAGGCAGAGGAGACAGGAGATAAAGGTGAAGCGCTTCATGAGAGGCAGGGAACGCCTGCGTCCTCGCCGCCTTTCATCCCTTTGTGCTCAGTGTCACTCCATCGGCGGTGACCGTGGCTTTCTTCACGAGTTTCAGCGAGGGGCCAATGGCATCCAGCTTTTGGTAAGGTGCCAGCAGAGTCCAGGTGGCCATGCCAGAGATGAAGCCTTCGGCCACGGTCTTGCCAGGCACCTTCACATCCACGACCTGCGCATCCACTCCTGCTTCATGCACCAGGATCTCATAGGCAGCCTCGCCGTTGAGATAGCGCTTCTTGTCTTCCCAGAACTTGATGTGGTTCATGGGCAGGCAGACGCGGGCGATGATGCGGTTCTTCTCGGGTTCCGTGCGTTCAAAACGGAGCATCTCGGTGTATTTGCCGTAACCCGTGTCCGGGGCGATCAGCAGCAACCCATTGAGTTCGGCGATGCTGAGGGTGATCTCTGATACTTGTCCCGCTTTGAAGTCAGCCAGCTTCTTTTCCAAAGCCGCACGCGCTTCGGCACTTAACTCAATAGGCGCAAACTTCTGCGGCTGGTCCGAGGCGAAGGCTGCGATGGCCTTGTCCTGCTGAAAGAGTGAGTAGGCGCTCCAGGCGATGATACCGCCAAAGACGAGCGCGGCCATGACCATGATGAGGCAGCCATAAAACGGGCTGAAACCTGAGACGGGGACTTTTTCGACGCGGGCCATGTAGAGGGGTTAGGACTGAAGGACGATCTTGATCTTGCCAGCGCTTTTGCCGGAGGCATTGAGGGCATCGGCCAACGTCGGGCCGGTGGCGGTTGGCGCCGATGTCGGAACCGCAGGAGCACTCGCGCCTTGCTCGGCTTCCAAAGCAGCCTTGAGCGCACCCTCGACCATCTGGCCGCAATGGATTTTCATGGGGGGCAGGGGACCCAGGGGAGCGCTGAGTTCAGCGGCGCTCATCTGCAAGGCTTCCTCCTTGGTCTTGCCACGGATTAGCTCGGTGGCCAGGCTGGCCACGGCGATGGCTGTCTGACAGCCGAAGGACTGGAAGCTAGCTTTATCGATGACCTTGCGGCCGTCCTTTTCCTTGTACTTCAGCCACATGCGCACCATGTCGCCACAATCTGGCGATCCCACAGTGCCGACGGCGTCGGCATCGGGCATTTCCCCGAGGTTCTGCGGGTTGGAAAGGGCGGATTGGAGGGTGGCTTCGTCCATGGTGTCAGACATGCGGAGAATACGCCTGCCTGCAAGGACGGGACTCGATTCCTCAGGAGATCAGCGCTCGATCCAGCGGTACACGTCCTTGGAGTTCTTCCAGAAGAATTTCTCGCAGGCCTCGCTGCCTTTGATGCTGAAGTAAATATGGACCAGCCCGAAGACCACGTCATGGGGCGCACCACGGTCACTGACGGGCCAGTTGCTGCCGTAGACGAGGCGGTCCGGGCCAAAGCTTTCCCAGAGGTGATCCAGGATGGGCAGGTAGTAGCCGACATCGCGCGGGGCCTGGCCTTCGGGGCCTTTGACCTGCTCTACCAGCGCCGAGACCTTCATCCAGACGTTCTTGGGTTTCGAGATTTGCTTGATGTTGTCTTTCCATTCGGGCCTGAGGTTCTTCGGATCACCGCTGGCCCCGAGGTGGTTGATGACGATCCGCAGGTCCGGCACCTCGGCGGCGAGCTTGGCGGCGTAGGGCAGGAGGTCGGGGCCGCCATTGAGATCGAGTTCAAGCCCGTGATCGGCCAGGACCTTGGCTCCGGCCAAAGCAGCGTCTTTGTTGGCATCAATCCGCACAAGGTCCGCACGCCAGCGCACGCCTCGGAAGATGGGATTGGCGGAAAAGCGCTTCACATTCGCGGCAAACTCCGGCGTGGTGGGATCGAGATTGCCGACGAAGCCGACGATGCATTTCTCCTGAGCGGCGAGATCGAGGATCCACTGATTGTCCTCCACCCATTGGCTGGCTTCCACGACGACGGTTTCCTTGATGCCGAGAGGCTCGGCCAAAGCGCGCCAGTCACTAGGCATGACCTTGCGATACAGAGGCGTCTTCTTGGGTGGCCAGGGCACACCTTGGGAGCGTGTCGGATCATAGAAATGGGTGTGCGTATCAATGATGCGTGTGGTCACAGGTATTGCCTGGGTGGGCTGGACAAAGGCAGCAGGCAGTGTGGCGGCAGCGGTTTGCAGGAAGTGGCGGCGGTTCATGGTCATCCTAGGTTCAGAACGCAAACGAGAGTAAGATCGTGCATTGAGCAGCGGCGTAATACATTCTAGCTTCCTACCGATGAAACAGCGTCGCGCCTCCAAGGTCACCTCAAATCCAAACTGTGTGCTCGGTATCGAGGCAGGCGGCACCAGGACCAGTGTCCTGCTAGTGGACGACCAGAACACAGAGCTCATTGCCTTCAACGCGGATCCTGCGGTGCTGCCGCTCCTGTCCGATCGCGAGTTGCAATGGCATCTGCGCGATATCGCTGCGCGTCTGCCCTATCGGCCTTCGGCCATCGGCATCGGCATGGCGGGTGCGCGCAGTGACTCGGACAAAGATCGTCTGCATCGGGCGGCATCGCGCATCTGGCCGGCGGTTCCTTGTGTGGCGACGAATGATCTGGAGACAGCTCTGGCCACCACGCCTGCGCCTCATCCACCGCTGCCGCGTGTGCTGGTCCTCAGCGGCACGGGCTCATGCTGCTTTGGTCGTGCGCCCGATGGTCGCACGGCAAAGGTCGGCGGACGTGGACATGTGATTGGTGATCGGGCCGGAGCTTGTGAAATCGGTCTGCGTGCCTTGCGCGCAGTGATCGCTGACATGGATCATCGTGGCAAGATGGGGCCGCTTGGCGTGGCCATGCTGAATGCGCTGGCCTTCAATGATGTCGAGCAGCTCATCCCATGGTCCGTGCATGCCGGGAAGACAGAGATCGCCAGTCTCTCAGTGACCGTTTTTGCCATCGCGGCGAAAGGCGACAAGCTTGCCAAAAAGATCCTGGCGGACTCGGCGGCCATGCTGGCTGAAGATGCCATCGTGTGTGCACACCAACTCACCCATGCGCATTCGGGCGCGGTGGAGTTTGTGTTGAATGGCGGCGTCATTTTGAAGAACCTCGGGTTCATGCGAGATATCTCGCGGCGCATTCGCCAAGGATGGTCGGGTGCCAAGGTCACTCCCTTGAAAGGCTCGTCGGTCTGGGGCGCGGTGGCGCTGGCCCGTGATGCTGGAAACTTCGCTGTTTCGAAGCCCGTGCATTCGGCTTCCGATTTTGTGCTGCCTGCGGAAATCGCAGACCTCGCGGTGCTGGCGCAGTCGCCTACTGAAAAGCGTCACCCGGGCAGTTTGAAGCTCGATCAGATGCCGGTCGCACAGGGCATCGATCTGATGATCTGTGAGGACGCCGCCATTTCACTGGCCATCCGCACGGAGCGGAAAAATCTCGCCACGGTCATCACAAGGGTCGTGAAGGCTTTCAAAAGCGGAGGTCGTCTGTTCTATGTGGGAGCGGGCACGAGCGGTCGTCTCGGTGTCTTGGATGCGAGCGAGATCCCGCCGACCTTCCGTGCTCCGCGTGAGCAGGTGCAAGGGATCATCGCGGGTGGTCGTCAGGCGCTTTGGAGCGCGGTGGAAGGTGCGGAGGATGATGTGCAGGCTGGCAATGTGGCCATCCGGAATCGTGCGGTGAATGCCAAGGATGTGGTCATCGGCATCGCCGCGAGCGGGCGCACACCCTTCGTCTGGGGTGCGCTGCATGAGGCAAACAAGCGCGGTGCCTTCACCGTGCTGCTTTGCTTCAACCCAGCCATGCGCCAGGCAGTTAACAAACTTCGTGACAAGACCTGGAAGCCTCAGGTCATGATCACTCCTGATGCCGGGCCCGAAGTGCTCACCGGATCCACACGATTAAAATCCGGCACGGCGACGAAGCTCATCCTCAACATGATCACCACGCTGGCCATGACGAAGGTGGGCAAGGTGATCGGCAACCTCATGGTGGACCTGAATCCTTCCAATGTGAAGCTGCGCGACCGTGCCGTACGCATCATCAGCGAGTTGACCGGAGCTTCGCGTGAGGCTTCCCGTGATGCCTTGACCGAGTGCGGCTGGGTGGTGAAGGCGGCCTATCTAAAACTCAAGAAAAGTTGAGGTCAGGGCAGGGGGTCGCCTCATTCCATCGATTCAGTTTTTTCATGGATGGCTGAGACCTGCATCACAAACGCGGGTTGCGTCCTGGCAGGGGGTGTGCTTCTTCCGGGCATCATCCCCATGAGCACCTCCTCCTCCCTTTGGAATCGTTTTCAGCAGTATTTCGTCCGCTATCCGAAGCTTGGCTTCAGCATCGATATCAGCCGCATGGCCTTTGAGGATGGCTTCATCGACTCCATGGCTCCTTCGATTGAGAAGGCCTTCGCGGCGATGAAAGAGCTGGAGGCAGGTGCCATCGCCAATCCGGATGAAGGCCGCATGGTGGGCCATTACTGGCTGCGTGATTCCTCCCTGGCTCCGGCTGAGTTGCGCTCCGAGATCGACGGCACTCTAGACTCCACGTTGAAGTTTGCTGAAGACATCCACAGCGGTGCCATCAAGGCTCCTAACGGTCAGAAGTTCACCCGCGTGCTCGTCGTCGGCATCGGTGGTTCGGCGCTTGGCCCGCAGCTTGTGGCCCAGGCCATCACTCCCGCGAATCCGCCGCTGGCCATTGATTTCTTCGACAACACCGACCCCGATGGCATGGACCGCATCGCCGAGCAGATCGGCGCTGAACTGGCCACAACCGTCACGCTGGTCATTTCCAAGTCCGGTGGCACCAAGGAGACCCGTAACGGCATGCTGGAAGCCGCCGCTGCCTATAAGGCGCAGGGCCTTGACTTCGCCAAGCACGCCGTGGCTGTCACGGGAGTCGGCAGTGAACTCGATAAGCTTGCCATCGCCCAGGGCTGGATGACCCGCTTTCCGATGTGGGACTGGGTGGGCGGTCGCACGAGCGTCATGAGCGCTGTCGGCACCATCGCCGCCGCGCTTCAGGGCGTGGATGTACGCAGCTTCCTGGCGGGTGCTGCTGCCATGGATGCTGAGACACGCACCCGTCCTGCCAAGGAAAATGCCGCCATGCTTCTGGCGCTCATGTGGTACAGCGCAGGCAAGGGCAAGGGCCTGAAAGACATGGTCGTGCTGCCTTACAAGGATCGCCTTGTGCTCTTCTCCAAATACCTCCAGCAGCTCGTCATGGAGTCACTCGGCAAGGAGCACGATCTCGATGGCAAAGTCGTGAACCAAGGCATCGCCGTCTACGGCAACAAGGGTTCCACCGACCAGCACGCGTATGTGCAGCAGCTTCGTGATGGCGTGAACAATTTCTTCGTCACCTTCATCGAGGTGGCCAAGGCCCGTGACACGGCCGGTTTTGAGGTCGAGCCAGGATTCACCAGTGGCGACTACCTTCAGGGCTTCCTGCGTGGCACACGCAAAGCGCTGGCTGGCAGCGGCCGTGAGTCCGTGACGCTCACCATCCCCGAGGTCAGCGCCTTCACGCTCGGCATGCTCATCGGTCTCTTCGAGCGCACGGTCAGCTTCTACGCCAGTCTGGTGAACGTGAACGCCTACCACCAGCCGGGTGTGGAGGCGGGCAAGAAAGCCGCCACCGACTTTCTCAAGGAGATGGCCTCTGTCATCGCCGCTCTGCCTACTGAGGGTGCCACGGCCGACGCTCTCGCCGCTCAGATTGGCATTGATGCCGAGGATGCTTGGCAGATGCTCAGCCATCTGGCGGCGAATGGACGGGCCAAAGTCTCCCTCGGGGCCACCCCGGCGGCGGATTCTTTCGCCAAGGTCTGATCGAATCGCTATTGCCATCCTTGACCGGGCACTCTATCTCGTAGGTCGCTGCTCTGCGGCACCCTCATGGACGAGCGTTTCCCCCTACATTACCAGATCGCCTGCATCGTGCTCACCGCACTCTTTGTGTGGTCGTTCAGCATCGCGCGCGAACCGCGGCAGTGGAGGCGTCTGTTCCAGTCCATGTTTTCCAAGGGGGAGCAGTTCTCCGTGAACAAAAACAAGGTCATCGACGAAACTCTGAAGCGTTATGGCATCGTTATTGCGATGATCATCCTCGTGGCAGACGTGGGCTGCTTTGTGGCGATGGTGACCTACAAGGAGCGCATGCATGCCAGACAGATGTCCGCTGAGGACTGGTACCGGTTAAACGAGCAGAACAAGATCCAAAGCGCCTCACCAGGCCAGGGCCGCGCGGGCATCAACTGAGGGAGCACATCCTCACTGATTCCTGAAGGCTTCCTCTCCCACCTCCTTCATGTATCACGGCATCGGTCTCCTTGGCATCCTGACTTTCGTCACCCTTGCCTGGCTGCTGTCTGAGAACCGCCGGCGTTTCCCGTGGCGCACCGTGCTGTCCGGTCTTTTGCTGCAGGCCTTGTTAGGTTGGATGATCCTGCGCACGGATGCTGGTGAATGGTTTTTCAGCCGTCTTGATGCGGCCTTTAACCGCCTTCTGGGCTTCTCTTTGGAAGGGGTGTCCATGGTCTTCGGGCCTTTGGCGAACGCGAAGCTGCTTTCGGAGAAATTTGGCGAGGGGAATGCCTTTCTCTTCGTGGTGACGGTGACGGGGACCATCGTGCTGGTCTCGGCGCTGTCATCCTTGTTGTATCACTATGGCATCCTTCAACTCGTGGTCCGTGGTGTGGCGTGGGTGATGCTCCGTGTCATGGGCACCAGTGGCAGCGAGACTCTCGCTGCCGCGGCAAACATCTTCATGGGGCAGACCGAGGCTCCCCTGGTCATCAAGCCGTATCTTCCCACGATGACCCGCAGCGAGCTCATGGCGCTCATGGTCGGGGGCATGGCCACGATCGCTGGCGGGGTCATGGCGGCTTACATTCAGTTCGGCATCTCGGCGGGGCATCTGCTAACCGCATCTGTCATCAGCGCTCCAGCCTCCTTGATGTTCGCCAAGATCCTCATTCCGGAGACCCAGGTGAGTGACACTGCCGATGGTTCCAGCCGTGAGATTCCCCGTGAAACGGTGAATGGTCTGGATGCGCTCTGCCAGGGTGCCAGTGATGGTATCAAGCTTTCCATCAATGTGATGGCCATGCTGATCGCCTTCGTGGCGGTGGTGGCGATGGCGAACTACCTGCTTTCCTACACGCTGGCTCGTCTGGGTTACGTGGACCCGAAGCCGCTGCAGAACCTCCTCGGCTGGGTCAATGCCCCCTTCGCCTGGCTCATGGGCATCCCGTGGCAGGATTGCAAGACGATCGGCAGCATCCTGGGGGAGCGCATCGTGCTCAACGAGTTCATCGGCTACATCAGCCTCAGCAAGGCGCAGGGCGTGCAGCCCGGCAGTGTGGTCATCGCCACGTACGCCCTCTGCGGCTTCGCGAACTTCTCCAGTATCGCCATCCAGATCGGTGGCATCGGTGCCTTGGCGGAGACTCGTCGCGCGGAACTGGCGCAGATCGGCTTCAAAGCCATGCTGGCGGGACTGCTCTCCTGTTATTGCACGGCCTGTGTGGCCGGATTGCTGGTCAGGGGCTGAACTGGGGAGTGCGGTCGCGCCAATCAAGGCTGCGAATTCGCAGCGCCACTTGCATCCGTCCGCAGGTGGTGAAAGGCTGGTGACCCCTCCGTTCCCATGTTCCTGCTCGACCTGACCTTTGATGAACTGCAAGCCCTGCTCGTGCAGGAGGGGCTGCGTCCGGCGCATACGGCCGCGGTTTGGAATGCGCTGCACTATCGGGCAGTCACGGATCTGGCGGCTTGTGATCACTTCGTGCCTCCCCTGCGGCGCTGGGTGGCTGAGCGTGTGGGCACCGAGCCCGGGCAGCATCAAGTGGACGTGCCACCCATTTCTTCTGACATCCCAAGTGGGGATGGCCTGACGCATAAATTCCTGCTGCGGTTGAATGATGGGCAGGAGATCGAGACCGTGGTCATGAGCTACACAGGACGGCACACTGCCTGCATCAGCACCCAGGCTGGCTGCGCCATGGGCTGCGTCTTTTGCGCCACCGGGCAGATGGGCTTCGTGCGGCATTTACGGCCCGGCGAAATCGTTGCCCAGGTACATCATGCCAGGCGTGTTCTGAAGCAGCGTGGCGAGCGCCTGCGCAATCTGGTGCTCATGGGCATGGGCGAGCCGCTGCATAACTATGACTCTGTCATGAAGGCGCTGGACATCATCAGCGACACGCGCGGGGCGAACATCGGCCCCAGCAAGGTTTCCGTGAGCACCGTTGGCGTCGTGCCTGGCATCCTGCGCATGGCGGAAGAGAATCGCCCCTGCAATCTGGCCGTGAGCCTGCATGGCAGCACGGAGGAGGAGCGGGCAGCTCTCATCCCGGCAAACCAGCGCTGGCCACTGAGCCAGCTCATGAGCGCGTGCCGCACCTATGGTGAGAAGACTGGCCGACGGATCTTCTTTGCCTGGACCCTCATCGAGGGGGTGAACGATACAGCCGACCATGCCCGCCGGGTGGCCACTTTGCTTCAGGGGGTGGATTCCCATGTGAATCTGATCCCGCTGAACGAAACCTCGGGCTATGCGGGGCATGAGAGCGGTGAAGCGGCTGGGAACGAGTTCCACCGCATCATTCAGGAGGCAGGGATTCCCTGCACCATCCGGCAGCGAAGGGGCATCGATGTGGCGGCTGGCTGCGGTCAGCTGAAGGCGGCTAAGCGGAAGCGCGCTTGAGGGCAGGATGGCCTGTTGGCAACCCTCATGGGCCTCATCGGGGATGGGGCCATGACTACCGGTTAGACATCCGGTCTCTGTTTATGGCCTTTTTGCCTCCAAAGAACTCCACCAAAATAGCCTTGCCTCATTCCCGGCTCGCGTGCATGACTGCGGACCTTTTTCGCCCATGCAGTTCGTTTTCCCCACCTATCTCCAGCTCGTCAACGAGCACAGTGATGGCTTTCACCAGGAGTTGCTGCGCGGCCTGACCCACAAGCTGAACAATCTCCTCGCGGTCATCCAGGGCTTCAGCAGCCTCATTTTGATGACGGATGACCTGGACGCGAACATCGCGGAGAACATGCAGCACATCCGTGAGGCGTCCGTGGGAGTTTCAAACCTGAGCGAGCGCGTACGTGGCGCGGGTGGCTGTGCGAAGATGCAACTGCAGTCGCTGAACTTGAACGAGTATCTCGGTCTCGTGCAGACGGCTCTTCTGGAGCCGTTCACCAAGAACAATGTCCAGCTCGACGCCGATGTGCAGCAGGGCCTGCCAGCGGTCAATGTGGATCCCGGCAAGCTGAAGGAAATCCTCGTGGAGATCCTCAAAAATGCCGCTGAAGCCGCAGGGCCTGTGGGCGGCCGTGCCATGCTGAAGATTGCAGGTCCTGGATCCATCACCCCGGCTGATCAGCGTCGTGTCGACATCCTCGTGAGCAATACGGGAAGCACCATCGCTCCCGAGAAGCTTCAGCAGGTCTTCCGAGCTTTCTACGGTTCCAAGACCAGCAATCATCTCGGTCTGGGACTGACGATCTCAGCCATGCTCTGCCATCAGATGGGCGTGCAGATCGGCATCGCCTCGGAAAACAATACAACGACTGTCTGGCTCAGCTGCCCGATGGCTTGATCCCTGCTCCCGGCTGCCATGCCCGGACCCACAACCTCATCACGCCTGCTCTGGAGCGTCCTGCTCCTCGCGGTCGTGTCGCTGGCACTCTACGGCACTTTTGCCACGGTACACTACTCCTGGCACTGGTCGGCCCTCTGGCCATATCGCACGCAGTTTGTTTGGGGCTGGCTGACTTCCATGGGCATCTCACTCGGGGCCATGGTTCTGAGTGTGCTGCTTGGATTTGCGCTCATGCTCGGGCGCCGGTCCCCCTGGGAGCCCGTCCGTCTTTTTAGTTCAGGAACGGTGGAGATCGTGCGTGGCTCACCACTGCTGGTGCAGCTTTTGATTGGTTACTACATCGTGGCCACGGCCCTGCATGTGAACTCTCCCATGGTCGTCGGCACGGTCCTGCTGGGGATCTTCGAGGCAGCGTACTTGGCTGAGATCTTTCGCGGCGCGGTCGAAAGCATCGGTGCTTCCCAGTGGGAGGCCGCGCGTGCGGTGGGCTTCAACACATCGCAGACCTATCGCCATGTCATCATCCCCCAGGCGGTGCGTCGCGCCTTGCCTGGAACGACGGGGGAACTGGTCTCGCTGATCAAATCATCCTCGTTGCTGTCGGTCATCGGCATTGAGGAACTGGTGCAGAAAGTCAGGGTCATGAACTCAGCCAGCTTCACGGCTTTGGAAGGTTATCTGCCGCTGGCCGTGGCCTATTTGATCGTCACGCTGCCGCTCTCCTGGTGGGCGCGGCGTTTGGAAAGGAGGTTCGCCTATGAGACTTGAGACCCGGCAGGTGACCAAGCGCTATGGCAAGTTCATGGCTCTCAATGAAGCCAGCTTCCAAACCACCACGGAAGCGCGTGTGGTGGCGTTGTTAGGCCCAAGCGGTGGTGGCAAGTCCACACTGCTGCGAGTGCTCGGCGGCCTGCTGCTGCCGGAGGGTGGTGAGGTGGTCGTGGATGGCGAACCCCTGCCGCATGATCCCGATCAAGCGCTGGTGACTCTGCGCCGGAATGGTTTCGTGTTTCAGGGTTACAATCTCTTTCCTCATCTGAGCGCGCTGCAAAACATCGTCCTGCCGCTTCAGGAGGTCCATGGCATGAAGGCGGCAGACGCGAGGGCACGGGCGGTGGAATTGCTGACTCGTCTGGGGCTCGCGGATCACCAGCACAAGCGTCCGGCCGAGCTTTCCGGCGGTCAGCAGCAGCGCGCGGCCATCGCACGTGCGCTGGCTCCGAGGCCTGCTTTGCTGCTGCTGGATGAACCCACCTCAGCGCTGGATCCGGTGATGACGGGTGAGGTGCTGGATGTGATCCGCGAACTGGCCGAGGGAGGTCAGCAGATCGTGCTGGCCACACATGAGATCAGCTTTGCCAAAAAGGTGGCAGACTGGGTGGTCTTCCTGGCTCATGGCAAGGTCGAGGAGTCATGCTCTGCCGAGCAGTTTTTCACGCAGCCGGCATCGCCCCTGGCTCGTGAGTATCTCGACGGCCTTTCGAGGTATCGTTGATTACGATCGTGGCAAGGTGAGGCAGAAGCAGGCTCCGCGTCCATCGCAACGGCGATGTTCCAGCTTGCCGCCAAGTTCATCGGCAAGCCGACGACAGAGCGCGAGTCCAAGGCCCACACCCGGTGCACTGTGCGCTGCTTCTGTCGCTGATTTGGCGAAGGGCTGGAAGAGCTTCTTCAAGGCTTGCTTGGAAAGGCCGGGGCCAAAGTCACGGAACAAGATCAGGATATGTTTGCCCTCGGCTTCCACCCGCAGATGCAGTTCATGTGGATCGGAATCAGGCGCGGCGTATTTGCAGGCATTGTCCGTCAGATTGAAGAGGATCTGCTCCACGGCCATGGCGTCCACATGAGCCTGGGCGGGGGCTGCAGCCGCATCCACCTCCAATTTGATCGTGAGCCCGCACATGTCCGCACGCTGGCGCAGCCGAGGTTCGATGCGCTGCAGGATATCGCCAATGCGGACGGTTTCGAGTCGCGCTGCGGTGCGGCCGCGCTCAATGCGTGAGTAGGAGAGGACATTTTCCACCAGGTGCATGAGGCGGGTGGACTCATCACAGAGTGTGTTCAGGTATTCCTTCCGCTGCTGGGGCTCGGGCACCATGTCATCGGCCAGCATCTCCGAGTATAACCGAAAGGTGGTCAGCGGCGTGCGCAGTTCATGCGTGACGGCCGAGACAAAGGCACCGCGGCGCTCGCTCAACTGCATGGCGCGATGCAGCACATAAGCGATGGCTAGAGCGGCGGCAATCAGACACCCCCAGGCGATGTGCAGAGCACTGCGGAAAGTGGAGATTTCTATGGGCAATGTCACGGGCACACGACCGGTGAGCAACTTGACCGGCAGGGTGACAAGGGCGGTCGCATCCGTCTTGGCTGCTTCCGGGGCGATGGTCAGCAGCTTCGCCTCGGGCAGGAGATCGCGGATGCTATCCATGAGGCTGGCTTGAAGCTGGGACCAGTTGAGCCAGACCCCTTGAAGTCTTGGCTGGCCTTCCAGCACGGCTTGACGAACGAGCAGCAGTTCGTTTTCGACCCACACGGGGCGCAGATCACCTGCGAGGGCTGGCAGAGACTGACGCTGCGCGGGCGCAGGTGCTTCAGCCAGGATCTCCGCTGGTTGCGCTCCCGGTACGGCAGCGGTTTCGCGATTACCGCGATAACGACGTGTCACAGCATCCAAGGAGGAAGATGTTCCGGGCGCATCGGCGGGCCCGGGGGCTGCAGCCATGGCTGCATCGGCACCGACGGATGGGGAAGCTGTGACAGCGGCTGGCGCGGCTGCGGGCATGGGTGCCGATGCCGACGCGGATGCGGATGCCATTTTGCCGCCGGGTTTAGCCGGCGGGGCAATTTTGGATTCCTTCTTGAGCGGGGCCTTCAGGTTCTCCTCCTTCTCGCTGACAAAGTTTTTGTTAAACACCTGGGCTCGCTGCGCCTGCTCGATGACGTTGTTCATCGTCTGAATGTCAGACTTGGTGGCATCGTCATTGACGGCGGCTGTGGTCTTCGGGGCCTCTTCTTGGCGAGCCGCTGGAGCAGGTTTGCGCTCGATGATGCGTGTGTCACTGAGCGAGGGCAGCTTCTGCACTTCCGGATGGCGTTTGATCAGGGCATCCAGCTTCTGCAGGTTGCCTGTCGCCACATTCATCTGCGGGCTGGCCGCATACCAGTTCATGGCCAGATCTTTCTGAGATCCGGCGGGGGCTTGGGGACTGCAGGCGATTCCGGAAACCAGCTCGAAGTGCAGGTTCACCATGTCCGGCACGGTGCCGAACAAAGGAGATGGCATGAGGGCCTCACCTTTCGGAATGCTCTGCGTACTGCTGGCAAAGAGGTCATCTGGCGCGTAAAAGGCCTGGTAGTGCCAGGCGGGCCGCGAGTTTTCCCGGATGAGGAGAGCGCTGGCCAGGGAGTCCATGCGCCAGAGGGCCAGACGCACCTTCTCCTGCACCTGCGCGTCTTTGGCCGTCGTCTTCCGCTGCTCTTCCAGATCCAGCATCCGCAGGCTCATCCACGTCATGGCCGCGCCGAAGACGGCGAGGCAGGCGATGAATAGAAACCAGCGGAGGGCAGGGCGCATGACAGGATTAACCAATAACTCGTTTAGGTGGAAAGCATGTAGCCTTTTCCACGAACCGTGAGAAGGAAAACGGCCTCACCATCCCGAAGCTTCGCGCGAAGATTGGCGATGTGCATGTCGATGGTGCGGGTCTCGGTGTGATGGGGCTCGATGCGCCAGACCCGGCGAAGCAGTTCGTCCCGTGCGATGGCCCGGCCGCGATGGGCGCTGAGATACTCGAGCAGGCTGGCCTCGCGATCCGAAAGCTCCGCGCGGCTGCCATCCTCAAAGCGCAGTTCCATGCGCGCCAGATCGGCGATGCCCCCAGGGAAGGGAAGTTGAGCGACTGGCTTCGGACGTTCGGGGGAACGGCGCAGCACGGCATCCACACGTGCGAGCAGTTCGCGCACGCTGAAGGGCTTTACGACATAGTCGTCTGCGCCGAGCTTCAGGCCTTTCACTCGATCCGCTTCTTCACCACGGGCGGAAAGAATAATGACGGGTGTGCCCGGACGATGATCCTGCACGGCTTTCAAGATCTCAAAGCCGCTGTAGTTCGGCAGCACCAGGTCCAGCAGGATGAGATCAAAGGTGGCCTTCTGCGCCTGCTCCATGCCGGCCTTTCCTTCCGCGGCCTCCAGCACGTCATGGCCTGCGAAGCGGAGGGCATCACACACACCGCGCCGGATGGCGCTGTCATCTTCGACGACGAGGAGAGTAGGCATGGGGGAAGGGGATCCGTTGACGGTTGTTTGCGGTTGTTTACGATGGCTGACCGTGGTTTTTCAGAAGCTGGATGTCGTCAAACTATTGTAAACCTTCAGCGCGTGCTTGGGTTACTGTAGGCCATGGCTCCGGAGAATACAGCACGCAGCTTGTTCTCGCTGATCTTCACGGCTCGTTCAAGGGCCGCATTGGTGAAGCGTCCCAGACGAAGATCACTGATCATGCGTGCGCGCTCAGCATCGGTGTGAGGGCCGGTCAAAGCTTTCATCATCAGTTGCTCCTGCTCCAGGGGGAAGAGCTCGCTTCGTGCGACGAAGACACGTTTCAGCTCCTTGGGTTCCGGGCTGATTTTGAGTGGCAGTTGTTCATTGATCCACGTTTCTGGAAGAAGATAGAGCAGCCGGGTGCCTTCCTCCGTCAACCATGCCTCGTGCCACGTGGCGACCATCGCCGCTGCCTCTGCTGAGGTGAGTCCGGCGGCTGAAAGCGCCTGCCGAAGAGCGACAGCCAGGGTCTCAGCCGAACCGTCCTTTTCCGGTGCGGCTATTCTGAAACGCTGAATGCGGCTGTCCCTCTCAGGTTTCGTGCTGATCGGTGCGGCACGCCAGTGCACGACGCCATTCTGCACGCGCACCACGAATGCCTCGGTGGTGATTTCTGAAGATGCGCCCACCGACAGAGATCCATCTTCTCCCAACCAAGTCCGGAGCGGGAGAGTTCCGACGCCAGCGCCCCGGTAAAAGATGAACTTTTCAGTATTCGCCTTGGATTCCGGATCATCCCCCGGACGAGGTCGGGAGCGGACAATCCAGGCACTGGGAACTTCACGAGCGTGGGCATAGTGCGCGCCACGGGCGCCAACGGAAGGCACATCGTTTCGCGCATCGGAATCTGGGGGCAGCAGATCAACCTTCCAAGTGTAGGCACTGGAGGGCTGCAGAGGATTGGATGGCTGAGGGATCTCCTGTTTGCCGGGAGGGAAGATGTCTGTCAGCAGGCCTTGCCGGTAGTCCACGCGCACGCTCACCTCGGCGGGCTGACTGGCATAAAAGTAGAGCACCGGTGTCTCCATGCGCATGGAATGAGCTGCGCCTATCTTCATCCCGATAGACTGCACAAACTCCGGCAGCGCTGCCGGTCCCTCCAGGCTCGGAGTCCACCAGGCCAGGGGCGCTCCGTCACTGCCTGAAAAGGTGGTGAAGGTGCCCCACTCATGCACGGCATTGAGGGCTGGTGATTCCGCACGCAGTGTCTGCGAGGCGGTGCTGAGCAGAATAATGGCTAACAAATGATTCATATTTTGAGCGTTCAGAGATGGTCTGCCTTTTGAATGGAGTGACAACCTGTGATAGGCGAACGCTGCAGTGATCTTCAGGTGCTGAGATGGCTTGGGCAAGCAACCGTCAACCATCGTCAACAACTGTAAACCACTGTCAACGGCTTGGATGCTTACTTGAACTCAATCGCCTTCTTGGCGGCCTGCTCGCGGACGGCTTTGCCGATGGCGTTGTCGAGGGTGGCTTCTTCGCCTTGTTCCTTGGCTTTCTCGGCGACGTATTTTTTCCGTTCATCGTTCAGGCGGCTGATCTCGACTTGGATCTTGGTGCGTTCAGCGGCCTTTTCATCGATGTAAGCCTGACGAGCACCGGGAGCCAGTTTCTGCATTTCGGCAGGCAGCTCTTCTTCACGGACGGATTCCAGTTTGACGCCATCCTTTTTGTTAGCGTCCACCAGGTCCCAGGTGCTGTTCTTGTAGTTGCTGGAGGTCTTGGTCAAAGCACGCTGCACAGAGGCACCGGCGGCCTCGTATTTCTTGGCATTGTCGTCCTGGGCGGCTTGGTTGGCGACACCGCGGGCACCGTCTTTGCCATAGGTGACATAGGTGCGGTTGAGCTCGATGCTCAGGCGGGTGATCTCCTTGTCCTGCGGGGCTTCGACATGCACCACGGCCTTGTCCTGGTCGATCGTCAGGAAGCGGCCTTCCGCGAGAGCTGCGCCGGTGCGCCAGCCGCCGTTTTCGCCTTCGGAGCGGTTGCCGCAGTGGATGGTGTTGATCACGACCCCTTTCTGGATGGCGGCTTTGCATGAGTCATTCGGATTGATGGGCCCTTGGGTGAAGGGCTCGTTGCCGGCGATGAAGACGGCTTTGTAGGTCTGGCCGTTCTTGTCCCACTCCAGTTTGTCCAGAGCCTCGCGGATCACCGCGCCGCAGTATTCGTCGCCACCATTGGTGGTGAGCTTGAAGAGCTGCTCGGAGACTTTGTCGAGGTCACGGGTGAAGGGCAGGACCTGGCGGATGTAGTTCGTGCCGACGCTGAGGTTCTGATTGCCGTATTCATAGAGCGCGACCTGCACCACAGGCTTCTTGGAACCCTGCTTGGCGTCGTTGAACTCATTGACGATTTTCCAGAGCTGGCTTTTGGCCTGCTCGATGAGGCCGTCCATGCTGTTGCTGGT